>CAVPQA010000016.1:0-55028 GCA_963707175.1 uncultured Alphaproteobacteria bacterium
CGGCGACGTTTCCGACAAGATGAAATTCCTGGCCGCGCTGCGGGCCGTCAAGTTCGAACTCGCCGAAGGGGCCGATCTCGCTGGATAAATACGGCCAAGTGATTCAGACCATGTATATCCGTAAGGTCGAAATGGTGAACGGCCAGCCGCAGAATGTGCCGATCGCGTCTTATCCGAACGTCGACCAGTTCTGGCCCTTTACCGAGGCCGATTTGGAGTCGTTCAAATACACCTACAAGGACTCCAAGAACTCGCTGACCGATTGCGCGCACATCTTGGCCAAGAAATAGGCGCAAGGACGCGCCTGGCGCCGCTTGCCGGCGCCAGGCAGCGTCTGACGGACCGGTCTCGATGTAGTCCTTTGACGACATAACTCATCAATGACCTGGGTCATTCACATCCTCAACGGCCTCGCGTTCGGCATGCTGCTGTTCCTGCTGGCGGCCGGGCTGTCGCTCATCTACGGGCTGATGAGGATCCTCAACCTGACGCACGGCTCGTTCTACCTGGTCGGCGGCTATATAGGGCTGACGGTGATGCAGTTCACCGGCAGCTTCGTGCTCGCGCTCATCGCCGCGGTGGTCGTCATCGCGCTCATCGGCGCCGTCATCGAACGGTTCTTTCTGCGCCGTTTCCATCTCGACGAACTGCCGCAGACGCTTGTGACCTTCGGCTTTCTGTTCATCTTCTCCGACCTTTCGCTGTGGATCTGGGGCGGCAATCCGCTGATGCTCAACGTGCCGCACATTTTCCAGGGCTCGATGCCGATGGGCTACTACTCCTATCCGTACTATCGGCTGTTCCTGATCGCGGTAGGCCTCGCCGTCGCCGGCGGACTGTGGTGGTTTCAGGAGCGCACCCGGCTCGGCACCATGCTGCGCGCCGGCGTCGACGATGCCGAGATCGCGCGCGCACTCGGCATCAACGTCTCGCTCTTGTTCACGATGATCTTTGCTGCCGGAGCGGCGCTGGCGGCGTTCGCCGGCGTACTCGCCGGGCCGGTGCTCAGCCTCTATCCCGGCGCCGATTTCGAAGTGCTGATCTTTGCCTTCGTTGTCGTGGTGGTCGGCGGTCTCGGCAGTTTGCGCGGCGCGCTTTTCGGCGCGCTGCTGGTCGGCATTATCGACGACTTCGGCAAGGCGTTCTTTCCGCAGTTTGCGCTGTTCACGGTGTTCGTGCCGATGGCCGTCATTCTGGTGCTGCGGCCGACCGGCCTGTTCGGCCGCCAATGACGGCGCGCCTCTGGTCAATCGCCGGCGCCGCTGCGGTTCTCGTGCTGCTCGTCGCGCTGCCGGCGTTCCTGCGCGAATACAGCATCGCGCTCGCGACCAAGATGCTGATATTCGCCCTGTTCGCCATGAGTCTCGATCTTCTGCTCGGCTATACCGGGCTCGCCTCGCTGGGCCACGCCGCGTATTTCGGCGTTGCCGCCTACACGGTCGCGCTGCTGGTGGTGCGCGCCGGCGTCAGCAGCGGGCTCGCCTTTCCGGCGGCGCTCGCGGCGGCCGCGCTTACTGGGGCGGTATTCGCGCCGCTGGCGCTGCGCGCCCGCGGCAGTTATTTTTTGATGATCACCTTCGCGCTTTCGCAGGTGGTCTGGAGCGTCGCCTTCGGCTGGCGCACGCTGACCAATGGCGATGACGGCATGCCCAATGTCGTGCGCCCCAATTTCGGCTTCTCGCTCGATAACACGGCGGCATTCTATTATTTCACGCTGGCGGTGGTCGGCGTTGCGACGGTCCTGCTCGTCGCCATCGTCAGATCGCCATTCGGCCGCGCGCTGCGCGGCATCCGCGAAAGCGAATCGCGCATGCGGGCGCTCGGCTTCGACGTCTGGCGCTATCAGTACGTGGCCTTCGTACTATCGGCGGCATTCGCCGGCGTCGCCGGCGCGCTTTATGCCTACTACAATCGCTTCGTCGGTCCGGAATATCTCTACGTCATCCAGTCGGCCGAGGCGCTGATCATGGTGATCCTGGGCGGCGCCGGCACGCTGATCGGCCCGGCCGTCGGCGCCGGAGTCATCGTGTTCCTGGAAGACTTCATCAGCAGCTTGACGCAGCACTGGGTGCTGGTGCTGGGAGTCATCTACGTGCTGGTTACGCTGTTCGCGCCGCGCGGCCTGATCGGCCTCGTCAACGAGGCCCGCCGGCGCTGGAGCGCGAAATGACCGCGCTCACCATCGACAATGTGTCGAAGAATTTCGGCGGCGTTGCGGCCCTATCCGGCATATCGCTCGGTATCGAGTCGGGCGAGCGGCGCGTGCTGCTCGGCCCCAACGGCGCCGGCAAGACGACCTTGTTCCATACCATTTCCGGCAACGTCGTGCCGTCGGCCGGCCGCATCATGCTGTTCGACGTCGACATCACGCGGCTGCGCCCGGATCGGCGTGCGCGGCTCGGCCTTGCCCGCACCTTCCAGATCACCAATCTGTTTCCCCGCCTCACCGTGCTCGAAAGCGTTCTGCTTGCGCTCGACGGCGCCAGCGGACGCGGCATGCGGCTCCTCGGTTCACCGGCGGCTGACCGCGACATGGATGCCCAGGCGCACCGGCTGCTCGACCGTTGGGGCTTGGCCGAGGCGGCGCCACGCATTGTGCGAACGCTGTCCTATGGCGAGCAGCGCCAGCTTGAGATCGCGCTGGCGCTTGCCGGCAAACCGCGCCTGCTGCTGCTCGACGAGCCGACTGCCGGCCTGTCGCCGGCGGAAACCCGCCGCGTCGTCGCCATGGTGCACGAATTGCCGCGCGACATGACGATCGTGATGATCGAACACGACATGGACGTCGCCTTCGAACTTGCCGATCGCATCGCCGTCATGCACCAGGGCCGGCTGATCGCCGAAGGCGATCAGGCCGCGATCCGCGCCAACCAGCAAGTCACCGACATTTATCTCGGAGCGGAATGATCCCGTGCTCAAGGTCGAGGACATTCACACCTACTACGGCGCGAGCCACATCCTGCAGGGCATTTCGCTCGCCATTGAGTCGGGCGAAGTGGTCGCCGTTATCGGCCGTAACGGCGTCGGCAAGACCACCCTGGTGCGCTCCATCGTCGGGCTGACGCCGCCGCGCCGCGGCCGCATCGCGTTTAAGGACACCGACATCACCCGGATGCCGGCGCACCGCATCGCACAACTCGGCGTCGGCCTGGTGCCGCAGGGGCGGCGCATCTTCGCCTCGCTGTCGGTGCGCGAGCATCTGCAGGTTACTGCGCGCAGCCGCGGCATCGGCCGCTGGACGCTGGAACGGATGACGGCGCTGTTTCCCAACCTGCGTGAGCGGCTCGGCCAGACCGCCAACAAGCTCTCTGGCGGCGAGCAGCAGATGCTGGCCGCCGGCCGCGCGCTGGTCGGCAATCCCGACCTCCTCTTGATGGACGAGCCCACCGAGGGCTTGGCGCCGCTGATGGTGCGCGAACTCGGCCGGCTGGTGGAAAACCTGAAAGAGGCAGGCACTTCGATCCTGCTGATCGAACAGCAGCTTGCCTTCGTACTCCGCCATGCCGACCGCATCTATATTCTGAGCAAGGGCCAGATCGTGCACCATTGCCGCCCGGCGGAGCTCGCCGACGACCACGAAACCAAGTCGCGATATTTGGGCGTGTAGGGTTCCGGCGTCAGGTCCGCTTAAGCTTTCGATCGACCGTCCCCGTGATGGCGGTGCTGCACCTGTTGCTGCTGCGCTTGCTGTGGCTTGTGATGCGGCGAATGCTCGTAGTGCTGGCGCAGCAGGTCGAAGCCGTAGTCGTTGCCATTCGGCGTCCGCACGATGGTATGGACGTGGAATTTGGCCGGCTCCGGATTGGTCAGAAACACGCCGGCGTGGTGGTCGAACTCGATGAAGGTCACCGGGCTCTGCACCCGGTAATAGAATGGACTGTCTTTCGCAAATCCCCCGATCCAGCAGAAATGAGTGTCAGGCAGATGGCGCTCGACCTCGGCGAGACGGGCACGGCGCGGGCCTTCGGGCAATACGACGAGATATTTTTCGACTAGGTCCATCAGGTCGCGCCGCTGCAAGGCAGACAGGCCGTCCGCCTTCAGCCCCTCATAGGGGACGATGCGGTTGTCCTGGAACGCGCCGCCGAGATGCAAGTTGTCGGCGAAATGCCGCCGTCCTTCCGGCAGGTCGCCGCCCATCATCGAATGCGCAACGATGGCACGCTGCTGCTGATCGGCCGAAAACGAGCGCATCAGCTTCAGGCCCGCGCGCTCTTCATCCTGGAACAGACGTATGCCCTTGAACGGGCCATGGTCGGCATAGTTCGGCTCGGCGCCCCAGAACGCCGGCGTCAGCACCATTTGCGCGCCAAGCACGAAGCAATTCAATATCAGGTGATGACCGAACAGCTGCCAGCCCCATGGCTCGATGGTCGACGGGCTGCCGAACAGGCAAAAGATGTAGCTCCATTCCCCCAGCACCGCCGGACCGCCGACGATATCGCCAAGGAAGCGGTTGAGCTTCATCACATCGCGCGACAGCTCGTAGCCATGTGCGCTCATGCTTGCTCGCAGCACCGCCATGACCGCTTCGCGCAGCGGCGCGCCGACTTCGTCGAGGCGCAGTCCATAATCCTCGACGTACAATTCGGTGTTCTGCCAATGCCGCCATTGCTGCGAGTCGACGGGGAAGCACGATCGCTGCTTTTGTACCGGCGTCATGCTCGCCAGCAGCGCGTTGACAGCCTCGATCATGGCGAGCGTCGGCGCGCCGTCCGGCCGCATCGAGTAGAGATCGGGAATGACCTGGCCGGAGACAGTGATGCCGCGAAACGGCTCGTGGAAGAGCCGATCCCAGTTGGCGAACAGCCCCTGGGCACGCGGGCTCTTCATCCGCGCCTCCGCGTGCTCGCGCGGCGTCGGACCTGCAATCTTCAAGCCGGGTGGCTGCGGAATAAACGGATGATAGTCGTCGGCGCTCACGCAGCGAGGCTAAGCGAACTGGCGTCGGTTGTCACGGGAAGTCGCCGCAAAGGGCAAAACGATCACACGCACCGTGATTGCGGTCCAATCAGAGATCGGGACCGATCCCCTGTTCCCTTGGCCGCGCCGGACCGATAAGCTGGCCCACATGGACGTGATGCAGGACGCATCGGGAGGCACGCCTGGGGAGGCGCGCGCGGCCGGAGGGACGGCGGGCGGCATCGCCACGCTCGCCGCCGGCAAGCTCTACGCCTTGCAGCATACTTACCCGCTCGACGGCCGGGTGAGCTTCTACCCGGCGAGCGCGCGCGGCTTTTCGGTGGCGAATTCCTATCTGCTGCGCGAGCCTGACGCCGCCATGCTGATCGACACTGGCTTCGGCAAGGACGAGCCGGTGATTCGCGCCGAGGTCGAGTCGTTGATCTCGCCCGGCCTGCCGCTATCGATGTTCCCGCTGCGGCTCAACGAATTCATGTCGATCAACAACGTCGAAAGCTTCGCCGGGCATTTCAACGTCGAGACCTGCTACACCAGTAATATCGACGCCGCGCTGTGGTTCGATTTCGGCGCCAAGGCGGAAGGCCGTGACACTCTCAAATCGATGAAGGTCACCGCGGTCAGTCGCGCCGACACCATCGCAC
The DNA here is from genome assembly GCA_963707175.1 of uncultured Alphaproteobacteria bacterium. Classification (GTDB taxonomy): domain Bacteria; phylum Pseudomonadota; class Alphaproteobacteria; order Rhizobiales; family Xanthobacteraceae; genus BOG-931. The sequence continues at coordinate 5,565 of CAVPQA010000016.1, forward strand.
TCGGCAAGGGCGGCCGCCTGATCGACGTGATGAACGCGCCGATCCGACTGATCGCCACGCGCTGGCTTTATGACCATGCCACCAGGACGCTGTTCTCCTCCGACCTGTTCACCCATGTCTGGCGCGACAGCGAGGGCGGACCATGGTTCGTCACCGAGGCCGACAACGACCTGACCTCGCTCGCCGACGTTCGCTCCTTCATGCTCAACACCCGCTATTGGTGGCTGGAAGGCGCGCCGACCGATTCGATCCGCCGCGGCATCGGCGCCATTTTCGACAAATACGATATCGAGACGCTGGCGCCCGGTTACGGCTGCATCCTGTCCGGACGCAACGTTGTGGCGCGCCACTACCGGATGCTCGATGATTTTCTCAAAGCCTGCGATAAGAGCGTGGCGACCTCGCGCTACGTTTTTCGCGACGAGGAACGGTGATTTTGTAGCCCGGATGAGCGAAGCAAAATCCGGGAGCTCGAGTTACCGATGGCGGCCCCCGCATATCGCTTCGCTCATGTGGGCTACGAGGTTACTACACCGGCTGATACCGCTTCAGGAACGTGCGTGCGCGGTTGATGGTGCGGGCCTTCAGCTCCGGCGGCTCCTTCCACGGAAACACCGTGATCTCGGCATTAGGCGCCAGCGAGGCGATGTCGATGGAGACTTGCAGCGGATGCGCCGTCACGTTATCGGGCAGCACCAGCATCGGCGTCCGGCACGATTTGGCGAACTCGCGCGACACGCTGTACACGAAGTCGGGCTGCACGCGGTACAGGTTGTGCAGATACCTCTCGATTGTTGCCATTGATACTGACATCGATGCTTGGGGCCGGCGTTCGAGAAACTCCTTGGCCCAGACGTTCTTGCCGGAATCGTACATGTAATCCGGCGCCTCCGGCTTATGCCCGACCGGCTGGCTCAGGATGGCGGCGACCACGCGCTGCGGCGCGCGCTCCATCAGCTTCATTCCAAACGGACCGCCGATGCAGTTGCCGAAGAAGAAGAACCGGTCGATGCCGAGGTGGTCCATCACCCCGAACTGGTCGTCGGCGAACGCATCCCACGGATTGTCGACCGGGATCGGTCCGGTCAACTCGCCGTTGTTGGCGTTGCGTTGGTCCATGGTGATCACGCGAAAGTCGTTCTTGAACTCCTCCATGATGTTGATCACCGCCATCGTCGGCCAGTTGATGATGCGCGAGTTCAGGCCGCCGCCGGGCGTCGCCAGCAGCGGGAAGCCCGTGCCGATCTCGGTGTAGCGGATGCGGACGCCGTTCTTCTCGTAAAACCCGAATTTGGCGTCCATGGCCTCCCTCCCTGTCGTTGTCGCGGCTTGGCGCGGCGCTCCTTCTATCACAGATACCGGTGCTGACATCGGCCCGTTTCGCGGATAGGCTCGCAGCACAGGGTGAGCGAAACGAGGCCCTTCGGGGAGAAACGACCATGCTCGACAAGCCGACGATCAAGACCATGCTCGATACGCCCGTCGCCCAGCGCATGCCGCGTGAAATCGCGTCCGGCGTGTTCTGGATCGGCGACTGCCTGGCGCAGCGCCACAAGGGCAAGGTCTATCACGGCTACAACGCCGCCTTTCTGGTCGCCGGCGAGGAGGCCTCGATCCTGGTGGAAACCGGGCATCCGAAGGATTTTCCGGTCATCGAGCGGCACATGAACGAGCTGTTCGCGCGCGGCATCGCGCCGCTCAAATATCTGTTCGTCACCCATCAGGAGACGCCGCATTGCGGCGGGCTCGGCCGCGTACTCAAGACGCATCCCGACGCGCTCCTTGTCGGCGACGTCAGCGACTATCACCTTGCGTTTCCGCAATACGAGCACCGCATGCGCTGGATGAAGGAGGGCGACGAGATCGATCTCGGCGGACGCAGCTTCATGGCGGTCGAGCCGGTGATCCGCGACCTGCGCACCACCTATTGGGGCTTCGACACCAAGGAGCGCGTGCTGTTTCCGGGCGACGGCTTTGCCTATAGCCACTATCACGAGGACGGCCATTGCGGCCTGGTCGCCGAGGAGGCGGTGTCGCTCGACTTGCCCGACGTGTCCTCGACCTTCGCGGACCTCGCGCTGTTCTGGACCAAGTTCGCCGACATGAACGCCTATTGCGACCGGCTCGATCATTTGATCGCGCAGCTTGACGTGAGAGTGATCGCGCCGACCCACGGCTTGCCGATCACCGACGTGAAGACGACTGTGCCGAAAGTGCAGGAAGGCCTCAAGGCCGCGGCGCTGATGCCGGAGACGGGCACCAACGAGAAGGCGCAGGCCGCGGCGACTTAGCGTCATGGCTGCGTCCAATCACACGCCAGATGTCGGGGCCATCGCCAACGAAGTTTTGGCGGCGTTGGCGAGCAAAGAGCAAATTCCGCAATTCTCCTCGCGCCCGGGCGGACTGAGCCTGGGCGAAGCCTATCGGGTCACGCGCGCGCTGGGCACCGCCTTCGAGGGGACTCGGCGAAAAGATCACCGGCCGCAAGATCGGCTTCACCAATTTCGGTATGTGGAAGGCCTTCGGCGTCGATGCGCCGATCTGGGGCTATGCCACCGATCGCACCACGCGGGACCTTGTTCAGGCGGACACTATACGCGCCGCCGATTTTTGCGAGCCGCGCATCGAGCCGGAAATCATGTTCGGCCTGAAAGCCGCTCCCTCCGCAGGCATGGGCGACGACACGCTGCTGGATTGCATCGACTGGGTCGCGCTCGGCTATGAAATCGTGCAGTCGATCTATCCGGGCTGGAAATTCACCGCCGCCGACGTGGTTGCAGCGAACGGCGTTCATGGCTGCCTGCTTGTCGGCAACCGGCATCCGGTCGCGCCGCGCAAGGCGCGGTGGCTGGGCGAGCTCGCCGCCTTCGACGTTGTGCTGTCATGCGACGGTACTGAGAGCCAGCGGGGCGGCGGTGCGCTGGTGCTGGGCAGCCCGCTGAACGCGCTGCGCCATCTCGTCGACCTGCTCGCCAAGGATCGACACAATCCGCCGCTGCGCGCCGGCGAAATCATCTCGACCGGTACCTTGACGCTGGCAATGCCTGTCGCTGCCGGTCAAACCTGGACTACGAAAGCGTCCGGCATTCCGCTCGAAGACATCAGCGTCCGCTTCGCGTAGGTGCGAGCGGCTGGACTGCGCTATCTTACAAGAATTCCATCTGCAGATCAAAAACTGAGAGCGTGAGCATGCCGGCGTCAGCCACAATCGAAGATCTGAAACTTCTACGCGTCGATCAGGTGGGCGGGCTGTGCCCGCCGCCCGAACTGCGGCGCGTGTTCGACGCCTACAAGCGTGGCGAAGCCTCCGAAGAAGCGTTCGCCCACGCCAAGGACGCAGCGGTTTGTCATGTGATCGCCAGGCAGGAAGCAATCGGCTATCCGATCCTGACGGATGGCGAGCTGCGGCGGCGCAATTTTCAGGAAAGCTTCAGCGAGTTGGTATCCGGCTTCGACGTACCCGCCGAAGACAAATCGATGGAAGGCGTGAGCTTGCAGCCGCTGGTCCGCGCCGAACAGAATTTCGCCGCGCCCGGCCCGGCGATCAGAACGCGGCGCCGCGTGGTCGAGCGGCTCGCGCTCATCCGCAACGTGCCGCTTGAGGAATACCAGTTCTCCAGCAAAGTCGCCGCGCGTCCCGTCAAGGTGACGGTGCTCAGCCCGGATCGGATTTCGCAGCGTTTCGATTGGCAGAATTCCACCGCCGTCTATCCCGACATGGATGCGTTCATGGCTGACGTAGTCGCGATCACGCGGCAGATCGTCGCCGGGCTGGTGCAGGCCGGTTGCCGTTACATTCAGATCGACGCGCCGGGCTACACTGCCTACGTGGACAAGGTGTCGCTCGACCGCATGCGCTCGCGCGGCGAGGACCCCGACAAGAACATGGCGCGCTCGATCGCCGCCGATAACGCCGTCATCGCCGGGTTCGATGGCGTCACCTTCGGCATCCATCTCTGCAAGGGCAATCCGCGCACCATCGATCCGGCGACCGGCAAGGTGATGCCGCAATGGCATCGCGAGGGCCATTACGACGCGATCGCCGAGCGCCTGTTTTCGCAGCTCAGACACGATCGAATCCTGCTCGAATACGACGACGAGCGCTCCGGCGGCTTCGCGCCGCTGCGTTACGTGCCGAAGGGGAAGATCGCGGTGCTCGGGCTGGTGACGACGAAGCGCGCCGAGCTCGAAAGCCTCGACCTCCTGCGCCGGCGCATCGGCGAGGCGACGCAGCATCTGCCAGACGATCAGCTTGCGCTCAGCCCGCAATGCGGCTTCGGCGGCCTCGACAGCATCTCGATCCCCGAAGAGGACCAGTGGCGCAAGTTCGAGCGCATTCTCGAAACCTCGCGGTTGGTGTGGGGGTGAGGGCTGCCGGGAAGACCGCGGCGTACTTTGTGGCGTCTTCCGAAAGCGTGAACGCGGAACCCGGCCACACCCACGGCGCTGGCGCGGCCGTGTCGGTCTTGCTACGCATCGGTCCTCAGCACGGGAGCACCCCATGGGCTATTTCGACGGACTGACCAGTGGCAACTTCAAGACCGCGCAGGACGGCCGAAAATTATTTTTTCCCTGGGGCTATCTGGGCCGCGGTTACGTTCTCGCCTCGGAGCAGGACGGCGAGCGCATGCGCCGCCAGCTTAAGACCTATTACGTGGTCATGTTGGTGGCGATCGTCGCCACATCGGGCACCCGCGCCTTTATCCTATCGGCCGCCGTCGCGGCGCTTGCTATCGTCTTCTACGCGATCTGGGCGGGACGTCAGGTGGCGCGACTGCAGCCCGCCGGCGAAGCGATGTCGTTCCGGGAGAGCTCGGCATCGCAGGCGCGCGCCTATGGCGCGCGCAGCCTGTGGCTTTTGGAAATTTGCTCCCTGCTGTTCGTCGCCGCCGGCATCTTCATCTACGTCACTGACCCCACCAGTCGGCCGATGGCGCTGCTCACGCTGGTCTTCTTTGGCTGCTGCGCCGTGGCAATCGGCTACATGCTCGTCATTCGCGGGCGGAAATCGGCCGCGCCTTAGCCCGGTCCTTTACGGCAGCGGCTTGCCGCGGACGTCGGCTGCGTGCTCGATCTTGATCAGCACGCCGATGCCGGTGTCGGCGCCCACATGGGTCTGCTCGCGCGGCAGCAAGAGCTTGAAGATGGCGTCGTGCGCCGGTCCACTCTCGTATAGTTGCGCGGTGCCGTAGAAGCGCAGGAAGCCGGAGTCGAGCACGCCGTCGCGCTGCGCCTTGAAGTTCGCATACATCACGCAAACGCGGTTGTCCTGGCCGAGGTTTTCCAACGCCTGTTTCTTCGAGCGTTCCCAGTAAGCGAGATGGCCGTCGTCGAACACCACCATGCTGCCCTTGGGAGAAATGTTCGGGCCGTTAGGTCCTTGCGTCGCCACCAGGCACGGCGCGCCGTCGTCCCAGGCAGACCTGATCAGGGCTTTGAGTTTGTCGCTGATGAGCATGAGTTGTTCCTTTACTGTCCCCGCATCGCCAGCACGCGATCGACCATGGCGCCGGCCTCGCCCAGATAGTTGGCCGGGTCGCACAGTTTCGTCAGTGCGGCGCGGTCGAGATGTTTGGTGATTTCCTTGTTCTCGGCGAGCAGATCGGCGAGCGGCCGGCTGGTGGCCACCACCTGCCGGCAGATATCGTAGACCAGATCGTGCGCGTATTGCCGGCCGAGATAGGGCCGAGTCCCATCATCACCGCTTCCGAAACAATCAGCCCCTTGGTGAGATCGAGATTGCTGCGCATCTTTTTTTCGTCGACCTGCAGGCCGGTGAGGACGAATTTGGTCTGCGCCAGCGCGCCGGCGCTGAGACAGAAAATCTCCGGCAGCACGATCCACTCGATTTCCCATGGGCCGGTGGCGCGCTCATGGTCTTCCACCATGGCATCGAGCAGCGCGGCGGCCTGCTGGCGCACCACCGAGGTCAGCGCGGTGATGTAGACCGAGGAGATCGGATTGCGCTTCTGCGGCATGGTGGAGGAGGACCCGCGGCCTTCGTGGAACGGCTCGTAGACTTCCTCCACTTCGGTCTGCATCAGAAGCTTGACGTCGAACGCGATCTTGCCGCAGCTGCCGGTGACGAGGCCGAGAAAACAGCCGACCTCGGCGATGGTGTCACGCACCGTGTGCCAGGCGATCGCCGGCTGGCCGAGTTTCAGTTCCTTCATCAGTTCGGCCTGCACTTCGAGACCGCGGCCGCCGAGCGACGACAGCGTGCCCGCGGCGCCGCCGAATTCGCCGACCAGAACGCGCGGGCGCAGTTCCGAGAGCCGCTGCTTATGGCGCACGAAGCCCGCCAGCAAGGTCGCCATCTTGTAGCCGAAGGTGATCGGCACCGCCTGCTGCAGGTTGCTGCGGCCCGCCATCGGCGTGTCACGATGCCTCTTCGCCAGCATCGCCAGCGCATCGGCGATGCCCAAAATCTCAGTCTCGACCAGCGCCAGCGCCTCGCGGATCTGCAGCACGGTCGCGGTGTCGGTGATGTCCTGCGTGGTGGCGCCCCAGTGGCACCACTCGCCGAGCCCGTCGCGGCACAGCGCGACGAGCTGCTGCACCACCGGCAGCACCGGATAGCCGATGCGCTCGGTCTGCGCCTTCAGCTTGGCAAAATCCATCTCGGAGGCATGGCAATGCCGGCAGATTTCCTCGGCGGCTTCCTTGGGGATGACACCGAGCCGGCCCTGCGCCCGTGCCAGTGCGGCCTCGAAGTCGAGGTATTTCTGCACGCGGTTCTCGTCGGAAAAAACCTTTCGCATCGCCTCGGTCGAGAAGATGTCACGGAACACGGCAGAGTTGATCAAGGACGAGGGCATGGCGTAACGGCTCCTGGACGCGCGCGGTTGGATGGTGCGTAAATGACGCTATGCGGCGCGCTACCGTCATTGCGAGGAGCGAGGCGACGAAGCAATTCGGGCTTCGAGGCAATGCTGGATTGCGTCGCTTCGCTCGCAATGACGCTTAACAAAATGGATTTGCGAAGCCCAGCCCCCTAAACTGGCTCGATGACAATGTCCCAAAGCTCCCCGGATTTTTCCCTGCCGCCGCGGCTGCGCGCCATCCACGAAGCGGAGTATCCGCATTTTTCGGATGCCGAAATGACGCGGCGCCGCTCAGCGATTGCGGATCTGCTCAAGGAAGCGGGCGCCGATCATCTCATCTTCTGCGGCGCCAACCGCTTTGGCTCCGTCGTGCAGTGGCTCACCGGCTGGCCGGTGACCACCGAGGCTGTCGGCGTGTTCACGCCGGGCGAGGCCGACGCGATGTTCGTGCAGCACGTCAATCACGCTCCGCTGGCGAGCAAGATCGCTTCGCGCGCCAAGGTCGCCTGGGGCGGCGGCTCCTCGATCGGCGCCGCCATCGAGGTGTTGGAGCGGCGAGCGGCGCAACCCGGCCGCGTCGCCGTGATCGGGCCGATGACGTTCGAGCAGCACGCCACGCTGTCCGGCCGCTTCGGCATGATCAGCAATCTCAATCGTGCCTATATCGGGCTGAGGCAGGTGAAGTCGGCGGAAGAGATCGACTGGCTGCGCATCGGCGCGGCGCTGTCCGACCGCGGCATGCTGGCGCTGCACGACGGGCTGCGCGCGGGTCTCACCGAGCGCGAGCTCGGCGACATCGTCGAACGCGGCTATGTGCGGTTCGGCGGCGCCACCGTCATCCACTTCATTGGTGTCACGCCGATGGCCGCGCCGCGGCTCGGCGTGCCGACGCAGTTCGCCGCCAACCGCAAGGTCGTGGCAGGCGATCTCGTATTCGCCGAAATCAGCGCCGCCTTTTGGGACTATCCCGGCCAGGTGCTGCGCAGCTTCACAGTCGGCGCCGAGCCGACACCGCTCTACCGCGACCTGCACGCCGCCGCCGACGCGGCCTTCGCCGCGGTCGCCTCAGTCCTCAAAGCCGGCGCCACGCCGCAAGAGGTGATCGAGGCCGCGACCGTCATCGAGCAGGCCGGCTTCACCATCATTGACGATCTGTTGCACGGCTATGGCGGCGGCTACTTGCCCCCGGTGCTCGGCTCAAAGAGCCGGCCGAGCGCGCACGTGCCTAACGAACCGTTTCGCGCCGGCATGGTCGTGGTCGTCCAGCCCAACGTGGTGACCAAAGACGGCATGGCCGGCGTGCAGACCGGCGAAATGGTTTTGATTACCGAAACCGGAATCGAGCCGTTCCACGCCGTGCCGCGCGGACTTTTGCGCGTCTGATCATCGTTACCGCGCGGTATCCGCCGCACGTCCTTAATGGTGTGTGACCGCGGTCGTTAAAGATCGCGCGCATCGCGGCGCGATGCCATCGCGCGGCACATGTGCCGAATTTCTCCGTCGTTGTTCAGCGATCAAACTCCGCGCCGACGCGCGGTGCGCGGTGGAGTGAATTCGTAAAGGTTATCTCTCGCATTCAAATAAATCGATACACCGCACATAAACAATACGGCTTCAAGTAATCTTCAGCATAGACCGAGAAGCCTCAGTAGTTTCACTAATTCCATACCAGCGTCGCGCCAAATTGCTCCCGACAAACAACTATTTCGTGGCGTCAGCAGGGGACAGGCGTGCGTACCAGCACCATCGTCATGGTCGGCTTTGCGGTCGTGTTCGGACTGCTCGCCGTCTTTTTGGCGAATGCCTGGCTTAACAACAGGGCCGCTCAAACGATGCGCGATCTGGCGGCGCAGCAAAAAGCTGCGCCGCCGGCGCACACTTTGGTCGTCGCGTCGAAGCCGTTGAAATTCGGCGACGTGATCACTCCGTCGTCGCTGCGTGAAATTCCGTGGCCGGACAACGCGGTTCCGCAAGGTGCGTTCGCCAAAATCGGCGAGTTGACCGCCAAGAAGCGCGTTGTGCTGATCCCGATCGCGGTCAACGAGCCGATTCTGGCGTCAAACATCACCGGTCCCGGCCAGCGTGGCACGCTGTCATCGCTGCTTAAAGACAACATGAAAGCGATGACCATCCGCGTCAACGACGTCGGCGGCGTCGCCGGCTTCGTGCTGCCGGGCGATCATGTCGATGTGCTGTTGACACGACCGGGCGACAAAAAGGTCTCGGTCAACGATGTCGTGCTGCAGGACGTGCGCGTGCTTGGCGTCGATCAAATGGCCGACAACACTGCCGACAAGCCCGCGGTCGTCAAGGCGGTGACGCTCGAAGTCGACGAGAGCGGCGGACAAAAACTGGCGCTGGCCTCCATGGTTGGCACGCTGTCGCTGCTGTTACGCAAGGCCGGCGAACTCAAGGACGATCCGACGCGGCAGATTTCGCCGCTGGACCTGGTCAACAAAACTGGCCCGCACGGCACGGCGCAGTTCGCGACGATCGTGGTCACACGGGTGTCGAAGAACGCCATCTCGCTCGACCAGTACAGCGTGCCGGTTGAGCACAACAAAGCGAATGCGCGTTCGGCTGCGCTTCCGCCGCGGCAGGTGGCGCACGAATGAGATTTTGGGGGCAAACAGAACGGTAGTGCGGAGCGGGACGAAAGTTCGGGGACAACAAGCAGCGGCGGGGAGGCCGACGTGAACAGCCAGTACCAAGACCAGGATAGCATCGCCGGCGGAGTCCGGCGTCAACAGGACGGGACCAGTATGATCCGGGCGCTGACGCGGCGCAGCGGCGTTGCGCTCGTGGCGGCGCTGATGGCCACGATGGCGCCGCTGACGATTGCGGCGCACGCGCAGCAGCGCGTCGCGCTGGCCGGCCCGACGCAGAGCAGGACAATGAACGTTACGCTCGGCAAATCGCAGGACGTGCAGACCGACCAGAGTATCGCCGATATTGTGGTCAGCGACCCGTCGGTGGCCGATGTCAATCCGCTTACCGATCGCAGGTTATCGATCTTCGGCAAGAAGAGCGGCACCACGCGGGTCACGGTGTACGATACCGACAAGAAGCCCGTCGATATTTTCGACATTCAGGTGTCCGCCGACATTTCGCCATTGGTTGCGGAAATCGCGCAGTTCACCCACGGCCGCATCAGGGTGTCGTCGATCAACGGCCGCATCTTGCTGTCCGGAACCGCCCCCGACGCCGCCACGCTCGACGAGGCGGTGATGATGGCGCGGCAGTTCGCGCCCGACCCGATCAACACAGTGCAGGTGATGCAGCAGCAGCAGGTGATGCTGGAAGTGCGCTTCATCGAAGTAAATCGGCAGGCCAGCCGCGAACTCGGCGTGCAGTGGAATTATTTCGGCAACTCGGCGCTCGCCAATGTCGGCGATCAAATCACGCCCAATAACCAGGCGCCGCCTTTTCCCGGCGCACCGCAACTGCCCCTTGCCTCGACGGCGGGCAACGTCGCCGCCGGCGTATTGTCGGGCGCCTCGCCTTACGGTTTTCTGCTCGGCCAGCTGTCGAATCGGGTCCAGGTCGCGGTCAACGCACTGGAGCAGCGCGGCCTCGCGCGCAGCCTCGCCGAGCCCAATCTGGTGGCTTTGTCCGGCGATACCGCGAGTTTCCTGGCCGGCGGCGAAATTCCGATCCCCGAAGCCGGCACTCTCGGCACGGTGTCGTTCGCCTACAAGCCCTATGGCGTCGGACTTTCCTTCACTCCGACCGTGCTGCGGGACGGCCTGATCAACCTGATGATCAAGCCTGAAGTCAGCGAGATCGATACCGCTCATACCGTGACGGTCGCCGGTACCGCGGTGCCCGGGCTGATCACCCGCAAGGCGTCGACCACGCTTGAATTGCGCGACGGCCAGAGCTTCATGCTCGGCGGGCTGCTGCAGGACACCGGCACCACCGCGCAGGACCAGCTGCCCTGGGTCGGCGATGTCCCGGTGCTGGGCGCGCTGTTCCGCTCCAGCCACTATCAGAAGAACGAGACCGATCTGGTGATCGTGGTGACGCCGCACATTGTGCGGCCGATGCCCGCGACCGTCGCCGCGCACTCGCCGCTCGACGGCACCGTGCCCGGCAATGACATCGACTTTTTCCTGATGGGCAAGGCCGAGGTGAGCCCGGCTCTGGTGCGGCTCGCCGCGGGTGCGCTTAACCGCCCGTATGTCGGTCATATTCTCGATCTGCCAAAGAAGGGGGGCGTCTATGTGTTGGTCAGGGACTGAGCAGAGCTCAAAGACGAAAGCGCGTTCAGCCGCGACATCAACGACACGCCTGATCACGGCCGCTCTCGCGATGGCCGCGCTCGGCACCGCGCTCGGCGGCTGCTCCGAAATGTACTTTGACCATCGTGAGGGTGTGACGTTGGGCGCCGGCGACGCGATTGCCGCCAACCAGGCGATGCAAACCATCGATCCGTGGCCGGCGCGCAGCGCCAACATCAATATCGCTGAAAACGGCCAGCGCATGCAGTCGGCGATCGAGCGCTACCGTACCAACAATGTCACCCAGCCGGTCGACCCGATGCAGATGGAGTCCTCCAACCAGTCGCCGCCGACGCTGCAAGTCACGGTGCCGCCACCGGCGCCGACGCCGACTATCGGGTCGGGCTCCAGCACGACAACCACGACCGTTGTCTCCGCGCCGCCGCAGCAGGCGTCGCAGTGATCGCCGTGTCCACGCGCCAGATTTGAACCATGCGTATCGGCCGCGCCGTCACCCCCGGACTTCAAGCCAGAGTGGTCCTCCTGACCGCCGACGATGGCTTCGAGGCGACGGCGCGCGCCACGTTCGGCGCCAGCCCGCAGATCGGCCTCGATGTCATCAGCGGCCGGCTGGCGGATCGCCAGGAGATCGACGTTGACGGCGCCACCGTTGTGATCGCCGATCTCGATCCCTCCGATGAAGCCGAAATGCTGGCGCTCGAGCGGCTGGTGACGCGCATCGGCACCTGGCCGCCCGTCGTCGCGGTGATGCCGACTTTCGACGGCGCCGCCGTGCGCCGGCTGATGCAGCTGCGCGTGGCGGACTTTCTGGTCAAGCCGGTGCCGCCGGTCGAACTGGCGCAGACTTGCGCCCGCGTCGCCAAGAAGCCGGCCGCGACCGAGACCGCGGAAGCGCAGATCCTCACCTTCCTGCCGGCCGTGGGCGGCGCCGGCGTCACCACGCTGGCGGTGCAGACCGCGATGCTGCTGCTCAATTCCGGCGCCCAGGGCAAGACCGCGACGTGCCTGGTCGATCTCGACTTTCAGCACGGCGCCTGCGCCGATTATCTCGACATCGAGCCGCGCCTCGATCTCGGCGAGATCGAGCCGCGCCCGGAGCGGCTCGACCGGCAATTGCTCGAAATCATGATCTCGCAGCACGCGTCCGGCCTGTCCGTGGTGGCGGCGCCGAACCGGCCCGCCGAGATGCGCTCGTTCGATCCGGACGTGGTGACGCGGCTCCTCGATCTCGTGTCGTCGCATTTCGATTACGTCGTGTTCGACATGCCGCGCACCTGGTTCTCATGGACCGACAGCGTGCTGCTCGGCTCCAACCAGCTATACATCGTCACCGAGGCGACCGTGCCCGGGCTGCGCCACGCCCGGCAGCTCGTCGAAGCGGTGCGCGAGCGGCTCGGCGACGGCCCGAAGCCGCAGGTCGTGATCAATCGCTTCGAGCAGCGATTGTTCACTCATGGGCTGCGCCGCACCGATATCGAGCAGGCCCTCGGTGACTCATTCCGCACGGTCATCCCCAACAACTACGCCCTGGTGCGCGAGGCGATCGATCGCGGCGTGCCGCTCAACGCGATCAAACCGGTCAACAAGATCACGGCGGAACTGAAAAAGCTTGTCGTTCCGCAGGCCGACGGCAACCCGCCAAGGCGTCGGCCGTTGCCGCCAAGAAATTCAAGCTCTCTCTGGCCCGATCGTAGGCTCGGACATGGCAGGCCGTTTTTCAGTTCGCCGCATCGCCGCACCGGACCTCGTGCCGGTCGACGAGTCCTCGCTCGAGGATGTGTCGTGGACGGTGTTCCCCGAAGCCGCAGCTGCCGAGCCCGCGGCGCCCGTGGCCGCCAACCCGCTGCTGTCCGACAAACTGCTCGACGCCAAGGTGCGCCTGCACCGACGGCTGATCGAGGAGATCAATCTGTCGGCGCTGGAGAAGCTGCCCGAAGAGGAAATCCGCAATCACATCCAGCAGCTCGTGTCGCAATACGTGCTGGTCGAGCGACTGGCGCTCAACACCCAGGAGCTCAGCGACTTCGTTTCGGAAATCCTCGACGAGATGACCGGCCTCGGCCCGCTTGAGCCGCTGCTCAAGGACGGCACGGTCAACGACATTCTGATCAACGGCCACGAATGCGTCTATGTGGAGCGCGGCGGTATCCTGGAGCCGACCGGAGTGCGCTTCAAGGACGAGGCGCATCTGCTCCGCATCATCAACAAGATCGTGTCCGCGGTCGGCCGCCGCGTCGACGAGGCGCATCCGATGTGCGATGCGCGCCTGCTCGACGGCTCGCGCGTCAACGTTGCGGTGCGGCCGGTGGCGATCGACGGCCCGCTGATGTCGATCCGCAAATTCTCCAAGAAGCCGTTCAACCTGAACAAGCTGGTCGAGGTCGGCGCGCTGCGCCCGCAGATGGCCGAGGTGCTGGCGGCCGCCGTGAAGGCGCGCGTCACGATGATCATCTCCGGCGGCACCGGCTCAGGCAAGACCACGATGCTCAACGCGCTGTCCGCCTTCATTTCCGAGAAAGAGCGCCTGCTCACCATCGAAGACGCCGCCGAGTTGCAGTTGCAGCAGCCGCATGTCGGCCGGATGGAGACCCGGCCGCCCAACATCGAAGGCAAGGGCGAGATCCGCCAGCGCGACCTGGTCAAGAACGCGCTGCGCATGCGGCCCGACCGCGTCATCCTCGGCGAGTGCCGCGGCGAGGAAGCCTTCGACATGCTGCAAGCTATGAATACCGGCCACGAAGGCTCGATGGCCACCGTCCACGCCAACACGCCGCGCGACGCCATTTCGCGGCTCGAACAGATGATCGGCATGGCCGGCATGCCGATGACGGTCGCGTCGATCCGCGGCCAGATCGCGGCCGCCATCCGTGTCATCGTGCAGCTGTCACGACAATCCGACGGCAAGCGCAAGGTGATGAGCATCGCGGAGATCACCGGGCTCGAGTTCGACATCATCCAGATGCAGGAAATCTACAAATACGTGCGCACCGGCACTGCGCCGGATGGCACCGTGCAGGGTCACTTTCAGGCGACCGGCGTGCGGCCGCGGTTTCTCGCCGACCTGGTCGCCATGGGCATCAAGATCCCTGGCGCATATTTCGATCCATCGCAGCCGCTGTAGCCGCCATGTTCGACAACCCCATTTATCTGGTCTGGCTGTTCGTGGCGGTGTCGGCCGGGCTCGCCTTCGAGGCGATTTATTTGTTGGGTTTCTCGACCGCGTCGTATCGCAGCTCGATAAACCGGCGGCTCCAGCTGTCGAAGGACCGCACCGATCGCGAAAGCGTGCTGATCGAACTGCGGCGCGAGCGCGGGCTGACTGCGGGCGGCAATTACCGGCTCGGCCTGGTCGCGCTCAACCGGCTCATCCTGCAGTCCGGGCTGACCATCGGCTTCACCCGGCTCGGCGTTTTCGTCGCTATCGGCAGCGTGCTGGCCTTCGTCCTCATCCTCTTGTTCCGCCACTCGGTCGTGGAGGCGGGCGTGGCCGCGTTGTTCAGCGCGACACTGTTGCCGTATATGGTGCTGCGTTGGCTGCGATCGCGGCGGCAGGGCAAATTTGCCGCGCAATTCCCCGACGCGCTCGACATCATCACGCGCAGCCTGCGTGCCGGCCATCCGGTGCCGGTCGCCGTCAACATGGTCGGGCGCGAAATGGGCGACCCGATCGGCAGTGAGTTCGGCATCGTCACCGACGAGATCACCTACGGGGCCGATCTGGAAACGGCGATGCGCAACCTCTACGCCCGCATCGGTTCCGATGACCTGCCGCTGTTCGTGACCGCCGTCGCCATCCAGGGCTCGACCGGCGGCAATCTCGGCGAGATTCTGCAGAACCTGTCCGGCGTCATCCGCCAGCGTTTCAAGATGCGGCGCAAGATCCGTGCGCTGGCCGCCGAAGGACGCGCCTCGGCGATGATCCTGTCGGCGCTGCCGATCGGCATGTTCTTCATCATTCTGTGGCTGGTGCCCGACTTCTACGGCTCGGTGTGGGGCGTACCCTTGACCAAGGAACTGGTCGGCGGCGCCAGCGTCTGGATGCTCATCGGCAACCTGATCATGTTCCGCATGGTCAATTTCAAGATCTGACATGAACCTGATGAACGTCACCATCGGCCCGCAGACCATGCTGAGCCTTCTGGTGTTCCTCGCCGCGGGGATGATCGCTTTCGCCGCGATGGTGGGTCTGCGCGCACGCGAGCTGGTGCGTCGCCGTGCGGCGCGCGTTGCGATCGACATCGACGATGAGCCGGGCGGTAAGCGCTCGCTGCGCTATTCCGGGCTGCGCGCCGCGCAGAAGCTCGTCGACTATGCAGCCAAGCATTATTCCTCGTCCGACACCAAGGACATGAAAGTCTTACGCCAGCGGCTGACGCGCGCCGGCATCTACGACCCGCGCGCCACCGCGGTGTTCTTTCTCGCCCGCATTGGTACCGCAATCGTGTTAGGCGTGGCGGCGTTCGTCGCCTTGCCGATGCTCGGGTTTAACGGCAAGGCCGCGTTTTGGGTCTATGTGCTGATCGCCGCGTTGCTCGGCTATCTGGCGCCGAGCTTCTATCTCGACCGGTTGATCGCGCGAAAGCGTCTCGAGCATATGGCCGGCTTCCCCGATTTCATGGATCTGCTCGTGGTCTGCGCCGATGCTGGCCTGTCGATGGAGGCTTCGCTCGATCGCGTCGCCCGCGAGCTCGGCGACTCCTACCCGTCGCTTGCCGCCAACATTCACATGACCAATCTCGAAATCCGCGCCGGCCAAACAATGAGCGAGGCGCTGGAGCATCTTGGCGGCCGCCTCGGCCTCGACGAGGCGCGCTCGTTCGCCACCCTCATCCAGCAATCCGATGAACTCGGCTCGTCGATCGGCGACGCGCTGCGCGTCTACTCCGACGACATGCGGCATAAGCGGCTGTCGCGCGCCGAGGAGAAAGCCTACGCGCTACCTGCCAAGCTCACCGTGCCGATGATGGTGTGCATCTTCCCGACGCTGTTCGTCGTCATCCTGCTGCCCGTTATCGTGCGCCTGGTGACCCATAATTGGTGAGCGGCGCCGGTCGACATTTAGATTAGAACTGTCGCGCCGGCCTTAAGCTTCTGGCGACCATCGCGGCGGTTCCTGCTCGACTGCGGGCAGGCCGGGGCGCATGAGCGGCCAATGGGCGATGTGATCTTTACGCTGGCCGCCTGCGTCGCCTGTGTCTGGCTGGGCTTCCAGATCGGAGCGAGCCGATCCGAGCTGCGCCGCAAAGCCGACGTCATTGAGCTCGAGCGCCGCTTCAGGATCGTGGATTGCCAAGCGGTCGAGACGCCGCGCGGCGGCGTCTATCAGGGCACCGACGCCGCCTGAATCCGCGACAGACGATCGAGACGGGCGCGCATCGCATTTGGGATCAGTAAATCTCGATGGTTCCGGCGATAAACTGTTCGATCAGTTGCGGGATGCCGGCGACATGGTCGGCCGCTATCGCGGCTGCGCGTTCGCGAAGGTGCGCCACGGGGGTAACGTCCGCGACAGCAAGCTTGATGTGAACGACAGCAGGTTCGGTTATCGGCGCACCGATCCTGCTGACGATGAGACACTCCGCGCCGGCGATCTCGTCCGGGCCCGCTGCTATTGCCTTGGCGATTTGTTGGGCGACCACGTTGTAAATCTTGCCGACATGGCTCACGGGATTCTTCCCGGCGGCAGCCTCGAGGCTCATCGGCCGGCATGGGGTGATCAGCCCGTTGACCCGGTTGCCGCGCCCGACCTGGCCATCGTCTCCGGCTTCGGCGGATGTCCCGGTGACGGTCAGATAGATTCTCCCTGATCCCGGGTCGTCGGCCGCATTGACTGCAACGTCACACGCGGCAAAGCCATGCGTCGCGGCCAATCCCTGCACCAGTTCCGCGATGGCGGCCTTTTCCGCCAGATAGTCCTCGATGTGATGCAGGTGCCGCCCGATCATGGCGCAGGCAACGGTGATTTCGACCGCATCGCCGTGCCGAAACGCCATCACCTTGACATCCTCACCCCACGCCGGATGTTGGCGAACGCGATCGCTGCCATTCATTCTTCTTTCGATCGTCAGCACGAGGCGTTCGAGAGGGCTCGCAGGCGCATGGCCGACACCGACTGACGTATCGTTCGCGAGTGTGACTCCGGCCTTTGCCCGGCTCGAAAACAGGGCCTGCAAATCGAGCGAGCCGGGCTGAATACGGGGATGAACGCGAACGTGACGTTCCGGGTCCAGAGCATGCAAATTGCTTTTCAGCCACGTCCTCGCGGTTTCGACGGCGATGTCTGCGATCGGGATGCGGGTGCCGGCCAGTTCGGCAATTGCGCGGCCGGCGAGATCGATTTCGATCGGCGCAAGGACAGCACCGCCGCCGAACTGCGGGGCGGCGCGGCCGCCGCAGAGCAGCGCTTTGTCAACGTTGTGGTGAAGAATAGCCCCGCATCTTTGCAAATATTCACGGCACAAGGCGCGCGACAGCGCCTCAGCGAGCGCATCGCAGATCGTGTCGGGATGGCCGAGGCCTTTCCGTTCGACGACTTCGAAAGGCTCGTCGACGCGGGGCAGGAAAGAGATGATTGGAATGTTCACGTGTGCTCGCTCTTTTTCTGAGCAGGGAGGTCCGCTGAAATCATGACGCGCGATCGATTGCGACGCAGCAAGCCGAAGACGCGACCGGACAAATCTGTTGCTCTGAGCGCGGAATATTATGCACCAATTGCATATTCGTAGATATCCTCCTCTTGTGCATTGTGAAGCCGTACAAGCGCGTCGATAGATTCGATAACGCGCTGGGCATCTCTGATCAGATAACGGTCGGCGTCCGGCGGCGTAAGACCGTCGGCGAGCCGCCGCAGAAGCCGCGCCAGATGGATGATCTCGCGATGCGCCCGGCTCATCGCTCCCAGCCCGTGGCGATCGGCCAAGTACGCGGCAACGCGGGGGTAGATCGCGCTTTCGTCTTCACGTTCATGCACGATCACTTGGTCGGAGACGATATGATCGGCTTCGGAAATCAGTGCGACTGCTTCGGCTGCTGTCGCGCTGTCGAGATTGTCAGCAATATCTCTCAGCCGGTTGAGCATGCTTTCCATTTTCTCGTGACCCGATCGAAGTGCGCTCGCCGCGGTCGCGGGCATCTTGCGATGGCCCATTGCGCGGCCGGGCGTCAACGCGCGCAGTGCGTTGAGGATGACCGCGACATCGATCGCCTCCTGCGTCAGCGCGCCCGCTATGGGGGGCAGCAAACCGAGGGCGGCAAAGCCCATCGCCGCGCCGGACATCGCCAGTCCGGCGAGGATGCTTTGCAGGGCGATACGGCGCGTGCGCCTTGCGATGGCAATGGCATCGGACACTCGGTCGAGCCGATCCATCAGGATGACGACATCGGCGGCTTCGGAGGAAGCGCTGGCGCCTCTTGCTCCCATTGCAATGCCGACAGTCGCCGCCGCCAGCGCCGGCGCGTCATTGATGCCGTCGCCCACCATCACCGTGGGATTTTGGCGCCGCTCAGTGGCGACGGCGTCGACCTTGTCGGCCGGTTCGCGGTCGGCCAGAACGGCATCGAGATCGAGCGCCGCGCCGATGGTTTCGGCGGCGTCCGCTCGATCGCCTGTAACCATGATGATACGCGATATCCCGGCCGACCGAAGTGCCTGCACGGCGCGGGAAGTTTCGCGCCTAAGTTCGTCAGCGAGCAATATGGCGCCGATGGTGCGTCCCTCGACGGCGACAAATATGCTGAGCGCCGAGCGCCACGCCGCGCGCCGTAGCGCCCGCGCCGCCCATGGCTCCGGCTTGCGGGCGCCATTGACCATCTGATGCGATCCGACTTTCACCGCTCGCCCGTCGATGACGCCTTCGACGCCGGAGCCTATGCTTTCGCGCACCTGCGACGGAATGCCGAGATTGAGTCGCTTTGCCCGAGCGGCCTCGACGATGGCCGCAGCAACAATATGATGCGAGGCTTGCTCCAGGGAGCCGGCGATCCGCAGGACTTCGTCGGCGGTTTCGCCGGAGAAACTTCAATGGCGACGAGGCGTGCGCCGCCTACGGTCAAAGTGCCGGTCTTATCGAATATCACCGTCTGGGCACGCGCCAGGGCTTCAATCGGACCGCTGCCTTTGATGAGGATTCCCTGTTTGGCGGCGCGTGCCACTCCGGCAATGAAGGCAACGGGCGCCGCCAGGATGAGCGGGCAGGGCGTCGCAGTGACCAGCACGGCGAGTCCGCGCACGGGATCGCCGGACGCGAGCCACGCGCCGGCGGCGATGGCCAGTGCTACCGGCAGCAGCAGCAGGGCATAGCGATCGGCCATCCTGATGAATGGCGACTTCGCCACTTGCGCCGCGGTGACCATGCGCACAATTCCCGCATACGCGCTTTCGCTCGCCGTAGCCGAGGCGCGCATTTCGAACGCGTCTCCCGCGTTTATTGTGCCGCTTCGAGCGAGTTCTCCCGCCTGTTTCGAAGCCGGGATGGGCTCGCCCGTCAGCGCCGCTTCGTCGATTACCGCTGTCTGGCTGATGATAAAGCCGTCGACCGGAACGACTTCGCCCGCTTGCACCAGGATCTGGTCGCCAACGGACACCTTTTCGATCGGCACATCGGCAACGAGCGAATCAGACCGGCGATGGGCAATGCGCGGCGCCCGGTCGATCAGGGATCTCAGATCGTGCTCGGCGCGCGCCGCAGCAAAGTCCTCGAGGACGTTGCCTCCGGTGTACATGATCGCGATCACGATTCCGGCAAGCTCCTGTCCCAACGCCAGCGCGCCGAGCATGGAGACGAAGGCCACCGCGTCCACGCCCAAGCGGCCCGACAGAAAGTCGCGGATCATGGAGACGAGCAGGCCAGCGACAACCGGGATCGTTCCTCCCGCCCAGCACCAGCGGGCCAAGTCGTGACGACCCGCGCCCCAGGCCGCGAAACCCAGGATGATGCCGCTCACCGCGGCAGCGATTTGAACCCGGCGAAACAGCCTTTCGCTTGGCATGCCATAAGTAGCCTTCCGCGAGAGTCGAAACGAACAAGGAGCGGGCGGTCTTGCCCATTCCACGCTTGGCGCGATTGCGCGCGCCACAATGTGAATACCGCGATCGGCACGCGTTCAGATTGATCAAGGTCAATGCATTTTGCGCGGGGCCGGCGGATTTCTAATGCCGCTATGGTCGAGCGAGAATTGCGCGACGGAGGCCGTTGCATGAGCAATCCAAACAAAGTCGGACTTGTCTTTGCGATCCTGCTCGGCGGTTGGCATGTCGTGTGGTCGGTCTTGGTCGCGACAGGGATCGGACAGACCCTCTATGACTTTGTCCTCTGGGCTCATATGATTTATCTTGCCGTCACGATAGGCCCATTTGATCTTTTTGCCTCGATAACGCTTATCGTGGTGACGGCGATCTTCGGCTACGTCATAGGCTATATCGCGTCGTTGGTCTGGAACAGGATGCATGGCGCGGGGCGACAACCCTGATAGGTTAGCCCGCTGCACGACGCCGGCTGTTCGATTAAGGAGTTTTTCGGGCGCCGAGGATCAGAGTTGCAACGCATGCGAAGCTATGGAGTGCGCGCGGCGGACTGCCGGAGCGGGCATGCGTGAAGATTGGTCCGGCAATTCTGGCGTCAGGCGCCAGCTGCGCCGGCGCTCCACTCCAGCATGACGCGGACGAGTTCGGCCTGCCGCCGGACACCGGTCTTCTGAAAAATGCGAATGCGGTGAGTACGCGCGGTCGCCTCGGAAATTTTCAAACGCCGTGCCGCGGCTGCGATGCCGTCGCCAACGAGCAGTTCGTGCGCCACGCGCGTCTCCGCTGGGGTGAGGCCGTAATGGCTGCCGAATGCTTCCACCGGTGGTGCCGAGGCGCGGCTCAGGTCTTTTGTCAGGACCATGGCGCCCGGCTTGCCTTCGATGGCCCGCCAGGTATCTGCTCGGACCGGGATCACCATGGCCAGCAACGGCGCGGCAGATTGACGCGTGATGATCAGGTTGCCGCCGGCTCCGCGCTGGGCCGTTGCGGCGATAAGCTGATGCAAGGCCTCGCTTTGTTCGGGGTGCCGCGCCGACAATCGCCGCTGATCCAGGTGCAGGCCGTCACCGGCGCTCAGGAGGTTTTCCGCGAAATTGCTGGCGAACAGAAGGATCGCCGAGGCATCCACAATGAAGAGGCCGCGGCCGAGCCGATAGAGCGCCTCTGCCGAGAACGCATTGATCGCCCCCGCCGCTGCGAAATGGCTGCCAATGCGGACTGCGCGCGACAGGTGCGGGATCAGCTTGCGAAAATGCTCCAGATCGCCACGCTGCCAGCGTTCGAAGCGGCGCGGCCGCCACAGCGTGATCGTGCTGCCTGAGTTGGCTTCGCGAGAAAACGGGGCGCAGAGCAGATCGTCGCAGTCCTGCGGCGCCAGGAAGTCATTGTAAAACTCGGACTTCCGAAATTCGTGCTTCGGAATGATCTGCCGATCGCACATGACGCCCGACATTCGGCGCCGCAATAGCTCCTGCCAGAGCAGGTTGCGGGTTACGTAATACTCGCTGTAGCTGGCGGCGAAGCTCGGGTCCGCACCGAACGAGATCATGCTGCCGCGCGTCGATTGCACATTTTCGAACGACAGATGGGCGGACGCGCTGCCGAAATGCGCGGCCAGTTGGCCCAGAACGAGAGGCCAGCGTGAGCCGTCGACGGCAGCATCGTAGATGCCGTCGACGAGCGGCTCGATCTGTCCAGTGTCGCCCATTGTGTCTCGACAGACGTGAACTGCAAACGTCGCCCGGCAGGCTCGTGTCGTCAAGCAGTGCCGGAAATGTACCGAAGACGCGGAGATCCACAACGGCTCCTTGAATTTGCCGCACTCTCAACCTTCGGGACCCTCGTGAAGTGGCTGGACCCTCGTGAAGTGGAATGTCGTCGCGGGCTGGGAATGTCTTCCGCGCTGTTATGAGTTAACCGTTCGGTTGATGACGGTGATTGGATTTCCTGCCAAAGCGATCACCCGGTTCATCGGCAGCAGGTGTGTGGGATCTGCGTCACTGATCTGAACGCCGCGGTTTTCTAAGGAGAGCGTGACACCGCAACCAAGCTTGGCAACATGTCGATTTCACTTCGTCACTCTTTGACGTTTCCCGGCGTCTGGTCGCGGTTAGTCCGTTTCATCTGCAAGCAGAGAGAGCGTGTGAGCAGATATGCTACTCGTTTGCAAAGTTGTTGGTTCGATGGGAGGGAAAAGTTCCAACTGTTCTGTTCGAGCGTGTGCGTACGTTGTTTCGTTGAATATTCCGCCAAGAAAACGTCCAAAAAAATCAACCGGACCAGGTCGGGGATAAGCGGTCCCGCGCCGTTTCAGGGGGCAACGACGATGAATACTGGATAGTATCGGCTGCGGGCCGCATTTCAGCGGTCGCTTCTAAGCAAACAGACTTCCGATAGTCTTTAGAGCCAACGTGCGGGTGGTCTAGGTAGGCTCGTCTGCGAGCTGACCATCCCTGCCGGCTGGCACGCCCTGTGACATGCATGGAGTTGACATGGCAACCCCGCTAACTCTCAGCCTACACGTGAACGGTAAGCAAAAGAAAGTATCCGTAGAAGACGACACTGAACCCTTGCTCTATGTCCTGCGCAACCAGGTAGGCACGCAGGGCGTCAAATTCGGCTGCGGTGTCGCGCAATGCGGCGCCTGCACCGTGATCCTCAACGGTGTCACGACGCGGTCCTGCATCACCAAGCTCAACACGGTCACCGATGGATCGCAGGTGACGACCCTGGAAGGGCTCGCGCACGGCGACGATCTCAGCCGGCTTCAGCAGGCTTTCGTCGACAACCAGGCGGGGCAATGCGCGTATTGCATGTCCGGCATCATCGTCGCCTCCTACAACTGGCTGCAAGGGCGCCGCGCTGCCGGCAATACTGCTGTTCCGACCGACGATGAGGTGAAGGATTTCCTGTCTTCACCGGTCTATCTCTGTCGTTGCGGTTCGCACATGCGCGTCGTCCGCGCCATTCAACAAGCTTCGCGGGAGGAACACCACGATGACGACCATCACCACTAATGGCATGAACCGGCGGCAGCTCTTCGAAAAGTTCGGCAAGGGCAGCCTGGTCGTCGCCTTCAGCCTCTCACCCGTGGCTGCTTCCATCGCGGCGGCAGACGACCATCGAGAGCACCACCACGAGGGCAGCCTCGCGATCTTGAGCGGCATCAACAGCGGTAATCCGCCGCAAAACTATGCCTGGCTGATGATCGATGACGACGGCATCACCTTCTTGAGCGGCAAGGTGGAACTCGGCACCGGCACCGAGACAGCGTTCTCGCAGATCGTGGCCGAGGAGCTGTATGTCGACGTTTCGGCAATCACCTACGTGCAGGGCGATACCAGCCAGACCCCGGACCAGGGGACTACGGCGGGCAGCAAATCGATCCAGACCCAGGGCCCGCTTGTGCGGCGTGCCGCGGCCACGGCGTTCCAGCAACTGCTTAGCCTCGCCTCCGCGCGTCTCGGCGTTTCAACAAACGAACTCGTGGCCAGGGACGGCGCCATCGGGATCGGCTCCCATATGGCGCACCGGACATCGTATGCCCAGCTGGTCGCCGGTCAGCAGATTTCGTTGACCAGCAACTCCGCCGCGCCGTTCAAGGACGCCAGCGACTACACGGTTGTTGGCAAGCCCATTCGCCGCGTCGATCTCCCGGATAAGTTCACCGGGAAATTCAACTTCGTCTCCGACATTGTCCTCCCTGGAATGCTGCACGGACGCGTCGTGCGGAACGACATCGCCGCCACTGGAGCAGCCACAAGCAAGCCAAAGAACGCGACCTTTGGATCGTTGGACGATTGGCGGCGCAGGCGGTGCCGGGATTCGTGAAAACAGTCCAGAAGAACAACTTCGTAGGCGTCGTTGCGACTACTGAGTGGGGTGCGATCCAGGCGGCGAAAGGAGTCCATGTAACGTGGCAAAGTGGTGCGACGCCGCTGGTGTCGGACTTCACCCAGGCGACTCTTGATGCAGCGCTGAGGAATCCCGCAAATACCTACGCCAGCAGCACGCAGGAGGTCGTTGGGGACGCCGACACGGCTTTCAACAACGCCGTCTCCGGCCGGCAGTTCACGCGGACCTACTACACTCCCTACCACATGCATGGCTCCGTTGGCCCTTCTTGCGCGGTAGCGAATGTCACGGCCCACCCCGATGCCAATGGCATCCAGGCAACGATCTGGTCGGGCACACAGGGCGTTTATCCGTTGCAGCAGGCCGTTGCCCAAATTCTCGGGATAGCGCAGTCCGCCGTCAGAGTGATCTACGTCGAAGGACCAGGCTGCTACGGCCACAACGCTGCCGACGACGTGGCCGTTGATGCCGCATTGTTGTCCCAGGCCGTCGGGAAACCGGTGCGCTTGCAGTGGATGCGCCAGGACGAACACGGCTGGGAGCCGCTTGGGCCCGCGATGGCGCACACGCTGAAAGGCGCCCTCGACGGATCGGGCGGTGTCGCTGCCTGGAACCACGAGGTGTGGACACCGCCGCACAACAGCCGACCGGGCGGCGCCGGCAGCCTGATTGCCGGCCAGGAAACCGGGCTGTTTCCTCCGAACCTTCCGACAGCACCGGTCAATCTGGGGACGCGCAACGCTCCAGTGAACTACAGTTTCCCGGCGATCAAGTTGAGTGCGCATCACGTGCAGCCATACCAGACCAGTTCGGGCGTCGCGGCACATCCATTGGTGAACACGCTGCCGCGGTCCTCCGCGTTGCGCAGCCTCGGGGGCATGTCGAACTGCTTTGCCAACGAGTCATTCATGGACGAGCTGGCGCGAGCGGCTGGCGCCGACCCGATCGCGTTCCGCAAGCGGTATGTCTGCTCACTCAGTCCTGCCAGTTCGGGATCAGCCAGCGCCGTGCCCGCAGGCTTCGACCCGCGATCGGCCGCCGCGCTCGACGCAATGGCTCAGCAGGCAGGATGGGGTCACGGCCTCGCCCCGCCGACACGTGGCGACAAGGTCGGCAAGGGGGTTTCCTTCGCCCAATACGAAACCGTGGAAACCTACGTCGCGGTCTACGCCGAGGTCGAAGTGACCTCAGCGACCGGCGATGTGTGGGTGCGGCGGGTGGTCGTTGCTCACGACTGCGGCCTCATCATCAATCCGGATGGGCTGAAAAATCAGATCGAAGGCAACGTCATCCAAGGCATCAGCCGCACCCTGATCGAAGAGGTCGGATTCAACACTTCGGGCGTCACGAGCCTGCTGTGGTCATCAACGAATCCGACGCCTCCCGCCGGCACGACGTACCCGGTCATCCACTTCAATCAGACGCCGGCGTCGATCGAGGTCGTGCTCCTCAATCACCCTGAGCAACTCAGCCAATCGCCGGACACGCCCGCATGGGGTGCCGGCGAACCGACAATCGGCCCCGTCGCGCCTGCCATCGCCAACGCGATCTACGACGCCATCGGCAAGCGGATGACCGTGGTGCCGATCACGCCGGCGCGTGTCCTGTACGCTTTGACACACTGACGGCAGCGCAGCTCTGAAGACGCGGCACCTTCGGGTGCCGCGTCGGCAAGGCAGATGAACTTTCGATGGCTGGCGCTTCCGATTTGCCGCGACCGTGGCCGGCGGCAGCTGTTGCAGTCGTGATGGTGATGCTGATGACCGGCACGGCTCACGCCGATGTGCGCGTGAAGGGCGACGCGACAGCTGTTCAAGTCGATGCCACTCGATCCAATGTCGGCGAAGTTCTCTCCGCGCTCGAATCCGCGTTTCGGTTGCGCGTGCGAGCTTCAGTCGCACTCGACAGACAGGTCGGCGGCAGGTTTACCGGCCCGCTCGCTCAGGTTCTGCCGCGCCTGCTGGACGGCTACAATTACTTCATCAGGGTGCGGGCAACCGAAATCGAAGTGGACGTCTTAGGGGTGCCGGGAAGTCGCGCCGCTGCGTTCGCAGGGTTGCGGCCGCCCCCGACGCCTGCCATGTCGCTGTCCGAATCCGTCCGTTGGAAGGCTCAGAAGCCGCTGAAGAGGCACTGACGGGTTTGCCGGAGGTCGATGCCGGCCCTGCGTCGGAGCAAATCAGGATGCCTTGGCGCCCAGCAACCACGTCTCAGTGTGCCCGGTTGCCGTCTGTTGCCAGAGAATGTCGCTGGTCCCGTCACCGTTGAAATCGCCGACGCCAGCGATCGTCCAGCCCGCCGGATGAGAGCCGAGGTCAGTGCTTCCTGCCCAGTGGCCGTTGGAGATTTCCCAAACGTCGACATCGTTGGTGGTTGCGTTGTACCAAACGATGCCGCTGGTGCCCTCGTGATTGAAATCACCGACTCCGGCAATCGTCCAGCCCGCCGGGTGTGTTCCGATATCGACGCTGCCGGCCCATTGACCGTTTGCGAGTTCCCACAGGTCAACGTCGTTGGTGCTCGCGTCATACCAAAGAATGTCGCTGGTGCCGTCATGATTGAAATCGCCGACGCCGGCCACCTGATATCCGGCCGGATGGCTGCCGGGACTGACGCTCGCCATCCATTTGCCGCCGGAATCGAGTTCCCAGATGTCGGTCGAGACCGTGCCGTTGCCGTTGGCGCCGGTCCACAGCACGTCGTCGTTGCCGTTGTCGAAGAAGTCGCCGATTCCGGAGATTTGATAGTTGCCGGGATGGCTGCCGAGATCGACGCTGGCCGCCCACTTGCCGTTTGACAGCTGCCACTCGTCGGTGTCGCCGGTCGTCGCATTGTGCCACAGGATGCCGTCGGTGCCGTCACCGGTCCAATCGCCGATGCCGGCGACGTTGTAGCCGGCCGGGTGCGCGCCCGGGCTGGCACTGTTGGCCCATTGCCCGGTCGGGCCCAGTTGCCAGATGTCGGTCTGGACGGCGCCGCCCGACGCACTCGTCCAAAGGATGCCGTCGCTGCCGCTGCCGGCAAATGCGCCGGCGCCGGCGATCTGGTAGCCGCCGGGATGGGTGCCGAGATCGACGCTCGCCAACCACTGTGTGAGGCTTGTCGCAAAGATCCCGTTGCCCAAACCGGCGGCGGTCGCCCCATTGTTTGGTGCGGTCAACTCGAAGGAGCCCGCGAGTGAAGCGAGTACGTCATAGTGATCGTAGCTGGTGTCGTAGGTGCCCGGATTGATGTTCGCGCCGTACAGAATGCCCGGAATCTGATTGCCGCCGGCCCCGTCATTCTCGTCCCAGGTGATGATCAGGAGCGAATTGTGCGTGATCGCCCATTGCGCGTAGGCGTTGATGTTATTTTGCAGCCAGGTATCCGCCGCCGAGATCGTACCGTCATGCATATCGTCGTTGAGATTGGGAATGACGAATGAAACATCCGGCAGCGAGGAAAAGTCCGTCGTCGGAAAAGCGCTGAGGTTCTTCTCGACCGTCGTGCCCTCCGGAAACGACTCCCACGGGTTATGCTTCTGCGGGCTTCCGGTCTCGACATAGCCGGTGAAGGTTTTTCCGGCGCCTTGCAGCACCGTCGCAAGCGTCGGATCGGATTTACTGTAATTGCCATCATCGGCTATTCCGAATGTGCTGCCCGCGTACAGCGCAAAATAGTTGGGTTCACT
This sequence comes from uncultured Alphaproteobacteria bacterium, assembly GCA_963707175.1. GTDB lineage: Bacteria > Pseudomonadota > Alphaproteobacteria > Rhizobiales > Xanthobacteraceae > BOG-931. The sequence continues at coordinate 33,177 of CAVPQA010000016.1, forward strand.
CGGATGGGTGATGGCGTGGTAATTCGTCAGCAGCGCGCCGCCATTGGCCAAAGAGTTGATGTAAGGCGCTTGTGAATTGCCGATAATATCGCTGAACGCGTGGTTTTCCTCCATCACGACCACGATGTGATCGTAGGATGGGATGTTGTTCGACGCCGCCATTGGTATCCCCCGATATGACAAGGCTATGACGCAGCCAAGCTGCGCCAAAGCATCATGGCGCCATCAAACCAGTATCCTGGTACAATGCGGCCGAATGTTTCCGATATGCGACTTAGCATCCCCGAGTCGACCGTCCCTACTACGCGCCACCATTCGCATCGGTTCCACGTAGAGTGAAAAATATCTGCCCGGTGTGCCTCACTCCATCAGTGGTGAACCGGCAAAACGATAGCGGCCAGGCCATGGAGCAAGGTCTCTGTTTTGATACTCTCTTACGTCTCGGACGCAAGTGCCTTGCGAATCACTTCACTTCGCTGGGTCTTGCCATTGGCGTTTTTCGGCAGTTCGGGGAAAAAGAATATCTCGTGAGGAAATTTGAAGGCAGCAATCCTGCCCTTCAGGGCATCGCCGATAGCGCGCGTGCCCAGTGAATTCGCCGATGCGTGGCCGCGGAGCACGACAGCTGCGCCGATCCGGTTGCCTATCTCCTTGTCGGGAATTTTGAAGACGCAGGCTTCCTCAACCGTGCCGAGTTGCAATAGCGCATCCTCGATCTCGCGAGGAACGATAAGGACACCTTTGCTTTTGAAGCAATCATCGGCGCGACCGAAGATCGTGACGTAGCCTTCGTCGTCAATGGTCGCAAGGTCGTTTGTCAGAAACCACCCGTCGCGCTTGGTTACTTCGGTCTGCTGTCGATCGCCGAGATATTCCAGGAAAAAGCCGGGATAATCTGCACGGAAAGCAAGCCGGCCCGCCGTTCCCCGCGGCTGCGGTGCGAGAGTCTCATCGAGGATTGCGGGCACGGCGCCCCATGCAACGCCAACGGTACCGGCCTTTTCGGCAACGCCCGGCCCGTGGCCGAGCACCATTTGGGCTTCCGAAACCCCGAAATGCTCCCACACCGGGCATTTGAAGCGGCGCTCCCACTCCCGGCGAACGGATGCCTCCAGCGGCTCTCCGGTGGCATTCACGCCTCGCAAAGAGGAAAAGTCGAAGCGATCTTCTATGCCAGGCTCGCTCAGAATTCGGCGATAAAGCGTTGCGACGCTATAGAGCAGGGTAACGCGGTCGCGCGCGACCGTTGACAAGATGCGCTCCGGGCTGGCGCGCTCGTCCATGATCGATCCGGCCACGCCATTGCGCAATGGAAACAGAACGTTATGGCCGAGCGCGCTGATGAAACTCCACTCGCCTGTGGCCAGCGCGACGTCATCCGGCTGCGGCGGGATGCGGGCACGATTGCTGTCGCCGAGCGCATCGAGCCATCGGTGAGCATGAACGATCCCTTTGGGACGGCCCGTCGTGCCTGACGTAAACACGATCATCGCCGGCTCATCCGGGTGGGAATTGTATACGGGCAACACGCCGGTTGAAGTTCCGGTGAGTTCGGTCCCGTCTCCCATAACGAGATGGGTTTTGGCCGCAACGGCCCGCCATGCGCCCGCGGCCAGCCCCTCGGTGCCGGAATCCGATCCGGTGGACGAGATGATCCCTGTCGGCTTGGTCAGGCCGACAATGTATTCAAGCTCGCTGCGGCCGAATTGGGAATTCTGCAGAACCGGAATGCCGCCCAGCCAGACGGTGGCGAGGAAGCTTGCCGCGAATTGCACCGAATTGGTCATCCGCAGCAGGATTTTGTCGCCCGGCTGGAGTCCCAAAACCTTCAACCCGTTCGCATATGAAGATACCAGCCGCTGAAAAGTCTCGTTGGATATGGCGCCTTGTGCAGTAAGAAATGCCGGTTTTTTCAGGTAAGGTTGTGCAGCCCCTGCACTGAGCGCAATTTCAGCCAAGTTCATCGGTCGGTTTCCCGCGCTTCATAGTGCGGACCGGTATAATTCGGGCTTCGCTTGTGAAGGAATGCGTCGATTCCTTCGCGGCAATCGCCGGAGCGGGTGATTTCCATAACGGCATCGAGTTCGGCGCGAGCACCTTCCTCGCTCTTGTTGTGATCCCAATACCTGCGCACCAGCGACTTGGCGTGACGTACAGACAGAAATGGCGCCGATGCGATGCGCCCTGCGATCTTCATGACTTCGTCGAACAACGCATCGTGCGGAAAGACGCGCTCAACCAGCCGGATTCGCGCGGCCTGCTCGGCGTCGATGATTTCGCCGGTCAGGATCATCTCCATGGCGCGGCCGATACCGACGATCTTCGGAAGGTTGCGGGCGCCGCCCGACTCTGGAACGAAGCCCGCTGGAACGGCGACTTCACCGAGCTTGGCGCGGTCTGACGCATAGCGCATGTCGCAGGCAGTGGCCAGTTCGAGGCCGATGCCGACTGCGGGACCATTGATGGCCGCAATGGTTACGGGTTTGAGTTCTTCAAGCTTGCGGATCACGCGCTGTATGACGATGTGGCGCAGGTCGTTAAAGAAATAATTGGCAAGCAGCCGATACGCGCCGAAATTGCCGAAATCGTGCTTGCCTTCCGATGCACTCAACGGGCCGGCCTCCGATCGCAGATCGCCCCCGGCGCTGAAGCCCCGGCCTTCGCCGGTGATAATGATTACACGCAAGCTGTCATCGCGATTGATCTGGTCGAGCAGGATGTCAAGCTCGACGCGCATCTGCACGTCAATGGCGTTGAGGGCCTCGGGACGCTTCAAGGTAATGCATCCAATCGTGTGCTCGTTGGGCCGCTGCGGATTGGCGAGCACCTTCCAGCCGATCGTCTCGAATTCGAACATTCTTCCAACCCTCCGTTTAATGAATGGGCGATTTGCGGTGTCGGCAGCGTTGGCGAAAGCCACTCCACGCCGCCGCTGAAACTGGGCAAGTCTGGGCAAGTCCGATTTTCGGGGCTACCGCCGGCGCCGCTTGCGGCTCTTCTTGCGAGGACTCTCATCGTCCGGTTCGTGTTCGAGCGTGCGCAGCTCGGTATTCATGGCGACGTCGGAACGCCGCCGCTGGGCGCACCATTCTCCGGTCTGCCAGTATTCCGAACGGACCGCGAGCTGGGCTTGTCGCTCCAGATCCTCGTTCCATTCTCCCAGGTCATAGCCAAACCATGGCGCCTCAGGCCGCAGCTTCGGCAGCCCGATCTCCTCCCAGATCGCCTTCGCGCTTTCCATAAACTCCCGTTTGGGCAAAGCGACCGGCGGGAATGTTTCCTTCAAGGTCGCGTCTATCAGCATCGCGGAATCTTCGCTGTCGTACATGCTGCGCGGGCCGTGCCCTTCATCCTTGTGATGCAGCATCTTGACATCGCGGTGCGGCTTGCAGCGAAAGCACATGGCCCAGAAAGTTGCATCGGCATTGTCGGGATCGATGTCGTCGTTGACGGCAACGATCCACTTACCTTCGGCACGGCGGAAAGACGCCACCCCGTAGAGAGCCCGCCAGATTTCGGTTCGCGGCATGTCCCGTTCGACCACGATGACGATCAGGCGCTGCAGCGCGGTCAATGGCTCGTGTGTAACGACCTTCTTGACGCCCTGAATGCCAAGGTTGATGCGCAGGTGATAGATCTGCGCAGCCTCGTAGGCCGGCCGTTTGATGCAGCTCGATTCCGATGGCGTAACCTGGCTGATCCAGGACGTGAGAATGGCATCGTTACGCCGGGTAATGGCGGTCACCTGCAGAACGCCGTTGTACTCCTGCAGATTGACGTGGCCGTGGCTTTCGCCGAACGGTGCCTCGGGCTCCAGGAATTCAGTCGACACGTAGCCTTCGATGACGATCTCAGACTCCGCCGGCACCAAAAGGTCGACGGTCTTGCATCGCGTGACATTGATCGGACCGCCCGCAAGTGCGCCCGCAATGTCGATTTCGTCGTAGATTTCCGGAACTTTTTGAACCGACGTATAGGAGACCACCGGAGGACAGCCGAGCACGACGGCGCACGGCATCGGCTTCCCCATCGCCTTGTATTTCTGCCAGTGCATGTAGCCGCCCGACCGCAGCTCGACCGAAGTGTTCATTCCCAGGCGGTCCGGCGCCTTGATCATGCCGCGATAGGTGCCGAGATTTTGCACGCCGGTATCGGGATCCACGGTGATGAAATGGCTGGATGTCGTGTATGGCGCGTTGTCCCAGCCCGGCGTCGAGATTGGGACCGGAATGTCGTCGAGCCCGTGGCCATTCCTGAGATCCTGCCCGGTGTAAACGATGTCATGGCATGGCGCGTTCTCGACCGGGCGGGGCTTGATCGGGTTTGCGAAGGCCTTGAGCCAGGTATCGCGAACGTCCTCGACCTTGCAACCCATTCCCAGGGAGTAGATTTCGTTGTTGCCGGCGAGGCCGCAGACCAGCACTGGAATGTCGAACTTGCGGTTTTTGCTGTCCGTCAGATTTGTAAACAGAAACGCCTTTCGGTCTTCCGGCGCGATTCCGCCGCGAAACTGCCAGCGCACCAGAGGATGCATTTCGGTGTCTTTGTTGATCAAGCGGCCGACCTCGACCAGGAGGCCTTTCTCGCGCAATGAATCGATGTGCTCGTGCAGGTCCAGATATGCCCGCTTTTCGCGAGCGAGGTTGTTCTTGTCCGAGGCCATCTGCGCCACTTTCCTTCCGGTTCGATATGCACTGCTTCGAGCGCCGTCGACCGCTTTTAGCATGCTTGTTACCTTTATGGGCGCGAACGATAATCGAACGGAGTCGGCGCGTGCGTCTCGAACAGCGTCCAACCCCTAACCTGGGGCGGCTTCGGCTGGAGCGCTGGCGGCTTCCGATATTTTCGCCGGTCTTATCGGCGCCAACTCGCTCTGCCTGCAGTGCCTAACCCGGCGAAGCTCTCCGCATAGGCCTCCGTAGAGTCCATCGATGCCGATTGGGCGCCCGATGTCGGCGCGCACAGCATCTCGCGACGTCCTCTGCAGACTGGTGGAGCGTCAGCCTGGTGCCAATGGCGCTCGCGGGCAGCGAAGGAGAAACAGGGGTGCCGGGTCGACTGTCTCCGGCGGGGTTGCGAATCCGACGCGTCTGCACCCGCGCCGGCTATCCCACAACCACAGGGCAGGCCCAAGTTGGCAAACCAAAACTCGTCTCACTTATTGCGTTAGGCGCGCCGTGCTGACCGCCTGCTGAAACAGGGCTTGCATGGCGGCGGTGATGTCACCGTCTGTCGTCACCTGAAAAAATAGACCCGGGGAGGCGCAGCTTTGCATATTGGGACTAATTTGGCTCTGAAACGGGGCGACCCAAGTATTGTACCAGGCATTAGTGGGCAGTGGGAGATACTCTGTATAGAGCACAGCAATGCGAATGCCGCGCTTTTTTATCGTCGTGCACCAGGTAGTATCGAACGGCTGTTGGCAGCGGCTTCCATCCTGTGCCTGCGAGCAGGCATTATTTATCTCGTCGTCCACCCCGTCGCTGACCAGAAACAACACTTCCTGTGGCGAGCTGCCAGAGACGCCAGTGCCAGGAGTGGCCACGATCTGGTTTATGCCGTTCATGGCCGTCTCGAAATTGGTGTCCGTATCGTTGTTACTGCTGCCGCAGGTCAGGTAGTTGTTTTGACAGACCTCCAACACATCGATTTTCTTGGCGTCCGCCTTTCCACTAGACAGGTCGGTGGACAATGGATGTATTGTCGAAAGGCCGTTAGCGTTGAACGTGTAAATCGCCATACGATACGCGTTACTGCTGCCCTCGGTATTTGACGCCGTATCCATCAGCGCTTGCGTCGCGCTGGCCATATTCTGAATGCGGGTTACGACGCCAAGGTTCTGTGCCAATGCGTAATTGTCCTCGCCGTTGGGATTGCCCAGCCCGTCCGCGGACGGATTACTTTGATGGCAGGCAAACGCACAGCCGCCCTGTGCCGACGTATTGGCCACCATGGTGTTTATGCCGCTTGTGGTCGCGGCGATGGCCATCGAAGGTGAGTTGTCAAGTAGCAGATAGAAATCGATATCGGGCAAGCTCGCTGAACTCGCGGTAGATGACCCCGTAATCCTCCACCTCAACTCTGGCTTATTGGTCAGCAAGGCGAGGACGTTGGGGAATGAGTTTGCCGAATAGGCAGTGTAGCTGACCGTCACCGTGCGTGCCGATCCTTTTTGCACCACGCTGATTTTCGGTGTTGGAATTTGAGGCTTGAGACCGGGAATTACGGAGGCCTGCGCCTGAAAAATATTTTGTGCAGTGGTTTGCGCTTGCGAGCTTGTCTGCATCATCGAGACCGGTGTGACAGCCGAGAGCGCTGCCGCATCAGCTGCCGCATTCAGTCGCAACCGCCTACTCATAGCGGCCGAGAAATCCAATGCCATGCCGCTCAAGAAAATGATAGGAATTATGAAAAGCGCGAACATCATTGCGGTGTTGCCACCGCGATGATGGAAAATCGACTGATGGAAGCACCAAGCATCAGATCGCGCCAGCAGAGGAGCCGTTACCATTACAGGCTGCGTTTAATAAAATGATGAACTTGATTTTCAGTTATCCGTGACCAATACGCAGCCTTTCAAAGCGGTTAATGTGTATTAACAAAATCGCAAAGGCTCTGTGATATAGGACGCGGCAACAATTAAACGATTGCAGGGCGCGTCATGACCATTTCGGGAGCCAGTCCCATCCAAGAGCTTGGTTCGACCCCGGCCAAAGCGTCATCCATCGGTCGAGTGATCGCCGTTACCGGGTCAAAAGCAATCATCGAGCTCTCATTTGGCGCAAACAACAGTGGCGCGACGGTTGGGAAATTCATCGCCGTTGTTGCAGCGGGTGGCCTCATCGTCGGCTTAATCACGGAAATTGGTGAGCAGATCGTCAATTCAAGCGACAAGGGCCCGATATTCCGCAACACAGCCGAGGTCGATCTGATCGGCGAAATGCGCACCGTCGCATCCACTACCCAATTTGGGCGCGGCCTATCCCAATATCCTAATATCGATGACGCGGCCGTTATGCTCACCGAAGCGGAGTTGCGGTTGATTTACGGTGCGGCGAATGGGGATCGCGTCGCTATCGGTCATCTACAGCAAAATCATAATGTGAGGGTGCACATCGATATCGAACCTTTGGTAAATCGGCATTTTGCCATCGTTGGCACGACGGGCGTGGGAAAATCGAGTGGCGTTGCCATTATCTTGCGGAAGATACTCGACATTCGCCCGAACTTACGCATCTTTCTTGTAGACCCGCACAACGAATACGGCCGGTGCTTTGGCGACAAGGCACAAGTGCTGACTCCCGGCAATTTGCGGTTACCGTTTTGGCTGTTCAATTTCGAGGAAATCGTCGACGCGTTTTTCGGCGGCCGGCCGGGTGTTGGGGAGGAAGTGCAGATCCTGCAGGAAGCCATTCCCCTCGCGAAAGTCGCGTACCTGCAGTATCGCGCCAACGCCGATCGTCTCCTGACCAAAAGGCGTGAAGGCCGCGAGCCCGGGTTCACCGCTGACACGCCAGTACCCTATCGCGTCGAGGACCTGCTTACCTTGCTCGACGAGCAGATGGGCAAGCTTGAGAACCGCCAATCGCGGATGATCTATCACAAGCTTATTTCGCGCATTCAAACCGTCCGCAATCATCCGCGCTACGCCTTCATGTTCGAGAATGCGAACATCGGGGGCGATACAATGGCTGAAATCCTCTGCCAGCTGTTTCGCTTGCCCCCGCAAGGCAAGCCAATGACCATCATGCAGTTGGCGGGCTTTCCGGCAGAAGTCGTGGATTCGGTTGTCTCTGTGTTGTGCCGCATGGCGTTTGACTTTGGGCTGTGGAGCGACGGCGTAGCCCCGCTGCTGTTCGTCTGCGAGGAGGCCCATCGCTACGCGCCCGCCGATGGCAAAATCGGCTTCGGACCGACCCGGCGGGCACTGTCACGCATTGCCAAAGAGGGACGCAAGTATGGAGTATTCCTTGGGCTCGTAACGCAGCGGCCGGCGGAGATTGATCCCACCATCGTATCTCAGTGTTCAACGCTGTTTGTCATGAGACTATCGAATGAGCGCGATCAGGCACTAATCCGCTCGGCGGCATCGGAGGCGGCCAAGAACCTGCTTTCTTTCATTCCTTCGCTTGGAACCCGCGAAGCATTTGCGTTTGGACCCGGAGTATCCCTGCCAACGCGCATGAGCTTTGAGGAACTCCCAGCACCGTTCCGGCCAAATAGTGAGGCTACTGGGGATACCCGGTCGGACGCCAGCGCCAACATAAGCCATGATCTCATTGCCATGGTAATCGAGCGTTGGCGCTCTGCCAGCGCGAGTCAACGTGTTCGCGAGTTAGACGTGGTGGATCGAGCACCGCCAGCAAGTGTTCTGCTGGCTCCAACGCATCCAGCTTCAGTGCCCGCCTCGCGCTCAGACGCGCTGCGCGAAAGTATCCTGAAGAAGCCGCTCGACGCAGTCTCGCTCGGAGGATTGTCAACGACCGCACCGAAATTCAAATGATCCGCAAGACTGGGCGCGCGGGCGGCCGTTTCCCGCTGTCTGATGGGCTGTGGACGAGCGCCCGCTTTTTATCCATCGGGCGTGATGGACGGTGCGCTTCGATTGACCAGCTTTTGCCTCAGCTCCGCCAACTCATTGGTTTGCTGAGTGAGCCGCTGGAGCTGTTTCGGGATGTGCCTGCTCCAAATGTTGACGATATCGCTAGGCGTTCGTGCGGTTACAGCCTGACGTGCGAATTCGAACGCTGATTCGATATTTGCGTGGGCCATTTCGATCAAGGTAACGCTCAGCTCGCGTAGGTTTTCATTGCTCGTCGAAATGCCTTCTTCGACTTTGCGCCCGTCCGCTCGGCAGCAGTCTTACCTCGTTCCAGCGTTTGCTGTGCCATGCCTTAAACCTCCCTGTCGTTTTTATTCCATGAAAACGTATGTGCGTCCGCGTTCGTTCCTCTCGGTCGGCGCGGCGGGAACCGGCTATCGCTGCTCGCGCCCGTGCATGACGAGCGTCAGGCAGCCGACCGCAATGACGACGACAAGAACGACAATCGCCCAGTCCATGGGCCGTCAACGAACAAAGGGGAGCAGAAGGTTCCAATGCCCAAAGGGTTCCGTGCGGCTCCCGGGTCGCTTGCAGCCGCCGAAACGGGGAAAGCGCCGACCGAGGCCCGCGATTTCCGTAGCAAGGCCACCCGGGGGGACGGCCCGTGGGGCGACGAAAAATGTCGATTGCAGGTGCTGCGAGAGCTGACCTGAACCAACCAGGATCCGTTACTGGCCCAGACTTTGTCGGTTTACCGGGCGGAAGTGAATGCCGAAATCAAAGAATGGAAGAGCCGCAGCAGCGCTTGCCGACCCAATGGGAATGCTGGGGCCTTCGCCATGGAACCCGGGAGGGGCAGATTCTTAACCAACGTCGCCTAGCCTTGGCTTTCCGGTGCCGTCCGGCCCCGCCGAAGGCGGACGGCTCGATCCCGTTTGGGGCGGGGGGAGCGGCCGGAGCGTGGGGTCCGGAGCGCGTTGATGAGTATCCGAGTGGGGCCGGTCGTGGTCGTCGTGGCGGCGTGCCTGACTGCGCTCGGCGGCTGCTCGTCGATGCCCAAAATGAACGATTTGTGGGCCACGGACGACTTGAAGCCGGACAGCACGGCGCCCGCGAATGCGACCGGCATGGCGGCTACTCCATCACCGGCCGCTGCGCCCGACACCACGGGTACGATCTCGACCGAGACGCAGCCAGCCGAGCCGGGGCCGAGCGGCGAGCCGGTGGCGCCACTGGCCAAGCCCGGGCTTGTCGGCGACGCGCCCGACGACGATCTGCAGGCGGCCAAGCGTTATTTCCGCGCCAACAATTTCGGCCTGGCCGAGAAGAGCTTTCGCGCCGCCGCACAGAAGCATCCGAACGACGCCGAGGCCTGGGTGGGACTGGCTGCGTCGTACGACCGGCTGCACCGCTTCGATCTCGCCGACCGCGCCTATGCCCAAGCCATCCGCCTGATCGGACCGACGCCGGAGCTCCTCAACGACCAGGGCTTCTCCTACATGCTGCGCGGCGACTATGTGCGGGCACGGCAGAAGCTGTTGGCGGCCCAGGCCAGAGATCCGGCCAACCCGTATGTGCGCGCCAATCTGCAGCTGCTGCAAGAGAGCGCCGTCGAAGGCAAAGGCATTCAGTAAGCGGCGGGAGCGCGCCGCCGCATCCGCCCTGCCCTGGACTTCGCCCGGTCGGCATGCCACCTGACAGCGCAGGCAGAGGTTGCGCATGTTCGAAGCGTTCAAGCATTTTGTCGGCGATATCATCGACGGCGGCAAGCATCCGAGCCAGTTCGGCGAGGACGATTACCGGCTGGCGGCCACGGCGCTGTTGGTGCACACCGCGGCGATCGACGGCGACGTCAGCGCCAGCGAGCGCGATACCCTGCGGAGCCTGATCAAACAGCGCTTCAGTCTCGACGATGCCGCGACGTCCGAGCTGATCGAGAAGGCGACCGCGGCTGAACGCGAGGCCGTCGACCTTTATCATTTCACGCAGCTGCTCAACCGCGCGCTCGATGAACCAGGCCGAGCCAAGGTCATCGAAATGATGTGGGAGATCGTTTACTCCGACGGCAAGCGTGACGAGCTCGAAGACAATCTGTTGTGGCGCGCCGCCGACCTGCTCGGCGTGACGCCGCGCGAGCGCATAGAGCTGCGTCGGCGTATTGCCGAGAAGGCCGGCGATACGCGCGCCGAACTATGAGGCCGGTGACGCTCATCACCGGCGCGTCCTCCGGCATCGGTGCCGAACTGGCGCATGTCTTTGCCGAACACGGCCATGAGCTGGTCTTGACGGCACGGCGCGAAGCCGAACTTGAGGCGCTTGCCGGCGCGATCGCCGCATCGCGCCACGCGAAGCCGCTGGTGCTGCCGCTCGACCTTGCGCAGCGCGACGCCGGCGCGCGGCTCGCCGCGGCGCTCGCGGCGAACGGCGTCGAGCCGGATAACGTTGTCAACAATGCCGGCTTCGGGCTCGCCGGGAACGCCGCGGCGCTCGACCGCGACGACCAGCTTGCCATGATCGATGTCAACGTGCGGGCATTGACCGAGCTGTCGCTCGCCTTCGCCGACAGCCTAGTGCGCCACCGCGGTGGCATTCTTAATGTGGCCTCGATTGCGGGTTTTCTGCCGGGGCCCGGCATGGCGGCTTACTACGCCAGCAAGGCCTATGTGCTGTCATTCAGCGAGGCGCTGCATGAGGAGCTGAAAAAGAGCGGCGTTCGTGTCACGGTGTTGTGTCCGGGGCCGGTTGCCACCGGCTTTCAGGCGCGCGCCGGATTGCGGCCGGGCGGCATCGGGGAGGGCGGTCTCCTGGCACTGCCCGCGCGCCGCGTCGCCGAGATCGGCTATGATGGATTGGCGCGCGGCAAGCGCGTCGTCGTTGCCGGTCTCGCCAACAGGCTTGCGGTGTTTTTCATGGGGCTCGTGCCGCACGCTTTGCTGTTGCCGATTGTCGCTCACAGCATGCGGCGCGCCGGCAGATTTTGAATTTGCGCACTCCGCGCTTTAGGAAGAAACTAAAAGATGCGTTTGATTCGTAATGCTCATGCGACTGCCGATTCTGATTGTTCTGCACGCGGAAAATTCCACGCCCGGACGTGTCGGCAACGCACTCCGGGAGCTCGGCTACCGGCTTGACGTGCGGCGGCCGCGGTTCGGTGACCCGCTGCCGGACACGATGCGCGAACACTCGGCCGGCATCATTTTCGGCGGCCCGATGAGCGCCAACGACGAGGACGATTTCATTCGCCGCGAAATCGATTGGGTCGGCGTGCCGCTCAGGGAGTGCAAGCCGTTCCTGGGCATTTGCCTCGGCGCGCAGATGTGCGCACGGCATCTCGGCGGCCGTGTGTTTCGCCATCCGGAAGGTCACGCCGAGATCGGCTATTACCCGATCCGCCCGACCGAGGCCGGTCTCGCTGTGGTCAATGTCTGGCCGGAATGCGTTTATCAATGGCACCGCGAGGGCTTCGATCTGCCGGCTGGTGCCGAACTGTTGGCCGTGGGCGACACCTTCGAAGTCCAGGCGTTCCGCCATGACCGCGCGTTCGCGCTGCAATTCCATCCTGACGTAACGCACGCCATGATGCACCGCTGGACCACGCGCGGCCATGAACGCATGGCGTTGCCGGGTGCGAAGCCGCGCGAGGCGCATTTCGCCGATCGGGCGGTGTACGATTACAGCGCGCGCGCTTGGCTCAGCGTGTTTCTGGAGCGCTGGCTCGGCAGCTGATTGCGCCGCCTTCCGCTCATCACCGATCCTGGCCCTGCGCGAGCTGCTGGGCGAAATAGGCCACGGTCTTGGTATAAACCTGCGATGCATTCCATTGCAGCAGCACCTGAAAGTTGGCGGTGCCTTCGCCCCAAGGCTGGCCCGCCTGCCAGCCATAGCCCTTAAGGTAATTCGCCGTCGAAGCCATTGCATCGGGCACGCTGTGAATGAGATCGCGGCGGCCGTTGCCATCGTAATCGACGGCGTATTTCAGATACGACGACGGCAGGAATTGCGTCTGCCCGATCTCGCCAGCCCAGGCGCCGCGCATCTGCGCCGCGGTCATGTCGCCGCGATCGACGATGCGCAGCGCATCGAGCAATTCGCCGCGGAATTTTTCGGCGCGGCGGCAGTCGTAGGCGAGCGCCGCCAGCGCGCGGATGGTGGGAAACTTGCCGACGTCGGCGCCATAGGAGGTTTCCAGACCCCAGATCGCAACGAGCACCGGACCGGGCACGCCGAACTGGTGCTCGATGCGGTCAAACAGCGGATGGTATTGCGCCAGTAGCCGCCGGCCGCGCGGCAGGCGCGGCGGCACCATGCGCCCCGAGAACTGCTCGAAGCTCTGACGAAAAACGCCCTGGGCATGATCGCGGGCGATGATCGCGGGATCAAAAGTCATGCCGCCGAGGGAGGATTGGATGGCGCGCTGGGAAATCCCGGCTGCGCGGCCTCCTGCTCAAAGCCGCTCAGCCAAGTGGCAAAATCGCCCCCGCAGGGGGCCTCGGCGCGGGCCGGAACGGCCGCCAGCGAAAGCCCGAGGGTCAGCCCCAGGAGCAGCGAAAGTCGCAAAACAACAAAAGATTGCATCGGAATCCTCAAGGTCATGCGGCGACCAAATCAGCCCATTGGGACGCCAATATGATGGCCCATATTAGCGCATTTGGCGCGGTTATTGTGCGGTTACGGCGTGTTCGGCTCATAGCCGTCGGCACGCAGGAGATCGCGAAATACCACCGCCGAAATCAGCACCACCGCGATGGCGCTGGCGCCGCCGAGCAGCACCGCCGGAACGGCGCCAAGCGCCGCCGCCACCGTTCCTGCACGGAACGTGCCGAGCTGGTTTGAGGTCGAGGTGAACATCGAATTCACCGCGAAGACCCGACCACGCATCCGGTCGGGCGTATGAAGCTGCACCAGCGTCTGGCGAATCACCATGCTGATCGTGTCGGCCGCGCCGACGACGATCAGAGCCGCGATAGCCAGGCTGAAATTCGGCGACGAGGCCAGCAGGATGGTGCCGATTCCGTAGGCCGCTACCGACGCGAACATCGCGTGGCCGACACGCCAAGATATCGGGTGCCGCGTCAGAATGAGCGCAGCGACGATCGCGCCGGCCGCGGGCGCCGCCCGCAACGCACCGAAGCCGAGCGGCCCGGTCAGAAAAATATCGCGGGCGAGGATCGGCAGCAGCGCCGTGGCGCTGCCCAAGAGCACGGCGAACAGGTCCACCGTAATGGCACCGAGCACGACGCCGTGTTGCCAGATGAAGGCAAGCCCGCTGAACATCGTCCGCAGTTCGAGCGGTTCGCGCTTTGTGGTGACCCGTTCCATCGCGATGCCGATCATCATAGCGGCGGACGACAGCCACAGCGCCGCGCAGGCCGCAAACGTCAGGCTCGGACTGACCGCCAGCAGCGCGCCGCCGAGCGCCGGACCGGCCACGACCGCGGTCTGCGCCGCCAAGTTGGCCGCCGCAATAGCGCGCGGCAGCACTTGCGCCGAGACAATATTGGGCAGCACGGATTGCAGGCTGGGTTGCTCGAAGGCGCGCCCGGCGCCGACCAAAAACGCCATGGCGAGCAGTAGCGCCGGCGTCAGCCATCCGCCCGCCGTCGCCACGGCCAGCACCGCGACCGCCATCGCCTCGACGGTCTGCGCGGCTGCGCTCACCCGGCGCCGGTCGTAGCGGTCGGCGGCGTGGCCGGTGGGTAGAAACAAGGCTACAGCCGGGATGAACTGCACCAGCCCGACCAGCCCGAGCTGGAACGAGCTTCCGGTCAGCGCATACATCTGCCAGCCGATCGCGACCGCCTGCATCTGCAGCGCAATCGAGGCCGCGATGCGCACATAGACGAAGCGCATAAACGGCCCATGGTGCAGCAGCGCCGGCTCGGCGGGCGCCTGTGCAGTCCGATCGGTCATGGCGCGGTGTGTTCCGGCCGTGCGCGGCCGTTTCGGAGGGGGGCAAAGACGGGGATGCCCGGCACAGGGCCGGGCATCACAAGCAAACGAATATACACCCGGGACACGATGTTTGTATCAGGTAAGAATACCTGCTCGCCGGCGAGATTGCATTTTCCTATGCGGGTTGAGGTAAGCCGTCAATGTTTCGCCCCGGCCCACGATATTTCCGGAAGGTCCCGGCAGCGATAAAGCGCCTCATCGGCTTTCAAGGTCCAAACATCATCGATATGCTTTACCTTTCTTAAGGGGAGGGGTCTTATGGCAAAGTCGCCCATGCCAACCGACACACATGTCGGAAAAATGCTGCGTATCCGCCGAGTGATGCTGGATATGAGTCAGACCGACGTGGCTAATGCCGTCGGCGTATCCTTCCAGCAGATTCAAAAATATGAAAAGGGGACGAACAGGATTAGTGCGAGTTGCCTTCAGCAGTTCGCCCGCCTTTTGCAGGTTCCAGTCACGTTCTTCTTTGAAGGCTTTTCAAACTCAGAACTGCCGGCAAAGCATGCGCCGAGCACGGCCGCTCCGCCCGATCCGATCGGGTTCCTGGCCACACGCGACGGCCTGAGGTTGGTCAAGGCTTACATGCAGATCAGAAGGCGCAAAGGTCCGCGAAGCGGTTGTCCAACTCGTTGAAGAACTTACGAATCATTCGCCGTCAAAGCAGCGAAAGGCGGTCGAGCGAGTTCGGTAATGCTGATCGCTATGCGCGGGTATCAAGCGACAATCCAAGGCTGAACGCTTTTTGCCGGGTGGCACCTTCAGTTCGTCTGAGCGTTTTGGCGATTGCACCGGCAGGCCGCTTTTTCTTGGCCATAGCTTTGAGGGTGCGAACGTGCTCCGCGCTCCAGACAATGCGCTTGCGCTTCTTTGGCATATACATCTCCGATTTTAAATTCGTGCCGCGCCTTATAGCGGCTAGCGATCTGAAAATAAAGTGGCGATCGGGTCGAGGCTTGGCGCCATAGAGCTATTTTCCAGTTCCGATGATCGTGACCGTCCTGGTCCTGACCTCGGTCCTTCGGGAAAGCGCTCTGTTCGTCAGCGGCTTGCCTGATCTGTTTGCCGTGATCAAGGATGCGCGCGCACCGACCGGCCGATCCCCTAACAGACCGTCAAGCCTTGCTGCGCTGTCTGCGTGACGCGAAAATTTCAACAGGTTTCTCTGCTGGCCATTTGCATTATGCGGAGAACAAACAAAAAACAAGCGAGCAACAAGCATTTCAATAACGTGTGACCCAATCGCCACACTCGGCTAATTTGTCGGTCACGCTGCCAACATTTGAGCCCACAAAAAGCCCTCATCATTCTAGGATATGCACTGGTCGAGACTAGGGGGCGTTGAGGGGGGTCCCGATCGCCATCCCCCCATCAAATGAATTTGTGTTAACCAGTTAAGGCCGATCGTTGGCTCACTTTGCCCCCCGCAAGCCGACGATCAAGAAGCGCTGGAAACGCATTTTTCCCCAGCCGCTCGTGCGATCCATAGTCAAAGCAACTGGTCGTCATCGCTGACCCGGGAATAGGTATTTAATGAATTCTTAAATTCGTTGGCCCATTAAGACATAGCTTTCCGGGCTTGCTATGCGAATTGTGCTCGTCGATCCAAGTCGCGCGGTGCAGAGGGCGATGACCGATATGATCGGTCAAAGCGAGCACCAGGTGCTTGCGTTCTGCGAAGGCCGAGCTGCGCTCAATCACCTTTCGATCGACGCTGACATTCGGGCTTTGTTGACCAGCGTGCAGCTGGGTGACATCTCCGGAATCGCGCTGTGCGCGGAGGCGCGCAAGCTCGCCGGCGCGAGGCGATCGCTGTTCATCGGGGTGATGTCGTCGACCAGCGACTATAGCCTGGCGGCGCAAGCACTTGATAACGGTGCCGACGATTTCATTCGTAAGCCGCCGTTTGCGGAGGAATTGCGCGCGCGATTGCGGGCGGCAGATCGCCTGACCCTTTTGCAGAGTCGAACTGATCCAACTTGCAACGACGGATCCCCTGACTGGCCTCCTGAACCGCCGCGCATTTTTCGACAGTGCGGCAGTGGCCTGCCGCGCGGCCGAAACTGGTCGGTCGCTTTCAGCAATCATCTTCGATCTCGATCATTTCAAGCATGTCAATGATACCCATGGCCATGAGGCTGGCGATGCGGTCCTTGCCGCTGTCAGCAAGGTCGTGACGACAGCCGACATGACGATTGCCGGCAGGCTCGGCGGTGAGGAGTTCGGCGTCCTTAAGGCCTGTGCACTGGATGATGCAATCGACCATGCCGAGAACTTACGACGCTCCATAAAGAACCTGCGTTTTCCGGATTGGAACCTCGCCGACGTCACGTGCAGCTTCGGCGTGGCCGAATGGGAAGCAAACGACACGATAGATGCGCTGTTGCGGCGCGCCGACATGGCTATGTACCACGCTAAGACCATTGGCCGGGATCACGTCGTCGCCGCAGATACCTATACCCACACGCCCGAACACGAGCGGTGGACCGGTATCATCCGGGCCAGGAAGAATAGGGCAATTTGAGCTTTAATTCTTCCCGGGGACGAACAATTGGCTAGCCGATCTTTCTATGGCGCGACGCAAAGAAGGGGCTCATGGGGGCGGCCATGGTTAGTTTGTTACATTTGCCGATCTCATGGGCCTGCTGGTTAGCTTTTTCGTGATGTTGGTGGCGTTTTCCAATCAAGATGCAAAGCAGATGCACGCTGTAGCCGGCTCGATGCAAGAGGCGTTTGGTGTCCAGGATAAATTCCACTATGCGGGCCTTACCGAAATGGGAGGATTGCCCACCCGCGAAAAGCTCAAGTATTCGGAGCATGTTCAGCCCGATGACTTATCGAATAAGCCGGCGCCTGACGAGCACGGATCTGACGACCCGGCCGAACGGGCCTTGAAATTGGCCGCAGCCTCACTGCGCAGCGCGCTGGAGGATCTGCCGGATCTGACGGAAGCGTCGCGGCACATCAGCATCGAACGGAGCCGCGAGGGCCTTAACATCGATCTTGTCGATCAAGACGAACAATCGATGTTTCCAAAGCGTTCCAAAGAGCCCAATGAACGCATGCGGCGAATTCTTGAGAAACTGGCAGTACCCTTGCGGACGGAACCGTTTCGAATTTCCATTACGGGCCATACGGCGAAAACGCCACGGAGTTCGGTGCGCGGCCCCGGACATTGGCAACTCTCGATCCACCGCGCCAACGCCGTACGGCAAATTCTCGAAGAGTCCGGATATCCGTCTTCGAACATCTATCGCGCGGCCGGCAAGGCCGATAATCCCGTGATGAGGGAAGACCTGTCACTCCCGCCCAACCGTCGCGTCACCATTACCCTGATCTACGAGCCGCCGCCGGTCCCACCGGACCTCGAGCCTTAGTCCCGTCAGCCAAAAGGCCCATTTTCGGTTTTCTAGAGGTTCGAATTTATTAATACAGCCATCCTAACAAAGCAGCCGTCAGCTTTGATGTCTGAGGAGCTGATGCACTGGCAATCCCCGGCCCTTTCCGGAGGGTCGGGGATACTCTTTTGTGTTGGAGATTGGTACCGCCACTTCGTGCCGGCCAATGCAATCAATGCACCAACGTCAATGGCTGCGAAGCCGCACGGGAAACCCCACGCGGGGCCACCTTGTGTTGCAAAAGTTCAGACGCGAGTTACGCAACCGCATCGGTGCATGGCTCCCCGCGAACGGTTTAATGCGGCGGGCAGCGATGCGCTCGCGTCAGGTCTTATGTTGCCACAAGACGTCGCTCGTGGCGTTGCCGTTAACGAAGGCGCCGGCCCCCGCAATCTGGAATCCGCCGGGATGGGTGCCGAGATCGAAGCTGGCGGCCCATTGGCCATTGCTGAGAGCTGCCATTCGTCGATATCGCCGGTGCTTGAATTGTACCACAAGCATCCCGTCGGTGCCGGTGTCGGCGAAATTGCCGACGGCGGCGACCTGATAGCCGGCGGGATGCGTGCCGGGGCTCACGCTGGCGGCCCATTGGCCGTTGGACCCCAGCTTCCAGATGTCGGTCTGCACCTGGCCGCCGCGTGGAGTTGGTCCAGAGGATGTCGTCGATGCCGTTGCCGAAGAAGTCGCCGACCCCCGCAATAGTCCAGCCGGTGCCCGGATGCGAACCAAGATCGACGCTGGCGGACCATTGGCCATTGACGATCTGCCACTCGTCGACATCGCCGGTGGTCGGGTTCTGCCACAGGATGTCGCTCGTGCCGTCGCCGTTGAAATCGCCGATACCGACGACATTGTAGCCCGCCGGATGCGTGCCCGGACTGACGCTCGCGCTCCATTGGCCGTTGGAGCTGAGCTCCCAGATGTCTGTCTGGACCCCGCTGCTGGTGGCGCTGGTCCACAGCACATCGTCGATGCCATTGCCGGTGAAATCGCCAACGCCCGACGATCTTGAAATTGCCGGGGTGCGAACCGAGGTCGACCGTGCCGGTCCAGCCGCCGTTGCTGATCAGCCATTCCTGAGTGTCGCCATTGGTCGAGTTTTGCCATAGGATGTCGCTCGTGCCGTCGCCGTTGAAGTCGCCGACACCCACGACCGCGTAGCCGGACGGTATCGAGCCGGGCTCCGCACTCGCGTCCCATTGGCCGCCATTCGCCAGAATCCACTCGTCGACATTGCTGTTGGCAACGCTGTGGGAAGTTGACGGCCGGCGGGGGAGGCTGCAACGGGGCGATCTCTCCGCTGAATGCGGTCGCCTGCACGCCGTTGGCGTTGGTGGCGATGGCCTCGACTTCAAGCGAGACGCTGGTCGTCGTCACCTTGAAGGTCGGCCCGCTGGCGATCGGATTGGTGAAATTGTCCGCCGAACTGAACCATTCAAACGTCAGCGTGTCATCGGCGGGCGTGGCTGTCGCTGACGCCGTTAGCGTCTGGCCAACTTCGGGCACTCCGGAGACGGCCACTGCGCTCACCGCCGGTGCGGCATCCAGCACGCCACCGGTTGCGGCGCTACTGACGAGGACGGCGTCGCTGAATACGTCAGTGAAACTTGCCCGGACCGTAATCGCCGCGCCAACGTCCGCCTCGGTCGGCGTAAAGCTCGATGATGATCCGCTCTGCGCTTGGCTGCCGTTGACGAACCAGTTGTAGGTGATCGGTGAAGTCGCACTGTTGCCTGCGGTAAAGCTGACACTCGCCTGCAGCGTCGTTCCCGCCGTCGGGTCGTTGTTGCTCAGACCCGAGGTAATCGCGATCGAGCTGTCGGGCGCCGCGCTCTGGTTGAGAGCGATGTTGGCTCCCGAAACGGCGGTGAAGCTGTTACCGGCCGCGTCGGTATTGACCTGCAGCGAGGAGGTAATTGTGCCATCGGTCAGCGGACTGATATTGGCCGAGTAGCTGCCTGTCGCGCCCGTCACGGGCACCGTCACTTTGTGGTTATTCCCATCGGTGAACGTAACGGTTCCCGTATCCTCAGTATCGAGGCCGGCAATCGTAAATGACACCGCCGAGGCCGTGATCTTGCCGACGTGTGTGTTGTTGACCGCTAGCTTCAGCGCCGCCTGCTCGCCAAGGTCCTTATCGAGTGTTACCGAGCTGTTGGTGACGGTTTCGCTGTTTCCAGCGGTATCCGTCACCGACAAGGTTGCCGTGATGGTGCCCTCGGTCAAGCCCGACAGATTCACCGCGGAGACTGGATTATTGTTCAGCAGGAAGCGGCTAGATGTGCCTTGCACGACCTGCAGCGACACGTTGTGCGCCGAATTGTCGTCGCTGAAAGTCAGAGTCCCGCTTTCGTCATCGTCGAAGCTCGACACCGAAAACGCAACCGCGCCCGCCCTCGTCGCGTTGACATAAAGGCCGCCGTTGTTGACGCTCAGAACCGGCGTTTCGTCCTGCGCCGGCGTGTCGATGATGGTGACGTTATTCGACGTATGCTGGGTCGAAAGGTATGCTGCGTTTGGCGTCGAATACTGGCTGCCGGCACCCACCAGCAGGAATGTGTGACCCGAGCCGTCGGTAACCACCGAGATCCCGCTGAGATTGTCGGTGCTCGCTCCGTTGCTTATCACCCACTTGTTGTTGCTGAAGCTGAAGTTGGCAGCGGTCAGAGTCGACGACAGATGCACGGTGTTGAGCCCGCTTCCGCCGGTTACGGTGTTGCTGCCGGTACCGAGATTGAAGGTGTCGCTGCCGTCATTGCCCGTGGTGGTGTCGTCGGAGTTGTTTCCGCTGACCGTAACATTGGCGCCATTGCCGGCCGAATAATCGGCGAGCGTGATGCTGGTGACGCCGCTGCCGAGCGAGAGGTCGAGCGCTGTCGAGGTGGACAGCGCCTTGACGGTCAGATTGTTGGTCTGGATCGTCTGAACGGAGCTGTCGCTTCCGCTCTGAACGATCATCAGGTCACCCGCGGTGGCTGCCCCTGAAGCGCTGGCATCGCCGGCATTGATGTAGACGTAATAGTAACTGATGCCGCCCGAAGTCTGAATGTCGAGCGCAGTCCCGGCCGAGTTCAGGTCGTAGGCGTATGTGCCGAGCGTATTGTTCGCTACGTAGTTCTGAATGTAACTCAGGCTCGGAAGGTTGCCTGCACTGTCGTCCCTCGCCCGGAGGTCGGCACCGGTCGGAGATTCCGTGTAGCCCGAATCGATCGTGTTCCCGGTGAGGGTCGGATCGGCGACGGGAGCCAGGTCCCAACCGATCGTCGGGGAGAGATCGCCGTTGAGAATGACGCCAAGATTCGCGCGGCCGTCCTGTTGCGCATAGGTCGTCCGCCGTCGTGAGGTCGTTCGGCGAGAATTCGTTGTTGGTGAACTGCAGAGACAGGCTGACCCCTGGATGGCCGAAGCCGACGCCGCTCGCTTCGACAAAATCGCCGTCCAGAATGTTGCCGGTAATATTGTATTGCGTGATAACCGACTGGAACCCCGTTAGGTTGGGGGAGCCGTTCAGATTCGTCGGAACGGTCGGCTCGTCAATGTAAACGGAGGAGCCCAGCGGAACGCCGTTCAGGGCGTCCACGAAGCTGTTTTCCAGCGTGAAGTTGTTGGCAACGTCCTCGAAAGCCTTATCGACGATGCCGGTATTTCCGGGTTCTGGCCATATTCGAGCCCGGTGGCCTGGAACGCCAGTCCACTGATGGTCACATTCGGGGCGGCGACATAAAATTCGTTCCCCAATCCGATTCGATCGACGAAATGATCGTCGCCTGGGTGTTCGAAGAGCTCGTGATCACATTGCCGCTGCCATCGACACCTTCGATAGTTAGGCCGCTCTTGTCAACCAGAAGTCCGACCGGATCGCCGCTACCGGTGTCGGTGTTATTATTCGGGTTGTAATTCGCAGTCTCGGTGTAACTGCCGGGTGCGACCAGAATTGTGGCATTAGCCGGGGCATTATCG
>CAVPQA010000017.1:0-336522 GCA_963707175.1 uncultured Alphaproteobacteria bacterium
TGGTGGCCCACATATCCCCGTGGCCCATATTTGCCTTCTGTTGGCAAATGTGGGGCTTTTCCCAAAATGCTCCGATCGGCGGGGTCCACCCCCGTCAACCCATTGACACAAAAACCTGCCGTTCGTTCCCGATCCGCCTTCTTTTGGCGGGGCGTTAGGGACACACGAAACTCTCGTAGCTCTGGCACGTGAAGAAAACAGAACCCATGCTGCGATTGGGATCGCGGCATGGGTTTTGGGACTCGGATAGCTTGAGGGGTGCCCAAGTCAGAGCCAAGGGAATCGAACGAGTTCAGCGCCGCAAGTGCGGGGGAGGGGGCGGCGGAACACAGAACGACTCCCTTTGCCCCGTTGGTAAGCTAGCTAGCCATCAGCTTGCGACGCAGAACTGCCGCCAGGCCAAGCACAGGACTGAACCGAGCAAGCCAAGCGTGCCGGGCTCAGGGACGTTAACAGGCGGTGAGTTCAAGGTGCCACTGACGGAAAGGGAATTCCCGCTCTGCGTAAACGACAAGCGAAGGCTTGTATCTGCCGCATCGAAGCCCGGCAAGCCAGAGTACATACCGCGCAGGTAGATGTCCATGAAACTTACGGTCTGTTGAACGATCTGCCCGTAGGTGGCGCTAAAGCTGCCGTATGTCGCGTTTGAGACCGAAAATCCTCCGCCCGTTCCGATGGTGCCAAGGTCGAGGGTGAAAGGACCGTCAGGCGTGTTAAGCGGAATTACGGAGTAGTCGCCCAACCCGATAGCCGAGGTGATCGTATTCGTATCCCACACCTTTGTGCTGACTGACAAGTCGGCGCCATTTTGGCCTGCATTGTCCCCTGCAAAGGGTATTGAGCCGTTGATCGTGCTGGCGTGCATCACGCCCGCGGCAACGGTCAATAACAACGTGAGAAGCAACAGTTTCTTTGCCATTTCTATTTCCTCCGAGAGCCCGCCTTCGGCGTTGGGCTAAACCGAAATTTTCACAACTTAACTTGAATTTTCGTCATGGCTTCCAACAGCCCCACACAACATGTAAAGTTCTGCTTTTGAAGCCCGACAGCGCTGATTACACCATTCTGGGCGAGGCAGGTCTGTGCAGAATTGCTCACCTTAGCCACTAGAGCCTTGCACTCAAGATTACCTTGATGTCGAGAGCAGACGCCGATGGGAATCTGGTCAAATACCAGAATCTAAAGGTGTTAGCACTCCTCCGGCCGGGTGCCCTAGGTTCGGGCCCGGCTTCTGGGCGCTAACCCGGGCAACCAATCCTAGTTGTGACTTTGACTCTCCGGCGGTACCCGAACCAAGAACCAGGAAGGCCGCAACATCAAAGCCCAGTGCTTCAGCACTGGGGAGGCTGCGAATAACCCCCGAGTCCCGGAGCCCGCCGCCGCGGGCGAAGGGACAGCATACGGCCCTTGTAAAATGTACCCTGGAGTTCGTAGTTCGGCCGGGCGGGCCGGCCAACCAGCTAACTAACCGGGCTGCCCCGTTCTCGCCGGCCCCCTTTATCACACGGCGGTGTGACCTCTGCCCTTTTCGGACTCGTCAACCATGCTTTAAGAAACGTATTGTGAGGCAAGGGGAGACGTGTCTCTGCCTCCACTGGCGCCAAGCGCGCAAGAGAATTTGTTCTTTGAGATTTGTCCCCGTGGCGCCGAGAATGAGTATGACTTGTATTGAAAGTATGTCAATTCGCAGTCATATAAGTATGACAAGCATGGCAAATGTCTGTATGACAAGTATGTAAAGTATGACAAGTTTTGGCAGCAAACCCGCCATTTTTGCCAGCTAAGTCCCACGGGCAGAAATGGATACGCATAACATGCATATTTATCAATGACATGCGAACAATTTCCGCCCAAGCCACTGATTCTAAACAGTCGCAAGTTTTGTTTTATTTGTTATTGTGTTATACACCACTAATACACATGCTCACTCGTAGCGTAACGCCTGCATCGGGTCGAGTTGTGCGGCGCGGCGTGCTGGCAGGTAGCTGGCAAGTGCGCTAATCGTCAGGAGAACGGCGGCCACCAACACCAGCGTCGCCAAGTCCCAGGGCTTCACGCCGAAGAGAACGCTGCGCAAGAAGTACCCGGCCAGCACGGCTCCGGCGACACCGACGGCTACGCCGATCGCTGCGAGCCGCATACCGTTGGCGAGCACGAGCCGCAGCACATCTCCGCGCGGCGAGCCCAGCGCCATGCGGACGCCGATCTCGCGGGTGCGCAGGCTCACCGAGTACGACACCACGCCATACAATCCGATGACGCCGAGCAGCAGCGCCGATACGGCAAAAATGCTGACGAGCCGTGCCGGGTAGCGGTGCATCATCGCCACGGGAGATTGGGCGATCAGGTCTTCCATGGTCTGCATCTGGAAGAGTACGATGCCGGGATCGACCTGGTGGACGGCGTTTTCCCAGGCCGGCCGAAGTGCTGCCTGGTCAATGTCAGAGCGCACGACCACGGCAAAGATGGTGTCGGGGCCCTGAGCGGGCCAAGAATAGATCGCGGGCTTGTCGGCATCGTTGAGTTCGCCCTCAGGAGCTTCGGCCACTACACCGACCACCTGCCGGGGCTTCTCTGTCGGGCTGTAGGTGAAAACGATTTCTTTGCCGACCGGGTCCACGTTGCCAAAGGCAATTTTCGCCATGGTCTGGTTGATCATGACGACCTTGGGAGCGTTGGCGTTGTCACGCTCATTGAAATAACGTCCGCCATGGAGCCTTGCCTGCAAGGTGGAGAAGTATCCGGGATCGATGTCGCGACTGTTGGCTTCGTAGGGTAATGGCGTAGAGGGGCGCGCCGACTGCGCGAAACAGGCTGGTATTGCCTCCGACGACGGGTGGAGTGCTGGTCGCACCGACGGACGTTCCCGGCACGGCGCGCAGGGCGTCGATGAGTTTGTCGTGCAGCAGGTTGGCTTGCGCGTCCTCGTCATAGCGCTTGCTGTCGGGAAAAACGTAGAACGTGGTCAGGCGGCTGACGTTGAATCCGGTATCGACGTTGAGAAGCTTGCTGATAGGCTTTTCAACAGCAGTCCCGAGCCGACTAGCAGGATGGCAGAGATGGCCACTTCGGCCACGACCAGGAGCGATCCGACCTTTTCCAAAGAAGCCGGAATCACCGCGGCCCTGCTGTTCGATCAGTTCGTGCGCCTGCGTTTTCTCAGCATCTTGGTCTTGGCCAGTGGCTACCTGTTCGATGCGCTGATGATCGTCCCGCATGCGCTGACTTTCCCGGGCGCCTTCAGCGCGACCGGGTTGCTTGGCGCCAGGAGCAAACGACGGCGTGGCTCTACGTCTTCTGGCACGGCGGCTTCCCGCTATTCGTCATGGGTTATGCGCTGTTGCGCGGCACCGAAGAACGAGGAGCGCCCAGAACGGCCTTCCCTGTCGGGCAGTTTATCGTTCTAGCCGGTATTGCGGGCGCCGCTGCAGGCTTGATGCCGTTAACTTGCGGACTTCGTCAGACCCGCCGCTATCCGTGGATATTTGCCGTGTGTCCAGGCCGCAGCCGCGATGACGATGAGGGCCCCGAAGACAACCGGCCACCGCAATCCGAAGCGCTCAGAGGCAAGACCCGCCGCCAGAGCGCCGAGGGCGGGGGCGCCGCGAAAAATCAGGCCATAGAGCCCCATCACCCGGCCCCGCATGGCGCGATCGGACGACAACTGGATTATCGTCTGGATCGCGATCCCGGCGCTCGACAGGCAAAAGCCGAACGCCGCGACGCACGGTACGGCAACCCACATCGTGCCCGTAGCACTCGCGCCAATCGCCGAGGCGGCGCCGCCGAGCGAGGCTATCGTCGTGACGAAAATCAAGTCCAAGGCCTGGGATCGATGTCCAATCCAAAGGCCGCCGAGGATTGCGCCGGCGCCGGCCGCCGAGGCCAGGATCGAAAAGCCGCCTGCGCCCATATGAAAAATTTGGGCTGAAAATGCAGGCAACAACTGGTTCAAAGGTCTGCCGCCGATGCCGATGGCAGCCAACAGCAGAAGCAAGGCGCCGATTGCCGGATGAGTGGCCGTGTAGCGAATGCCGTCTTTCAGATCGGTCGTAAAGCTTCGGCGTTTTCCCGGCTCGTGAGGGACATCCCGGACCTTAACGCGAACGAGAGCGACAAGAAAGACGACGTAACTCACCGCATTGGCGGCAAAAGACGCGGCAACGCCGGACCAGACGATCACCAGACCGGCAAGCATGGGGCCTATGAAGCGGGCGAGATTGAAGATCACCGAGTTGACCGCAATGGCCGGCCCCAGGTCGTCGGGGGCGACGAGCGAGGGCACAAGCGCTAGCCGTGCCGGCTGGTTGAATGCCACGACCGCTCCCTGAAATACGGTCAGAGCGACGAGGCCCCAGATATTCAGGCGATCGGCACAGTGAGCGCACACAACACAGTCGCCTGCGCCAGCGAAACCACTTGACTGATCTTGACGACTTTCAACTGGTCCGATCGGTCGGCAGCTGCACCGGCAATCGGACCGACGATGAGGCCCGGAAAGAAATCAGCGAACGCGATGACGCCGAGCCAGAATCCAGAATGCGTCAGCTCCCACGTCAGCCAGCTCACGGAAATCCGCTGCATCCACGTCCCAACGAGGGAGATGGCATTGCCGGCAGCATAGATTCCATAAGTCGCATTCCTGAGCGGGAGTGCGAGTCGAGTTTCGAGGAGCGGCGTCATTTGCGTCTATCAACCGGCCCGGAAACAAGCGGGCAGGACTATCCAAGTCCAGCGTTGCAGCTGCATTGTGGTCCCGATCGAATGCGCGGCAGGAGTGTCAGGTAACTTTATTGCGTTTTGATGCCGGCGAATTTGATGACCTTGGCCCATTTGTCGGCGGCATCAGCGATCAGCTTGCCGAATTCCGCCGGCGTCATCGCCGTCCACTCGACCCCCAGGCCGGTCAGCCGCTTTTTCATGGCGGAATCGGCCATAATGGCGTTGAGCTTCTTATTGAGCTTATCGACGATCTCGGCTGGCGTGCCCTTCGGTCCGCCAAGGCCGGTCCAGCCGCTGCCCTCGTAACCGTGCACGGTGCCGCCCACGGGCGGCACATCCGGCAGTGCGTCCATCGGCGTTGCACTGGTCACCGCAAGTGCGCGCAGCTTGCCGGAATGAATGAAGCCGAGCACCGGCGGTGCCGCGACGAAGGCAAGTTGCACCTGGCCGCCGAGCAGATCGGGCATGTACGCCGCACGATACGGCACGTGAACGATATCGACGCCGGTCATCATCCGGAACAATTCGAAGGCGAGATGCGGCGCGGTGCCGGCGCCCGGCGAGGCGAGGTTGAGCTTGCCGGGATTTGCCTTGGCGTAAGCGATGAGTTCTGGAAGGGTCTTGGCGGGGACTGAAGGGTTCACCACGATCACGAAGGGCGTATAGCCCATGAACGCGATCGGTGTGATGTCGCGGACGAAGTTGAAATCGAGGTGCGGGTAGAGTGCCCCGCTCGCCGCATTCCCCGAAATCATGACCAGCAGCGTGTAACCGTCCGGCGCCGCGCGGATCACATACTCGGCGCCGATATTGCCGCCGGCGCCCGGTTTATTGTCGACGATGAATTGCTGGCCGAACTGAGCCGACAAGGGCGGTGCGACCAGCCGGGCAACGACGTCGGGCGCAAGACCGGCCGGAATGTCGACAATCATGTGCACCGGCCGCGCCGGATAGTCGACTGCAAACGCGGTGTGCGGCACCGCGGTAGCGGCGGCGGTGCAACCGGCCAGTCGGAGGAATTGTCTACGACGAATTTGCAATGGCATGTTGTTGCTCCGCTGAAAACAGGTCGCTTCGGTGCAAGGAACGTAACTTGACAGACCTAGTCCGCGTAACCCGCCGCCAGCACCAGGTCCGACTTTGTACTGGCCAACCTGATCTTCAGAAGCGGCTGGTATTCGGGACTGTCGTAAAAGCGT
This sequence comes from uncultured Alphaproteobacteria bacterium, assembly GCA_963707175.1. Lineage (GTDB taxonomy): Bacteria > Pseudomonadota > Alphaproteobacteria > Rhizobiales > Xanthobacteraceae > BOG-931. The sequence goes on from CAVPQA010000017.1 coordinate 5,922, forward strand.
TGCGCCGCCTCGACCGACGGAAATTCGAGAACGACAAGCCGGCGGATGGGAAGGTTGCCTTCAAGCGTTTTCACGTCGCCGCCCCGCACCAGGTACCGGCCGCCGAATTTGGCGATCAATGGCGATACTTTCGTCCGGTATTCCTCGAACCCAGCCGGATCGGTGATATCGAGATTGGCGATCAAATATCCGGGCACGTTTCCTCCCAACGAATGCGTCTTTACCCAGCGTCCATTATACACGCTGTCCGGCCCGCTGCGGCTACGGTCATTGATCGATACCGGCCGCGGCCCTATTATGACGGCAAATTGGTCTGTGCGCCTGCGAACGAGGGCCGCACGGAGCATCTCACTCGGCGGTCCGGAGGACAAGGATGATGAATGGCAAAGTCACGGGCGTGTGCAGCATCGAGCTTGGCGTGCGCGATCTGCAGCAATCGGCGGACTTTTACACCAAGGTCTGGGCGCTCGAAGAGGTCGGCGCCGACGGCGACGGCATCCATCTGCGCGGCACTGGCAGCGAGCACCACGTGCTCACGCTCCGCGAGCGGCCGAAGCCGGGCCTGCTCAATGTCAATTTCGCCACGCAGGACCGCGCCTCGGTCGATCAGCTCTGCGCCAAGGCCAAGAGCTACGGCATCAAGGTCCTGAGCGAGCCGGCGGCATTGCCGGGCGCGGCAGGCGGCGGCTACGGCTTCCGCTTTCAGAGCCCGGAAGGCTTCACGATGTGCATCTCGTCGGAAGGCGCGCAGCATCCGAATGTCGGCCTCGACCGCTCGCGCCCAACCAAGATCAGCCACGTCGTGCTCAACAGCGGCGACACCGGCGGCCAGATGCAGTTCTTCATCGACGTGCTCGGCTTCAAACACTCCGACAGCACGCACATGATGGATTTCCTGCGCTGCTCGGCCGACCATCACAGCATCGCGATGGTCCGCGCCAATGGACCGTCGCTCAACCATGTCGCCTACGAGGTGCCCAATATCGACGGGCTGATGCGCGGCACGGGGCGGCTCAAGAAAAATGGCTTCGGTACTGAGTGGGGTGTCGGCCGCCATGGCCCCGGCAACAACGTGTTTTCGTATTTCATCGAGCCGGACGGCTTCGTCGCGGAATACACGACCGAACTCGATCAGATCGACGAAGCCACCCACGTCCCGCAGGACGCGGCCTATTGGGACAAGGTCATGCCGCAGCGCGGCGACCGCTGGGGGACCGCTGGCGCACCGTCGAATCTCATGCAGTTCGCAATGTCGGGCGGACTCTATCTCGGCGAAGAGCCGCCGGAAGGCGTGCGCTGTGAGAACGTCATGGCCCGCAAGCTCGGCCGCTGAGGCGTGTCGCTGGGATGGGAAGGGCGCGGCCGCCGCCCGGCGGTCAGCGGTTCATCGTTCGATCCGCAATGACGGAGATCGCAGATCATGGACCGCCCGACTGCCGTGCTTGAGCCGGGGAAGCCCGTGACGCTGCCGCCGGCCGACAATATCAGTTTCGAAATCGAGCCGGGGCAGAAGCTCAAACTGACCCAGCCGGAGGGCGAGCAGGTCGCCGATCTGATCTCGTTCAACCGAGACGACGTGCACGAGTTGTTGTCGATGCTGTCGAGCCGTGCGGTGAATCTGAGCTGGAAATTCACCGCGCCGCATGTGCTCTACAGCAATTGCACGCGGCCGATGTGGCAGATCGAGGAGGACCTCACCGGCGAGAATTATTGCGGCGGCGGCTACTGCAGCGAACACATGAATATCGTGCGCTACGGTGAGCGCGCGCGGGGCGCCCCCAATTGCCAGGACAATCTCGAAGCCGCCATCCGCGGCTACAGCATGGACCGCTGGAATTTCAACGTCGATGCCTGCTTCAACATTTTCATGACGGTCGCGTACGACGCCAACGGCGTCTGGGAAATCCGCCCGCCCAAGGGCAAGCCCGGCGACTACATGGTGATGCGCGCGCTGATGCCGCAGATCGTCGCCATCTCGAATTGCCCGATCCTGTTCAATGCCTGCAACAATTTCAGGCTCAAGCCGCTGACCCTGGAGATCTTGCAGTAGCGCCGCTGCGGCCGTGTCGGTGGCTTACTGCATCAGAAAGACGCCCTTGCCTTCAATCTGCCGGTCGAACACCCAATAGGCCTCGTCGGCTTGATCGAGCGTCCAGCGATGCGTGAACAGATGATCGACGTCGATCCTGCGGTCGGCGATGAAGCGCGCGCAGTCGGCCTGGATCGACGTCGAGAACGTCCATGAGCCGACGATGGTGAGCTGCTTGCGCAGCATCACCGGGCTGACGTCGATCGTGACGTCCCCGCCTTCGCCGACGAAACATGCGGTGCCCCACGGCCGTGCGGCGCGCACCGCGATCAGGCGGCCGTCCGCCTTGCCGGAGGTGTCGAGGGCATGGTCGGCGCCGGCACCGTGGGTGAGCGCCTTGATGGCGGCGACAGCATCGTCGGTCTGCGGATTGATCAGCGCGTCGGCGCCGAATTCCTTGGCGCGCTTGAGCCGCTCGGCGCTGACATCGAGGGCGATGATGCGCGCCCCCATGGCGGCCGCGAGTTGCGTCGCCGACAGGCCTACGGGCCCCTGGCCCACGATGGCGATGGTATCGCCGCCGGTGAGCTTGATCCGCCGCAGCGCTTGGTAGGCGGTGCCGGTGCCGCACGAAACCGCGGCGCCGGTGGCAAAACTCAACTCATCAGGCAAGGCGACAAGCGTGTGCGCCGGCACTTTCATATACGGCGCGTGCGCGCCGTGGCCGGTGACGCCGTAAACGGTGCTGCCCTCGCTGCACATCTGCGACCAGCCGGTCCGGCAGTGCACGCAGATGCCGCAGCCGGAATAGTGATGCACCATGACGCGCGTGCCGATCTTTGCGGTGCGCGCATCGACCGCGCTGCCAACTGCCGCCACGACGCCGCACGGTTCGTGCCCGGCGATCACCGGCCCGCTCACTTTGCCGAGGCCGAGCGACGCGGTCTCGCCCGAGGCGCGATAGAACCGCAGATCGCTGCCGCACATGCCCGACGCCTTGATCTCGACGACAACGTCGTGCGGCCCCGGCTCGGGATCGGGGAATTCCATCAATTGCAGCTTGCGCTCGCCGAGGAACGTGACGCCGCGCATGGCCGCTCAACTCGCCTTGATGCCGGCGAACTTCACCACCTTCGCCCACTTTTCGGCTTCGGCAACCTGGAACTTGCCGAATTCGGCCGGCGTCGCGATGTATGGCTGCGAACCAAGCGCGGCGAACTTTTCCTTCATCTTCGGATCGGCGAGGCCGGCATTGATCGTCTTGTTGAGCTTGTCGACGATCGCAGCCGGCGTACCTTTCGGTGCGCCCATGCCGTACCACGCGCTCACGTCGTAGCCGGGCACGAAGTCGCTGATAGGCGGAACATCGGGGAAAGCGTCCGAACGCGTCGCGGTCGTCACCGCGAGCGCGCGCAGCTTGCCGGACTTGATGTAGCTAACCCCGGCGCTGATCGGCGAAAAATACACCTGTACTTGGCCAGCCAACAGATCGGTGATCGCCGGCGGCGATGCCCGGTAAGCGACGTGCGTCATCTTGACTCCCGCCATGTAGTTGAACAGTTCGCCCGCCATGTGGGGCGAGGTGCCGACTCCGGGCGAGGCCATGTTGATCTTGCCCGGATTGGCCTTGGCGTAGGCAATGAACGCCGCCAGCGTCTTGGCGGGGAACGCCGGATTGACGACCACTACGTCGGGATCGCGGCTGATGCCCGCGACCGGAGCGATGTCCTTGGTGAAATCGAATTTCAGCTTGCTGTAGAGCGAGGCATTGACCGCGTTGGAAAGCGAGGTCAGCAGCAGCGTGGTGCCGTCGGCCGGCGCCGCGACCACGGCCTCGGTGGCGAGATTGCCGCTGGCACCCGGCCGGTTCTCGACCACGAAAGGTTGGCCGAGCTTGTCCGACTGCCACTGTCCGACGAGGCGCGCCAGAATGTCCGGCGCGCCGCCAGCGCCAAAGCCGACGATAATGCGGACCGGGTGCGACGGATAGGCTTGCGCCCACGCGACGCGAGAGACGGCCGGCAGCGCAACGGCCCCGGCAGCAAGTTGCAGAATGTGTCGGCGACGAAGTGTCATGGGTTGCCTCGGAGTGCCTAAGGGACAGAAGTGGGTCAGAATAGCTGGCGACTATGCGCCGCGCGTCAAACTAAAGTATCATGTTTATTCGTTGTGCGGAGCCGGCAACCGAAGGCCGGAGTCGCAGTACGGCGCGCGCTGGGAGAACTGGATGAGCAAGAAGAAAATCGCCTTCGTCGGGGCCGGCGCGGTCGGCGGCTATACCGGCGCCCATATGGTGGCGGCCGGCGAAGATGTGACCTTCATCGATCCCTGGCCCGACCACGTCGAACACATGCGCAAGCACGGCCTGCGCGTCACCCACGCCATGAAGGAGCCGGAATTCATCGTGCCGGTGCGCGCACTGCACGTCACTGATGCGCAGCAGCTCGCCAAGGAGAAGCCGGTCGATATCGCTTTCGTCTGCATGAAGTCGTACGACACCGCCTGGGCGGCGATGCTGATCCGGCAATATCTCGCGCCCGACGGTTTTGTCGTGTCGCTGCAGAACTGCATGAATGAAGAGACCATTGCCGGTGTCGTCGGCTGGGGCAAGACGCTCGGCTGCATCGCCAGCTCGATCACCGTCAATCTGCCGGAGCCCGGCCACATCCACCGCGGCGCCGCCAAGCACGGCGCGGCGCATACCGTGTTTCGCGCCGGTGAAGTGCACGGCCGCGTCACCGAGCGCGCCAAGGAAGTCTGCCGCCTGGTCGGCTTTGCCGACAGCGCCAAGGTGACCGGCAACCTGTGGGGCGAGCGTTGGTCGAAGCTCGTCGCCAATTCGATGCAGAACGGCCTATCGGCCTGCACCGGGCTGGGTGGCGGCGACCTGCTCAAGAGCGATCCGATTCGCCGCTTTTCCACCCGGCTTGGCTCCGAGGCGATCCGAGTCGGCCAGGCGCAAGGCTATGCCCTGGAAGACATTCTGCACCTGCCGCCGGAAACCATTGCGCGGGCCGGGGAGGGCGATGAGGCGGCGATGCAAACTTGCGACGAGCAGCGTTTCAAGGATTCAAAACACACCGCCGCCGGACAGCGCCCGTCGATGGGCCAGGACATGCAGAAGGGCCGGCGTACCGAGATCGAATTTCTGAATGGCCTTGTGGTCCGCGAGGGCGAGAAGGTCGGTATCTCTTGCCGCGCTAACGCCGTACTGGTCGATATCGTCAAGCGAGTCGAGAAGGGTGAACTCAAACCCGATCCGCGGCACATTACCGAACTGCGAATGAACTGAGTTCGGCGCTGCTTTCCCGAAAAAAACCAACGAGGAGAATACATGGCCGACACCCAAGCCCTCGATACGCTCGCGTCGTGTTTTATCGAAACCGACGAAGTGCCGTGGACAGAAACCGGCCCGGGCAACAAGATGAAGGTGATCTATCACGACCCGTCATCCGGCATGCTGACCATTCTGGCGAAGCTTGAGCCAGGCGCCGGCATCCCTGCGCACGTGCATGAGGATTTGGAGCAGACCTACGTGCTTGAAGGCTCGCTGGTCGATGACGAGGGCGAATGCACCGCCGGCAATTTCGTCATTCGCGCCAAGGGTAGCCGCCATGCGCCGACGGCGCCGAACGGTTGCACCATGCTGGTATTTTTTCTTAAACCGACGGCTGGGCTTCAGAAGGCGCTCCTCAAGCACGGCTAAGCGCGCCGGAGCGACACGCAAAGCATGAACGATACTGCAACGACACCCTTCATCGGCCGCTCGCTGACGCGGCGCGAAGACCGCCGTCTGCTTACCGGCCGCGGCCAATTCATTGCCGATTTCGAACTGCCGCGCATGCTGCATGCGGTGTTCGTGCGCAGCCCGCTCGCGCACGCGCGCATCAAGGCTGTCGATCTCACGCGCGCCGCGGCGGCGCCCGGCGTGGTTTATGTGCTGGGCGGCCCGGACCTCGCGCAGCTCTTGCCGCCGGTCTCCGATACGCAGCTCGTGCTGCCGAGCAAATGGACCACACAGGTCCAGCACAAATTCATCAATCCGCAGCAGCCGCTGTTGGCGCACGACAAGGTCCGCCACGTCGGCGAAGCCGTGGCAGTGGTCGTTGCCGAGACCCGCTATGCGGCCGAGGACGCTGCCCAACTAGTCGCGCTCGATCTCGATCCGCTTCCTGCGGTGTTGGAGCCCGATGCAGCGTTATCGGCTGGCTCGCCGATCATACACGACAAGTTCGGGACCAATCTGATCGGATCGTTCACCATCGCCAAGGGCGACGTGGAACGCGTCATGGCGCGGGCGCCGCACCGGCTCAAGCGCCGCTTTCATCATCACCGCTATGCCGCAATGCCGATGGAGTGCCGCGGCGTGGTCGGACTGCACGATGCGCGTACCGACACGGTGACGATCTGGTCGTCAACTCAGGTTGTGCACTGGGTCCGGCGCGAAGCGTCGGGAGTGCTGCAGCTGCCCGAGGCGCGCATTCGCTGCGTCGCCCTCGATGTCGGCGGCGGCTTTGGCGTCAAGGGCCACGTCTATCCGGAAGACTTGCTGATCCCGTTCCTGGCGCGACGGCTCGGCCGGCCGGTGCAGTGGATCGAGGACCGCCGCGAGCATCTGATCTGCTCCTGTCATTCGCGCGATCAAATTCACAATGTCGAAGTCGGCTTCGACGACGACGGCCGGATCCTGGCGCTGCGCGATAGTTTCGCGGTCGACGGCGGCGCCTGGAATCCGATCGGCGCCGGCGTCGTCTACAACACCGCGGCGCATCTGTCCGGCCCGTACAAGATCGGTGCGATGGCCATCGAGGCCCGCATCGCCGCCACCAACAAGACGCCGAACGCGCCATACCGCGGCGCCGGGCGCCCCGAGGCGGCCTTCGCCATGGAGCGCATCGTCGACCTTGTCGCGGGCGAACTCGGCCTCGAACCGGCCGAGGTGCGGCTGCGCAACATGATCCGCGACGACGAGATGCCGTACGCCAACGGCATGCCGTATCGCGACGGCGAACCCATCGTCTATGACGGTGGCGACTATCCGGCGGCGTTGGAAAAGGCGCTGGAGGCGGTGGGCGGCCTGTCGGCGTTTCGCGAACGCCAGCGCGCCGCGCGCGACGACGGCCGCCTGCTCGGACTCGGGCTCGGCTGCTATGTAGAGGGTACCGGTGTCGGCCCGTTCGAAAGCGCACTCATTCGCATCGAATCGACAGGCAAGATCTATGTCACCTCCGGCGCCTGTCCGCAGGGGCAGGGTATGGAGACGATCTTCGCCCAGGTTGTCGCCGACGCCTGGAATGTCCATCCCGACGACGTCGTGATCTCGCTCGCCGACACGGCCAGCATCGCCATGGGATTCGGCACCATCGCCAGCCGCACCACGGTAACGCTATCGGCGGCAATTCACGGCGCCAGCGAAAAGCTGCGCACCAAAGTGTTTGCCATTGCCGCCAATCTTCTCGAGTGCGGCGCAGGCGACCTCGAATTGCGCAACGGCCGTGTCGGCATCGTCGGCGTGCCGGGCGCCGAAGTGACGCTGGCCAAGGTGGCGCAGGCGTCGCGGCCGGGCTGGGATCACGGCCGACCGGCCGGGATCGAGGCCGGCCTCGAGGAGACATATTATTTTGAGCCGCCGACGGTGACCTGGTCCTACGCGGCACATGCCGCCGTGGTCGAGGTCGATCCTGAGACCGGTCATGTGCGCGTCGAGAATTACGCCATCGCCCACGATTGCGGCGTCGTCGTCAATCCGATGCTGGTCGAAGGCCAGATCGTCGGCGGCGCCGTGCAGGGCATCGGCGGCGCCTTGTTCGAACACATTCACTACGACAGCACCGGCCAGCCGCTGACCACGACCTTGGCGGAATACATGCTGCCGGCGGCCGGCGAGATGCCGCGCCTGCAGCTCGCCCACCAGCATTCGCCGTCACCATTAAATCCGTTCGGCGTCAAAGGCGTCGGCGAGGGCGGACCGATCGCGCCGCCCGCTGCCATCGCCAACGCGGTGGCCGACGCACTCCGACCGTTGAAAGTCGAGTTCAACGAGACGCCGATCGCTCCGCATCATATCGTCGAAGCCGCACGCTCAATTGCGCGCGCGCCCTGAAACCTTGTGCGTGCTAAAGCTGGAAGCCCGATACTCCGGTACTTTATCTCTTCTGTTGAGCTTTGCGCCTACCCGTGTCATTCCGGCGTCACATGCACTTCTTCATGTTTGCTCGCCGCCGGGCGGCGCAACCAAAGCGGTAACGCGGTAAGTTCCCAAATCTCTCCATGAGCCTTCATGACGACCGCATCGTCCGGTGAACCGAGCGGCACGGCTCCGCCAGCGCGCGGAGCTGCGCTGGCTCTGACCGGCCTTGGCGCGCTCGGGGTCGTGTTCGGCGATATCGGCACCAGTCCACTCTACACACTCAAGACCGCGTTCGACTTTCTGCACGGCGAGGCGACGCCGGAGCGCATCCTCGGCATGCTGTCGCTGGTGTTCTGGACGCTGACCTTGATCACCTCGATCAAGTACGTTCTGGTCGCCATGAGCATCGATAATGACGGCGAGGGCGGCATCCTCGCCCTGATGTCGCTGCTCGGCGTCAAGCGCGCGCACCGGCCGGCGATCGTTGCGGTCGGCCTGTTGGGCGCGGCGCTGATCTATGGCGATGGCGCGATCACGCCGGCGATCTCCGTGCTCTCCGCTCTCGAAGGCCTCAATATCGCGGCGCCGTCGTTCCAGCCCTATGTGGTGCCGGCCGCGGTCGCCATCCTGGCGCTGCTGTTCGCCGTCCAGCCGTTCGGTACCGCGCGCATCGGCGCCGCGTTTGGGCCGGTCATGGCGGTGTGGTTCGTTTCGATCGCCGCGCTTGGGGTGTGGGGCGTCGCCCAGGACCCGCATGTACTGTACGCGCTCAACCCATATTACGGCTTGCATCTGCTCGCCAATGGGGGCCTGCGCGGTTTTCTCGTGCTCGGCGGCATCTTCCTCTGCGTCACCGGCGCCGAGGCGCTCTATGCCGATATGGGCCATTTCGGCAAACGTCCGATCCGCGCCGCCTGGTCGTTGATCGTGTTTCCGAGCCTGCTGTTGAACTACGCGGGGCAGTGCGCCATCGCGCTGCGCGGCGAGCCGGTCGCCAACAATATCTTCTACCGGCTGTGCCCCGAGCCGCTGCTCATTCCGCTGGTCGGTCTGGCGACCGTCGCCACCATCATCGCCAGCCAGTCGATCATCACCGGCGCCTATTCGATGACGCGGCAGGCGATCCAGCTCGGCTGGCTGCCGCGGCTCAACATCAAGCAGACTTCCGAGCAGGGCTACGGCCAAATCTATGTCGGTGTCGTCAACTGGTCGCTGATGATCGTTACCATCGCGCTGACCGTGCTGTTCAGAAAGTCGGACAATCTCGCCGCGGCTTACGGCATCGCGGTTTCGGCCACCATGCTAATGACGTCGTGCCTGTTGTTCATCGCTATGCGTGAAATCTGGCAATGGAGCTTGTGGGCCAGTGCGGCGCTGGCCGGATTGTTCGCCGTCGTCGACAGCGGATTCTTTGCGGCGAATTCGTTGAAAATCGCCGACGGCGGCTATGTGCCGCTGCTGCTTGGTGCCGTCGTCTACGGCATCATGCTGATCTGGCATCGCGGCACCGTGGCGGTCGCGCAGCGTCTGGCGCAGAGGCCCGTTGCGGTGCCGGATTTTCTCGCCGATCTGAAAGCGCGCGGAGTGCCGCGCGTGCCCGGAACCGCGGTCTTCCTCACCCGCACCACGACCGGTGTGCCGCCGGTCATGACTTGGCATTTGCGGCATAATCGGGCGCTGCACGAGCGCGTGCTGGTGCTGACCGTGCTCACAGATTCGCACCCGCGCGTGCGACCGTCCGAACGCCTGACGGTCGCCCAGGAAGGCGAGAATTTCTGGCGCTTTACCGCGCGCTACGGCTTCGTCGAGCATCCGGACATCCCGCGACTGTTGCAACAAGCGCAACAGCTGGGATGCGACGCGGAACTCGACGACGTCACCTATTATGTGGGTCACGAATACATCGTGCATCGCGAACAGGGCGCGGTGCTGCCGGTCTGGCAGGAAGAAATTTTCGCCGCGATGGTGCGAAATGCCTCACACGTGACGGATTATTTCCGGCTGCCGAGCCGGCAGGTTGTCGAAATCGGACGCCAGATTTCCATCTGAAAGCGCATTGGCGAGCGTCACGCGCGCGGCTCTGGCGGGCTCGCCGCTGCTGCTGCTGTCACATGGTGCGGCGCCGGCGCGTTGCTTGACCGTGATTGCCGCCGGCGCTAGCGTCGTATCAATAAAACAATAATGCATGGAGGGAACACATGACATCCTTCTCCATCACGCCGCTCACCGATCACACCGGTGCTGAGGTGACGGGATTCGATTTCAGAAATCCGCTCGATGCCGATACCCGCGCCGCGCTCAACGATGCTTTTGTCGAGCATCACGTGCTGGTGATGCGCGACCAGGAGTTTTCACCGGACGATTTCAAGGCCGCCGTGCAGCTGTTCGGCGAATTGCAGCCGCATGACAAGAAGGAGCATCACGTTCCGGGCTTTCCCGACGTGTCCTATGTGTCGAACGACGAATTCGTCAACGGACGGCGCATCATCCCCGGCGAGACCTTTCACACCGATCATTCCAATCACCCGCGTCCGCCCAAGGCGACGACGTTGTTCGCGGTCGAGCTGCCGTCGAGCGGCGGCGATACCCAATACGTCAATATGCATGAGGCCTACGATGATCTGCCGGAGCAGACAAAAGCGAGGATCGCCGGCCTTAAGGCCGTGCACGCTTACCTGAGCAAATACAGTCCGCGGCCGCTGGGTTATCTTAGCGAGGAAAGTCGTCAAAAACTGCCACCGCCCGGCGTGCATCCTCTGGTGCGCACGCATCCGGAAAATGGCCGTAGGGCGCTGTTCCTCAATCCGGTGCGCATGGAATCGATCCCCGGCATGGAAGACGCCGATGCACTCAAGCTGATCGACGAGTTGATGGCGCACGCCACTCAGAGGAAATACGAATACCGCCACAAATGGCGTCACGGCGACTGGGTGCTGTGGGACAACCGCAGCGTCTTGCACCAGGCAAATCCGGATTACGACATGAACGAGCGGCGCTTTCTCTACCGTCTGATGCTCAAGGGCGAAGTGCCGGCGTAAGCGGCGACAACGCGATATCGAGCTCCGGTCAGCCCTTGCGCCGCCCAGTGGCGTTCGCCCGCGTCGGTTTCCCGCGCTCCTGAGATGCGCTGTGATGGGTATCTTCAAAAGCATCGTGGGCGTGCTGCAGCATGTCGTACTGTTCGATGCTAAGGAGCACGAGCCGGTCGCGGCCGTTCTTGGTCACGATGATGGGCGTCGACAGAGCGGCGTCGCTGTGGGTGCCGAAATTCCGGATGAGTTCGACGGTCGAAACTCGCTTCATCGCAATGCACCCCCGCCAGCGATGGAATTACAAGTCGTGTCCGACGTACTTTCAGCGGACTATGTGTTCAAAATAGGCATATTCCACAGGAAAATTACACGAAATGTCGGCTATGTCGCGCTCCAATACAAGCATAAAGCCGGGGCGAAGCCGTGCTGTCTGTCGTATGGCTAACATTCGCTGTCAATTAAGTAAGGTTTTGCCGGTAACTAGTGGAGCGGATTTGACGTTCGCTACCCACCCAGCCGGCCGCTCCCTTAGCGAATGTCAAATCCAAAAGCTCCACTAGCACTTATATTTGCTAGTGGTCCTTTGATTCTAACATTCGCATCAGAGGGTGCCGAAATGGGATGCGAATGTTAGAATCAAACCACTTAGGCTCGGGAGGGCAAGCATGCCTGAGCATTCGCATACCGGCTGTTGCATTCTCATTGCCGCCGCGGCGCTGTTCGGCGTTGCGGTCGCCCATGCGGCGCCGAAGGATGTCCCGGCGGAGCATGCCGGGGGCAAGGACGCCAGTCCTGCTATCACCCTCGATCAACTCGCCGGCACTTGGAAAAACGCCAAGTCAGGCGCGAATGTCAAAATCGAGCAAGGCGCGGTCGGATGGGAGGTATGGTTTTCCACCAGTGGCGAGGCGCGGATCACGCTGCCCGAAAAGAACCGTCCCGCCATCAAGATTGATGGCCGCAATTTCACCTGTTCGTACTCGGTGACCCTGCCAACCCCACAAACCATGAAATGGGACCTGACACAGGGGCAGCCGGAAGCCCAGTGCTTGACCGGCGTCTTTACCCGGCTCGGGCCGGCACCCAGCGAGGTTAAGCATGCCGCACCGGCACCTCCTGAGGCAAAGCAGCCGGTCAAACGCGAACCGGCCTCCGTGAAGCCCCCAGAAGCCAAGCCGCAGGCGGAGGCGGACATCGCGCCTGCGCCGGCCCCGCGTGACCGGCCGCTCTGGACGCCGACGCGAACGGCGCCGCGCCACGCGGCGGTCTATCGGCGGTCGCCGGGCCGGGTCGCGATGCGTTATCGCAGATGGCGTGCCCCGGTCATTCGGCGCGAGTACGCCGTCAGCGGCTATCGGCCATATCGCTATTTTCACTATCGGTATCGGTGGTACGTCGTCATCTTCCCGCGTTGCGGCTGCCAGTGATCAAAAGGCGCGGCCTTAACCAAACGACGTGGCATTGCCGCTAAACGTGATCGGCGTCGCCGCGCGCGGCCTCCTCATGGCGCATCATCGCAGAACACTGTTCCGGCTGGCGCAGCCGAATTAGTATGTTTTAGTCTTGGCCTTATTCGTCTGCAGTACGGCATTCTTATTATTCAGGCCAAGCGCGCCGGGCATTGAAGGTGCGCTGTAGATGAGCCAAGTGACATGCTCGCTCCGCAATTGCGGAGATCTTCGAGGTGTCAGCGTGGCCGTTTCCAACATCGTTCTCTATGCTGCTTTGCTGATCGGTATCGTCTTCGGCGCTGTTGGCCTGCTCAGCGGCTTTTGCCTCACCAGCGGCTTGCGTAACTGGTGGATGAAGGGAGACGGACGGCTGATCCGCAGCTTCGCATTGGCGCTGGCTGTGGCGATCGCCGGTACCCAGGCGCTTGCGGCCGCCGGCCTCGTCGATCTCGGCCAGTCGATCTATCTGCAGCCGTCGTTCTCCGCCGCGCTGATCCTGTTTGGCGGCCTTTTGTTCGGCTACGGCATGGTGGCGGCGAATGCTTGCGTGTCGCGGGCACTGGTGCTGCTTGGACGTGGCAATCTGCGCTCGCTGGTGGTTGTCGTCGTTGTCGGCGTAACCGCCCAGATGACATTGAAGGGCCTTTTGGCACCCGCGCGTCTTGCCTTCCTGTATTGGTCGGAAATCACGCTGAAGAGCGTGGCGCTGCCCGACGTCATTGCCGCGCACGGTCTTGATGCCTCGGTGGCGCGGCTTGTTGCGACGGCGGCGACGGCAATCGCGCTGCTGGCATTTGCATTGACGCACGCGCCGTTTCGCAAAGCTTATGGGCTGGTCGCCGCCAGCGGCGTGATCGGGCTTCTCATCCCGGCCGGATGGTTTGTCACCGGGTATCTGGGTGCCGACCCGTTCAATCCGGCGCCGGTGGGTTCGCTCACCTTCGTGGCGCCGAGCGCGGACAGCCTGCAATATGTCATGTTCTCCACTGGATCGACATTGAGCTTCGGCGTCGTCATGGTCGCCGGCGTGGTTGTTGGCAGTTTTGTCACAGCACTCGTCACCGGTTGCTTCGCGCTCGAGGGCTATCCGTCCGTGCAGCACATGCTGCGCTCGATCGGTGGCGCCGCGCTGATGGGTTCGGGCGGCGCCATGGCGTATGGCTGCACGATCGGGCAAGGCCTCACCGGGCTTTCGACGCTGGCACTGCCGTCAATGGTAGCAGGAACGGGAATCCTGCTCGGCGCCGCGGCGGCCTTGCGCAGCCCGATGCGCATCGCGGCGTTGGCGACCGCCTGATTGTAAAGGGGATCGGCCCGGCGATATCAGATCCGTTGCCAACCGGTTTCGCCGAAGCGGGAGCCTTGCGCATCGGCATTTATCGAATTTTGTCGATTGGTCGATACCGTGGCGGCGCAGATACGCGCAAACAAACGCACGGCGCTCCTCATGTTTTCGCTCAGACCGGTTTTCGTCGGCTGGATCGTGCTGCTTCATCAATTGCCGTTTCAGCTGTTTTTTACCTTATGGAGCGCGATGTTCTTTGGCGGCATGATCAGCTCGCTGCATCTGTTCCCGAAAGGCTCGTCCGCTCCGTTTATGATGTTTGGCATGCTCGCGTTCTTCGCCGTTCCGCTAGCGACCTATATCGGCAAGAAACTCAATTACGCGCGCACCGAGTACAAATTTGCCGACGATCAGCTGGAATTCGAAGAGGGATTCTTCACCATCAACGAGAAGATCGTCCGCTACAAGGACATCAAGGAGGTCACCCTGCGCAAGGGTCTGTTTCAGCGGATGTACGATCTCGGCACGATCTATCTGGCCACGGAGGCGACCGGATCATCGACGCGGCCCAATGTCTTCAACGCGTTCGGCTTTGGCAACGTCTCGGCGAGCGGAATAGGCGTCTGCGACATTCGCGAGCCCGATCAGAATTTTGAGCGCATCCGAAGCCTGGTCGAGGCGAAGACCGGCTAGTGCGTCGTTTATGCGTTCGGCAGCGTGATTCCGGTCAACTCGGCGCAGTAACCGAGCAGCCGATCCTGCAGCTCCGCTCGTCCGGCGGCATGATGTGAGCGCTCGAGCTTCTGGTGATAGAAGTAGCGGCCGGTCACGAGCGCACCCGCATCGTCGCTCACGGCGAGCCAGGATTGCGTGACGGCGCCGAGCGCAAGACTGTCCGGCGCGCCGGCGCCGCCCATCCTGGTCGGGACCCAGCCCGGCGTGATGGCGTTCGACCTTACATTCGGCCAGAGCCGAGCCACCGCGAATGCCAGTAGGACGTCGAACAGCTTACTGTCCGCGTAGGCCTGCGAGCCGTTCCAACGCCGTTTCACCCATTGCGCATCGTCGAGGTGCGCATCGCCACCGTTGTGCATGCCGGAGCTGACATAGACCAGCCGGTCGGGCCGTATCAGCAGCGCAGTCAGCAGATATGGCGCCAGGACGTTGACGGCAAACAGCTGCGACAACCCATCGGCCGTTTCGACACGACCGCCACGCGAGCCGACGCCGACGTTATGGATCACGGCGTCATGCCGCCCCAGCGCATTGACCTGCTCCGCCACACGCCGCGTCGCCGCGATGGTAGCGACGTCGCCGATCACGACCTCTGCCTGCGGCAGGGCGCGGCGCGCGTCCGCGGCGCGCGCGTCATTGCGCGCGTGCAGCGTCACCCGATGGCCCCATTGCACCAGTTGTTTGCCGGCCATCAGGCCGAGACCGTCAGACGAGCCGGTGATAAAGACGCGCGCCATCGCAGCGCTCCTGCTATGCCGCCCGCCTGCGCTCCGCCGGTGTGAGCGACAGTGCCAGCCGCTCAGCGCCGCGCAGTACTTCAAGCATGGCACTGCGTCCGATCTTGTCGCCGGTCAACGCGCGCATCAGATCGTCGGCGCCGGTGACTTTCTCGCCGTCGAGCGCGACAATGATGTCCCCACCGTGCAGTCCGGCGCGCGCGGCCGCGCCGTCCGGCTCGACAGAGCTGGCGATCACGGCGCGCTCCTGATCGAGGCCCGCGGCGCGGCGCAGCCGCGGCGGCAGCACGATCTGCTGCGCGGCAATGCCGATGAAAGCGCGGCGGACGCGACCGTGGCGCACCAGTTCGCCGAGCACGAAATTCGCCGTGTTGGCGGCGACCGCAAAGCAGATGCCCTGCGCGCCCATGATGACGGCGGTGTTGATGCCGATCACTTCGCCGTGCGAGGACACGAGCGGCCCGCCGGAATTGCCCGGATTGAGCGCCGCGTCGGTCTGGATCACGTCGTCGATCATGCGGCCGCTGCGCGAGCGCAACGAGCGGCCAAGCGCCGACACCACGCCGGTCGTCACCGTCGATTCGAAGCCGAGCGGATTGCCGATCGCGATCACCAGCTGGCCGCGCTTGAGCCGCTTGGAGTCGCCGAGTTGCGCCGACGGCAAGGTCACCGCCTCGTCGACGCGCAGCAGCGCCAGATCGGTATCCGGATCGTCACCGACCAGCCGGGCGCGCAAGTCCTGGCCGTCGGGCGTGGTCACATCGATGCGTACGGCGCTGCCGCCGCGTGCGTCGGCTGCGCCGGCGACGTGGCTGTTGGTGAGGATCAGGCCATCCGGCGCGACGATGACGCCCGAGCCGGCGCCGCCGCGCTCACGGCCATTTTGGTCTTTGCTCTGCCCGCCGCGGACGGCGAGCGCCACAACGGCCGGCCCGACGCGGTCGACCACGTCGATGACGGCGCGCGAATAGGCGTCGAGCAGCGCCTGGTCGCCCTCGGCCAGAGGAGGTTGTGCGGCTGCGGCGGTCGCATGATCGCCGCTGAAGGCACGGCTTAATGGAATGATATTCATTGGGTCCCACATATGGGGAGCAAACGAACGCGAGGGAAGGGAGGTCAACCGATGCGGCCCGGAGCCGTTATTGCGGCGGAAGCGGGTACTGCAGCCGGCCCGGCGGATACACAATATGGCCTACGTATGCAGGGTAAGAGGTCGCGATGTGCTCCTCGGCCTCCTCTTTTTGCAGACCGGCGCTGATGTAATTTATTCCCTGATAATAGATCCAGGTCGGGGTGAAGGTGAACACAAGGCCACCGTGGCTGTCGCGCCACAGCTTCGCAGCTGCGGCGGCATTGCGTTCAAGATCGGCCAATGGCGTGCCGCGAAAACTCGTCAGCGCAACTTTGTCGTCATAGGTTCTTGCCAGGAACAAATAATTAGCGCCGAGGCCAAGCACGGCGCCAGCCAAAACTGTCCAGCCAACCGCAGGAGCGACCCGGTCCTTAAAGCGCAGCCACAGCGCAACGAAGACGATTGCCGAAATGGCCAGAGGCGGCGTGAAATAGCGCGGAAAGAAGTCGCCCGGCCAGCCGCTCACGATGTAGCCGATCGTAATCGCGGCGGCGCCCATATACGCGAGCAGTAGCCCCGGAGCGTTGCGCAAAAGCGGTCGCAGAAGCATCGTCAAAAACAGCCCGTCCACAGCAATAAGCACCACGACCGGCATTGTGAATGGCAGTTGCGGCCGCTCGAGCGCCCAGAGGTGGCCGCCGGTTCGCGCGTAAAAGCTCTCCATGACGCCGAAGCCGTTGCGGTAGTCCGCGGGTGAAATCGCATAGGACACGGTGACCGCCGCAGCCAAACCGATGAAAAAGACCGCGAGCGCCAATGCAGTCTGGCGTCGTGCGGATGAGAACAACAAGAAGATCACGAAGGTGCCGAAGGTGGCGGCGGCAAAAGCCAGCGCCCACTCATGCTTGCCCAGTCCGGCCAATAGGCCGGCGACAAGGAAGCGCCAGCGCGCCGTGCGGTCCTCGATGCCGCCCGTGACCAGCAAGCTTGCGGCCGTTCCGAGCAGCAATATGCCGACGCTGCCGTCGACTTGCGGTTCGATAGAAGCTCCCACGGCCAACGGGGTGGTCAGCGCCCACAGCGCCATCGCGAGTGGCGCGAGGGCTGCGGCCAAGGCGGGTCGCTCGCTTGCCGAACTTGCGGCCTGAACAGTAAGCGCGATCAGGCCGGCTATGCCGAGGAGGAAAATGATCGCGAACGGCAGGCGAGCCGCGACGGTGAGTTCCTCCGCCGGCAGGCGCCCCAACGCATGGCGGACCGCGAAGGCACGGCCCAGCCGTTCCAGGATGATGTAGGGCATGATCGTGCGATGGAACGAGGTGAGGACCGGCTTGCCGTCAATAAACCCGATCTGATCGCGCGGCAGATGCGTGTCGCTGACGACGGACGTCGGCACGTCGTCCAAAACCAGCGCGGCAAAATCGCCTTCCTCGCCGGCCAAGACGTTGCCGATGAAAGGCAAGCGCACCACCGCAATGAGAACGAGCAGCACAGCGGCCAACAAGAATTTGAGATAATACGGTCGGTGTACGGCCGGCATCACGCGACTTTAAGCGGTTTCTTGCTGCGAAAAGAGATCAGCGGCATGGTGTCGTTGTCGCGAGTCTGTCCGGATGCTGTCAAACAATTTCAGGACGGCTATTGCGGCGGGAACACGATCCGATCCTTGAACGCCGGAAAGTGCGTAGCGAGGTACTCTGCGGCGCCGGCCTTTCCCAGACCGGCGCTGATAAAGTTTATGCCTTGATGATAGATCCAGGTTGTCGTCACGGTGAATACCACTCCGTTCGTATCGTGCGCGAGCTTCGCTGCGGCTGCATAATCCTGCTCGATCTTTGCCAGCGGCGCGCCGCGCAAGTCGCCGAGCGACACTTGGCTGTCGTGGCTTGCCGCCAGGAATTCATAGTTGGCGCCGAGCCCGGCCAGCGCTCCCGCCACAATGGTCCAGCCTGCCGCGGGGGCGATGGCGTTTCGAAAACGCAGCCACAGCGCAACGAAGACCAGCGCAAGGATCACAAGTGGTGGCGTGAAATACCGTGGAAAATTGTCACCGCGCCAGCCGCTCGCCGCGTAGCCGACCACGATGGCAGCCGCGCCGAGATAGGCCAGTAACAGCCCGGGTGCGGTGCGCACGAGTGAACGCAGAACCACTGCGATGAAGATGGCATCGACCAGCGCGAGGACCAGAACCGGCACGATGAACGGCCATTGCGCGGGTTGCAGCGCCCACAACTCGCCGCCGGTCATCGAGAAAATGTTGGCCATGACGCCAAAGCCGGCGCGATAGTCGTCGGGCGAAGCCGCGTAGGAGAGCGCGACCGCGAGAGCCACGCCGATCAGGAAGACAGCGAATGCCGCCGTTGTGCGGCGGCGGCCGGACGCATCGATCAAACACACGAGTAAGGCACCGACTGCGGCAGCTGCGAAGGCGAGCGCCCACTCGTGCTTGCCCAGGCCCGCCAGCAGGCCTGCGGCCAGAAAACGCCAACGCGCGGTGCGCTGCGCGATGTCACCCACTACCAGGAGCATTGCCGCGATTCCAAGCAGCAGCACGCCAACGCTGCCATCGATTTGCGGCTGGATCGAAGCGCCGACGGCGAGCGGACTGGTCAGCGCCCATAGGGTCACGCCGAGTGGCGCCAGCACTCCGGCCGCGGTCAGATCCTTGCCGGCGGATGTGGCGGCCTGGACGGTGAGAACGATGAGCCCAACGCTGCCCAAGAAGAACATGAAGGCGAACGGCCATCGCGCGGCGATGGTGAGGCGGTCGGGAGGCAGACGCCCCAAGGCGTTGCGGGCCGCAACCGCGCGCCCGACCGTTTCCAGGATCATGTACGGCATCACCGTGCGATGGAACGTTTGCAGGATCGGCCTGCCGTCGATGAAGCCCGCGATCTCGCGCGGCAGATGCTTTTCGTCGAGCGCGGACGTTGGCACGCCGTTGAGCACCAGCGCAGCAAAATAACCTTCCTCCCCGGCGAGGGTGTTGCCGATGAAGGGCAAGCGCGCCGCCGCGACGAGCGCGAGCAGCGCCGTGGCCAATGCGATTTTCAGAACGATGCGTCGGCTCGGCGTGGCCGGCATTCAGGGCGTCTCTTCGGGTGCGGCGTGGCGAAGATATGCCGGCGACACAGGTGCGACGGCTCGGCTCGGCCGCCCGCAGTCAATCGCTCGGGAGCGCGGCGCCATTACGGCCGGTGGCGCAGCCGCGCAAAGCATGATCGTCATCGGTTGCCGGTCAGATCGGACGAATGGCTCCGCCAGCTTCGGCCAGCGAACTCTTGCTCCCGCACACATACAGTCCAGGGCCGGTCGAGGGAAGAGCGCGGCCCGACGAGAGTGGCGATGTGCTTGCTGGCCACTCGGGCAGGGTTGCGGTAATTTGCCAGCGGCCGGAATAAAGCCATCGATCGGGTGTTTGCCGCTTGGTACCGCGACCCTGGGCGAGGTTTCGCAATCGTTTTTGAGCAAAGGAGACAATCGCATGATCCGTACCATGTTTGCCGCCGCTTCTGCCGTAGCCATCGTGCTCGGTGTCAGCGTGGCCGTGGCTCAGCAGGATGTTGTCAAGGAGCGCAAAGAGCTGATGAAGCACAACGGCGCCGCAGCCAAGCTCGCCAGCGACATGGCCAAAGGCGACAAGCCCTTTGACATGGCGGCGGTGCAGAAGGTTTTCGCGACATTCGAAGATGCGGCGGCGAAGATGCCGGACCTTTTTCCCGCGAGTTCCAAGGCCGAGACCGGTGGGACGGCGGACAAATTCAGCCCGAGCGCGAAAGTCTGGGAAGACATGGCCGACTTCAAAGCCCGGTTCCAGAAATTCGGCGCCGACGCCAAGGCGGCGGGCGCGTCAGTGAAAGATGCCGCATCGCTTAAGGAAGCACTCGGCAATATCGGCAAGAACGATTGTGGCGGGTGCCACCGCGTCTATCGTGTCGAGAAAAAGGGCTGAGTTCCAGCAAGTTGGCTGTTGCACGACGGGGCGCCCCCAGGGGCGCCCCGTTTGTGTCTGATTCATGGGCTTAATGCGCAGCGTCAGGCCCTGCGGCCAAGCCGCGCCGCTTCTCGCCGGCGGCCGCGGCGCATAAAGTGGCCGAATCGCAGAACTGGGACATGGACGTGCCGCAGGGGCCAAAGCGACATCTGGCGCGCCGTCTCGCAATCAGCGCCGGCGTGTTGGTTGTGGCCGGCGCCGTCGCATTCTGGGTCTTGACCATTCCGGCGACCGTTTCGGCGTCCGATCTGCCGCCCTACACGCCCAATCTCGCCAACGGCAAGACCATGTTTGCGGCCGGCGGCTGCGCCGCATGCCATGCCGTGCCCAACGCCAATCCCGACAAAGCCGATCCCACCCGGCTCGGCGGTGGCCTAGCGCTGCCGTGTCCGTTCGGCACCTTTTACGTGCCCAATATTTCTCCGGACCCCAAGGACGGCATCGGCGCGTGGAGCGAGGCCGATTTTGTTTCGGCGATGTGGGACGGCACGGCGCCGGGCGGCCGGCACCTCTATCCGGCGTTTCCCTATACTTCGTTCCGCCACATGACGCTCACCGACCTGCGCGATCTGTTTGCGTATCTGAAGACACTGCCGCCGGTGTCCGGCAGGGTGCGTGGCCCGGACCTGGCCTTCCCGTTCAATATCCGGCGCGGGCTCGGCGTGTGGAAGCTTTTGTTCCTGCGCGGCGGGCCGTTCGTGCCCGATTCGTCGAAATCGGCGCAATTCAACCGCGGCGCCTATCTGGTCAACGGCCCCGGCCACTGCGCCGAGTGCCACAGCCCGCGCAATGTTCTCGGCGCTATCATCGAAAGCGAGCGCTTCGCCGGCGGCCCGACGCCTGATGGTAAAGACTGGGTACCGAACATTACGCCGGCCGGGCTGCAGCACGGCGACAATGAAAAGGACCCGTGGTCGCAAAGCGACATTGCGAGTTTTCTGTCCGACGGTCAGACGCCGACCGGCGATTTCGTCGGCGGCGAGATGGCCGAGGTCATTCGCAACACCTCGCAGCTCAGCAAGGACGACCGCACCGCGATTGCCGCCTACATCGCCGCTCTACCGTCCCGGCAAGGGCCGGCGCCTCCGCCGAAGAAGCCTGACTAAGGGGCATGAATACCGGCAGAGGCATCGTCCTGAAGCTGATCTCGGCGGTCCTGTTCGCCGTAATGTCGGCGCTGATCCGTTATCTCGGCGTGCGCTACCCGATCGGCGAAGTGGTGTTCTTCCGCTCGGCGTTCGCGATTGTGCCGGTGATGCTGGTCTATGCTTGGCGCGGCGAACTTGCCGCGGCAGTACGCACCGAGTCCCCGTTTGGTCAGGCAAGCCGCGGTGCCTTGTCGATCGTCGGCATGTTCTGCAATTTCGGCGCGCTTGCGCGGCTGCCGCTGATCGAGGCCAACGCCATCGGATTTTCCTCGCCGCTGATCGGCGTGGCGCTCGCTGCCCTCGTACTCAAGGAGCGCGTGCGCATCTATCGCTGGACCGCGGTCACTGTCGGGTTTCTGGGCGTGCTGGTCGTGCTGGCGCCGCATCTCTCGGGCGACGAGCTGACCATCGCGATGGCAAGCGCCACCAGCGTTGCTGGCGTGATTTACGCCGTCGCGGGCTCCATCACCAATGCAGGCACCATGATTCAGACCCGCCATCTCACCAGAAGCGAGCGGACCTCTTCGATCGTGTTCTATTTCTCGGCGATCTGCGCGCTGGCCGGGCTCGTGACCTTGCCGTTCTGGTGGGTGACGCCGACCATAAGCGAACTCGCTGTGCTAGCGGCGATCGGTTTTCTCGGCGGTCTCGGCCATATTTTTCTCACCGAGAGCTATCGCTATGCCGCGGCCTCGGTGGTGGCGCCGTTCGATTACACCTCGATGATCTGGGCGCTCGTGCTCGGCTACGCGATGTTTGGCGAAACGCCGACCTTCATGATCCTGCTCGGCTCGGCCATAATCGCCGGCGCCGGCCTGTTTGTGATCTGGCGCGAGCACCAGCTGTCGCTTAAGCTTAAGACCGCCGCCGTCGTGCTGCCGGCCGCCCCCGGCGCCGCTACGACGCCCCGAATGCCTTGAACGTGATGATAGTGCGCGTGTCGGCGACGCCCGGAATGGTCTGCACCTTCTCGGCAATGAAATGGCCGATGTCGGTCGCCTGATCCACATAGAATTTTACCAAAAGATCGAAATCGCCTGCGGTCGAATAGATTTCCGAAGCTATCTCGGTGTCCGCCAGCTTGTTCGCCACCTCATAGGACTTGCCGAGCTGGCATTTGATCTGCACGAAAAAGGGGACCATGCACGCCTCCGAGCGTAGTATCGTTTCACAGTACCAGGAAGAAGTCGAAAATGCATGCACCTGACGAGCTTGCCGATATCGCCGCGGACGTACTGGCGCGCATCCGCGACCGCTCGCCGCGGGTGCATTGCATCACCAACACGGTCGCCCAGAATTATACCGCCAACATGCTGCTGGCGGCCGGCGCAATTCCGTCGATGACCATTTCGCCCGAGGAAATCGTGAGCTTCGTCGCCGGGGCCGATGCGCTGCTGGTCAACCTCGGCACCTTTGACGAGGAGCGCCGCCGCGCCATCGCCATCGCACTCGATGCCGTGGGCACCGCACGCATGCCATGGGCGCTCGATCCGGTCTTCATCGAACGTTCGCCCGGCCGCGCTGCGTTTGCCCGCGAGCTGCTGGCACGCGGCCCGGCCGCGGTGCGCCTCAACGCGGCCGAGTTCGGCCCGCTGTTCGGCGGCGACCCTGCCGACGAGGCCGCTGCGCAAGTCGCGGAGGCCTGCGGCACGGTGGTGGCGCTGACCGGCGACAACGACATTGTCACCGACGGGGCCCGGCGTGCCATCATCGCCAACGGCGATCCGTTGATGGCGCTGGTTACCGGAATGGGCTGCGCCGGCTCGGCGCTGGTCTGCGCCGCGCTTGCGGTCGAAACCGATCCATGGCTTGCCACCAGCGCGGTATTGATCGCGCTCGGGGTTGCGGGCGAGGTGGCCGCGGCGGCAACTCACGGTCCTGGGCGGTTTGCAAGCTGGATCGTCGATGCCCTACATACTCTCGATCGCGCGACCTTGCGCGCGCGTACAAGGGTTTCCTGATGAAAGTCGATCTTCGTCTCAATGCCATTGTCGATCCCGAGCGCGCCGCCGGGCGCGATCTCGCCGAACTGGCGCGGCTGTGTGCCGAAGGCGGCGCGACGCTTATTCAGTTGCGCGACAAGATCGGTGAAACACGCGTCATGGTAGAGGAAGCCCGTGCCATCAAGAAAGCGCTGACGCCGTTCTCGGTGACGTTCGTGGTCAACGACCGCGTCGACGTGGCGCTCGCGGCCGGGGCTGACGGCGTGCACCTCGGCCAGGACGATATGGCGGTTCCCGATGCGCGGCGCCTGCTCGGGCCCAGCGCCATCATCGGCCTGTCGATCAAAAACGTCGGCGAGGCCGAAGCGGCGCCGATTGAGCTGATCGATTACGTCGGCTCCGGCGGCGTTTACGCGACCCTGTCGAAGCAGCAGAAGAATCCGCCAATCGGGCCCGAAGGGCTTGCGCGCATCATCGAAGTGCTCGGCCGCCGCGCGCGTGCGCAAAATAAGGACCTGCCAGTCTGCGGCATCGCCGGCATCGACGCCGGCAATGCCGGCGCAGTGATCGCTGCCGGCGCCAAAGGCGTTGCCGTCATCTCGGCCCTGTCGCTTGATCCCGAACCGGCCGCCGCGGCGCGCGCCTTGCGGCAGGTTGTGGACGCGATGCTGGGGAAGCGGGGCGCCTGATGGGCGTTCCGATTGCGGTCAGCATCGCCGGCTCGGATTCGAGCGGCGGCGCCGGCATCGAAGCCGATCTGAAGACGTTTTCGGCGCTCAGCGTCTACGGCGCCTGCGTTGTCACTGCCGTGACGGCGCAAAACACCAAGGGCGTATCCGCTATTCATGCGCTACCGCCGGATCTCGTCGCCGCACAGATCGACGCCGTCTTCTCCGATCTTAATGTCACCGCCACGAAGATCGGCATGCTGGCGAATGCATCCATCGTTGAAGCGGTTGCTGCCGGACTCGATCGTCATGCGGCGCGCAATGTTGTGCTCGATCCGATTCTCGCAGCCAGTTCGGGCGCGGAGCTTTTGCGCGCTGACGCGCTCGACGCCTTGCGGCTCTTGATCCCCAAGGCGCGGGTGTTCACGCCCAATCTGTTCGAGGCTGCAGCGCTGCTCGAATTGCCCATGGCGCAGGATGAAAGCGAGATGCGCGCGCAGGCGGAGAAACTCCTCACGCTGGGCGGCAGCGCGGTGCTGCTCAAGGGTGGTCACGGCGGTGGTATTGAGAGCGTCGATCTCTTGGTCGAAGGCGAGAATTGCGCGCGCTTTGCCGCGCCGCGCGTTGCCACCAAAAACACCCACGGCACCGGCTGCACGCTGGCGTCCGCCATCGCCGCGGGTCTCGCCAAAGGGCTTCCGCTCGACGCGGCGGTCGGTGAAGCAAAAAGCTACGTCAGCGCCGCCATCGCCGCCGCTGACCGGCTTCATGTCGGCTCAGGCCGCGGCCCGCTGCATCATTTTTTCAAGTGGTGGTAGCGGAAGACAGCGCGCCGATACGCCTCCTCACGCGGCTGCCGGCGCGCCTGGCTGCTTCAGCGGATGCGCGCGGGCGAAGGCGTCGATCTTCGACAATTCATCGACGATGCGCGCGAAGGTCGGGAACGGCCCCAGGTCGACATTGAAGAATTTTGCGCCCGCCGCTTGGCTGGCGAGGCAGATATCCGCAAGTGTGACCGCGTCGCCGTGGGCGCAGCGGCCGGTCGATTTGTCCTGCAGGTGCGCCTCGAGCGCGGTGAGCGCCGCCGTGTGCCAGTGCCTGCACCATGTCGTGACAGTCGGCTCGTCGAGCTTGATCTCGTGCTGCAGGTATTCGCGCACCCGCGGCACGATCAGCGGATGCGAATCACAGGCGACGATCTGCGCCAGGCCGCGCACCCGCGCCCGGCCTTTCGGGTCGCGCGGCAGCAGCTGCGGGTTGGGATGAGTCTCATCGAGATATTCGATGATCGCCAGCGATTCGAACAGGGCGGGGCCGTCGCCATCGACCAGCGCCGGGATTGCCATCATCGGATTGACGGCGCGGTACGCCGCCTCGCGCTGCTCGCCTTTCATCAGATTGACCTGGATGATCTCATCGGGAACGATACCCTTGAGATTGAGCGCGATACGCACGCGAAACGTCGCGAGCGACCGCCAGAATGAAAACAGTTTCATGTGTTTCCCCCACTCGTTGGTTATGGTAGGCTTGTCATTTGCTCCTGCTCGACCAAAAAATCGTCTGGCGCGAGGCGTCGGAGGGTCCGAGGCCTTTGCTGTTTGCTTCCTCAAGCGCCGCCAGCGCGGCTTTCGCCGCCGGCATGTCGGCGCCTTTGGCCGCGCCGGCTGCGACCATTGTGCGCAGATCTTTCACCGCATTGGCGATGCTGAAGGTGGTTGCGCCGGGGTCGCGGTTTTCCATCATGGCCACGATCATATCGGCGCGCAGCTTCAGCCCGTTATTGGCGCCGTTGCTTTCGCAGAACAGATCGAGGAGCCGCTTCGGCTCCCAGCCGACATCGCGGGCGATGGCGAACGCCTCTGCATAGGCCTGCCAGCCGATCATCAGCGGCAGATTGATCGCGAGCTTCATCGAGGCGCCGGCGCCGACTGGGCCGCAATGCTCGACCTTGCGGCAGAGCTGTTCGAGGATCGGCCGCGCCTTCGCGGCGTCCGCAGCTTCGGCGCCCATCAAACCAAGCAGCTTGCCCTGCCGCGCCGGAGCCGTAGAGCCGCCGACCGGGCATTCGACGAACACCGCGCCCTTGCCGCGGACCTTCGGCGCGAGAGCAAGCTCGACGCTCGGCGGTACCGTGCTCATTTCGATGAACAGTTTGCCTGTGACGTCGCCCGCGAGCAGGCCGGACGGTCCGTCATAGACTGCGTCGATCGCCGCGCCATCGGTCAAGATTGTGATGATCGCCTCACTCGCGGCGGCAACGGCGCTCGGGCTATCCACGACTGTAGCGCCGGCGTCGGCAAGCGGCTTGGTCTTTGCCACCGTGCGATTCCAGACCGTCATCTGATGTCCGGCTTCCTTAAGGCGCGTTGCGATGGCGCTGCCCATGGCGCCCAGTCCGGCAACTCCGATTTTCATTCTGCGTCCCTGTGAGCGTCCGAATTGCCGCGGACGATAGGCGATTGTGGCGGTGCGAGAAAGCGGCTTGCGCGTGCGCCGGGCCGATGCCATAGCGTCGCATCCGCGCGGATTCGGGGGATCGCATGGCTTCAAGAAAAAGAGGTGTCGTCGGCGTTATCGGCCTCGGCATCATGGGCGGCGCGTTTGCGCAAAACCTCGTCGCCGGCGGCTGGCGCGTGATCGGCTACGACATCGACCCGGCGCGGCGGCGGGCGATGGCGCGGGCTGGGGTCGAGATTGCCGCCGATGCTATCGCGGTGGCGCAAGGCGCGCGCGACATCATCACCAGCCTGCCCAAACCGGCCGCGCTCGCCGCAACAGCCGGCGCCATCGCCAAGGCCGGATTGCCGCGCCGGGTGATCGTCGAAGCCTCGACCTTCACCATCGAGGACAAGACCAAGGCCGCCGAAATATTGCGCAAGGCCGGTCACCTGCTGCTCGATTGTCCGGTGAGCGGCACCGGTGCGCAGGCCAAGACCAAGGATCTCGTCATTTACGCCTCGGGCGGTTCGGCCGAGATCAAGCGGCTGCGGCCGATGTTCGCGGCGTTTTCCCGCGGCGTCTACGACCTCGGCGCGTTCGGCAACGGCAGCCGGATGAAATACGTCGCCAACCTCCTGGTCGCGATCAACAACGTCGCGAGCGCCGAAGCGATGGTGCTCGGCATGAAGGCCGGGTTGCCGCCGCAGCTGGTGTGCGACCTGGTCAAAGCCGGCGCCGCCAACTCGCGCGTGTTCGAACTGCGTGCGCCGATGATGGTGAAGAACCGCTATGCGCCGCCGACCATGAAAATCTCGGTGTGGCAGAAGGACATGGATGTCATCGGCAGCTATGCCCGCGCCATCGGCGTGCCGACGCCGATGTTCGACGCCAGCGCGGCGATCTACACCAAAGCGCGCAAGAGCGGCCATGACGATGAAGATACCGCCGCGGTGTGCGCGGTGATGGAACAAATGGCGGGCGTCAAACGCGGCAAGGCGAAGAAGGCCAAAGCACCGGCGCCGTAGAGCATGATTCGAAGCTTCTGTTTGAGAGCTTAAATCACAATCATGTGGCCCGCCTCAACGTGATCCACGCGCCACTCGTCGCCGGCTTGCCCTTAGTCCGGTTGCAGGGCGAGCGCCGGCAGTCAGATCTGGTCGGTCGAAAATGACCCCGAACGCTCACCAGCACTACGGTTCTGGTAGCTTATACGTTCGTTTAGAACGCAAAGCGGCTTGAGCCACCATCCACCGGGATGACGGTACCCGTCACATAACTCGCGAGCGGCGAAGCAAGGAAAATGGCCACCGCGGCGATTTCCTCCGGCTCACCGAAGCGCCCGACCGGAATCTCTGCGCGCGCATATTCGCGCTCACTCTCCTCGGTCGGATAACGGCGCTTGATCTGCTCGCTGTGAATGCGGCCCGGTTGCAGGCAGTTGATGGTGATGCCGTATGGCGCAATTACACTCGACAGGCTCTTGGACCAGACATGCACTGCGGCCTTTGCGGTATACGCAGCGTTGAGCATCCGTGGCTCGGAGGTACCGGTGAACGTAACGATGCGCCCCCAGCTCTGATCGCGCATGCCCGGCACCAGCGCGTGGGTGAGCTCGCGGATGCGGTAAAAGTTGAGCACCATGCCCTCTTCCCATTGCTCCTTGCTTGCGTCGAATGGCAATGGACGGCTCTGCCCGGCTGCGTTCATCAGGATGTCGACATGGCCGAGCAGGCGCCGTAACTCGGCGGCCACGCGGTCGGGCGCATCCTGTTCATAAAAATCGGCCGCCAGCGGAATAATCTTGCCACGCCCGCGGTCGGCGACTTCGGCGGCCAGTTGCTCGACCAGCGCAACGCGCCTTGCCACTGCGACCACGCTGACCCCGGCGAGGGCCAGCATGCGGGCAGTGCTGCGCCCAATTCCTTGGCTCGCGCCGGTGACGAGCGCTGTTCGCCCTTCGAAATTCAATTCCATGTCAGTGTTCCTGACCTAACAGCGACATCGGCGGAGCGGATTCGCCGAACGGAGTTTACGGAACGTTGGCAGGTGAGATTGATCTATTTGGCCTTGATGTTAGCCGCCCGGATCACCTTGCCCCACTTCGCGGTTTCATCGGCGATAAACTTACCGAACTGGGCGGGTGTCATGGACAAAGGCTCGATACCCATGCCGACAAGTCGCGCCTTTACATCGGGTTCGGCGAGGCTGACATTGATCTGCTTGTTGAGTGCGTCGACAATTCCGGCTGGGGTGTTCTTCGGCGCACCAACGCCGTGCCACGCGCTCGCCTCGTAGCCCGGCACAAACTCGGCCATGACAGGAATGTCAGGCAGCACTTCCGAGCGTGTCGCAGTAGTGACCGCAAGGGCGCGCACTTTGCCGGCACGGACATACGCGATCGCTTGAACTATTGGAAGAAACGCTACCTGCACCTGCCCGCCGAGCAGATCGGGCATGAAATTGTTCCCATACGGGACATGAACCAAGTCGATCCCTGCCATCATCTTGAAAAGTTCACCGAAGACATGGCTCGGGACGCCGATACCCTGCGAGGCCATATTGATCTTGCCTGAGTTGGCCTTCGCGTATGCGATGAACTCAGGAACCGATTTGGCTGGGATTGATGGATTGACCACCATCACAAAGGGGATTCTGCCAACGCTCGCCACCGGTACGATGTCGCGGATGAAATTGAAATTGAGCTTGTCGTAAAGAGTCGTGTTGATGGCATTAGCGGTGACTGCCCAAAGGAGCGTGTAGCCGTCCGGCGGTGCCCTCACGACGATTTCGGTGCCAATATTGCCGCCTGCACCTGGCTGGTTTTCAATGACGAATTGCTGGCCGAGCCGCTTAGACAATAGCTGGCCAATCAGGCGACCAACGATGTCGGGCCCGATACCGGCCGGATAGCCGACAACGATGCGCACCGGCCGGGTCGGATAATCGAGCGCCCAGGCGGTCCCTGAGATGGCCGGGAGCGCGGCAGCGCCGGCTGCGAGATGCAGGAAATGCCGACGGCCGAGTTTCATGGAACCCTCCTACCCTGGGCCGACGCCCCGCTTTAGCCAGCAAGTGCTTTTGCGAGCGCAGGCGCGAAAATACGGCGAGCCGCTCTCAGCGAACAATGCTATGTTTTGATACAGGTATATCAGTCCTGCAATGGTGCCGAGATGCAGGTGAGCGACCGCATCGGACTTCGGGTGAAGTTGCACGATCTTCATGTTCTAATGGCCGTGGTGCAGGCCGGCAACATGAGCAAGGCAGCTGCGCTCCTCAACACGACTCAACCCGCCGTTTCCAGGTCTATCGCGGAATTGGAACGGACTATCGGCGTACGATTACTCGACCGCAGCTCCCAGGGTGTGGAGGTGACCGAGTATGGTCGAATCCTGCTCGATGGCGGAACGGCGGTGTTTGATGACCTCCGTCAAGCTGTAAAGAATATCAAGTTTCTCGCCGATCCCACTGCCGGAGAAGTGAGCATCGGATGCAACCACTTTATCGCTGGGAGCTTTGTTTCTGCCGTAATCCAACGGCTTTCCCGGCAATATCCGCAAATCGTGTTTCACCTCGTCACCGCACAAGCGGAGTCACTACAGCGCGAACTGAGTGAGCGTAACGTCGATTTCCTGATCGCAGCGAGATGGGGCTCGCCCATGGACGAGCGGCTTGAGTTCGAACCTCTATTTGATGACCAATATGTAATCGTGGCCGGCGCGCAAAATCCGTGGACTCGGAGGCGCAAGATTGAACTTGCCGAGCTGGCGAACGAACCATGGGTGCTGCCACCGCCTCATAGCGTGGTCGCATCGCTTGCATTGGAGGCCTTTCGCGCCAGCGGGCTCGATTATCCGCGCACAATTGTAGTCACAGAATCCCCACAGGCGCGGTTCAATCTTCCGGCGACCGGGTCCTATCTAACGATGCTCTCGGCTTCCGCATTGAGATTTTCCACCAGGCGCATGCAGATCAAGGCCTTGCCCGTCCAACTGCCAATGGCCCCTGTGCCCAACGGAATTGTCACCCTGAAGAACCGTACGCTCAGCTCGGTCGCGCGGCTCTTCATCAAACACGCCCGCGAGGTTGCGAAGCTCTTGGCCAAGCCAAAATGAATGAAGCCTTGTCGGCTAGTGGCCCCTCGCAACGTTTCCTTGCCGCGCAGCAATTCAGTCGCTTTTCGGGAGCGAAGCACGCATCATCTTCGGCCGGTCACACAGCCGGATTTGTCGGTGTACGGCCTTAGAACTGCACGGCCCGCTCGCGCTCCCACTCCGCGCGCTGCCGCACGCCCGAAAGGGATGCGACCTGCTTCTCGACGAAGGTCATAATCTCGTCCTCAGATTTGGTCAGGTCGAGCGGCGCGGCGCAGGGCTGCGGCACGTGCCATTTGGTGTCGACGAACACTTCGAGGCGGTTGCCCTCCGGATCGCGGAAATAGGCCGAGATCGCGTTGCCGTGGGACAGCGGCCCCAGTTCGACGATCGGCTCGCGTTTGAGCGCCGCGTACGTCTCGCGCAAAGCGGCGAGACTTTCGGCGCGAAACGACAATTGCTGGATCATATTGTAGGGCAGGTCGGCCGGCCGGCCGGTGGCGAACACCACCTGATGGTGTTCGCGCGGATCGAGCGTCATGAAGGCGATTTCGCCGCCGTCGCCGCGCACCGCGCGATCACTGACCACTAGCCCAATCACCCGCGTGTAGAAATCGACCATTTTCGGCAGATCGTGCACGAACACGCCGACGTGGCTGAAAGAAAGTTTGTGCCGCTCGCTCATGACTTCATCCTCCGTGTGTGAACCGCTGCCCCGGCTGTGGCAATCGCGCTACGCGGCCGAGAGCGTCGGTATTTTCTTGATTTCGCCGGCGAGCTCGCGTTCGGCGACGGCGAGGTCGTAGGCGCGCTGCAGATTGATCCACAGATCGGGGCCATTGCCGAGGAGCTTCCCCAAACGTAGAGCCATTGCCGGCGTGACCGGCTGCTTTTCATCAAGGATGTCGTAGAGCGTCTGCCGCGAAATGCCAAGCAACCGCGCGATTTCGGTCTTGGACTTGCCGATTGCCGGCAAAACGTCCTGACGCAGCAGTTCTCCTGGGTGCAGCGGTTTGAGGCCGCGCGTGAGTCGGTTCCTGCTCATCAGTGATAATCCTCCAAATCCACATCGACCGCGTCCTCGCCGTCCCACGCGAAAGTCACACGCCAATTCCCGCTCGCGTCGACCGCATACCTTCCCCGCTGCTGACCCTTCAAGGCATGAAAGCGAAAGCCGGGCACATTCATTTCGTCCGGCGTTTTCGCGGCATCGAGGGCCAGCAAAATGCGCCGAATGCGATCCGAGTTTTGGACGCTCAATCTTGACGGATCGCCGCGCTCCGCAAAGCGGCGCAAGCCCCGGCTGCGGAATGATCGGATCACTACTCTATTGTAAGGCAATACCTTACATGTGTCCAGTCATGTTGCCGGGGCCCGTAAGTCGTGGAATCTGTAGTTTTGGGCGTTAAGCTGGCGATCGCAGGATCATCTTCGGAGGAATTGATGTCGTCGCTCGAAGGCGAAGCGCGCATGGCGCAGGCGGGGGAGCGCAAAACCCATCAGCCACGCGGCGAAACCCGCGATGGCATGCGCATCGACTGGGACACCCCGATCACGATGGACGATGGTCTGGTGCTGCGCGCCGACGTGTTCCGCCCGATCGCGGCAGGCCGCTATCCGGTGCTGTTGAGCTACGGCCCCTATGCCAAGGGGCTCGCCTTCCAGGACGGTTACCCGACCGCCTGGGCGGCCATGGCCAAAGCGCATCCCGATGTCGTCGCCGGATCGAGCAACCTCTACCAGAGCTGGGAAGTGGTCGATCCGGAAAAATGGGTGCCGCACGGTTACGCCTGTGTGCGCGTCGATTCCCGCGGAGCAGGCTGCTCGCCCGGCTTCATCGATCCGTTTTCGCTCCGCGAAACCAAGGATTTTTACGACTGCATCGAATGGGCCGGTGGGCAGCCGTGGTCGAATGGCAAGGTCGGACTCAATGGCATTTCATATTACGGCATCAATCAGTGGCACGTCGCAAGTCTGCAGCCGCCGCATCTTGCCGCGATGTGCATCTGGGAAGGCGCCGCCGACTGGTATCGCGATATGACGCATCACGGCGGCATTGTCTGCTCGTTCTTTGAGAATTGGTCCGACATGCAAGTAAAGACCGTCCAGTATGGCTCTGGCGAACGCGGCAGGCGCAGCCGCGCACACGGCGAGCTGGTCTGCGGGCCGGAGATATTGTCCGAAGCGGAGCTTGCCAAGAACCGCAGCGATCTTGGCAGCGAGATTTTCGCCCATCCGCTCGATGGCGCCTATCACCAGGCGCGCTCGCCGGTCTGGTCGAGGGTCAAGGTGCCGTTTCTGTCGGCCGCCAATTGGGGCGGGCAGGGGTTGCATCCACGCGGCAATTTCGAAGGCTTCGTTCGCGCCGCGTCCAAGCAAAAATGGCTGGAGGCGCACGGCCTTGAGCACTGGACGCATTTTTATACCGACTACGGCCGGAGCCTGCAGCTGCGCTTTTTCGATTATTTTCTGCACGGCAAGAATAACGGCTGGGACAAGCAGCCGTCGGTGCAGCTCCAGGTGCGCCACGTCGACCGCTTCGTCGAGCGGGCCGAAAGTGAATGGCCGCTCAAAGGCACAAAATGGACGCGGTTCTATCTCAACGCGGCCGATTGTTCGCTCGGCGGTAAGCCGGCCGCGGCGAAGGCGGTGCTCCGGTTCGACGCCATGGGTGACGGCATCACGTTCCTCACGCCGCCGTTCCCGCATGAAACCGAGATCACGGGTCCGAGCGCGCTCAAGCTTTACGTGTCATCATCGACAGGTGACGCTGACATCTTCGCGGTGTTGCGGGTGTTCTCGCCCGATCTGAAGGAGGTGGTGTTCCAGGGCGCCATCGACCCGCATACGCCAGTCGGCCAGGGGTGGCTGCGCGCCTCGCACCGTGCGCTCGACAAAAAACTGTCAAAACCCTACCGGCCCTATCACACTCATACCCGCAAGCAGCCCTTGAAGCCCCGGCAGGTGGTGCCACTCGATATCGAAATCTGGCCGACCTCGATTGTCGTGCCTGCCGGCTACCGCGTCGCGCTTACCGTCCGCGGCAAGGATTATGTCTATCCGGGGGGCAGCGGCGGTCGGCAGTCGAATTTCAAGAACGAAATGACCGGCTGCGGGCCGTTCCTGCACGACGATCCGCGCGACCGGCCGGCGGACATATACGGCGGCGTCACTGGCCTGCATTTCGGCGGTACGGCGCGGCCCTACCTGCTGCTGCCTATTATCCCGGCAATGAGAAAATAAGCATTCATAATAGAACAATCCGCGACATCAGCGGTCTTTACGGACGAAACCGCATATCGGATTATACGTCGAAAGCCGTTGCGGTGGGACGCGACGGTACGGCCATGGTCGTAACAATCGGCGCCAAGGCGAGATCCGGGTGCCCTCAGGGAGGACTGAATGTCGCGTAAATGGCACAAAATCACCCGGCGAACGCTGTTGGCCGGAACTGCCGCCGGCGCGGCGGCCACATTCGCCCAGTTCCCTGCGCCCGCGATCGCGCAAGCCGCGACGTTCAAGCTCGGCCTCCTGACGGTAAAGACCGGCCCGCTTGCCCAGGGCGGCATTCAGATGGAACAAGGCGTCCTGACCTATCTGAAAGAAAAAAATTACATGCTCGGCGGCCGCAAGGTCGATTTCGTGTCCGCCGACACCGGCGGCAATCCGGCCGGCACCAAGACCAAGGTCCAAGAACTGGTCGAGCGCGACAACGTCGACGTGATCCTAGGTCCACTCGCCGCTTTCGAGCTCTACGCGATCAACGAGTATATCGTTCAACACAAGATGCCGACCCTCAGCCTGGCGGCCGCCGATAATCTTACGCAGCGCACGCCGAATCCCTTCCTGCTGCGCGCGTCGGCGACGTCGTCGCAGGCAACCCAACCGATGGGCCATTACGCGGCGACTGAATTGAAGCTCAAGCGTGTCGTCTGCATCGTCGAGGATTTCGCCTTCGGCTACGAGCAAGCGGGCGGCTTCCAGGCCGCCTTCGAGAAGGATGGCGGCTGCGTCACCAAAAAGCTGTGGCCGCCGCTGGTGACGCCCGACTACACGCCGTATATCGCCCAGATCAGCGATTGCGATGGTGTCTGGCAGGGTTTCGCCGGTTCCAATCCGCTGCGCTTCATGAAGCAGTATGCTACCACCGGACTCAAATATCCGGTTGTGACCGGTGAGACCGGCGGCGATGACGCGCTGCTCAAGAGCTACGGCGACGAGGCGATCGGACTTGTCTCCTGCTGTCCCTACACGCTCGATCTCGCGACCGATGGCAATCAGCGTTTCGTCACCGAGATCATGAAAAATTACAACGTCATTCCGGGACAATATGCGGCGTTGCTCTATGTCAATTGCATGGTGGTTGACGCCGCTCTGAAAGCGCTCGGCGGCGACGCCAAAGACAAGCAAAAATTCATGGAAGCGCTCAAGGCCGTCAGTCTGACGGATACCCCGCGCGGTCCGCTCAAGTTCGACCACCTCAACAACGTGATCGGTAATATCTACGTCCGGCGCATCGGCAAAGAGGGCGCCAAATACGGGCTGAAACTCTGGAACACGACCATCCATACCTACGAGAATGTCAGCCAGTTCTGGACGTGGCCCGAAAAGGACTTCCTCGCACATCCGGTCTATTCGCGTACCTATCCGCCGCTGACCAAGTGCTGAGGGCCGCTTAGTTTTGATCGAGTAACACGAAACCGGGAACTCGCTGGGGGCGCACCCGGATTTCGCATCTACCCAAGTGCTGCGCGCTTGAGGTGATTTAGAACCCTTCGCGCTCGCGACCCGAGGGCAGGAGGGTGGCTCGGTCAGAAAATTGCGACTGCTGGGCGCTCCGCCTCGCTGGAGCGTGAAATGTCATGGGAGGAAAGCACGATGTCTCGCAGAGTCACGCGTCGTAAGTTGCTGGGCGGTGCCGCCACTGGAGCGGCGGCCGCGCTGATCCGTTTTCCCGCGCCTGCAGTCGCGCAGGGCAAGCTATTCAAACTCGGCCTCCTCACGGTCAAGACCGGGCCGCTCGCCGCCGGCGGCATTCTGATGGAGCAGGGAGTTCTGACCTATCTGAAGGAGAAGAATTACACGCTCGGCGGCCGCAAGGTCGACTTCATTTCCGCCGATACCGGCGGCAATCCTGCCGGTGCCAAGACCAAGGCGCAGGAACTGGTCGAGCGCGACCAGGTCGACGTCATCCTTGGTCCGCTTGCGGCGTTCGAACTGTACGCCATCAACGCTTACGTCATTGAAAAGAAGATGCCGACGCTCAGCCTCGCCGCGGCTGACAATCTGACCCAGCGCACGCCCAATCCATTTCTGCTGCGCGCATCGGCGACGTCATCGCAGGCGACCCAGCCGCTTGGCCATTACGTGGCGAAGGAATTGAAGCACAAACACGCCGTCACCATCTCCGAGGACTTTGCGTTCGGCTACGAGCAGATGGGCGGCTTTCAAGCCTCCTTTCAGAGGGAGGGCGGATGCGTCGTCAAGAAACTGTGGCCGCCGCTGGTCACGCCCGATTACACGCCGTATCTCGCGCAGATCGGCGACTGCGACGTCGTCTGCCAGGGCTTCGCCGGGTCCAACCCGATCCGTTTCATGAAGCAATATGCGACGGCCGGGCTCAAATACCAGGTCGTGGCCGGTGAAGCCGGTGCCGACGATTTCCTGCTCAAGAGCTTCGGCGACGAGGCGCTTGGCCTGGTGAGCGCGGCACCCTACACGCTCGATCTGGAAACCGAGGCCAACCAGCGTTTCATCAATGGCATGCTGAAGAATTATGACGCCATCCCCGGCCAGTATGCGGCGCTGCTCTACGGCAACTGCCAGGTGCTCGACGCGGGCCTAAAAGCAGCGGGCGGCGACTCGAGCGATCGGGAAAAATTCATGGCGGCGCTCAAATCGGTAAGCCTCACCGATACGCCGCGCGGGCCGATCAAGTTCGACCACCTCAACAATGTCATCGGCACCATTTATATCCGGCGTCTTGGCAAGGAGGGCGCCAAATACGGCCTGAAACTGTGGAATAAGACTATCCATACTTACGAAAACGTCAGCCAGTTCTGGACTTGGCCGGAGAAGGAATTTCTCGCTCATCCGGTCTATTCGCGCGACTATCCGCCGCTGACGAAGTGCTGAGACGAATTTGTCATCATCCACTGGGGGGTGGATGAGCCGGGCACAAATCCCGGATTGCGTGTGGCGCGATCCGGGTTACGATACGAAAATCAACGAAGCAGCCGGAAATCGGGAGGACGGCGTATATGAGTTTCTGGCTGCTGCTGACGGTCAACAGCATTACGTTCGGCGGTCTGTTGTTTCTGCTTTCTGCGGGCTTTTCCCTGATCTTCGGGTTGATGCGCATTCCCAATCTGACGCATGGCTCGATGTTCATGGTCGGCGCCTATCTCGGCACCTCGTTCCTCTCCGGCGCTCTCGGCTTCACACTGAACTTCTGGACCGCCGCCATCCTGGCCGCGCTGGAGGTCGCGGTGCTCGGCGCGCTGATGGAGCGGCTGTTGCTGCGCCGTCTCGCCGGGCAGCAATTGGCGCAGGTGCTGGTTACGCTCGGCGTGTCCTTCATGGTCGCCGATCTCTGCCTGATGGGCTGGGGAGGCGATCCGATCTCGGTGGCAACGCCGGAGGGCCTTGGCGGGTTTGTGCGCGCCGGGGCCGCGGTTTTTCCGCTCTACCGCATGGCGGTCATCGGCATCGCGGTGGTGGTCGCCATCGCGCTGTGGCTGATGCTCGAACGCACCCGGCTCGGCGCCATGATCCGCGCCGGGGTCGACGATCCGCACATGGCGCGCGTGGTCGGCATCCGGGTCTCACAGCTCTTTACCATCGTGTTCGGACTGGGCGCCGGGCTCGCCGGATTTGCCGGGATGATCGGTGGTCCGATTTTCTCGGTTTATCCGGGCCTCGATCAGGACATGCTTCCGCTGGCACTCGTCGTCGTCATTCTCGGCGGCACCGGCAGTCTGCTTGGCTCGTTCGTCGGCAGCATCATTGTCGGCTTCATCTATAACTTCGGTCAGGCGCTGCTGCCCGAGCTTGCTTATTTCGTGCTGTTCCTGCCGATGGTCCTGGTGCTGGTATTGCGTCCGCAGGGTCTGTTCGGGGGGCAGGTTCTGTGAACTACAGACTTGTCGCAGTGGCGTTCGCGGTGATGGCGCTGGTCGCGTTGCCTTACGT
Source organism: uncultured Alphaproteobacteria bacterium (assembly GCA_963707175.1). Taxonomy (GTDB): domain Bacteria; phylum Pseudomonadota; class Alphaproteobacteria; order Rhizobiales; family Xanthobacteraceae; genus BOG-931. The sequence continues at coordinate 43,867 of CAVPQA010000017.1, forward strand.
CATCACCGAGCCGTATTACGTCAACATCGCGAGCCAGATCCTGCTCTATGCCGTATTTGCCCTCGGCCTGAACATTCTGGTCGGCTATGGCGGGCTGGTGTCGCTCGGGCATGCCGGTTTGTCTGGCGTGGCGGCTTACGCGGTCGCCTATCTGCTCGCTGCGGGACACGGCCACACCATCGCTATTGCGGGGGGGCTTGCCGCCGGGCTGATCGTGACCGCGGGCTTTGCCACACTGGCGCTGCGCGCCAGCGGCATCAGCTTCATCATGATTACGCTGGCACTCGGCGAGATCATCTGGGGGCTGGCCTATCGCTGGATCAGCATCACCAACGGCGACAACGGCATCACCGTCAACACGCGCCCGGCGCCGTTCGGGCTGCCGCTGACGTCGGCGGTGAGCTTCTACAATGCGACCCTGATCGTCTTCCTGCTGGCCATCGCTGGCTGCGCCGTTTTCGTCAATTCGCCGCTGGGCGCCGCGCTCGCCGGCACGCGCGATCAGCCGCGGCGCATGAACGCGCTCGGCTTCCATGTCTGGATGATCCGGTTCTGGGCGTTCATGCTGTCCGGGCTGTTGAGCGCGATCTCCGGCGTGCTGTTCGTCTATTACAATCAGTTCATCAGTCCGCAGGCGCTGGCGCTGACCGCGTCCGCCGAGGGCCTGCTTATGGTGATCTCCGGCGGCGCGGCCACACTGCTCGGTCCGGTGGCCGGCGCGGCGCTCGTTGTCATCGTCAAGAACGTGGTCAGCGCCTACATCTCGCGCTGGAATTTCATGCTCGGCGCAATTTTCGTTGCGATCGTGGTGTTCATGCCCGAAGGTCTGGTGCCCGGCACGGTGCGGCTGGCGCGCGCCGCCTGGCGCTGGGCGTACCGCAATAAATCCGCCCGGCCGTCCGCGGCGCCGATCGCGGAGCCGAAGCGATGAGTGCGCTTGCGGTGCAAAATCTCTGCAAATCGTTCGGCGGCCTGCGCGTCACCACGAACGTCAATCTCGCGGTCGAGCCTGGCGAACGGCGCCTGATCATCGGCCCGAATGGCGCCGGCAAGACCACCCTGTTCAATCTCATCACCGGCGAGATAGCGCCGGATTCCGGGGCAGTGCTGTTGTTCGACCGCGACATTACCCGGACCGCGACGCGCAAGCGCGCCCATCTCGGCATGGCGCGCACCTATCAGATCATCACGCTGTTTCCCCGCGATACCATCCTGCACAATGCCATGCTGGCGCTGCTCGGCCTGTCGCCGCTGCGCTGGAATCCGTGGTTGACGCTGCATCGCCAGCACGACGTGCTCAAGCGCGCGCGCGATGCGCTCAAGCGCGTCGGCCTCGATCATATGGCCGAGCGGTCGCTCGCGGAGACCTCCTATGGCGAAAAGCGGCGCGTCGAGATCGCCATGGCGTTGGCGCAGGCGCCGCGCGTGCTGCTGCTCGACGAACCGTTCGCCGGTCTGTCTATCGACGAGCGGCGCGACGTGCGCGAGCTGCTCAAGGCCGTTCCGCGCGACGTCACCGTGGTGATGATCGAGCACGACATGGACACCGCGCTCGATCTCGCCGACCGCATCACGCTGTTGCATTTCGGCGAGGTGGTGGTTGAAGGCACCCGCGCCGAGGTGGTGGCCGATCCGCGAACGCGCGAGGTTTACCTTGGCGAATAGCGCGCTCAGCCTCCGCGATATCGACGCATTCTATGGCGACAGCCACGTGCTGCAGAGGGTTTCCTTTGAGCTTGGCGAGGGCAGGCTCCTCGGCCTGCTCGGCCGCAACGGCGCCGGCAAATCGACCTGCATGAATGTCAGCGTCGGGTTATTGCCGCCGCGCGCCGGCGCGGTCGAATTGTTCGGCGCTGCCGTAACGCGGCTGCCGCCGGAGGTGATCTCGTCGCGCGGCGTCGCGCTGGTGCCGCAGGGCCGCCGCATCTTCAAGAGCCTCACGGTGCGCGAGAACCTGATGGTGGCGGCGCGCGCTATCAGCGCCGCCGCGCGCCATGCGCCGTGGACCGCCCAGACCGTGTTCGCCATGTTTCCGCGGCTCGCCGAGCGGTCAAGCCAGCTCGCAGGCTATCTCTCGGGCGGCGAGCAGCAGATGCTCGCCATCGGCCGCGCCCTGATGGGCAATCCACGCGTGCTGTTGATGGACGAGCCCTCGGAGGGCCTGGCGCCGCAGATCGTCGCTGAGGTGATGGCCACCATCCGCAAGCTCAAGGAAAGCGGGCTCTCCATCGTGCTGGTCGAGCAGAGCCCGAAGCTTGTGTTCGATATTGCCGACGATATCGTCATCCTCAATTCGGGCCGCGTCGCCGTGCTTTCCACCGCGGCGGCGCTCAAGGACGGCGGCGGCGATCTGCGTCAGCATCTTGGGGTGTTCTAAGCATTTGAGAATGGCCGGTTTGCGTGCGACAGCAATGAACCGCCGCCACTTCTCCGCGTTGTCTTGGCGCCCTTCCGCGGCAGGAGCTGCCCCTTGTCTTCCGTTGCCGGCGAAGCCGATCTGGTTCGTCCCCGAAATCTCCAAGCCTTCAAGCCCATTCTGACCCTGACGGCGCTCGGCATCGTCTATGGCGATATCGGCACGAGCCCCTTGTACGTCTTTCAAACCATCGCCCAGGCCCAGAACGGCCGGCTGGACGCGGCGAGCGCGCTCGGCAGTTTGTCGCTGATCTTCTGGACGCTGATCGTTGTCGTCACGATCAAATACAGCCTGGTGGTGATGCGCGCCGACAATCACGGCGAGGGCGGTATTCTGGCGCTGATGTCGCTCACGCGCGTGAGCTGGCGCGGGCGCAATCGCTATCTGATCGTCTGCGGACTGATCGGCGCGGCGCTGCTCTACGGTGACGGCATGATCACGCCGGCCATCTCGGTACTCAGTGCCGTGGAAGGCCTGAAAGTCGCAAGCCCTGCGTTCACTCCCTATACGATGCCGATCGCCGCAATGGTGCTTCTGTTGCTGTTCGTGGTGCAGCGCTTCGGCACAGCTGCGGTTGGCCGGACATTCGGCCCGCTGATGCTCTTCTGGTTCGTCTGCATCGCGGTTCTCGGACTGACCGGCATCATCCGCGCGCCGCGGGTGCTGGCCGCAATCGATCCGCGCTATGCAGTCGAGTTTCTCGTTCACGACGGCATCACCAGCCTCGCCATTCTGGGCGGGGTGTTTTTGTGTGTCACCGGCGCCGAGGCCATGTATGCCGACATGGGGCACCTCGGCCGTGCGCCGATCCGCATCGCCTGGACGGCGATCGTGCTGCCGGCGCTCGTTCTCAACTACGCCGGGCAGACCGCGATCGCGCTGGAGAATCCGGCGGCAGGCGAGGGCCTGTTCTTCCAGCTCGCGCCGTCCTGGATGCTCTATCCGCTGGTCGCGCTGGCGACGCTTGCCACCATTATCGCCAGCCAGGCGATCATTACCGGATCGTTTTCGCTGACGCGGCAGGCGATGCAGCTCGGCTGGCTGCCGGGCATGCGGATCGACCAGACGTCGTCGGAGCAACACGGCCAGATCTACGTGCCGTTCGTGAACTGGCTCACGATGATCGGCACGATACTGCTCACGGTGACGTTCGCCAGGTCCGACCGGCTCGCCGGGGCCTACGGTGCCGCCGTGTCCACCACCATGCTGATGACGACCGCCATTCTCTACCGGGTGATGGCGGTGATCTGGCGCTGGCGGACTGCGGTCGCGCGTGCGGTGTTCTCGCTTTTCCTTGCCGTCGACATTGCGTTCTTTGTCGCCAATCTGACGAAGATCGCCGACGGCGGCTGGATTCCGCTCGTCATCGGCGGCGTGATCTTTACAGTGATGACGACTTGGCGCGCCGGGATGGACGCCATGCAGCGCAACTACGATCGCGATGCCGAAAGCGTTGCGCAATTCGTGCGCAAGCTGCGTGACCGCAAAATTGAACGCAGTTCCGGAAAGGCGATCTTTCTGACGCGGCTGCGCGAATACATTCCGCCGCTGGTCGCCTGTCATGTGCGGCAGCTGAGCTCGCTGCCCGAGGAGGCCATCGCGCTGACCGTGCGGTTCGTCCCGCGGCCGCGCGTGCGGCCCGGAGACCATGTGCGGGCTGAACAACTTGGCCAGGGGTTTTGGCACCTCACCGTGCGCTTCGGCTTCGTGGAGGTGCCGGACGTGCCACGAGTGCTGCATCAGGAGAAATTGCACTGCCCAGCCGATCTCGACAACGCGATCTATTTCAGCGAGCGCGACCACGTCACCGGGCGCAAGCGCAAGCCGCGCATGGCGGCGTGGCGACGGCGCCTGTTCGCCTTCCTGCACCGCAATGCGGTTCACCCCGCCGATCGCTTCAACCTGCCGCCGCAGAACTTCGTGCAGATTGCCCGCCAGATCGAAGTGTGAGGGATCGCGAAACCGGGTATGTTTCGGCCTTCCCGCGCGATCCCGCCCGGGCGCGCTGAGAAGGTTGATGACCCCTGTACCCGGGCCGCTATTCGCGTTGGCGCTAGCTTCGATCTCGCTGATCGGACCGCTGGCGATTTACCTGTTCATGCCGGTAATCCCGGCGGTGCGGGTCGCGCTGGGGCTGTCGGAAGCGTTTGCGCAGCTCACCTTCACGATCGCGTTGTTCGTGATGGCGTTCGCCACGCTGGTCTACGGCTCACTGTCCGACCGCTATGGCCGGCGCCCGGTGCTGCTCTCCGGGCTTTGCCTGTTCCTGATCGGCAGCGGGATTTCGGCGTTTGCGGGTTCGGTAACGACGCTGGTGCTTGGCCGGCTCATCCAGGCGGTTGGCGCCGGCTGCGGCGTGACGCTGGTACGCGCCATCGCGCAGGATGTCTATGGCCGCAACCTGGTGAAGGCGATCGCCTACCTGACGATGGCCTACACGATCGGCCCGATGGTGGCGCCGCTTGTCGGCGGCATCCTGATCGACGCGTTCGGCTGGCGCAGCGTGTTCTTCTTTGCGCTCGGCGCCGGCGGCCTGATCGCGGTGAACGCCTATCTGGCGGTGTTCGAATCGCGACCGCCGTCTAAATTGGCGCAGGGGCGCGCTGGGCGCAGCGTGTTTCGCGACTACGCGACGTTGTTCCGCAACCTGACATTCACGTGCTTCGTGCTGCAGAGCGGGCTCTGCACCGCCTCGTTTCTGGTGACGGCGACCGCGGCCTCAAGCCTGATGAAAGAGATGCTGCATCGGCCGTCCGCCGAATTCGGCCTCTATTTCCTGTTGTTTCCGTTCGGCTTTTTAACCGGGAATTTCGTCACCAGCCGTGTCGGCACCCGCGCCGCCAACGAGCCCATGGTGCTGGCCGGATCGGCGGTCGTGCTCATCACCGTTTTGGCGCAAGCCTGCGTGCAGCTGTCAGGCTATGTGACGCCGCTCACATTGTTCACGCCCGGCTTTTTCCTCTCGTTCGCGCAAGGCATTTCGCTGCCCTACGCGCAGGCCGGTGCGCTGGAGACCAATTCGAAACTCGCCGGTACCGCGGCCGGCATCGGCGTCTTCATGCAGAATTTCGCCGGGGCGGTATTCGCCCAAGTCTACGGCCTGCTCGCCGACGGCACGGTATTGCCGCTCGCGGAAGTGACGGCGTTTGCCGGATTGCTCAGCCTTCTGGTCGGCGCCACGCCATTCATCATGGCGCGCCGGAGGCGCTGGGTGACGGAAGGCGGCTAATCAAACAGCGCCACTGCCCGCGTCCAGCCGGCTGAGCCATTTTTCAGCTTGGAAGGAAAGCACGCCACCGTGAATCCGTCAGCAGGGAGTTTCTCCAGACTGCACAGCTTCTCCATGTGGCAATAGGGAATCTCGCGGCCCGCCTTGTGACCTTCCCAGATGATCGACGGGTCGCGCGTCTCCAGCCAGCGCTTGCGCATATGCACGAACGGCACGTCCCAGCCCCAGGCGTCGATGCCGGTGACTCGCACGCCGCGCGAGGTCAGATAAAGCGTCGCCTCGCGGCCCATGCCGCAGCCCGCCGTCAGATACTCCTCGCTGCCGATGCATTCGCTGGCGCGCGTGTTGACCAGCACGATGTCGAACGGCTTGAGTTCATGGCCGATACGTTTGAGCTCGGCGTCGACCTCGGCCGCGGTCACCACATGGCCGTCTGGCACTTTGCGGAAGTCGAGCTTGACGCCGGGGCGGAAGAACCAGTCGAGCGGCACCTGATCGATCGTCATCATCGGCTGGCCGTCGATGGTGTGTGACTGGAAGTGGATCGGCGCGTCCATGTGGGTGCCGTTATGCGTGGACAACTGCACCTGCTCGATCGCCCAGCCTTCGCCGTCGGGCAGGTCCTGCGGGCGCAAGCCCGGAAACAGCTCGCAGAGCAGCGGCGCCGTGTCGACGTTGCGCCGATACTCGATCTTCGGCCGCATGAACGGCGGATCGTAGACCGTCTCGTTTTCCAGCGGTGACGACAGGTCGATCATTCGTGCGGGCAGTTTCATTGCGTTCCCCATGCGATGTGCGCTAACAGAAAACGGATGGTGGACGGAAAATTATAAGCGTTTTTAATCCCTCGTCGTCCGCCCGTCATCTCCACTCCGAGAGCGATATCGTCTCATGCCCGAGCCATGGAATAAATACGAACCCACTGCGGCGCGCCGCCACGGCAAACCGGGGCGCGAGCTGCGGCCAAAAAGCGTGACGGTCGATGTCCACGCTCATGTCGGTATTCCGGAAGCGGCGAAATTCGTCGAGCCGCATCTCGACTGGTCGACCATTCCGCTCGCGCGTTTCGCCAATGCCGAGACCAAGGCGTTGTCGGCAAAACAGGAGGCCGATATTCGCGCGACCGCAGGCCGCGACCGGCGCCTGGCCGATCTGGACGCGATGGGCATCGACATCCAGATGATCGCGCCGCCGCCGCCGCAATGCTACTACACGGTGCCGCTCGACATTGCCGTGAAAGCCACGCGGATGGTCAACGACGGCCTCGCCGCGTTCTGCGCCCAGCAGCCGGACCGCTTCAAGCCGTTCGGCTCGGTGCCGATGGCCGACGGCAACGAAGCGGCCAAGGAACTTGAACGCTGCGTGAGGCAGCTTGGTTTCGCCGGCGTCGAGGTCCTGACCAACGTCGCCGGAAAGGAATTGTCCGATCCGGCCTTCGCGCCGTTCTGGCAAAAGGCCGAAGCTCTCGGCGTGCTGGTGATGGTCCATCCCAACGGGTTCACCGAGGCGTCGCGGCTGTCGCGGTTCTATTTCAACAACGTCATCGGCAATCCGCTCGAGACGACGATTGCGCTGCATTATCTGATCTTCGACGGCGTGCTCGAACGCCATCCCAAGCTGAAAATCCTTGCTGTGCATGGCGGCGGCTATCTCGGCGCCTATCCGGGCCGCATCGACCACGCCTGGGGCGCGCGCTCCGACAGCCATGGCGTGCTGCCCAAACCGCCGACCGAGTATCTCAAGCGCGTCTATGTGGACACCGTGGTGTTCACGCCGCACCAGCTCGCCGAACTCACGCGCACGTTCGGCCCCGATCACGTACTGATGGGCACCGACTACCCGTACGACATGGCCGAATACGATCCGGTCGCGCACATCGCCGGCGTCGAGGGATTTGACGCCGCGACGATCGCGGCGTTGGCGGGCGGCAACGCCAAGAAGCTGTTGGGGCTTTAGCTCGGCGCGTCACCCAGCCTACGTTCACTTCCCGTATTCCGCCTTCAATGCGTACAAGGCGTTGGCGTAATTGTAGGCGGCCAACTCGCAATCGGCGAGGAACTGCTGCTTTACGATCGGCTGTTCCTCGTATTTCATACATTCCTTCACGAGTCCCTTGATCGTTTTGTCGCTCTTGTATTGGCTCGCGCAGGTGCCGACCACTGCGTCCTTTTCGGCCAAGCGCTCATCGCCCTCGGTTTGCGAGGCATCGAGTTTCTGCATGCTGGCTTCGCAGCCGGCTTCGGCGGAACGGGTCGGGGCCGTCACGGCGACGAGAGCGAGAAGCGAAACGCAGCAAGTAATGGCTTTGGTCATCGCTGAGTTCCTTCCGTTGGCCTCGCCGTGACTTGAGTATCGCCAGGCCTTTGACCATGTTCGCAGCATGCCGGCAATCGCCGCGCTTTAGCGGCCGCACCGAATTTTTCAGCACGGATGTCACATCGGCCCAGCCTCGCTCGTCATGATGTCGGAACCAACAGAGAAGGAACCGAACCATGAACGCCAACGAACTGTTCGCCGCGGCCCCCGAACTCATGAAGAAATGGGCGGCGACATCCCTCGCCATTGCTGGCAGCCTCGATCCAACCCTCATGCATCTCGTCGAAATCCGCTCTTCCCAGATCAACGGCTGCGCTAACTGCATCAACATGCACGCGGCGGACGCGCGAGCGAAGGGCGAGACCGAGCAGCGCATCTACCTGTTGTCCGCTTGGCGCGAGGCGCCGTGCTATACCGACCGCGAGCGCGCCGCGCTCGTCTGGACCGAGGCGCTGACGCGGCTCTGCGAGGGACACGAGCTGGATGCTGCCCGCGAAGCCCTGCAGGCGCATTTCAGCAAGGAGGAGCAGGTCAAGCTCACCTTGATGATCAACGTTATCAATGGCTGGAACCGCATCGCGGTCGGCTTCCGCCAGTTTGTGGATCCGGTCGAAGCGAGGGCCGCCGCAGCCGCTGCGACCAAGGCCGCCGCGTGAGCGCCGACACTTGATGGCAAACTTCCCATGCGGACGCAGCGGCAAGTTTCGATCCGCTGCGTCCAAAGCTCATGCGGGTCGCTTATCGTATGCTCGGCTCCGTGGCCGACGCCGAGGACATGGTGCAGGAGGCCTTCATCCGCTGGATGGGGACCGACCGCGGCGCGGTGCGCGAGGCCGAGGCGTTCCTGCGCCGCACGGTCACGCGGTTGTGTCTCGATCAGCTGAAATCGGCGCGGCGCCAGCGCGAGACCTATCTCGGCCCGTGGCTGCCCGATCCGGTGCTCGAAGAGGAGGCCGCCGAAGACGTCACCCTGCCGCTGATGCTGGCGCTCGAACGGCTGTCGCCGCTCGAGCGGGCGGCTTTCTTGCTGAACGACGTGTTTGGACTTGCTTTCGAGGAGGTCGCCTCAACCATCGGGCGCGATACGGCGGCCCGCCGCCAGCTCGCGGCGCGCGCCCGCAGCCATGTCAGGCAGGCGCGGCCGCGATTCCAGGTCGACAAACAGCACGGCTTGGAGCTGGCCGAGGCGTTCTTCACCGCATCGCGCAACGGCGACATGAAAGCGCTTGGCGCCATGCTGGCGGCCGACGTCAGCGTTCATTCCGACGGCGGCGGCAAGCGCCCCGCGGCGATGCGGCCGATCGTCGGCTACGAGGCCGTCATGAAGGTGCACCGAGCCCTTACGGATCTGTTCCAGAAGAATGCCTCGAAGCTTGTGCGTATCGGCTTTGTCAACGGTTTACCCGGCTTCGTCACGCTGGAAGCGGACGGTGAGCTACAGACCACCGCGCTCGACATCGAGGACGGCAAGATCGCCGCCATCTATGTGGTGCGAAACCCCGACAAGCTGCGGCATCTGCATTAGCGTCATCGCGAGGCGTGCGCGGGTTGGCGCCCGCAACGGCGTTCACGTCCGTCTTCGACTGCGTGCTGCGTGCTGGACCAGGCTGCCGATCGCGCCCGCCTGAGTAGTTCTACGAATACCTGAAACTCTCAAATCCTATTAAATTTGCCGGAATTGACGGTGCCAAGGAGAGGTAAGGTCATGTCGATCGCGGAAAATGACGCAACGCTCGCCGAGGTGGTAAGAAAGCACATCGTTCTTACCGTCGCCTCCTGTGGTGGCAACCGGACTCACGCGGCAAAAATGCTCGATATCTCCCTTCGCTGTCTTCGCGATAAGTTACGCGGATATGCAAGGGCTGGCGTCCAGGTGGTATCGTCGCAACAGCCGAGATCTGAGCTGCGACCGGGTGGATCGGTACTGTCTTAACCGCGTAGCCGCGCGGGCGACCTGCCGCCGATGGGCCTGCAGCCACGCCTCACGTCGTCTTCTATCGCGTCGTCAGCGACAGGCCGGAAATCGTGCGCGTGCTGGATGGACGGCAGGACATCGAGGAGAAATTTGCGGCGCGCAGCGGGAAGTAACGGCAAGTACTGGGATGAGCTGCGCTTCACCCGGGCTACCAGTTGGTGAACAAGCGCTACCCCGGCAGCCAGCGCCGCGGCGTTTCGCGCTTGTCCTCATAGGCTGCCTCGAACACGGGTTCGGCGAGCGTCGACTGGATACGCAGCGTAATGTTGCCGCTGTTGGCGAAGCCGTGCTTGCGGCCGGCCGGCACGACGACCAGCTGGCCCGCGGTGAGCGTGACGCGATCCTCGCCGATCCACACCTCGGCCTCGCCTTCGAATACGCGCAGGATTTCCTCGACGGCGTGCAGATGCGTCGGCGCGCCAAAGCCCGGCTCGCACCATTGCTCGAACACGCAAAGCTGGGTCGCGCCGTTCCGCGCCGAGACGTACATCTGCGTCGTCACGCCCGGCCGCCATTCTTCCTTGGGCTGGCGATTGAGATCGACGACCCGCACGTAGTCCCCCGTCTCGGTTGCTTGAATGATTTGGTTCGAACCCACTCGTCCCCGCGAGTGAAAATTACGTCTCAGACTTTTTCCGTGTCTTCTTCTTCGTCTTTTTCCTTGCCGCTGGTCAGCTCGGCGGCGAGCGCCTGCGACAGCGCCTCAATCTCTTTTGGCAACGGCTCGTCCACCAGCTTGCCGTAATAGCGGCGCAGTTCCTCGGCGATCGCCCACGGAATCACGTGACCGAACGGAATGACGTTATCCGGCGGGTTGTCGTCGTTCTCGGGCATAGCCCCTCCCGCAGCCGGTTTAGCATAACGCGGCGCAGCAAATCCGGTTCCGCATTCGACGGATCGGCCGCCCATTGCCTGTCTTAATCGGAGGCACTATGGCTTTTTCGCAACGGGACGGAAACAGCGGAAGCCACGGTGATGGTGCGGCGGCGGATGATCGAGGAGCCGGTGTCGCGGCTCGCGGCCTGGTCGTTGCGGCTCGCGCTGTTTTCGCTGGTCGCGACCTTCATGGCGCTGATCGTGGTGCGGTCCGGTGCGCTTGACCTGGTGCCGGCGCTGTCGACGCTCGCGGGCGCGCTGGTGCTGGCGGCCGTCGCCATTCTGCTGGCGCTCGGTGCCGGCATCGTCATCTGGCGCGACGGTCTCGGAGGATTGCGCCAGGCCGTGTTTGCGGTGCTGATCGGGGTCGCGCTGATCGGCTATCCCGCCTATCTGGGCGCGCGCGCCTATCAGCTGCCGGCGATCTACGACGTCACCACCGACCCGATCGATCCGCCGCAATTCGACGCCATCGCGCGGTTGCGGCCGCGCGACGCCAATCCGATCGCCTATCAGGGTCTTTATGCCGCCGAGCTGCAGCACGCGGCCTATCCGGATATCGATCCGGAGGAGACCACGGCGACGCCGCAAGAGGCATTCGACGTGGCGATGAAGATCATTGTCAAGCGCAAGTGGCGCGTGGTCGACGCCCGTCCGCCGCGCGGGCCGGCCGCTGGCGGACCATCCGACGGGCCGGCGCGCGACGGCCTCATCGAGGCGGTGGCGCGGTCGCTGATCCTCGGGTTTCCGGAGGACGTCGTGGTGCGCATCCGCCCCACCAATGACGGCACGCGAATTGATGTGCGTTCGGCGTCGCGCTACGGCCGCGGCGATCTCGGCAGCAACGCCGCGCGCGTGCGCAATCTGATCGCTGCCGTCGACGCGGTGCTGTCGGCGCCGCAACCGGAAAAGCCGGAGAAGGCGCCGCCGCGGCCCGCTCAGCCGCCGCCGCGCGGGCGCTCGGTCAGGCGATAGGTGCCGTTGATCGACGGCGGCCCGTCGGTAGCGACCACGCCGCGCGCCACCAGATCCTCAAGATGCGCGAGCGTCGACAGCCCGGCGGCGCCGGTAAGCCGCGGATCGAGGCCGATATAGACCGCCTTGACGATGGTCGGCACGTCGGCTTCGCCTTTGCCGAGCCGATGCAGGATCGACGCTTCGCGGGCTTGCCGATGGCGGATCAGAAACTGCACGTAGCGTTGCGCGTCGCGCACCGGCGCGCCGTGGCCGCATAGATAAGTCGGCTCGCGGCGGCGTGCGAGTTTTTCCAGCGACGCCATGTAGTCGCTCATGGCGCCGTCGGGCGGCGCCACGATGGTGGTCGACCACGCCATGACGTGATCGCCGGCGAACAACAAGTCGCCTTCCTTGTAGGCGAACGCCATGTGATTGGCGCAGTGGCCCGGCGTCGTGATCGCTTCCATGGTCCAGCCGCCACCGGCGACCGTGTCGCCGTCCTTGAGGGCGGTGTCGGGGCGGAAATCCATGTCGGCCGATGCATCGAGCCGGCGCGTGTCGCCGATATGCAGCGGCCGCGCCGGCCGATGCGGCCCCTCGGCAAAAACCGCAGCGCCGGTCGCTGCCTTGATCTTCGGCACGGCGGGAGAATGGTCACGATGCGTATGCGTGACGAAGATGTGGGTCACGGTCTCGCCGCGCACCGCATCGAGCAGCGCCGCCACATGGGCGTCGTCATCGGGGCCCGGATCGACGATCGCGACCTTGCCGCGGCCGAGGATGTAGCTCATCGTGCCCTTGAAGGTGAACGGCCCCGGATTGTTGGCGACGACGGCGCGCACGCCCGGCGCCACTTGCCTGGGCTGATCGGGCACAAGATCGAATGTCTTGTCGAAAGGAACGTCGTCGCTCACTGCGGCTGCGATGCTCCGTGGCGGGAGCATCCAGTAATCACGCTGGGCAGGCTTTCGCAACGCGGGCCGCTGGCGGCCGAAAATAAAATGGAGCCCCGGTGCCGGGATGTCCGGGGCTCCAGCGCTCTCATTCAACACGTGAGTGAGACCGAGATCGCAGAACCTGTTATGCAAGGCGCGGGCCAAGTCCCGGGCCAAGTCGCGGCACGGCAAATCTTGCGGATTTCATCGGCGTTTTCGCTTGCCTTTCCATGGCTGGTGTCGAAGCAGGCGTCGGCTGGCTATTTTGCAGGCAGCCTCCATCAAAACGGCGTGCGGCTGCGGATGGCGGCGGCGAGCGTGCCTTCGTCGAGATAATCGAGTTCGCCGCCGACCGGCACGCCATGGGCGAGCCGCGTTACCTTGATGTCGCGCTCGTGCAGGAGGTCGGTGATGTAGTGCGCGGTGCTCTGGCCGTCGACGGTGGCGTTGAGCGCCAGGATCAGTTCCTTCACCGCCGGATCGTGCGCCCGCCTGATCAGCGCCTCGATGGTGAGGTCGTCGGGCCCGACGCCGTCGAGCGGCGACAGCGTGCCGCCGAGCACGTGGTAGCGCGCGTTGAGCGCGTGCGCGCGCTCTAGCGCCCACAGATCGGCGACGTCGGCCACCACCACGATGGCGGCCGCATCGCGCCGCGGATCGGTGCAGATGGTGCATGGATTCTGCGTGTCGATATTGCCGCAGGTCCGGCAGATCTGGATTTTCTCCATCGCCGTCTGCAACGCGGCGGCGAGCGGCGCCATCAGCGCTTCGCGCTTCTTGATCAGGTGCAAAGCCGCGCGCCGCGCCGAACGCGGGCCGAGCCCCGGCAGCCGCGCGAGCAGCTGGATCAGGCGTTCGATCTCGGGTCCGGCGACCGCAGTGGCCATCAGAACAGCTTCAGTCCCGGCGGCAGCGGCAGGCCGCCGGTCAGCGCCTGCATCTTCTCGGCCAGCATCGCCTCGAGCTTGCGCTTGGCGTCGGCGTGCGCGGCGACGATCAGGTCTTCGACGATCTCTTTCTGATCGCGCTTGAACAGCGAATTGTCGATGCGCGTGTGGCGCAGATCGCCCTTGCCGGACAGCGTCACGGCGACCATGCCGCCGCCGGCCGAACCCTCGACCTCGATGCCGTCGAGCTCGGCCTGCATCGCTTCCATCTTCGATTTGAATTCCGCGGCCTGTTTCATCAGGCCCATGAAGTCGGCCATGAGTGATCTTTTCCTGCTAGCGCTAGTTGTTGCCGTCATCGGCATCGCCGTCGCCCTGCGCGTTTAACGGCAGGTCATCGGGATTGGTTGCGGCGGAGACCGCCGGCTCGCGCACGTCGACGATTTCGGCGCCGGGAAACTTCGCCAGCACCGCCTGCACCAGCGGATCGGCGCGCACGCCGTCTTTCAGCTCGGCTTTGCGCGCGTCGGCTTGCGCCCGCAGCGTCGGCGCGCCCGCTTCGGCGGACACCGCGACCATCCAGCGCCGGCCGGTCCAGGTGTGGAGTTTTTTCGACAGTTCCCCGGCGAGCGCCTGCGACGCGCCAGGCTCCAGCGCGATTTCAAGCTTGCCGTCCTCGAAGCGAACGAGCCGCACGTCGCGTTCCAGCGCGCTCTTCATCGTCAGATCGCGATTTTCGGCGGCGAGCGCGACGAGGTCCTCGAAGCTCGCGACGGCGCGGACCGGGACGTTGCCTTCGGCCGCGCGCGGTTCGGTCATCGCGGACGGCGTGGGGGAGGGCGCGGCCGTTGCCAGCGCGGCGCGCGGCGCCCCGCGCGGCTCCGAACGCTGCGGCATCGGCGAACGCGCCGGCATCTCCGCGCGTGGCGCGGCCCCCTCCTACCCTCTCCCGCGTGCGGGGGAGGGTAGGGAGGGGGGGCGCCGTTGCCGCGCGGAGAAGCATCGCCAAGCGCGCGGATCACTTCGTCGGGCGTCGGCAGATCGGCCGCGTAGGCGATGCGCACCAGGACCATCTCGGCGGCGGCGAGCGGCCGGCCCGCGGCCTCGACCTCGGCGATGCCCTTGAGCAGCATCTGCCAGGTGCGCGCCAGCACCCGCATCGACAGCTTCGCCGCAAAATCGCGGCCGCGCGTGCGCTCGGCTTCCGTCAGAGAAACGTCGTCGGCGAGCGCCGGCACGATCTTCAGCCGCGTGACGAAATGGGTGAATTCGGCGAGGTCGCTTAAGATCATCGCCGGATCGGCGCCGGTGTCGTACTGGTCGCGCAACTCGCCGAGCGCGCGCGGCATGTCGGCGCGCATCAGCGCCTCGAACAGGTCGATGACGCGGGTGCGGTCGGCGAGCCCCAGCATGCCGCGCACGTCCTCGGCGCGCACCGGCCCGGCCGCATGTGCGATCGCCTGATCGAACAGCGATAGCGCATCGCGCACCGACCCCTCGGCGGCGCGCGCGATCAGCGCCAGTGCCTCCGGCGCGGCCTCGATGCCTTCCTTGCCGGCGATGCCGGCCAAGTGCGCCACCAAGGCCGCTGCGTCGACCCGGCGCAGATCGAAGCGCTGGCAGCGCGATAGCACGGTGATCGGAACTTTTCGGATTTCGGTGGTGGCGAACACGAACTTGGCGTGCGGCGGCGGCTCTTCCAGCGTCTTGAGCAGTGCGTTGAAGGCGGCGCCGGACAGCATGTGCACTTCGTCGAGGATGTAGATTTTGTAGCGCGCCGACACCGGCGCGTAGCGCACCGCATCGTTGATGGCGCGCACATCCTCGACGCCGTTATGCGACGCCGCGTCCATCTCGATCACGTCGAGATGCCGGCTTTCTATGATCGCCTGGCAGTGCACGCCGAGCACCGGCATGCTCACCGTCGGGCCTTTGACCGAGCCGTCCGGCAGTTCGTAATTGAGCGCGCGCGCCAGGATGCGCGCCGTTGTGGTCTTGCCGACGCCGCGCACTCCCGTCAGCACCCAGGCCTGCGGAATGCGCCCGGTCTCGAACGCGTTGGTCAGCGTGCGCACCATGGCGTCCTGGCCGATCAGGTCGGCGAACGTCGACGGCCGGTATTTGCGCGCGAGAACGCGATAGGCTGCGGCGGATGTCGGGGCGTCGGTCATTCTCGGGAATGTAGCCCGGATGAGCGAAGCGAAATCCGGGATTCTTGTGTGCCGGACGCGCGGACCCGGGATGTCGCTTCGCTCATCCGGGCTACGGTCATGAGTGGTGGGAGGCTGACGAGCGACCCGAACCGCGCTCGTTAGGGCTGCTTCCTTCCGGATCTGACCCGGTTGGCGAGTGGTCCGCCCACCGCCAACCTCCCGGCCTCTATATCGGCCGAGGGCAGGGGGAAAGCAAGCCGACGCCCGGCTGGCTCGGCCCAAGAATCGGCTCGGCGATATCCCAGAGCGGGGCCGCAAGGCACGTCCTGAGCTTCCCGAGGACAACGCTGGCGAGAACGATGATCACGCCGATGCCGCAAGCGGGAGAGCGAGAAGGCTAAATCACGTATTGCCGCAGCGGCGGAAAGCCGTTGAAGCCGACCGACGAGTAGGTCGCCGTGTAAGCGCCGGCCGCCTCGATCAAAATCTTGTCGCCGATGGCGAGAGTGACCGGCAGCGGGTAGAGGGTCTTCTCGTACATCAGATCGACCGAGTTGCAGGTCGGACCGGCGATGATGCACGGCACCGTCTCGTCACGATCGTGCGACGTGCGGATCGGATAGCGGATCAACTCGTCGATGGTCTCGGCGAGGCCGTGGAATTTGCCGATGTCGAGATAGACCCAGCGCACCTCGTCGTCGGGCTTGCGCTTGGCGATCAGCACGACCTCGGCCTCGATGACGCCGGCATTGCCGACCAGTCCGCGGCCGGGCTCGACGATGGTCTCCGGGATCGCGTTGCCGAAATGCTTGCGCAGCGCGCGGAAGATCGCCTTGCCGTACAACTCAAGCTTCGGTGTCTTGCGCACGTAGCGCGCCGGGAAGCCGCCGCCGAGATTGACCATCGACAGCGCGATGCCGCGCTCGGCGCAGGCGCGGAATACCGCCGCCGTCGAGGCGAGCGCGCGGTCCCAGGCCTCGATGTTGTGCTGCTGCGAGCCGACATGAAACGACACGCCGTGCGGGATGAGCCCGCGCTTGTGGGCGAGTTCGAGGATGTCGGCGGCAAATTCCGGCTCGCAGCCGAACTTGCGGGTCAGCGGCCACTCCGAGCCCGAACCGTCGCAGCGAATGCGGC
Organism: uncultured Alphaproteobacteria bacterium; assembly: GCA_963707175.1. Lineage (GTDB taxonomy): Bacteria > Pseudomonadota > Alphaproteobacteria > Rhizobiales > Xanthobacteraceae > BOG-931. The sequence continues at coordinate 60,748 of CAVPQA010000017.1, forward strand.
AGATCACCCGGCTGCCGGGGGCGGCGCGCGCCACCTTCTCGACCTCGCCCTCGCAATCGACCGCATAGAGCGTCACGCCGAGCGCAAAGGCCCTGGCGATGTCGGCCTCTTTCTTGATCGTGTTGCCGTAGGAGATGCGATCGGGCGGCGCGCCCGCGGCGAGCGCCGCTTCGGTTTCGCTGATGGACGCGACATCGAAGCAGCAGCCCAAACCGGCGAGGAGCTGCAGGATCTCCGGCGCCGGATTGGCTTTCACTGCATAGAAAACTTTGCTGTCGGGCAGCGCCTTGGCGAAGCCAAGATAGTTGTCGCGGACGACCGCGAGGTCGAGCACGAGGCAAGGTCCGTCTTGGGTACGATGCTTCAGAAATTCGCGGATGCGCGCGGTTGCGGTCATCAACCCAGCTCCCTAATCCGGCCGGCGGCGCTACCGCCGAGGTGAACCTCCTGCAACGCGTGTCGTTCCGCGCCATTGCGAAACAACGAACGTCGCCGTGATTGCTGCCTTGGTCCGGATGAGGGAGATCCCGTTCCGCACTGCTGGCAAAGAAGGACAAGCCTTTTCAGTGTCCCCGGCATTCGCGCCGGCAGTAACCAAAAAAGCCCTTCCGTCGTTGCTTTAAGCCGCGTCGCCCGTTGAGAGCGGGCTATGCCGGTTTCGCCTCCGGCTGCCGGTCGCGGGAGCAAGGAAGTAAAGTCTCTTCCTTAGGCGGCTGTCCGGCCTCTTGTCCGGATGCCCACCGACCGACACACGGCCACAGGCACGTGCGAAATTGGGCGAGTCCGAAATAATCCATTCCGGACAGAGTCGCAAGCGTTTTGGTCTTAACAAAAGGTCAACGCGACGATCGCGGTGTCGCGCACGCGGCGAAGCGGCGAGTCACTCGGCGGTGAACGGCTCGACGCGATGCGCGGCGCGCAGAAACTGCGCCATGACGGCGAGCCCGCACAGCATGAAGATGATGTCGAGGATATGAGCGCCGAGCGCGCCCAGTCCAGCGAGGCTCGCAATCGCCCAGCTGCCGGCAAAGGCGGCGCCGAACACTTCGGCGCTGATCAGGATCGCCGCGCTGACCACGGTCAATACGTTCGGCCAGACGATGCGCCGGCGGCGCTGGATCAAAGGAGTATCGCTCATACGGGCGCACTTAGTCCGAATGCGTGGCCGATGCAAGGCGCCAACGCGGGCAGGGCCGGCGCAGAGGTGTCGCATTGACCCTCTCGCATTGACGAGGAGGTGGAATAGCGTGAGCGTGCGGCCGTTGACCGGGAGGATGCCATGGAAATGCGGGTCTTCGGGCGAACCGGCCTGCGCCTGTCGGCGCTCGGCTTCGGCTGCGGTGCCGTCGGCGGCCTGATGGTGCGCGGCGACCCGCGCGACCAGGAGCGCGCCATCGCCCGCGCGCTCGAGGCCGGCGTGAATTATTTCGACACGGCGGTTCAGTACGGCGACGGTCAATCGGAAAGCAATCTCGGCCGCGCCCTGCAAAGCTTGAAGCGATTCGACCTGGTTGTCGGCACCAAGGTGCGTCTCCAGGCCGCGGATTCCAACCGCATCGGCGAGGCCATTACGCAATCGCTGGAAAACAGTCTGGCGCGGCTGCGGCTCGATCGCGTCGACATCTCCCACCTGCATAACGCCATCACGGAGAACGGCGGCGGCCTGGCGCTAACGGCGCGCGAAGTGCTTGGCGAGGTGGTGCCGGCGTTCGAACGGCTGCAACAGGCGGGAAAGATCCGCTTCCTCGGGCTCACGGCAGTCGGCGACACGGCAGCGCTGCATCAGGTCATCGGCTCGGGCAAATTCGACAGCGCCCAGGTGGTCTACAACATGCTCAATCCGTCCGCGGCCGTTAGCTTGCCGGCGAACTATCCGGCGCAGGACTATGAGCGTCTGTTCGACCGGACAAAGGCGGCAGGCACCGGCGTCATCGGCATTCGCGTGCTTGCCGGCGGGGCACTGTCCGGCTCGGCCGCGCGGCATCCGATTGCAAGCCCGCCGCCGGCGCCGATCGGATCGGCGATGAGTTATGACGCCGATGTGGCGCGGGCCCGGCGCCTGCAGCCGTTGGTCACGGAGGGTCTTGCCGCAAGCCTGACCGAAGCGGCTACGCGGTTCGCGCTCTCCCAGCCCGCCATCGGGACCATTCTGGTCGGGATCGCGACGCCGGAGCAGTTCGAGGATGCGCTCAGGGCGCTGGAGAAAGGGCCGCTGCCGGCGGCGGCGCTCGACCGGCTGTCGGTGCTGCAGCAGGGATTTGCCGGCGAAGACCGGTGAATTCCGCGCTTGCAGTGCCGGTTCGGGCCGCCCCCGAAAGGGTGTGCTTAAGCATGCGGCCATCTTCACGTTGACATTATTGGGCGATAGGTGCGCCGTTCTGGAACGGAATCCAGGGGCGCCCCGGAACCGCGACCGTGGGACAAGCCTTTGATCCCGGGTAGATTTCCAGGATTGGATTGCCCAGCTTTGCGACATCTTTGGCCGATGGCGATGGTGCAGCGAAAACGGATTTTGGCGGTTGCCGCCGCGATTGTGGCCGGAGCGCTGGCGCTGCCGCCGGTCGCGCAGGCGCAGTTCTTCGGCGGCGGCTGGGGCTATTCGCGGCCCTATCGGGCCGCGCCACCATGGGGCGGCTCTTTCTCGTTTCCTTTCTTTGGCGGACGGCGCAGCTACGCGCCGCCGGCAGAATCCTTTCGCGCGCCGCCGCCGCGCAAGCTGGAGACGCAGCCGTCGAGCACCGTTCTCGTTGTCGGCGACTCGATGGCCGATTGGCTCGGCTACGGGCTTGAGGAAGTATACGCCGACAATCAGCAGGTCGGCGTCGTGCGCATGGTGCGCCAGTATTCCGGGCTCGTCCGCTATGAGCCGCGCAACGAGACGCTGATATGGCCGCAAGCCATCAAGGAAGCGCTCGCGGCAGAGAAGCCGAGCGCAATCGTGGTCATGCTGGGTCTGAACGACCGCATCACGTTGCGCGAACGCGTTCCGGCGGCCAATCCGCCGGCCGCGCAACCTCAAGCCGGCAAACAGGACGGAAAATCCGCGCCGCAAACGGCCGGAGCGGAGCAGAAGGCGGAGAGATCCGGCGGCATCCGGGTCCGCTCGTGGCTTACGAATTTCGCAGCGACCAATGGGCGCAAGCCTACAAGAAGCGCATCGACGAGATGATTACGGTGCTCAAGAGCAAAGGCGTGCCGGTGCTCTGGGTTGGACTGCCCGCGATCCGCGGCCCGCGCGCGACCGCCGACATCAGCTATCTCGACGACCTCTATCACGCCGAGGCCGACAAACTCGGTATCAGCTACGTCGACATCTGGGACGGCTTCGTCGATGAGGACGGCCGCTACACGGTGCAGGGTCCGGATTTCGAAGGCCAGACCCGCAGGCTGCGGACCGGAGACGGCATCCATTTCACCAAATACGGTGCGCTCAAGCTCGCGCATCTGGTCGATCAAGAGCTGAGCCGCATCATGGCCAATCCCATGTCTCCGTCGGCACTGCCGTCACCGCAGGCTGCGACGCCGGCGAAGCCTGGCACCGCGCGTCCCGCTGTGGGGCCGGTGTTGCCGTTGACCGCAGCCGGCGGCAGCGGCCAGATGATCAGCGGCGGCGAAGCTGGAAGTCTGCTGGGCGTGGGCGGCCACACCGGACCGATCGCGTCGGAGGATCCGACCGTCAAGAGCGCGCTCGTCCGCGGCGATCCGCTCGCCGCCCCGCCGGGCCGCGCCGACAATTTCGCCTGGCCGCAAGGCGACGCTGACGCCAACGCATCGCCGCCGGCGGCGCCGACCGCTCACTGAAATCGTTCGGCAGGCAGGCGCCGATCTGCTTGATCACATGACAGGCGTCGACACAGGCGTCGACGCCCGCGCGCCCTATTTGCAACCGCCAGCATCGCCGCTGGCTATAGTTCCCTCGAAGCCTCCAGGCGTCACGCCGTGGCCATCGAACAGGATGGCAATCTGATTGAGTATCCCGAAATCGGCCGACGCGCGCCGGCGCTCATTGAGCAGATGCGCGATGTTCCACTCGTCATGCGAGCCGTTGCTGAACGCGACCGAAGCACGAAGCACATAGTAGTTGCGGAAGCCCTGCTTGCTGAGCTTGTGCGCGGCCACGAACTTCATCAGACCCGGATCGGTGGCGAGGCGCTGATCGAAATAGGCGTCGATCCTCTCGGCGTCGTCCTTGCCGGTCAGGCCGAAGAAGCGCGCGAAGTCGCCCGGCCCGGTGAAATAGATGAAATCAAAATCCTCACCGAGCCCCCCGCGGCCTTCGAGGACCTGGGTCCACATATACATGTAGTCAGCGCCTTCGGCTCCTGTGGCGCTGGGTGGCAGGCTGCCTTCGGTGCTGGGATTGAGGATCCACACCGAAGCGGAGCCGAAGCGCGTCAGGAGTTTTTCCTTAATCTGCTCCGCGACCTCCCGGTTCACCCCGGCATAACCGCCGCCGCCCGTGGAGAGTGGCACGCTGAGGTAGCCGATCATCTTGCCTGCCGCGCGTTGGTCGGCGATGTGCTGGCGCACGCGTGCGACATTGGCAGCGATGGCCTGGCGATTGGCGGCGGTGATGCAGTAGCAAAGGTTGATCTTTGAACAGGCCGTAACCTTCCCGTCGCCGGTCTGGGCGGCTTTAGTCGCGTCAGCGGCCGGAGCGGGTTTAGTCGCGTCACCGCTTGGAGCGGGTTTAGCTGCGTCACTGGCCGGGGCGGGTTTGGTCACGCTGCCGGCCGGGGCAGGCGAGGGCCAAATGGCATTGAGCAACTGCGCCAGCCGCGCCCCGCCCTTCGCCAATTGGTCGGGCATCACGTCGCCCTTCATTTGGGCCCAATAGGCTTTGCGGTCGACGAACTGCACATTCCATTTGCCGGGCCCTGTTCCTATGAATTTCAGCCCGCCAAACGCGACATGCGACGCCATGACGGTGTCGCTGGCCCAGATCGCGGCGAAGTTTTCAATCGGCCCTGGTGTCGGCATCACCGCCCGCGCATTCGCCAGCAGTTCGGGGCTTGCGTCCTCGCCGAGCCCGTCGGGGAGCTCATCCCACTCGTAGTGCAGGTTAGGGTGCGGGTTCCCGTCCTGGTCGCGTCCGTCCGGGTCGATAATGAAATTGGCACCCGCTGTTTCGATCGCCGGATCGAGCCCGTCCTGATCGGGGTTTACCCGCCTGCCGCTCGGATCGAGGTAAATGGCGCCGACATGCAGCGGCTGATGCAGGTCGCCGACGAAATGCGCCAGCATGAACAGCGCCTCTTTCTTATCGCGAATTGAAAACGGCGGCGGCGCCGGCTCATCCTGCAGCACCATGATCGCCGCATTGATGGCGCTGACAATGTCGTGGTCGCTGGTCCCCACGTAGCTGCGGCTGTAGCCGTCGTGTTGGGTCGCGACGTCAGCGAAGTGATACGCCTCGTCGCAGCCATGCTTTGCCTCGTAGAAGCAATTGCTCCAGTTCCGCGAGACGTAATCTTCCATGCGCGCGGTTTCAGCCGGCGTCTCGAAGGCAGGACACGGTATCCGGTACTTGGGATCGCTCGGTGAATATTTGAATGTGCCATCGGGCAACCGCAGCACGCTTCTTGCGCAGTCGGCCCAGGGTGCAGCGACTTTCAGCTGGAAACCGAGAATGTCGTGCACGTGCTGGCTGGCATTGGCCCCGAGCAAATCATCGGCGATCGAGCCGACAAGCTCGTGCCCGTGATACGCCCAGGCCAGCGCGCGGCCGCCAAATGCGAGGAACAACGAAAGCGTTAGGACCAACATCCGAACGTGCATGGACGTACCCTCCAGGGCCGACCGCTCTGCTGCCCGCAATCAACTCTACTATACGTGGCATGACGGATATATTGCTATCCAGCGAAGGCGTTAACGCCGGCGAACGCCCTGCCTTGCGGGCCTCTGAATTGCCAAGCCGACCGGCGTCGCGGCCCGTCCCGCCCTTTCGTCGCACTTGCCTGTGCAACTTCGAGTTCGTAGGATTTCGTCGCGGGCCCGGCCGGTCGCTTCTCGCAGCATGCGCGCGTCAGCGGGCCCTGAAGAGCCGATCATGCGGGCGCTTCTTTTCCTTCTCGCCGTGCTTCTCTTGGCGCCGTCTGCTGCCGCGCACCCGGCGCGGATCGTCATCGCCCGCCACGGCGAAAAGTCGGACAATGCCTACGCCCTGTGCGCGCTGGGCACCGAACGCGCCAACGCGTTCGCCGCGCAGTATCTCGGCCGCGGGGCTTCGAAGTCGCTGTTCCGCGATGGCGACGCGCCCGCTGCCATGTTCGTCATCACCATGCACGCCATCGACACCGTTACGCCGGCGGCGCAAAGCTGGCACATGCCGCTGACGGCCTACACGGTGATACCGGCCAAAGACGGCAAGAAGGCCGCCAAGAAGCGGACCGAAGAAGAGGAGAATGTGCGGACGCGCGAGGCGGCGCGCGATGTCATGACGAACCCGCGCTTTGCCGGAAAGACCGTGCTCATGGTCTGGGAGCACAAACGGATTGCGAGCGCCGCGCTCGAAAAGAAATATGCCGGCCAGGAAGTGACGCTTCGCCAATTGTTGCATCTCGACCGGATCGGCGGCGTACCGAAAACCTGGCCCGATCAAAACTATGACTATTTTTGGATTATTGGATTCGCCAAGCATCGCTCTTGGCCCGTGGCGTTCGACATGGTGCGCCAGGTGTTTTCGGCGCCATACAACGATCTCCCGGCCAATCGTTGGAACACGCCAGAGCCGCGACACCTGAAGGCCGGCTGCCGCGATTAGCTGTCGCTCGGCTGGTGGTCGGTCGCCAAAGGGGCGAACTGACTCAAAGACGCGGGATGACCGGTTGCTGCGTGGCAATCGAACTTATTTGATGCGCAACTCTTATTACTCGGGAGTCTTGGCGCTGGCCGTCGGACCCCTGACGTAGGCGCCGTAGCACGTCCGAGTGACATGACCTCCGTTCGCCAGTGATCTCGTCCATGCTTCCGTTCCGGTGATTGTTCCACCTGTCGCATTCAGCGTGCCGTTATAGTTTCCCTTGAAGCTTGCACCTGCCATGGCCCACCCGGAGGTCAGATGCAGCGTGCCGTCGGCGTTCACGCCGCCAGTTGCGATTTCGGTTCCGACGACGCGGGTACCGAATCGGTTGAAGATTGGTCGTGCGGCGACAATCGTCGTGCCGGAGACGACGATATCGAGCGGAGCACGTAAAATACCTGCCGTGCCGGCCAAATGCTCACAGACCAAGCTGCCCCTATACGCGCCCTCAAGGGATTGTTGCTGTGCAAAAACAACGCCTGGAGTGCAGACCACAAACAAAAGGCCCATTGCCATGAGATGCAAACGCCTCATCGAAAGCCTCCTTAATTTGCGCTATTGCTGTTCGCGCCTTCTCGCGGGAACAGCACAGCCTAATTCAGTTTCATGTCGGTATCATGGCTCGGATAACCGGCGATGACCGCTCGCTTTTTTAAAAATGGCAAGTGTGCCGCTCGCGGTTGCTCGTTGGCACTGCTGCGGCGATCGCGGCGCAGGCATCACCGCGGCAAGAGCGTCGAGCCCATCAAATATTCGTCGACCGCGTGCGCCGCTTGGCGGCCCTCGCGGATCGCCCAGACCACGAGCGACTGGCCGCGGCGCATATCGCCCGCGGCAAAGACCTTGGGAAGCGAGGTTTTGTAATCGTCGGTCGTGGCGCTGACATTGCCGCGCTGGTCGAGTGCAAGATCGAGCGCCCGGATCATGTCCTCGTGCACTGGATGCACGAAGCCCATCGCCAGCAGCACGAGGTCGGCCGGAATCTCGAACTCAGTGCCGGGGACCGGCTTGAACTTGTCGTCGACGCGCACGCAATGCAATTTTTTCACCGCGTCATTGTCGCCCGAAAACGCCGTGGTGTGGACGGCGAATTCGCGCTCGGCGCCTTCCTCGTGGCTCGACGAGATGCGCAGCTTCAGCGGCCAGTTGGGCCAGCTCAGCTCTTTGATCTCGTGCAGCGGCGGCTCCGGCATGATTTCAAAGTTGGTGACGGAGCGCGCGCCCTGCCGGAACGCAGTGCCGATGCAGTCCGAGCCGGTGTCGCCGCCGCCGATGACGACGACATGCTTGCCGTCGGCGAGGATCGGCGCACCGTCCGCGGCCGTCTCGCCCGACACGCGCCGGTTCTGCTGCGGCAGATAGTCCATGGCGAAATGGATGCCGTTGAGTTCGCGGCCCGGCACCGGCAAATCGCGGCCCTTTTCGGCGCCGCCGGTCAGCACCACGGCGTCGTGCTCGTCGACAAGCTTCTTGGCATCGACGTTGACGCCGACATGGGCGCCGTAATGAAACACCACGCCTTCGGCCTGCATCTGCGCGACGCGGCGGTCGATGTGATGCTTCTCCATCTTGAAGTCGGGAATGCCATAGCGCAGCAGGCCGCCGGCCTTGGCGAATTTCTCGTAGACATGGACCTCGTGGCCGGCGCGCGCCAGTTGCTGCGCGCAAGCGAGCCCCGCCGGTCCCGAGCCGACGACAGCGACTTTCTTGCCGGTCTTCTCCGCCGCCGGTTCGGCCTTGAGCCCCTGCGCGATGGCACGATCGGCGATCGCGCATTCGATCGATTTGATGGTGACCGGATTCTCGTCGATGTTGAGCGTGCAGGAGGCTTCGCAGGGCGCCGGGCAGACGCGCCCGGTGACTTCGGGAAAGTTGTTGGTCGAGTGCAGATTGCGCGCCGCCTCATCCCAGTTGCCCTGATAGACGAGGTCGTTCCAGTCGGGAATCTGGTTGTTGACCGGGCAGCCCGGCGTGCCCGGCGTCAGCGCGCCGGTGCCCATGCAATAGGGCACGCCGCAATTCATGCAGCGCGCGGCCTGGGTGACATAATCCAGCTCCGGCAGCGGCAGCACGAACTCGCGCCAGTGCCGCACGCGCTCCGCGACCGGCTCGTAGTCGCGGTCCTCGCGTTCGTATTCCAGGAAGCCGGTGATCTTGCCCACGTGCGCGCTCTAATGCGTGACCCGAGCGAGTGGTAGCATGCCCCGCTCTTTCCCGCGCAAGCGGGAATCCAGACGGGACATCCTGACGTCCCGGTGGCCCACTGGGTCCCCGCTTGCGCGGGGACGAGCGGAGGATGGCAGATCACTCGATCTCATTGAAGTTTCTACTCTGCCGCGATCGCGGCGGCTTTCAGTTCGTTGAGGGCGCGGCGATATTCGACCGGCATGACTTTGCGGAATTTCGGATAGTACGTCTTCCACTCGTCGAGGATTTTCGTCGCGACCGCCGAGCCGGTAAAGCGAGCATGGCGCGCGATGAGCTGATGCAGGCGATGTGCGTCAAATGCGCTGAGATCGGACATGACGTCGACGAGCCCGTGCGCTTCGAGATCGCGGGCATGATGGAAGATGCGTGAATTGATGTCCTCCTCGCCCGGCATCGGCTCAAGCTCGACCATGGCCAGATTGCAGCGCGAGGCAAAGCTGCCGTCGTCGTCGAGCACATAGGCGACGCCGCCAGACATGCCGGCGGCAAAGTTGCGGCCGGTGCGGCCGAGCACCACTACGACGCCGCCCGTCATGTACTCGCAGCAATGATCGCCAGCGCCTTCGATTACCGCGACGGCGCCGGAATTGCGCACCGCGAAGCGCTCGCCGGCAACGCCGCGGAAATAGCACTCGCCCTCGATGGCGCCGTACAGCACGGTATTGCCGACGATGATCGAGGCCTCCGGCACGATGCCGGAGCGCGCCGGCGGGCGAACCACGATGCGGCCGCCCGAGAGGCCCTTGCCGAGATAATCGTTGGCGTCGCCGTCGAGCTCGAAAGTGACGCCGCGGGCGAGGAAAGCGCCGAAGCTTTGACCCGCGGTGCCTGAGAACTGCGCCACGATGGTATCGTGCGGCAAGCCGTCGTGTCCGTAGCGCTTGGCGATTTCGCCGGAAAGCATCGCGCCGGTGGTGCGGTCGGTATTTCTGATCGGCAGTTTCAGGCGCACCGGCGTGCCGTTCTCGATCGCGGCCTGCGATTGCGCAATCAGCTTGCGGTCGATGATGTCGTGGATTTTGTGGTCCTGTTGCTCGCAATTGTAGAGCTTCACGTTCGCCGGCACGTCCGGCTTGGTGAACAGCTTGGAGAAGTCGAGCCCGTGCGCCTTGGCGTGATCCAGCACTTTGACGCGGTCGAGCATCTGCATCTGCCCGATCATCTCGTTGAAGGTGCGATAGCCCAGCGCCGCCATCAGCTCGCGCACCTCTTCGGCGACGAAAAAGAAATAATTGATGACATGCTCGGGCTGGCCCTTGAAACGTTTGCGCAGCACCGGGTCCTGGGTGGCGACGCCGACCGGACAGGTGTTGAGATGGCACTTGCGCATCATGATGCAGCCGGCGGCGATCAGCGGCGCGGTGGCGAAGCCGAATTCATCGGCGCCCAGGAGCGCGCCGACCACGACGTCGCGGCCGGTGCGGATGCCGCCATCAACCTGCACGGCGATCCGGCCGCGCAGCCGGTTGGCGACCAGCGTCTGGTGGGTTTCGGCGAGTCCGATTTCCCACGGCGAGCCGGCATGCTTGATCGAGGTCAGCGGCGAGGCGCCGGTGCCGCCCTCATAGCCGGCGATGGTGACGTGATCGGAGCGCGCTTTCGACACGCCGGCCGCCACCGTGCCGACGCCGACCTCGGACACGAGCTTGACGCTCACGTCGCCGGCCGGGTTGACGTTTTTCAGATCGAAGATGAGCTGCGCCAGATCCTCGATCGAGTAGATGTCGTGATGCGGCGGCGGCGAGATCAGCCCGACGCCAGGCGTCGAGTGGCGCACCTTGGCGATGGTCTTGTCGACCTTGTGGCCGGGCAATTGGCCGCCTTCGCCGGGCTTGGCGCCCTGCGCGATCTTGATCTGCATCATGTCCGAGTTGACAAGATACTCGGCGGTGACGCCGAAGCGGCCGGAGGCGACCTGCTTGATCGCCGACCGCATCGAATCGCCGTTCGGCAGCGGCTTGAAGCGGTCCGATTCCTCGCCGCCTTCGCCGGTGTTGGATTTGCCGCCGATGCGGTTCATGGCGATGGCGAGTGTGGTATGCGCCTCGCGCGAGATCGAACCGAACGACATGGCGCCGGTGGCGAAGCGCCGCACGATGTTCTTGGCGGGTTCGACGTCCTCGACCGGGACGGGCGTGCGCCCTTCCTCCTCGGCCGTCTGACGCGGAACAGGCCGCGGATGGTGAACAGGTGTTCCGACTGATCGTTGATGATGCGCGCGAACTGACGGTATTTCTCGTACGAATTGCCGCGCACGGCGTGCTGCAGGGCTGCCACCGTCGCGGCATTCCAGACGTGCTCCTCGCCGCGGACGCGGAACGCATATTCGCCGCCGACGTCGAGCATGGTGCGATAGACCGGCAAATCCGAGAACGCGTCGCGATGCCGGCGCACCGCTTCTTCGGCGATTTCGGCGAGTCCGACGCCTTCGATGCGCGTTGCGGTGCCGGTGAAATATTTGGCGACGAACTCGGATTTAAGCCCGACCGCATCGAAAATCTGCGCCCCGCAATAGGACTGATAGGTGGAGATGCCCATCTTCGACATCACCTTGAGCAGTCCCTTGTCGATCGACTTGATGTAACGCTTGACGATTTCCTTTCGTCGAGTTTTTGCGGCAGCTCGCCCTTCATGGCGACCAGCGTCTCGAAGGCGAGGTAGGGATTGATCGCTTCTGCGCCGTAGCCGGCGAGGCAGGCGAAATGATGGACCTCGCGCGGCTCGCCGGACTCGATGACGAGACCGACCGATGTCCGCAGGCCTTCGCGGATCAGATGATGATGCACCGCCGCGCAGGCGAGCAGCGACGGGATCTGAATACGGTCGATGCCGGCGCGGCGGTCGGACAGAATGATGATGTTGATGCCGTCACGCACTGCGGCGTCGGCTTCGCCGCACAGTGCGGTGATGGCCGCTTCCATGCCGGCGGCGCCGGCCTCGGCCGGCCAGGTCGTATCGAGCGTGCGCGACTTGAAGTGATCGCCCATGTCGGAGATGGCGCGGATTTTCTCCAGGTCGACATTGGTGAGGATCGGCTGGCGCACTTCGAGGCGTTTGATCTCGACACGCCTTCGAGATCGAACAGGTTCGGCCGCGGCCCGATGATCGAGACCAGGCTCATGACCAGCTCCTCGCGGATCGGGTCGATCGGCGGGTTGGTCACCTGGGCGAAGTTCTGTTTGAAATAAGTGAACAACAGCTTCGGCCGGTCGGACAGCGCCGAGATCGGCGTATCGTTGCCCATGGAGCCGATCGCTTCTTCGCCGGTCGTCGCCATCGGCGTCATCAGGATTTTGAGGTCTTCCTGGGTGTAGCCGAAGGCCTGCTGGCGATCGAGCAGCGACAGGTTCGAAATCGGCGCGGTTTCCGCGACCGGCGGCAGTTCTTCGAGCACGATCTGGGTGCGGTCGAGCCATTCACGATAGGGGTGGCTCTTGGCGAGCGTGGCCTTGAGCTCCTCGTCGGGAATGAGGCGGCCTGTTCCAGATCGACCAGCAGCATCTTGCCCGGCTGCAGCCGCCACTTGGCGACGATGTCTTCCTCCGGCACCGGCAGCACGCCGACTTCCGACGCCATGATGATGCGGTCGTCGCGCGTGACGATGTAGCGTGCCGGGCGCGAGCCCGTTGCGGTCGAGCGTGGCGCCGATCTGCCGTCCGTTGGTGAAGGCGATGGCGGCGGGGCCGTCCCAGGGCTCCATCAGCGCCGCGTTGTATTCGTAGAAGGCGCGGCGTTCCTCATCCATGAGCGGATTGCCCGCCCAGGCTTCTGGGATCATCATCATCATCGCATGAGCGAGCGGATAGCCGCCCATGGTGAGGAATTCGAGGGCGTTATCGAAGCAGGCGGTGTCGGACTGTCCTTCGTACGAAATCGGCCACAGCTTGGTGATGTCCGCGCCGAATTTCGGCGATGACACGGACGCTTGACGCGCCGCCATCCAGTTGTTGTTGCCGCGCAGCGTGTTGATTTCGCCGTTATGCGCGATCATGCGATAGGGATGCGCCAGCGACCAGGTCGGGAAGGTGTTGGTGGAAAAACGCTGGTGCACCAGCGCCAGCGCGCTCTGCGTATCCGGATCGTGCAGGTCCGGGATAATAGGTGCCGAGCTGGTCGGCGAGAAACATGCCCTTGTAGATCACCGTGCGGCAGGAGATCGACACCGGGTAGTAGTTGGAGGTGTTGCGCGGCCGCCGGCTGTACATGATGCCGGAGATGGTCTTGCGCATGATGTAGAGCCGGCGCTCGAACTCGTCCTCGCTCCCCGCTTGCGGAGGGTTGGGGCGAGGACTGCGCCCGATAAAGACCTGCTTGTGCACCGGCTCGGTCGGCTTCACCGTTTCGCCGAGCGTGGAATTGTCGGTCGGCACGTCGCGCCAGCCGAGGATCGTCATGCCTTCCTGCGCGGCGACCGCCGCGTAGGTGTCCATGATTTCTTGCCGCCACGCCGCATCGTGCGGCAAAAACAGCACGCCGACGCCGTATTGTCCGGGCGGCGGCAAAGTAAAGCCGAGCTTCTGGGCTTCTTTGGCGAAAAACTTGTGCGGGGTCTGAATCAGAATGCCGGCGCCGTCGCCGGCGCGCGGGTCGGCGCCGACCGCGCCGCGATGTTCGAGGTTGAGCAGGATCGTCAGTGCGTCTTCGACGATCTTATGCGACTTGCGTCCCTTGATATCGGCAATGAATCCAACCCCGCAGGAATCTTTTTCCAGCGCCGGATCAAACAGGCCGAAACCTGACGCGCTCATCGTGGTCCTCGCACTCCCCGTCGCCGCCGCAACCCGCCTACATCCGGGCTGCGGCGCGATCCCGCACGCCTGCGTCCCCGTTTCCTCATCATCCGGCGAGGAAAGCGAGGGAGCCGCGTTCGGGCGATCACCAATCTTGCGGGCAACCTTTGTGCCGTTGACCGGCCATACGGTTGCTTTTCGCCGCCGACCGACACGCCCTCGCCTCGGCGGCTGTCCCGGCGCCTTGATCGGCCATTCGGCCGGGTGCGCGCTTGCGGGCATCAATTGGGACAGCAATGCTGTCCTATGCCGAACATGGCAAATTCCGGGCACAAACACAAGTCTCGCGATGCGATTGTCCGGCCTTTGCCGGCTTCCCCGACGCCGGCCTGAGACTAAGTCCGCTCGCTTGTGGTCCTGGCTCTCATAGTGGATCACGGGACTGGCGGGAGCGCAATGGTCCGCCTACTCTCGCACTGCGAAAAGCGAGCAAATCCAAAGTCAAATCCGATGAATTTTGCGTCCGACAACACGGCGCCTGTGGCGCCCGCGATCCTCGACGCCATCGCGAAGGCAAATAGCGGCTACGCTCTCGGCTACGGTAACGACGACTGGACGCTCGGCGTCGAGCGGCGCTTGTCCGAGCTTTTCGAGCGCCAGGTGGCGGCGTTTCTGGTGCCGACCGGCACAGCGGCAAACGCGCTGGCGCTGGCACAGATCGCCCCGCCCTTTGGCGTGGTGTTCTGCCATGCCGAGTCGCACATCGCGACTGACGAATGCGGGGCGCCTGAGTTCTTCGGCGGCGGCTTCAAGCTTGCCGGGCTTCCCGGCGACGGCGCCAAGATCGCGCCGCAGACATTGCAGGCTGCGCTGGCCAGATACGCCGGCGACCATCGTCCGCACCAGATGATCGCCTCGGCCTTGTCGCTCACGCAAGCCTCCGAAGCCGGCACCATCTATCGCACCAATGAGATTGCCACCCTGTGCGACGCCGCCAAGCAGCGCGGTCTTGCGGTCCACATGGACGGCGCGCGCTTTGCCAACGCGCTCGTGCGCCTCAACGCAACGCCGGCGCAGGTAACGTGGCGTTCCGGGGTCGACGTGCTGTCATTCGGCGCCACTAAGGCCGGCGCGCTCGCCGCAGAGGCTGTCGTGTTCTTCGAACCCGACCGAGCGAGGTTTTTCGGCGAACGACGCAAGCGCGGCGGCGCGTTGCTGTCGAAGCATCGCTTTCTCGCCGCGCAATTTGCCGCCTATCTTGACGGCGATCTGTGGCTGAAGCTCGCGCGTCACGCTAACGATATGGCCGACCGTCTGGCGCAAAAGCTGGCGGCACTTGGCTTGAAGCCGGTGTGGCCGGTCGAGGCCAACCTCGTCTTTGTAGCGCTGCCGCGGCACCTGGATGACAAACTCAAGGCCGCCGGTGCCAGCTATTACGTGCGCCCAAGCGAGAGCGCGAATTTGCCGGCGGATCGGGTGCTGGCGCGCCTCGTCACCTCCTTTGCCACGGAGGCTGAAGACGTCGACCGCTTCATCCGTCTCTGCGAGATGTCCTGATCGCGTCAATGCGCCGCCTCATGTGCGGAATCGAAAGCGCCCCGACCAGCAGGGCGCTTCCTTTTAGTTGCCCAGATGTCAAACAGAAAAGCGCGGGCTTACGCAGCCTGTTTCTGCTCGATCACCTGGCCGTTGATCGGGATCGAACGCGGCTTCTTGGCCTCGGGAATCTCGCGCACGAGATCGACGTGCAGGAGTCCGTTCTCGAGGCTCGCGCCCTTGACCTGGACAAAGTCGGCGAGCTGGAACACGCGCTCAAAGGTCCGCGCTGCGATGCCCTGGTAGAGCACCTCACCGCGCTTCTCTTCCTCCTTGGTGTTCTTCTCGCCGCGGATCGTAAGCGTGTTTTCCTTGGCTACGACGTTCAGTTCCGGCTCGGTAAAGCCTGCGACGGCAACGGAGACGCGATAGGCGTTCTCGCCAGTCCGCTCGATGTTGTAGGGCGGATAACCGGGTGCCGCGCCTTCGAGGCCCTGATCGAGCATCGAGAACAGGCGGTCAAAGCCGACGGTCGAACGATAGAGGGGAGCTAGGTCGAAAGTTCGCATGGCATATCCTCCTTGAGCGACATGCAGATGGCCTGCCCCTAAGGGCCCGGCCGGGATTGCGCAGCCAGGATTGGCCTGCACAGTAAATGATATGGGCACCGGTCTTGCGCCGCGCAAGGGGCGTAAGCCATTGTGGAATTGCAAGAATTCACGACGGTCCAATTTTCCCCATGCACGCTTGCCACATCCGATCGGCGCTCGGGTTGAGGCAAGGTCGTGGACTGTTATAAGCGATGGCGAATGGCCGAATCCCGCCGATGAGCCTGGTCTCTATCCCTGCGAATCCAGTTCCGGACAATTTCGTCACGGACTTTCTGAAGACACGCGACGGCGTCTCGATCCGCTTTGCGCGCTGGCAGCCGCCGGCGGGGCGGCGAGGCACGGTGTGCGTCTTTCAGGGCCGCGGCGAGTGGATCGAAAAATATTTCGAGACGGTGCGCGATCTGCGCGCCCGCGGCTTCGCGGTGGCGACGATCGACTGGCGTGGCCAGGGCCTGTCCGAACGCGCGCTTAGCGACCGGCGCAAGGGGTTTGTGCGCGACTTTTCCGAATACGACGCCGATCTCGAAGTTTTCATGCGCGAGATCGTCTTGCCGGATTGTCCGCCGCCGCTGTTCGCCATCGGACACTCGACCGGCGCGACTGTCCTGATCCGCGCTGCCTGTCGCGGTCATCGCTGGTTCGACCGCGTGGTGCTGACCGCTCCGTTGATCGGAATCGCGGGCGCCGGCGCCTCGCCTGGCACCGGCCTGCTGGTGCGTGCGCTCCGCCTTGCCGGCTTCGGCGCCATGTATGTTCCCGGCGCGGCCGGCGAGGTGCTGGAGACGCGGCCGTTTGCCGGCAATATCGTGACCTCCGATCCGGTGCGCTATGCCCGCAACGCCGCCGTTCTCGAAGCCGAGCCGGCGCTCGGCATCGGCCGCCCCACCGTGGCGTGGGTCGACGCCGCGTTTCGCGCCGTCCATGCGATGCGCGAACGTGGTTATGCGTCACGCATCCGCCAGCCGATGCTGATCGTCTCCGCCGGGCAGGACATGGTGGTGTCGAATGCGGCAATCGAAGAATTCGCCGGCCTGCTGCGCGCCGGCTCGCATCTGGTAGTGGTCGGCGCCAAGCATGAACTGTTGATGGAGCAGGACCGCTTCCGCTCGCAATTCTGGGCTGCGTTTGACGCCTTCGTGCCGGGAACGCCGGCGTATTAGGCAACGTCACCCGTTCAACAGCTTCATCGCCTGCTCGTGCACCCGGCGGTCGCCGGCGGCGACGATTCGTCCCCCCTGATGCGGGCGGCCGTTCTCCCATGTGGTGATGATACCGCCCGCGCCTTCGATGATCGGTATAAGGGCCAGCACGTCATGCGGCTTGAGCTCGGTCTCGATGATCAGATCGGCATGCCCGGCCGCGAGCACGCAATAGGCGTAGCAATCGCCGCCATAGCGCGACAGCCGTACCGCCCGCTCGACGCGGCCGAAACAGGCGCGGTCGGTCTCTTTCATCAAGAGCGGGCTCGTCGTCAGCATGATGGCGTCGGACAACGCGGCGCAGGGGCGCGTTTGCAAGACGCGGTCGCCGGCCGGTCCGCGATAGCGGGCTCCTGTGCCGTCGCCGGAAAAATGCTCGCGCGTAAATGGCTGGTGCATCAGCCCGTAGATCGGTTCGCGGTGCCGGGTGAGCGCGATCAGCGTGCCCCACATCGGCAAGCCGCAGATAAAGGACTTGGTGCCGTCGATGGGATCGAGAATCCAGACGTATTCGGCATCCGGTTGTTCGGACGGGAACTCCTCGCCGATGATTCCGTGGGCCGGGAAGGTCTTCTTGATCAGCGCGCGCATGACGGTCTCGGCGGCACGGTCGGCGGCGGTCACGGGATCGAAGCCGCCACCGTGACTCTTGTTTTCGACGGACAGCGCGCTGCGGAAGAATGGCCGGATCGTCTCGCCCGAGACGGCTGCCAGCTCGTCGACGAAGGCTGCAAAATCGATCGCCGTCATGAGACCAACCCTGGGCAACCCCTGGGCACCGAGTAGCGAACTGTCGGTCCGCCCGCAATCTTTCGCCGGTGAGTTTGCTGTCGCGCGGCAGGTCACGGCGCCCCTATCGGGGTCTCCGACCGCTCGATTTGTCGCAGGCGAGTGCCGCCGCTTTTGTGGGCAGCCCTTCGATCGGAGCCTAAGGCATTGGAACTAGGTTGTTATTTCCTGTCCAAAAATGCGCAATGAGCTCCGGAAGAGCAGCCTTGCACAATTTGCAGGATAAAAGCCGGGGAAACAGTAAAGTAATAGGTCAGCAACACTTGCGTTTTGTGCGTCGCGGTGTATATTGCTGCAGTGCGGTAGCGAGAGACTATCTCTCCCGTTACCGTCGCCCTCCTTGGGCGTTTCCTCCCTAGACTTGGGCCGCTCCAGCAATGTGAGCGGCCCTTTTTCTTTTATATACGGTGTCGGCCGGGGCCGCAGACATTAACTCCGGATTACTCCGCCGCGGCGCGATAGGGCCGCAATTCCTCGAGCGGGATTTCGGCCAAGCGGTCTGCCAGCACGGCGAATTCGCCCGCAAGGCGGTCGAATGACTCCGATCGCTCGTAACGGCGCTCGTCCATGTAAAGCGCGCGATTGATCTCGAGCTGAATCGCGTGCAGCCCGGTCGCCGGGTTGCCGTAATGCTCGGTGATAAAGCCGCCCGCATAGGGCTTGTTGCGGCTGACCGCGTAACCAAAACCGCGCAACGTCTGCTCGACCACCTCGGCAACGACGGCGACGCAACTCGTGCCATAGCGGTCGCCGATGACGAGATCGGCCCTCGGCCGCTCGTCTCGGCCGCCGGTGTTCGATGGCATGGAGTGGCAGTCGACCAGAATGGCGGCGCCGAAGTCGCGGTGCAGCCGTGTGAACAAGCGCCGCAGCGTGCGGTGGTACGGCTTATAGAGTCCGTCAATTCGGCGCAGCGCCTCGGTGACCGATATGCGCTGGTCGTAGATTTCCTGGGCATCGCCGACCACGCGCGCCACTGTGCCCAGTCCGCCCGCGACCCGCATCGAGCGGGTATTGGCGAAGGAGGGAAGGCGGCCCTCGAACATACGTGGATCGAGTTCGTAGGGCTCGCGGTTGACGTCGACATAGCAGCGGGGGAAATGCGCCCGCATGATCGGATGCCCGCGCTGCACCAAACCGGCGATCAGGTCGTCGACGAAGGAGTCCTCGGACCGGCGCAACGTCGCCAGATCCAGGCGCGATGCCAGCAGGAATGAGCGCGGATAAACGCGCCCGCTATGGGGTGAATTGAACATTGCCGGACCACGGCACTCCGCCGGCTCAATAGCCTCGAACGGGGGATCGAAATCGCTCTGGCTGTCCGACATGATATCCGGGGCGGGATTTGCCGCCTGTTACGACCCAGCACTGCGCCCTAGCCTGCGCCAAAGCCTATTGTCCATAAGAGTCGCGGCTTGCCAAGGGAGCTTGCCAAGGGAGCTTGCCAAGGGAGCTTGCCAAGGGAAGGGAGTTTGCCAAGGGATCTTTGCGAGGATGGGATTTTTGCCAGGCTGTGCTAAGCCGGTTATGCGAGTGCGGACTTTCACCTCATTTTTACCGGCGATCCGGCTTATGGGATGAAGGGGGACCGGCAGCGGCCGGATTTGAAATCAATGTCCAAAATCCTGCTTGCGGAAGACGACGTCGACATGCGCCGCTTTCTGGTCAAGGCGCTGCAAAACGCCGGATATGACGTGATCTCCTATGATAATGGCCTATCCGCCTATCAGCGGCTGCGCGAGGAGCCGTTCGAACTGTTGTTGACGGATATTGTCATGCCGGAGATGGACGGCATCGAACTCGCCCGCCGCGCCGCGGAACTCGATCCGGATATCAAAATCATGTTCATCACCGGTTTTGCGGCCGTGGCGCTCAATTCCGATTCGAGCGCTCCCAAGCACGCCAAGGTGCTTTCCAAGCCGATCCACCTGCGCGAACTCGTCAACGAAGTGCAGAAGCTGCTCGCGGCCTGACCGGCCGCTACCGACATGCTGGCGCGGTCGAAGTCGGGATGCGCCGGCTTTCGATGAGTGGCAATTTCGTGGCGGTCCCGCCGTTAAGCCTAAGTGAATTAATGATTTTTGCCGATTTGCCACCAACCGTCTTTCGGTCTAAGTGACGGCGCACAGTGTGGACAGGCCGATTTGGCTGCAGTCCGCGTGGGGCCGGTGCGTTTTGACCGGCCCATGCAGCACGGGCGGGGCCGGCCCCGAGACATTGACATTCCGCCCGCTCGACCAAATTTGAACCCGTCTGCCCAAGCGGACCAAGCAAACGGCGCCAGTGCAAGCATTAGTCGAACGAAGTCTCTTTTACCCGTATGCGACGGCCCGACGGATTCAGGCCGGCTGGTCGCGCGTCTACGATTCGCTCCGTGTGCCTTTAATCGTCAAGCTCGCAGCGAAAAACCTGTTTTTCGACCGGCTTCGCTTCATCGCCACCATTATCGGCATCGTATTCTCGATCGTGCTGGTGAACGTGCAGATGGGCTTGTTCGTCAGTTTCGGCCGCATGGTGACCACCATGATCGATCATGCATCGGCCGATTTGTGGATCGTCCCGCAGGGAACGAGGTCGTTCGAGGATCCGGCGCCGCTCGATGAAGCCGAGCGATTCCGCGCGCTCTCGATCAAGGGCGTGAGCGATGCGGTGCCGATCGTGATCGGTTTTTCGGAGTGGCGCGTGCCGGGCGGCAAAGACACGCCCATTTTCATCATCGGCTCGCCGATGAAAGGGCTGGGGCTGCAGCCGTGGAATGTCGTCGAGGGCAACCTTGATTCGCTGGCGATTCCCGGCGCGGTGGCAATCGACAAGTCTTATTTCGAGCGTCTGGCCGTCAAAGGCATGGGCGCCGTCGCGCAGATTCACGATACCAAGGTGCAGGTCCGGGTCATTTCCGACGGCATCCGCTCGTTTACGACCACGCCCTATATCTTTGCGACGCTTGAGCGTGCGCGAAGCTTCATAGGAATGCCGGCCAACAAGGATACTTACGTGCTCGTACGTCTGGCCCCGGGCGCCGATCTTGAAAAGGTGCGCACTCGATTGCAGCAGACGCTGTCCAAGGTCGAGGTGCTGACGTCGAAGGAATTCGGCGCTCGCAGCCGTTCGTTCTGGCTGTTCGGGACCGGCGCGGGAGCGGCGCTGTTTGCCGGCGCCCTGCTCGGCTTGATCGTCGGCACCGTCATCGTTGCTCAGACGCTGTATTCAAGCACCAAGGATCATCTGTACGAGTTCGCGACGATGCGCGCGATCGGCTCGTCCGGCCTCTACATCTACACCGTCATTATCATCCAGGCGCTGGTCAGCGCGGTGATCGGGTTCGCGATCGCGGCCGCCATCGGTGTGATGGTCGTCAATGCGACCGCTGATACCGCGCTGCCGATCGCCATGCCGCCGAGCCTGACTCTCGCTCTGTTTCTGATCACGGTCGCCATGTGTGTGCTGTCGGCGATATCGGCGATCGTGAAGGTCATGCGCATGGATCCGGCGATGGTGTTTTCCCGATGACCGCCTCGGTAATGGAAGCCGTCGGGATTACAAAAACCCTGGGCGAAGGCGCCGGCCAGGTGCAGGCGCTCAAGGACGTGAGTCTTTCGCTCAACGGCGGCGAACTGGCACTGCTGATGGGGCCATCCGGCAGCGGCAAGACCACGCTCCTCTCGGTGCTCGGATGCATCATGGCGCCAACCGCGGGGACGATCCGGCTCCGTGGGCATTCCACCGCGGGGCTGACACCCGAACAACTGGCGGCGCTCCGGCGCGATCACATCGGCTTCATTTTCCAGTCGTATCATTTGTTTCCGACATTGACGGCGCTGGACAATGTGCGCTTGGCCCTGGATGTTCGCGGCGACCACTCGCAGGCGGCATACGACAGGTCTGTGGAAGCGTTGGCCATTGTTGGGCTCGCGCACAAGATTGACTCTCATCCGCGCGAGCTTAGCGGCGGCGAGCAACAGCGCGTCGCCATTGCCCGCGCCATCGTCGGCAAGCCTGCGGCGATCCTGGCGGACGAGCCGACCGCAGCGTTGGACAGTCAGAACGGCCACGCCATCATGTCGGTTCTGGCCGACATCGCCAAGGGCTCGGAGCACGGCGTGCTTGTCGTGACCCACGATCCCCGGACCGTGGCTTATGCCGACCGAATTATCCGCATCGAAGATGGTGAAATCGTCGGCGAAGAACGCAATGACGAAGCCAAAAAAGCGGAAGCCAAAAAAGCAGCGAGGTCATCGAAGAAGCCGTGATTAAATCCAGAAAAAGAACGATACTTTGGTCCATTCTTGGTGTCTCACTTGTTGGCGTGGCCGTTGCGGCTGCGGCTGCGGCGCAAGGCATCGCCGCACAGCAAGCGGCGCCGACCCGGTCGGACGACCAGAATTGGCTCGCCGTCGCGCCCGGCTTGATCGAGCCGAAGTCGGGGCAGATCAAGATCATGGCGAGCGCCGTCGGTCCGATCACCAGAGTCCTTGTTCACACCAATGACAAGGTATTGACCGGCCAGCTCCTGGTCGGTCTCGACGATCAAGAGGCATTGGCCCGGATAGAGACTTCGCGCGACCAGGTGTCGATGCGCAAGCGCCAGCGCAACGATCAGGCTGCCGGCAAGGCGGCGGATCGGCGTAAGGCCGAGGACGCGGTATTCGACGCCGAGACCGCGGTCGTTGCGGCACGCGATGCGTTCGACGATGCCGCGATCGCCATTTACGGCGGGCACGGTTCGACCGCCGATCTGACCAAGGCGCGCACGACTTTGACGAGCGCGGAGGACAACCTGAGCCAAAAGCGGGCGGCTTTACGCAAGCTCGAGAGCCAGTCGGGCACGCCGTTGCCGACCGAGAACGAGGGGTCGCTCAACGTCGCGCGTTCGAATCTGTGGGCGGCCGAAGTCGGGCTTGAAAAGCTGAAAATCCGCGCGCCGATTGCCGGCACGGTGTTGCAGGTGAACGCCAAGCTCGGGGAACTGGCATCGCCGTCTTCGCCGGATCCGCTCGTCGTCATTGGCGATCTGTCGGCGCTGCGCGTGCGTGCGGAACTCGACGAACGCGACATCGGCGAGGTCAAGATCGGCCAGCACGTCGTTGTGCGCGCCGATGCATTTCCGGGCCGCGATTTCCACGGCACGGTCACCTCGATTGCGCCGATCGTCCAGGCCGGCCGCATCAACTCGCCAAATTCGCGCAATCTTACCGATTTCGATGTTACGCAGGTCCAGATCGACCTGACCGATCCCGGTCCGCTGCTGGTCGGGATGAAGGTGGACGTGTATTTCGAGCGCCCGGCCGCTGCAAAGCCGGCCGCGGCCAAACCTGCCGCATCTGCGGCCAAGCCCACAGCCGCCGCTCCGCCCAAACCGGCGCAGCCGGCGACCGCGGCCAAATAGCTCTTTCGCTTAGACCTATCGGCGCCGTCTTCGCAGGCGGTCCTCGGCTGACGAGGGCTGCCCGTTTGCCGTTTCCTGGCCGGCAGATATTTCCCCCGCTCAGAACAGGGTCCTGTCGCAAGGCGATGGAATACGGCAGCGAGATGCTATAGCAGCAGCTAAACTGCGTTCATCGCCGCCTCATGTCGCCTGAGACCAAACCCAAAGTCGTTGCCATGATCGTCGGGTCGGCGATCATCATGCAGCAGATCGACTCGACCGTGATCACCACGGCGCTGCCGCAGATGGCGATCTCGCTGCATGCCGACCCGGTGCAGCTCAGCCTGGCGGTCACCGCCTACCTCCTGAGCCTCGCCATATTCGTTCCGGTCAGCGGCTGGGCGGCCGATCGCTTTGGCGGCCGCGTCATCTTTCGGGCCGCCATCGCGCTGTTCACCTTGGGTTCGATTCTGTGCGGGCTGTCCGGCAATTTGGTCGAACTGACCGCGGCGCGGGTACTGCAAGGCCTGGGCGGCGCCATGATGGTGCCGGTCGGCCGCCTGGTGCTGTTTCGCAGCGTGGAGAAAGCCGCGCTGATCGCCACCATGGCCTATCTGCAGGTGCCGGCGCAGCTCGGCCCGGTGCTTGGGCCGCCAATCGGCGGGTTCATCACCACGTACTTTTCGTGGCGCTGGATCTTTCTGATCAATGTGCCGCTGGGCCTGCTTGGCATCCTGCTGGTGACGCTGTTCTTCGACAATCCGAAGGAAGACACGACGCGCCCGCTGGATTGGATCGGTTTCCTGCTCACCGGCGCCTCGGCGTTTTGCGTCATGTACGGCATCGAGGCCATCGGCCGCGGTCACGGCGGATTGGCAGCAGCCTTCGGCCTGCTGGTGATGGGTTTTGTGCTCGGCGGCTTGTCCCTGTGGCATCTGCGCAGATCCAAGCATCCGTTGCTCGAACTTTCGGTGTTTCGCATCGCCACGTTTCGCGCCGCCATTTTCGGCGGCTCGTTGTTCCGCGCCGGCGCCGGGACCCTGGTGTTTCTGCTGCCGCTTCTCCTGCAGATCGTGTTCGGTCTCTCCGCATTCGTCTCCGGCACCATTACGTTTGCCACGGCCGCCGGATCGCTGTCCATGAAGCTGACCGCCAGGCCGATCATCAAGCGTTTCGGCTTTCGCAATGTTCTTCTCGTCAACGGCGTGATCAGCGCCGCCGCGATCTCGATGTGCGCCTTCTTCAACGCCCAGATGCCGGAATACGTGATCTTCATGCTGTTGCTGATCGCCGGCTTTTTCCAGTCGCTGCAGTTCACCGCGACGCAAGCGATGACTTATGCGGACGTGGAACAGCCGCTGATGAGCACCGCGACGTCGCTCGCCAGCATGACGCAGCAATTAAGCCGCGGCTTCGGCATCTCGACGGTCGCGGTGCTGTTGCATCTGTCGATGGGATGGCGCGGCGCGACCAAGCTCTCGACCGCCGATTTCAAGGTTGCGTTCGCCGGTGCCGTGGCGTTCGCGCTGGTGAGCCTGATCTACGGCTGGATACTGCATCCCGACGCCGCCGCGGAGGTGAGCGGCCATCGCCCGAAATCGTCGGCGGTGTAGCCGCGGCCTGTTCACGGCGTCTTCGGCAGAAAGCGATCCGTGACGTATTGCGACAGGTCGACGTCGGCTTTCAGCTGTTTCATCTCGACGAAGTTCTGGCTCATCGCCTTCAACACGGCCGGATCGAAGCGGCCGTCACGTGAGAAAAAGCCGCCCCGCATCAGCGTGGCATACACACGGGTGGCGATCACCGGCGTAACGCCCAACTGTTTTTGCGCGAAGGCGACCGTCTCGTCTCTGTGGGTACGGGCGTAGGCGATGGTCTGGAACCAGGCGCGAACGAAGGCGCGCACCGCGTCCGGCTTGTTCTTGATGAGATTGTTGGATGCGTAGACGATCTGATTCTGAAATTTGGCGATCAGGTCGCCAAAGTTGACCAGAATCTTGGCCTCGCCGCGTTCTTCGAGATTGAACGCCGCGGCGATATCCACGACGGCGGCATCGGCCGCTCCGGTTCGCAGCGCCGCGATCCGCGCTCCGGTGCTGCCCACCGAAACGCGCTTGATGTCCGAGGACGGCCAGTGTTCGTGCAGCGCGATCTGCGAGACCGCCCAGTCCGTGAGTGAGCCGAGGTTTGAAACGGCAACGGTCCGGTGCGACCGTGAGCGAGGCGGTGGGACCGGGCATCGTGCGCCAATGCGCCGCGCGGCACCCCGAGGTGCGGCTGAATTTCGTCGAAGGCGTCAGCGCCTTCATCTTCAAGCGGCTGATCGACCAGGAGCTGACGCTCTGCCTGATGCATAATCCGCCGCGGCATCAGGGCATCGATATCGAACCGCTCTACGCCGAGCCGATGGTTCTGGTCGGGCCGGGCCGTGTCACGGACGGCCATCCGCCGGTGAAGGACGGGATGCCGCTCGACCGCCTGCCGCTCATTCTGCCCAACCGCACGCACGGCCTGCGCATGGCTCTGGAGCGCGCCATGGCGGAGCAGGGCGGCAAGTTTGAAGTGGCGGTTCAAGTCGACGGTTACACGACCACCAAGGCCTTCGTCGCCGCCGGCCTTGGCTACACGGTGCTGCCTTTAAGCTCGGTGCGCCGGGAAGTCGAACAAAAACAGCTTTCCGCCGTTCGCCTGCGCAAGCCGAAGCTGTCCTGGACGCTCAGCCTTGCTTACCGCAAGGACCAGCGTAACGCGCGGGCGGTGATGGCGCTGCGCGATATCGTCGCCGCGCAGGTGAAGGCACTTGCGGCCGACGAACGCCCGAATGGGCGAGGCGCGAGCAAGCGCACGGAATTGCTGATGAGTTAGCGATGCGCGCTGCCGCGAGTAACCCTACGGCATCGCCTTGCCCATGCCGCGCTCGACGGCGCGGCGCCAGATCAGGTCGGCGAACGCGATGTCTTCGAGCGCGATGCCGAGCGATTTGTACAAGGTGATGTCGGCCGGACCGCGGCGGCCCGGGACTTTCTCTGTCAGGATATCGCCAAGCTCGACGACGTCCTGCCAATGCAGGCGGCCGGCGGCGACGAGGTCGCGGTACTCGCCGGCTTCCGCGCGCGCCTGCGCCACCTGATCGGTGGAGCGCACCGTGGCGCGCAGCACTGTCTCTGCGTCAATCTCGCGGCGCGACGCGGAATTGGCGCCCGCGGCGTTGATGTGCACGCCGGATTTGAGCCAGTTGGCGCGCAGTACCGGCTCTGCCGATTTGGTGATGGCGATGACGACGTCGGCATCACCGATCGCAGCCTCGCCGGTGGTCACGGGCTCTGCCGCGACGCGCAGCTTGCGCTCGATCTCTTTGGCGAAAGCTTCGCGATGCTCGGCGGTGCGGGTGAAGACGCGCACGGCCTCGATCTTGCGCACCGCGCACACCGCGGCGACCTGGGTGAACGCCTGCCGCCCGGCGCCGATCACGCCCAGCGCGTGCGCGTTCGGATTGGCGAGAATCTTGGTCGCGAGACCGCTCGCCGCGCCGGTCCGCATGCGGCCGAGATGATCGGCCTCGATCATCGCCTTGAGGCTGCCGTCGCGCGACGAATAGAGCAGAACATGAAAGCGGCCGCCGGTAGCCCCGTAATAGGCTTTCAGCCCGAATATCTCCGATGCGCCCAAGGCTGCACCCATCAGGTTGAACGAGCCCTTGCCGATCTGGGCGCGCTGCCGCGGCAGGTTGGTTGTCGTCGGATCGGGCCATGTCTCGAACATCAGCTCAAGCGTCGCGACCGCGTCCTTGACGGTGACGAGGCGCTGCACGTCGGCTTCGGTCAGATAAAGCGGACCTTTCGGCGCGGACTTGATCTTCTTGGGCTTCGTTTTCGCGGTCACCGTCTTTTTGCTCGCGGCCGCTTTTTTTGCGCGCTTTTTGGTCGCTTTAGCCATGGCTACCCCCGAAATTGCAGCCCGCATGAGCCAACGGGTCCGGCCCGAAGTGGCCGGCCCGATGACAAGCTCCGCGATATGCGGGAACGATCCCAACTCTCAATGCCGAATCCCGGATGTCGCTGCGCTCATCCGGGCTGCGGACCGTCACGTCCCCGCGTTCAGAACGTCGGAAATCCAGTCCCACATGTAGTGCACGCCGATCGTCGGATTGTCCACCTGACAGTGATGAAAGCCGCCTTCCTCGCGGGTGAAGACCTTGAGCGCTTTCTGTTTGGAGCCGACGGCGTCGTAGAGCTTCTCGGCAATGGCTAGCGGGATTTGCTCGTCGCCGGCGCCGTGGAGCAACAGGAACGGGCAGGTCATCTTCTGCACGATGCCGTCGAGGCGGAAGCCCTCGAGAATTTTCAGCGCCGAAGCGCGGTCGGAGGCGCCGAGCACCCATTGCAGATGCTCGGGCGGCACCGAGAGCGACAGCACCTTGCCGGTATCGAGCGCTTCGAGGCGGCGCGCCCAGATTTCGTGATAGTCCCACTGCGCGCCCCAGGCGACGCAGCAGGCAAAGCGCGGCTCGAGCGAAGCCGCGCGCGGTGCGTAGTAGCCGCCGAGGCTCAGCGCCATGACGCCGATGCGCTTGGCATCGAATTCGCTGCGGCTGGCGAGATACTCATAGACCGGCGTTGCATAGCGCTCGGTTTCGGCGATGAGCGGCAGATTGCGGAAGCGCACGCTCTCGCCGTTGCCCGGGCCGTCGACGATCAGGCAGCCGACGCCACGCGCCGCGAGGTCGGGAATGCCATAGCCGTATTGCAATTCCTTGGTGACGTCGAAGCCGTCGAAGAACACCATGGCGGGGGCGGGGCGGCCGCGCGTTGTTTCCGGATCGGGATGCACGAGCAATCCCGGCAAGCTCGCGTTCTCGTAGGGAATCTCAACCGGCTCGATGCGCGGGCGGCGGACGATGGCGGCGGCTTCCTTGAACAGGCTGACCGACTTCGCGTAGACGTCCTGGCTCCGCTGCGAACGGGGATGAATGAAGCGCTCGCCGGTCTGGTAGTAACGCGACGCGCGGATGAAGCATGACGCCGCGGTGAGCTTGTGGCCGGCGCGTTCGGCGTCGCGGCCGCGGGCTTCGATCTTGTCGCCCATGCGGGCCCATTCCTCGAACCAGGCGGTGTCGTCGCCGACCTTGTCGAGAAGCGCGCGGCCGACGCGATTGACCTCGTCGATATCGACGCCGGTCCACGGCGCGCCGCCGAGGCAGATGAGCAGGCCCATCGACCAGCGGTAGTTGGTCGGGAAATAGAGGAAGGCCGGGTCGTCCTTTTGTGCTTCGGGCATGGGTTTCTCCTACTGGAGGGGAAATCATATATTCTCCGCGCCACCGCCGGCATCGCCAAGGTCGGTGTCGGCGAACAGCTCTTCGAGCGGTGCCGCGCGGCTGATCAGGCCCTGCTGGTGGCAATAGCGTTGCACCGTCTCCAGGTTCTTGCGGTTGGCTGGCGTGAGACCGTAAGCCCATGGATCGTCGCCCAGCACTTCCTGCTGCTCCTCCCAGGCGGTCCGGATCCAGGCCAGCGGCACCACGCGCGGATTGGCGATGCGGCGATAGGCCAGCGCCTTGGCTTCGTCGAACGCCTTGACCAGATTGGTGGCCACCCACGGATATTCGTCGACGATCTCCTGGCGGACGACGGTGACGTGCATGATCGGAAAAATGCCGGTCTCGCGGAAATACGCGATCTCCATGTCCTTGTAGTTCGGGAACAGGCGCACGATGCGCTTGTCGCCTTCGAGAAACAGCCGCGGAATGTCGGGAGATAGCATCGCCGGAATTTCGCCTTCGGCCAGCATGACATCGAGCCGCTTGCCGGGCGGCGCCATTTCGATACGCAGGTCCTTGGCGGGCGTGAACTCCACGTCCTCCTCGCGCTCGACAACCCAGGTGCATTGACGATGCGGCACGCCGTGATGCTGCTCGAGAATGCCGCGCATCCAGATGTTCGAGGCGGGCTGGAAATTGGTGCCGCCGATCCTTTTGCCGATCAGGTCCTTCGGCGTGCGGATGCCGGAATTGACGTTGACGAAGGCAAAGCCATGGCGGAAGCGCCGATGCAGAAACACCGGGATGGCGGTGAGCGGCTCGCCGCGATCGCGGCCCATCAGAAAGCCGCCGATGTTAATCTCGCAGACGTCGAACTCGGTCTTGCGTGCCATGCGCCAGTGGCGCTCGCGCGAACCCATGCCGGTCAGCATGACCAGCTCGATGCCGTCGCATTCGACCGAACCGTCGGTGAGCGCCCGCACGATCTCGTAATCGCCGCAGGCGACGGTCAGCTTCAACTTTGCCATTTATTGATTGCTCCTAGCGCCAGCGGCTGAAATGGTTTTCGGCGCGGCGCACGATTTCATTGAGAATGATCGCCATGGCGGCCAGCATGGTGATCAACCCGAACAGTTTGGTGGGATCGAAATTCTCGGTGAACATCTGCG
Organism: uncultured Alphaproteobacteria bacterium; assembly: GCA_963707175.1. Classification (GTDB taxonomy): domain Bacteria; phylum Pseudomonadota; class Alphaproteobacteria; order Rhizobiales; family Xanthobacteraceae; genus BOG-931. The sequence continues at coordinate 90,417 of CAVPQA010000017.1, forward strand.
TGAAATAGCCGATGCCGGCGGTTGAGACATAAAGCTCCGCCAGCAATACGCCCAGCAGCACTCCGCTCATGCCGAGCCGCATGCCGGCGAAAAAGCTCGGGATCATGTGGGGGAAGATCACCCAGCGCAGCAATTGCCAGCGGCTCGCGCCCATCGAGCGCGCGCTGGTAAGCAGGATCGGCTTGAGGTTCTGGACGCCGGCCACCACCGTGATGACGATGGGAAAAACGCCATGGGTTACGCCGAACGCGATTTTTGAGGCGGGGCCGATGCCGAAGGCCAGAATGAACAGCGGCAGGATCGTGATCTGCGGCAGGCCGTAAACCAGGAGCACGATCGGCATCAGGCTCAGCCGCGCGAACGGTTGCAGCCCGATCGCCAGCCCGATCACAAGGCCCAGTGTGACGGAGATGGCAAACGCGACGGCCAGTTCGAAGAATGTGAGCTGCAGCGCCGCCGGAATGCCGGCCGTGCCCAGCACCGTGTCGAGCGATGTGAAGACGCGCGACGGCGGCGCGACGAACAGCGGGTCCATGAACCAGCGCGCCGCGATTTCCCACGCGATCATAATCAGGATGACGATGCCGAGCCGGACGATCCCCGGGTGCCGGAGAAAGAAACGCCGCGCCGATTTCATGCGGCTGGTAACCTCGCCGGAGCGGGCGGCGAACGCGACGGCGCCCGCGGCGGACTTTACGCCGGAAGATTGAGCCGAGTTCATCCGTGGCGCCTTCCGCGGGCTTCGAGGTGCGAGACCACGGCATTGAGCACGGCCACCATCACGACCACGAAGGCGATATAGGCGAACATGCGCGACATCTCCATGTCCTCGGCCAGCTCGACGATGTGATGGCCGAGGCCGGCGAGCGACGCGATGGTCTCGCTGCCGAGGATGGAGAGCAGGCAGATGGTGAAACCGATGCGCAGACCGCCGAAGATGACGGGCAGTGCGCCCGGCAGCAGCACGTACCGAAACAACAGCCAGTTCGAGGCGCCCATCGACCGCGCCGCGGTGATCAGCGTGCGATCGACATTGCTGAAGCCGGCGATGGTGGCGAGCACGATGGGAAAAAAGCTGATCGTCGTGCCGAGTGCGATCTTGGATTCCAGGCCAAGGCCAAAGAACAGCACGTAGAGCGGCAGGAACAAGATGATCGGGATCGAGAAAATGCCGGCGAGCAGCGGTTCGAAGACGCGAGTCCAAAAGCGCGAGCGGCTGACGAAAAAGCCGATGACGGTGCCCGTCGTTGTCGACAGCGAAAACGCGACGACGAACTCGGTGGCGGTCACGCGCAGATCCGGCAGATAGTTGCCGCTGCGCAGCACATCCACAAGATGTCCCCACACCTCAACCGGGTTGGGCAGCAGCAGGCGATTGATGCCCCAGAACGTGGTGGAGAGGTACCAGAGCAGCAGGAGGGCGAGCAGAAAGCCGATCTGGACTGCCCGGCTGGCAAGACGCCGCGCTCTCTCGCTGCGGCGCGCCATCAGGCGGCGCCTCCCGCGCCATTGCGCTTGGGCGCCGATTCGAGAACGGCCCTGCGGATCTCATCGTGCAGCAGCGCGTAAAGCTCATTGCGCAGCGCGGTGAATTTTTCCGACGTGACGAAGCTCGGCTTGCGCGGATGCGGCTCGTCCACCTTGATGATTTTCTTGATCGTGCCAGGACGTGCCGAGAATACCGCGACGCGATCGGCCAGGAACACTGCTTCACCCAGACTGTGGGTGACGAACACGATGGTCTTCTCGGTCTGCGACAGCAGCACCGAGAGGTCCTCGCCGAGAATCATTCGGGTCTGCTCGTCGAGAGCGCCGAACGGTTCGTCCATCAGAAGAATTCCGGTCTGCAACGCGAGCGCCCGCGCCAGCGCCGCGCGCTGGCGCATGCCGCCGGAAAGCTGTCCGGGATAATGCCGGGCGAAATCGGCGAGACCGACGGCCTCAAGCGATTTTCGCGTCCGCGGTTCGTGCTCGGATTTCGGCACGCCTTGAAACAGCATGCCGAGCCGGACGTTTTCCTCGACCGTATTCCAGGGAAACAGTGCGTTCTCCTGGAACACGAATGCGATCTCGCTGGGCCGAGGTCCGCGCAACGGCTTGCCGGACACTTCGACGCTGCCGCTGGTCGGCTCCATCAAGCCGCCGACGACGTTGAGCAGCGTACTCTTGCCGCAGCCGCTGGGTCCGATCAGGCAAAGCAGTTCGCCGCGCACGATGTCGAGCGAGGTGTCGGCTAGCGCACGTACGTATTGTGTCTCGCCCGCCTCGCCGAACTGGTGGCCGACGCCCTTGATGCGCACCGCGACGTCGCCGGCGCTCATATGGGCAAAACCGAGTCGGCAGAAAGCTGGGTCATGTCCGGCATTCGGGGCGATCCGTCCTACTTTGCTGCCGAGGGCAGGAAGGCCTCGGTATAAAGCTTGCTCATATCCGGCTCGGTCGGCAGCGTATGCAGATCGACAAACGATTTGGCGAGAACGTCGAGGCCTTTCTTGTTGAAGCGGCCGTCGCTGGAGAACATCGGCATCACGTCGTCATAAGTCCGGCTGATGATGTCGGAATCCTTGTGCAAGACCTGCGTGTCGATGGCGACGGTTTCGGCCTTGTTGGCGCGCATGAAGGCGATACTCGCAAACCAGCCCTTGAGGAACGCGCGGATAGCGTCGGGCCGGATCGCAATCAGCTTATTGGTCGCGAAGATGACGTGGGTGACGAACTCGGTGAGATCAGTGAAGCGCACGAGGATGCGGCCGTCACCCTTTTTGACCAGATCGTAGGCCGTCGAGATGTCCATGATGGTGCCGTCGATGTCGTGGCGGCGCAGCGCGGCAAGCTGACCGACCATGGCGCCCATCGGCAGGATAGTGATGCCGTTCGGCCCCCAGCCCTGGCGGCGCGAGGTGTTGCTGACCAGCCAGTAGGTCAGCGAGCCGGCGGTCGAGACGCTGATCTTCTTGCCTTTGAGATCGGCCACGGTTTTGGGTCCGTCCGGCCGCACCACGATCGCGAGCAGGAGCGGCGGCCCAGCCATCTCGGCCACGCCCTTGACCGGCGAGCCTTTGACGATGAAGGCGAGCCCCGGCCCCGAGCCGATGCCGATGTCGATTGAGTCCGACGCCATCGCCTGCTGCAGCTTGGCGTCGCCGGCTGATGCGATCTCCGTGATGTCGAGGCCGTTTTGTTTGAAGAAGCCCTTGCGTATGCCGATGTCGAGCGGCGTGAACGAGAACGCTTCCGGCACCGCCTTGCCGACACGCAGCGTCTCCGCCGCGCGTGCGTCGATGGCGGACAGCACCCATGCAGCCACGAGGGCAAGGAATGTCAGTGAGCGGATCACGGCTGTACCTCCAAACTGCTGCCGATTCAATTCTTCGGCAGGTACGCCTCGGTATAAAGTTTGCTCATGTCGGGTTCGGTCGGCAGAATTTTCATTTCAACAAACGAGCGCTGCAGCACGGCGAGCGCCTTCGGGTCGAAATGGCCGTTATCGGTGAACATCGGCATCAGTTCGTCATAGATCGCGGCGGTCGTCTTCGCGTTGGTGTGCATGACGGTCTGTGCGATCTCCACTGTCTTCGCCTTGTGCGTGCGCATGAAGGCGATGCTCTTGAACCAGCCTTTGACGAAGGCGCGCAGGTCCGCGGGCTTTTCCGCCATGGCTTTGTCGGTGGCGAAAATGACGTGCATGATGAAATTCTTGGCCACGTCGCCGAAGCGCATGAGGATGCGGCCGTCGCCATGCTGTACGAAGTTGAGCGCCGAGCCGACGTCCACGACGCAGCCGTCGATGGCGCCCGCCTTCAGCGCGGCAAGTCGCGCGGCATTGTCGCCGATCGGCACTTCGCTGAAATCCGGTGTAACCCCAGCCGTGCTGGCGCGACACTTCGTTCATCAGCCAGCTCGTCGCCGAGCCCACGGTGGAAATTCCGACCTTGCGGCCTTTGAGGTCGTCGATGCTCTTCACCGCGCCGTCAGCGCGGACCACAAGCGCGAAAATCAGCGGCGGACCGGCAATGTCGGCAATTGCCTTGACGGGCGAGCCCTTGACGATGAAGGCCATGCCGGGGCCGGAGCCTAATCCGACATCGACGGCGTGCGCCGTCATGGCCTGCTGCAGCTTGGCGTCGCCGCCGAAGCCCACGATCTGAACATCGAGGCCGTTCTTGGCGAAGATGCCGGTCTCTTTGCCGACATTTGTGGGTACGAACGAAAACGCCACGGCGCCGACATTGCCGACGCGAAGCAGATCCGCAGCGATCGCCGGCAGCATCATCGGCCCGAGCTGCAGCAGGACGGCGCCCAACACGGTCACGACCGCTCTGGCGACGAACATGCGCAACGGGTTTCGCGGCGAGGCGGGGTTTTGGCGCCCTAATGGAGGCTGCGCCGGCGGCGATGGCCTGGTGCGGCGCGGGCGCCGGCCTGGGCCCCGGCCCTCGTCCCGGCGCGGCTGCGGCGAGGGCGCAAACTTCAGCCCCCGTGATTCAAGGACTGCGGCGCTCGCTGCCATCGGTTTCCTCCCTGTTTGCCGCCGATCTTAGCGCATTTCGCCGCCGTTCGGTCTCTTGTTCATTAAGCGTCAAATCGTCCCTGAGCACCACGCCATACAACTCCTCGGCGGCGCCGCGGGATACCAGTTCCTCGATCACGTCGGCGCGCACCTGCGCGGCATCGCGCTGCAGCGGGTCGCCCCAGCCGCCGCCGCCGCCGGTGCGCACGATAACCTCCGATTGTACCGGCACCGGATAGTGGGCCGAGTCCATGGAGCGGAAATCGTTCTCGCCCGGACGGCGCAGCAGAAAATCGCCATGCGTCCCCGGCTTGCCGCCCCACAGCCCCCAGGGCGGGCAGTGCTCGCGGCGCGGATGATCGAAATTCCAGCGGCCATCGACCAGATTGCGCACGCAGGTATCGAGGCCGAGACCGCCGCGATGTTTGCCGGCGCCGCCGGAATCGGTGCGCAGCGCCCGGCTCTCGACGATCACCGGGCATTTCAGCTCGATGCCCTCGATCGAGGCGTTGCGCACGTCGCCCTGGCAGACCGAGACCGTGCCGGATTCGCCGTCCTCGCTCGGCCGGCCGCCCCAGCCGCCGCCCTCGATGCTCTGCACGACGAAGCGGCGCCCGGTCTTCGGGTGCACGCCGAAGAACACGACGGCGCCGCCGAGCAGGCCATGGTGTCCGGCCGGCACGCGGTCCTTCATGGCGGGGCCGAGCGCCTTGACGATGGTGTCGACCACCGTCGGCACGATCATGCTCCAGCCCGCCATCGGCGCCGGATAACGCGCCATCATGATGTTGCCTTCGGGGATGATCACCTTGAGCGCGCGGAACGAGCCTTCGTTGACCGGCTCGAGCGGGCCGGTCAGCGCCTTGTAGGCGACGCGCGCGCCCGCATAGGTGCGCGAGTTGACCGCCGGCCTTGCGCTCGGCCGAGCAGCCGGAGAGGTCGATCGTCATGCTGCCGCGGTCGATCGTGACTTTGGCCGCGAGCGGCAAGCGGCTCGTCGCGCTTGACGCCGTCGTCGTCGAGGAAGGAGCTTGCCTCGTAGACGCCGTCCTTGAGTTTCTCGACGACGTTGCGGCACTTGCGCTCGGTCTCGTCGAAAATCCGTGCGATGGCGTCGAGGATCGTGTCGTTGCCGTATTTGTCGAACAGCTCGTTCATGCGCCGCACTGCGAGCCGGCAGGCCGCCATCTGCGATTTCATGTCGCCGAGCGAGGATTTCGGGAAGCGGATGTTGTCCTTGAGCACGCGGTAGAGCGTCTCGTTGAGCTCGCCGGCTTCGTAGATTTTCAGCTGGTCGAGCTGCAGCCCTTCGAGCCACGGGTCGCCGACGCTCGGGCCGGCGCCGAAGCCGGTCGACATGCCGCCGACGTCGATCCAATGCGCGCGCACCATGGCGAACATCAACAGCTCGCCCTTGTAGAAATACGGCGTGTAGATGACGATGTTGTTGAGGTGCTGGCCGGCGACCGCCTGGTGATTGGTGATGATCACGTCGCCTTCGGCGAAGCCCTTCGGCCCGTAGCGCTTCATGGCGTCGGTGATGATGACGCCGAGATCGGCGACGAAATGCGACACGCCGCCGACATTCTGCGAGATCAGCTCGCCCTTGGTGTTGACCAGCGAGGTGCAGAAGTCGCGCACCTCGTAGATCATCATGTTGTAGGAGGTGCGCTGCAGGTCGGCCGCCATCTCGTTGGCGATGGCGGGCAGCGCGTTGCGGATGACTTCGAGCGTCACCGGGTCGAGCGGCTTCTTCTTTCCGGCTTGCGGGCGCTTGTTGACCTGCTGGCGCTTGGCTCTTTTCGTCATTTCGCGCCTCCGACATCGATCAACAGCTCGCCCGACGGCGCCACAGTGCAGCGGTCGCCGGCGAACAGAACGGTGGTGGTGCCGTGCTCCTCGATGAGCGCCGGGCCCTTGATGCGCACGCCGGCGCCGAGTTCGCCGCGCTGATAGATCGGACAGGACACCGGCTTTTTGGTGTCGCCCAGATAGACGTCGCGGTGGCGCGCGGCCTTTGCGGCGGCGCGGCGTGTCAGCCGCGGGAAGCGCAGCTGCTGGCGCTTGCCGATGGCGGCGAGCCGGATATTGACCATTTCCACCGGCTCGTCCGGCGATTTGTGCGAATAGCGATGCTCGTAAAGCGAATCGAATGCGGTGCGGATTTTTTGCCGGTCGCCTTTCTTGATTGCCTCGCGCGAAACCGGCACGGAGAGCGTGAATTCCTGCCCAACGTAGCGCAGATCGAGCGCGATCTGCCATTCGGCATCGCGTGCGTGCCGCAGGCTGTGTTTCGCTTCTTCGGCCATTTCGTCGTGCACGGCAAGAAGCGCGGAGAAGTCGAGACTGGCGAGATCGCAGTAGAAGGTGCGGATGAAATCGTGACGCTCGTCGGCGAGCAGCATGCCAAGGGCCGAGAAATGCGACGGGAACAGCGGCACGATGACCTTCGGGATGTGCAGCTCGCGCGCAATTGCGCAAATATGCAGCGGCCCGGCGCCGCCGGACGCCACGAGCACGAAATCGCGCGGGTCGTAGCCCTTCTCGACCGACACTTCGCGCACCGCGAGCGACATTTTGGAGACCGCGATCTCCAGGATCGCCTGCGCCGCCGCCAGCGGCTGCATCGCCAGCGGCTTGGCGATCTTGTCGGCGACGCCGTTGCGGGCGCCGTCGGCGTCGAGCTCCATCGTGCCGCCGAGAAAATTTTTCGGATCAAGCCGGCCCAGCACCACGTTGGCATCGGTGATGGTCGGCTCCGTGCCGCCGCCCCGGTAGCAGATCGGCCCCGGATCGGCGCCGGCGCTGTGCGGGCCGACCTTCAGTGCGCCGATATCGTCGATCCAGGCGATGCTGCCGCCGCCGGCGCCGACTTCGACCACGTCGATCATCGGCAGCATGACCGGATGGCCGCTGGCGTAGCCGCCGACATAGTAGCCCGGCGCCAGCGTCGGCTCGCCGTCGCGCACCAGGCTGGTCTTCGCCGTGGTGCCGCCCATGTCGAACGAGATGACGTTGCCGAAGCCGAGTTTTTCGCCGACGCGCGCCGACGCGATGATGCCGCCGACGGGGCCGGATTCCATCATTGCGACCGGACGGGCTGTCGCCACTTCGGGCGTCATCACCCCGCCGTTCGAGCGCATGATCGACAGCTCGCCGGCAAAACCCGCGCCGGCAAGCCGCGAATTCAGGTTCTTCACATAACCGCCGACCCGCGGCCCGATATAGGCGTTCACCACCGTCGTCGACAGCCGTTCGAACTCGCGATACTCGCGCAAAATGTCGTGCGACAGCGACAGATAGGCGTTCGGCAGCGCCTCGCTGACCATGTCGCCGACAATCCGCTCATGCGCCGGATCGACGTAGGAGTGCAGCAGACAAACGGCGACCGCCTCCACGCCTTCGGCGGCCAGCACCCGGCAGGCCTCGGTAACGCTCGCCTTGTTGAGCGGTCGGAAAATCTCGCCCGAACTCGTCAGCCGCTCCTCGACCTCGCGCGTCAGATGGCGCGGCACCAGCGGCTGGTGGCGGTGGAAGAACAGATTGTACGCCTCGGGGCGGTTGCCGCGGCCGACGATATAGACATCGCGGGTGCCGCTGGTGACGATGAGGCCGGTCTTGGCGCCGTTGCGCTCGATCAGCGTATTGATGGCGATGGTCGAGCCGTGGATCAGCTCGTCGATGGCCGCGGCTTTAAGTCCGCTCTTGCGGATGCAATCGAGGATCCCCTGGGTCAGCTCATGCGGCGTGGTGAGGCTTTTGGCCTCGACGAATCGGCCGGCCTTGTCGTCGAAGCCGACAAGGTCGGTGAATGTCCCGCCGATATCGATGGCGACGACGATCATTGCCGCGCCTCCAGGCGACGCCGAGGGACAAGGGGGATGGGGGAAGGGAGGTACGCCAACACGGCGCGGCAATCTATAAGTTTTCGCGCGGATTACAATGTCGGTAGGATGGATTGTTGGCGGGCGAGGCTCGGCAACTGCCGCGACGGATTTCGTCCGGCACAACCGCCCGCGTGATCATGCCGTTCAACGTATCGGAAGAGGGAAGGGACACACATGCCAGGAGAGTTTGCCGGGAAGGTCGCGGTCATCACCGGCGGCAGCCGCGGCATCGGCCGCGAAATCGCAGCGGAATTTGCCCGCGAAGGCGCCCAGACCGTCGTCGTCTCTTCGTCGGCGGAGAATCTTGCATCGGCGGGCAAGACCATCGCCGCGGCTGGCGGACCGGCCCCGCTCGCGATCGCGGCCGACCTGCGCACGCTCGACGGCTGCCGGCAGGTGTTCGATCGCGTCAAACAGCAATTCAACGCTTGCGACATCCTGGTCTGTTCGGCGGGCGCGACCCGCGCCGGCAATTTCGTCGACCTGCCGGACGAGGCCTGGCTGGACGGTTACGCACTGAAGCTGTTCGGCTGCGTGCGCATGTGCCGCCTGTTCTGGCCGATGCTCAAAGCCGCGCAAGGCTTTGTCGTCAACATCGGCGGCGGCGCCGCGCGCTCACCCGGCGCCGATTTCTCGATCGGAGCCTCGGTGAACGCCGCGATGGGCAATTTCTCCAAGGCGTTGTCGCAACTTGGCAAGCGCGACGGCGTCAACGTCAACGTCATTCACCCCGGCGCGACCGAGACCGAGCGTTTCTTCCAGCTCATCGAGCAGCGCGCGAAGGCGTCCGGCAAATCCGTTGACCAGCTCAAGCAGGAGACCAGTGCCCGGGATGGCGTACGCCGCCTCGGCAAGCCTGCCGACGTCGCGGCGCTTACCCTGTTTCTCTGCTCGGAGAAGGGACGGCATATACAGGGCACCGCCATCGCGGTCGATGGCGGTGCGACCGTGGGATATTACTGATACGCGGTACGCCTACTCGCCGATGCCGGACTATTCGCTGATGCTTGGCGCGTCCGGCACTTTCTTCACCTGCGTCACGCCGTCGGCGATGATCTTGGTCAGCTGACTCACCGATTGGCTCAGCGCCGCATATTCGATGATGTCGCGCTCGACGCGGGTGCCGTCGGCCTGAAGCTTGTCGCGCAGAGTTTTCAGTTCGCCGATGAGATTATCGATTTCGCGCGCCGAATTGCCCGATACGCGGCGCAGCAGCGAACTCAGACTGTTGGCCGCGACTTCGTTTTCGCCGCCGCCCTGGCGCAATGCAGTCGCATCGCGCCGTACCAGTTCGCGAATATTGCCTTCAATTTCCACTTCCGTCGGCTTGTCGCCGTCGCCAGTCCCGCGTTGTTTTGCAAAGTTCATGACATACCCCGCTTTTGACATACCCCGCTGGTGCCGCCCCCCGGCGGCTCACAGCACCCCCATGGCCGCATGAAAATGTGACCACTTCGCGGCTCACAAAATGTTCCCGGACAAATGCCAACAGCGGATTGGTTTCTTCCCCAAAAGAACTTCCCAGCACCGGCTTCTGCAGCGTTGGAAGCCCTGCGCGTGCGCGATCGTGGCGCTCGTGCGTCGCAAATGTGTCATGGACGCCGCGACGGAACCTGTCCCCATCGCGCGCTACACGAATCATGTGGCCCGAGATGCGGTCAGTGCTTCCTTCGCATCTCGCCCGAGGAGTTGACGGTAGCGTGCAGGTTGCGGGCGAATTCGACGGCGCCGAACACGGCCATGTCGGGCGCGGTTTTGACGTATTCCTTGACGCCATAAATAGCCGGCCGCGGCGCCTTGAGGATGGCGGCGCACAGCGTCTCGACGGCCTCATCGAGCTTCGCCGCCGGAACCACGTCGCTGACGATGCCGAACGAGAGCGCCCGTTCCGGGCCGATCTCGGCCTGCGAATAGACCAGATAGCTCATCGCCTTGCGCGGCACGCGATCGACGAACGAGGACATGACCATGGTCGGCAGGATGTTGTGCGCCATTTCCGGCACCTGAAACACCGCCTTGTCGCTGGCGAGCGTGATATCGCAGGCCGCGGCGATCGCGCAGCCGAAGCCGAGCGCGCGGCCTTGCACGACGGCGATGATCGGGATTTTGGCGTTGCGCATGGCGCCGTAGCAGTTGAACACCACATCGCTGAACGTGCGCCGCTCGAACGCGTCCGGCTCCGTCGGCGGCCGCTGCCCCATCGTGGCCCGGCCGACGCAAAAATCGCTGCCGGCGCCCCGCAGCACCACGACGCTCGACGCTTTGTCGGCGCCTTCGATGATGCCGGTCAGTTCCGCCACCATTTGGTCGGATACGGCGTTGCCGCGTTCCGGCTGGTTCAGAGTGATGCGAAGGATTTGTCCGTCTTGCTTGGTGAGAACGTCAGGCATTTTTTTGCTCCTGTTGACTAATGACCGTCATCCTGAGGTGGCCGCGAAGCGGCTCTCGAAGGATACGGCCGAGGCGTACGGGCCGTCGCCCTTCGAGGCTCGCTTCGCTCGCACCTCAGGGTGACGGGACAGATGACTGAATCGCGCGCCAGACCTTCTCCGGCGTCACCGGCATTTCGATGTGGCTGACGCCGAATTCGGCGAGCGCGTCGACCACGGCATTGACGACGGCGCCGAGCGCGCCCGTGGTGCCGCCTTCGCCGGCGCCGCGCACCCCGAGCTTGTTGGTCGGCGTCAAGACCTCGCTGATGTCGGTCTTAAATGATGGCAGCACGTCGGCGCGCGGCATGGCGTAGTCCATGAAGGATGCCGTCAGCAGCTGGCCCTGCGCGTCGTAGGCGCACAGCTCCCACAGCGCCTGGCCGATGCCTTGCGCGGCGCCGCCATGGGTCTGGCCGTCAACCACCATCGGATTGATGGCGCGGCCGACGTCATCGACGGCGGTGTAGCTGACGAGGTCGAGCTCGCCGGTCTGCGGATCGATCTCGACCTCGCAGACATGGGCTCCGTACGGAAAGCCAAGCTGCCTGATGGTTTCGTCCGACGTGGCGGCGAGCGGGCCGCGCAAATCCTCCGGCACCGCGCCGTGATTCTCCGCCGCCGCCTTGGCGACATCAAAAATGCCGACCGAGCGGTCGGTGCCTTTGACGGTAAAGCGGCCGTCGGCGAACGCGATGTCGTCCTCGGCAGTTTCCAGCATATGGGCGGCGATCTTCTTGCCTTTTTCGACGATCGCGTCGGAGGCGTTGCCCATCACGATACCGGCGAGCCGCATCGAGCGAGCGGAATGCGAGCCGCCGCCTTCCTTGACGATGTCGGTGTCGAATTCGAAGATGTTGACGTCGTCGAACGGCACGCCGAGCCATTCGGCAACGCATTGCGCAAATGTGGTTTCGTGGCTCTGTCCGCTCGACAGCGTGCCGACCACGACATCGACCTTGCCTTGCGGCTGCACGGTGATATCGGCGCGCTCGCGCGGATAGCCGCCGGTCGTTTCCAGATAGCAGCACAGCCCGATGCCGCGCAGCTTTTTGCGCTTCTTTGCCTCGGCGCGGCGCTTCTTGAAGCCCTTCCAGTCGCCAAGCTCCATGGCGCGGTCCATCACCGCCCGATAGGTGCCGTTGTCGTAGGTGATGCCTTGCGGATTCTGATAGGGGAACGCCGACGGCGGAATGAGATTGCGCTTGCGCAGCGCGACACGGTCGAAGCCGTGCTCCTGCGCCGCTTTGTCGATCAGCCGCTCCATCACGTAGATGACTTCGGGCCGGCCGGCGCTGCGATAGGGCGTCGTGCACATCGTGCTCGAGAGCACGGCGCGCGCCTTGATGTGCGAGAGCGGAATCCGATAGCCGGAGGTCGCCAGGCCGACGCCCTTGACCAGCGGCACGTAGGAGCCGGAATGGGCGCCGACATTGCTGATGTTCGAACTGCGCAACGCGAGGAAATGGCCCTCGGCGTCGAGCGCGAGTTCGGCCGAGACGGTCAGATCGCGGCCCATGTAATCGGTCACGAATGCCTCGTGGCGCTCGGCCGTCCATTTCACCGGACGGCCGATGCGCTTGGCGCCCCACACCACCATGGCGAATTCGGGAAAGAAGCTGTTTTTGGTGCCGAAATTGCCGCCGATTTCCTTGGTCACGACGCGCACGGAGTCGAACGGTACGCCGAAAATCTGCGACAGCTCGCGCTTCTGCCGGACGATGCCGCCGGAGCCGGCGTAAAGCGTGTAGCGCTCGCTCTCCTTGTCGTAGAGGCCGACGGCGCTGCGCGGCTCCATCGGCACGCCGGTGACGCGATTGACCCAGGTTTCGAGCCGCGTGACATGCGCGGCGGCCGCGAACGCCGCATCGGTCGCGGCGGCATCGCCGACCTCGGCGTCGATCATGACATTCGGCAAATCGTCGTAGAGCCGCGGGGCGTCCTTTGCGAGACTCGCTACGCCCTGCGTCACGGCGGGCAGCGGTTCGTAGTCGACCACGACCTTTTCGGCGGCATCCTTGGCCTGGGCGATCGTCTCGGCGATGACAAAGGCGACCGCGGCGCCGACGTGGCGGACGCGGTCGGCGGGCAGCACGTGATGCGGCGCCACGGGCACCGGCGAGCCGTCGCGGTTTTTCAGCACGATGTCGGGCGGGGTGCCGGGGGCGGCGAGATGCGGAATGCGCTTGAGCCCGTCGGCCAGCGCATCCTGGCCGGTGAGCACGGCGAGCACGCCCGGCATGGCGCGCGCCTCCGTCGTGTCGATCGAACGAATGCGCGCGTGTGCGTGCGGCGAGCGCACCATCGCCGCGTAGGCCTGGCCGGGGAAATTGAAATCGTCGCTGTAGCAGCCGCGCCCAGTGACGAGCCGCAAATCCTCTTTGCGGCGAACCGTAGCTCCGATACCTGCCTGCATGTTGCCGATGACGTTCGTTTGACCGAAGGGTAGGTGCGGATACTCTCATAGCAATACGGCCGCGACTAGTGTGGGTAGGTTGCGCCGCGCCGTCGCATTTGACTAACGTACCGATTTTCGGTACGCTGTGGGATTGTGATCAAGACCTTTGCCGACAAGCGTACGGCTGCGTTGTTTGCGGGGTATTCGGTCAAGGTTCTGCCAAGCCAAATTCAGGGCCGGGCGAGAGCTAAACTTCTCGCCGTCGATGCGGCAAAGCAGCTCGACGATCTGCGCACGCCTCCGGGCAATCGGCTGGAAGCTTTGCATGGCGATCGGCGCGGGCAATACAGCATCCGCATCAACGACCAGTGGCGGATTTGCTTCGAATGGCGCGAGGGCGCGGCATGGAACGGCGAGATAACGGACTATCACAGAGGATGACGCATGAGCATCAAGCGTGAGGATTTAGATGCCGGCCGGATCGATTTTACCGATGTCTCCGCCGGCAAGCGGTTGCCGCTCATCCATCCGGGAGAAATTCTGCGTGACGATTTTCTGCGGCCGATGAAGATCAGTGTTTATGTGCTGGCGCAGGCGATCAAGGTGCCGCGCTCCCGGGTAAACGACATCGTCCTCGGTCGACGCGGCATCACGGCGGACACCGCATTTCGCCTGGCCCGCTATTTTGGCACTACGCCGGATTTTTGGATCAATCTGCAAGCCCGTTACGACTTGGATGCGACGGACCGCAAGCTGCGCCGCCGCATAGAGAGAGAAGTAACGCCCCGCGCCGCCTAAAGTGGGCAGCCATGCTCTCACGACGCACCGATTACGGCTGGTGTAACCCCAACGGTCAGCAGGGGGCTGCGCTGCTGACCCGCTATTCCAAGCCGAGCACGATGCGGCCCAGCCAGGTGGCGAGACCTGAATCGCCGCGGAAGGCTTACAGGTTGGCGAAGGCGTTGACGTAAGCCTCCTGCACCGCATCTTCGGCTTCGCTGTCGTCGCGCAGCACCGCCCGCGCGATGCGATAGAGGCGGCGATTGTGCCGCTCCATAATGGTGCGAAACGCCCCGCCGTCGCGCGAGCGTGCGCGGCGCACCAGGTCGCGTTCATCGGACCTGGTATTGTCGCGTAAAGCCGGTTCCACTCGCATCGGCTGCCCCTTTTGCAGATGAGATGCGGCAGCGGCGAAAAGGCTCCCGCAAGGCGGCGGAGCGGCCGGCCGGAGATGCCCGCCGGCCGCTGCGCGATTACGCCGTGTAGCTCAGCGTCTCCGGGTTGCGGTCCTTGAGGTACTGGTCGAGACCCCAGCGTTCAACCTGCGAGAACACCTGGTCGAACTCCCGGTTCGGCAGCGGCTTATTGATGAAGCGTTCGCCGCGGCCGAACCTGGCGAAATCCCACGGGTGGAAATTCTCGAATTCCGCCGGAACCGCGAGCTTCCATAACGGCAGGTATTTGGCGAGGTCCGCATCGAGCGCCTGCTCGGCGCGATTGAGTGCGCGCATGTAGCCGTGCACGACCTGCGGCGGCGAATTCGCCGGAACCCACCACACGGTCTTGAACGTGTCCTCGATGATCTTGCGCAGGCCGAGCTGCTCGGCCATGGCGATCTGCGGCGGCAGCAGGCTCGCAGCCTGGACCTCGCCGTCGAGCAGCGCCTTGAGCCGCGCGCCGAACCCGCCGGTGTTGACGGTCTTGATCTCGGCAAGCGGCAGATATTTTTCCAGCCGATAAGGCACGTTGAAGTGGCTGCCGGCGCGCATGCCGACCGCGACCGGCACATTGCGCAGATCCTGCGGCCTATGGATCATCGAGTTCGGACCGCACGAAGATCGCCCAAGGCGACTCGCCGTAGCCTTCGGTCACGGCGCGGCCCATGCCGGCGCTGGCATTGCAGATGGTGCCCCACAGGCACGCACCCTGCACCACGTCCTGTTTGTCCGCGGTGTAGGGCCGGTCCTGCGGCCGCTGGAAATAATCAAGCTCCTTCCAGCTCGATTGCGTGCCGCGGAATGTCTTCCAGTCGAATTCGACATCGAGCCCTTCCGCGGCAAAGAAACCCTCCTGCATGGCGACGAAATCGTTCAAACCCATGCCCTTGGGCGCGACCTTGACCGGCATCAGCTGCGTGGTCATGACGCATTTCTCCCTGTTGGTCGTTGTTTGTTGAACTTCAATAGCTGCAAGCGGTTTCCGTCCCCGTCATGCTCCGCTTGCGCGGAACGTGACGGAGTGGGGAATTACGCCATCAGCGACAGCGAGGCCTTCTCGTATTGCCCGGTTCCCATCTCGCCCTCGGCGAAGATGTGATGGTCGGCAATCCACTCGAAGGATTCTTCATAGACTTCCTTGGTGTACGGCTCGAACACCAGCCGCTCGCCCGGTCCCCAACGCCTGGTATCCATCAAAGCGTGGAAGCGGTCGGGGAACTCGTTCTTGTAGTAGTGCGTGTAGAGTTCGGGCCGAAGATCGATGTCGCGCTGCGCCTTGCGCAGCGCGCGGAAGAACTTGCGCAGGTCCTCCGGATCGGGATCGCCGTGAATCATGGTGGCGATCATGAAGGTGGTGTCGATCACCTTGCGGAAACCCAGCTGCTCGGCGAAATAATACGGCCCGCTGAACAGGCTCACCGCCGGCGCCTTGCCCTCGATCAACTGCTCCATGCGCGCGAACAGCATGCCGTCAGCGTAATGCAGCTTGATCTGGTCGGGCTTGAGATAGGATTCGAGCGCCTGGATCGTAGCATAGTGGCTGCCGGACTGATAGCCGACCGAGACCGGCACGCCGGCGAGATCGGCCGGTGTCCTCACCGGCGAGTTCGCGGGCACGAAGATGCCGGCGGGCGATACCGAATAGACGTCGGTGTACATGCGGCCAAGGCCCTTGGAGGCCGCGACATTGATGGTCCAGTGGCAGGCGCAGCTCACGTTCGACTTGCGGCCGGCTTCGAGCGACTGATAGGCGCCGACCTTGTCGCCCTTGTCGTGGATCTTGCCGGCGGTGGAGCGCACCAGTTCGCGGAACTCATAGTCGAGGCCTTCGGCGCGGAAATAGCCTTTCTCCTCCGCCACCCATTCCTGCAGGCGGAAATGCGGTTCGATCAGAAATTTCGCCATCGGTGTTCCTCCAGTATTGGCAGAGTTTCAGCAGATCGTGTGTCCGTTGCTTTTTCGCTTCGTGCGCCCGCCCGAAGAGGAGGCGTGCGCGGATCCGCCATGTTCGGCGACGCGCCGGGCGCGGATCATCTTGACGTGGTCGTCCATCAGGGCGCGGGCGCCGCTCGGATCGTGCAGTTCGATCAGGTCGGCGAGTCTGGTGTGAATCTCCATGATGTGCTGCGCCAGCTTTGGCGTGGCGGTGACGTTGCGCCGCGGCCACGACACGTGTTCGAGCGAGATCAGCTGCACGATGAGGACGCGGTTGTGCGAGGCTTCGGCCACGGCGAGGTGGAAATCGCGCGACAGCCGGGTGAATTCGTCGAGGTCGCCAATCGCCGCCTCCGCTTCGTGCAGCAGCCGCCGCAGCTTCGCGACATCCTCGGCCGTGGCGTTCTCGGCCGCGAGTTCGGCGCCCAGCGTCTCGATGGCGCGCTGGGCGTCCATGATCTCGGCGGGTGTTACGCCGGTGAGGTCAAGCTGCACGGCCAAAGCCTCCGCGAACAGCCGCGGATTGCCGTGGGCGATGCGGGCGCCGCCGCCTTTGCCCATGCGGATTTCGACGATGCCGAGCGCTTCCAGCGTGCGTAGCGCGTCGCGCGCGACGATGCGGCTCGCCTTGAAGCGGGCGGCGAGGTCCTTCTCGGTGCCGAGGAAATCGCCGGGCTTCAGCCGCTTGGCGAACAGCGCGTCGCGCACCTCGGCCACCACCTGCGCCGACAGCGATGACGAGCGGCCCGCAAACATGATGCGGGCGATCAGGTCGCCGCTGACCTGATTCGCCTGCGTGGGCGCGGAAAGCTGTTTCTCGATGGCCATCGGAAGATGCTAAAGATATTATCTTTAGGACAAAATAGCCGGAGCTGTCCGGGCCGTCAAGCCGCTGCTGCGGTGCTGTGAGCGGGTGAATTCCCGATGATTCCGATTGGCAAAACGCGCAAGGCGCGAGCCTCGCCTTCAGGAACTGGCCGCCGGAAAATGCGTCCGCCAATGTTGCGCAATGTCGGCGCCGGTGGCGAACCAGACACCGTCGACGCCGCGCATGTATTCGAGCAACTTTATCAAGCCCCGGCAGCGTCCCGGCCGGCCGATCAGCCGGTCGTGCAGGCCGATTGAAAGCAGCTTCGGCGCGCCGCGCCGGCCTTCGCGGTAAAGCACATCGAAGGCGTCGCGCATGTAGGTGAAAAAATGATCGCCGGTCGAGAAGCCTGAATTCTCGTTGAAGCGATTGTCGTTTGTTTCATACGAATACGGAATGACGAGGTGTGGCCGGCCGGAGATCGTGAGCCAATATGGCAGTTCATCGGCGAGCGAGTCGCGGTCATAGAGAAAGCCGCCTTCTTCGGCCACGAGGCGGCGCGTGTTCGGCCCGGGACGGCCCGTCATCCAGCCGATCGGCCGCTTGCCGGTGAGCTTCGTAAGGATGTCAACCGCACGCCTGATGTGCTCGCGTTCGACGTCTTCGGGCACGTCGACGTAATCGATCCAGCGGTAGCCGTGACTGACGATTTCGTGCCCGCGCTCAACGAAAGCTTTGGCAAGCTCCGGATTCTGCTCCAGCGCACGCGCCACGCCGAGGATGCTCATCTTGACGGAGAATTCGTCGAACACATCGAGCACCCGCCACGCGCCGCGCCGGCTGCCGTATTCGAACACCGATTCGACGAGTGGCGAGCGCACGCCGCGCTGCGTCGGCACGCCGATGTCGTTCAACATGCCTTCGGACGCGTCGTCGCCGTTATACAGCGTCGACTCGCCGCCGCCTTCGACGTTGAGATTGAAATTGACTGCGATGCGCGCGCCGCCAGGCCATTTCGGATCGGGTGACGTCGCGCCATAGCCGATCAGATCGCGCGCGATCATCGGATCGGGGTTTGCTTCGGACATGATCGTCTCGCCTAATACGTTGTCGCGAGCGGTGCCGTGCAGGCATCGTAACAGTAGAACCACTCGGTGTCGGTCGGGCCGCGCATCCAGGTATTGGCGATCGAGATGCCCTGCACCTTGGCCACGCGCGGAATGCGCGTCGCCTCGTAGCAGCGGAAGGCCTCCGCCGGATCGCCGAACTTTTCCAGGCAGCGAGCGAGAATGGCCGCGTCCTCGACCGCCATGGCGCCGCCCGCCGCCATGAATGGCCGCATCGGATGGCAGGCGTCGCCAAGCAGCACGAGATTGCCGCTTGCTCCGCCGCTCCAGCGATCATCACGCTCGCGATCGAACACCGGCCACAGCGTGACGGTATCGACCGCCTCCAGCACGCGCTGCAGATCGGTGTGGAAGCCGGCAAACGATTGCAGATATTGGTCGCGGGTCGCTGGAATCGACGTGTCGCCATGTTCCCAGCCCGCAGCCGGCACGACACCGATGGCATAAACCTCGTCGCGCCGGCCCGTGAGATAATAGGGCAGGCAGTGCCGATCGGTGCCCCACCACTTAGTGCAATCCGGAATCCAGAGACCGTTGAGCCGCTGCGCAGGAAAAATCGCCCGATAGGCGACCGCACCGACAAATTGCGGCGGCTCCGGTCCGAGCAGAATTTCGCGCACCTTGGAGCGGATGCCGTCGGCGCCGACGACGATGTCGGCGTCTGCCGTCGCGCCATTCGCAAAGATCAGCTGTGTCGCGCCGCTGGCCTCGCGCAAATCCACCAGTTGATGATTGAACGCAATCGTTCCGGGCGCGACGCCGCGCTCCAGCACGGCATGCAGATCGCCACGATGAATGTGCACGTACGGACCGCCATAGCGCCGTTCGGCCGCCGCATCGAAAATGAACTCGGCCATGACCTCGCCGGTGTCCCAGGCGCGGCTGACATAGCTCTGCGATTTGATGCCGGCGGCGATCAACCCGTCTTCGAGGTCGAGACGGCGCAGCACTTTGCACACATTGGCGGAGAGAATGATGCCGGCGCCGATGCGCGAGAAGGCCGGCGCCTGCTCATAGACTTTGACTGGAAAGCCGGCGCGCTGGAGAAATCCGGCAGCGGTCAAACCGCCAAGCCCGGCGCCGACGACGGCAATGCGCTTATTTACCGTCATCCTGGGGTGGCCGCCATAAGCGCGTTTACGCGCGTCTCCGACGCGCTATGGCGACCCTCGAAGGATACGGCCGAGGCGCCCGGGCCGCCGCCCTTCGAGGCGCGCTGCGCTCGCACCTGAGGGTGACGAAACAGAGTCATCGCTGAACGTGCCAAGCTGTTCAGTGTGGTCGCTCACTCTCCCCGACGCGCAGAAAGCCGAGCCGCGCCATCACCGGCTCGTCGGTGACGCGCAGCATCAACGCGTCCTCGCCAGCCTCGTGGCTATGCGGCCGCCACGCCGGTGCGGCGATGACGTCGCCGCGATGCCACTCGAACCGTTCGCCGTCGATCGTGGTGGTGCCGCTGCCCTTGACGATGGCGTAGATGTTGTTCGCGGTCGTTTGCAGCGTCGCCGTTTTGGTGCGCGGGACGAGCCGCATCATGTGGAGGCCGATCGTCGCCATGGCCGGATCGCCGAGCTGCACGCTGGTGCCGAACGGGCCCGTGGGATCGGATTTGGCGGCGTCGAGCCGCTTCACCGTCTCGGTCAGTGGGAAGACAAACGGCGAATCCTTGGTGGGAGGCGCGTCATTGGGGCCTTTCGCCGCGCCTTCTTCCTCGGCTGGCTCGAAGAACATCGGCTCCAGGAGCTGTACCAGCGGGACGTCGAGAAAATCCAGCCAATAGGCGTTAGAGCGACTGTCGTTGCCGTGGCCGTGGCTCGACCAGTTCGGTGTCAGCAGCACGTCGCCCGGTTCCATGGAAATCTTGACGCCGTCGACCTCGGTGTAGGTGCCGGGTTCTGAATTGAGAATGAGCCGCAGCGCATTCGGCGTGTGGCGATGCGAACGCGCCCACTCGCCCGGCATGATCATCTGATAGGCGGCGACCAGCGTGCGCACGGTGCCGTAGCCGTTGTCCGCGGCGGGATTGAACAGAATGAGATTGCGCCGTTCCGCGAGCTCGGTGTTGATCAGCCGGCCGGCGGCATCGAGCGCACCGCGCGCCTGTTCATATTTCCATTGTGCCGGGGCAAATGTCTTCTTCGGCGCCGGCCACAGCGACGGCGTCGCCTTGGCCCAACCGGGGCCGATGCTGATGCGGCCGAGCTGGCTGTAAAGGTCTTCGAGCGTGCCGGACTGGGCGAGTTCTTCGCGGGACGGGACTTTGTTCATGATGGCGCCTCGGCAAAACACGTTTGGGTCACGCTATTTTAGCCGCGTTCGGCTCACCTTGCCATGCGACGTTACCGGGACCGCTCACCGCACCGCGCACAACGTCGATGACGCGTAGAGGGTTTTCGGGCATGCGGTCGTCGCGCCACGCGACATGGCCATCCGGGCGTACCAGCACGAATTTCCGCTGGTAGAGTGCGGCGACGGTCGGCTCGGTAAGCGGGACAAATTCGAGCGGCACATGGCGCGCGCGTGCCGCTTCGACGAGCGGCGCGGCCTCGGCGGCGGTCGCGCCGAAGCCCAAGAGCGTAAAGCCGCGGCCGAACAGGTCGAGCGCTGAGCGGCCGTCGGCGAGCCAGGCGTGCGGGGCGCGGTGTCCCGGCCGCGCGGTCTGCTGGTAGGTTCCGGCCTCATCGGGCGGCGGCGGCGTGCCGTCCGGCCAGCAGATCGGCGAACCCTCGTAGCGATAGCCGAGATGGACACCCAGCGTGAACCATTCACGGCGCATCAGCTCAGAGAATTCGGCGCCGACCCTTTTCCGCGTCTCTGCGCCTGCCGGCGTGTCATCGGCGATGTCGGGGTAGCGGCTGACCGAAAGCATGCGGCGCAAATTGCCGCTTGCCTCCGCGACGTTGCGGGCGCCGACCGGCTGGCGCTCGATTGTGTAGGATTCGAGCAGGCCGTCGCCGCCCCAGCCTTGCAGCACCGCGCCAAGCTTCCAGGACAGATCGGTCGCGTCGCCGATGCCGGTATTCATGCCGAAGCCGCCGGTCGGCGACATGGCGTGCGCGGCATCGCCGGCAATGAAAACGCGGCCCTCGCGGTAGCTGTCGGCAACAAGCTCGCGGCGCACCCAGGGCAGCACGCTCAGAATCTCGAATTGGAAATCGCGGCCGACGGCGCGGCGGATCGCGGCCTCGATCTCGGCCGTCGTGTATTCACGTTGCGCCGAGCTGCCGATGATGGAAAAGCGCCACTGGTCGCGGCCGTTGATCGCCACGATGGTCGCCCAGGTGCCTTCCGGCCCGATGAGGATGTGCCGGTAGGCCTTGCCCTTGTCGTGCAGCGACAACAGGTCGGGGCAGCGGAAGATCACATTGGTGGTGTAGGTCAGCGCCGGATTGCCGCGCATCGTGATGCCGAGCGTCTCGCGCACCAGGCTGCGGGCGCCGTCGCAGCCGACGAGGTAGCGCGCGACGATATGTTCGTGCGCACCGGTGTCGGCGTTTTCGACGGTCGCGGTCACCCGCTCGGCTTCTCGCGTGAAGCCAACGAGCCGCATGCGGTAGCGCATCGTCACGGTTTTCTGCGAAGCCGCGAACGCGCGCAGAATCGGGTCGAACATGTTCTGCGGACAACGCTCGCGCCGCTGCGGACTTTGCGGCGGCGGCGCCGCCTGACCGATGCCCGGAAAGCGCTCGCGCCCGAGTTCGTAGCCGGCGAGACTCGTGACGTAGACATTGTCCTGCGCGTAATCGCGCGGGTAGGCCGAGCCCTCGACGGCGCCGACCAGCCCCCAGCGCCTGCAGAACTCCATGGTGCGGACGCCCACCATGTCCATGCGCGGCTGATAGATCGAGCCGTCCGACTGTTCGATCAGCACGCACTCGACGCCGCGCCAGCCGAGATCGCCGGCCAGCGCCAACCCGACCGGCCCGCCACCGACGATGAGGACGGGTACGATTTTTTCCTGCACGTTGTTGTACTCCGGCTTTTGCGCAATATACGCGGACGGTCCCGCAAACAGAACGGCGATCCCGGTATGGAGTACAGTTTGACGGAAGGTCGTTGCCTATGACGGAAGCCCGGATTCTCATAGGAATGCCCGCCTTCCGTGGCGCGGATGTGATCCGAGAGGCGCTGGAATTGATCGCCAGACAGGATCATTCCTACTTTCGCGTTCTCATTTCGGTCGATGGCGGCGATACGGACACTGCGGCGGCGTGCGAATCTTTTCTCGCCGATCCGCGCTTCTCGCTGGTGGTGCAGCCGCATCGCCTGGGCTGGGCAGGAAACATCAACTGGCTGATGTCCCAACCGGACTATGATTTCTTTTGCTTTTGGCAGCATGACGATTACGCAACCGCTGATTACATTTCTGAGTTGCTCGCAAGATCCAATGTCGACCGCGATGGCGTGTGCTATTTCAGCGGGATCAAATGGTTCGGCCTGCACGACCACTGGTCAAAACCTCCGTCTGTCACCGGCTTTGCCATCAATCGCAGCCTCTCCGTCTTTGAGACGTTGAACGGTGTTCCATTCCGCGGATTAATCCGCAAGACGGCTATCGATCGTGTTGGTCCGATCCGCCTGACCGATTTTGACAGCGCCTTCGAGGAGTTCGTATGGGTCGGAAAACTGGCTCGGGAAGGAAATCTCCTCTACGTCGACAAGCCAACATACTTCAAGCGAGCCTACGCCAATTCAACGCACGCCAAGTATCATAGAAGAGACAGACTTTGGAAACGCGCTGTGTGGCTCGGGTTCGGCCTCGGCATGCTCGAGACGATTTGGCCGGTGGTCCCCGAGAACGATCGGGTGACGGCGCTCGCGACCGTTCTCGATCGGCTTTGTGTTTCTAGGGAGGGAAGATTTCTGTTCTACGACGGGCCGGCAATTCCGTTCGCCTCAGACTTTATCCAACTGGCCTTGCGGCAGTTTTCAATTCCCTCGATCGAAAAAAGTTGCCGGGGACAAAACAGTGCAAGTTTCGCCGGCGGAATAGCGGGAGACCTGTTGGACAAGGCGATCTCGTGGACAATGCGGGGACAAGCTCAAACCGGGTTCAATCGACAATCGAGATTTGACTTTGCCTTCGGTGGCAGCGGTATCGACCTTCTCATGACGGGCTGGTCGGCGGCGGAAGACTGGGGGATTTGGAGCGACGGGCCGCTGGCGACTCTCCGCTTGCCCATTTCCGGTCAGCGGGGCTTATGGCGGGCGAACATCGCCTTCACACCATTCGGCAAGCAGGGGAGCAACGTAACCGTGAACGTCGTCGACGATTCAGAGTCATTATCCACGATATGGTCTGTTGCCGCCAATCGCCCCGTTCGGAAGGAGCTGCAGTTGGAGAGCAGAGGCGCCGACGCCGCCCTGCAATTTTCATTTCCCAACGTGTCGTCGCCGCTCGAACTCGGTATCAGCGCCGATCGCCGGCGGCTAGGGATTGGCCTCATCTCCCTGGACCTGCACCCACTATCCTGATTGAGCGCCGGTCCACGTCATGGCGATAGGTGTTCTGGGCGGCGGATTACAAGGCTGCTGCACGGCATTGGCTTTGGCTGAGCAGGGCGCAAATGTCGTGCTATTTGAGCAATGTGACTCCTTGCTGAGCCGAACCGCGGTCGCAAACGAAGGCAAAATTCACCTCGGCTACATGTATGCGGCGGACCCGACGCTCGAAACCGCCCGCACGATGATTGCGGGCGCCCTAGCATTCGCTCAATTTTTCGATCGTTACCTCGGGATTCCAATAAGCCGGATCAGAAAGTCGGTGCCGGCGAACTATGTCGTGCACAGGCATAGTCAGCGCAATCCCGATGCGGTGAGCGCCTATCTCAAGAGAGTGCACGAACTGGTCTTGGAAGCTTCAAGGGGACGCGAGCAGGGGTATTTCGGCTTGGATCTGGCCGCGCCGTTGAGGTGCTGGTCTGCCGAGGATCGTGATGCCACCTTCGCTCCGCAGACCGCGCTTGAAGTCTTCGAGACGCCGGAAGTCGCAATAGATCCCGAAGAACTGGCGCGCGAACTGCGAAACGGCGTGTCCAATCATCCGCGAATTGCGGTGCGCCTTGGACATCGCGTGCTCGGTGCGGATCGTCAAAGCGGCAGGATTCGAGTTTCAACCGAGAGCCCCGGGGGCGGCGCGATCCATGATTTCGAGCATGTGGTGAATGCGCTCTGGGACGGCCGCTTGGCGATCGATGAAACGATGGGATTGAGGCCGCCTTGGCCATGGCTTCACCGCCTCAAATACGGAGTCAGTGTGACCTTGCCGGCCGGCGTAGCCGCACCTCCAAGTCTGACTGTTGTGTCAGGTCCATTTGGAGAGGTTGTGAGCTTTCCCGATAAAGAACTTTATCTGACGTGGTATCCGGAATGCCTTCAGGGCATTTCAGCGGAACTGTCTCCGCCAAATTGGCCTACTTACGCTCCGGAGCCAACTCGTTCTGCCATAATAAGGCGAACGATCTCGGCGATTTCAGATTTTGTGCCAAGCCTTAAGCCGCTCAATGATACTCCGCCAAGCGACGCCCGCGTGAAGGGCGGTGTCATTGTCGCCTGGGGTGAGACGGACATTTACGACCCCAAAAGCGGTCTGCACCGGCGTTGCGAGATCGGTATTACGTCCGACCGAGGATACCATTCGGTCGATCCTGGGAAGCTCACCGTGATTCCGTATTTCGCGCAGAAATGCACCGACCGCATCCTCCAATCCTGACCAGTTCTGAAGCTACCGTCTGTTCTACGCGTCGCTCAAGTATGGTCAGGCTGCATCTGCGATCGGGTCGAGACCGAGCGCAATGCGCCGACTTGCTCGTGCCGCTTGCACCATCGCCGGTTGACGCACGGGCCGGTCAACCAGTCCCCGCCGCGACGCTCATCGAGGAGATGAGATACAAGGCTGGGCAAGCCAACCGAAGCGCGCCCTAAGCGCTCCTCCTTGCCGTTACCCTTTTTGCGGGTAATGCTTTCTTGCCGTTCGTCGATATGAGCGCCGCGATTTTCCGTGTTCACCTCGTCTCGCCGGCGTGACACCATGGCGGCTCCGATTTTGTTCCAGGTTTCATTAGCACCATGCCGCGTGAGAAATTCGCCTGGGCCACGCTCCCCGACGAGGAACTGCTTAAAGTCCGGCTGAAGGACCTCAAGCTGACCATCGAGGGCACTTGGCTTGAGGACTGCCTGCAGACGCTGCACGACGAACTCGCGCAGGCGGCTCTGCGCGTGCGGCCGCATGCCTGGATCTCCAGCGAGTGGTTCAGCCCGGAAAACACGCCCGGCATCGGCATTCCATTCTATCTGGTGCATCCGCGGCTGACACGCCTCGAACGCAAGATGATCCTCGACGTGGAAGGCGGCACGTGGGGCGAATGCATGGCGATTCTGCGCCATGAGGCCGGTCATGTCGTTCAGCACGCCTACGGATTGGCGCGCAGGCGCACCTGGCAGCGGCTGTTCGGGCCGTCTTCGCAGCGCTATCCGCGCTATTACCGGCCAAATCCGGCCAGCCGGAATTTCGTTCAACATCTGCGCCTGTGGTACGCGCAAAGTCATCCTGACGAGGATTTTGCCGAGACATTCGCGGTTTGGCTGCGGCCGCGCTCCAATTGGCGTACGCGTTATGCCGGATGGCCGGCGCTCAAAAAGCTTGAATATGTCGACGCGCTGATGGGCGAAATCGCCGACGTGCGGCCGATGCTGCGCGGACGCGAGCAAGTCGATCCGCTCAGCAAACTCAATGAAACGCTCGGCGAGCATTACCGGAAGAAGCAGGCGTTGTACGCGTTCGACGCGCCGAAAACCTACGACCGCGACCTTCAGCGGATCTTTTCGGCCGATCCGAAACATCGCCGCTCCGAGGCGGCATCGTCCTTTCTGCGCCGCCATCGGGCGAGCGTGCGCAAGCTGGTGGCGAAGTGGACCGGCGAATATCAGCTCACCCTCGACGCCGTGCTCGACGGCATGATTGCCCGCTGCCGGGAGCTTAATCTGCGCGCGGTCGGGCCTGAACATAAACTCGTGACGGACTTCACCGTGCTGTTGACTGCCAAAACCATGCATGCACTGTTTGGTCCATCGCGGCGAAGATGGATCGCGTTATGAACAAGCTGCGCGTCCTTGTGCTCGTGCATCCGGACCTGATACCGCCTGATTCGAGCAAGGGCTACAGCGAGCAGGAAATCAACGAGTGGAAGACTGAATACGATGTCGTGACGACGCTGCGGCGCGCCGGGCACGATGTCCGTCCGCTCGGCGTGCACGATGAATTGAAACCCATTCGCGACGAAATCGAGAGCTGGAAGCCGGACGTCGTCCTTACCCTGCTTGAGGAGTTTCACGGCGAGGCGATCTACGATCAGAACGTCGCAAGCTATCTCGAACTGATGCACATCCCGTATACCGGCTGCAATCCGCGCGGCTTGATGCTGGCGCGCGGCAAGGACTTGTCGAAGACGCTGGTGCATTATCACCGCATTCCGGTCCCCGCCTTTGCCGTGTTTCCGAAGCGCCGCAAGGTGAAGCGGCCGGCCCGGCTCGCGCTGCCGCTGATCGTCAAGAGCCTGAGCGAGGACGGTTCTTACGGCATCTCGCAGGCCTCGGTGGTGGACAGCGACGAAAAGCTCGCCGAACGCGTCGGCTTCATCCACGAGCGGGTCGGCACGGCCGCGATTGCCGAGCAGTATATCGAGGGCCGCGAGATTTATGTCGGCGTGCTCGGCAACGACCGCCTGCGCGTGCTGCCGGTCTGGGAGCTGCAATTGCAAAATCTGCCGGATCGCGACTGGCCGATCGCCACCGAGAAAGCCAAGCACGATCCGGATTATCAGGAGCGCCACAGCATCCTGCATGGCCCGGCGAACAATTTGGCACCTGAGGTGGTCGCGCGCGTTCAGCGCTTTGCCAAGCGGATTTACCGGGCGCTTGATCTCGACGGTTATGCCCGGATCGATTTTCGGCTCGTCGCCGACGGGACGCCGTATTTTCTGGAGGCCAACCCCAATCCGGAAATCGCGGAAAGCCAGGAGTTTGCCGCAGCGGCGAAGCATGTCGGGATCAAATATCCCGATCTTCTGCATCGCATTCTTGCACTCGGCATGAAACGCGCCGCGGCGGCGGTATCGGGCGGATAGTTTCGAACGGACGGGAGGTCGCTTGCGCCGCCGGCCTTGAAGGCCGATAGTTACGATCGTGACCATTTCGCCGGCGCAAAATATCGCATGCGTCGCCGTGCGAACGGCCGTCACGGCGGCCGCTTGGGAGGTCCGATGAACTACGACATCAGAAGCGACGCCAAGGTTCGCCGGTCTAACGCACCGGATTCGAAGAGCGGGCGCACCGGCGCCGCGCTGCAATATCAGTCCGGCTTCGGCAATCACTTCGTTTCCGAAGCGGTGCCCGGTGCCCTTCCGGTCGGACAAAATTCGCCGCAACGGCCGCCGCACGGTCTTTACGCCGAGCTGATTTCCGGTACGTCGTTCACGACGGCGCGCGCGGAAAACCGCCGGACCTGGACCTATCGGATTCAGCCGTCGGTCGTGCACCGGCCTTATGCGCGGATCGACAACGGACTCATTCGCAGCGCACCCTTCAACGACGTCGATGCCACGCCGACGCAGTTGCGCTGGAGTCCGCTGCCGCTCCCGCAAAAGCTGGCCGACTTCATCGACGGCATGGTGACGTTCGGCGGCAACGGCGACGCCGCCACGCAGGTCGGCATGGCGATCCATCTCTACGCCGCCAATCGCTCGATGCAGGATCGTTACTTCTATAATGCCGACGGTGAGATGCTGATCGTACCGCAGCAGGGCCGCGCGCGCTTTGTCACCGAGCTTGGCATCGTCGAAGCCAATCCGGGGGAGATCGCCGTCATTCCGCGCGGCTTGCGGTTTCGCGCCGAGTTGCCGGACGGGCCGTCGCGCGGCTACGTCTGTGAAAATTACGGCGCCATGCTGAGGCTGCCGGAACTCGGGCCGCTGGGCTCGAACGGGCTGGCCAATCCGCGCGATTTTTTGGCGCCGGTGGCCGCCTATGAGGACGACAAGAAGCCGTGCGCCCTCATCGCCAAATTCCAGGGCAATCTGTGGACGGCGGAGATGGACCATTCGCCGCTCAACGTCGTCGCCTGGCACGGCAACTTTGCGCCGTACAAATATGATCTTGCGCGATTCATGGTGATCGGTACCGTGAGCTTCGATCACCCCGATCCGTCGATCTACAGCGTGCTGACCGCGCCGTCGGATGTGCCCGGCGCCGCCAATATCGACTTTGTCATTTTCCCGCCGCGCTGGCTGGTCGGCGAAAACACGTTCCGGCCGCCCTGGTATCACCGCAACGTCATGACCGAGTTCATGGGGCTGCTGCACGGCGTCTATGATGCGAAGGCCGAGGGTTTCTTGCCCGGCGGCGCCAGCCTGCACAATTGCATGACGGCGCACGGCCCCGACGCCGACACCTGGGAGCGGGCGACGCGCGCCGAGCTCAAGCCGCACAAGATCGAAAACACCATGGCGTTCATGTTCGAAAGCCGCTTCGCCATGCGGCTCACGCGTCATGCGGTGGAATCATCGGAGCTGCAGCACGACTATTTCGAAGGCTGGCAAGGCCTGGAGCGACACTTCTCAGGCAAGTGAGGCGCCCAGTCGCGCAGCGCGGCGCTTGGGAGCGAAATGAAGATCGTGGTGGTCGCGTTTGTAGGCTTGTTCCTGGGCGCCATTGTGGGCGGCATCGTCGGTGTTCTTCTGGGTCTGTTGTGGACCAATATTTTCCACACAAGCTCGTTCGAGGGTTATTCGGGCATGCTGGTGTTTTTCACGTTCATGCCGCTGGGCATCATTGTCGGCGGATTGACGGGGGCCGTTGGGCTTGGCTTGCTGGCGTCCCGCAAGGGACCGCCCTCAATGTCGCAATAAGGTGCCGCAGAAGGCGATGGCCGAAGGTGTGATGAATCAATCGACGCGCGAACGCCTCACCGAGGCCGCGCGAGCCTGCCGTATCCTCGAAATGGAGGGTCACGGCGACATGACCCTCGGGCATCTATCGGTGCGCGACGATGCCGGCACCGGCTTCTGGATGAAACGCAACCGCATCGGCCTCGGCGAGGTTCTGGGGCCTGACGATTTCGTGCTGGTCGACTGGGATGGCAAGCAGATCGCAGGCGGCGGCGGACGTCATTCCGAATGGCCGATCCATTCGGAGATATTTCGTAGGCGCTCCGACGTGAATGTGGTGGTGCACTCGCACCCGCTCTACGCCAGTATTTTTTCCGCCATCACCGAGCCGCTGCAGCCCTTCACGCTCGATGCCGATTACTTCGTTGAAGTAGCGCGCCATCAGGCCGATGTCGCGCTCCTCACTCAGAAGAGCGAAGGCCAGGCGATGGCGCGATCGCTCGGCCGGAACTGGGCCATTTTCATCGCCAATCATGGCGTGACTTTCTGCGGCACGGGTATCGAGCACGCGGTCTGCGTCGGGGTGTTTCTCGAAAAGGCCTGCAGAGCGCAGCTCATCGCCCGCGCCGCCAATATGCGGCGCTCCATCCCGAAGAAAGCGGTGCGTGCCAAGCGCCACAAGCAGATCATGACGCCGGTCCATTGGGAGCATTGTTGGCATTATTTCTGCCGCAAGCTTGAAGCGCGCGGGCGCGGCGTCACCGACGGCGGCGCTGTCTTTGGCTGATGAACGAAAGCACGATCACGCGTAAACCTTTTGTCGGCCAGCCGCTGCGCCGGCGCGAGGATGTGCGCTTCGTGCGCGGCCAGGGCCGCTTCGTCGACGACGTGGCGCTGCCCGGCACCGCATGGTGCGCGTTCGTGCGCAGCCCTCATGCGCATGCCCGAATTCGCCGCGTCGCGGCCGATGCCGTCGGAAATTTGCCCGGGGTGTTGCTGGTGCTGACGGCCGCGGATTGGCAGCGCGCCGGTCATGGCGAACTCACGATCGTGCATCCGATGCCGTTCGGCGACGGGCGGCCGATGAACGGCGCGCCGCGGCCGGCCTTCGCGGCCGACAAGGTGCGCCATGTCGGAGACATTGTCGCCGCGGTCGTGGCCGAGAACCGCTTCGCCGCCGAGGCCGCCGCGGAGGCCGTCGAAGTCGATTACGAAATTCTGCCGGCGGTGTGCGATTTGCGCAAAGCTGTCGAAGCCGGCGCGCCGCTCGTGCATGAGCGGTTCGGCACCAATGTGGTGTTCGAAATCGAGCGCGGTGACCGGCAAAAAACCGAAGCTGCGATGGCGTCTGCCGCCAAGATCGTCGAACTTGAGTTGCGGAATTCGCGGCTCGCGGCCAATCCGATGGAGCCGCGCGCGTATCTGTGCGACTACGATGCGGCCGCTGACCGCTACACGCTCTATGCCACCTCGCAGCAGCCGCATTACCTGCGCCGCTGGCTGTCGCTCTACACGCTGCATATCCCCGAGCACAAACTTCGCGTGATCTCGCCCGATGTCGGCGGTGGGTTCGGCGTCAAAGGCAATTTTGCAGTCGAGGTGTCGACCGTCGTATGGGCGGCGCAGCTGCTGCACCGGCCGGTTAAATGGGCGGCGACGCGCAGCGAGACTTTGCTATCCGACGCACAGGCGCGCAATCACGACAGCCGCGCCCGCATGGGCTTCGATGCCGACGGCCGCATCGTCGCCATGCAGGTCGATACGCTCGCGGCGCTCGGCGGATATCTTAGCAATTTCGCGCCCAGCATCCCGGGCAATTCCTATCCGCAGACCATCACCGGACTCTATCGCACGCCGAACCTGCATCTGCGCGTGCGCGGCGTTTACACCAACACTGTGCCGGTCGATGCCTATCGCGGTTCGGGCCGTCCGGAGGCGACCTGGATCAACGAGCGGCTCGCCGAACTTGGCGCGCGCGAACTCGGCATCGATGTCGCCGAATTTCGCCGGCGCAATCTCATCGGGCGCAACGACTTTCCCTATCCGGCGCCGGGCGGACGCGTCTACGATTGCGGCGATCCGCCGGCGCTGTTTGAGAAGCTGTTGGCGCTTGCGGATTACCCGGCGTTGCGCAAGCGGCAGGCGGAACTGAGAAAACAGGGCGTTTTGGTCGGCATCGGTATCGCCTGCTTCATCGATAAGGCCGGCACCGGACCGAGCGGCAATCTCGCCAAGCGCGGCGGCCTGCACGGCGGCTGGGAAAGCGCATTGGTGCGGGTGCATTCCGACGGCAAGGTCACGGTGTTTGCCGGCAGCCATTCGCACGGCCAGGGGCACGACATTACGTTTGCGCAAATTGCCGCCGACCGGCTCGGCCTTGGCATCGACGACATCGCCGTCATCGAAGGCGATACCGACCGCATTCCGTTCGGCAACGGCACCTGGGGCGCGCGGTCCACGTCGGTCGCCGGCACGGCAATCTATCGCGCATGCGATCAGATCGTCGCCAAGGCGCGCCGCATTGCCGCCGAGGCGCTGGAATGCGCGGCGGATGACATCGTGCAAGACGGTGCGCAATTCAACGTCCGCGGCACGGATCGCACCATTGGTTTTGCCGATGTTGCCGACATCGGCTACCACGGCGCCAAACTGCCGGCCGACGGCTCGTTCGGACCGGGGCTTGAGGCCACGGAATTTTACGATCCGCCGGATACCAACGATCCGCAGGCCATGCACCTTGCCGTTGTGACCGTCGATCCCGACACCGGCGCCGTCACATTGCAAGCGCTTTACGCCGCCGACGATTGCGGCACGGTCGTCAATCCCATGATCGTCGAGGGCCAGGTCCATGGCGGCATTGCGCAAGGCGTTGGCCAGGCGCTGATGGAAGAAGTCGTTTACGATGGCGACAGCGGTCAGCTTCTGACCGGCAGCTTCATGGATTACGCCATGCCGCGCGCCGCCGATCTGCCGGCGTTTCGCACCGCTTTCATCGAAACGCCGGCGCCAAGCAATCCGCTCGGCGTCAAAGGCGGCAGCGAGAGCGGCACGATCGGCGCGCCGGCGGCGATCGGCAATGCGGTGATCGATGCGTTGTGGCATGTTGGCGTGCGCGACATTGCCTTGCCGATCCGGCCGGAGACGGTGTGGCGTGCGATTTGCAAGGCCCGGGCAGTGCGATCGACGGGATAACAACAAGACAGGAACGAAACAGTGAGCGGTAACTCTTCGGACAGTGCGAGACGCATCGCCGACGAACTCGCCTCGTGCGGCGTCAAGCTCGTCGCCAGCCTTCCCGACAACTGGGTGATGGACGTCATCAACACCATCGAAAGCGACGACCGTTTCGTCCACGTTCCGGTCAATCGCGAGGAATTGGCGATCGGCCTGTGCTCGGGCGCCTATATGGGAGCGATGGGATCGGCGGCGCTGATGGGCGCGTCAGGATTTCATGACGGTGGTGTATGCGATCACCAAGATCAACTACACCTACGAAATCCCGCTGTTCCTGATGGCGACCTTGCGCGGCGCGGTCGGCGATCACCACAAGCATCACATCTCCAACGGGCTCTATCTCTTGCCGGTGCTCGACGCGATCAGCATGCCGTATCAGATCATCGACAAGCCGGAGGATATCGGGATGATCTCGCGCTGCTACCGGCACACGCGCACCTATGCGCGGCCGCTGGCCATCTTGTTCACGCGCGACCTGCTGCGAGGGGGGCACTGATGAAATACCTCGATTGCTTCCGCGCCATCGCGCGGCATCGCACCGACGAGATCGTGGTCGCGTCGGCGGGAAATTCCTGCCAGGCTTGGTGGGCGGCGACGCGCGATACGGTCGGCAGCTTCTATCTCGACGCCTCGATGAGCCTCTCCAGCATGTTCGCCTCCGGCATCGCGCTGGCGCAGCCAGAGCTGAAAGTCTGGGCGTTCATGGGCGACGGCGCGTTCTGCATGAATCCGGGGATGCTGATGGTGGAGCGGCAGATGAATTTGCCGAACCTGACACACTTTCTGGTCTCCAATCGCGTCTATGGCGCGACCTCGAACGCCGGCCTGCCGAATTTCAAGGACAATGATTACGCCGCCATCGCGCGCGGCATGGGACTTGAGCGCGTGTTCGCGATTTCCAGCGTCGAGCAGCTGGAGCGTGAGTTTCCGGCGCTGAAGGCCGCGAACTCGCAGGCCCACACCTTCGTGGTGCTCGAAGTCGAGCCGTTTACCGACGACGAACAGAAGATCGAACAGCCGCCATTCGACGGCCCCGAACTGAAATTTCGCTTCGGCCGGCATCTGGAAAGCCTGACCGGATGCAGCGTTTTTGGCTATCGGATTTGACTTCCGTCATGGCCGGGCTTGTCCCGGCCATCCACGTCTTTCTCCTCGGCAACGAAGCAAGCCGTGGATGCCGGCACGAAACCGGGCATGACGGTTCAGAAATACGTATCCAGTACGATCTTCTTGAATTCCGGCAGGCGCGGACCGGCGGCCTTTATCAGATCGGCCACCATGATCTGCAGATCGGCGCCCGCCATATATTCGAGTTCCCGATTGGTCCGCGCGCCTTCGGCGATCACGGCCGGGTCGGTGAGAACTTTGCCAAACGCGCCGCGCAGGTAGTCGATGCGGTCGGCCGGCACGCCGGGCGCAGCCATCATGGCGCGCTGCGCTTCGCCGATCTTCTCGCGCAAGTCGACAATCCAGGTCTTGTCGGCCGGCAGCGGGGCGGCTTCGCGCAAGGTCGGTACATCGGGCAGATGAGCCCAGCGCTTGGCGCCGAACAAGGCGAGCGGCTTGATTGAACCGATGTGCGGCAGTGCCGAGTCGGCCGAGAGCAGGCCGCAATCGACTTCGTTGCTGATCACGGCGAGCGACATGTCGCCGGAGCCGCGATAGCCCAGCACGATCTTGGAATGCAGACCGAGCACGTAGGAGATAATGGCCTGCACGTCGCTGATGTCGTCGGCGGGTCCCGTCGCCGACCAGGTCAGGCGCGGCGCCTTGCGCGCGTCGGCGACGGTCGGATAGCGCGCGGTCTTGCCGGCGAACCACAGTTTCGGCGCGGTGGCGAGCTTTGCCAGCCATTGCAGCTTGTTCACGTCCCAGGTGACGCCGGGCCGGCCGAGCATCTGGCTCAAGATCGCCGCCTCGGCGCTGCCGTTCATGATGGTGAGGCCATCGGCTGGGTGTGTCAGCAAGGTCGCCAGCGCCGCGAGGCCGCCATTGCCGGCCTTGTTCTCGACCAGCACTTCGGCGCCGAGTTTTTGCGCCAACGCCGGTGCGACCAGCCGCGCGTAAACGTCGTAGCCGCCGCCTGGCGGCGAGCCGACCAGGATGCGTACCGTCTTGCCACGATAGAACTCCGCCGCGTCGGACGGTGCGGCCAGGACGGCGGGCGCGGCAAGGAAAGGCGTTAGCGCTGCACTCCCGGCGAGCGTGACGAATTTCCGGCGATTGGGTCTGAGGTGCATCGTTGAGAATAGACAGGAAGGTTCCGGACCAACCTATGGTAACTTGATTGTTGGCACAATGTCATCGTCCGCCGCGGCGGACGCTCCGCAAGCGAGGTAGAGTAAAACGCCTTTCACACCTTGCGCAGAAAATCGAAATCGCAGCCGGCTTCGGCCTGCAGCACGCTCTGCATATAGAGCCGCGCATAGCCGCGTTCGGGCGTTGCCGCGGACGGACGCTGCGCCGCGCGGCGTTTGGCGAGCTCGTCATCGCCGACCAGCAGGTCGAGCCGGCGCTGCGACACCGAGAGCTTGATGCGGTCGCCGTTTTGCACCAGCGCCAGCGGGCCGCCGATCGCGGCTTCCGGCGAGACGTGCAGCACGATGGTGCCGTAGGCGGTGCCGCTCATGCGCGCGTCGGAGATGCGCACCATGTCCTTGACGCCCGCGCGCGCGAGCTTGGCCGGGATCGGCAGATAACCGGCCTCGGGCATGGCGTAGCCGCTCTTCGGCCCGGCATTCTGCAGCACCAGAAAATCGTCGGCGGTGACGTCGAGATCGGGCGCGTCGATGCGCGCGGCGAGATCGTCGAGCGACGAGAACACCACGGCGCGGCCTTCGCGCTCGAACAGGCGCGGATCGGCGGCGGAGCGCTTGATGATGGCGCCGTTCGGGCGCGAGCGAGCCGAACAAAGCGGCGAGCCCGCCCTGTTTCTGATACGGCTCGGCGAGCGGGCGCACGATGTCGCGGTCGACCCAAGGCGCGGGCTGCGCCAGGCGTTCGCCGAGCGTTTCGCCCGTCACCGTCATGCAGTCGAGATGCAAGAGCGGCTTGAGTTCGCGCAGCACGGCGCCGATGCCGCCGGCGGCGAACAGATCCGACATGTAATGCGCGCCGGTCGGCTTGAGATCGACCAGGATCGGCGTTTCGTCGGACAGCGCGTTAAGGCGTTCGAGCGACACCTTGATGCCGGCGCGGCCCGGCGATGGCGGTGAGATGAATGAGCCCATTGGTCGAGCCGCCGATGGCGAGCAGCACGCGCAGCGCGTTCTCCACCGATTGTGCGGTGACGATCCGGCTCGGCCGCAACGCCGTGCCGATCATCGCGGCGGCGCGGCGGCCGCTCGCTTCGGCGGCGCGCAGCCGGTCGGAATGCACCGCCGGAATCGCCGCGGTGCCCGGCAACGTCATGCCGAGCGTTTCGGCGATCGCCGCCATGGTGCTGGCCGTGCCCATCACCGCGCAGCTGCCGGTGGTGGTGGCGAGATTGCCTTCGATGTCGTCGATGTCGTGCTTTCGAGATTTCGCCGGCGCGGTATTTGGCCCAGAACCGCCGGCAGTCGGTGCAGGCGCCGAGCCGCTCGCCGTGATGCGCCATCGGCAGCATCGGGCCGCCGATCAGCATGACCGCCGGCAGGTCGGCCGAGACCGCGCCCATCAGCAGCGCCGGCACCGTCTTGTCGCAGGCGCCGATCAGCACCACCGCGTCCATCGGCTGGGCGCGGATCATTTCCTCCGCGTCCATCGCCATCAGGTTGCGGAACATCATGCTGGTCGGCTGACAAAAACACTTCGCCGAGCGAAACGGTCGGGAAATCGAGCGGCAGGCCGCCGGCGGCGATGACGCCGCGTTTGACCGCCTCGACCAGCTCCGGGAAATGCCGGTGGCAATTGTTGAAGCCGCTCGCCGACTGGGCGATGCCGACAATCGGCCGCGCCAGCATCTCCGTCGAAAAGCCCATCGACTTGGCGAACGAGCGCCGCAGATAAAGCGAGAAATCGGCGTCGCCGTAATTGGTGAGCCCGCGCGCCAAGCCGTGTGTTTGTTGGTCCGCCAAGGGTCCCTCTGTTTCGTTCTACCGCCGGTTCAATCGATCGCGGCGGGATCGCCGGCAAACTCCATCGGCGTATAGAAGCCGCCGTGGAACTGCGCCGCGATCTCGTCTTCTTTCTTGCCCTGGGCCAGAATTTCCGCGGCGAATTTTTCCGAATCGTCCTGCGGACGAAAACCCAAAAACTTGGCGTTGGTGTTGTCCCAGCGGCTGCGCAGGTTGTTGGAGACGCCGTAGACCACGACGCAATGATAGGACGGATGGTCGATGCAGCGGCGCACCAGCTGCACCATGTCGCGATGGCTGATCCAGGTCAGCAATTGCCGCGCGTCGCGCGGCCGGTCCGGTTCGATGAAGGTGCCGATGCGCAGGCAGGCGACACTCAGGCCATATTTGTCGGCATAGAGCCGGCCGAGCGCCTCTCCGAATACTTTGGAAACGCCGTAGCGGCTGTCCGGGCGCGGCAGCACCTCGTCGTCGATGAACCGCTCGCGGCGGTGGAAGCCGACGGCGTGATTGGAGCTGGCAAACACGATGCGTTTGACGCCGCTTTTGCGCGCGGCCTCGAACACGTTGTAGCAGCCCTCGATATTGAGCGGCAGGACCTTGTGCCAGCCGGCTTCAGTCGACTGGCCGGCGAGATGCACGACGCAATCGATGCCGGCGGTCGCCTGCTCCATCGCCGCCATCTCGCGGATGTCGGCGGTAACGACTTGCTCGCCGTCCGCCACGGCGCCGAGCGGCGCCACATCAAGCAGGCGGATGAGCGGGTAGGCGCCGCGCAGGCCGGCGCGCAAGGCGCGGCCAATCTGGCCGGCGGCGCCGGTAATGAGAATGCGTTGCATGCGTCCTCGAATGGCCGCGGCAGCGTTGCCGACACCGCCCGATATAAGCCGCCTGTGGAGCTTTAAGCAATGCGCGGTCGGGGACCGCGGTCGTCGCAACCAAATCCGGCGCCGCCGGTTTACTTCCCGGCCGCGGCGGCGAGAATGAACGCAGCCGCCCCGCCCGGATCCGACGTTTATCGCGATGACCCACAAACCCCGTATCGTCTTTCTGTTCGACGTCGACAACACGCTGCTCGACAACGATCTGGTTCAGGCCCATTTGAGCGAGCATCTGGCGGAGAACTATGGCGCCGCGGCGCGCGACAGATATTGGGAAATTTTGCGCGGGCTGGTCGATGAGCTCGGCTACACCGATTATCTCGGCGCGCTGGAGCGCTATCGCGTCGAGGCCCTGCATCGTCCCGAAATTCTCTTGATGTCGAGCTGGCTGGTCGACTACCCGTTCGCCGACCGGCTGTTTCCGGACGCCTTGGCGGTGCTGCATCACACGCGGCAATGGGGACAAGCGGTGATCCTGTCCGACGGCGACGCGGTGTTTCAGCCCCGCAAAGTGGAGCGTTCCGGATTGTGGCAGGCGGTGGATGGGCACGTGCTGATCTACATTCATAAGGAGCGTGAACTGGCCTACGTGGAGCGGCTCTATCCCGCTGACCACTATGTGCTGATCGACGACAAGCTGCACATTCTCGCCGCGGTAAAGAACATCTGGGGTGAGCGGGTAACCACGGTGTTTCCGAAGCAGGGGCACTATGCGCACGATCCGGCAATCCTTGCGGCATACCCACCGGCCGACATCGAACTGTCGAGAATCGGCGACCTCCTGGCCCGCGATCTCGGCGCCTTGCTGAAAATGGACTAACGCGCGCCCTCGCAGACCCCAAAATGCAACGCTCGGGCTTGGAATCGGCGTAGCGGCCGGCCGGGAGCATGGGGTACACGTACCGGCAAGACGAAAATGCCTGGGGAGGAAATCGCTTGCTCGGCGTCCTTTACGCTGCTCTCGGTGCATTCACCTTTTCGCTCAACAACGTCACGATGCGCAGGGGCGTGGTGACGGGCAGCGTGCTGCAAGGCATGGCGCTGACCGTGCCGATCGGCGGACTGTCCTTCCTGTTGATGGCGACCGCGTTCGGAGACTTGAACCAGATCCTGGTCTTCCCCGCCGTGGCCGTCGCCTGGCTGGCCGCTCAGGGCATCGTCCATTTCGTCCTTGGCCGCTATTGCAATTACAAGTCCAACCAGTTGATGGGTGTGAATCTCGCCGCTCCGGTGATCCAGCTGCAAGTGCCGTTCGCCATGCTGCTGGCCGTCGTCACGCTGCACGAGCGATTCACCGTGCTGCAGGCGATCGGTTCGGCTTTGATGCTGGGTGGCTCTTTTATGACTCAGTCCAAGGCCGGCACCAGCAAGAAGAGGTCGCCCGCGCCGTTGTCGGCGGCGGTCGCGGCGCCTGCCGAGCCAGCCCACCAGGCCGAGGCTGGACCGCACACGGAACGAAAGCCGATTTTCGGCCGCACGTGGTTTCAGGTTATATTTTCGGCTTTGGGGCGGCGGCGGGTTA
Organism: uncultured Alphaproteobacteria bacterium; assembly: GCA_963707175.1. Taxonomy (GTDB): domain Bacteria; phylum Pseudomonadota; class Alphaproteobacteria; order Rhizobiales; family Xanthobacteraceae; genus BOG-931. The sequence goes on from CAVPQA010000017.1 coordinate 129,306, forward strand.
CGGCAGTTCGCCGCTGCTGGCCCGAGAAGCCTTCCTGCATGCGCCCGGCGTCAGCACCGTTGCCGGCGGCTGCATCGCCTACGCGGCGGCTTTGCTGGTTTTCTCCTTGGCGCTTCTCCGGCCCGGCTCCTGGCAAGACATCAAGGGCATGAAGCGCGAGAATATGCCGTGGTTTCTCGCCGCGGCCGTCCTCGTCGCCATATCGCAGGCTCTGGTCTACGCTTCGCTCGCAATTGCGCCGCTGATGGTGGTCACGCCGATCCTGCAGCTTTCTTTGGTGTTCCGGCTGTTTCTGTCGCAATTGATCAACCGCGATTACGAGGTGATGAATATCGCCGTCTTTATGGGAGCGGTCACGGCGGTGCTCGGCTCGATGCTGGTTTCGATTCCGACGAGCGCCCTGGCGACGCTGCTGGCTCTGCCGCCGCCGGCGCTCGAATTCCTCGGCTACCGCCTGGCGGGCGGTTAACAACGGCATATTCGGTTTTTCAGGTTCGGTCGTGTATCAATTGCGCGGATCAAAGGATTACATCACATGGCGTTGACGATCCTGCTTGTCTTGGCCGGACTCATGGGGGCAGCCGGCATCATGCTTGCGGCCGCGGGCGCGCATGCCGCGCCAGGTGCCGGGCTCGACAGTGCCGCCTATATGCTTCTCTTCCACGCGACGGCGATTATTGGTGCAGCCGCGCTGATCCAGAACGGTCTGCTGTGGCGTGGAGCGGCGCTGGTGGTTCTCGCCGCGTGGGTCGCGGGCGCTGTGCTGTTTTCGGGCGACATTGCGCTGCGCGCCTTCGCCGGGCATCGGCTGTTTCCGATGGCGGCGCCGTCCGGCGGCGTCATTCTGATTCTGGGCTGGCTCGGCTTCGCGGTGGCGGCGATCGGCAGCCTGATACGCGGTTAGTGCGAGCGTCATCGGGAGGTCGCGGAACTGCGGTGTTGCTGGCTCGTTTAAAACCATGTTCCCTCAAAGCAGGGGCGTTCCATGAGGACACGCATCGCATTGTTGGCGGCGGTGCTCGCCGGCGTGCTGCCGTCGCAGCGCGGACTGGCGCAGCAGCAGGACGTCCTGACCTATCATGGCGATGCCGGGCGGAGCGGCAATTTCGTCGTGCCGGCGCTCAGCTTCGACAAGGCGCGCGGGCTGCATCTCGATTCCACATTCGATGCGCGCGTCGACGGCCATCTTTATGCCCAGCCGCTCTACTGGCACGCGCCCGGTTCGAACGCTGCGATGCTGTTGACGGCTTCGGAGAGTAATGTTGTCCAGGCCTTCGATGCCGCGACCGGGAAGGAATTGTGGCGGCGGTCCGTTGGCCGGCCCGTGCGGCGCTCGGCGTTGCCGTGCGGCAATATCGATCCGCTTGGCATCACCGGCACGCCGGTGATCGATCCGTCCGCGCAGGCGATCTATTTCGACGCGGCAGTCGACGACGCGAACGGCCCGCGCCACGAAATCTTTGCGCTGTCGCTCAAAGACGGCACCGTTTTGCCGGGCTGGCCGGTCGACGTCGGCGACGCGCTGCAGAAGGCTGGCAAGCATTTCGATCCGCACACGCAGAATCAGCGCGCCGCACTGACTTTGCTCGACGGGATGGTCTATGCCGGCTACAGCGGCCATTACGGCGATTGCGGCGACTATCACGGCTGGGTCGTCGGCTTTTCGCAGCACGATCCCGGCAAGATCGTAAGCTTCGAGACCAAGGCGCGCGGCGGCGGCATCTGGGCGCCTGGCGGCTTTCCGGTCGTCGGACACGAGCTGTTCTTCGCGACGGGAAACACGTTCGGCGCCCGCACCTGGAGCGACGGCGAAGCAGCGTTTCGCGTCCCGTCGGATCTGCGCCGCAGCGACAACAAACGCGATTATTTCGCACCGTCCGATTGGAAAGCGCTCGATTCGAGCGATGAGGATCTGGGTGGCAGCAATCCCATTCCGGTTGATCTGCCCGGCCCGAGCGGAAGCCAAGCCCTGATGGTCGCGCTCGGCAAGGACGGCAAGGCTTATCTGCTCGACCGCAATAATCTCGGCGGTATCGGCGGCCAGTTGGCCGTAGAGGCGGTGTCTGACGATGCGATTCGCACCTCGCCGGCGGCTTACCCGGTCGGCAATGACATGATGGTGGCCTTCGAGGCAGCGGGCGCGCAGTGTCCAAGTTCAAGCCGCGGCGAAGGACTGACGGTCCTGAAAATCCGCGGCGGCTCGCCGCCGGCTATGACCACAGCCTGGTGCAGCGCCGTCAAAGGCCGCGGTTCGGTGATGGCGACAACAACGGACGGGCGGTCCAATCCGATCGTATGGATGCTCGGTGCCGAAGGCGACGACCGGCTGCACGCGTTTCGCGGCGACACTGGCGCGCCCATCGTTGCCAGCCAACCGATGCGTGGCCTGCGGCATTTCCAGACGCTGATCGCGACCCAAGACCGCCTTTTTGTCGGTGCGGACGACCGCGTCTATGCCTTCGCTTTTTGATCGCCGGAAAATTTCGTAATAAAGCGCGACATTCGGCCATCTGGGGACGCCGGGATGGCTTTCTGCTAGTCTTATCGGCATAACGCCAAAAACGGGGGGAGAACGATGACCAAGTTCACCACACGACCGGCGCCGTCGCGCCGCAATATTGTCAAAGGCGCGGGCGCGCTCGCAGCGGGTATCGCTGCGCCGGCCATGCTCGGCATAAGCGCGGCTTATGCGGCTTATCCGGAGCGCCCGGTCAAATTCGTGGTCGCCAATACGCCCGGCGGTCCGTCTGATATCGTCGCCCGCATCGTCACGGCCGCGTTGCAGCAGTCGACCGGCAAGACGTTCATTGTCGAGAATCGCGGCGGCGCCGGCGGTAATATCGGCATGGAATACGCGGCGCATGCCGACCCCGACGGCTACACAATCCTGCTCGCCACCAACGCCTATTCGGTCAATTACGGGCTCTACAAGCATCTGCCGTACGACCCCTACAAGGATTTCGTCGCGGTGAGCGAACTGGCCACGTCACCGAACACGTTCACGGTCAAATCCGATTCGCCGGCGAAAACAATGAAGGAACTGGTTGCGCTCGCGCGCGCCAATCCGGCCAAATACAATTGTTCGACGCCGCCGATCGGCACGACAGCGCAACTGCAATTCGCGCTTCTCAAGCTGCGCGAGAAGCTGCCAAATCTGGCCGATGTGGTGTTCAAGGGCGGCGGGGACGCCATTGCAGCATTGCTGTCCGGCACCGTGCAACTGAGTTCGGGGTCGCTGGCTCCGGCGCTGCCGCACATCAAGGGCGGCACGCTGCGCTGCCTCGCGGTCTGTGCAGCCGAGCGGTGGCCCGATCTGCCGGACGTGCCGACGATGGAGCAGGCCGGTTACAAGGATTTCGTCATGGCGGTCGATTGCGTCCTGCTGGCGCCTGCCAAGACGCCGCCGGACCACGTCAAATGGCTGGAGACGGAGACGCTGAAGGTTTTGTCGACACCCGAGATGAAGGCGAAATTGTTCAAGGCGGGCTTCCTGGTGCGGCCGCAAGGTGCCGCCGCGGCGTGGGCGCGCGTCACCAAGGAGATCGTCGTGTTCAAGGACATCATCGACAAGGCAGGCATCCCGAAGATGTAAGCGCGGCCGGTTCGATGGCTGAAGAGATAACAGGCATGGTCCTTTCCCGAATTGTGCGTGCCGCGGCGGCCGCGGTCGTGAGCATCGCTATTGCGGCCGCATTGACGACCGGCGTGCTGCCGGCCGCGGCTGCCGATTACCCGGATCGGCCGATCACGCTGGTCGTTCCCTATCCGGCCGGCGGCGGCAACGACGTGATCGCCCGGCTGGTCGCGGCGAAGATGAGCGTGGCGCTCGGCAAGCCCATCGTGGTTGAGAACCGCGGCGGCGTCGGCTCTACGATCGGCACGCGCTACGTCGCCAAAAGCAAGGCCGACGGCTACACGATTTTGATCGCGACCAGCGCGCTTGCCATAAACCCTGCGCTCTATCCGGATGTTGGCTACGATCCGAAAAAAGATTTCGCTCCGGTCGGGCTGATTGCTACCAGCGCGAACCTGGTTCTGGTGAGGCCATCGCTGCCGGTGCATTCGATGGCCGAGCTTTTCGCGCTGGCCAAACAGCAGCCGGGCAAACTGAATTTCGCTTCGACCGGGACCGGCACCAGCACGCACCTCGCGGCCGAACTGTTCGCCGCCATGGCCGGCGTGAAGATCACCGCCATTCCCTATAAGGGCGTCGCGCCCGCGGTTACCGATCTGCTCGGCGGACATGTCGATCTGATGTTTTGTCCAACCGCGAGCGTCGTGGGACTCGTGCGCCAGCAGAAACTGCGGGCGCTCGCGGTGACCGGCGCCAAGCGGTCGCCGCTGTTTCCAGACCTGCCGACGGTCGCCGAGACCGGATTGCGCGGTTACGCTGCCGAACTGCACTACGGCATTGTTGCCCCGGCCGGCACTCCGCCGCCCGTGATCGCCAAGCTCAATGCCGCGCTCAACAGCGCGCTGGCCGACGCCGACGTGCAGAAGCGGCTCAGCGTCGACGGCGCGCAAACGCTGCCTGGCACACCGCAAGCCTATGCGGCCGATATTTCGGCCGAGCAGGCGAAATGGTCAGCCATCCTCAAGCAGTCGGGCGTCACCGCGAAATAAAGTTTCGCGCCGCGCCTTGCGCGGCATGGCCGCGGCCGCCGTGCGACATTGGCGCCACGCGCAACTGTTGGCCTCGTCTATCCGACCGGACCTGACCTAGGGTAAGCTGCCCACCGGGGCCGCCGGGGATGGGGGAAATCTTGGGCGTGCAGTTCTGGCTGATCCAGATCTTTAACGGCATTTCCTACGGTGCGCTCCTGTTCCTGGTGGGCAGCGGACTGTCCCTGATTTTCGGCGTCATGCGCATCGTCAATCTGGCGCACGGCTCCTACTTTCTGCTTGGCGGTTACGTGGCGCTGTCGGTTATTTGGACGACCGGCTCGTGGGCGCTCGCCATTCCGGTCGCGGCGATCAGCATCGCCGTGCTCGGCTTGGTGATGGAGCGCGTGTTTCTGCGGCCGCTCGGGTTCGACCCGCTGCGCCAGGTGCTGCTGACCGTCGGGTTTGCGTTCCTGTTTCAGCAGGCGGCGCTCGATATCTGGAGCGGCAATCCATTCGACATCGACCCGCCGGCAGCACTGAGCGGCAGTATTGTGGTCGATGGACTGCATCTGCCGGTCTATCGCATCTTCATGATTGTCGTCGCCATCGTCATCGGGCTTTCGCTGTGGCTCGTGATGGAAAAAACGCGGCTCGGCGCTACCATTCGGGCCACCGTCGACGATGCACAGATGGCGCGCGGTGTCGGCATCAACACCTCGTTGATCTCGACATTGATCTTCGGCCTGGGCGCGCTGCTGGCGGCGTTGGGTGGCGTCATCGGCGGCGCCTTCCTCGGCGTCTATCCCGGACTCGATTTCGAAATGTTGCCGATTGCCTTTGCGGTTGTCATCATCGGCGGCATGGGCAGCCTCGGCGGCGCGGCGATCGGCGCCCTGATCGTCGGGCTTGCCGATAATTTCGGTAAGGCGCTTTTCCCCGAAGTGTCGTATTTTACGCTCTATGCGCCGATGGCGCTGATCCTGGCGGTACGGCCGACCGGCCTGTTCGGACGGGAATGATTAAGGCATGACCAGCGCACAGCTCAAGGTCGCTGCCGTTGTCGCGGTGCTTGGCGCTGTTGCGCTCGTCGTTCCACATACCGGTTCGTTTGTCATTCTGCTGGCGACGCGGGCGCTGGCGTTTTCCATCCTGGTGATGAGCGTCGATATCCTGCTTGGCTTCACCGGACTCGCTTCAATGGGGCAGGCCGCTTATCTCGGCATTGGCGCGTATCTCACCGCGATTCTGTCAACGCGCTATCATTTCGGCCTCGGCGATGATTTCTGGCTCTTGATTCTGTTTGCCATGCTCGCCAGCGCCGCGCTCGCGGCGTTCTTTGGATTGTTCGCGATGCGCGCGAGCGGCGTCTATTTTCTGATGATTACGCTCGCGCTCGGGCAATGCGTCTGGGGCCTCGCCTATCGCTGGAACTCGCTCACCGGTGGCGACAATGGCATCAACCTTTCGCAGCGCCCGCGCTTTTTCGGCATCGACTTTAATCACGAACTGCCGTTTTTCTATCTGGTCTTTGCCATTTTCGCGGTGTCGCTGCTGATGATGTACGCGTTCGTGCGTTCGCCATTCGGCCGCAGTCTGGTCGGGATCCGCGAGCAGGAACTGCGCATGAAAATTCTCGGCTATAATACCTGGCTGCACAAATACATCGCCTTCATCATTGCCGGCGCGTTCGGCGGACTGTCCGGCGTGCTGTGGGCGCACACCGCGGGCATCGTCGGCACCGACGACGTGGTGCTGACCACGTCGGTCGATGCGCTGCTGATGGTCGTTCTCGGCGGGGCAGGGACACTGATCGGGGGCGCCATCGGCGCGGCGGTCGTTTTCTTCGTGCGCGAATATCTGAGCACGCTGGTGCATTGGTGGCAGTATGTGCTCGGCGGCATCTATGTGCTGGTGATCCTGTATCTGCCGGGAGGACTGATGAGCATTCCGGAGCGCATTCGCCAATGGCGCGCGGCACGGGCACTCGGCGCCGCGGATAGCGTGGCGGTCACGTCCACAATCCGTCCAGCCGCGAGCGGCACCGGATAAAACAATCTAACACGGCGCAAACAAAGCCCAGATTTAGGGAGGAAGACCATGACATCGAATCTGTTGAAGCGGGCAAGCCTTCTGCTGCTGGCGGCCGGCACGGCGCTGGCGCTGCGACCCGCGCCGGCGGCGGCGCAGCAGGAGCTCAAAATCGGCATCATCGCGCCGATAACCGGCATCTTCGCCCAGGTCGGCGCCGACATGACCAACGGTTTCAAGATGTATCTCGACCAGACCAAGAGCACCTTCGCCGGTGTCAAGGTCGTGCCCATTATCGAAGACAGCCAGGGCAAGCCCGATCTCGCCGTGACCAAGGCGCGCAAGCTGATCCTGCAAGATCATGTGCAGATGATCGTCGGCGGTGTGCTCGCCACCGAAGGCTACGCGCTGGCGCCGGTGTCGACCGAACTGAAGACGGTCTATATCCCGTCAGTCGCCGCCGCCGACGACCTGACGCAGCGGCAGCTCGGCAAATACCCGTACCTCATTCGCTCGAGCTGGACCAGTTCGCAGCCTATGCATCCGTTCGGACAGTGGGCCTGCGACCAGGGCTACAAGAAGGTTGCCGCTATCGCCGCCGACTATGCGTTCGGCTACGAGACGGTCGGTGGCTTCCAGAAGGCCTTTGAGGGCTGCGGCGGCAAGATCATTCAGAAAATCTGGCCGCCGATCGGGACCAAGGATTTCGGGCCCTACATTCCGACCATCAAGTCCGACGCCGATGCGGTCTTTTCACTGATGGTCGGGCCGATGGCGCTGCAATTCCCCAAGCAGCTGCGCAATTCCGGCTACACCAAGCCGGTCCTCGGCGGCAGCGTGAGCTATGACGAGGCCGCGTTGCCGTTCATGGGCGACGAGGTGATCGGGGACGTCTCCGCCGAGCAGTATAGCGCCGCGCTGCAGACGCCGGCAAACGAAGCCTTCGTAAAGAGCTATCGCGCCAAATACGGCAAGGTGCCGTCGTATTTCTCGGAGAGCAACTACACGACGGCGATGATGATCGACGACGTGATGAAGGAAACCGGCGGTAAGTGGCCCGGCGCCGAACCGTTCATCGCCAAGATGCAGGCGCTCCACGTCAACGCTCCGCGCGGCGCGGTCAGCTTCGACGATATGCGCAACGTTGTGCAGAACATCTACATCAAGAAGATCGAAAAGACGAAGCTGTTCGGCTACGCCAAGCCGGAGCTGTGGGACGTGGTCATCAAGACTTATCCGAGCGTGAGTCAGTTCTGGACTTACGGCAAGGCCGCGTTCCTTAAGCAGCCGGTCTATAGCCGCGACTTTCCGCCATGCAAGTTTTGCGAATAGCGAGAAAAGTGCACGAGGTTGACGCGTGAGTGAGCAGCCGCGAGCCGGCGGCGCGCAGCCGGTGCTGGAATTGCGAGGCCTGTCGAAGACCTTCGGCGGGCTTCGCGCCGTGCGCGGCGTGTCGCTCGCCATCATGCCGGGAGACCGCAAGGCCATCATCGGCCCGAATGGCGCCGGCAAGACCACGCTGTTCAATCTGATCAGCGGCATTTTTCCGGCAAGCTCCGGGCAGGTGCTGATGTATGGCCGCGACATCACGTCGTGGCCGAGCCATCGGCGGACCGGGCATGGCATGGCGCGGACCTTTCAGGTCACGAGTCTGTTCCCGAAGCTCACGGTGCTCGACAACGTCCTGTTGGCGATCAAAGGCCGACGCGCGTCGAAATTCGTCATGTGGCGGCCGCTGTCGTCCTATCGCGAGGTCTATGACAAGGCGCGCGATCTGTTGCAGCGGGGGGCCTTTCTGGACCGCAGCGATACCGAAGTGCGCTATCTGTCGCACGGCGAGCAGCGCCAGCTCGAAATCGTTGTCGGGCTTGCCAGCGATCCGGATATTCTGTTGCTCGATGAACCGGCGGCAGGTCTATCGTCGGGCGAGTCCGCCGAGATGGCGCGCTTCCTGCAAAGGCTCGACCGGCGAACCGCGCTTCTTTTGATCGAGCACGACATGGATATCGTGTTCGATGTCGCCACCGACATCTCGGTGCTGCATTTCGGCGAAGTGGTGGAAAGCGGCCCAGCCGAGCGCATCCGCTCAAGCGCCAAGGTGCAGGAAATCTATCTGGGGACCGGCTGAGCGTTGGCGTGCATGCGATGGCAATTCTCGACGTTCAGGACGTTCACACCTATTACGGCGACGCCTACGTGTTGCAGGGCCTGTCGCTGCAGCTCGAACAGGGCCAGATTCTCGGCCTGCTCGGAAGGAACGGCGTCGGCAAGACCACGCTGGTCAACACCATCGTCGGCTTCGTACCTCCGCGCCGTGGCAAGATCATCTTCAAGGGCGCCGACATCACCGGCAATTCCTCGTTTGCCATCGTGCGCAGCGGCATGGGGCTGGTGCCGCAGGGCCGCCGCGTGTTTCCGACGCTGTCCGTCGAGGACAATCTCCTCGTCGCCGAGCACAGTCCCGAGCGCCACGGCTGGAGCATGGAGCGGGTCTATGCGCTGTTTCCGCGGCTGCGCGAGCGCAGGCAGCAGCGCGCCAAGACGCTGTCCGGCGGCGAGCAGCAGATGCTCGCCATCGGCCGCGGGCTGATGACAAATCCCGATTGCCTGATCATGGACGAGCCGTCGGAAGGGCTCGCCCCGATCATTATCCAGGGCCTGTGGGAGGCGATCGCCAAGCTCAAGCAGGAAGGGCTTTCCATTCTGCTGGTCGAACAAAATGCCGCGCTCGCCCTCAAGCTGGTCGATTTCGTCCATGTCATCAGCAAGGGCCGCGTGGTTTACTCGGCGCTGCCCGGCGACTTGTGGGCGAACGACGAGATCAAGTCGCGTTATCTCGGAATTTGAGCGACACTGCCGGCAAAGCCTTTCCCGGGTCTCCACTGTGGAGGAGTTATGAGCGACATCGCGCCGCCGGAGTCTGTCCATCTTGTCGGCAGCATCGGCCTCGACACGGTCGAGGAGGTGTATCGGACGGTCGGCGGACTGTTGGGCCCGTATCTGCGCCGCGTGCCCGACGGCGAAGTCGGCGGCCGCAAGCTCTGGATCAGCTGGCAATACCCGCTGCTGCGCGCCAGCGCCTATCTGCGGCCCGATCCGTCCGGCGCCATCCGCCCGACCAACCGCTTCCCGCTGTTGACCCTGGCGGAAGGCGTTGCGCCCGGCGATGTGCGGTTTGGCGAACTCGGCTACGCCCGCGAGGCGCGCGCCTCGTATCTCGATTTCGTCGCGGCGCGCGATAACGGCACCTTGCCGAAAGGTATCCGCTTTCAGGTCTGCTTGCCGACGCCGTTTGCGGTGGTGAGCTCGGTCGTCGTGCCGGCGGTGCTGCCGGCGGTCGAAGCCGCCTATGAGCGCGCCATGATCGCCGAAGTCGCAGCTCTGTGCCGCCATATTCCGCACCGAGATCTGTGCATCCAGTGGGACGTGTGCAACGAGATGGTGATCTGGGACGGACAGCCGAGCGAGGCGGTGCCGTCGAATGTGTCGCGAGACGAGATCATCGCGCGCATGCGGCGGCTGTGCGCCGCGGTGCCGGGCGACGTCGAGCTGGGGCTGCATCTGTGCTACGGCGACTTTGGCGCCCGGCATTTCGTCGAACCGAAGGATGCGGCCCGGATGGTGGAGTTCGCCAACGCGCTGTCGCAATCGGCCGGCCGCCGGCTCGCCTACATCCACATGCCGGTTCCGATCGGGCGCAACGACGATGCGTTCCATCGGCCGCTGCGCGACCTTAAACTCGCCGACGGCACCGAGCTGTTCCTCGGCGTCGTCCACGCCAAGGACGGTGTCGAAGGCGCCAAGGCGCGGATCGCCGCGGCGCGCCCCTACGCGCCGAAATTCGGCATCGCCACCGAATGCGGCATGGCGCGTGCCCGCTCCGAGGACACGGTCCGGGCGCTTCTGAAAATTCACGCCGACGTGTGCGCGGGCGGCTGAATCGTGTCGCGCCATGTTCATCTCGTCGGCAGCGTGCCGATGGCAAATGCCGAAGAGGTCTTCGCAGCCGTGAGTGCTGCGCTGGGTTCGCGCATCGAGCGCTTGCCCGACGGCGAGACCGGCGAGCGCGGCGACTGGATCACTTGGCTCGAGCCTGCGTTTGCCGATAATCCGGCTTTCGTGAAGTCCGGCGAGTTCTTTCGTGTCCACGCCGGCGGCACAGGCCGCGAGCGCTACATGCTCAAGCCCGGCGTTGCCATGGAGGATGTGCGCTTACCAAATCTGTTCTACGCCGACGTCGCCGCGCAATCGTATGCCGTCTTCAAACGGCTGAAACAAGCCGGCAAGATTCCGGCCGAAACCAAATTCCAGGTCGATCTGGTGCCGGCGCATTCGGTCGTCTGGCTATTTCTGGTGGAGAAGCTGCACGCCGCGATCGATCCGATCTACAACAATGCGGTCAAGCGCGAGATCGACAAGATCGCCGCGATCGTGCCGCACGGCGAACTCGCCATTCAATTCGATATCGCTTCTGCGGTATTCGCCCGTCTCGAACGCAGCGAAACGGGGCGCTACGGCCGCACCAAGGCCGAGATGCAGGAGCGCTTTGCTGCCATCGTGACCGATCTCGGCAACCGCGTGCCCGCCGGCGCCGATCTGCTCTATCACCTGTGCTACGGCGATTCCGGCCATCGCCACGTGGTCGAGCCGACCGACATGGGTGACATGGTCAAGTTCGCCAATCGCGTGTCGCGGCAGATTGCGCGGCCGATCCAGCTCATTCATATGCCGGTGCCGCGCGATCGCGCCGACGATGCCTATTTCGCGCCGCTGCGACGACTGGAGTTGCGGCCCGAAACCGAACTGTGTCTTGGCCTGGTCCACTACACCGACGGCCTCGACGGCGCGCGGGCGCGGCTTGGCGCGGCGAAAAAGTACGCCCGCGAGTTCTCCGTCGCCACCGAGTGCGGCTTCGGCCGCCGCGATCCGGCGACGATCCCGGCGCTGCTGCGCCTGCATGCCGATGTTGCCGATTTGGATTGAACTGAGACGACCACGGCGGCGGCAGCCTTGTCCAATGTCTTGCACCTGCCGGTTCCTTTCTCCTCTCCCGCACGCTGGGCGAAGGCGACAACAGCAATCTCGTTCTCGCGGCGCGGTTCATCTTCATCCTCACCCACGCAAGTGGGCGAGGGGACCGCGCTGGGTAGCAGCGCGGTAGAGGGGGCGCGGGCCTCCACGAACCTCTTTCGACGACCACGAAGCGTCGAGTCAGAAGCCCCCTCCACCACGCTTCGCGTGGTCCCCCTCCCCCGCACTGCGTGCGGGGGCGGAAAGCATAGGCCTCCGTTCTCGCGGCGCGGTTTTTGCGCCCGAGCTATTTGCACGGCACGAAAAACAGCCTCCAAACACATGAGGGGAGGCGGAGCGCCGAAAGGCGCGTACTGTGAGACCGCTCCGCGCAATCGCAGCGTTGCCGCTGGGCGGGTTCGCGGCGCCGCCCCCACCCTTACCCTCCCCCGCACGCGGGGGAGGGAATGGGAGGGGGCGGCTCGCCTTCCGGCGCTCTACCGCGGCTCTTGCCAGAGGCCTCTCGGCCTTAGCTCAGTCCGGTCCCGCGCTTCATGGTCGCGGACAACCGATCCGCGCCCCGGGCAGCCAGCTCCTGGCGGGCCGACTTTCGCCAGCCGGGCGAGTTTCCGAACCGCCCGCAGATGGAGTTACGAGCCCCATCCCGGGCACCGCTCCCGCTCCATCAATCGGCCGTCACCGGTTGACGTCCCTTGGCCGAGCGAGATGGATTCTTTTAGTTCAGCACGCGGCCCAGATTTAAGAAATTTCGCCGACCCGCGCCATCCCCTTGATAGAACAAAGAATCATCTCGCGCTCTTTGTTTGATTCGCGGCGCGACAATTGTGGCATTGCTGCTATGATTCGCATTGTTGCGCTAAGGTGCGGTTAATACGAGCGTTTTCGGATTGTGGCAGCGGCGTAGCCCGGATGAGCGAAGCGGCATCCGGGCTCTGCCTCTCGGCTGGTATCCTGCATATCGCTCATCCCGGCTAGCGGCGCGATCGTCGAAGAAGCCGCCCTCGGCTGGCTGCAGGCGCTCGGCTATGCGGTGCTGCACGGGCCGTCGCAGTGGGGGCGACCCATTATGAGGCCTGGCGGCGTCGATGCCGGCGATAGAAAGGTATTCCAAAGAGCTGATCTTCTAATTTTTGGAATTGTACGCCACTGAAGTGTCCTACAGGTATCAAACCCAAACGTTCCAAGCGTTTGCATAGGAATCGATAACTTACCTTAGCCTTGCAGCTTCTTTTAAGGTGCACGACGTTTTCCGCCTTCCAAACCATAACGCCGAAGGTAACAAGATCTTCGGAAAATTCCCTCTCGGGATAAATGAATTCAGCAGCGAATACCTCCGCGCCTTTTTCAATTAGTTCATTGGCATTGTAGTCACCACAGTGAATCACCCCGGACCCCAACGCCTCTCGATCTCTGTAGTGGTGCTTTAGCTCATGAACGAGCGCAAAGAGTTTTGGCTCGTGAGGCAATGACTTCTGAATAGCGACGGAACAGTCTCCATCCGCGCACATATATAGGGCTTTCAGCTTGTAAGGGAGCGACCAATAATCAATGCGAATTCCCTCAGTCTTGTAAATTTTCCGCACTTCCATCAGCCCAAAAGCCTCAGTGCGAACGCCATGCAGCACGCGCTTCTCGTGCGCGAGATTCAAGAGATCTTCGTAATATGCACGACGGCTCATCGTCTTTCCTAACGTCGGGATCGAGTACGTTTGGCGCCCTCCATCGCGCGTCGAGCTTTGCGAAACTCCGCGTATTTTACCACCTCCTCTAAATCATTTTTGCTCAGACCGCCTGTCGCAGAAGCAAGCATTGAAGCCTTGGAGTCGTCATGTTGAAGTTCGGGAAAAAACACAGTGATTGAGACTTCGAAAAGGCGGGCGAGCTTGTCTAAATCTTCCGGGGTAGGCTTGTAAGTTCCTGTCTCCCAACGCGAAACTGTATTCGACGCAACACCTAGCCTTTCTGCGACGGCCTCCTGACTCATTTCGCCCTTTGGGTATTTCAAACGTAACTCGCGAATTTTCTTGCCTATCTGCTGGTAGAACTCATTCATAGTTGTGCCTCCCGAATCAGGATATCGCTATCCCACAGTAGCTCGACAGGGGCGCGACTCGCAATCATACTGAAGAAGGATATTGGTTTCCCGAAACGGGAATTAGCTTGAGCTGACGTGGTGTCCGGTCGAATTCGGCGACAAGCCGGTCTTTGTGAACGGGAAACTTTGGGTTCCCATATGAGCCGAAAGCATGTTGATCACGCCGATATCGTCCGGTTCGCCGAGGAGCGCGTCAACTTGCCGAGAGATAAGGCTGACGAGTACCGGGCACAGGTCCGCCGGCTACGGGAGCGGTTAGAGGGCTATCTCGCCGAGCACCCGGACTTCACGCTTAAGAAGATGCTGCTCTCCGGGAGTCTTGCCAAAGGCACGGCCTTGCGCTCCTTGAACGATATTGATGTTGCTTGCTACATCGGCGGAGCCGACGCGCCAAAAGACGTGACGGCGCTCCTGCAGTATCTCGCCGAGCGTCTGCGCAAGGCATTTCCGAATTTCAGCCCCGATCAGGTCAAGCCCCAGACCTACAGCGTTACCGTGTCTTTCAGAGGCTCAGGGCTCGACGTAGACGTGGTCCCCATTCTGTACGACGGCGATCCTAATTGGTATGGCAACGTTGTGAGTCAGGATGATGGCTCCCTCCTCAAGACCAACATCCCGCTGCATCTGGAGTTCATCAGAAAGCGCAAGAAAGCGCAGGAGACCGACTTCTCGCAAATGGCGCGGCTCCTGAAGTTCTGGACCCGCAGGGTCAAGAATGCGGAGGATGGCTTCCGGTTCAAGTCCTTCATGGTTGAGCTGGTGCTTGCACATATTGCCGATGGCGGGGCTGAGCTATCCGACTACCCGGAGGCTCTGCAACACTTTTTCACCTACATCGCTAGGACCAATTTCCGTGAGCAAATCGTTTTCGACGATTACTATAAGCCGTCGACCGTTGGCACGATCACCGAGCCGGTGCAGATCATCGATCCGGTTAACGCGGCCAACAATGTGAGTCGGCTGTACACGCAGCAACAGGCCGATGCGATCGTCGACGCTGCGCTTGCTGCCGGCGACGCCATCGATGCCGCCCTCGCCGCGCCTACGAAGCAGGAAACGGTCTACTATTGGCAGAAAGTGTTTGGTTCCTCATTTCAGGTGTGACAACGAACATGACGTCTAGCTTTACTGTTACAGAGGCCGCGGCCTATACGGTTACGCACGCCCGCCACATGGCCGCCAAGGTGGCGACCGATCTCAAGCGCATGCAGCGCCTATACGGTGCGCCCAGCGACACCGCCATCGCCGCGTATGAGACCGAAGTGGTCGAACTTATGAGGGCAGGATACCTCGGCAAGGTCACCTACGGCTACCGTCGCGATGGAATGTGGATCCTGCCAACACTGCGCTACACCGCGCAGGATCTAGCAGGTGCGACGGCGGAAGATGATGATCCGGGCCGTATTCGCCCTGGCGGCGATATCAGGGACGCGGCGTTCTATTCGTACCTTACGTATAGTGCGACCTGGGATTGTCTCACATCGGAGCAGCAGGCGGCATTCAAGCGCATGCTGCCCTTCTTCCGCGGTGGTGCGCTGGAACCCGGCCTAGATGGTTACTTCAGCCGGGACCTCGTTTATTCCGCGGGCGGCCGAGCGCTTAATCGCGACAGCGTGCGGAGTTGGTGATGAACGCCAGCATCGATGAACTTTTCGAGCGGCGCATCACCTATCCGGATTTCGGGCCGCGCGAGCGTCTTGCTGCCTTGGTCGGACTCGACGATCACAAGAGTCGGCTTACCAAGATTTTGGCGTTGCAGGTCAACCCGAACGGCCTTGAGACCTGGGCACGCAAGCATCACCCCAAGATGAATGGATTGCTCAAAACCATTCTGCGCCGGCCGCCCTTGGTCGTGCTCGCCGGGGATGTTGGTTCCGGTAAAACGGAGCTCGCTGAAACCATCGGCGACGCCGTCGCACGGCAGGAGGCGATAGATATCACCCTACTTCCGTTGAGCCTCTCGACCCGCGGGCAGGGCCGCGTAGGAGAGATGACGCAGCTGCTGTCTGCAGCGTTCGAACAAACTGTTGCGGAGGCTACAAAGCTAAAGGGCAGTTCAGGCAAGGTTCGCGGAGCAGTCATTCTTCTGGTTGATGAAGCGGATGCGCTTGCGCAGTCACGCGAGAACGCGCAGATGCACCACGAAGACCGCGCCGGCGTCAATGCGTTTATTCGCGGCGTCGACCGCATCGCCAACGCCGCGCTGCCCGCGGCGGTCATCATGTGCACTAACCGGCTCGGCGCAATCGATCCGGCGGTGAAGCGTCGCGCCGCCGACATACTGTTGTTTGAGCGCCCCGACGAGGTTCAGCGTCGCGCCTTGTTAGCGGGCCCTCTTGCCGAAGTTGGATTCTCGACCGCGCAGATCGAGCAACTCGTCGTCGCCACGGGAACCCTGCGCGACCGTGCCTATGGTTTCACGTTTTCCGATCTCACGCAGCGTCTTCTGCCAGCGATCGTGCTTGACGCGTATCCCGGTAAGGCGGTCCAACCGACGCGGGCCTTGCAAATCGCCACGAGCATTGTCCCCACGCCCCCGTTTCGGGAGCAGTCAACGTGAGCGGCTTTGACTGGTCACTGTCGCGGCTTCTTGCAGGATTACATGATGACATTCAGAAGCGGCTGGAAATCTCGCGCCAATCGTTCGGACATCCCGTCACGAAGGGAGACGCGAGCGAGGGGTGTGGCTTGGTTTACTGCAATCCTACTTGCCACAACGATATCAGGCCGCGACGGCACACGTAGTCGATAGTGAGGGGAATTTTAGCGATCAAATTGATGTCGTCATATTTGACCGACAATACTCTCCCTTTATCTTTAAATACGAGGGCCAGACGATTGTCCCGGCCGAGAGTGTATACGCTGCGTTCGAAGCGAAGCAATCAATCAATGCAATCCAAGTGCGTTACGCGCAGGACAAGGTCGCAAGCGTGCGGCGTTTACACCGTACGAGCTTGCCTATCCCATACGCCAACGGGGTCTATCCGCCGAAGCCTTTGATCCCAATTTTCGGGGGCCTACTGACGTTCGAAAGCGATTGGAACCCGCCTTTAGGTCAAACACTACAGGAGACGCTCAAAGATGGTAACCCCGAAGGCCGGCTCGATCTCGGCTGTGTTGCCGCCCACGGGCACTTCGACTTTGATGCAAAATCCCAAGCCTACCGGGTCACCATTGGTGGCAAGCCCGCCACAGCGTTCCTGTTTAATCTCATCTCGCAGCTTCAATTCAGCGGCACTGTCCCTATGATCGACGTGCAGGCCTATGCGCGTTGGCTTGCTTCATAATCCCGCATAACCCCCGCAATACCTTCGGCTCGATCGGCTGTTTGCCTACGTCCACTGCGGAGTCGCCGAAACCGGCGGCACACTACCGGTTGGGAGCGCTTAGGGTGGGTTGAGCGGAGCGAAACCCACCATCAGGCGAAAGAGGCAACGATGGGTTTCGCTGTCGCTCAACCCACCCTGCGGGAAAGGACAGGTTTGCCCCCTTACTTCACACCCGGATAAAGTCCCGAAGCCTTGACCACGGAGAGGGCCTCGGCGTGGTCGGCAACGAGTCCCTTGGCGAAATCGTCTGCCGAGTCGAACACCGGCGTGAGGCCGCGACCGATCAGAAATTTCTGCTCGAAATCCGGCTTGGTGCAGACGCTCGCGATCATCTTGTTCAGCTTGTCGATGATCGGTTTTGGCGTTCCAGCCGGCGCGAAAATGCCGAAGAAGGTCGCTTCGATATGCTTGGTGTAGCCGACTTCCTTGAAGGTCGGAATGTCGGGCGCTAACGGCGAGCGCTTGTCGCCGTCGATGGCAAGCCCGAGGATTTTTCCGGCTTTGAGAAACGAGACGAGGTTGCCGATGCCGAAGATCGCGATCTGTGTCGTGCCGGTCAGCATGCTGTTGACAGCGTCGCCGCCGCCCTTGAACGGCACGCGCACGATGTCGACGCCGTTTTTCTTGTTGAATTCCTGCATGAAGGCGACCTTCGACAGCGAAGGCGCCATGTAATTGAGCGAATTGGGCTTGGCTTTGGCCAGAGCCGCAAGATCGGTGAACGATTTGACTCCGAGCGATGTGTTGACCGCAAACACTTGGGTCAAATAGTAGGCCCTGGTGATTGGCACCAGGCTCTTCGCCGGATCGAAGTCGGCATGCGGCTGGATGATCGGGTTGACGGTAATCGCGTCTCCGGGGAGAATGCAGATCGTGTAGCCGTCGGGCGCTCCTGCCGCGCAGGCCTGCGCGCCAATCGTGCCTGCCGCGCCGACGCGGTCTTCGACCACGATCGTGCCGAGATTCGCTGCGCCAAAGCCCTGGGCGATGGCGCGCATGACGATATCGCTCAGGCCGCCGGGGCCTTGAGAGACGATCGCCTTGATCGGCCGCGACGGAAAATCCTGCGCGGCGGCGACCGCCGACAGGGCGGGCGCCAGCAACGCGGCGAAAGCGAGCGCGCGGGTCCACCGGTTCATGACGTCTCCTCCTGGCATCTGTCTTTTGCTCCGGTCACAATGCCGGAGCTAGTCAAGGGCGGCAAGGCACCGGGAGTGAGCGAAGTGACGCAATACGCGATGAGGGTCGAGAAGGGCATTACGGTTGCGATGCGCGACGGCGTGCGCATTTCGCTCGCCGTGTACCGGCCGGATGCCGACGGCCGCTTTCCGGCGCTGTTTGCGGCTTCGCCCTACCAGTACGAGATGGACGAGGTGCCGGCCTATCCGCTGTTTCTCTGGCGCGAGACCGGGCCGGTCGAATGGTATGTCGGCCAGGGTTACGCCTATGTGCATGCCGACGTGCGCGGCGCCGGGCAGTCCGACGGCGAGTTCGAGTTCATGGGGCCGAACGAGCAGCAGGATTATCTAGAACTGATTGCCTGGATCGTGCGGCAGCCGTGGTGCAACGGCCGGATCGGCGGCATTGGTCAGTCCTATTACGCCATGGCGCAGTGGCTGATGGCGACCTGCAACCCGCCCGGCCTCGCCTGCATCGTGCCGTATGACGGGCTGGTCGATCAGTACCGCGGCTCGAACTATCACGGCGGCATCTACTGCTCGTACCGCTCAGTCTGGTACACATCGCTGCGCGCCGACAATCAACACCGCCTCGCCGGACGCCACGGCCGGCCGCCGATGAATTTCGATCTGGTCGGCGAAATCATCAATCACGATCTCGACGACGAATTCTGGCGGGTGCGCTCGCCATACTGGCGGCTCGATAAGATCAAGTGCCCGGTGCTGTCGATCGGCCATTGGGGCAAGATGGGGCTGCACCTGCGCGGCAACATCCTGGGCTACGAAGAGGTCAACGCGCCGAAGAAGCTCGTGGTCACCGGCGCGCGCAACACCTTCGAGGCGCATCGCCTGTTCGACCAGGTCGAGTTTCACGAGAAAGAGCTGCTGCCGTTCTACAATCTGCATCTCAAGGGCGCCAATAACGGCTTCATGGACGCCGAGCCGGTGCGGATTTTCGTGCGCGGCGCCAATATCTGGCGCGCCGAGGAGGAATGGCCGCCCAAGCGCGCGATGGCCGTGGTCTATCATCTGCGGAAGGGGCCGTCGGGCAGCGTGACTTCGCTCAATGACGGCGGACTGTCGATCGCCAACCCCGGCGCGGCGGAGGCGGCGACGAGCTACACCTATCCGGATTGGGAATGGGTCAACGGGGTCGCGGTGATCGGGCCCGACGGGCGGGTCGATCCGGTGCGGCGCGTGCTGACATTCACCAGCGGCCCGCTCGACGACGATCTGGAAGTGACCGGGCCGATCGTTCTGAAACTTTATGCCTCGTCGACTGCGATCGATACGCAGTTCATCGTCAAGCTGACCGATCAGCATCCGCAAGACCAGGCGGCACGGGGCAGGGGCGAGCAGCCGGCCTATACGCCGGTCTCCAAGGGCTGGCTCAAGGCCTCGCATCGCGAGAAGGATCCGGAACGCTCAACGCCGGAGCGGCCGTTCTACTCCCATACCAATCCACAGCCGTTAACGCCGGGCGAGATTTACGAGTTCGACATCGAGGTGCTGCCGATTTCCTACGTGTTCAAGCACGGCCATCGTATCCGGCTGGAGCTTGCCAACGGCGATTCACCCGCGACCGACGGCGTGTTCTCGCATCCGTATCATCCGTGCCTGATGGGCACCGATACGATTCATCACGACGGCGCGCATGCCTCGCGCCTGATCCTGCCGGTGATCGCCCGGGAGACGTAGCGTCTCTGGACCCGATCCGGCATTCATGATTTGACGATCCGGATAAACGCGGACGTGCCGACATCAAACGGGACTGAAGATGGTAACGGGACTTGACGCCGAGATCATTGCCGACCTGGTACTCGCCTACAGAATCCTGGTGAATGAAGCGGTGCTCGACAGTTTCGGGCATGTCAGCGCCCGCTCGCCGACCGACCCCGAGCGCTTCCTGCTGCCGCGCGCCATGCCGCCTTCGCTGGTCGAGGCCGACGACATGCTCGAACTCAGCGTCGAGACCAGCCAGCCGGTCGATCCGCGCGGGCGGCGGACCAACGGCGAGCGCTATCTGCACGGCGAAATCTACAAGGCGCGGCCGGACGTCAACGCCGTCGTGCATTCCCATTCGCGGGCCGTCATTCCGTTCAGCCTCACCGGCGTGGCGTTGCGTCCGGTCCTCGTGCAGGCGGGCTTCATGCCGCTGACCGTCCCCAATTTCGAAATCCGCGACGTGCGCGGCAACGGGCGCGGCATGCAGATCACCGATATGGCGCGCGGCGCGGCGCTGGCGAAGACGCTCGGCAACGGGCCGCTGGCGCTGTTGCGCGGGCACGGCAACGTTGTCGTCGGCTCGTCGGTCAAGCAGGCCGCGGTGTTCGCGGCCTATACCGACATCAACGCCCGCATGCAGGCGCAGGCGCTGCAGATCGATCGTCACATCGTGGCGATGGACGAACCGGAATTATTCGAGCCGTGGGAGTTCGACATCAACCGGCCGTGGGAGAATTTCCGGCAGAAACTGCTGTCGGATTCCCCGCGCACCAAGGTCGACCGGGCCCAGTTCGGCCTGGACCACACCCAATAGATGATGTGCTCCTGCCAAAGTCTTTAGGGTTTTACCGGGACAAACTGGGTGGTGAAAAGCTCGCTGTCCGGCGGTACCGTTTTGAGAATGTTCATTTCGACGAACGATTGTTTGAGCACCTGCACGGCCTTCGGATCGAAGACCCCGTCGTTGCTCAGCGCCGATATCAAATAGTCGTAGGTCTTGCTGGCCGAGGTCGGCGTCTCCTTGAGCGCCGATACGGCGACCGCATCGGTCTCTTGCTTGTGCGTCTTCATGTAGGCGATCGACGCGAAATAGGCCTTGACGAAACGCCGGACAAGATCGGGATTCTTGGCAATGAGATCCTTCCGCGCGAACACCACATGGGTGATGAAGTTCGGCGCGTATTTATCCATCGGCGCGAGAATTCTGGCCTCGTGCTTTTCTTCGAGCACGTAGCCTGCCTCCGGACCGGTGATATCGGCGGCGGTCTGGTGCGTCCGCAAAGCGGCGATACGCCCCGGCGAGGCGCCAAGCGGCAGCCGGTGAATGCCGTCCAGACCCCAGCCTTCCGTAATCGAAAGTTGTTTGCCAAGCCAATCGCTCAGCGAATTCGGCGTAGAAACGGTGACCACCTTGCCCTTGAGATCGGCAACCGTTTTGATCGGCGAGTCGGCCGCGACGATGATGCAAAGATCGTGCGGTGCGCCTTCGATGGCTGCGACCCCCAGCGCCGGCGATCCTTTGGCGGCAAACGCCATGCCGGGGCCGCTGCCGAGGCCAAAATCGATGCTGCCGGCAGCCATCGCCTGCTGCACCTTGCCGTCGCCCCCCAGGGACGAAATTTTTACGTCGAGACCGTATTTCGCGAAAATGCCGGAGGCGATGCCGACGTCAGCGGGCAGGAAGTCCCAGATAAAGCCCTGCGCCTTGCCGACCCTCACCTGGTCCGCGGCTAGTCCCCTTGCCGCCATTGCCAGCATGAAGGCGATACCAAGCCCAATTTTCAATGAATTGGATACGACGGCGCGTGAGCGCTTCGTCATGACGCGTCCTCCCTTGTCCCTGGTGGGCAGGTTGGGGGTGGCGATACAGAATGTCAAAACGTCTTAAGGACGCGGCGGATCAGCGCGGCTGAATTGCGCGTCCTGGATGCGGCGCAGTGACCAAAGGCGGGTCGCGCTGTGCCGCGCCCGGGAAGGGTTGCGGCTACGCCCTCGCGTAACGGCCGCGGTTGAAGAAGCGGTCTTTCTGATCGTCGTTCGCGGTCTCGCGGTTCGACTTGATGGCGGCGACCTTGGCGAGCGCGGCCTTCACTGCGGGACGCTCGTCGATCGACTTGAACCAGCGCGCCAGATTGGGGTTGTCCTCCCACTTGACGCCCTGGATGTCGTGATTGCGCGTCCACGGGAAGGTGGCCATGTCGGCGATCGAGTATTCGTTGCCGGCGATATAGGGCGTCCTTGCCAGCTGCTTCTCCAGCACTTCGTAAAGCCGCTTCACCTCGGTCTGGTAGCGCGCCATCGAATAGGAGTTATCCTTGTCCTTCGGCGCGAACATCTTGAAATGCGTGAACTGCCCGAACATCGGCCCGACGCCGGAGGTCTGGAAGAACAGCCACTGCAGCACGTCGTATTTCTTCGCCGGGTCCTTGGGCATGAACTGTCCGGTCTTGTCGGCGAGATACATCAGGATCGCGCCGGACTCGAAAACCGTGATCGGCTTGCCGCCCGGGCCGTCGCTGTCGACGATCGCAGGAATCTTCGAGTTCGGATTGATCTTGACGAAGGCGGGGTCGTATTGGTCGCCCTTCCATACATCGACGAAATGCTCCTTGTAGGGCAGCTTTGTCTCTTCCAGCATAAGGTAGATTTTCTGCACGTTCGGGCTGGTCAACGCATAAAAATCGATCATGACAATGTCCTCGTCTGGCGGGGAGCGTGAAACTATCGAGCGGCAATCGCGCCGGCAAGGCGCTCGGTAAACGCTGTCCGCCGGAGCTGGCGGCCCTTGTGTGGGGCGACCGATGCCGCTTAGGCTCGGTACGAAACCAACAAAGCCGGATCGAGAACGCCATGGCCGTGCAAAGCAAAAAAAGCCTCGAACAGCTGCGCTCCTACCGCTGGCTCGGCAAGAACGATCTGCGCTCGTTCGGCCACCGCTCGCGGCTGCGCCAGTTCGGCTACGACCGCGACGACTGGGTCGGCAAGCCGGTCATCGGCATCATCAACACCTGGAGCGACATCAACGCCTGCCACGGCCACCTGCGCGCGCGGGCCGAGGATGTGAAACGCGGCGTCTATCAGGCCGGCGGCTTTCCGATCGAACTGCCGGCGATGTCGCTCGCCGAGCCGTTCGTCAAGCCGTCCACCATGCTGTATCGCAATTTCCTCGCCATGGAATGCGAGGAGCTGTTGCGCAGCCATCCGATCGACGGCGCGGTGCTGATGGGCGGCTGCGACAAGACCACGCCCGGCTTGCTCATGGGCGCGATCTCGATGGGCGTGCCGGCGATCTATCTGCCGGCGGGTCCGATGCTGCGCGGCAACTGGCGCGGCCACACCCTCGGCTCCGGCTCCGACGCCTGGAAATACTGGGACGAGAAACGCGCCGGCCGCATCGGCGACGAGGAATGGGACGAGATTGAGGGCGGTATTTCGCGCTCGTTCGGCACCTGCATGGTGATGGGCACGGCCGCCACCATGATGGCGATCACCGAGGCGCTGGGCATGGCGCTGCCGGGCGCATCGT
Organism: uncultured Alphaproteobacteria bacterium; assembly: GCA_963707175.1. Lineage (GTDB taxonomy): Bacteria > Pseudomonadota > Alphaproteobacteria > Rhizobiales > Xanthobacteraceae > BOG-931. Next base: position 152,823 of record CAVPQA010000017.1, read on the forward strand.
CGATCCCGGCGCCCGACGCTAATCACCCGCGCATGTGCGCCGCCGCCGGGCGCCGCGCCGTCGAGATGGTGTGGGAGGATTTGACGCCGGACAGGATTCTCACGCCGGCGGCGTTCGACAACGCCATCCGCGTGCACATGGCGCTCGGCGGCTCGACCAACGCCATCATCCACGTCATCGCGCTCGCCCGCCGCGCCGGCATCGCGCTCGACATGGCGCGGTTCGACGAGATTTCCCGGCAAGTGCCGGTGATTGCCAACATCACGCCGTCCGGCAAATACCTGATGGAGGATTTCTTCTATGCCGGCGGCCTGCGCGCGCTGATGGCGCAAATGAAAGGCTTGCTCGATCTGTCCTGCCTCACGGTCAATGGCCGCAGCGTCGGCCAGAATATTTCCGGTGCCGGCGTGTATCTGCCCGAGGTGATCCATCCGCTGTCGCAGCCGCTCTATCCCGAAGGCGCGACCGCGGTGCTCACCGGCAATCTCGCGCCGCGCGGCTGCGTGATGAAGCCGGCGGCAGCCGACAAGCGTCTGCTGCGCCATCGCGGCAAGGCGATCGCGTTCGAAAACTACGATCACATGGCGCGCGAGGTCGACCGCGACGACCTCGATGTCACGCCCGACCACGTGCTGGTGCTCAAGAACGGCGGGCCGAAGGGCGGCCCCGGCATGCCGGAATGGGGGCAGCTGCCGATTCCGAAAAAACTCCTCAAGGCCGGTGTGCGCGACATGCTGCGCATTTCCGATGCGCGCATGAGCGGCACCAGCTACGGCGCCTGCATCCTGCATGTGGCGCCGGAAAGCTTCGTCGGCGGCCCGCTTGCCTTCGTGCAAACCGGCGACGAGATCGAGGTCGATGTCGAGGCGCGGCGCATTCATCTGCACGTCGGCGACGAGGAAATGGCGCGCCGCCGCGCCGCCTGGAAACAGCCGCCGCCGAAATATCCGCGCGGCTATGGCGCGATGTTCTCGGAGCACATCGCCCAGGCCGACGAGGGCTGCGACTTCGATTTTCTCAGCGGTACGGAGCGGATCGCGGAGCCGGAGATACATTGACTGTCATTCCGGGGCGGCCCGAAGGGCCGAGCCCGGAATCCATAATCGCGAGCGCTAAAGGCGGAGCTCTGCGCAAGTTCTTCTATTTCGGTGGTTATGGATTCCGAGTTCGCGCTTTCAGCGCGCCCCGGAATGACGATCACTCCGCCGCGTGCTGCACCTTGACGCGATAGCTCCCCGGCACGGTGCGGAACGCGATGTTGAGCCGGTTGGCGCCGTTGATGGCGATGATCGCCAGCGTCAGGTTGGCTAGCTCTTCTTCGGAAAATTGCTCGCGCGCCTCTTCGTAGACCTCGTCCGGCGCATGGCCGTCGGTGATCAGGGTGAGCGCCTCGGTCCAGGCCAAAGCGGCGCGCTCGCGCTCGCTGTAGAACGGCGATTCTTCCCAGGCGTTGAGCAGATAAAGCCGCTGTTCGCTTTCGCCGGCGGCGCGCAGTTCCTTGGTGTGCATGTCGATGCAATGGGCACAGCCGTTGATCTGCGAGGCGCGCAGCTTGACGAGTTCCAGGAGCGTATGGTCGAGGCCGCAGCGGTGGACGAAGGCATGCAGTTCGCCCATCGCCTTGGCGCCTTGCGGCGAAGCTTTGCGGAAATCCACGCGGGCTTTCATGGTCATGGGCCTTCTCCTTTGCATTGGCGCATGTCCTTTTCGGAAAACCGGTGTCCACTTTTCCGGGACATGCGCTATTCCCTCGCGAACAGTTTCTGTGCTTCGGGCCGCGTCATCGAGGCTTTGAGAATGTCGAACTCGCCTGTTTGGTGCAGGTCCTCGGCGATCTGCCGGATCGTCGACATGACGACCATGCTGGCGCCAGAGGCAATGCTGACTCGCGCCACGCCGGCGGCCTCAAGCGTCTTGAGCCCCGGCATGCCGGCGCGGCCGACAACATTGACCGGCGCCTTGATGGCAGCGGTAAACTTTTTGATCAGGTCCATATCGGCAACCGCAAAGACGAAAATGCAGTCGGCGCCCGCCGCCAGATACGCCTCGGCGCGCCGCACCGTTTCGGTAAAGCGCGTGGCGTCATCGCCGACGTGTTTGAGATAGAGATCGACCCGCGCATTGATGACGATTGGCACGCCTGCGGCGTCGGCGGCGGCGCGTGCGGCGCGGATGCGCGTGGCGGCGTCCGCGATAGTGCGCACCGGCTGTTGCGGGTTGGGCGTGCCGTCTTCCAGATTGATGCCGACCGCGCCGGCGCCGATGATGTCGCTAACGCTGCGCGCGACTGCGTCGGGCGTCTCACCATAGCCGGTTTCGATGTCGGCGGTAAGCGGCACGCGCACAGCTTCGGCGATCCGGCGCGTCGCCGCCACCACTTCGCCCCATGGCGCCTTCTCGCCGTCCGCATAGCCCAGCGCCCACGCGAGTCCGCCGCTGGTCGTCGCCGCTGCCGGAAAACCGGCGGCCTCGAAGATGCGCGCGCTCATCGGGTCCCAGGCATTCGGCAGCAGGAGGATCGGCGGCGCGCGATGCAGCTTGCGGAAATTCTCGGCCAGTTGCCGTTGTTGGGACGTGTTCACAGCGCCTCGCTTGGTGGAGCTTTATCGGTGGCCGATGCTTGCTATGCTATATCCGCGCACCGCGCGGGATCATGCAAGCCGCGAATGTGCGCGGAAAGGGCGGGACAGATATGACGCATGCTGGTTCGATGCTGCGCGCGCCGGCTGCGCTGCTGGCGCTGCTGCTGTTTGCACTGGCTTGCCCTGCGTTCGCCGACGGTCCGAAATTCAAGGTCGATCCGTTCTGGCCGAAGCCGCTGCCGCACAACTGGATCATCGGCCAGGTCGGCGGCATGTCGATCGACGCGCAGGACAATATCTGGGTGTTCCAGCGGCCGCGCTCGCTGACGCCCGACGAGAAGGGCGCCGCACTCAAACCGCCGCGCTCGAAATGCTGCGTGCCGGCGCCGTCGGTGCTGGTGTTCAATCAGTCAGGCGATGTCGTCAAAGCGTGGGGCGGGCCGGGCGACAACCAGGGTTACGACTGGCCGGCGCAGGAGCACTCGATCCTGGTCGACAACAAGGGCTTCGTCTGGCTGTCCGGCAACGGCAAGGGCGACAGCATGGTGCTGAAATTCACCGTCGACGGCAAATTCGTCAAACAGCTCGGCCGCCGCGGCCCGCTCACTTCGAGCACCGATCTGACGCAGTTCGGCCAGGTCGGCGGTTTCGCGTTCGACGCCGCCGCCAACGAAGTCTACGCCGCCGACGGCTACGGCAACCACCGCGTCGCGGTGCTCGATGCCGACAGCGGCGCGATCAAGCGCATCTGGGGCGCCTACGGCAAACCGCCGACCGATCAGGCTCTGCCGAAATACAATCCGAACTCGCCGCAATTCGGCAATCCGGTGCACTGCACCGCGCTGGCGCATGACGGCCTCGTCTATGTCTGCGACCGCACCAACAACCGCATTCAGGTGTTCCACAAGGACGGCAGCTACGTGCGGCAGTTCGTGTTCGATCCAAAGACGCAAGGCTCGGGCTCGACCTGGGGCATGGCGTTCTCACCGCTTGACAAAGAGCAGAAATATTTCATGCTGATCGACGGCACCAACAACGTCATGGAGACGGTGCGGCGCTCGGATGGAGCGGTGGTCGGCAGTTTCGGCAGCCCGGGGCGTAATGCCGGCGAATTTCATTGGGTCTATGTCGGCGCGTTCAACTCGCGCGGCAATTTTTACACGGGCGAGGTCAACACCGGAAAACGCCTGCAGAAATGGGTGCCAGTGAATTAGACGCGATTACCCCGCCGGCAGCACGATGCTGCGGCACTCGCCGAAGCCGATGCGGGCGAAGCCGTCCTTCGCGCAATAACCGCGGAAAATGATCTCGTCGCCGTCTTCGATGAAGCCGCGCTTTTCGCCGCCCGGCAGCGCCAGCGGTTCGCGGCCGCGCGCGGTGAGCTCAAGCAAACTGCCCCAACTCGATTTCTCCGGTCCCGAAACGGTGCCGGAGCCGATCAGATCGCCGGTGACGAGATTGCAGCCGTTGCCAGTGTGGTGCGCGATCATCTGCGCCACCGTCCAGTACATCAGTGCGAATGAGGTCTGGGTGATCCGCGCCGGCGCGGTGCCGGCACGCCGCATCGCCTCGGTCGAGACATAGACTTCGAGCATGATGTCGAGGCCGCCATGCGCCTGATCTTCGGCGTCGAAGAGGTAAGGCAGCGGCGCCGGGTCGCCTTGGGGTCGCGTATAGGCGTGCGTGCGATACGGCGCCAGCGCCTCGGCGGTCACCACCCAGGGCGATACCGTGGTGGCGAAATTCTTTGCCAGGAATGGGCCGAGCGGCTGATATTCCCACGCCTGCATATCGCGCGCCGACCAGTCGTTGAGCAGGCAGAAGCCGAAGATGTGCTCTGACGCCTTGCCGACAGGAATTGGCTTGCCAAGTTCGCTCGGCGTGCCGATGTAGCAGCCAAGCTCCAGTTCGAAGTCGAGATTGCGCGACGGCCCGTAGCTCGGTTCGGCGTCGCTTTGGCCTTTGCGCTGACCGCGCGGCCGCTTGAACGCCGTGCCGCTCGGGAATGACCGATGAGGCGCGGCTGTGATAGGCAACCGGCACATATTTGTAGTTCGGCATCAGCGGATTGTCCGGCCGGAACATCCGTCCCGCATTGGTGGCGTGGAAGATCGAGGCGAAGAAGTCGGTGAAATCGCCGACCATCACCGGCAGCTCGATTTCCGCCTGCGCCATCGGAAGCAGATGTTGCCGGAAATCCGCGTTGGCATGCTCGGCGCTCAAGCCGCGCGACAGCGCGAGCCGCAACGCCGACCATGCCTGCGGGCCGAGCGTCATCAGATGATTAAGCCGGGGCGCCGCACAGGCCCGCGCTGCGTCACCGGCCAGGCCATCGTGCGACGAAGCGGCCGCAGCGACGTCGAGGACCCGATCGCCGATTGCGACGCCGACGCGCGGCGGTTGTCCGGGTCCGCGGGCGAAACGCGCCGAACGGCAGGTTCTGGATGGGAAAATCGCAGCCCGGAGCATTGGCGCTGTCGACGAAGCTGCGCCGGGCTGGATCGTGGGTCTCGTTAAGGGCGGCTGGCATATGCGGACACCGGCAGGTTTTGCTATGAGGATGCCATGGATAGCCAATCGCTATCGGGCAGGGCAATCGTACCGTGAGCGTCATCGGCGAACTTGCAGCATTTGTCACCGGCGCCAAGGCGTCGGCATTGATCCCGCCTGAGCGGGAGCGGTTACGCCTGCACCTCACCGATACGGTGCTGGCGGCGCTTGCCGGCAACAGCATTCCCGAAGGGAAGGCGCTGCAACGCTTTGGCGAGGCGGGTTCGCTGGCCGACCGGATCGCGCGCTGCGCGGCGGCCATCCGGCTGACCGAGATTGACGATATTCACCTGCAATCGTGCGTCACCCCGAGCGCCGGCATCGTTCCGGTCGCGCTGATGCTCACGGCCCGCCAGGAAACGATCGACGCCGACGAGGTCGCGAGCGCAATCTGGGCCGGGACTGAAATTGCTACCCGGTTCGGCATGGCCGTGGGCGGCCCGAAGATCCTCTACCGCGGCATCTGGCCGACTTATCTGGTGGTACCTGTGGCGGCGGCGGCAACGGCGGCACGGTTGTTCGGGCTGAACGCCGAGCGCACCAGCCACGCGCTGTCGCTCGCCGTCATGATGACCGCGGGCGGCGTCGGTCATATTCATGGGGCGCCGTCAGGACGCTGGTTTCTTTACGCCAACGCCGTCGCGGGCGGCATCGCCGCGGCCGAGGCCGCGCGGGCGGACTATCATGGCGACCCGGGGCTGCTCGACCGGGATTGGCTCGCCGACACGCACGGCATCGCGCTCGATCGCTCGCGGCTCGTCGACAAATTGGGGCAGGGGTCGGTTTACTCCGAACTCAGCATCAAGCCGTTCTGTTCGGCCAAGCAGGGCATCGCCGCGGTGCAGGCATTCTCCTCGATCGTCCAGGCCGAACAAATTCGGGCCGATGCAATCACGCGCGTGCGGGTCTACGTCCCTCCGGCCTATGTCGGCATGCTCTCGACCAAGGCCGTGCCAGGAGCGCGGCAAACGACTTTGGTCAGTGTCGCGCACCAGATCGGAGTTTGTGCGCACGCACCGATGCAGTTGTTCGACGTCGACCGCAGCGCGCCCGCCATCGATCCGGCGGTTGCGGAGCTATCCACCAAGGTCGAAGTCGTGCCGGACCCGGAACTGGAGGCATTCTACCCGCTGCATTGGCCGGCTGAGGTCGAAGTCCAGACCGGCAGCAAGGCCTTTCGTTACCGCGTCGTTGCGGCCGCAGGCGATCCCGAGAATCCGCTCTCGCCGGCCGATCTTGAGCAAAAGGGGCACCGCGTGCTCGACCCGCTCGTGGGCGCCGCAAAAGTCGATGAATGGCTGATGCTGTGCAAGAGCGTTTTCAACGGAAATGCCGAATGCGGGTGGCTTGCCGCGGCTTTTGCCGGATTGTCCGGCAACGGATGACAGGGCGGGTAAAAGCGGCATAAAAGCAGCGCCATGTTGAAAGAAACTGCCGCTTCCGGGGCCGGTGCCCCGTCCACTGCCCGTGCTTCATCCTCAGTCGTCGGCGTCGATATCGGCGGCACATTCACCGATCTCGTCGGCTATCGCGACGGCGTCATCGTCACGTCCAAAACCTCGACCGTTCCGACCGATCCGACCGAAGGCATTGCCGACGCGTTGAAGCTCGCGGAATGCAATCTCGCCGCCATGGACGAATTGATTCATGGCTCGACCATCGCCATCAACACGGTGCTGGAACACAAGGGCGCCAAGACCGCGCTCGTCACCACGGCCGGCATGCGCGACGTTTACGCCATCGGCCGCGGCAACCGGCCCGACGCGTTCAATCTGTTTTTTCACCGGCCGCGTCCGCTGGTGCCGCGCGAGCTGACGTTCGAACTTGCCGAACGCATGAATGCCGGCGGCAAGGTGCTCAAGCCGCTTGATCAAGCTGAGGTCGCTGCGCTGGCGCAGAGACTAGCCGGGCTTGGCGTCGAGGCCGTAGCGGTTTGTTTGCTGCACGCCTACGGCAATCCGGCGCATGAAATTCTCGCCGGCGAGGCGTTGCGGTGCACGCTGCCCGGCGTGTTCGTCACGCTGAGCCATGAAATCCTGCGCGAGTTTCGCGAATACGAGCGCACGTCGACGACCGTGCTCAACGCCTTCGTCGGCCCGCGGGTCAGCCGCTATCTGAGCCGTCTGGAAGAGTTCGCCGACGCGTCGCGCTTTGCCGGGCAGATCGCCATCATGCGCTCGAACGGCGGCACCATGTCGGCCGGCGAGGCGCGGCGCGCGCCGGTGGCGATGATGGAATCCGGCCCGGTCGCCGGCATGATCGGCGCGGGCCGCGTCGCGCAAATTCTCGGCATCGAACGCGCCATCGGCTTCGACATGGGCGGCACCACGGCGAAGACATCGCTGATCACCGATGGCGTTGCGCCGATCGAGGAAGGCTACATCATCGGCGACGCTTTCACCGGCCAGCCGATGCAGTTGCCGGTCGTCGATATCGTCGAGGTCGGTACCGGCGGCGGCTCGATCGCCTGGTGCGATCAGCACGGCGGGTTGCATGTCGGCCCGCACAGCGCCGGCGCCGATCCGGGACCGGCCTGCTACGGCCGCGGCGGTACCGAGCCGACCGTGACCGACGCCGATCTGCTGCTCGGCCGGCTCAACGACACGCGCTTTCTCGGCGGCCACATGCGGCTCGACCGTGCCCGCGCGCAAACCGCCGCCGCGGCGCTCGGCAAGACACTCGACCTCGACGCGATGCGAACGGCGCTCGGCATCGCCACCATTTCGGATGCCGCCATGTCGCTTGCGGTGCGCGCCGTGTCGGTCAAACGCGGCATCGATCCGCGCGACACCACGATGATCGCGTTCGGCGGCGCCGGGCCGCTGCACGCCGTCGCCATCGCCCGCGAAATCTCCATCCCAAAGGTCATCGTTCCCAAGCTGCCGGGCGCGTTCTCGGCGCTCGGTATGCTGATGGCCGAGTGGCGCCAGGATTTCGTGCGGACGCTGATCGGCGAATTGGGCAAGATCGATGCGGAGGGCGCGGCCCTGGCATTTTCCGAACTGCGTGCCGCCGGCGAAAAGGCGTTGGCGCGCGATGCTCTAAGCGATGGCGAATTCAAATTCGCCGCGGATTTGCGCTATCGCGGCCAGGAGCACACAATTGCGATTGCGGTTGCCGAGGCCGGCGAGTTGACCGGCGACGTCGAAGGCGCGCGGGAGCGCTTTCATACGCAGCACGATCAGCGCTATGGCCACGCTGCGCCCGATCAATCGATCGAAGTGGTCAACCTGCGCCTTACCGTCACTGTGCCGCGCATGCAGGACGCCATCGGCCGTTGGCTCGCCGAGCCGTGGCAGCCGGAAGGCTCAGGCGGCGAACAGTGGCGTCCCGTCGTGTTCGACGATGCGGCGCGGCCGGTGGAGACGCGCATCCTGTGGCGGCCGCATCTTGCCGCGGGGACCGAGATCGTCGGCCCCGCCTTGATCGAGGAGGCGAATTCAACCACCCTGATCGCGCCCGGCGACCGGGCGTTGGTCGATCCGCTCGGCAACATTGTCATCACTCTCAGTACGGGCGATTCCGAACCATGAAAATCGATCCGATCACCGTCGAGGTCGTGCGCAACGCCGTCAACGCCTATGCGGACGAGATGGCGACCGCGTTGTGCAAGTCGGCCTACAACATGATGATCTATGAGGTGCGCGATTTCTGCTGCGGCCTGATCGACGGCGAAGGCCGCATGATCTCGCAGAACCAGGGCGGCCTGCCGATCTTTCTGGCCGATCTCGGCATCGCCGTGAAGGACGGCATCGCACGCTACGGCCTTGACGGCTTCGCGCCGGGCGACGTGGTGATCATGAATCACGGCGAAGTCTGCGGCCAGCACCTCAACAACATCGTCATCTACGCGCCGTGCTTTCACGAGGGCAAGGTGGTGGCGTTCGCCGCGAGCCGCGCCCACTGGGTCGATATCGGCGGTTCGCGGATCGGTTTCGGCTCTGTCGAGACCACCGAGATTTATCAGGAGGGCATTCAGTTCCGCTCGTTGAAAATCTACGAGGCGGGCAAGCGCAACGAAACGCTGTGGCAGATCATTCACGACAACGTGCGCTTTCCGGAATCGGCGCTGGGCGATCTGCGCGCCCAGATCGCCTGCTGCCAGCTCGGCATCCGACGCTTCGGCGAACTTCTATGCCGCTATGGGCAGGACACGGTCATGACCTGCATCGCCGCGATGTGGGACGCGACCGAACGCGAGACGCGTGCCTTCGTCGCAAAAATTTCCGACGGCGATTATGAGGCTGAGACTTTCCTGGACAATGACGGCCGTTCGCTCGACGTGCCGCTGCGCATCAAGGTCAAGGTGAAGGTCGACGGCGACCGCATGGTGGTCGATTTTTCCGAGATCAACGCGCAGACCGCGGGACCGATCAATTCGGGATACTCCGGCGGCCTTGCCGCGGCGCGCGTCGCCTTCAAGTGCCTGACGCAGCCGAATGCGCCGGTCAACGAAGGCTGCTTCCGGCCGCTGGAAATCGTGCTGCCGGAAGGCAAGATTCTCAACGCCAAGCCGCCGGCCGCGCTCGGCCTGTGGAGCATTGCGCTGCCGACCGTGATCGACACGATCCTCAGCGCGCTGGCCCCGGTGCTGCCAGACAGGATTCCGGCCGCACATAAGGGCGACATGGGCGGTTGCTCGATCGGCGGCTTCCGGCCCGACGGCCGGCGGTTTCTGCTGATGAACATTTTCGGCGGCGGCTGGGGCGGCCGTCCGCAGGAGGACGGCGAATCCGCCTCGGTGTCGATCTGTCAGGGCGACGTGCGCAGCGCGCCGATCGAGCTGCAGGAAATTCAGTATCCATTTTTGATCGAGCGCTTCGCGCTGCGCGCCGACTCCGGCGGTGCGGGGCTGCGCCGCGGCGGCCTCGGCGTCGAAATGACGTATCGGGCGCTGCAACCGTGCGTCGCCAATGTAAATTGCGAGCGCACCAAGAATCCGCCCTGGGGTCTCAACGGCGGCAAACCCGGCGCCGTCAACGAGGCGACGCTTATTCGCCGCGACGGCAGCGAACAGAAATTGAAGAAAGCGACCGGCGTGCGCATCGAGGAGGGCGATCGCATGACATTCCTCACCGCGGGCGGCGGCGGCTGGGGCGATCCGAAGGCCCGCGCCCGCAAGGCGGTCGAGGACGACGTACGCGCGGGATACGTTTCGGCGGAAGCGGCGCAGCGCGACTATGGCGTGCTCGCGCCGGTACACAGCGAAGCGGCGGAGTAGGGGAGCCCGCATGGCAAACACAAAACAAACGCTCGCCGAGGAACGGAGGGCGCGTCTCGCGGCGGCGATGCGCGAGGCCGGCCTCGATCATGTGCTGCTCTACGGCAACGCCTGGCAGGGCGATTACCTGCGCTACGGCGCCGATTTCGGCATCCTCGAAGGTCACGGGCTCGCCTTGGTCGATGCCGACGGTGCGGTCGAGCTGTTTCTCGACAGCGCCACGGACGCCGAACGCGCTGAACTCGAAGCGCCGGGCGTGCGCGTGCATTTCGCCGCCGACATCGCGCGCGCGGCGGGTGCGCGGCTCGATCGTGTTGCCAATGCGCGGCTGGCCGCGGCGCCACGGCGCTTCATGCCGCAATGGCTCGCCGATCCGGCGCGCAGTTTCAATCTCGACGATGCCACCGCGCTTGTCGATAAGCTTCTGATGCACAAGAGTGCCGGTGAGATCGACGCCGTGCGCCGCGCCGCGCAGATCGCCGACGCCGCCTATGTCGAGTTTCTCAAGGTGGTGCGGCCCGGTCGCCGCCAGTACGAGATCGTCGCCGACATCGAGGCGCATTTGCGCCAGCGCGGCTGCCCGGACAATTTCATGATCATCGGCTCAGGCGGCAAGGACGTGCTCGGCATGACGCCGCCCTCTGAGCGCCGCATCGCGGTGGGCGATCTCGTCACCACGGAGCTGACGCCTGCGGTGCAGGGTTATTTCGCCCAGATTTGCCGCACGCTGGCGGTCGGCAAAGCGAACGAGGCGCAGCGGCGCGCCTTCGCGGTGTATGCGGAGGCGCTGGAGGCAGGCATCGCCGCGGTGCGTCCCGGCGCGCGCGCCGCCGACGTGGCCAAGGCCGAGAACGATGTGTTCCGCAAGCATGGCCTCGGCGAATACACCACGAGTCAATGGACCCGCGTGCGCGGCCACGGCATGGGCATGTTCGCCGATTCCAAGCCGCACATTCTGGAAGACGTGAACACCGTGCTCGAACCCGGCATGACCTTGATCGTGCATCCCAACACCTATCATCCCGAAGCCGGCTACATCGTGCTCGGCGATGCCGTACTGGTGACGGATAGCGGCGTCGAAGTCTTATGCAAGACGCCACGGCAATTGTTCGAAGTAGCCGCGTAACAAGATCAACAAAGAGACGACGATGCGCCGCGGTCTGATCTCCCGTTCGCCGGTCGAGTTGCCCGACGCCGCGCTGGACGCGCGGCTCGATCGCCTGCGCGCCGCCATGCGCGAGGCCAAACTCGACGCGCTGATCGTCTACACCAACAACACGCGCCCGGCCGGTGTGTCGTGGCTGGTCGGCTTCGTGCCGTACTGGTCGGAGGCATTGCTGGTGGTCCCGCGTGCTGCGGCGCCTTATCTGGTCGCGGCGTTGAGTTTCCGCGTCAAGACGTGGATCGAGCGGGTGAGCCGGCTCGGCGATGTGCTGCACCATCCGCGCATCGGGCTGAAAGCCGGGCAGCAGATCGCGTCGGTACAGAAAAATGCCGCGGTCGGCATCGCCGATTTCGACGGGCTTCCCGCCGGCATTGCCGCCGATCTGCGCGAAGGCGGGCCGGATTTGGCGTTGAGCGATGCCACCGCGCTATTCGCCAAATTGCGCGGCAAGGCCGATCCGGCCGAGATCGCGCTCGCAACGAAGGCCGCCGCTATCGCCCATCGCGCGTTGAAGGAGCCCCAGTCCGGCACGCTTAATACCATGATCGCGGCTGCCGACCGCGAGGCCCGCCTCCTCGGCGCCGAGGAAATCTACCTTGCGGCGGCGCCCGATCTCGCCCGCGGCACCCGCTTCATGCGGATGGAAGGCGAGGCGGCCGCCGGCAAGACTTTCGCGCTGCGCGCAACGGTGGCCTATAAGGGCGTCTGGGTACGCCTCATCCGTACATTTTGCGAACTTGACATTGCGCACGAAGGGGCGGCGCAGTTCGCGCAGGCCGTGGCGCAATTGCCTTCGGACCGGGGTTTTGCTGGGTTCGAGTCGTTCGTGGTGGAAGGCTGCCGCGTCGCGCAGCCGCTCGAGCCGCTGTTGGGATCGGGGCTCGACGCAGCAAATCCGCCGTCTCCCGGGGCGCTCGTTTCGGTGCAAGCCAGGCTTGCCGTTGGCGGCCAGACCGTGCCGGTCGGCGCGCCGGTCCTGATCGGCACACCCGGCGAAGCCGCGGGCCTGTTGATCGAACCGTTGTTTGATGACAATGCCACAGCATAGGGAACGGCGGTCCAGCCGCCGCATCGAGATCGTAAGGAGCGAACGTGCCGGATAAACTGAATGAACTCGTCGCCGAACTGGCGCTCGCCAACCGTATTCTCGCCAACGAGGGCGTGCTCGACGCCTTCGGCCATGTCAGCGCGCGCCATCCCGGCGACCCCGGGCGTTATCTCTTGCCGCGCGCGCGTTCGCCCGGGCTGGTCGAGCCGGACGATATTCTGCAATTCACGCTCAACTCCGAGCCGGTCAAGCCGCCGAAGGTGCATCTTTACGCCGAGCGCGTCATTCACGGCTGCATCTATCAGGCGCGGCCGGACGTGATGGCGATCTGCCACCATCATGCGCCGGCGGTGATGCCGTTTGCGATCGCCGGCAAGCCGATCGTGCCGGTATTTCATCTCGGCGCAGCCGGCGGCGAGGACATGCCGTTCTGGGACCAGCATGACGAGTTCGGCGATACCAACCTTCTGGTCGTCAAGCCGGAGGAGGGCCGCTCGCTGGCGCAGGCGCTGGGTCAGCACCCGGCGGTGCTGATGAACCGCCACGGCGCCACCGTGGTCGGTAGCACGATCAAGGAACTGGTGTCGCGCTCGATCTTCATATGCCAGAACGCGCAGTATCAGTTGCACGCGCTGATGCTCGGCACGCCCGACCGCTTGCATCACGGCGAAGTCGAGCTTGCCGGCGCGATCAGCCGGATGCCGAATGTGGTGACGCGCACCTGGGAATATTGGAGCGCACGGATCGCGCCGCTGCCGTCAGGCGCGACCAAATCCACGCGTCCCGCGCCGCGCGGAGGCCGCAAGGTCAAGAAGCGCCGGTAAGCAGGAACTCCGCTTCTAAGCTAATGCCGGTCACGCGCGGCGGCGCTGATGGCGTTGAGGATCGCGGCGCGGCCTTCCGGCAGCGCGCCGCGCACGCTCGGCTGCTTGCCGATCTGGCCCATTTCGCGCTGACGCCGCACCGTGGCCATCGTCATCAGCGGCTCGACGCCGAGTTCGCGCAAGGTATCAGCGCTCTCCTCCATCTCGGCCGCGCGCCGCTCGCCGTGGCTCGCCATGCGTTCGAGGTTGTAGGGCACCATCTTGCTCCAATCGAGGCCCGGATAATTGTTCTTCATCGAGGCGGCGACCTCGTCGACGACGCCGGCGCGCGCCGCGGCAAGAAAACATTCGAGCGTCAGCGCCTCGATGCCCTTGATCATGACGCTGCGCACCATCTTGATGGCGGCCGCGGCGCCGATCTCGCTGCCGGCCACGCTCACGCGCATGCCGAGCGCGCTCATGACCGGCGCGATCGCCGCCGCGTACGGTCCGGCGAGCAGCATCGGCGTCTGGTGGCGGGCTGGATGGATCGGCGCCAGCACCGCCACGTCGACGTAGCGCGCGGCGTCGCCGAGCAGCTTGGCCGTCTCCTGCTTGCGGCCCGGCGAGACCGAATTGATGTCGAGGAAAAACGGCTGCTGGGTCAGATGCGGTTTGACCGATTGCGCCGCGTCGACGCTCGATGCGGCCGTCACCGCGGAAATGATTGTGTTGGCGTCCCGCACTGCGTCGGCGGCCGAATTGGCGCAGCGCGCGCCTATCGCCGCGGCGGCATCTTTAAGCCTTTCGCCTTCCGGGACGGGGAATAGAATGTCCCAGGCCGCAATCGACTCGATGCCTGCCTCGCGCAGGCCCGATGCGATGGCCTGGCCCGCTTCGCCGAAGCCGATGAAACAGATCGTGGGCTTGCCGGTTGCCATGGCGGTTCTTCCTCATTCTCAATGCCACTTTGCGCGTGCGCGGCCGGAATGACATTTTCCGAAGGCCACTGCAACGCTGCCAGACCGGCTGCGCGTTTGCATCCGCGAAGGCGGCCGATAGGATGCGTCTCAGATCGGCGAGCTCTCTCTTAATGATCTTAAGCGGTGCTGACGCGCGTAGGACAGTCCAAACATGCAAAAGACATCCTCCCGGGACCGGCTTGAACAGGCATTGGCTCGCATCGCCGACCCGAAGGGCGAGGGCGCGCGCGCCTGCCTCACCGTGTATCGCGACGCGGCGCGCGCCGCGGCGGATGCGGCCGACGCACGGACTCGTTCTGGAATCTCGCTCGGGCCGCTTGACGGCGTCATCGTCAGCATCAAGGACCTGTTCGACGTCGCTGGCGAGCCGACGCGGGCTGGCTCCAAAATCCTTGCCGAGGAGGCGAAGCCAGCGGCGGCCGATGCCGCGATCGTGCGGCGGCTGCGCGCGGGCGGCGCGGTGATCGTCGCCAAGACCAACATGGTCGAATTCGCTTTCTCCGGCGTCGGCGCCAATCCGCATTTCGGCACGCCGGGCAATCCGCGCGATCGCGCCCGCGTGCCCGGCGGCTCGTCGGCCGGCGCGCCGGTCGCGGTGGCCGACGGCTTCTGCGAGATTTCGATCGGCACCGACACCGGCGGTTCGGTACGCATTCCGGCCTCGCTGTGCGGCCTGGTCGGCTTCAAGCCGAGCCGGCAGCGGGTGCCGACCGACGGCGCATTCCCGTTGAGCTTCACGCTCGATTCGATCGGCCCGATCGCCGCGACGGTCGCCGATTGCGCCAAGGCGGACGCCGTCATGTCCGGCGAGGAATTTTCCTTCGCGCCGCTCGACGTTGCCGCGCTCGATGGCTTGCGCTTCGGCATCGCCGAAGGCCTGCCGTTCGATCGCCTCGACGACACGGTGGCGTCGGCGTTCGCCGCGGGGGTCAAACAGCTCGATGGCGCCGGCGTGCGCGTGAGCCGCGAGACTCTGCCGCTGTTTGACGACATGAACGAGGTCAACGCCAAAGGCGGCATCTCGCCGCCGGAGGCCTGCGCCATCCATCGTGACTGGATGAACCGGCGCCCCAACGACATCGATCCCAACGTGCGGGCGCGCATCGAACGCGGTTGCGCGGTGTCGGCCGCCGATTACGTGGACATGATGCGCGCGCGAGCGCGCCTCGTTCACCTGATGGATGCGCGGCTCGTCGGACTCGACGGCCTCATCATGCCGACGACCTCGATCGTGGCGCCGACCATTGCGGAAGTCGCGGACCCCAAGGTGTTCGCTGCCCGCAATGCCGCGCTGCTGCGCAACACCGCGATCATCAACTTTTTCGACCTGTGCGCCGTTACTTTGCCGCTTCCGGTGGCGCCGCCGTCGATGCCGGTCGGTTTGATGCTGATCGGGCGCAACGGCGAGGACCACCGGCTTCTGCGCATGGCCGCGGCGGTCGAATGTCTTTTCGCGCGAAACCGCTAGGGCTCGCGCAACGCTTGCAGCAAAGCGCCGTGCCGCGCGGCGCCGAGCTTCCGGATCAGCCGTTTCTGATGCCGCGCGCCCAAAGCCTTTGCCTGCGTCAGCAGGACATGCCCCTGCGGTGTCAATTCCAGTTCGTGGCGGCGTCCATCGGCGCTCGAACGCAGTCGCGCGATCAGGCCGCGCGACTGCAGCCGATGCAACAGCCGCACCAGCCGCGCCCGTTCGATTCCGAGCGTAGCCGCAAGCTCGGCCTGCGACAGTCCGCGATTGGCGCTGACGATGACCAGAACCGAAAATTGCGCTGGGCTCAGATGGATCGGCGCCAGGGTGCGGATGAAGTCCCGGAAAATCCACACCTGGAGACGGCGGACGAAGTAGCCGAGATGGTGGTTGAGTGCGTCGAGCGCGAGCGCCGGTCTCGGACTTCGCCGCGTCGGCGCCCGGCTGCGCAGCGCGGAGGACTTCCGTCGGGTATTGCCGGTGCCGGTCATGCCGCACCCTCTGTCGCACGAACTGGCTACTGCACCGTGGTATTGACGGAATTGTTGTCGAGGTCAACAATATGTCATCGCTGCCCCGAGCGGGCACTCGCTCCGGTCGCGACCTTTTCGCGCCTGTGACGGCCGCATAAAATCCGGCAGTTTGGGGAAAGGCCGGAAGACACGAGCCACGGGAGGATCTCCATGCATCGGAAGCCGCTTTCCAACTCGCTTCGCATCACCCGCCGGACCTTTTCCTCCGGCGTCGCCGCTGCCGCCGCAACCGTTGCGGCGCCCACAATTGGGCGCGCAGCGCTCGCGCCGCTGAAAGTCGGCGTGATCCTGCCGCGTTCCGGTTTCGAAGCCGGGATCGGCCAGGACTGCCAGCGCGGCGTCGATATCACACCGGCCATCCTGAAGTCGCTCGGGCTGCCCGAACTGACGATCATGAACGGCGACACCGAATCCAACGTCAATACCGCCCGTGAGCACGCGGAAAAGCTTGTCAGCGACGGCGCGCAGCTGCTGATCGGCGCGTTTGATTCCGGCCAGACCACCGCCGTGGCCCAGGTCGCGGAGCAGAAGGGTATCCCGCTGGTCATCAACGTCGGCAGCGATCCGCAGATCACCGAACAGGGTTACAAGTTCGTTGTGCGAAACTTCCCGACCGTACCGATGCTGCTCCACGATGAGTTCGCCGAGCAAGGAGAGGTTTTTGCAATTGCCGGCGTCACGCCAAAGACCGCGGTGTTCATGCACGTCAACGATCTGTTCGGCACCGGGATGGCCAAGGGCATCCACGGCATGAAGCCGCCATACACGATCGTTGAGGAGATCTCCTACGATCCGGCGGCGCGCGACCTCTCTGTCGAAGTGACGAAGGCTAAGGCCGCCAACGCCGAGATCATGCTTGTGGTCGGCCGCCTGAACGATGCGATGCTGCTGACGCGCGAGATGGTCAAGCAGCGCTTTACGCCGCAGGCCATCTTGAGCTGGGGGCCGGGTTGGTACGAGAACCAATACACCAAGACTTTGGGCAAGCTCTCGGACGGCCCCATTAGCCTGGTGCCCTGGTACGATCCGAACAAAAAGATGACCAAGACGCTCGAGGCCGCATTCACCAAGAAGTTCCCCGGCCTCAACATGAACACCAATCATGTCTACACGTTCGAGGCTCTGCTGATCGCCGCTGACGCCTACAAGCGCGCCGGTTCGGCGGACCCCAAGGCTCTGGCTGCCGCGCTGCATGCGACCCACATCACCGACAACGTCAGCATCGGGCCCGGCATCATGTTCGACGCCAAGGGGCAGAACGTCGGATTGAAATGCGGCGCCGTCCAGAACCGCGGCGGCAAGCAGGTAACGGTCGCGCCGAAAGAGGCGGCCAACGCCAAGCTGGAATGGCCGATGAAGCCTTATCAGAGCCGGATCTAGCGCGTGCCCGGACCTGAGCGGTGTCGCTTGCCGTCTATTTGAACGTTGCCGTCGCCGGAATTCTGACCGGTCTGGTCTATGGCCTGATGGCGCTGGGCCTGTCGGTCATTTTCGGCGTGGTGCGCGTCGTCAATTTCGCCCACGGCGAGATGATGTCGATCGCGATGTATGTCGCGGTCGTGCTGTTTGCGGCGTTTCATCTCGATCCGCTGATCATGCTGGTGCCGATCGCGGCGGTGATGTTCGTGTTCGGCTACCTGCTGCAGGCAACTCTGATCAATCCGTTCATCACCCGTCCCGAGCACAGCCAGTTTCTGCTGGTGGTGGCGCTGGCGCTGATCATCGTCAACACGCTGTTGATCATCTTCGGTCCGGACGCTCAGACCATACAGACGTCGTATGCCTATGACAGTTTCCAGATCGGGCCGGTGATCGTCGATGCCTCCAAGGCCTATGCGGCCGCCGCGGCCATCGTCGTGACGGCGGCGCTGTTCGCGTTCTTTCGCTACAGCCTGTTCGGCAAGGCGATCCGCGCCTGCGCCGACAACTATACCGGGGCGCTGGTGGTCGGGCTCGATGTGAAACGGTTCTATGCGCTCACGTTCGGCATCGGCGCGGCCTGTGTCGGCGCCGCCGGCACCATGATGTCGCTGATTACCGATGTGACCCCCATGCTCGGGCCGAGCTATACGTTGCTGGCTTTCGTCATTGTCATCACCGGCGGGCTCGGCTCGATGGCCGGTGCGCTGATCGGCGGCGTTTTGATCGGATTGACCGAGGCGATTGCCGGCCTTTTGTTCACGCCATCGGCCAAGAGCATGTTCTCGTTCGGCATCCTGGTGCTAGTGCTGCTGCTGCGGCCGCAGGGCATCCTCGGCAAGAGGGCGGCATGATCGCACGGCTTGCCGACGGCGCGTCGCGCCGCTCGCTCGGGCTCCTTGCCGCCGTGTTCGCCGCGCTCGTGATCGCGCCGTGGGTGGTCAACGATTATCTGCTCACGGTGATGATCGTCGCGCTCTACCTCGCCTATACGGGGCAGGCCTGGAACATCATGATGGGCTTTGCCGGCCAGCTGTCGCTCGGCAATGCGATCTATGCGGGGCTTGGCGCTTACGTTGCGGCGGTGCTGTTCACCCGCTACGGCGTCGCGCCGTGGCTCGGGCTTCTGGCGGCAATCCCAGTCGCCGCCGCCTGTGCCGCCATCATCGGCTTTCTCGCGTTCCGCTTTGGTGTCGCCGGCGTCTATTTCGCGATCCTGACCATCGCGTTTGCCGAGTTTGCCCGCGTCGGCTTCGATCACCTTGATTTTGTGCATGCGTCGGCGGGTCTGTTCCTGCCGGTCGCGCAATACACCCACGACGATCTGTGGCGGCTGCGCGGCAACCCGACCATGTTTTATTACGTCATGCTGGCTGCGACGGCGGTGGCGTTTGTGCTGTCGCGGGCGCTGCTCAAGAGCCGCATCGGCTATTTCTGGCTCGCCATCCGCGAAGACGAGCAGGCCGCGCGCGCCGCCGGCATCGACACGTTCCGTTACAAGATGTACGCGCTGATGATCTCGGGCGGTGTGACCTCGTTTGCCGGCGTGTTCTACGCGTTCTTCTACAACAACCTGTTCCCCGAGCAGGTCTTCAACATTTCACAGTCGATCGAGATGATCCTCGGTCCGATCATCGGCGGCATCGGCACGCTGTTCGGGCCCGTGCTCGGCGCGTTCGTGCTCACCGGAATGGCGGAGTCCGTGACATCGATCATGGCGGCGCTCGGCTTCGATTTGCCCGGGGCCAAGCAGGTGTTCTACGGCATCTGTCTGCTGCTGGTCGTGGTGGCGTTGCCCGAGGGCATCTGGCCGCCGCTGGCGCGGCGGCTTGGCATTGATAGGGTTGGCATCGACAAGGGCGGGCGATGACGGCGCTGCTTTCGATCGAGCGCGTCAGCAAGCGCTTTCGCGGCCTGGTCGCCGTCGATGGCGTGAGCTTCGCGGTGCCCGAGGGCGCGATCTTCGCCGTGATCGGCCCGAACGGCGCCGGCAAGACGACGCTGTTTAATATGATCGCCGGCGCGATCCCGCCGGACTCGGGCACGATCAGCTTTGCGGGCGAGGATATTACCGGCCTCGCGCCGGACGCCGTGTGCCGCCGCGGCATCGCCCGCACGTTCCAGCTGGTGCGGCCGTTTCCGGCGCTGAGCGTCGAGGACAACGTCATTGTCGGCGCGCTGCTGCACCGGCGCGATGTCGGCGGAGCGCGCGCCCGGGCGCAGGAACTGCTGCGCCGCTTCGATCTGTTCGATCGCCGTCATCAGCAGGCGTCGTCCTTGACGCTGCCGGACCGCAAGCGTCTCGAAGTCGTACGCGCGCTCGCTACCGAACCGAAACTCTTGCTGTTGGACGAAGTCGTCGCCGGCCTGCGGCCGACCGAAGTCGATCGCCTGGTCACGGTGCTGCGCGAACTCAATCGCGACAGCGGGCTGACGATCCTGCTTATCGAGCATGTCATGCGCGCCGTGATGGCGCTGGCGTCGCGCGTGCTCGTGCTCGATCACGGCGTCGCCATTGCGGAGGGCGAGCCGCACGAGGTGGTGCGCGATCCGGCTGTGGTGCAATCCTATCTGGGCCAATCTGAAGTTAACATCCGGGTCGTGTGATGCTGCGCGTGGAAAACCTCGACGTATTTTACGGCGATGCGCAGGCGCTCGATGGCGTGTCGCTCGACATCGAGCAAGGCGCCATCGTCGCCATCGTCGGCGCCAACGGCGCCGGCAAGACGTCGCTCATTCGCGCCATCGCCGGGATGCTGCGGCCGGCGCGCGGGCGCATCGTATTCGGGGCGACCGATATCGCCGGCTGGCCGAGCCATCGTGTCTGCAATCTGGGCATCGGGCAGGTGGCGGAGGGCCGGCAGATTTTCCCGACGCTCACGGTCGCCGAGAACCTCGACATGGGGGCGCTGCTGCCGCGCGCCCGCGCGCAGCGCGACGCAAACCGCAAACGCGTACTGGCGATGTTTCCCGTGCTGGCCGAACGGGAGCGGCAGGCCGCCGGCACGCTGTCGGGCGGCGAACAGCAGATGCTGGCGATCGGGCGCTGCCTCATGGGGGCGCCGGAGCTGATCATGTTCGACGAGCCGTCGCTCGGACTGGCGCCGACTATCGTTCACAACGTGCTCGGCAGCATCCGCGAGCTCAATCGCGACGGTCTGACGTGCTTGTTGGTCGAGCAGAACGTGGCACTGTCGCTGAAGCTCGCGAGCCGCGCTTATGTCCTGGAAAACGGCCGCATCACGCTCTCCGGCAGCGGCAGCGAAATCCTCGCCGACGATCGCGTGCGCAGCGCCTATCTCGGAATCTAAGAAAGTCCGCTGGGGCGGTAGCTGCGCTCCATCATGAGGCCGAGCGCCGTCAGGCGCGCGCCGAGCGGCGCCCACGGAAAGCTGCGGCGCAGCCGGCCCAACACTTCGGCCGCGCTCGGCGCCTCGTATTCGGCAAGAGCCGCCGCCATGGCGTGGGCCATATCCGCCTCGGCACGCCCGGTCAGGGCTGCCGGGGCTACGGTCACGTCGCCGAGCGGAGAGGGCGGTTGCACGCGCATGATGCGTCGGACGTTCATCATCATCTCCAGTGCGGTATCGGTGCCTGCTAACGTCCGAGGAACTGAGGAGTTCCTTCGATTGCTACACTGGAGACGTGTGCTATATGCGCCGCATTGCATGGATATGAAAGGGTGACACAAGCCCGTGTATCAAGCCCGCGTATAAAGGGAGGTCAATGTCATGAAACTGTATTTTGCGCCCGGCGCCTGCTCGCTGTCGCCGCACATCGTCTCGCGCGAAGCCGGCATCGCGCTCGATCTCGAGCAGGTCGACAACCGCGAGAAGAAGACCAAGGGCGGCAAGGATTATTGGGGAATCAATGCCAAGGGGCAGGTTCCGGTGCTCGAATTGGATAATGGCGAGCGGCTGACCGAGGGGCCGGTGATCGTGCAATATCTGGCCGATCAGAAACCCGGCTCGGGCCTAGTGCCGCCGGCCGGATCGATCGAGCGCTATCGCGTTATGGAGTGGCTGAATTTCGTCACCTCTGAGCTGCACAAGACTTATGGACCGATCTTCCGGCCGACCACCCCCGAGGACTTCAAGAAAATCTCCAAGGAGAATCTCGGCAAGCGATTCGACTGGATCGACAAGCAGCTTGCCGGCAAGCAATACCTGAGCGGCGACAAATTCACGGTCGCCGACGCTTATCTGTTCACGGTGCTGCGCTGGTCGCCGCGCATCGAACTGGATCTGTCCAAATGGCCGAACATCAAGGCCTACATGGATCGCGTCGCGTCGCGGCCCAAGGTGCAGGAAGCGCTCAAGGCCGAGGGGCTGGCGTAAGTGTCATTCTCGGGCGCGGAACAATTGACCTCATCCTGAGGTGGCCGCGAAGCGGCCCTCGAAGGATGTAGGCCGAGGCGCCAACGCATGCACCCTTCGAGGCTCGGCGCGTTCGCGCCGAGCACCTCAGGGTGAGGGGGGTGAAGCAGTCAGAGCGGCTGGCCGATCGTCACCTTGAGCGTGCCCACGCCCTCGACCTCGCACTCGATTTTGTCGCCGGTGACCGTGGCGGCGACGCCGGACGGCGTGCCGGTCAGGATGATGTCGCCGGGGGCGAGTTCGACCATCTCCGATAGTTTGGAAATGACTTCGGGGACGTTCCAGATCATCTGATTGAGGTCGCCGTCCTGGCGCACCTTGCCGTTGACCTTGAGCACGATGCGGCCCTTGGTCGGGTGGCCGATCTCGGATGCGGGCCGAAGCGCGCCGCACGGCGCCGAATGATCGAACGCCTTGCCGATTTCCCACGGCCGCTTGATGTCGCGCGAGGCGATCTGCAGATCGCGCCGCGTCAGATCGATGCCGACGCCGTAGCCGTAGATGCAATCGTTCGCTTTGGCGACCGGGATGTTGCGGCCGCCGCTCTTGAGCGCGACGACAAGCTCGACCTCGTGATGCATGTCCTTGGTCAGCGACGGATAGGGCACCGTGCCGCCGTCCGGGACGATGGCGTCGGCCGGCTTGGCGAAGAAGAACGGCGGCTCGCGCACGTCCTGCCCCATTTCCTTGATGTGTTCGACATAGTTGCGGCCGACGCACCACAGGCGGCGGACCGGAAAAAGCTTATCGGTGCCGGCCACCGCGAGCACGGCCTGCGGCGGCGGGGCAATGACGTAGTTGTTGGTTGGGGTGCTCATCTCTAATTCTGGAGTAGAACAGCTGAAGGTGAGGGACGGACCGGGTGACGCGATCGGCCACCCAGCGCGGGCTTTCTGTCCTTCGTCCGCCGCGTTCTGTCAACCCACGGCGATCGGCTGCCGCTCGTGCGCCTGCTCCTTGAGCTGCAGCCGGTAGAACGAGGCGTAGCGGCCGCCCTTGTGCAGCAACTCCTCGTGGCGGCCGGATTCGACGATCAGGCCGTTCTCGACCACCAGGATGCGATCGGCGTGCATGATGGTGGAGAGCCGGTGCGCGATGACGAGCGTGGTGCGGCCGCGGCACAGTTCGCCGACCGCCTCCTGCACTACGCGCTCGGATTCCGAATCGAGCGAGGCGGTCGCTTCATCGAGCAGGATGATGGGCGCGTCCTTGATCAAGGCGCGGGCGATGGCGACGCGCTGGCGCTGGCCGCCGGACAGTTGCAGGCCATGCTCGCCGACCGGCGTGTCGTAGCCGAGCGGAAAGCCACTGATGAAATCGTGCGCGTGCGCCGCCTTGGCGGCGGCGACGATTTCGGCCTCGCTCGCTCCAAGCCTGCCCAGCGCGATGTTGTCGCGGACGGTGCCGCGGAACATGTGCACGATCTGCCCCACATAGGCGAGCTGCTGCCGCAGCGAGCCTCGCGACACGGCGGCGATGTTTTGGCCGTCGATCCGGATGCGTCCGCTGTCGACGTCATAGAAGCGCAGGATCAGATTGAGGACCGTCGATTTGCCGCCGCCCGACGCGCCGACCAGCGCGGTCACGGTGCCGCGCTCGGCGGCAAAGCTCACGCCGCGCAGCACCGGCGTGCCGGGCTGATAGGAAAAACGCACGTCGTCGAATTCAAGCCGCGCTGCGGTGAGCTTAAGCGGTGGCTTGTCGTCGTCGTGCGGTTCGCCGGCCGGACTGTCGGTCACTTCGTAGAGGATGCGCACGCCGACCAGCGAATTGTTGAGATCGAGGTTGAGCCGCGCCAGCCGCTTGGCCGGTTCGTATGCCAGCAGGAACGCCGCCAGGAAAGAGAAGAACTCGCCCGGGGTCGCGCCGGTGTAGATGACGCGGTAGCCGCCATACATGATGGCGAGCGCGACCGTGAAACCGGCGAAGATTTCCATCATCGGCGCCGCGCGGTTGGCGACGCGCGCCATCTTGTTGGATTCGCTCTCGACGGCGGTGACGTTGACTGCAAGACGCCGCCGCATCTCGTCTTCGAGCCCGAAGGCCTTGACCATGCGCAGGCCTTGCAGCGCTTCCTGCATGGTTTCGACGATGCGCGTGCCGCCGGTGATCTGCGTGCGCGCGATGCCGCGCACGCGGCGCACCATCTTGCGCAGCAGAATCAATGCCGGCGGCGCGATGACGAGGCCGGCGATCGACATGATCGGGTCCTGCGTCACCATCACGATGGTGAGGCCGATCAGCGACATCAGATCGCGGCCGACCGCAGTGATGAGCAGATTGATCGTTTGGCTGACGGCCGCCGCGCCGGTGGACAGACGGACGATGAATTCCGAGGAATGCCGGTCGGCAAAAAAGCCGATGTCCTCCCGCAACAATTTATCGAACATGCGCTGCTGGTTGTCGGCGACGATGCGGTTGCCGATCCAGGACAACCAGACGGCGGAGCCGTAGGTGGCGAGCGCCTTGACGACGAAGATCGCCATCGCGAGGAGACCAAGCGCCACGATCTCGGGGTAGTTCTTGTTGACATAGGCGGCGTTGATCATGGTGCCGAGCAGATACGCCGACAGCGCCGTGCAGCCGGCGACGATCACCATCATCGCGACGGCGGCGGTGTAACGCGGCCAGTGGCCAAGCGCCTCGTCGACAAGGAGCCGCCGCAGCAGCGGATAAGTCGCGTATCTGTCGGAGGATTCAGCCGGAAAAGATCTCATGCACGATCCATTTGCCCCGCGTCCGGTCGACGTCGGCGGGACCGGCAATCACCGCCTTCCTTGCCCGGAAGTGGTGGAATTTTCAAGCAAAATGCGGCGTGGCGGAACCGCGAATTTGTCGTTGCGGGCGATGCGCAGTTACGCGCGCGCCAATTGCACGGCCGGGCTCGCTTTTCCGTCGCGCCGCTGCATCAGGCGGCGTTCCCACTTCAGTGCATCGCCGACGATTTTTGCCAGGTCGTCGAAGCGCGGCTGCCATTGCAGCGCTTTGCGGATCTGCGCGGAGTTGGCCACGATCCGCGCGGGATCACCGGGCCGGCGCGGCGCTGTCTCGACCTTGAAATCGACGCCCGACGCGCGCTTGACCGCATCGACGACTTCGCGCACCGAGAAGCCGTGGCCGTAGCCGCAATTAAATGTCGCCGACGGTGCGCCGGCGCGCAGACAGCGTAGCGCGTCGCGATGCGCGAGCACGAGATCGCTGACGTGGATGTAATCGCGGATCCCGGTTCCATCGGGCGTCGGGTAATCCGTACCGAAAACATCGATCTTGGGACGCAAGCCCAGCGCAGCCTCGACCGCGACTTTGATCAGATGGGTGGCGCCTGCCGTCGACTGCCCGGTTCGGCACTGCGGATCGGCGCCGGCGACGTTGAAATAGCGCAGAATGACGTGATTGATCCCGTGCGCCGCGCTTGCATCGCGCAGCATGATCTCGGTCATCAGCTTCGACCAGCCGTAGGGCGAGATCGGCAGCACGGGCGACTCTTCGCGGACTGGAATCTCGACCGGGTTGCCGTAGACCGCGGCCGTCGAAGAAAAGATGAAATGGCGCACGCCGCACTTGACCGCGCACTCGATCAAGGCGCGCGAGTTGACGGTGTTGTTGCGGTAATAGCCGAGCGGATCGCGCACCGAGTCGGGCACCACGATGGACGCGGCGAAATGGATGATCGCATCGACCGCATGCTCGCGGATAATATCCGCGACCAGCGCCTGATCGCCGCTCTCGCCGACAACAAGCGGAGTGCCCGGCGCGACCGCCCAGTCGAAACCGGTGGACAGATTGTCGAGCACCACGGCGCGCTCGCCCGCATCGCGCAGCGCGTACACCATGTGACTGCCGATATAGCCGGCGCCGCCGGTGACCAGGATCGTCATTGTGCTCGAACCTGTATTCGGGTCTCCGCCCTACCCGGATTTGATGAATACCCCGTTATACCCGGATCTGGGCTCAGGAGATTGCCGCGACCGCCGCTCCAAGCGCCCGCCGTGTCGCCGCAAAGACCTCATCGGCGCCGATTTCGGTCATGCAGCGGTGGTGTCCGAGACGGCAGACCGGCTTGTGGCAAGGCCGGCAGGAAAGCTCGATCTTCGCCTGAAGGGTGTCCGCTAACGGATTGAGGGGCGCCCAAAGCCACGGGCTGGTCGGCCCGAAAATGCCGATCGTTGGAGTGCCGAGGCCCGCGGCGACGTGGACCAGACCGGAATTGTTGGATACTGCCGCTGCCGCCGCGGCGAGCGCCAGAATCGCCTCGCGCAGGTCCGTGCCGGTCAGATCGCGGGCGTCGGTACCGGCGGCGATGGTTTGCGCCAGCGGTTTTTCCGCCGGTCCGCCCACGACCCAGACGGCGAACCCATCGGCAAGGAGCTTGCGCGCCAGCGCGGCATAAGCGGCGACCGGCCAGCGTTTGGCCGGCCCGACGGCGCCCGGCGCGAGCACCACCGCCGGGCGGTCCGCGACGCCGCGCGCGCTCCGCCAAGCGGCGATTTCGGCGGTGGGAACCTTGAGTTCGGGCGCCGGCCACTCGTCCGGTATCTCGGCGCCCGCCGGCAGCGCCAAGGACGCGCATTCGTCTACCATGCGTGGCAATTTGCCCCTGGCGAAGCGGAGATCGCTCAGCACCACGGCGCGCGCCTCGCCAAACAGGCCGACCCGCTCCGGGATGCCGGCGAGGAACGGCGCGAGGGCGGATTTCCAAGTTTTGGGCATTATCAGCGCGGTGGCATAGCCCTCGCGCTTCAATCGCTCCGCCAGCGCGCGATGCTGGCCGAAGGCTAAGCGCTTGCGCGGCAGGTCGACGACAATGGCCCGGCGTACGCCCAGCATGTAGTCGATCAGCGGGGCGCAAAGGGTGGTGGCGAGCACATCGATGGGACGGTCTGGAAACCTTGCTCGGAGCAGTTTCACCACCGTGTGGCAGCGAACGAAGTCGCCGATCCACATGTAGGGAACGATCAGGATGGGTTTGCCCACCCCATTGACATTATGCAGTGAATCAAAATTCATTTCATTATTGGTCGGTGCTTATATCCATTTCATGCGACAGGGAGTTGTCCCGCGATAGCCCCTGGCTCCCGGACTGTCCAGGTGTTGCCCCCGGCCCCGGAGTCCGGCAAAGGAGCGGCAGTCGGCGCAACGCCGATGCAGCATCAACCGGTCGACGGCGTCGATGTTATTGGTAACCGGCGGGGCCGGGTTCATAGGGTCCAATCTCGTTGCCAGCCTCAATGACGCGGGGCGGACCGATATCGCCGTCAACGACAGCCTTGGCAGCGACGGCAAATGGCACAATCTGGGCAGCCGCCAACTCGCCGATTTCGTGCCGCCTGCCGACCTGATGCGCTGGCTCGAGGGCCGCAAACTCGACGCCGTCGCGCACCTTGGCGCCATCTCCTCGACGACCGCAACGGACGGCGACATCCTGATCGAATCCAATTTCCGCCTCTCGCTACGGCTGTTGGACTGGTGCACCGCGACGCGCACGCCATTCATCTATGCCTCGTCGGCCGCCACCTACGGCGACGGCAGCCGCGGCTTCTCCGACGACAGCTCTCCCGCCGCGCTTAAACGCCTCAAGCCGCTGAACCTCTACGGTTGGAGCAAGCACCTATTCGATCTCGCCGTGGTCGAACGCGCCGCCCGCGGCGAGAGATTGCCGCCGCAATGGGCCGGGCTCAAGTTCTTCAACGTGTTCGGTCCCAACGAATACCACAAGGGCGAGATGATGAGTTTGGTTGCCAAGCGCTTCGGCGACGCCAAGGCCGGGAAGCCGGTGCGGCTGTTTAAGTCGTACCGCTCCGGCATCGCCGATGGCGAGCAGAAGCGCGACTTCATAGGGGTCGACGATGCAGTGGCCGTGGTGCGGTGGCTGCTCGCCACCCCGCCTGTGTCCGGGTTGTTTAATGTCGGCACCGGCACAGCGCGCAGTTTCCGCGATCTGATCGCCGCCATGTTCGCGGCACTCGGCCGCGAAGCGGCAATCGAGTATATCGAGATGCCGGTTTCGATTCGCGACAGCTATCAGTATTTCACCCAGGCGGAGACGGTTAATCTGCGGCGCGCCGGTTATAGTGCGGCGTTCGCACCGCTTGAGGACGCGGTGCGGGGTTACGTGACCCAGTATCTCGATTGCGCCGACCGGTATCGCTGAGCGACTGCCGGCCGGGGACAGGGCAACAGGGATGTTCGACTTCGAGGAAGCCCTCAAGACTATCGCACGGCAGACGGTGCTCTGCGTCGGCGATGTCATGCTCGACGACTTCGTCTATGGCGACGTGACGCGCATTTCGCCGGAGGCGCCGACGCCGGTGCTCGCGGTCAGGCACACCGCGACCGAAATCGGCGGCGCCGGCAATGTCGCGCGCAATATCGCCGCGCTCGGCGCACGCTGCATCTTTGTCGCGCTGATCGGAAACGACGATGCGGGCTTGGCGCTGACCAATGCATTCGCCAAACTTGACGGTAACGTTGTGCCGGATCTGGCGGTCGACCCGGCGCGGCGGACGACGCGCAAGGTGCGTTATGTCTCGGAACACCACTCGACGCATCTGATGCGGGCCGATTGGGAAACGACCGGGCCGATCACGGCGCAGAGCGAAGCCGCGCTGGTCTCCTATGCTGAGGCGGCGTTGCCGCAGGTCGGCGCGGTGGTGCTGTCCGATTACGCCAAGGGGGTGCTCACCCCGCGCGTCATCCGTGCCGTGATCGATGGCGCACGACGGCGCGGCTTGCCGGTCGTGGTCGATCCGAAGGGCCACGACTACAGCGTCTATCGCGGCGCCACGCTGATCACGCCAAACGCCAAGGAACTTTCCGCCGCGGTGCATCGTCCGGTCGGCAGCGAAGAGGAGATTGCCGCGGCCGCGGCCGAGCTGGTGCAGTCTATCGGCTGTGAAGCCGTGCTCGTCACGCGCAGCGAGCAGGGCATGACGCTGCAGGCCGCCGGCGAAAGCCCGGTTCATATCCCGGCCTATCCGGTCAAGGTGCGCGACGTTTCCGGCGCCGGCGACACCGTCGCCGCGGTCATGACGGTGCTGCTGGCGACAAAGGCGCCGTTCGAACCGGCGATGCGCGCCGCCAACGCCGCGGCCGCCGTCGTCGTCGGCAAACGTGGTACCGCCACCGTCTCGCTCGCCGAATTGCGCCATCGCGTCCTGCCGGCCGCCTCGCTCGCGCCGGAGGACAAGATCGTGTTCGACTGGTCGGTGCTCGACGAGCGCCTCGCCGATTGGCGCCGCAGCGGACTGCGCATCGGCTTCACCAACGGCTGCTTCGATCTGCTGCATCGCGGCCACGTCAGGCTGATGGCGGAAGCGCGCGCAGCCTGCGATGTCCTGATCGTCGGGCTCAACAGCGACGCCTCGACGCGCCGTCTGAAGGGCCGGGAGCGGCCGATCAATCCGGCCGAGAGCCGCGCCGACGTGCTCGCCGCCCTGGAAGCGGTCGATCTCGTCGTCGTGTTCG
The DNA here is from genome assembly GCA_963707175.1 of uncultured Alphaproteobacteria bacterium. Lineage (GTDB taxonomy): Bacteria > Pseudomonadota > Alphaproteobacteria > Rhizobiales > Xanthobacteraceae > BOG-931. The sequence continues at coordinate 182,435 of CAVPQA010000017.1, forward strand.
AGCAGGACACCCCGCTCGAACTGATCAAGCGCGTGCGCCCGACTGTTCTCATCAAGGGCGCCGACTACAAGCGCGAGGAGGTCGTCGGTCACGACGTGGTCGAAGCCTCGGGCGGCCAGGTCGTTCTGGTCGATCTGGTGCCCGGCCATTCGACGACCAATATCGTGCGCCGCATGACTGCCCCGGCGGTAACGGCCGCGCGCGTCGGCAAGCCGGCGGCGTCGTAGCAAAGTGCCGTGACCGGTCTCCTCTCGGTCATCGTCGCCACCTACAATCGGCCGGATGCGCTGGATGCGGTGTTGCGTTCGCTGGCCGGGCAAAACGACACCAATTTCGAAATGCTGGTGGCCGACGATGGCTCGCGGCCGGACACTGCCGCCGTCGTTGAAGACTGGAAAGTCCGTCTCGGCGGCCGCCTCACGCATGTGTGGCAGCCGGACGAGGGCTTTCGCGCGGCCGAAATCCGCAACCGTGCCATTCTTGCTGCAATGGGCGAATATTGCATCTTTCTTGACGGCGACTGTTTGGCGCGGCCGGGTTTTGTCGCGGGGCATCGCGCGCTTGCCCAACGCGGCTGTTTCGTGACCGGCAATCGTGTGCTCGTTTCGCGCGCTCTGTCGGAGCGCATCCTGCACGAGCGGCTGCCGGCGGAACGGTGGAGCATCCCGCATTGGGTGACGCAGCGTGCCGGCGGAAAGATCAATCGGCTGCTGCCGCTGTTTTCACTGCCGCTTGGGCCGCTACGCCACGTCTATGCGCGGCGGTGGCGCGGCGCGCGCAGCGCCAATTTCGCGGCGTGGCGCCGCGACCTTGTCGCCATCGATGGCTTTGACGCCGGCTTTACCGGATGGGGCCGCGAGGATTCCGATTTGTTCGTGCGGCTTATCCGTTCGGGCGTGCGCCGTAAGGATGGGCGGTGGGCCACCGGCGTTCTGCACCTTTGGCATCCTGAAGCCGATCGTGCGCGCCTTGCTGAAAACGATCGTCGGTTCGATGAAGTCCTGGCCGGGGATCGCGTTCAGGCGATGAAGGGTCTCTCGGCGATTTCCCGTGATCCAAGAGCATCTGCGAGCGCGCAGTGATTTGCCGCGTGTTGTTACCGCGGCCGCAGCACCGTAAGGCCCTGAATTCTCGGCGATCGTACACAGCGGAACGTTTCCGCGCGCCGAAAGGCTTCGGTCGTGTTAATCCCCCGGTCGCCGGCTATAATTCGGCCGCACGCAGCCCGCACGGTTGCTACCCTGCATGACCGAAACAGCAAATATCCGTATCCGGACGCTTGATGGCCGAGCGCTGCGGCCGTTCGCCGATTGGCTTGCCGTGGCAGTGGCGGTCTCGCTGCCATGGTCGACGTCGGCCACGGGCATTCTGATCGTGCTGTGGCTCTTGGCGCTATTGCCGTCGCTGGAACTGGCCGCGATCAAGCGCGAACTCCTTACCGCCGCCGGCGGCCTGCCGGTTGCGCTGTGGGCGCTCGCCACTCTTGGGTTGTTCTGGGCCGACGTGAGCTGGGCTGAGCGGCTTGCCGGTTATTCGTCCTTCCACCGGCTCGTGGCCATTCCGCTGCTGCTGGCGCAGTTCCGCCGCTCCGAACACGGCATGCGCGTGCTGATCGGCTTTTTTGCTTCGGTCGCGGGCGTGTTGTTGGCGTCGTGGCTGCTCGTGCTGTTTCCCGGGCTGCCTTGGCACGCCACCGATTACGGCGTCCCGGTCAAGGATTACATCCTGCAGAGCGGCGACTTTCTGATCTGCGCCTTCGTGCTGTTGGAGCTGGCAATCGACGATGGACGTGTCGGCCGCTGGCGTTCCGTCGCCGTGTTCGGCGCGCTTGCAGGGCTGTTTCTTGCCAACATTGCCTTTGTGGCCACCGGCCGGACAGCTCTCCTGGTTGCGCCGGTGCTGGCGCTATTCCTTGGCTGGCGGCAATTGCGCTGGAAAGGCCTGGTCGGCGCCGCGCTGCTGTCTTGCATCCTCGGCGGTGCGGCGGCGCTCGAAATCGCCTTATCTGAAGGCGCGGTTGGCCACATCGGTTGATGAAGTGCACGCTTTCGAAAAGAGCAACGCGCTGAATTCGACTAGCGCGCATCTGCAGTTTCTCAAGGAGTTGCTGGGCTTCGTCGTGAGCGCGCCAATCATTGGCCACGGCACAGGTACGATCCCCGCGCAGTTTCGCAAGGCGGCGGCCGGCAAGACCGGGCCCGCAGCCATTGCGTCCGTCAATCCGCACGACCAGATACTTGCCGTAGGCATTCAACTCGGCGCCGTCGGCATCGCCGTCCTCATCGCGATGTGGGTAGCGCATTTCATGCTGTTTCGCGGCATGGGCCTGACCGCCTGGATCGGCGTCGTCGTCGTCGTGCAGAACGTGATGTCGTCTCTCGTCAATTCGCATTTGTTCGATTTCACGCAAGCCTGGATCTACATTTTCGGCGTCGGCGTCGCCGGCGGCATGGCGCTGCGTGAGCGTGATCTCAGGAACGCCGCGCCGCGGGCGGAGCGTCATGAAGCCGATCCAGTTACCGCCTAAACCGCGCGTTCTTGTCGTCGCGCTGCGGCGGCTGGGTGACGTGCTGTTGACCACTCCCCTCATTCGCAGCATCAAACAGGCCTACCCGGCGGCATCAATCGAGGCGCTGGTGTTCGCCGGCACCGAGGGAATCCTGTCGGGCAATCCCGACCTTGCCGGCATTCTGGCGATGCCGGAGCGGCAAAGCCCGCGCGTGGCGCTTGCGCTGCTGCGACGGCTTTGGCGGCATTACGATCTCGCGCTGACAACGCAGACCGGCGATCGGCCGACTTTTCTGGCATGGCTCAGCGGCCGGCAATCCGCCGGGCCGCTTGACGCGAAGCGGCTCTCGGCTGCGCTCAAGCGGCTCGTATTGAGCCGCTCGTACACCAGCGACAGAGGGCAGCACCGCATTGTCGATCTGCTGCGGCTGACCGAACAATTGGGCATCCCCGCCAGTGCCGAGGTCGTGGTCCCGCAGGGCCGTGTGCGCGCCGATCTGCTGCCGGCGCAGCCATATGCGGTTGTGCATGCCGCACCGAAATACCGGTACAAACAATGGACGGCCGATGGCTGGCGCAGCCTCGCCGCCGCGCTGCGGCAGCGGGGATTGCCCGCGGCCGTCGTCGGCGCTGCAGCCGATCGCGCCTACCTTGATGAAGTCTGGCGCGACGGCGGAGTGACCCGTCTTGACGGCGCGCTGTCCTGGCCGGAGCTGTCGGCGCTGATCGGCGGCGCACGGGTCTATGTCGGTCCGGATACCGCGGTCACGCATCTGGCAGCGGCCACGGGGACGCCGACCGTGGCGCTCTTTGGTCCGACGGATCCGCGCATCTGGGGGCCGTGGCCTGTAGGCGGCCTCGACCGGCCTTGGGATGCGGCCGGCACCATCCAGCAGCGCGGCAATGTCTGGCTGGTGCAGAATCCGCTGCCGTGCCTGCCCTGCCAGTTGGAGGGCTGCGATCGCCGGATCGACAGCCACAGCCGATGTCTCGATGAGATGTCTGCGGTTCAGGTGGTGACGGCTGTCGACCGTGCGCTGGCGGCGCGGCAGGCGGCGTGAGCCCGGTTAGCTAATCGTTGATGGCGGCCGCGTAGAATCCGGGACTGCAGCCCGGCATCACAGTGCGGCCATGAAAACCTGTGCATCTGGCGGCGGGGTCGGGTGAGCTGAAACTTGCAATTTTGCAGCGTTTTTCAAACAGTCGAGCGTGTGGCCCGATGGCCAATATTGCAGTAAAGCGGCGGGTCGCGATCTTGCTGGCGTGCGGCCTGGGCCTGACGCTGGGCGCATGCAGTTCTACTTCCAATTTTGTTGCCGACAGTTGGCCGCATTTCGCCGGGGGCGAGCCCAATGACGTGCCGCCGCGGCCGGGCAATCCCGGCTATCGAAAGTTCATCGAGCACGGACAGCCGCCGGAGGGGGCAAGCGCGCCAGCGAACGGTCAGGGCCCTGCGGGAGGCGTTACGCCTCAATTCGCGGCGCGGCAGCCCGGCGCCAGCGCGCAACAGACACCAGCGGGTGCGACAGTGCCGGCGCCAAGGCCGGTCGGTGCCGCGCCGCCGCCGCGCACCACCGATCAGAATGTCGGGCAGGGCGGGCTTTATTAGCGCGCCGCTGTTCCGCGCGGCAATTTCGTTACGCTACGCCCGCGCGCAACAGATCGTGCAGATGCACGATGCCGACCGGCTGCCCTGCTTCGACGACGATGAGAGCGGTGATCTTTGACGAATTCAGGAGCTGCAGGGCCTCGCCGGCCAATTGGTCAGGCCGCACGGTCTTGGGCGAAGCGGTCATGACCCCGTCGACCGGCGCCTGCAGCAGATCGGCCCGCATGTGGCGGCGCAGATCGCCGTCGGTAATGACGCCGGCGAGCCTGCCGTCACGCTCGATCACGGCGACGCAGCCGAAACTCTTGGCCGACATTTCGACGATCGCGTCGGCCATCAGCGCGCCGCGCTTGATCAGCGGCACGGCGGCGCCGGTATGCATCACGTCGCGAACGAATTTGAGCGCGGCACCGAGCTTGCCGCGCGGATGAAAGACGCCGAAGTCGATCGCGCTAAAGCCGCGGCTTTCGAGCAGCGCGATGGCGAGTGCATCGCCAAGCGCAAGCTGCATCAGCGAGGACGTGGTAGGCGCAAGGTTGTGCGGGCAGGCCTCGCGCGCCGAAGGCAGCGCCAACACGATGTCTGCGGCCTTGCCGAGCGTGCTTTCGGCGTTGACCGTCACCGCGATCAGCACGATGCGGAACCGCCGCGAGTAGTTGATGAGGTCCTTGAGTTCCTCGGTCTCGCCCGACCAGGAGAGAGCCAGCATGACGTCGTCGGACGTGATCATGCCGAGGTCGCCGTGGCTGGCGTCGGCGGCGTGGACGAAGAATGCCGGCGTTCCGGTCGAGGCGAGGGTGGCCGCGATCTTGCGGGCGATGTGGCCGGATTTACCCATGCCGGTGACGATCACGCGGCCGCTGGCATTGCGGATTTTCTCGACGGCGGCGACGAATGCGGTGCCGAGCGAGTTGCACATTGCCGCCGCCAGCGCGCCGATGCCCTCGCGCTCGGCATCGAGCGTGCGCAGCGCCGAGGCGATAAACGCACTCGTCTCAGACGCATTCATCGTCGCGCGTTGCTCCGAGCGAAGTTCGTTCCAAACAGCCCCCCTACGGCTCTACTGTCCCCACGCCTTGAAAGCCTCGGCGAAGGCGCGCTCCCCGGGCGGGCCTTTCTCCATGGTCAGGATGGCGCGACTGTTATTGTTGTAGACGATGAGTACGTCGAACCAGCCTCGTTCCTTGAGCAGCTGAAGGTTGCGCTGCATGTCATCGTCTGCGGCGTTCAATCCGATCAGAAAGAAGCCGTTCGTCACCTTCACCGCGAGGCCCGCGAGCGGCATGCCGCGCACTTCTTCGGAATCCTTCATCAGAATTCCCGGCACGTTGGCAATGCCGCCGCCGGGAAAATCCGCCGGCAGATTGAACATGACTTCGATTGTGTGACTGGCCGGCAGCGCCTTATCGGTATTGCGCCGCAGCGACCAGGTGACATTCATGTGCCGCTCGGGGACCGAGATATCGGCGCGGACGACGAGTTCCGGCGCGAGGCCGGGTCCGGGCGATACCGTCTCGGTGCGCCAAACCACCGAGCCGGGAAAACGCTTGCCCTGCGGATCGTTCGGATCGGCCTCGTAGAGCACGGCGCGTTGCGCCACGGCCGGACCCTGCTGCGTCCCGCCGGCAGCGGGCGGCCGTCCGGGAAGCTGCTCCTCCGGAACCCGGCCGGTGAATTTTCGCGCCGGAGCGGGTGGCTGCGCCGCCTGCGGTGCGGGAGCCGGTTTGGATGGCCGGAAGCTGTAATAGAGGCTTACGAGCTGGGGCTGGAACTCCCAACCTGCCCCGGCAAGGCCGAGGACGATCAGCAAAAGCACCAAGACTTTGACCAGACCGCGATAGGATCGCGGCGGGCGCAGTTGCTCGTAATGATCTTCTTCGTCCTCAACGTCGTGCGAAGGCTGATGCCGCATCGACCGCGCCGACATCGGCGGCTCTTCGGCAACCTCGTCGTAGTCCGGTTCAAGGCTGTGCAGCGGAACCTCATCGTGTTCCGCGGGCTCCAATGGCTCGTCGTTATAGCGGGGTTCGGCTCGCTCCTGCACGACGGGTGGCTCGGAATAGTCCGGCCGCGGCTGCGGCCGCTGGCGCGACAGGGGCACATAGGAGTCACGGGTATCACGTGCCGTTTGCGCGGCCTTTGCTGTTGCGGCGCCAAGCCCGTCGGCTTCCCTCACGACGCTGCGGAAGCCTCTGACTCCGTCGTTCGACAGCGACGTTGTGCGCGCGCCGAGAATCCGGCTGCGCGCGCTCGGTTTGGCCGCTACCGCCGGAGTCTCCGCTTGTGCCGCCTCACGCATCGGCTCCTCGCGCGGCGGCAGCGGCGGCACCGGAGGCGGCGCCTCGGCTTGGCCGGACGGCGGCAAGTCTGCCGCGGTGGAATTGGTACGTTCGCGCCGCGGCTCGCCTGCGGAATCGGGTGGGGTTCTTGGCCTGGTTTCGCCAGCGGGCTGGCGCGGCGCCGGCCGTGTGTCGAACCGCGGTTCCGTGCGCGCCTGGGTGCGCGGCTCGGCCAGCGCCTTGCGCGCCGCCTCGCTCTCCACCTTGCGGATCGCTTCCTCGAGCGCGAGGCGTTCTTTGGTGATGTCCGATTCGGACAGCGCCGGCTCGACCGAACGCAGTTGCGCGACCAGGGCGGCACGGGCCCGTTCGTACAGCGCGCGGCGCGCCTCGCCGGTATTCTTGGCAAGGCCGTCCACGGCTCGCGCAATCAGCGGGTGATAATCGGTCATTTGCTCAGTTTACACTCGGCTCCGGTAATTTTCATCTCATCCCATCAGCCTTCGAACGGATTGTGCATCAGGATTGTATCCTCGCGTTCGGGGCTGGTCGACAGAACGGCCGCCGCGCAGCCGACCAATTCCTCGATGCGGCGCACGTATTTGATGGCTTGCGCGGGCAGTTGCGCCCAGGACCGCGCCCCCGCCGTTTGCTCGCGCCAGCCGGCGATCGTCTCGTAGATCGGTTCGACCCGCGCCTGGACGTGTTCTCCGGCGGGCAAATAGTCGATTTCGCGGCCGTCGAGGCGATAGCCGACGCAGACCTTGATCTCATCGAAGCCATCGAGAATGTCGAGCTTGGTCAGCGCCAGGCCGTGGATGCCGCTGGTTCGTACCGTCTGGCGCACCAGCACGGCATCGAACCAGCCGCAGCGCCGCGGCCGGCCGGTAACGACGCCGAATTCCTTGCCGCGCTCGCCCAGCGTGCGGCCGATCTCGTTCTTCTGCTCGGTCGGGAACGGACCCTCGCCGACGCGGGTGGTGTAGGCCTTGCAGATGCCGAGCACGTAATCGATTGCGCCGGGCCCAAGCCCCGACCCGGTCGCCGCCTGCGCCGCCACGGTGTTTGACGAGGTGACAAAAGGATAGGTGCCATGGTCGACGTCAAGCAGGGCGCCCTGCGCGCCTTCGAACAGAATGCGCTTGCCGTCGCGGCGATGCTGATCGAGCAACGACCAGACCGAATCCATGAATGGCAGCACCGCAGGTGCAACGCTGTCGAGTTCCTTGCGCACCTGCGCCGGGTCGATCGGAACCATCCCGAGGCCTTTGCGCAGCGCGTTGTGATGCGTGAGCAGACGTTCGATCTTGCGCTCCAGCGTGGTGCCATCGGCGAGGTCCATCAGCCGGATAGCGCGTCGGCCCACTTTGTCCTCGTAGGCCGGACCGATGCCGCGCCGCGTCGTGCCGATGCGCAGCTCGGCGCTGGCCGATTCTTCGCGGATGGCATCCAGCTCGCGGTGCAGCGGCAGGATCAGCGTGGCGTTTTCGGCGATGCGCAGATTGTCGGGAGTGACCGTGACGCCCTGTTTCTTCAGCGTGGCGATCTCATTGAGCAGCGCCTGCGGATCGAGCACCACGCCGTTGCCGATGACCGACAGTTTCCCCGGCCGCACCACGCCCGACGGCAGCAGCGAAAGCTTGTAGGTGACGCCGTTGATGACCAGCGTATGGCCGGCGTTATGGCCGCCCTGGAAGCGGACCACGATATCGGCCTGCTCAGACAGCCAGTCGACGATCTTGCCTTTGCCCTCGTCGCCCCACTGGGAGCCGACCACGACAACATTTGCCATGAGGGTTGGTCCCCAACAGCCTGGTTGGTGTTTGCTTGTATCGGATGCCGGCCGCCGCCGATCGCCCCCGCCCGCCCCGGATAATGGATGCCGCCGCTCGAAGCAAGCTTGGGTCGGCTTGCTGCGGCAACTGTAGCACACCGCCAAAGCATTGGTTTTAAGGCAAATTTGGGCGAGATCGGGCCGCTGGCGGAAAATTTGACGGCCGGTCGCCGCGCGGGGGCCGGCCTGGCTGCGCCTTTGGGCTGATTGTCGCAGGTTCCAGGCAGGTTTAGTCATGCAACCGCGGGCTGGTCGGCGCGGGCTCCCGCGCGCTAGCTCCTCGCAATTTCAGTGCAGCCGGGAACCCTGCAGCATGACATTGGCACGAGAGGACGGCACGCGCGGCGGCGGCTGGCTGTTCGACCAGCCGTATCTGCTGCTGACGCTGACCTCGCTGTTCTGGGCGGGCAATACCATTCTGGGCCGCTTCATCGTCGGCCACGTTCCGCCGATGACGCTTGCCTTCATCCGCTGGAGCGGCGCCACCGTGATCCTGCTGCCGTTCGCGGCCCGGCATCTGGCGCGCGACTGGCCGGTCATCCGGCAAGCATGCCGGCCTGATGACGCTGCTCGCACTGACCGGCTTCTCGATCTACAACACGCTCGCCTATTACGGCCTGCAATACACAACCGCGATCAACGGCTTGTTGCTGCAGTCGGTCGCGCCGTTATTCGTCGCGATGTGGACCTTCGCGCTGTTCGGCGACCGGCTGACGCTGCGGCAGGCCGGCGGCATCTGCGTGTCGCTCTGCGGCGTCGCGGTGATCGTCTGTCACGGCAGCCTTGCGGTACTGCTGGCGATCGCGTTCAATCGCGGCGATATCAGCTTCCTCGTGGCGCTTGTGGTCTACGGCTTCTACGCGGCGTATCTGCGCAAGCGGCCGGCGATCCATCCGTTCTCGTTTCTGGTCGTCGGCATGGGCGGCGGCGCATTCTTTCTGATTCCCGCCATGGTCTGGGAGCTGGCCAGCGGCCGCACCGTGGTGCTCGACGCGGAAAGCTTCTTGAGCTTCGCCTTCGTCTGCATCTTCCCGTCGCTGCTCGGCTACCTGTTTCTCAACCGCGGCATCGAGCTGATCGGCGCCAACCGCGCGGCGCCGTTCATCCATCTCGTTCCGGTGTTCGGCTCGGTGATGGCGATCGTGCTGCTCGGCGAACAGTTCCAGCTCTATCACGCCGTCGGCTACGGGCTGGTCTTCACCGGCATCACGGTGGCGACGCGGAAATAGCTCAAAACCGCAGCGGCTTGGCCTGCTGCACCTGCGGCAGCGCGCGCACCTTGGCGAGCACCTCGGGCGGCAATTCGCCGTCGATCTCGATCAGCGCGATGGCGCTGCCGCCGGCCGCCTCGCGGCCGACATGGAAGGTGGCGATGTTGATGCCGGCATCGCCGAGCGTCGAGGAGAACTTGCCGATGAAGCCCGGCTTGTCGAGATTGGTGATGTAGATCATCGACGGGCCGAATTCGGCGTCCATGCGGATGCCCTTGATGTTGACGATGCGCGGCCGCCCGTCGGCGAACACCGTGCCGGATACGTGCCGCGACTGCCGGTCGGTCGTGACCGTCACCGTGATCAGGCTCTCGTAGTCGCCCGCGGCCTCGCGCCGCGTCTCGTCCACGACGATGCCGCGGTCCTTGGCGACGATCGGCGCCGAGACGACGTTGACGTTCTGCAGCATCGGGCGAAGCAGGCCGGCCAGCGCCGCCGACGTCAGCGCCCGGGTATTCATCTGCGCCACGACGCCTTCGTAGGTGATCTGCACGCGCTGCAGGCCGGTCTCGGTGAGCTGGCCGGCAAACGAGCCAAGCTTTTCGGCAAGCGCCACGAAGGGCTTCAGCTTCGGCGCTTCCTCGGCGCTGATCGAGGGGAAATTCACGGCATTGGAGATCGCGCCGCGGAGCAGATATTCCGACATCTGCTCGGCGACCTGCAGCGCCACATTCTCCTGCGCCTCGACCGTCGAGGCGCCGAGATGCGGCGTGCACACCACGTTCGGCAGGGCGAACAGCGGGCTGTTGGCCGGCGGCGGCTCCTCGGGGAACACGTCGATCGCCGCGCCGGCGACGTGGCCGGATTTGAGCGCCGCGACCAGGGCCGCTTCGTCGACCAGTTCGCCGCGCGCGCAGTTGATCAGGCGCACGCCCTTCCTGGTCAGCTTGAGCGTATCGGCGTTGATGATGTTGCGGGTGCGGTCGGTGAGCGGCGTGTGCAGCGTGATGAAGTCGGCGCGCTGCCACAGCTCGTCAAGCTCGACCTTCTCGACGCCGAGATCGAGCGCGCGCTCGGCCGACAAAAACGGGATCGTAGGCGATCACCTTCATCTTCAGGCCGATGGCGCGGTCAGCGACGATCGAGCCGACATTGCCGCAGCCGATGATGCCGAGCGTCTTGGCGAAAATCTCGACGCCGAGAAACTTGTTCTTTTCCCATTTGCCGGCGCGGGTCGAAGCGTCGGCCTCGGGGATTTGCCGGGCGAGCGACAGCATCAGCGTGATGGCGTGTTCGGCGGTGGTGATGGAATTGCCGAACGGCGTATTCATGACGATGATGCCGCGCGCAGTGGCTGCCGGGATATCGACGTTGTCGACGCCGATGCCGGCGCGGCCGATCACCTTGAGGCCCTTGGCCTGTTCCAGAAGCTTGGCGGTGACCTTGGTGGCGGAGCGGATGGCGAGCCCGTCGAAGCCGTCGATCGCGGCTGCGAGCTTTTCCTTGTCCTTGCCGAGATTGGGCTGGAAATCGACCTCGACGCCCCGATCCTTGAAGATCTGAACCGCCGCAGGCGAAAGCGCATCGGAGATGAGAACGCGGGGAGCCATGATTTGAAATCTCAATGATAGTGTTGATGTCTGAAAGCTGCCTCTCCCGCGAGGGAGAGCGAGCAATCACGCCGCTTTCGCGAGCGCGTCTTTGGCGTTGGCGTAGGCCCAATCGAGCCAGAGCGTGAGCGCTTCGACGTCGCTCTTCTCGACCGTCGAGCCGCACCAGACGCGCAGTCCCGGCGGCGCATCGCGATAGGCGTCGATGTCGTAGGCGACGCCCGCTTTCTCCAGCGCCGCCGCGATGCCTTTGACGAAGGCCGCCTGGGCGTCGGCGGCAAGCCGGGTCACCGCCGGATCGACCACCTTCAGGCAGACCGACGTGTTCGAGCGCAGCGCCGGCTTACTCGCCAGGAAATCGATCCACAGCGTGCGCGCGACCCAATCGGCGATGGCGCCCGCATTGGCGTCGGCGCGCGCGCCAAGCCCCGTCAAGCCGCCGGCCGCTTTCGCCCATTCGAGCGCATCGAGGTAATCCTCAACGCACAGCATCGACGGCGTGTTGATGGTTTCGCCGGCAAAAATGCCCTCGATCAGCTTGCCGCCCTTGGTCATGCGGAAGATCTTCGGGATCGGCCACGGCGGCGAATAGGATTCCAGCCGCTCGACCGCGCGCGGCGACAGGATCAGCATGCCGTGGCCGGCCTCGCCGCCAAGCGCCTTCTGCCAGGAGAAGGTCACGACATCGAGCTTCGGCCAGTCGAGCTTTTGCGCGAACGCCGCCGACGTGGCGTCGCAGATGGCAAGACCGGTGCGGTCGGCGGCGATCCAGTCGGCATTGGGTACGCGGACGCCCGACGTCGTGCCGTTCCAGGTGAAGACGATGTCGTGCGATGGATCGATGCCGGACAGATCGGGAAGTTCGCCATAGGCAGCGCGCCGGACGGTCGCGTCCTTAAGCTTCAGCTCCTTGGCGATATCGGTGACCCAGCCTTCGCCGAACAGATTCCCAGGCGAGCATCGTCACCGGGCGCGGGCCGAGCAGCGACCACAGCGCCATTTCGACTGCGCCGGTATCGGATGCCGGCACGATGCCGATACGATACTGCGCCGGCACCTGCAGCACCTCGCGCGTGAGATCGATGGCGCGCTTGAGCTTGGCTTTGCCGGCTTTCGACCGGTGGGAGCGTCCGAGGACGGCGTCGTTGAGGGCTTGTGCGGTCCAGCCGGGCCGTTTGGCGCAGGGGCCGGACGAAAAATGCGGCACGTGCGGCCGCATCGAAGGCGTGACATTCGTCATGATCTATCCTTCCAGATAGTCGCCCCTCGGTGGGGAGGGGTGTCCCGCCGTCGCAAATAAGGAAGGAGCGCCTAACGTCAAGCCAAAAGACGGCAACATAGACTGAATATGACAGGCGCGGCCGACGGTGCGGCAGCGCATGAGTGCGCGAATGCCCGAGCCTTGAGCTCACCTAACAAGCGGCTGGTGGAGCGAAGCGATGCCGTCTCGCGTACGACCGTCGCCCTGTGGGTCAGAATTTGACGCCGACCACCGACGCGGACGGTAAGCGTCGAGAGACGATGAGGTGACCGGTCGAGAAACTGGATGAACTCAAACTCGCCGCGCAAGAATAGTTGTTGCGTGATCGCCACAATCCAGTCCAGCCCGGCCGAGAAGCCATAGATGCAACTGCGTCGGTATATTGTCGCGCAGTTGGTCAAGAGCGTAGGTCAGCGAGGCTCGTTGACGGCAGCCTGCACCTGGCCCGGGCTGGCCTGGACTCGCTGTCCGAACGGTCGCGGTTTTTGCGATGTTGGCGCCACCGATGGCGAAATCCGACAAAGCCATAGGGCAGAAAATTGCCCATCACATAGCCGGCGCGTGCGCGCAGCGAACCGTAATCGTTCAGCGTGATCGACGACGTTCCGAGGAGGTCGACTGAGATATTCGAGTCGTGCCGCTCGCATCCATGCGCCGGGACCAGCGTATCGGTCGCAGGAGCCAAACCACTGGGCGAATGGGTGTAGTTCGCCTCGACGCCCAGAATCAGGTTGGCCCATTGAGAATTGTAGCCGGCGAATCCGCCATATCCCGGTGGTCGTGCTGTCCGATTTGCCGAGCACTTGCCATGCGGAGATGTTGAAGTCGGTTCGACAGCGGTGTTGCGAAGCAGGTAGGAGATCAGCGGTCCCGTTGCCTTGGCGAAATTCGGCGCTGCCACCGCTGGCATAGGTGCCTTGGCCACCAACATAAAAGCCGCTCCAGTTGGTGTAACGCGCCGGGCCGACCGGCTCGGAGCCGCGCAGGATGTCGAAGTCCGCGGCGAACGCGCTCGGGCTTGCCAATCCCAGAACGACAACAGCACCAACAACCCAACGCATCTGCCGGCCTTTCATGCCTTGCCGCACCTGCGGCTGACCGGCCGGAAATCATCTCCCATTAACCTTAATGGAGGGTTAGCCAGCGCCGGCTCCGCCGATCCGACACGCGGCATTCGCCGAACAAACAAAAACGGCGCGGTTGCCCGCGCCGTTTGCCGTCGCTCGATGTGAGGAAGTGTTCGTCAGCCGCGCGTGCTCAGAGGCATGACAACCGGGGCCGGCGGCGGGATTCAGCATGTAGCGAACGCCGATCCGGAAGTCGTTCGAGGTCATGTCCTTGAGGTTGAAGTTGTTGCACGGGGTGGTCGATGCCGGTGTTCTGACAGAAGATGTCGGCCGACGCAGGCGAGCCCATGTTCAGGTAGCGGTAGTTGAAGTCGATCTTGAGATTGTCGGACACATTGTAGGTGAGGCCGGCCTGAACGTTCCAGGCAAGGTTCCAGTTGGCCGAATCGGTTTGGGTGTAGCCGAAGCCGACCGTGCCGGGAGGCAGCGGGCCGATATCCTGCACGCCGGTGATGCGGTCGTAGGCCATGCCGACGCCGCCGCCGACATACGGGGTAAGACACCACCAGGTGCCGAGATCGACATAGGCGTTGGCCATGAACACCGCCGCGGAGAAGTTGCCGCTGTAATTGTCGAAGCAGGTGCCGGTGACGCCGATCACCGTGCAGGTGCCCTGATTGTAGCTGCCGAGCGCCTTGAACGCCGCGGCCGTGCGATATTCACCGGTCACATCGAAGCGCAGCCAGCTGTTGAGTTCGTAGCCGATGCCGCCGCCGATGATCGAGGCGCTCTGGATGTCCTTCTGATTGACGAGTCCAGCTGGCGGGCACGTTGGCCGCGGGCTCAAGATCGAAGGTCGAGAAGTTCTGTGCGCCGCGCCGACGTCGCCGCGCAGATACCAGCCGCTTTGCTCCGCGACTTGGACCGGGGGCTGATACTGCCATCGCAGGCGGAGGGGCGCCGAGATCGGCCGCAAAGGCCGCAGCTTGAAATGAGAGCCGCTGCACCGGCGCCGATGAGGGATTTAACGCTTACCATCTCTTCGTCCTTTCCTCGACATGGCCATGCAGGAGCGCCGGCCATTGCTGGAAATCCGGGGACGAAGATGGCAGTTATTTCTTAAACGGCGCTTAACCTTAACGTTTAACCCTAACGCTGCGTATAGCAGCGGATGAGTGTGGTGTTTTTATCACGTGAGTTCCACGCTCCGCACGCACGCAATGCGGCGCGCAACGCCGGCGTTAACAGATCATTTGCAATTGGGGCAGCGCGCCGCACCAAATAACGGCGTTGGACCAAACAATCGTGCGCCGCTCAATCCTCGTCGTCGTCGGCTTCGCCGATATGGTGCTGAGCGTAGAGTTCCAGCCCGAGCTTGGCGACGAGGTCGAGCTGGGTTTCGAGATAGTCGATGTGCTCTTCCTCGTCATGCATCAGCTTTTCGAACAGGTCGCGGCTCACGTAATCGCGCACGCCATGGCAATGCGTGGCGGCTTCCTGGTAAAGCGCTCCGCGCCGACATTTCCGCACCGAGATCGGAATCGAGCACTTCCTTGACGTTCTGGCCGATATGCAGCGGATCAAGCACCTGCATGTTGGGAAAGCCGTCGAGGAAGATGATGCGCTCGACCAGCTTGTCGGCATGCTGCATCTCTTCGATGGATTCCTTACGCCACTGCTTGGCCAGCGCCTTGTAGCCCCAGTTGTCGAGCAGCCGGTAATGCAGCCAGTACTGATTGATGGCCGTCAGCTCGTGGCGAAGCCCCTTGTTGAGGAAATCGATGACTCCAGGGTCGCCTTTCATGGCCGTGCTCCTTGCTGCGATGCCGCCCCGGCAAATCATCCCGACGAGGGTCATGGATTAGAATAGTTATAACCTATGACGGCAGGAAGGCCACCTGCCGCGTCCGCAAAGCACACTTTATTGCTGATGAAGGCTCAGGATTGCTGATGAAGGCTTAGGAACCGGCTTGATCGCCCTGGCGGGGTGCCGAACCGGCGCCGGCCAGCGCCTCGTCCATGATGCGGCGGATACTGCGCGCACAACGCCCGCATTGTGCGCTGCAACCAAGGCAATGATAGACCTGACAGGTCGTCCGCGGCGCGCCTTCAGGCGAGGCCAGCGTGGCTCCTCACGTCGTGGTCGGAGAGCACGTTGCAGGAGCACACAATCATTGCGGAGAGGCCCGGCAGGGATATTGGTTCAATCTGTAACTATCTGTACCGCCCGCGATCCGGGCGCGCAAAGAAAAAACGCATTTTTATAGCTATTCTAATCGGTTGGGAGCGGCATTGCGTTAAGTCAATAACGCCGCGTCCGCACCGCACGAAATTAACCCCTTCACGGCAATCACGTCACGGCAATCACGCCGCAACGGTTTCCTCGAATCGTCGTCGCGCCGGCGTCGCGGCCGCAGCCGGCACAGACGCGACGGGATGAAAAACAGATCGTCGAGGAAGCCGGCAAAGCGCTGGCCGCGGGCAAGCGCCCGATCGAGCGCCGCCATGGTGCGCGCGAGGCCTGGATCGTCATCGCGCACCCAGGTGCGCAGCACCGAACTGTAGAGCAGCGCAAGCCCTGCGCGCGCAATGCACCGCGCGGGCCGGAGGCGCCGATCCCGGCCGCCGCCAGCATCCATTTCTGCGAGCGCACGGCGAGCCCGTTGAGCGCAAAAGCGAGCGGCGCGTTGCGGCGCGTCGATCGTAACAGCGAGCGCACCGCTTGCCGATGCGGCGCCAGCTTTTCAAGACGACGCATCAGCACGTCGAACAGCCGCTCGCGCGGCGGCTCTTCTTCCATGTCGCTGAAATCCTCGCTAAGCACGGCGCGGTCGATGTCTTTGAGATGCGCGGCGAGGATCGCAAGCGGCGAGCCGAACGCGCCGCGCAATTGCGCGAGCGTCACGCCGGCCGCGCTCGCAATGTCGGTCAGGCTGATCCGCTCAATCGATGTTTCGGCCAGCAGCGTCAGAAACGCCGCAATGATCTTTTCGCGTTCTGTGGCCGCAGGATTACTTGCCTGAGGCGGCTGCCGCCTTCGGCGGTCGTACGAACACGGCGGGCTGGACGGCTGGGTTTGCGGGCCATGACCGAACTCCTGTGAACCGATGCCCTGGTGCGGCGCCTGACGCTCAATTCAATGTAGGCCCGCGATCTGCCGGTTCCAAGGCGGTCGCATCGCAGAGCCAGGCGAAATCGTGTCGGCGAAGCAATCAGCCGGCAAGTTCGCGCGACCGCGCGGTTGCGGCGGCGACCGCCTGTTCCATGAGCTGCGCGAGGCCTTGCCGGCCCATCAGCACCGCCAGCGCCGCCGCGGTCGTGCCGCCCGGCGAGGTGACGTTCTGGCGCAAGGTCGCGGCATCGAGCGGCGATTGGTTGAGCAACTCGCCGGACCCGGCGACAGTTTCGCGCGCGAGCTTTGTCGCAAGGTGCTGCGGCAAGCCCGCCGCCGATGCCGGCCTGCGCCAATGCCTCGGCGAGCAGGAACACGTAGGCCGGTCCGGAGCCGGACACCGCCGTCACCGCGTCCATCAAGCCTTCATCGCTCGACCCACTCGACCTTGCCGATGGCGGCGAGCAGATCGGAGGCGAGCTTGCGCTGGCGCGGCGTGACCTTCGCGTTGGGGCAGGCGACGGTGATGCCGCGGCCGATCGCCGCCGGCGTATTGGGCATGGAGCGCACGACGGCCGTGCCTTGGGACAGCGCCTGTTCGAGAAAGCCGAGCGGCCGCCCGGCCATGATCGACAGCGCCAGCGTCGATTTTCCGACGAACGGCGCAAGCGACGCGATGGCCTCCGGCGCGCTTTGCGGCTTTACCGCGATGACGACGGCGGTTGCCGGCGCAGGCTTGCCGCTGGGGTTGAGCGCCACGCCGCGCCGCTTGAGTGCCTTCACGCTGGTCGCCGGCTGCGGCTCAAGGACCGTGAGCTTGCGCGGATCAAGCCCGCGCGCCAGCCAGCCTGCCAGCATGGCCGAGCCCATTTTGCCGGCGCCGAGCAGCACAAGGCGGCCGGAAAATTTCCGCAGTGATCGATCGGCAGCCTTGGTCCGCTTTCCGGTACGCTTCTTGACTTGCTTCATGGCGAGATCATATCGCCATTTTCAGCGTTACGCTTCACCGGACGTTTCGAACATCGCGGAGTCCATCGCCTCGCGCGCCGACTTGCCGGCCCAGATCACGAACTGAAAGGCTGGAAAATAGCGCTCGCATGAATCGAGCGCGCTGCCGAACAGCGCCTCGCACTGCCGGTCGGACGCGATGACGCCGCCAGCAAGCACGAGCGCGTGGCGGAACATCACCACGCCGTTCTGCGTCCACACGTCGAAATGCCCGATCCATAATTGCTCATTGATCAGCGCGATCAGCGCCTGGACCTCGGCGAGACGCAGTTCGGGAACTTTCATGTCGAAGGCGCAGGCGAGATGCAGCGCCTCGATGTCGTCCATCCAAGTGAACGAGATCTGATAGTTGGTCCAGCGGCCGGTGACGTGCAGCGCTATCTCGTCCTCGCCCGCGCGTTCGAACGGCCAATTGTTGGCCGCCGCCATGCGCTCAACGACATCCAGAGCGCCGGCCTTTTCGTCGCGGACGATTTCCATAATGGACATGCGGTAGCCCCCGAGCGGTGCTGTGAGTTGAAAAGCGCACGCCACTTGTCCTCGCCGAGAGGTCCCGTATCGCAGCCCGGTACGCGGCTGCGCTTTGACGCAGGGACGATTGCCGCACGCAGCTTGACTGAAAAGAGCGAATCGGCCGCCACGGCGGCCGGACTCGGCCCGATTCGTGGCGCCAACGCCGCCCAAGCGCCTTAATCGCCACGACTAAACGCAGTCATGATGTGATTTGCGGTCGGCGCACAATGGTAAAAAGAATCGCCGTCCACAGCGCAGCCCTGCGACAGGTTGACTCAGGGCCTTGGCGGGCGACGAGAGGCCGTTTGGGCCTCAGTCGAACAGGCTGGAAACCGATTCCTCGGCGGCCGTTCGGCTGATCGCTTCGCCGATCAGGTTGGCGATCGACAGTACGCGGATGTTCTTTGACTCGGTGACCGCGTCGGTCGGCTGAATCGAGTCGGTGATCACCAGTTCCTTGAGATGAGACTTGCCGACGCGGCCGACGGCGTTGCCCGACAGCACGCCATGGGTGATGTAGGCGTAGACCGCATCCGCGCCTTTCTCCAGCAGGGCTTCCGCGGCGTTGATCAGCGTGCCGCCGGAATCGACGATGTCATCGACCAGGATGCAGATGCCGCCGTCGACCTTGCCGATGACGTTGGCGACTTCGGACTCGCCGGGCCGCTCGCGCCTTTTGTCGATGATGGCGAGCGGTGCGTCGATGCGTTTGGCGAGTCCGCGCGCGCGCACCACGCCGCCGACGTCGGGCGAAACGACGATCACCTTGCCGAGTTCGAAACGCTCGCGGATGTCGCGCGTCATCACCGGCGAGGCAAACAGATTGTCGGTCGGAATGTCGAAGAAGCCCTGGATCTGTCCGGCGTGCAGGTCGAGCGTCAGCACGCGGTCGGCGCCGGCATGGGCGATGAGATTGGCGACGAGCTTGGCCGAGATCGGCGTGCGCGGCCCGACTTTGCGATCTTGCCGGGCGTAGCCGTAATACGGGATCACCGCCGTGATCCGCCGCGCCGAGGCGCGGCGCAGCGCATCGATGATGATCAGCAATTCCATCAAGTGGTCGTTGGCCGGAAACGACGTCGACTGGATCACGAAGGCGTCGGCGCCGCGGACGTTTTCCTGAATCTCGACAAAGATTTCCATGTCGGCGAAGCGGCGCACCACCGCTTTGGTCAGCGGGATGCCGAGATATTGGCCGATCGACCCGGCCAGCACAGGATTGGAGTTGCCGGCGACGAGCTTCATTGCTCCGTTATTGCTCGCCATCCCGCTCTCCTGCGCGCGCACGCCAAGGCACCGACGCGGACCTGATACAAGCCGCGCCCGGGGCTGGCAACCCGATTCAGCGGTTTGTCCCGCGCCTTTTGTGCAGCAATACCAGCGGTTTCTTACATGTCGGCCGGCGTGTTGCGACGGCTCTATAGATTGGCCGTAAACCCTATTCGGCAGCGAGCGCGATGGCGTTGATGTGGCGGCCGTAATCGGCCTCGGCGCGATGCGTGGCGCGCCGGTAGCTGTAGAACCGCCCCGGATCCGCATAGGTGCATAGCCTGACATCTTCGATCTGGGAGACACCGGCCCGCCGCAGCCGTGCGGCGACATAGCCGCCGAGGTCGAACAGGGCGTGGCCTTGGCGCTGCGCCGGGGCGAAGAAGGCGCCGCTCTCAGGGTCCTCCGCCGCAAACCGCTCGGTCAGATCGGCGCCGACCTCATAATTCGGCTGCCGGATCATCGGCCCCAATGCAGCGCGGATGCGCTCGCGCCGCGCTCCGAGCCGCTCCATTGCTGTGACCGTGGCCTCCACGATGCCAGACAGTGCGCCGCGCCAGCCGGCATGCGCGGCGCCGATCACTTGCGCCTGCGGGTCCGCGAGCAGCACCGGACCGCAATCGGCCGTGCTCACCCCGATGGCGAGCCCCGGCATGCGCGTGACGATGCCATCGGCCCGCGGCCGCGCATCGTTCGGCCAGGGCGTCTCGGCGACCACGACCTGCGGCGAGTGGACCTGGTAGGCGGTGAGAAATCGCTGCGGCTCGACCCCGACGGCGGCCGCCATCCGCGCCCGGTTTTCGGCGACCCGAACCGGGGCGTCCTCCGACCCAGTGCCGCCGTTGAGGCTGGCATAGATCCCTTCGGAAATCCCGCCTTCGCGGGTAAAGAACGCATGGCTGACGCCCGGCAGCGACAGCGTTGCCGCCTTGACTATCATGACGTTTCGAATCCCGGCAGCTGATCCAGCCGCGGATCGGAAATGGCGATCACTTTGCACAGTTCGCCCATGCCCTTGGCTCCGCCGGCGGTGAGCCGGGACAGCGCCTGGTCGATCTCCAGCGCCTTGCCATAGGGCGCATGCACCTTGAGCGCCGCCGCGCGCTGGTCAATGCCGAGGCGGCGCAGCCAGTCGCGTTGCGCCAGCGGTCCATGGACGCGGCTGCCGATGCTTTCCGCGCGCTGTCCGAGCGCTTCAAAATCGACATGTGCGGTAAGATCGGCTTCGCCGGCATTGCGCAGCGGGTCGCTGTAGGTGTGTTTGGCGACCGCCTGCAGGGTTTCGCCCAGCCCGTACCAGGCGTGGCCGTAATCGATGATCAGGGCGACACCGTCGCTGCGCACGCGGCGGCCGATCTCGAGCGCGATATTGTCGGCGCGCCACTCATAGATCGAGCCGGGCGGAGACAGCCTGATGCCGCGCGGCAAGGTCCCGTCGAAATGCGCAAGCGGACTGCGGGCGATGCCGATCGCCAGCTTGCCGTCCGCGCCCATTTCGACGACCCGCTCGTGCCAGCCGTCCTCTTGCTTGACGGCCTGATGCACCGGCAGCGCATCGATGAATTCGTTGGCGACGACCAGACAGGAGCCTTCGGGCACGTCCTCCAGCGCCGAGTGCCAGAAGACCGGTAACCCGAGTGGTTCGAGCCGGCGTTCTTAAATCTTGCGCAGTGCCGGACTGATTTCCACGAGGTGAAGCGCGACCGCGGACAAAAAGCCCGGCACGGTTTTGGCCGCCCGCAGCGCATCGAGCAGCATCGTGCCGCGCCCGGGACCGAGCTCGATGAGGCGCACGGCCTCGGGTGCACCCATCTGCTGCCAGACCGAGGCGAGCCAGGCGCCGATCAACTCGCCGAACATCTGGCTGATCTCGGGGGCGGTGATGAAATCGCCGCCGGTGCCGAGCGGATCGCGGTTGATGTAATAGCCGTGCTGCGGGTGGCTCAGGCACAGCCGCATGTATTCGGCGATCGGGATCGGTCCCGCGACGCTGATGAGTTGGCGGATCTCGCGCTCGAGCGGGGAAGCTTCGTCAGCCATCGGTCGGCTTCGGTTGGGTTCTCAACGCATAGGCAAGTATGGCGATTCCCGCCAGTATCAATGGAATGCAGAGCAACATTCCCATGGTCAATCCGCCCCAGAGAAAGCCCAGTTGCGGATCGGGCTCGCGGAACAGCTCGCAGGTGACGCGCGCAATGCTGTAACCGATCGCGAAGCTGCCGGTGACGACGCCGGGCCGCTTGAGCGCGCCGAGGCGGACCAGCACGCCGAGCAACACGAACAGTACAACGCCTTCGAGAGCCGCTTCATAGAGCTGGCTGGGGTGCCGTGGAATCGGGCCCCCGGTGGGAAAGATCATGGCCCACGGTACGTCAGTCGGCCGGCCCCACAATTCGCCGTTGATGAAATTGGCGAGGCGGCCGAGGAACAGGCCGATCGGGGTCACTGCGGTCGTCAGATCGCCAAGCGAGAAGACCGGGATTTTCCGCTTTAGGGCGAACGCGACGATCGCGACGGTGCAGCCAAGAAAGCCGCCGTGAAACGACATGCCGCCGTTCCAGAGCTGGAAAATCTGCAGGGGGTGCGCCGCAAACAGCGGCAGATTATAGAACAGCACGTAACCGATACGGCCACCCAGGATGATGCCGAGCGTGATCCAAATGACGAAATCGTCGAAATCGGTCACGGTCAGCGGAGCTGAGCCATTCCACAGCCGCGGCGATGAGATGATGGAGCGGGCATAAATCCAGCCGGCCAGAATGCCGACGATGTAGGCGAGTGCGTACCAGCGCACCGCCAACGGCCCAATGTGAACCAAGATCGGGTTGATGGTGGGGTAGGGCAGCAGCGGCAGGACGAGCATCGGGTGGACTTCCTTGCGGGCACCAAGAGAACGCCAGGCTGAGAACGCCAGCCGGAGAACGCTGGGCTGATTACGCCGCCCCCTGAGCGGCGCCGCCCCCTTGCGGCCGCGGCGCACCATTGCCATTGTCTGCAGGCATAGCAAGGGAAAGCCGCCAGCGCGTTTCGGAGCAAGTTTCGGAGGCAGCCATGGTGCAGACGACCAACCGGTTCTTCGATGAAGCGGCGCGATTGATGAATGACGCGGCGGGCGCCGCCCAGGGCGTGCGGCGCGAATTCGAGACGCTGTTCCGGACCCAGGCCGAGCGCGTTCTGCGCGAACTCGACGTTGTACGCCGCGAGGATTTCGAGGCCGTCAAGGACATGGCTCGGATCGCGCGGGAGGAGAACGAGGCGTTGAAGGCCCGGGTAGCGGCGCTTGAAGCCGCGCTCGCCAAGGCCGGTTCGCCGGCCGGCGCCTAGACGGCGGCGGTAACGCCTGACGCGCCGCGCTGCCGGCGGCCGTTCCTTGTTTTTCAGCATCTGCGCCGCTATAAGCGCCGCGACTGCGGCTCCACCCCTGGAGGCTGTCCGCGGTCTTCCTTTCATTTCGCAGGGTTAAATAGGATCGCACCATGGCTAGCATTAATCACATCAAGGCCGTCGCGCGGCCGCGGGGCGGCAAGGGGGCCGCCCGCGCTGAACGTCGCGCCGGCCGGGTCCCCGGCATCATCTACGGCGACGGCAAACCGCCGCTGCCGATCTCGCTCGACTACGACGAACTGCGCCAGCGCATCTACGCCGGGCATTTCCTCACTACCGTCCACGATGTCGAAATCGACGGCGTAAAGCACCGCGTGATTCCGCGCGACTTTCAGCTCGACGCGATACGCGACCTGCCGCTGCATGTCGACTTCATGCGGCTCGGCGAGGGCGCAACCATCCGGGTCAACATTCCGGTGCATGTCAGAAACGCCGACCAGTCGCCCGGCGTCAAGCGCGGCGGCACTGTCAGCATCGTCACGCACACGGTCGAGGTGCGCTGCCGTGCCGACGCCATTCCGAACGCCATCGAGGTCGACGTCAGCGGGCTCGAAATCAACTACTCCAAGCATTTGAGCGACATCACGCTGCCGGAAGGCGTGCGGATCGTCTCCGGCAGGGACATCACGCTTGTCACCGTGGTGCCGCCGTCCGGCTATGCGGAAGAAATGAAGGCGGCGGCGGAAGCCGCGGCTGCAGCCGCGGCGGCAGCCGCCACTGCTGCTGCGGCCGGCGCACCGGCTGAAGGCGCGGCTGCGGCGGCGCCGGGCGCGGCGCCTGGTGCGGCGGCTCCGGCCGCCGGCGGCGGCGAGAAGAAGTGAGGCTGCGCCTCGCGGGATAACGCCAATGCTGCTCCTGGTGGGTTTAGGCAATCCAGGAGCCCGTTATGCCGGCAACCGGCACAATGTCGGTTTCATGGTTCTGCAGGCCATCGCCAAGCGCCACGGCATCGGACCGTGGCGCCGGCGTTTCCAGGGCGTGGCCTGCGAGGGCCCCATCGGCGGCGTGCGAACGCAGTTGCTCTTGCCCGGCACCTTCATGAATAAATCCGGTCGCGCCGTCGCCGAGGCGGCGCATTTCTACAAGCTCACGCCGGGCGACGTGACCGTGTTCCACGACGAGATCGATCTGCCGCCCGGCAAAGTGAGGGTAAAGGTCGGCGGCGGCATCGCCGGCCATAACGGGCTGCGCTCGATCACCGCGCATATCGGCAACGACTACCGGCGGGTGCGTATCGGCGTCGGTCATCCGGGTAACAAAGACCTGGTTTATGCCTACGTGCTCAACGATTTCGCCAAGAGCGAACGCGACTGGCTCGAGGCGCTGATCGGCATTCTCGCCGACAATGTCGAAATCCTGGTTCGCGGCGAAGATGCGAGTTTTCAGAACAAGGTGCATCTGGCCATGGCGGCGAAGGGCTTTGGCGAGGCCAAAAACGGCGACGATGCTGACGGCGGCAAGACCAAAAAACAGTAACAGAAAAATCCAATAACAGAATCTGAGCGATCATGGGCTTCAAATGCGGAATCGTCGGACTGCCTAATGTCGGCAAGTCCACGCTGTTCAATGCACTGACTGAAACGGCGGCGGCGCAGGCGGCGAATTATCCGTTCTGCACCATCGAGCCGAATGTCGGCGAGGTGGCGGTGCCGGATCCACGGCTGCAAACGCTCGCGACACTCGCCAAATCGGCCGAAATCGTGCCGACCCGGCTGAACTTCGTCGACATCGCCGGGCTGGTTCGTGGCGCGTCGAAAGGCGAGGGGCTGGGCAATCAGTTCCTGGCAAATATTCGCGAAGTCGACGCCATCGCCCATGTCGTGCGCTGCTTCGAGGACGGCGAGGTCACTCATGTCGAAGGACGCATCGACCCGATTGCCGACATCGAGACGGTCGAGACCGAACTGATGCTGGCCGATCTTGACAGCCTGGAGCGGCGCGTCGACACCCTCGGCAAGAAGGCCAAGGGGGGCGACAAGGAGGCCAGGGAGACGCTCGATCTCGTCAATCGCGCGCTCGCGCTGTTGCGCGACGGCAAGCCGGCGCGGCTCGTCGAGCGCAAACCGGAGGAGGAGCGGGCATTCCATATGCTCGGGCTGATCACGTCGCTGCCCGTGCTCTACGTTTGCAATGTCGATGAAGCCTCGGCTGCGTCGGGTAACGGCTTTTCGCGCAAGGTCGAACAGAGGGCCGCGGCGGAGGGCGCCGCCTCCGTCACGATCTCGGCGAAGATCGAAGCCGAAATTGCGCTGCTGGGCCGCGACGAGCGGGCCGAGTATCTGGAGACGCTCCGCCTCAAAGAGGCCGGCCTCGATCGCCTCATTCGCGCCGGCTACGCGCTGCTCAACCTCGTCACGTTCTTCACCGCCGGGCCCAAGGAGGCGCGCGCCTGGACGGTAACGCGCGGCAGCAAGGCGCCGCAGGCCGCGGGCGTCATTCACAGCGATTTCGAACGCGGCTTCATCCGCG
The DNA here is from genome assembly GCA_963707175.1 of uncultured Alphaproteobacteria bacterium. GTDB lineage: Bacteria > Pseudomonadota > Alphaproteobacteria > Rhizobiales > Xanthobacteraceae > BOG-931. The sequence goes on from CAVPQA010000017.1 coordinate 207,569, forward strand.
CCGAAACCATCGCCTACGATGACTACGTCGCCTGCGGCGGCGAGGCCGGCGCGCGTGATGCCGGCAAGCTACGGCTCGAAGGCAAGGACTATGTCGTGCAGGACGGCGACGTCATGCATTTTCGGTTTGCGACCTAGTTTTATAGATTTGGTCGCATTTTCTTCGGAAAACCAGCGTCCACTGTTCCGGAAAATGCTCAAGCTTATTGCTCTCCGAAACCGGGCCCCTGAATGCCCAGGCTGGCGCCCTGGTTGCGGATCGCGCCCAAATGCTCGTTGATGCGGAACACGATGAGGACGAACTCGGCCGCGATGCGCGACACGACGATGCCCATGCAGATGCCGAGTATGCTCGTGATCAGAAAAATCATGCCGACAAACGGATTGTAGGCCATGATTTCAAGCGAGCTGACGGCACCGACCACACCGACCAGCACGGATATGACCACGGCGAGCCAGTAGAATACCTTGATGACGGTGGGGGTGACGAATCGCTCCCACTGGAACAGGTCGCCGATGCCGAACATGAATTCGATCTCCCAGCAACAAATTAGCGCCTGATTCCCCGCATGTGGCAGACTGCACGCGCCGCCTGCCACGGTCAATCGCGGCCGGACCGAAGCCGGCGCTGCAATTGACCGGCTGGCGGCCGCACTTTTAACTGGCACCAGAAAAACGACACCCCCGTGGAGCGGATTTGACATTCGCTACCCACCCGGGCGTGAGTTCCAGTAGCGAATGTCAAATCCAAAGCTCCACTAGCACTGGTAATTTTCTAGTGGTCCTTTGATTTTAACATTCGCATGATGGGGCTGCCGAAACGGGATGCGAATGTTAGAATCAGACCACTAGGCTAGCTAGGTGTCTATGCACCGGCTCATTTGGGACAAAATTGCGGCGCGCGCCGCGAAATTCTCGCGCGACGAGCGACGCGCCGCCTTGATCGCCGGCGGCGCCCACGCGCTGCACGACGGCTACACCGACCTGATCTACATCATGCTGCCGCTGTGGCAGGCGGAGTTCGGCCTGAGCTATGCGGCTCTGGGTCTGCTGCGCAGCATGTTCGTCGGCGCCATGGCGAGCCTGCAGATCCCGGCCGGTTTTTTGTCGGAGCGGCTGGGGACCGCCGCAGTGCTGGCACTCGGTACCGCGCTGGCCGGGCTCGGCTATTGTCTCGCCGGCCTGAGCACGGGCTTCGTCATGCTGCTCGGCGCGCTGACGATCGGCGGCATCGGCGCCAGCACCCAGCATCCGGTCGCGTCGGCTCTGGTCGCCCGCGCCTTCGCCGGGCCGCGCTCGCTGAAAGCGCTCGGCACCTACAATTTTTGCGGCGACCTCGGCAAGATGACGCTCCCGGCGACATTGTCGCTGCTGCTGCTGGTGATGCCGTGGCGGCCGGCGCTCGCCGGCCTCGGCAGCCTCGGCCTTGCGATCGCCGCCCTCATTTTTTTGTTCACGCCGCGCTTGCCTCGCGATGTCGGCGCGCGCGAACCGGCGCGGGCGCATGATGACGTGTCGGCGTCATCGCATGGCTTCGGCCTCTTGCTGGCGATAGGCATTCTGGACAGCGCCACCCGCATGGGGTTCTTGTTGTTTGTTCCATTTGTGCTGACCGCCAAAGGTGCGACCTTGCAGGACGTCGGCGTGGCGATGACGCTGATATTCGCCGGCGGCGCCGCCGGCAAACTTGCTTGTACTTTTCTTGGCGCGCGCATTGGCGCCATCGCCACGGTCTGGGTGACCGAAAGCCTCACCGCTGCCGGGATTCTCGCACTGCTGCCGCTAACGCTGTTTGCTGCGTTGCCCGTGCTGCCGCTCATCGGCATGGCGCTCAACGGCACTTCTTCGGTGCTCTATGGCTCGGTGCCCGATCTGGTCGCGGCGGACCGGCGCACGCGCGCGCTGGGAATTTTTTATACCGGCACGATCGGTTCGGGCGCGATTGCACCGGTCGTGTTCGGCCGCGTCGGCGACGCGGTCGGCGTGACCCACACGCTCATGCTGGTCGCCCTGGTGGCGCTGCTGACTTTGCCGCTTGCGGCGCTGCTGCGGCCGGCGCTCGCCGCGCGCCACGGCGCTGGCATGCGGCTTTAGACTGCAAATTTTCGCGAAACCGGCAGCACGTTTTCCGGAACGTGTACAAACAGCGTCAACTTTGCGGCGCTGGAACACCGGACCGCGGTTCGATTGTTGTCGCGCGGCGGTGCTCAGGAACGCCGCGCGGCGGGCCGCGTTGGTTCGATGCCCGGTTAGGCTCCAAACAACCCCGGACAACACATCCCGGACAACACACGGAGTCCTTCATGAGAGTCCTTGTCCCCTGCACCGCACTCGGCGTCTCCCTTGCAGCAGCGATTCCTGCCGCCCATGCGCAGACGCTGTACGACGCGGCACAAACCGTGGTCGCGCCCGTGCCGGTCGTGGTCGCACCGGCTGCAACTGCAGTTGTCGCTCCGCCGGCCCTGCGGACGGTGCGCACCGTCACCACCACCACGACGATCAGGCCGGTACGGCGTCCGTTAGTGCGCCGCCGGGTCGTGGTACGGCGGCGTACTTTCGTGACGCACCATGTTGTGCCTGCAACGACGACCACAACGACGACGGTGGCGACGACGATGCCGGCCCCGGCGCCGTATGTCAGAGGGCCGCTTTACGACATGGTGCCGGCGCCGCCGGCTACGGTTGAACCGTATGACACCGTGCCGCTTTACGACACCGCGGTGCAGCCGGTTCCGCCCGCAGTCATCCCGGCCACGACCATGCCAGCCGCCGCCGTCGCACCGGTCGGCAGCGCCGTCCCAACCTACCGCTACGTCTACCAGGATGACCGCATCCTGGTGATCGATCCCAGCACCGGCATCGCTGTCCAGGCGATTCCACGCTGATCCGAAGCTGATCCGAACCGCAATGGCGCGTGCAGGAGACCTGTTCGCCACGCGCCAAGAGGATTATATCTGACCGGGCGCAGTTGCGGAGCACGGTCATGATTCTGCCATCGGTTCTGGCGCTAGGCGCGCACCTGCTGACGCCGGTCGCCGATGGCGTTCCTATTTTCAACGTCGAGCCGGTCTGCCGGGGGATCGCCCTCCAGGGCGGCACGTCATATCGCGATACGAGCGTTGCCAAGGCGAAGCAGGACTGCCTCGACAGCGAGCGAGAAACGCGTGCCCAGGTCGTCAAGCAGTGGCCGACCTTCTCGGCCGCCGACCGCCGGCATTGCGTTGACGAAGCCACGATGGGCGGCGATTCGAGTTATACTGAATTGCTCACCTGCCTGGAGATGGCGCGCGACGTGCGCAAACTGGGCAGCGAGGCGGATGCTCCGGACGTGCCCAATGTCACGCCGCGGGACCCGCCCGGCGTCGCGCCGAGGAAGTAGGCGCCTCGCGGCGGAGGCTGGAACGTCCTAATAGCCGATCAAAATCTCACTGACGGTCGGCTTGAGTGCGCGCATCGCGGGGTCGCTGGAGCTGTACTCGTCCTTGGCCGGCAGCTCGCCGGCCGCGCTCTTGTTTTTGGCTTGTACGCTGGCGCTCGCCTTGCAGCCCCCCGGCAGGGAGGCAAGCTCGCCGCCGTCCCAGTCCGCCACAGAGGCGACGCCCTTTTGGTCGAAACCTTTGAGCTTGAACGGCTTGTGATTGAGTTTTTCGACCTGCTCGAGGGTGAGCCCAAGCCGCAAGCCCTTCGGCGCCACCCAGATCGATTTGCCGGCAATGTCGATCAGATAAAGCCCGGTACGGTTCGAGTTTTGCCACCACACTTCGAGCCGCCGCTTCGGGTCCTTGGGAAACATCACGGTCACGCCGACCTCGATGCCCTGCACCTTTTCGTGCGTGAAGATCATATTGCGCGAATCATAAGCCACCGCGAGCGCCAGCATGCCGGAGTCCTTGGCAAACGGGCCCTTGCATTCGATCACCGTCTTGAAGCTGCCGGCGTGCGGCGCATGCGCCGGCGCCGAAGAGGGCGCGGGCTTGACGGCGACCCGCCTTTCCGCCGGCTTCTTTTTTTCCGGTGCAGCGCCTGGCTCCGGGACCGCGGCCGGCATCGGCTGCGCCATCTGCGACGGCGCCAGCACATCCTCCGGATTGAGGTTCTGCTGCCGGTCTTGCTGGGCGCGCGCTGCCGGCAGGGCAATCAAGACCGCGGCCGCCAGCGTCGCCACAGCGCCGAGGCCTGCGCCGCGCCACATCTCATTCAATCGTTGCTTGCGCATGCCCGGCTCCCTGCCCGATAGTGCCGCTATTTATAGCATGTCCGCGCCGTCGTGCCCGTGCGCATTTTGTCCAATGGGACCGAACGTTCCGTCGCCGTGCTCTACCGCCGCATCTTGACGATGAAATATCCGGCGCCGACCGCGGCCCGCGTCAGCGCGTTCGAGCCGGCTTTCGTGGGAATGACCGGCTTACGGTTAAGCGCGGGCCCGATAGCGCGGGCCGGCGTGCCAATGCTCTGCTACATCGTTCCGCGCACGCCGATATAGGCGGCAAGCGGCATTCCGGGAACGAACGTGCGCGGGTCCGTCAGATTCAGGTACGGAAACGAGGTCACGTCGAAAAACGTTCCGTAGGCGTAATAGTGCTGGTCGAACAAATTCTTCACCAGTCCGAAAATTTCTGCGTGCTCCGACAGCTTGTACGATGAGTGCAGGTTCACGACCCAATAGGCCGGGACTTTAGGATTCTGATTCGATTCGTCGCCGACCAGATATTGGTTGCCGATGACGTTGAGGTCCGCGCCGAATTTCCACGGATCGGCGATCTGATACTCGCCGCCGGCCTTGACGCGGTAGTTTGGTATGCCGGCGAGGCGGTCGCGGGGCACGACGAAAATGTTGCCGTTGGCGTCGGCAAACGGATTGAACGGCGAGGACAACGTGAGCGCGTTGCGGAATGTCGCATCGACGGACGTGAAATTGGCGTAGAGATTCCAGCAGTTCCGCTTGTAGGACGCACTGGCCTCGATTCCTTGGCGCAGCGTGTTGCCGGCGTTCTGAAAGTATTGATGGCCGGGAAGCGGGCTTGCCACGTTGATGATGTCGTTGGTGTTGAGCGCGCGGTAGGCCCCGAGCGTCCAGTTGAGCTGCCCATGGGCGATGTCGAAATGACCGCGCAGGCCGGCCTCGCCCGTATGGGTGACGACCTGCTGCAGATCGGGATCGCCGACCAGCGCGTTATCGATCAGGCAGGGCCGCAGCGGGTCCGCGCAGGCCAGTTCCAGCGGCGTTGGCGCCCGGTTGGCGATGGCATAGTCGCCGTAGAGTGTGAGATTCGGCGTGAGCTTGTAGGTGGCGCCCGCCATCGGATTGAAGTGGCTGTAATCGTGACTGCCGTTAAGCAGCGCATCGTTGCCGAGTTCGTCCGTCAACGTGACCTGAGCGATGTTGAAGCGGCCGCCTGCGGTAACCGCGAGCCGCTTGGTGACATCCAACGTGTCGGTGGCATAAACGCCGGTGTAGAGCGTCTGCGCTCCGAGCCCGACCGGCGCTAGGTCGCCCGACGGCTGGTCGATGAACAGGCCGGAGCCGATCACAAACGGGAACGTATCGGCATTGGCCGTTCCGAGTTCGCTCGCGGTCGAGAATTTCACGAGACCGCGGTCCACGCTCAAACCGACAACAAAGTTGTTGCCGTGGCCGAACAGGTCGGCCGACGATGCCACCTGCGCCGAGCCGCCGAAGCTGCTGGTGCTGGTCCAGGTGCGATCGATTTCGCCGAGGATCGACGGCGCGGCGAGCGCGCCGATCGCCGGGACCGTCTGTCCGGTCGTCGTGATCAGATTGGATACGCTGCCGTCGAGATTTGGAAAGCACAGCACGCTCGGGTCGGGACAGCCGGTGTTCTGTGCGTCGGTGCCGTTGCCGTCGGCATGGGCCTGCTGAAAGTGCCTGTAGTAGGCGACCGCCTGGTAGGTCAGCGTATCGCTCGGCTTCCAGCTCGTGCTCGCGGTGAGGAATGTGAGCTGATCGCGGGTGGTTTGCGGCACCGTATAGACGCTCGACCAGTCCTGGCTAAGCATGTCGACCGGTGTCGCCGCGGCGGCGCCGAAATGATTGTCGGCCTCGGTCAGCGCGAGGTGAAACTCGGTATTGTCGCCGCCGCGGATGCCGGCGTCGGCATAAAGCCGGCGCAGCTGCGAGGGTGAATACTGCCGCCAGCCGGCATCGTCGATGGCATCGGCGGCGATGTAACCGGACATGTTGCCGTTCTGTCCGCCCGCCTGGATCGAGGTGCCGATGCGGCCGAACGAGCCGCCGCTGACTTCGCCCTGCGCGCCCTTGTAGGTAAAGCCGTTCTTCATCTCCATGGAGATGGCGCCGCCGATGGCGTTGAGGCCGTAGACCGGATTGCTCGGCACCAGGGTCAGTCGATCGATCGCGTTCTGCGGGATGAAATCCCAGTTGACGATGTCGCCGAACATTTCGTTGATGCGCACGCCGCTCTGATAGACCGCGAGACCTTGCGGCGTGCCGACGACCGGCGAGGCGGTGAATCCGCGATAGTTGAGATCACGCTGAAATTCATTGCCGGTCTGATCGCCGAGCGAAATGCCGGGCACGCTGGGCGACAAGGCGCTCAGCAGATCGGGCGCAGCCGCGGTGTCGAAATCTGCAGCTGAAACGGTTTGGACATTCGATGGAATTTTGTCGCGTTCAACGGCGCCGGGCTCGGCCGCGGCCGGCGCCGCTTGTACGGCGGTGGGTGCGGTGGCCGGTGCAGTTCGCCTTACAGCGCGCCCTTCGGTTCGTGCCGGGCGCCGAACTGGCCGATGTGGCGGCGGCACCGGAGTGGTCCCGATCACCTGGATTTCAGGGAGCGCCACGCTGGGTGAGCCGGCCGCCGAGGAGCTTCCATTAGCTTGCCCCAGCGCGGCGCCAGGCGTGAGCATCGCCGCAACGGCGGAACACACCGCCATTCGCCGAAACGTTGCCCATGCGACTGCAACACCGGCTACGCGACACACGACTGCCCCACCCCAGGCCCGCTTCGATTTTGTGCCTGGACGTCGGTGTTGTCACGAAAGCTTTTGCCAATCCGGCCGGGAACATGCGGCAGCGACCGCCGGTCGGCCATTGCGGCGAGGCGTGTGTCTGTGTATTATTTCACTGCAAAATCAATAAGGTAGGATTTGGTGGAGCCAGGGGGAGTTCGAACCCCCGACCTCTTGAATGCCATTCAAGCGCTCTCCCAACTGAGCTATGGCCCCATGCGCCCGCGCGGTGGGCGCAGAATTTCGAAATCGGAACGAGAGCCGGAATGTGTCAGGCTGCCGCGCCGAGTTCAACTCCTCAAATCCAATTCGCGACCTTGGTTGTTTTCGAACTTCGGATTTCCGATTGTCCGGGCTCTGGGGAAGGCGTCAGCCTTCCTCCTCGTTCTCTCGATCGCTGCCAATGATATCGGTCACGTCGGTGTCTTCTTCCTCCTGCTCTTCGATGAACGGGGCATCGTCTATGCCCTCGTCGTCCATCTCCACTTCTTCTCTCGATCTCGGCCTCGGCTGGAGCGGCCGGCTTCTTCGCGGTGGCGCCGGACGCCTCGGCGTCGGCCTCCTCGAGCGAGACGAATACGGTATCGGCGGGCTCGATCGTGGCAGCCTCCACCACCGGAGCGGCGGCGCGGGCGGCGGCTGCCGTCTGGTCCGGCCGCGCCCGCGCCAGCGGCTCGACCGGCACGACCTTGCCGGTATAGGGCGAGATCACCGGGTCCTTGTTGAGGTCGTAGAACTTGCGGCCGGTTTCGGGGCAAATCCGTTTGGTGCCGAGTTCGGGCTTCGCCATGAGCCAGTAATCCTGAAATAGAGTGATCCGGATGCGCTCGCGCCGGCCGCCGCAAAGCGTGCGGTGTGGCACGGTGCGCTTTGGGGGGTTCACTTGGCGAGCCCGGCGGCGGCTGTCAAGCGGCAGTTCGCATGCATGGGCAGTTTAGGCGTGCTAGAAGCCGCGCACCCGGTTGGGCCGCTCTTCTGCCTGGATCTGCCTGGATCTGTGTCATGTCCGAACATCAAACTCCGCTGACCGCCCGGCGCAATGGTCCGCTCAAGGGCCGCGCGCGGGTTCCGGGCGATAAATCGATCTCGATCCGCGCGCTCATTCTCGGTGCGCTCACGGTCGGCGAGACCCGGATCGGCGGTCTGCTCGAAGGCGAGGACGTGCTCAATACCGCGCAGACCCTGCGCGAGCTTGGCGCGCAGCTCGAACAGCGCGGCGGCGGCGCATGGCACGTCCGTGGCGTCGGCGTTGCCGGCTTCGCCGCGCCGGCGCGGCCGCTGGATTTCGGCAATTCGGGCACCGGTTGCCGCCTCATGCTCGGCGCCGTCGCCGGCTGCCCGATCACCGCGACATTCGACGGCGACGCATCGTTGCGTAAACGGCCGATGCGTCGCATCCTCGACCCGCTGGAGCGGATTGGCGCCCGCACAGTGTCATCGACTGACGGGCGGCTGCCGCTCACCCTGGCGGGTGCGCGCGACCCGATCCCGATCGTGTTCGAGCCACCGGTCGCGTCGGCGCAGCTCAAATCGGCGGTGCTGCTCGCCGGGCTTTCCGCGCCCGGCGAAACCGTCGTGATCGAGCGCGAGGCGACGCGCGACCATACGGAAAAGATGCTCGCCCATTTCGGCGCACAAATTCGCGTCGAGCCCGCTGGCGAAGGCGGCGCCGGCCACCGCATTACGCTTACCGGCCAGCCGGAACTTGAGCCGGCGCCGATCGTGGTACCGGCCGATCCGTCCTCGGCGGCGTTCCCGCTGGTCGCCGCGCTGGTTACGCCCGGCTCGGACGTGCTGCTCGAAGGCGTGATGATGAATCCGCTACGCGCCGGCCTGCTCACGACGCTGGCCGAAATGGGCGCTTCGATCGAGCGGGTCGGAGTGCGCGTCGAAGGCGGCGAGGAAGTCGCCGATCTTCGCGCGTGCGGCGGCGCGCTGCGCGGCGTGACCGTGCAAGCGGCGCGCGCGCCGTCGATGATCGACGAATATCCGGTGCTCGCGGTCGCAGCGGCGTTCGCCGAGGGCGAGACGGTGATGCGCGGCTTGAAGGAATTGCGGGTCAAGGAATCCGACCGGCTCGCCGCCACCGCGGCGCTGTTGCGCAACAATGGCGTCGAGGCCGACATCGACGGCGACGATCTGATTGTGCAGGGAGTGGGACGTACTTTGGGCCGCGCGCCCGGCGGCGGGCTTGTCACCACCCACATGGATCATCGCATCGCCATGTCGGCGTTGGTGATGGGGCTCGCGAGCGACAAGCCGGTCAAGATCGATGACGGCGCCTTCATCGCCACGAGCTTCCCCGGCTTCGTCGCGCTGATGCAAAGCCTGGGGGCGGAGTTGGCATGATCATCGCCATCGACGGACCGGCGGCATCGGGCAAGGGGACGATCGCGCGGCAGATCGCGTCGGTTTACGGCCTGCATCATCTCGACACCGGCTTGCTTTATCGTGCGGTGGCCAAGGTGGTGCTCGACGCCGGATTTGCGCCCGACGATGCAGAGCGCGCCATTGCGGCTGCGGCGGCACTCGATCCGGCGAAATTCGACGAAAGCACACTCAAAACCCAAAAAATCACCGAGGCGTCCTCGGTCGTGGCCGCAATCCCGCAGGTGCGCGAGGCGTTAATGAACTATCAGCGCGCCTTCGCGGTGCGGCCGCCGGGGGCGGTGCTCGACGGCCGCGACATCGGCACCGTGATCGCGCCCGGCGCCGATGTGAAGCTGTTCGTGGTCGCCTCGCCGGAGGTGCGGGCCGAGCGCCGGGTGCTGGAGCTGCGCAGCCGCGGCGAAGAGGCCGACGAGGCGGAGGTGCTCGCCGATCTGCGCCGCCGCGACGAGCGCGATTCAAGGCGTACCGCCGCCCCGCTCGTTGCGGCGCCCGACGCGCACTTGCTCGATACCACGCATTTGAGCGTGGACGCGGCACTCCGCGCCGCCATCAAGATCATTGAGGACGTGCGAACCCAGCGCAAGCGCGGCTGAACGCGGACAGCAACAGAGCAAGCGATCATGGCAAGAATCATGGCGAAGTAATTATGGCAAGTCAGCGAGACTATTATTTTCCCAATACTGAGCCGCTTGCCGCCGACGAGATGCGCGTTATCGCGCTCGGCACCGGCCGCCCATTCGTGCGTCGCGGCCAGGCCAATTGTTCCTGGCTGATCGAACTCGGCAACGGCGACAAATTCGTCATGGATTTTGGCTCGGGGTCGCAGGCGAATTTCACGGCGCTGGAAATTCCGCACCAGGACATCACCGCCTATTTCGCCACCCATTTGCATGCCGATCATGTCGGCGATTTCGCGCAGGTTTGGATCGGCAGCTGGGCCGGCGGACGGGTCAAGCCGCTCGTGCTGTACGGTCCATCCGGTGCCGAGCCGAAATATGGCACCGAACATTTCGTCCGCAAGCAGATGGAGTTGCTCGCCTGGGACACCGACACGCGGCTTGGCCTGTTGCCCGACGCCGGCGCTGAAGTCGAGGTCCACGAATTCGATTTCCGGAAGACCGGCGTCGTGTACGAGCATAACGGCGTCGTCATCAAAAGCTTTCCGGCGATCCACATCTATGACGGGCCCGGTGAGCTATCGGCTGGAATGGAACGGTCTGTGCTTCGTGTTCTCCGGCGATACGACGCCGAGCCGCTTCTTCGTCGATAACGCTCAGGGCGCCGATCTGTTGATCCACGAATGCTTCAATACGGTGAAGCAGCTGGTCGAGCGCTCGGGCTATCCGGAAAAGAGTGCGATCGGCATCGGCACCATGGCGCATACCGCGCCGGAGGAATGCGGCAAGGTTTTGCAGATGGTAAAGCCGCGCCAGGCGGTGGTGTTCCACTTCTTCAACGACTTCGACACGGCGCCCGAGATCGAAAGCGACATCCGTAAGCACTATGCAGGTCCACTCGCTCTGGCGCAGGATCTCATGGTGTTCAATGTCACCCGTAGTGACGATCCGGACGCGCCTCGCGGTCACGCCTTCGCTGGTCTGGCCGAACAAGGAGCGCCACGACGAATTTCGTGCCGCGCCCCGCCGGCAAAGGCCGACGATGTCGCGCTGGCTCGCCGACAAGCAGCTGTTTCCGAAATTCTAGCGCGAGGGATCATGATTCAGTTCACACGGCGAACGGCGCTGGCTGCGCCATTGCTCGGTGATGCTGGCCGCGCGGCGAGCCGGCGCGGCAGTCCATTTCGATCGTCCGATCCGCGTGGTCAGCCCTTACGCCGCTGGCGGGGTCGGCGAGAACATCATGCATCTCCTGGCGGTCAGCATGGAGCCGCAACTCGGCCAAAAGCTGATTGTGGAGGCACGGCCCGGCGCCTCCGGGAATCTCGGCACCGAGGAGGTCGCGCGCGCGACGCCGGATGGCAGCACGCTGCTCATCGGCGCGGCCAATAATTTCGTCATCAATCAGTTCGTGATGAAGATGACGTTCGATCCTTTGACGGCGCTGGCGCCGGTCGCCAAGGCCGCGGAGGTGCCGCTGGTGCTGTTTTCCAATCCAGCGGTGCCGGCGCGGACGCTTAAGGAATTCATTGCCTATGCCAAGGGCAATCCCGGAAAGGTCAATTATGGCGTACCGGGTCTCGGCACCGTCAATCACCTGATGATGGAGAGGCTCAAGCAGACCACCGATACGCAAATCACCTGCATTCCTTATCGCGGCTCGCCGCCGGCGGTGTTGGCGCTGCTTAAGAACGAAATACAGGTCTTTCCGATCGGTCTCGCGGCAGTGGGCACGAGCTTCGGCGAAGGCAAGCTGACGGCGCTCGCGGTGGCGACGCAGGAGCGTGTGCCGATGCTGCCAAATGTGCCGACCATCGCGGAGTCGGGTTACCCGGGCTTCGTGGCCTCGAATTGGTTCGGTCTGGCCGCGCCGGCCGGCACGCCCGATCCCGTCCTCGATGGGCTTTCGGGGGCGGTCGCCCGCGCGCAGCAGACCGATCTGGTCAGGGAGCGGTTTACCAAGCTTGGCATGCTGGTGCCGACGGCTTCGCGCGCGCAGTTCGCGGCAAGCCTCAACGCCGAGGCCGCATTCTGGCGTGAGACGGTGCGCGCGCGGGAAAATTTCGATCGAGTAGCGGCTTTGCGCTTCGCGCCTTTGACGAGACTGCCCGGAAACCGGTGCGCCCGCACCGGCTATATCGGCCCGTTCCGGGCCGCCGTCGATATCATCGAAGCCGTCCGAACGGGCCGAAAGTGCAGCTAACCGCGCTTTCGTCACTGGAGGTTAGCCCGTTCGCTTCGCATGTAAGGCGCCCGACCGCAGCTTTGTCCCGATCGTCTGGCACTGGCCCCAACCGCTGGCATAACCGGCGGCTGTCGCACATTCGGGATCATATTCATTTCACGGGGCTCGGAGTGTTCATGGCTCAAGTCGCTATCGCCGCGCCGACGCGCGAAGATTTCGCCAGCATGATCGATGAATCATTTGGCGATGGTCACCTGCAGGAAGGTTCGGTCGTCAAGGGGACGGTCGTCGGCATCGAAAAGGACGTTGCCGTCATCGATGTCGGGCTGAAAACCGAGGGCCGGGTGGCTTTGCGCGAATTCTCCGGGCCGGGCCGGAACGCCGAAATCAAGGTTGGGCGATACTGTCGAGGTCTATCTGGAGCGGGTCGAGAATGCGCTCGGCGAGGCGGTGCTGTCGCGCGACAAGGCGCGGCGCGAGGAGAGCTGGGGCAAGCTGGAAAAGGCGTTCCAGAATAACGAGAAGGTACAGGGCGTCATCTTCAATCAGGTCAAGGGCGGCTTCACCGTCGATCTCGACGGCGCGGTCGCGTTCCTGCCGCGCTCGCAGGTCGACATCAGGCCGATCCGCGACGTCTCCCCGCTGATGAACAATCAGCAGCCGTTCCAGATCCTGAAGATGGATCGCCGCCGCGGCAATATCGTCGTCTCCCGCCGCACCGTGCTGGAAGAGACCCGCGCCGAGCAGCGCCAGGAGCTGGTGCAGAACCTCGAAGAGGGTCAGGTCATCGACGGCGTGGTCAAGAACATCACCGATTACGGCGCGTTCGTCGATCTCGGCGGCATCGACGGGCTGCTGCATGTCACCGATATCGCCTGGCGGCGCGTCAATCACCCCTCCGAGGTGCTCAATATCGGCCAGCAGGTGAAGGTCAAGATCATCAAGATCAATCACGAGACCCACCGCATCTCGCTCGGCATGAAGCAACTGCTCGACGATCCGTGGCAGGGCATCGAGGCCAAATATCCGGTCAGCGCCAAGTTCAAGGGCCGCGTCACCAACATTACCGACTACGGCGCGTTCGTCGAACTCGAACCCGGCATCGAGGGTCTGATCCACGTCTCCGAAATGTCGTGGACCAAAAAGAACGTGCATCCGGGCAAGATCGTCTCCACCTCGCAAGAGGTCGAGGTGCAGGTGCTCGAAGTCGATCCGGTCAAGCGGCGCATCTCGCTCGGCTTGAAGCAGACCATGCGCAATCCCTGGGAGGTGTTCGTCGAGAAATATCCGCCCGGCTCCGAGGTCGAAGGCGAGGTCAAGAACAAGACCGAGTTCGGCCTGTTCCTCGGGCTCGACGGCGACGTCGACGGCATGGTGCATCTGTCCGATCTCGACTGGAAACGGCCGGGCGAACAGGTCATCGAGGAATACAAGAAGGGCGACAAGGTCAGCGCGCAAGTGCTCGACGTCGACGTTGAGAAGGAGCGCATCTCGCTCGGCATCAAGCAACTGGCGGACGGCGGCGCGGTGTCCCCGGAAGTGGCGGGCGAGCTGAAAAAAGGCGCGGTCATCACCTGCGAGGTGGTCGACGTCAAGGAAGGCGGCATCGACGTCAAGGTCGTCGGTACCGAATTCACGACCTTCATCCGCCGGGCCGAACTGGCGCGTGATCGCTCCGAACAGCGGCCCGACCGCTTCGCCGTCGGCCAGAAGGTCGATGCCCGCGTGGTCCAGTTCGATCGCCGCACCCAGAAAGCCACCGTCTCGATCAAGGCGCTGGAAGTCGCCGAGGAGAAGGAGGCGATTGCCCAGTACGGCTCGTCGGATTCCGGCGCAACGCTCGGCGATATCTTGGGCACCGCGCTGCGCCGCAAGGGCGAAGAGGCGGAGAAGGAAGAGGGAAGGAGCGAGTGAGTACTTGCTTCCGCTCGCCCCGCGAAAGCGGGGACGTACCACTACCGTGATTTCGATTCCGCCTGGCTTCCCGTTTTCGCGGGAATGGGCGGAAGCTAACTAAGGACTGACACCGATGTCGCTTGATGCCGACCTGATCGTCGACCGCCGCCGCATGCGGCGCAAGCTCACGTTCTGGCGCGTGGTCGCCATCGTCGTGATCGTGCTGGCGATCGGCGCCTGATGGCGGCGGTCAGCCGGCGCGGCTTCGTCACCGGTCCCTATATCGCGCGCGTCACCATCACGGGACTTATCCGTGACGACGAGGAGCGCGTGCGTCAGCTCGACAGGCTCGCCGACTCCTCGGCGGCGAAGGCGGTGATCCTGCATGTCGATTCGCCCGGCGGCACCACCGCCGGGTCCGAGCAATTGTACGATGCGCTCGGCCGCGTGCGCGCCAAAAAGCCGATCGCCGTGGTGGTCGACAGCATGGCGGCGTCCGGCGCCTACATCACGGCGATCTCCGGCGATTACATCGTCGCCAAGCAGACCTCGCTGGTCGGCTCGATCGGCGTGCTGTTCGAGTATCCGAATTTCACCGATCTGCTCGGCAAGATCGGCGTCAAGGTCGAAGTCGATCAAATCGACCCCGCTCAAGGCGGCGCCGAACGGCTTCGAGCCCACCAGCCCGGAAGCGCGTGCGGCGATCCAGGCGATCATTCTGGACTCCTACGCCTGGTTCAAAGGCTTGGTGCAGGATCGCCGGCATATGACCGATGCGCAGCTTGCCGCGATCGACGACGGCCGCGTTTTTACCGGTCATCAGGGCGTCGGCCTCAAGCTGATCGACGCGCTCGGCGGCGAGCGGACAGCCAAAGCCTGGCTGGTGAAAGAGAAGAAGATCGCCGCCAGCCTGCCGGTGCGTGACTATAGCCTGCACAGCCGTCTCGACGATCTGCCGTTCCTGCACGCCGCCGCGGTGGCGGCGCTCAACGCGTTCGGCCTTGATGGGCTGGCCCGCCAGTTTGCCGGGCTGGATCGGCACGGCACGCTCAGCCGCTTCAACCTTGACGGTCTGTTGGCGCTTTGGCAACCTCCCGCCACGGACAATTGAAACTGAAGGCGTCGGCGTTTGCGGACGATCAAGGCGGGCCAACATGATCAAGTCGGAACTCGTCCAGAAAATTTCCGATCAGAATCCGCATCTCTATCAGCGTGATGTTGAGAACATCGTCAACGCGATCCTCGGCGAGGTCATCGCCGCCATGGCGCGCGGCGATCGTGTCGAGCTGCGCGGTTTCGGCGCATTTTCGGTGAAGCGAGCGTCCGGCGCGCACGGGGCGCAACCCGCGCACCGGCGCCCATGTCGCGGTCGATAGAAATGCGTGCCGTTCTTCAAGACCGGCAAGGAAATGCGCGAGCGGCTCAATAGTTCGGCCGAGGTCGCCGGTTAATTTCGCTCGGCCCTGGATTTCCGCCTGCGCGGGAATGACCGGAAGTGAATTGGAGCAACATTTGCTGCGCAAATTTGTCGCGGCGCTGATTCTGGTACCGCTCGCGCATCGTCATTGTCGCCTTCGCGGTGGCCAACCGGCAGGCCGTGACGCTGTCGTTCGATCCGTTCATGCCGAGCGCGCCTGCGGCTTCGTTGACGCTGCCGTTATTCGCGATTGTCCTCACGGCGCTCATAGCCGGGCGTGGTCGTCGGCGGTCTGGCGGTTCGGCTCGGACATGGCCGATGGCGCCGAATGGCGCGCCGGCTCGAGCGCGAGGCAGGCGAATTGCGCGCCAGGCTCGATGCGCTGGTGGAGAAGGCGGCCGAGCCGAGCATCGTGCCGCGCCAGCAGGAGCCGCCGCCGCGGCTCAAATTGCGGCCGCCCACCCGGTAATTGGCGGAAGTTAATCGCTATATGTTATGCTTGTTTCATCGAGGATATGACGATGAACGTGCCCGACATCAATCGCGCGATCCTGCGCATGCATATTACGACGATCGAGGCCAAGCATCCGATCAAGATCGTCGGCCTGTTGCCGCGTGGCAGCGTAGGGCATGTGTTCGACGATAATGCGCTGGATTTTCTGGCGGAGAAGCGTCCGGGGCTCGACCTTTGGGAGCTTGCGGGCGTGGAGGTTGAGCTTTCTGATCTGCTTGGTCGCCCTGTCGGGATCGTATTAAGGAGCGGCTTGGAGGGTCGCGAGGCGGAAGAGTTTCCGCGCATTGCCGAGCCGGTATGATTTGTTTTGATCTCGATCGTCTGCGCGACGCGCGAGAATTCGCTCGTCATGCTCAAAATAATGCTGGAGGGCTGTCGGCTGCAGCGTTGGCTGAAGCCATTCAGCCGCAACACGCGGCCCAGTATGACATAGCGATCATCGGCGTGACCCTGCATAAGATCTCTACAGAGATTAAAGGTGCCGCTCCGGGGATCGAGTGGCGCTTGATCGCCGACTTGCGCAATATCATCATGCATGCCTATTGGCAGATCGATCTCGGCATAATTGCCAATATCGTTGAGCATCGTCTCGACCCGTTGATTGTAGAGCTGGATAAGTTGATCGATTTTGTTGAGCGGTCGGGAAGATGAAAGTCCTGATCAAAATCTGTGGCCTGTCGACGCCCGAAGCGGTTGATGTCGCGCTCGATGCCGGTGCCGACATGGTCGGTTTTGTATTCTTTCCCCCAATCGCCGCGGCATATCGGCCTCGAGGCGGCGAAGCTCCTCGGCGCGCGGGTCGGCGGGCGCGCGCGCAAGGTGGCGCTTACGGTCGACGCCACCGATGACGTGCTGCACGACATCGTTGATGCCTTGAAGCCCGACCTGCTGCAACTTCATGGCCGCGAGGCGCCTGAACGCGTCGGCGCCATCCGCTCGCGCTTTGGCCTGCCGGTGATCAAGGCGATTCCGATCGCGGCCCGTGCCGATCTCTCGCCGGTCCGGTCTTATGCCGATGTCGCCGACCGCATCTTGTTCGATGCGCGTCCGCCGCGCGACGCGACGCGGCCGGGCGGCCTCGGCAGGCCATTCGATTGGCATTTGCTGCAAAATCTCGATCTCGGCATTCCGTTCATGCTCTCGGGCGGCCTCGATCGCCGGCAACGTGGCAGAGGCCTTGCGGATCACCCGCGCTCCCGGCGTCGATGTATCCTCGGGCGTCGAGCGGGCGCCGGGGGAGAAGGACCCGGAGAAAATCCGCGCCTTCGTGCGCGCCGCGCGGCAGGCGGCGGAGCGGCTGAGTGCCGGCTCAACGCGTCCGTTGGAGAAGCCGCGCCAGAGCCGCGGCTGAAAACCTGGCGGGACTGGCCGGTTGGCGCGTCGATCGATCCCGCCGAGGGAATTGCGAGCGCGCTGGGAACGTGGGAAAGAGTGCGCATGACCGTGCTGCAGAAGCTCAACTCGTTCCGCACCGGACCCGACGAGCACGGGCATTTCGGCATTTACGGCGGCCGTTTTGTCGCCGAGACGCTGATGCCGCTGATCCTCGATCTGGAACGGGCCTACGCGGAAGCCAAGGCCGATCCGGCGTTCCAAACAAGCGATGGACGGCTATCTGGCCCACTATGTGGGCCGCCCGTCGCCGCTCTATTTCGCCGAGCGGCTCACGGCGCATTGCAGACAGACGGCCTCCGGCCTTTCGGGCGGCGGCGCCAAAATCTATCTCAAGCGCGAGGAGCTCAATCACACCGGCGCGCACAAGGTCAACAATGTGCTCGGCCAGATCATGCTGGCGCAGCGCATGGGCAAGAAGCGCATCATCGCCGAAACCGGCGCCGGCATGCACGGCGTCGCCACTGCGACCTTGTGCGCGCGCTTCGATCTCGAATGCATCGTCTATATGGGCGCGGTCGACGTCGAGCGGCAGAAGGCCAACGTGTTCCGCATGAAGATGCTCGGCGCCAAGGTGGTGCCGGTCGAGTCCGGATCGAAGACGCTCAAGGACGCGATGAACGAGGCGTTGCGCGACTGGGTGACCAACGTCGGCTCGACCTTCTACTGCATCGGTACCATCGCCGGGCCGCATCCGTATCCGATGATGGTGCGCGATTTTCAGTCGATCATCGGCCGCGAGACGCGCGAGCAGATGCAAAAGGCCGAAGGCCGGCTGCCGGATTCGCTGATCGCCTGCATCGGCGGCGGCTCCAACGCGATGGGTCTGTTTCATCCGTTTCTGGACGATACGGATATCGAGATCTACGGCGTCGAGGCGGCCGGCCACGGCCTCGACACCGGCCAGCACGCCGCCTCCATCGCCGGCGGCAAGCCGGGCGTGCTGCACGGCAACCGCACATATCTGCTGATGAACGAGGACGGCCAGATCAACGAGGCGCATTCGATCTCCGCCGGCCTCGACTACCCGGGTATCGGACCGGAACATTCCTGGCTGCACGATGTCGGCCGCATCACCTTCCTGTCGGCGACCGACGACGAGGCGCTCAACGCGTTTCAGCTCTTGTCCAAGCTCGAAGGCATCATCCCGGCGCTGGAGCCGGCGCACGCCATCGCCAAGGTGCTCGAGCTCGCGCCGAAAAAGCCGAAGGATCACCTGATGGTGGTCAATCTCTCCGGCCGCGGCGACAAGGACCTGGAGACCGTGGCGCGGCATCTGGAAAGCAAGGCGCGATGACGGTCTGTACGTTTCGTCATTCCGGGGCCGAGCGTAGCTCGCCGCTTCGCGGCGCCCCGGAATGACGTGGAGAATATATGACCACCCGCATCGATGCGCGCTTTGCTGCGCTGAAAAAGAGCGGCCGCGCCGCGCTGGTGACTTTCACCATGGCGGGCGATCCGGATTACGACACGGCGCTCGCGATCCTGAAAGCGCTGCCCGGCGCCGGCGCCGACGTGATCGAACTCGGCATGCCGTTCACCGACCCGATGGCCGACGGGCCGGCAATCCAGGCGGCGGGATTGCGTGCGCTCAAAGCCGGCCAGAACATGAAGCGGACGCTGGCGCTGGTGCGCGAATTCCGCCGGGGCGACGAGGCAACGCCCATCGTGCTGATGGGCTACTACAACCCGATCTACATTTACGGTGTCGACCGTTTTTTGGATGACGCAAAGTCGGCGGGCGTCGACGGGCTGATCGTGGTCGATCTGCCGCCCGAGGAAGATGCGGAGTTGTGCCTGCCCGCGCTTGCCGCCGGCGTCAATTTCATCCGCCTCGCCACGCCGACCACCGACGACAAGCGGCTGCCGACCGTGCTGAAGAACACGTCGGGCTTTGTCTATTACGTGTCGATCACCGGCATTACCGGCTCTGCGGCGCCCGATGCCGGCCGGGTCGCGGATGCGGTCCTGCGCATCAAACGCCACACGACGCTGCCCGTGTGCGTCGGCTTCGGCGTGCGCACCGCGGAGCAGGCGGCTGCGCTCGCCCGCGGCGCCGACGGTGTCGTCGTCGGCTCGGCGCTGGTCGATGCGGTGCGCAAGACTCTTGCGCCGGACGGCGGCGCGACGGCGGCGACCGTGCCGGCCGTGGCCGATCTGGTCCGCGCGCTGGCGCAAGGCGTGCGCGGTACGCGGCCGGTTTCAGCGGCCAGCGCCGGTTAGAGCATTTTCCGGAAAAGTGGACGCCGGTTTTCCGAAGAAAATGCGACCAAATCTATAAAACTAGAGTGCTTTCCGCTTCGACTTAATCGGGAAGCACTCTAGTCTCAAGCGAGCATTGTAGGGTGGTTCACGTGTGTCCGCCGTCGCCGATTTCGGCCGCGGGCTTTGCCAGACTGTAACCCATCGACGCCGCGACGCCCATCTGCCAGACCAGAAACAGCGGCAGCAGGCTGCCGATGTGGATGAACAATCCGCCTTCCGCCCGGCTTTCCAGAAATTCCAGAAACAGTCCCGCGACTGTCCCGACCAGAATGGTGCGCGTCCACGACGCCACTGTGCGGTTGCCGCTCAGCACCGTCGAAGCGATAAGAACAAGAACGGCGCTTCCGATCAGCCCTCCAAGCATCCCGCACAAAGCCTTGAAATAGTCGACGACCGGCACGATGAGATTGGGCAGCGGCGCGCCGGACTGGGCCTCGATTTGATCTTCAATGCTGCTGTGGACATGCGTCGTGGCTTCGAACGCGGCGGGCCACGCAACGCACGACGCCAACAGTACCACTGCCAGCGTGAGTGGACTGCGGGATGACCACAATGCCACGCCGGCGCACAGCACCAGACCGAACCACACGGCGGGCAGCATCGGCGTATTGTGGATGACGACGAAGTCAGGCTCCGGGAGGCTCCATGACAGGAGCGCCGAGACAATTGCCAAGACCGCGAGAAGGAGCGCGCGTTCGTACGGCGAGGCGGCTTTGAGCCGCTGGATGATGCCGGCCATGTTGTGCCCCCGTTGTCTCGCGTGGAACAAAACGTGCGATCAGTCGCCGTCGGGCGTTTCGGCGGCGGCCAGCGGTATCGCCCCGATGATGGTCCGCGCCGGGGCGGCGGTGCGCTTCTGCAATTCCTCGGCGATCCTGGCGCGGCGGCGCGGCGAAATTTCGCGCGCCTTGAAGATCGCGCCGGCAAGGAGCGCGTAGCTGAGCAGGCCGACAAACACCCAGAAGCCCAGGATGATGAGGGCATTATTGGTGACGGTATCGATTGCGTCCCAGGCGCCGTGCAAAGCCGCGGCGCTGAGCCAGCCGAGCGGTATGAGAACATACGCCATGCTTGGCCGCAGCACGGCGAGCCCGATGAAATAGCCGAACAGGCCGGACCAGGCGGAGTGCTCGGCAATGTCGGGCAGTCCGCGCCCAAGCAACAGCACGAGGCCATCGAATGCCTGCGATCCCGCGTATTTCACCTGCTTCATGACGCCCGGCACGTATTGCGCCAGGGTTTCGGCGATGAAGAAGCCGCTGCCCGAGGCGACGCCCATGATGATGCCGTCGAGCGGTTCGAACAGTCCGAAGCGTTTCCCGAAACCTGAAAAGAACCGGCTCAAGCCGCCTGTGGTGTGGCGGCCCAGAGCGCTTAATCCGGCGCCGAACAGCGCCAGCGCAGCGAGCGGCCAGGCCTTGAAGACTTCCTCGCACAGCCCGGTTCCGAACCACCAGCCGGCGATGCGAACGGTGGCGTTGGTGGATTTCTGCCACTGCGCGGCCGGCAGCACGTTGTAGAACAGATTGTACCAGGCGGACCAAAGGCTGCCGCCCAAGGTCAGCAGTGTAAGCAGGCCGACCAGTGCCAGTAGCCATCCCGACCGCGGACGGCCGCACATCTGATTGATGTAGTAGTTGACCAGAAAGGCGATGTAGACGGCAATCGTCACATAGACTTGCCAGGCTTCGTTGATCTGGGGATTGGCGCTGAATTTTAGTCCGGGGATCGGCACCGCAATCAGCGTCAGGCCGACGACGATCGTGGCCAAGATCGGCAGCAGATGCTCGCGATGCCACGCCGAGCGCCCGCCGACCAAGGGGAAGATCGTGCTGCCGGTCAGTTCAAGGCGGCGCACATCGGGCGGCAGCGGCGGCGGAGGAGCAGCCATGACTACACCGTTGCGGATAAATGCTCGGCCTGCGGCGGCTGGCGGCCCGGATCGCGCACGGCTGGATCCGGGCTGCCGCCCGCGATATTAGGCCGGCACGCGGGCCTCGCGCTGCTTGAGGCGGGCCTTCTTGTCCGGCGACAGGATGGTGTCGAGCTTGAACAGCTTGCGCGCGGTCTCGCCCAAAATGTTCTTCTTCGCCTGCAGGCTCAGGAACGGCAGGTCGTAGATCGTCGACGGCAGGTCCATGTCCCAGTGCGGATAGTCCGACGCGTAGACCAGCTGCGTGTCCGCATTGATCATCTTGAACGTCTCTTCCAGCATGGTGCGGTTGCCGATCATCTCCATCGGCTGCGAGGTGTAGTACATCTCGCGCATGTAATCGGAAGGCTTCCTTTTGAGCGACGGCGCTTCCGACGAGCGCATCATGTATTCGTTGTCGAGCCGCTGCATCAGGAACGGAACCCAGGCGAGCCCGCTCTCGATCCAGATCGACTTCAGTCCCGGGAAGCGCTCGGGAATGCCGTTCACCACCCAGTTGGTCATGTGAACGACGTTGAACCAGGTGAAGCCGAGCGCATGGCTGGCGATGAACTTGTTGGTGATGGCCATGCTCTGGTCGCCCCAATTGGTCGCCGCGTGGAACGCCAGCGGCAGGCCGCGTTCCTCCAGCGCCGCGTAGAGCTTCATGTAGACGTTGTTGTAGAGCGGCTTGTAGCGCACGGTGGTGACCAGGAAGCCGACCACGCCCTGGCGGCCGGAGAACTCTTCCACCATTTTCAGCGCTGCGACCGGATCGTTCATCGGCAGATAGAGCATCGACACGATGCGCGGCTCGTGCGCCAGGATCTGCTCGGTGAGCCAGCGGTTATAGGCGCGGGCGTACTGCACCTCGACCTCGACGATGGGATTGAGGCCGAGCCCCAGCATCGGGGTCGGAAACAGGCACGCCACGTCGACGCCCATGGCGTCCATCCATTTCAGCGTCAGCGTGATGTCCTTGTGCCGGCCGCCGGTCACCGGTTGCTCGCTGTTGCGGTATTCGTAACGGGCGATGCGGCCGGCCATCTCCTGAAAGCCGCCGGTCGAGCGCAGCATCAGGGTCTGACCCTTGGTGTACTTGAACTGATCGCGCATCACCGGGTCTTCGATGTATTGCAGGATGTCCTTGAACGAGCCGGTCTCGTAGTGATGCGAGTCGACGTCGATGATCATGAAGTCTTCGTAGCGGCGATCCTCGGCCTGCTGCGCCGCATGGGCGAGGTGGTCGGTGGTGTCGAATTTCTGCTGGCTGGGATCGCGGACGATCGGGGTCATCACGTTCATGGCTGTTCCCTTGGGCTTGGCGGAATGGGCTTAGCGGGATTGCGGTACGTCGACGCGCTGATGCGGGGCGATGCAGTTGCCGGTCATCGCCTGCCACATCGACAACTCGAACAGCTGCACGTTGAGCGCGTGCAGGAGATCGGTGGCGAGAATCATCGTATCGTCGATGGTGACGCCGCCGTTGCCGGGCGGCAACGGCGTGCGCATGCCGTTCTCGGCCTTCACGGCGTAGAGCCGTGCGGCGTTGGCGATGAGGGCGCGCAGATCGGCATCGGCGACCTGGTCGGGATTGTCCACGGCGGCGCCAAGCGCCGCGGCGGCGCGATTGAGCGTGTCGGCCGCGTGCTCCAGCACGTCAGAGGACGACATAGACACCTCCCTCGCGCTTGACCACCTCGTAGCGCTTGAGCCGGATTTTCGGATCGGGCGCGCATTCGCCGGTCTTGAGCTTGTACTCCCAGCCGTGCCAGGGGCAGACGATGTGCGGCTCGTCCTTGTCATAGGTCTGGCCGAGGAAGGTGCGGTCCGGCCCGAACAGATCGACGACCTTGTCCCGCACGATGCCCTCGCAGGCCGGGCCGCCCTGATGCGCACAATGGTTGCGGTAGGCGTAGTACGACCCATCGTGCCGGTAGACGCCGACCTCAACCTTGTCCTGGCGGACGATACGGACGTCGCCGTCCTTCATTTCCAGCTCGCTGCAGACGAAAACCTGCGCCATCCTTGGCTTCCTCTATAAGTTCGACCGTGTTCTGAAGGCGCACTCTAACCCGAGTAATCGCCGTCCGCCACAACGGCCGTGCTGCCCTCCATCCGCAACACGCGGGCTTGGGGCAGAGGCGCATAGCGGCGGCCGGTATCAGGACGCCCCGCTTGATGCCGATCAATGAGCGGATCGCCCGGATGCGCCAAGGGTACCCACGCTGCACGGGCGTTGAATTCTGGAACACGCCCCCACACATAACGTCATCCAGCCTAAAGGGGGACTTTTCATGGCCCGAGATGTGGCCCGCGATTGGATGTGGTCGGAGGCGTGCGAGATGCTCGCGCGCGCCGAACGGATGCACCGCGAGCTGTTCCGGCCGGGAGCCCCGCAGGCGCGGCAACCCGCCTGGGAGCCGCCGCTCGACATTCTTGAGAACGACCGTCAGGTGCTGGTGCTGGTGGCGCTGCCTGGCGTCGCCATCGAGGACGCCCAGGTCGTCATCGAGGAGGGCGAACTCGTCATTGCCGGCGTGCGCGTTCTGCCGCCGGAATTGCGTACCGCAACGATCCACCGGCTCGAACTGCCGCAGGGACGGTTCTATCGCCGGGTACGGCTGCCGGCCGGCCGCTACAGCGGCGTCAACCGAGCCGCCGTCGCCGGATGTCTGGTGATCACGTTGCAGAAAGCAGGGACCAATCGTGGCTGAGATCGAATTGCAGGCAAAAGAAGCGCCTAAAGAGGGACAAGCGGGCGGATTGCCGCCACTGCCGGCCGATGCACTGATCATCGTGCCGGTGCGTTCGACCGTGCTGTTTCCGGGCCTGGTGCTGCCGATCACGCTCGGCCGGCCGAAATCCATCGCCGCCGCGCAGCAGGCGGTGCGCGACCAGCGTCAGGTCGGCATCCTGATGCAGCGCGACCCCGAGGTCGCCGAGCCGTCGGCGGTCGACATGCATCGCATGGGCACGGTCGCCAACATCGTGCGCTACATCACGGCGCCGGACGGCGCGCATCATCTGGTCTGTCAGGGCGAGCAGCGCTTCCAGATCGTCGAGTATCTGACCGGCTGGCCGTTCATGGTCGCGCGCGTGCTGCAGATTCCCGAGCCCGCCATGCGCGGCCCCGAGATCGAAGCGCGCTTCGTCAATCTGAAGGCGCAGGCGGTCGAGGCGGTCCAGCTGCTGCCGCAGGCTGCCGCCGGAGCTGCTTGGCGGCGATCCAGTCGATTGACGCGCCGCCGGCGCTCGCGGATCTGGCCACCGCCTACATGGACATCAAGCCGGACGAGAAGCAGGAAATTCTCGAAACCGTCGACATCACCGCGCGCATGGACAAGGTCCTGCGGCTGCTCTCGCACCGCATCGAGATTCTGCGGCTGTCGCAGGAAATCGGCAAGCAGACCAAGGCGGCGCTCGACGAGCGCCAGCGCGAGGTGCTGCTGCGCGAGCAGATGGCGGCGATCCAGCGCCAGCTCGGCGAAGGTGAGGAGGGCAAGGCCGCCGAGATGGCCGAGCTCGACAAGGCCATCGCCGAGGCCGGCATGCCCAAGGAGATCGAGGATGCCGCGCGCAAGGAATTGCGCCGGCTGCAGCGCATGCCGGAAGCCGCCGGCGAATACGGCATGGTGCGCACCTATCTCGATTGGCTGATCGAGCTGCCATGGAAGCTGCCCGAGGAAAAGCCGATCGACATCAAGGAGGCGCGGCGCATCCTCGACGAGGATCACTACGACCTCGACAAGATCAAGCGGCGCATCATCGAATATCTCGCCGTGCGCAAGCTTGCCCCGCAGGGCAAGGCGCCGATCCTGTGCTTCGTCGGTCCGCCCGGCGTCGGCAAGACCTCGCTCGGCCAGTCGATCGCGCGCGCCATGGACAGGAAGTTCGTGCGCGTGTCGCTCGGCGGCGTCCACGACGAGGCGGAAATCCGCGGCCACCGGCGCACCTATATCGGCGCGCTGCCCGGCAACATCATCCAGGCGATCCGCAAGGCCGGCACGCGCAACTGCGTGATGATGCTCGACGAGATCGACAAGCTCGGCGCTGGCATCCACGGCGACCCGTCCGCGGCGTTGCTCGAGGTGCTCGACCCGGAGCAGAACAACACGTTCCGCGACAATTATCTCGGCTGTGCCCTACGACCTGTCGCGCGTGGTGTTCATCACCACCGCCAACATGCTCGACACCATTCCGGGGCCGCTGCGCGACCGCATGGAGATCATCAGCCTCGCCGGCTACACCGCCGAGGAGAAGCTGCAGATCGCGCGCCGCTATCTGGTCAAGCGCCAGATGGAGGCGAACGGCCTCAAGGAGGGCCAGGTCGAGATCGGCGACGACGTCATCCGCGACATCATCGCAGCTCTACACCCGCGAAGCCGGCGTGCGGAATCTGGAACGCCAGATCGGCCAGGCGCTGCGCCACGCCGCGGTGCGCATTGCCGAAGGCAGTAGCGGACCGATCCGGATCGCGCGCGACGACCTCGTGCCGATCCTCGGCGCGCCGCGCTTCGAGAGCGAGACCGCGATGCGAACCAGCGTGCCCGGCGTGGCCACCGGCCTCGCCTGGACGCCGGTCGGCGGCGACATCCTGTTCATCGAGGCGACCCGCATCCCGGGCTCCGGCCGGCTCATTCTCACTGGCCAGCTCGGCGACGTGATGAAGGAAAGCGCGCAGGCGGCGTTGTCGATCGTGAAGAACCGCGCGGCGGCGCTCGGCATCGACGCGAAGCGCTTCGAGAAGAGCGACATTCACGTTCACGTGCCGGCGGGCGCGATCCCGAAGGACGGGCCGAGCGCCGGCGTCGCCATGTTCATGGCGCTGGCCTCGCTGATGACCGACCGCACCATCCGCAGCGATACCGCCATGACCGGCGAGATCAGCCTGCGCGGCCTGGTGCTGCCCGTCGGCGGCATCAAGGAGAAGGTCGTCGCCGCGCACTCGGCCGGCATCAAGCGCGTGATGCTGCCGGCGCGCAACAAGCGCGACTACGACGAAATTCCGGAGGTCGCGCGCCGGGAGATGGAATTCGTCTGGCTCGAACGAGTCGAGGAAGCCGTCGCCGCCGCGCTCGAGCCGGCGAAGGCCGGAGAGAAGTCGCCGCCCTCCGCGCCGCAATTGGCGGACGCCGAGGCGTAAAGGGCATGCCCTCGCCCGCTTGCGGGAGAGGGCAGCGCATGAGTTCCGCAAACTCGGTTGGGTGAGGGCGCGGCGCGTCCGACCCCTCACCCATTCTTGTTGTTGAACCGCCAAGTCGCCCTCTCCCGCAAGGGGCGAGGGCACGATCCGCCCGCGCCTCAATTTGCGCGATCGCGCGCAGGGTGGACATCACGCCGCACGGTCGGTCAGTCCGCGGGGGAGAAATCGTGCAGCGTGATGGCCGCGCGGTTAGGTTTGTTGGACGATTTTGCCCACGACGTAGCTCGCTCGCGTCAAAGTCGTTGCTTTCGAGTTCCGCGAGAAGATAGTGTAAAAGTTTGGGGGGCCTGCGAACGTGATCGAACGACCGGCCGCCGCGAACTCCCAGCCGCGGAAAGCCGCAATTTCGAGTGCACAATGAGCCTCGCGTTGAACGGCAAGGTCGACAAAGCGTCGGCCGAACAGCGGGTGCAATTCCGGAGAACTCCGCAGTTTTTTCAGAAACGCATACGGCGCGCCTATCCTTCCAGCCACTGCCAGAAAGCCCTCGTCGCTGATTTACAGCGCCGACGACCGGCCGAGCCTCCTTGTCGCGTTGTCGAATGGCGCCCAGCACGTCGGAATGATCTCCATCAATCTTGTCTATCCATTGCTGATCTGCCGCGCAGTCGGTGCGCCCATACCGATGGTGGCTAATTTGCTCTCGCTCGGCATGATCGTTCTTTCCGTCGGCACCCTGATCCAGGTCTTGCGGCTCGGACCAATCGGATCGGGCTACATGCTGCCGTCGACATTCACGGCAAGCTATTTCGCGCCCGGCCTGCTCGCCGCGCGCATCGGCGGCTTGCCGTTGGTATTCGGGATGACGATATTCGCCGGTGCGATCGAGGCGCTCGTCGCGCCGATGCTGAACCGGCTTCGCAAATTTCTCCCGGTGGAAGTGTCCGGCCTGGTCATCCTGATGCTTGGCATCGCGGCGGGTCTTGCGGGTTTGCGCACGCTGCTGGGGCCGTCCGCGAGGCCCGTGAGCTCGGCCGAGTGGTTGGTCGCGGCAACGACACTCGGCACGATGACGGCTTTCAACATCTGGGCCAAAGGCCTGGCGCGCATGCTATGCGCGCTGATCGGGATAATCGGCGGTTATGCGGTGGCGCTGGCAGCCGGTTTGCTGGATCCGGCGCTGTGGTCGCTTGTCGACCAGGCCGGTTGGTTCGGAATTCCGGATGTCGGTCACGTCGCCTGGTCGTTCAACGCAGCGCTCAGCGCGCCGTTCGCGATTGCCAGCCTCGCTGCGGCCATGAAGGCTGCGGGCACGCTGACGATCTGCGAGAAGACAAACGATTTCGACCTGGGTCCGGCCCGACATGCGCTCGATAACGCGCGGGGTCCTCAGTGACGGATTGGCGACGATGATCGCGGGATTTGCGGGCACGCCCGGAGGAATTAATACGTCAACTCCAAGTGCCGCCCTCGCGTCCGCCACCGGCGTCGCCAGCCGCAAAGTCGCGGTCGTGGCCGCCGCGATTTTCTTCGCATTGGGTTTTTGTCCCAAGCTGACCGCCGTACTTGCGATCATGCCGCGCGCCGTCGTGGTCGCGGCCCTCATGTACGCCGTAACCTTCATTATCATCAACGGGCTTCAGATCATGATGTCGCGCATGCTCGATGCGCGTCGTACCGTTGTACTCGCCTTCGGCATTATGGGCGGGCTCGCCATCGAGGTGTTTCCCAACAGCGTTAGGCTGTTGCCGAGTGAGATTGCGGCGATCGCCGGCTCTTCGGTGGTCGCGTCGACTGCGATCGCCCTGGTTTTGAACCTTGTTTTCCGGATTGGCGTACGCAAGACCGCCACGCTTGGCGTCGAACGGGAACACATCAATTCGCAGACGATCGAGAACTTTGTTCTTGAGCAGGGCAAGGCTTGGGGCGCCCGCCCCGATGTGACCCGGCGCGCGGCCTTCGGGGTCATCCAGCTGATCGAAGCGATCGGAGAGACCTGCTGGAAAACCGGGACAATGGTCGTGCGCGCGAGCTTTGATGAATACAGGATCGAAATCGACGTGACCTATCCCGGCGAGCGGCTGGAGTTTCCGGAACAACGCCCCTCCATCGACCAGATCGTGGACGAAGACGGCGCGCGTCTCCTGGCGGGATTCATACTCAGACAGAACGCGGACCGTATCCAGTCGGTCCTCAAGGACGGCAAATGCACGGTGCATTTCCATTATGACCATTGAGTTGCGATCCCGCCATGGCTGCCTGAGCTTCGACCGCAGCATCCGCAGCGATACCGCCATGACCGGCGAGATCAGCCTGCGCGGCCTGGTGCTGCCGGTCGGCGGCATCAAGGAGAAAGTCGTCGCCGCGCACTCCGCCGGCATCCGCCGCGTCATGCTGCCGGCGCGCAACAAGCGCGACTACGACGACATTTCGGAGATCGCGCGCAAGGAAATGGAATTCGTCTGGCTCGAACGCGTCGAGGAAGCCGTCGCCGCGGCGCTCGAGCCGGCGAAGCCCGCCGAGAAGTCGCCGCCCTCCGCGCCTCAATTGGCGGACGCGGTGGCGTAAAGGGCATGCCCTCGCCCGCTTGCGGGAGAGGGCAGCGCAGGCGTTTCAGCAAACTCGGATGGGTGAGGGGATGCGGCGCGTCCGACCCCTCACCCATTCTTGTTGTTGAACCGCCGAGTCGCCCTCTCCCGCGAGCGGGCGAGGGCACGATCCGCACGCGCCTCAATTTGCGAGCGCTCAGCGCCGGTCGGGAGTGCACACGCGACTCGATAGCGGCCATCCAGATCGATTTGTTTCAGCAAATCCAGCCGATCGGATTTAGCGGTATCAGTCCGAGACTTGGCATTCCCTTGGGTGGCTGATCTTCGGCTGCCCAAAACCCATGTTCGGGGTAAAACCTAGCAACTGCCGCAAAAGGCGTTTCTTCGACGGGACCAAGGCCAGGAATCAAGCGAGTTGCCATTAGCGTGATCGGGCGTTCAAGCGGCGCAGTCTGCATTGGCCACATAGGGAATCCTCCAAATCAATATGGTCTATGCCGCACCACCTTTGCGGCGTTTCTTGGATTGCGTCCGGCGGCCGTTGTAACTGAGAGTGTATTAGCTATTTTCCAGAGATAAGAGCCGAAAGCGAGAGCCACCGATGTCGGATACTCCGATTCCCGAGAGAAATTTCAAGCTGAAAGACTGTCTCACAAGCTGGGACATGGCGCCATCAACGACTGAGGCCAAAACGGGCGGCCTAGAAGCAGTAGTTGGTGCCTATCATCGAAATCTAGAACGAGTGCACGCCTTAACGGCCTTCCCGCCCGTGCTCGTTCAAACTATGATGACCTTAACTAGAGTTACGGTGACTACGTACGACAAATATAAAAGTCAGGTCGCCGACGGATCGATGACAAACGCAGAACTCGAAAAAAAGGTTCAAGAACGCCTCGACATTGCAGAAACTATACGCCGTTCGCGGTCGGAATCTGGTGATCAGAAAATGAAAGAAATAATGGAGAGAGAACAAAAAATCGCGTTCGATTTCTTGGAGAAAGGTTTCAACAAATTCAAATTGTAGAGCGGAGCAGAGGCTTGGATGTCCGCCCAGATAACAGGTATTTGGACCGCGTTTGAGTCTATGGCAGAAGAGCTGTGGCGAGCCGCACTCAATGTGCATCCGGAAGGCTTGTCCGAATTGAGGGGCGGCAAGAAGGGATCATCGGCGGACGACAAGAAGATCGACCTGTCATACCTGCACAGACACAATTATGATCTATCTGACAAGATGGGCGACGTGCTGTGCGAGAGATATTCTTTTGATCGGCTTGACGATATACGTAAAGCGTATCGTGAGGCCTTTTATTGCGACGACGACAGAATAAAAACCGCGGTCGAAGATCGTTCGCTCGATGCTGTATCGCTCACGCGACACGTCATAGTTCACAATGGCGGCATAATGGACGATAAGTTCCTTAAACGTCGGGCTGACCTCCCTTCGGCGATATTGGGCGAAGCTGGAGCGCCGCTCCCGTTAGATGGCTCAATCGTGCAAGCGCTGATAGTCCCCGTGATATCCAAGGGATGGGAATTAATCGAAGCCGTAGATGCTTGGCTCGACCTCCATGCTTGAGTTGTCGAGTTGTGACGGACGGAACCTGCGAATGTCGTCGCCTCAGCGTGTAGGGTGGGCATCGCGCCGTTGAGCCATTGTTCTTGCCGTTCACAGGTTGACTGTATGTCGGTAGACAAAGATAGGCAATTCGATCCTGAATTTACTGCGAAGATGGATGCCCATTACGCCGCGGTTGGCCTAGTCGCCTCCACATGGGCCGAGTTTGAGCATATAATTCAATGGGCCATATGGAATTTGGCATGTCTGGACAACCTAACAGGTGCATGCATCACCACACAAATTGGAAACTCAGGACGACTGCTGGATGCGACGATTGCGCTGCTTCGCCTTAGAGGTGCTTCTGAAACTGACGTAAAGCCCATTCTTAAGTTCGCAGAAAAAGTGGGCAAAAAGCAGAGACAACGAAATCGGTTCGTTCACGACCCGTGGTCATTCAAATTGCCAGACGCGGAGCCAGGACGTTTTGAAGTATCCGCTCGCCGGGAAGTAATCACACATACGTTCCGACATTCAACGAAAGAGGTGACTGATTTCGCACGAGAGATCATGGCTCTCGTGACGGAATTTGACAACCTACTGACCGCAGTGAGCTTGCCGCCAACATCTCTGGCCAAACAGCCCTAGAGGGAGAGAGGACGGTCCGCGCGGGCGGAGCTATGATCTCGGTCGCGATGCTGGAAAGCCTAGATGGTTGCCAGCGAATAGCTGGTGCTGCGTCCGCCGCCTTGATCGCGCTGCAAGATGCCACGGGCGACAAGGTCGTTGATGTCGCGCAGCGCGGTGTCGGGGGACGTGTTTTCAAGCTTCGCCCATTTCGAACTGGTGAGCTTTCCGGCAAAGCCGTCAAGCAGGCGATTGACGATGTCGCGCTGGCGCGCGTTGAATGGCGTGGTGGCGTGTTTCTTCCAAAACTCAGCCTTCCGCAAAACAGCGGCCAGGATGGTCTGCGCGCCATCGAAGGCCTTGTTCAGGCAATCCAGAAACCATTGCAGCCAAGGCGTAATATCGAGGTCGCCCTTCTGGGTCCGCTCGAGAATGGCGTAGTAGGCGTTGCGCTCCAGCCTGATCTGCGCCGACATGCTGTAATAGCGCTGCGAGCTGCCCTCCGACCGCGCCAGCGACATGTCGGCGATGGCGCGCGCGATGCGGCCGTTGCCATCGTCAAACGGATGGATGGTGACAAACCACATATGAGCGATGGCCGCTTTGACGACCGGGTCGATGTCCGCTTCGGCGTTGTACCAATCGAGGAAGGCTTGCATTTCATCGTCGAGCAGCGGAACCGCGGGGGCTTCGTAGTGAACCTTCTCGTGACCGATGGGGCCGGAGACGACTTGCATCGGTCCAGCTTGGTCGGTTCGCCACGCGCCAACGATGATCTTTCGCATGCCGCTCCGCCCGGTGGGAAATAGCGCGGCATGCCATTCAAACAGGCGCTCCTTGCTCAGGGGCTCCTCGTATTTTTGGGTGGCGTCGAGCATCATTTCGACCACGCCCTCGACGCGGCGATCAGCCGGCGGCAGGCCGGCGAGGTCCATTCCGAGGCGCTTGGCGAGCGACGAGCGGACTTGGTCGCGATCAAGGATTTCCCCCTCGATCTCGCTGGATTTGATGGCCTCCTCGGTGAGGCTGCTCAGCATGGCCTCGTTTTGAAGGGGAAATCCTAGCGCCCCCATATGCCCGGCAAGGAGTCCCTGGCGATGCCGAACCTCGCTCAGCTCCTTGGCGAATCGCTCTGGGGACCAGCGAAAGCGGGGCCACTCCGGTAATTCGTGAATGTAGAAGGCCATAGCGTTGCTTCCCTTGCGGAGATTATGTGGCCTATTCTCAGCGAATTTCAATATTCTCCGCAAATTGCGCGGAGAATATGAGAGAGAATCTCTGCAGTTTCCCGACTGGGAGGCAGCTCCGCGTTGTAACTTTTTCCTTGACAAAGTCCCCAAATGTGCTACAAGGCTACCACCTCGCTCACCATTTCCGTGAGGGGCCTTTCGGCCGAGGGTACTCCCCGAGAGGGAGCGAGGGCGGTTCCGGTGAGTGGAGCCATACACTCTGCTCGCTGGCGGTTCGGAAACCCGCCCGGCCGGCCAACGCTGGTCTGCGAGGAGCTCGCTGCCCGGGTGGCGGACGGAGTCATCTCCGTTGGCGCTGCCATGAAGCGCGGGACCGGACTGAGCCAAGCCTAAGAACTTGGCGAGAGCCGCGGTAGAGCGCCGAGAGGCGAGCGCGTCTCCCAAAAGGGGCGCGCGCCGCGACGAGCGCAACACAAGCGGCGCTCCGCTTGTTGCGCAAGCGCGGCAACGACTACGCGCCTTTCGGCGCTCCGCCTCCCTCATTGAGGAGGCCCGTTCGTTGGTTCGTGCACATCGTTGGGAAGACTCGGGCGCGAAGAAAGGCGCGCCGCGAGAACGGGAAGCTATGTCTTCCGCCCCCGCGCTGGCGGGGGAGGGGGACCACCCGAAGGGTGGTGGAAGGGGTGTCTAACTCGACGTTTCACTTTCGTTGAAAGAGTTTCGTTGCGGCCCGCGCCCCCTCCACCACCTTGCTGCGCAAGGTGGTCCCCCTCCCCCACTTGCGTGGGTGAGGATGAAAAGGAGCGAGCGCCGAATTGCAATGCGCCTTCAAATTCCGTCAAATCACGAGCGGGCCGGCCCGGGCGGCGCGCGGGTTGAAAGGGGGATCCTCAATGTCATTGGCTTCCGGATTGAAGCGGCTGCGCGAGTCGCTGGCCGAATCCGCCGGCACCATCGTGTTCGGCATGGAAGACGGCACGGTTTCGATCTTCGGCCTGATCTTCGGCGTCGCCGCGACGACCAGCAATGCCGGCACGGTGCTGATCGCCGGCGCCTCGGGCGCGGTGGCGGCGGCGGTGTCGATGATGGCCGGCGTGTTCCTCGACGTCGAGACCACGCGCGACGAGATGAAATCCAAGCGCGCCAAGCTGGAGGCGTCGCTGGCCACCAATGCGGCGGCGGTCTGCGCGGCGCTTCCCGGCGAATTGGCGACGGCCGGACTGACGCCGGCGCAGTCGGCGGCGCTGACCGGCGCGGTCAGAAACGACCGCGTGGCGCTCGACGGGCTGCTGCTGGCGCTGCATGGCTCGCCGGAAGCGCCGGCCAATCCGTGGGTGCAGTCGCTGTGGATGCTGATCGCGGATTTCGCCGCGGCGGCGGTGCCGATCCTGCCGTTCGTGTTTCTTCAGGTGCCGCAGGCGCGGGTCGTTTCCGCGGTGGTGACGATCGCGCTTCTGATCCTGCTCGGTCTCGGTCGCGGCCGGATCGCCGGACGCAATGTCTTTCGCACGACGGTGGAGACGGTTGCGATCGGCATTGCGGCGGCGCTGGCCGGCGTCGCCATCGGCGTGCTGATCAACAAGACGTTCACGGGCTGATGCGGCCGGAACAAACCGTCAGCCGCTCGTCCCCGCGAAAGCGGGGACCCAGAGAGCTACCGTAGCGTTCTTCGTTCCATCTGGATTCCCGCTTGCGCGGGAACGAGCGGAGACTGGCTCAGATGAATGGGATCCGGTCTAACCACTCAAAACAGCTCATAGAGGTCATCAAAGAAGCGGAGCTTGGCTAGATCGAGCGCGATGCCGTAGTGACGCGCGAACGGCTCGATCCATTGCGCGCCGAAATGGTCTTCGATGTCGCTCGTGACCGCTTCGAGGTCGAGATAGCGGTCGCCGCGGCCGGCGTGGCCGCAGTCGATGAAGCCGAGATTGCCGGCGTCGTCGATCAACAGGTTATCGAATTTGGCGTCGCCATGGACCAGAACGATGTCGTCCCCGATCCGCTGCGCGTCAGTCGAGAGCCGCTGGTAAATCTCAAGCGGCGATCGCCCGAGATTGCGGTCGTCGAATTCTGCGGGGTCGACGCCATCTTCGCCGATCATACGGCGCGCCCGCTTAAGCCGCGCCGCCGTGGTTTCGTCGAACGGACAGTCCGCGGCGGCGAGCGCATGGAGCGCGCGCAGCCCACGCGCCAGGTGCGCAACGATAGCGGCGGCCGGCAATGCAGCTTCGTCCGGATGAAAGCCGGGCAGGGCCGTCATCAAGGCGACGCCGAGCTGGCCGTCATCGAACACGTCAAGGATGTCGGGCACTGTGATATTCCGCGCCGACAGCCATCGCGTCCGTTCGAGTTCGTCGCGGAATTCGGCGAGCGCATCCGGCGGCGCGGCCTTGAGGTAAAGCGTCGGCGATGCGGCGGATTGCCGAGCGTGCAGGCGAACAATCCGCGCATCGCTCATGCCGTGCTTGACGGATTGGAAGCGAAAACCGGCAAGCATGCGCCGCCAGTTGTGCGGCAACGCGGCGAGCAGTTGCTTGCCCGGTTCTTTGCCCGGTTCCTCGCGCTGCATGGCTGCCATCTTGCCGCCATCTTGGCGGCCGTTACAGGCCTGTCCGCGGATTACGCGCAAAGATGTTCGGAGGGGGCCATGATGAAACGGTTTGGCGCGGCATTTCTTGTTGCGATGATTGGGATGGCGCCGGCTTTCGCCAGCGATCTGCCGGCGCGCAAGGCCGGGCTGTGGCAGATCGACACCGCCATTACGCCCAGTCATACCGTGTCGATGAAACAATGCATCGATGCCAAGACCGACCAGATCATGCAATCGCGTTTCGCGTCGCTGCCGCAGCACGACTGCTCAAAGCATGACGTGCAGAAGTCGGCCGGCAAGATCACCATCGACTCGGTGTGCACCGTCGCCGGCCGCACGACCAGCAGCCACATGGTCATCACCGGCAGTTTTGACAGCGCCTACACGATGGTGATGACGAGCGAGATCAAGGGCATGGCCGGGCCGCACACCGTCACCATGACGGCCAAATGGCTCGGTCCGTGCGCCGCGGGTCAGAAGCCCGGCGATATGGTGTTGCCCAACGGCCGAACGGTCAATGTGATCGAGATGGAGCGCGCGGTGCGCGGGGTGTTCGGCGGCGCGTCGCGGCGCTAGGGCACCGCCACGGTCATGGGTTCGCGTCGATGCGGCTGCGGTGGGCTTGAACCCGGGCGGGACCAGGGGCGTCTAACGGGATGAACCCTGAAAGTAGCCGCTAACCCGGTCCTCCCCATCCCCCGACAGGGACCGACACCCGAACCGGGTTAGCGCGGCGGCCGGTTCTCCCCCGAGAACCGGCCGCAACCATTGCCGGCGCTGAGGCCGCAACTCATTCTACTTTCAGCTTTTTCCCCGACACGGACGTGCGCTGTCCTACCCCTTGCGCACCTTGTCGAGCGTGGGTTCCGATCATGGCTTTTGCAAGACCGAAATGACGTTCTCAACGGGACAACGGCCATGCAGCCGGTGAACCAAAAGTCCGCCTCGCATCACTAATACACAGGAACGCCACAAGCTCCGTGGGGTTGAGTAAGGGCTCCGACATTTGACGGCGCCGATTGCGGGCAGGTTGTTGCGATGAGCGCCCTTTCTCAGGTCTACCCGGATCGGGTCTGCCGTGGCGGGCTCCGCCGGCGCTGGCTGTCCGCCCATCGCCAGACCCTGGCCGCGCTTACGGTGAGTGCTGTGGCGGGGCTTGCGATCTTTGCCACGGCGGCCGGATCGCTGATGGAAGGCGCGAGCGCCGCGCCGCCTGGGGCCAAGAGTCCGCCGCCCGGATGGATCGATCTCGCGTTCGCGGACGTCGATGCGGCTTCGGCCCGCCCGGCGCCGCATCGGCAGCGAACGCAGCTTGCGCCGCCGCAAAATGTTCAGAAGCAGGAGACGCGAAAGCAGGCTCCTTGCGCCGATTTCATCTTTTACTTTCTGAACACGAATTGTTTGGTCAAGCGCGTCAGTTCGGCGCGCCGTGACGGTTTCCCGCGTCGTGCAGTTGCCGCGCGCACTATGCCGGTCCGCACCAGCGGGGACACGGCGCGCAATCCGGATCGCGTGACCTTGGCGGCGACCACGACAACCGCGACGGACTAGCCTTGCAGGCCCGCCGCCGAGAAGGTTTTCGCCGCATTTCGGAAAAAATGCAGGCGTTGCTTTAGCAAAGCGTCAACGTCTCGATCCCATCCTGGCGCAATGAAACTGCCGAACCAGCAGTGCTCCTCGCCTGGCGGCGTCCGAACGGCAATCGCCGCGCTGACGACTGTGAACCGCGCGCCCATCGTGGTGCCGAGTTGTTACGCTGCGCGCGCCATCGTCTTCGCGGTCGAAACGAATTTTCAGAGAATGGCGCGGCGTCCCGGCGGGTTGTCGCGGCGCGAGGCGCTGACGAATGCGCAAAAGGAACTGCGGCAGGTCATGATACCCGGCCGCTTGCCGCACGCCAAAGGTGATGCATAGCGGCACCGCCGGTGACCTGCTTGTCCAGCGGCCCGATCGACCAAGCCGGTCTAAGCGAGTCGATCTAATCCGCAGTGATGTGGGCGTCGTGGATCACCGTCGCCCACTTGTCGACCTCCGCCGCGATAAAGTCTTTGAATTTCTTGGACGACATCGGATGCGGGGTGCTGCCGAGAGTGGCCAGCCGCGCCTTCACGGCAGGATCGGCCAGGGCGTCGTTGACCGCCTTATTGAGCTTGGCAACGATCTCGTCCGGCGTTCCCTTCGGTGCGCCGATACCCTGCCAGGTGCTGGCCTCGAAGCCCGGTACCGACTCGCCGATGGTCGGCACGTCGGGCAGCACGGGCGAGCGCTCCGCAGTGGTCACCGCCAGCGCGCGCACCTTGCCGGCCTTGATCACCGCGAGCGATTCGGGCAGCGGGCTGATATAGACCTGGACTTGGCCGCCCATCAGATCGGTGATCGCCGGGGCGCCGCCGTGATAGGGCACATAGACCATCTTGGTGCCGGTCTTCAGCATGAAAAATGCGCCGGTGATGTGCTGCGGCGAACCGTTGCCCGATGTCGCCATGCTGACCTTGCCCGGGTTGGCCTTCACATAGGCGATGAATTCGGGGACCGTCTTGGCCGGCACCGACAGGTTCACTTCCATCACCAGCGGGAAGCTCGAGATCATCGCGACCGGCACGATGTCGCGGAGGAAATGAAACGGCAGATTGGTGTAGAGCGTTTCGTTGACCGCCACCGATCCGGGAATAAGCAGCAGGGTGTAACCGTCAGCCGGTGCGCGCACCACTGCCTCGACGCCCAGATTGGTCGCCGCGCCCGGCTTGTTCTCGATGATAAACGACTGCCCCAGATGCTTCGACAGGTATTCGCCGATCAGACGGGCGTGAATGTCGAGTGCGCCGCCGGGCGGCACCGGGACGACGATACGCACCGGGCGCGTTGGATAGTCGAGCGCCGAGGCGGTGCCGAGGCCGGCCGAAAGCGCGGCCGTGGCGGCCGAAAGCTGCAGAACTGTTCTGCGCGTCAAAGTCTTGTTTGTCGGTTTCACCGTTTCCACCCTGTACGATTGAGCCGCCGCCGATACCTGCCTTAGCAGGCCGGGTCAAGTCGTGTTCCGCCGGATGCCGGGGGCACGGGCTAAGAATCGAGCGGCGGCAAATTGAGCGCGCGATCCACCAGCCCCGTTGCGCGCTTCCAGTCGAAATTGCGATAGACGTTCTGCTTCACCAGGAACGACGCGCCGCCGTAGAATTTTTCGTATTGGGCATGGCGGCCGCCGAATTCAGAGCCGAGGAAATCCCAGATCAGCCGCATCAGCTTGACGCGCGTTTTGGCGTCGGACGTCGCCGAGCGCATGTAGCGCTCGAGATCGGCGGCGATTTCCGGATTGCCGAAATCGGCTTCCGACGACGGCAGCGTGATGAACGCCGCGCCGGCAAGCTCGCGGATGATTTCGAGCATCCGGCCGTTGAGTTCCGACTGCAGCGCCATCGCCGAATAGAGCGTGACGACCGACGGCCACAGCACGCCGTCCCTGATCGGTGCCGCGATCTCGTGGCCGAGCAGCATGGTCTCGTACACGGTCGCGAGCGCCGCCAGTTCGCCCATCATGATCTGGACCGGCGGCTGCGCGGCGTTGCCGGTCATCTCGTTCATGCGCTGGGCGAGGCCCGCCATGAAGCGGAGCTTGGTGACGTAGCGCACCTGCGCCTGGTGGTTGCCGTAGGAGTGCGACGGCGTCTTGAACCATTGGTCGCGCGACAGTTCGACGTTGCGATAGATGAAAACGCGCTCCCACGGCACGAACACGTTGTCGAACACGACGTAGGCGTCGGACTCGTCGAACCGGCTCGACAGCGGATAATCGAAGCCGCTGCCGGGTCGCGCGAACGGCCGCCGCGGATAAAGCTTGACGCCGTCGGCGCCGACCGGAACGGCGAGACAATTGGCGTAGTTCTCGTCGCCCGGCTGCAGCGGATGAATGCAGCTCGAGATGGATATAGTCGGAGATCGGGCCGCCGGTCGCGAGCTGCTGCGCGCCGGAGATCACGATGCCGTCGTCGCGCTCCTTGACGACGCCGGCATAGAGCGTCGGGTCGCTCTGCTTGTGCGCCGGCTTGGAGCGGTCGATCTGCGGCGGCACGATGGCGTAGCTCGCATAGATATAGTTGTCGCGCATGAATTCGTAGAACGCGACCGCATTGTCGGCGAATTTCTGCTGCGCGCCGCCGGCCGCGAGCACCTGCGGCGTCGCCGCGTAGCCGGCGAAAAAGCTCGCCACATGGTCGGGCGTGCGGCCCATCAGCCCGAAGGTCGCCTCCGCCCATGTTTCGCTGAACAGCCGGCGCGCCTTGAGGTCGGCATGGCTCTTCGGAATTTGGTAGGCGCGCCACACCGGTGCGCCGGTCTTCGGCGACGGGTAGGTCATGCGCTCGCGCAGCGCCGGGATCGGCGGCAATGTCGAACAGGCCGGCGATCGAGCGCGCGGCCTGCGCGAAAGCCGGATGTTCGGTGACGTCCTTGACCCGTTCGCCGTCGATAAAGACGCGCCGCCCATCCTTGAGCGAACGCAGATATTCGGCACCTGTGCGCATTCACCACTCCCGATCTGACGGGCGGTTTTAGCGCGGGCACGCGGCCATTGTCACCCGAAGCTGCCGAATACCAGTCCGGCGCAGGACTGCGGGCGGGCGTTCCTCTAGTACACGTCGGTGTGGTAGCGGCCGTTCTGCTTGAGGTCGGCGAGGAATGCTGCCGCCTGATCCGGCGTGCGCACGCCGTGAGCCGCGATGACATCGAGCAATGCGCGCTCGACGTCCTTGCCCATGGCGATGGCGCCGCAGACATAGACGGCGGCTCCGTCGGCGAGCCAGGCCCATAGATCGCGTCCGACCTCGCGCATGCGGTCCTGAACGTAGAATTTGTCCTGGTCGTCGCGCGACCAGGCAAGCGACAGCCGCGTCAGCAGCCCGGTCGCGCGCATGCCGATCAATTCATCCTCATAGAAGAAATCGTAATCGTGGCGCTGATGGCCGAAGAACAGCCAGTTGCGGCCGGGCGCCCGCGCCGCCATGCGCTCATGCAGAAAGGCGCGGAACGGCGCGATGCCGGTGCCGGGGCCGATCATGACGATCGGCACCGACGGATCGGCCGGCAGGCGCAAAGCCCTGCGACTTCTGCACATAGGCCTTGAGCTTGGTGCCGGGCGCGATCCGCTCGGCAAAGAAGGTCGAGGCGACGCCCGTTCGCGGTCGCGAACCTATCGGCGTAGCGGACTGCGTCGATACTGAGCGCCACCTTGCCGGGCGCGGCCTTTGGCGAGGATGCGATCGAGTAGAGCCGCGGCTGCAGTGGATCGAGCGCTTCGACGAAGGCCTCGGGATCGGGCCGGATACCGGGAAATTTTTCCAGGGCCGCGAGCACGTCCAGGTCCTTGGCGTCGCCGTCCGGATCGCCGCCGGCCGGCGAGCGACTTCGCCTTCTGCCGCCGCTCGCCGCCGGCGATGTGCGAGATCAGCTCGAACAGCATGTCGGGCGCTGCGCCGAGCGCGGCATCGTCAGTCAAAGTATCGCGCAGCGTGCGATCGGCGATCGGGAAATCGGCCGGCATGCCGACGGCGGCGATGACGGCATCGACCAGCGCCGGGTCGTTGCGCGGAAAGATGCCGAGCGAGTCGCCGACGGTGTAGGCGAGCCCGCTGTCGCCGAGGTCGAGATCGACGTGCCAGGTTTCCTTGTTGGATCCCGGCTTGTTGAGCCTGGTGCGCGAGGCAAATGCGATTTCGACTGGCTGGTCGCGCGATGTGCCGATCCTGGTCTTTGACACGTGGCTGGCGCTTCTGGCTCCGCCGGCGTTATCGACAATCGCCGGTGCTTGCGCTGGTGCGGCGACGGCTCCGAACTTCGGCGAAGAGCGTCTTGAGCGTGCGGGTCGTGTCTTTGCCGCCCGGCACACAGAGATTGAGCCGCTCCTCCCGCTTCGCGCGATGGCGTTCGCATAGTCTTCGCAGTTATAGCCGCACTGGCCGCAATCCTGCTGGCCCATTGCCGCCATCATGCGCCGCCGCAACGGCCGCTTGTCGGCAAGCTCGCATTCGCTCGGGGAGCGGCATGGTCGGGTCGTGCCACGGCGTCTGCCCGTCATCGCCGTCGTCGAGCGGACCGCGCGCCACAGGCGCCCCGGAGATGCCGGCAAGCAGCGCCGCTGCTTCCGCCGCCGGCAGCGGACTGATGCCGCCGTCGAGCGACAACAGACCGGCGAAGAAGCCGTTGAGCCAGACGCGCTGCTCCGGCGTGAACGGCGCGCTGTCCGGAATGAGCGTCGGAATGGGCGGAGGTGCAGTGTGAGTCATTCGCCGACCTGTTGTGCGACGATGGTCCTGAGCGCGTCGATCTCGTGACGGTGGGTGAAGGCGAGGAAACTTTCGTCTGCCGAGGCGCGCTGCGCCAGATACGCCTTGAGCACGCGCTCGACGACTTTCGGCGCCTCGTCGGCTTTGACGTCATGAAACAATTCGCGCCCGCAGACCGCATCCGGGCCGAAGCCGCCGCCGACATGAATGTGATAGCCCTCGACCTGATCGCCGTCGTCGGACACCACAACCTTGGTGCCCACCAGTCCGATGTCGCCGATGTAATGCTGCGCGCAGGAGTTGGGACAGCCGGTGAGATGAATGTTGATCGGCCCGTCGAGCTGCACGCGCGTTTCGCACCAGCGCGCGATATCGTCGGCGTGCCGTTTGGTGTCGGCATTGGCAAGCTGCAGCCGGCATTGCCGGTGCAGGCAACGAGGCCGGCCCGGATCGAACTGGCGCTGGTCGAAAGCCCGATGGCGGCGATCGCGGCTTGCGCCGCTTCGATATGCTCCGCGGCAACGCCAGAGATCAGCAAGATTCTGCCAGACGGTGAGCCGGATATCGCCGTCGCCGAATTGCCTTGCAATGGCGGCGACGCCGCGCATCTGCTCGGCCGTGAGCTTGCCGACCGGCAGCAGCACGCCTAGCCAGAACAGGCCATCCTGCTTCTGTGGATGCGCGCCTATGTGAGCGAGGCGGTCGAAGGGCGGTCGCGCTTCAATCGCTTCGGCGGCGACGCGAACCAGCTTGTGGCCGAGTTTGTCCTCGACCGCATTGAGAAATTTCTCAAAGCCCCAGGCGTCGAGCAGATATTTCAGGCGCGCCTTGGCGCGATTGGTGCGGTCGCCATGCTCGACAAACACCCGCACCACTGCGTCCGCCGCCTTGGTGGCATCGGCGGGCTTGACGATCACGCCGGTATCGCGGGCGAAATCCTTATGGCCGGTGATGCCGCCAAGCATCAGCCGGAACCACATGCCCGGCTCGACGCCGTGGCCGTCCTTCACCACGACAGCCTGGAAACCGATGTCGTTGGTGTCCTCCAGCACCGGGATGATGCCGCCGCCGTCGAAACCGACATTGAACTTGCGCGGGATGCCGTAGAGCGAGCGGTCGTTGAGGATGTGAAAATGCCATTCGCGCGCGTAAGGGCGCGTGTCGATCAGCTCCTGCGGATCGATGCCCGCCGTCGGCGTGCCGGTGACGTTGCGGATATTGTCGGCGCCGGAGCCGCGCGAACTCAATCCCAAGTCCTGGATCGCCTCCACCATGGCGACGGCGTTCTTTGGCGCCACCTCGCGCATCTGCAGATTGGCGCGCGTCGTCACATGCGCGTAGCCGCCGGCATAGCGCTCGGCGAGATCGGCAAGGCCGGCGAATTGCCAGTGCGACAGGATGCCGTTGGGGATGCGCAGCCGGCACATATAGGAGCTTTGGGTGGGCGCGCAGTAGAACAGGCCGAAGAAGCGCCAGCGGAAATTGTCGTCCGCCTTGGGCGCTTCGTTGTTGGCCGACTGTGCTTTCAGCTTCTCGTAGCCGTCGAGCGGATTGAGCTCGCGCTTGAATTTCTCCGGATCGGAAAGCTTGCCGCCCGATTTGATGACTTCGTCCTGCGCGCGCAACGCCACAGCGTCCGGGCCGATCGGCTCGGGCGCGGCTGCGGCGGCTGATCCCGGTGCGAGGCCGTTGACATTCGCCAGTCGCGTGCCCTTCGCGATCTGCAAACCGGCCACGAAGCCTTCGAGATAGCGCTTCTGTTCTGGCTCGAAATCCCCCGGCATTATCTGTTCCGCGGCTGTTCGCTCTCCGTCGTTCAAATAAATGCTCTTGAACACATGATGACGCGCGGCCGATTACTCGGCGGGCACGCCGATCGGCGTCGGCGCCATAATCGGCGCCGGCGCGGGCTTGGGCTTGTAGGTCACGTAAAGGGCGAGCCCGGTGAAGGTGAACCCGCCGACCAGATTGCCGAGCGTGACCGGAATCTGATTCCACAGCCACCACTGAGCGACCGTGATCTTGGCGCCCATCATCATGCCGGTCGGAATGATGAACATGTTGACGACGGAGTGCTCGAAACCCTGCGCGAAGAAGATGAAGATCGGCATCCAGGCGCAGGCGATCTTGCCGATCGTCGAGTTCGTGGTCATCGCCAGCACGACGGCGAGGCAGACCATCCAGTTGCACAGCATCGCCTTGACGAACACGGTGACGATGCCGGCGGTGCCGAGCGCCGCGTAACCCAGTGTCTTGGCTTCGGCGATGCTGATGATGCGGGCGGCAACGCCCGTGGGCGCGGTGTGGCCCATGTTGGTGAGGACGATCGCGATCAGCGCCCCATAGGCGACGCTGCCGATCAGGTTGCCGATGAACACCCAGCCCCAGTTCACCAGCACCGCGCCGAAGCTGGCCTGGCGATCGAGCCACGGCAGCGGCACCAGCGCAAAACTGCCGG
Source organism: uncultured Alphaproteobacteria bacterium (assembly GCA_963707175.1). Taxonomy (GTDB): domain Bacteria; phylum Pseudomonadota; class Alphaproteobacteria; order Rhizobiales; family Xanthobacteraceae; genus BOG-931. Next base: position 251,537 of record CAVPQA010000017.1, read on the forward strand.
TCACGAGTTCAAGCCCGAGCAGCACGATGGCGATGAGGCCGACCGGGAAGATCAGTGCGCCGACCAGCAACTGGCCGGTTTGGACCGCGCCGGTGAAGGCGAGGCTCGTCGCCACGCCGAGGATGGCGCCTGAAAGCATACCCCGGATCAGAAGATCGCGCGGCGACAGCGCCAGCTTGCGCTTGCCCGTCTCAAGCATCGTCTTGGCGACGTCGGCCGGCGTCACATAATCCATCTGCTGTCTCCCCGCGGCAAAACATCTGGAGCGCAGCGCGTCATGCACGGCGCCCCCGGCCCTTGCATTTCAAGATGCGTGCCAGCGGGCAGGAAGGTGAAAAATATGTGATTCCAGTAGGTTATGCGCTATGAGGACGAGCTGGCCGCTGCAATTTGCCTAATTTTAGCGCATTGGCGCCGCATGATTGTGCAGTGCACAAGATATGCGCAAGTGCAAATGCAAATATGGATGCGCGCCGGGAGCCGTTGCCTGGTCAACAGCAGCCTCCGCTTCGTGCATCATTTCGCGACGCCGGGAGCGGCGATTAGCGTCCGGGCGCGTTGCACCACCTCGCCTGAGGTGGCGTAGAGCTTTTCGACCGTCTGCTGCACCGTCTCGGCTGTCGCCGGATGGACGCTGAGTCGGGCTTTTTCCGCATCGGCCAAAAATTTCGGATCGTGCAGCACGGCGGCAAACGCGTCGCGCAAAATCTTCGCTTGCGGCGCCGGCACGCCGGGGGGCGCCACATAGGGCCGCGAGAACACCTGCTGGCCGGTGATCAGCGACACGGCCTGCTTGTCGAGATCGTTTTTGACGAACGACAACAGGTTCGGCACTTTCAGCGCCGCCAGTTCGGCATTCGGGCCGGCTGCGGCCTGGACAATGACGTGGGCGGTCTTGTCGCGCAGCCATTGCGGGCGCTGCGTCTTGAAGCTCGACCAGTCGATGCCGCAGAGGCCTTCGGCCTCGCCGCGCTCGATGGCGAGCAGGATCTGGGCGGTGCCCTTGTAGCCATTGACGATGTCGAGGTTGGCCCCGGTCGCATTCTTGGTCATGAAGGCGTAATCGCTGGTCGAGCCGCCGGTCTGCGTCGCCGCGATCACGGTTTTCTGCTTCATCGCCTGATCGAATGTCGTGATCTTCGATGTTGGACCGGTGACGCAAACGCGCGCGTCGCTGTCGGAGCTGCCGAGATAGGTGAACTTGGTGGCGTCGAAGCCGCCGGTCGAGTGCTTTTGCAGGAGCGGATCGATAATAACGCCGGGCATCAGCGCGCCGATCGTGGTGCCGTCCTTCGGCGCTATGTTGTAGACATAGGCGGCCGCCTTGCCGCTGCCGGCCCCGGGCATATTTTGCACGACGATGGTCGGCGACCCCGGAATGAAATGCGCGAGGTACTTGGCGATCGCCCGCGCATAGACGTCGTAGCCGCCGGCTGCATCGGCCCCGACGATGAAGGTGACGGTCTTGCCGGCGTAAAAATCCGCAGCCCGCGCCGGCGGCGCAGTCACCGATGCGGCGGCAAGCGCGCCGGCAAGGGCGCTCATGGCAACAAACCGTTTCATTCTTCCCTCCGAGAAACTTTCTGCAGCTTAGCGAAACTGCGCTCGTGCTAGAACGTGAATTCCTCGCCGCGTCTGCGGCCCTGTGACACGGGAAGAAACAGCTCGTCGAGAGGAATCTTACGCTTGATCATGCCCTGTTCGAACGAATAGCTCACCAGCGTCTCGAGATTGTGCCTGTTCCGGTCGGTCAAGCCGTACTCCCAAGGGTCGGACTGGAATATCTCTTCCTGCTCTTCCCAGGCTTCGCGATACCAGACGATCGGCGCGATGCGCGGGTTTTCCATGCGCTCCATGGCAACGGCTTTGGATTCGTTGAGCGCCTGGTAGAGATTCACGGGCACCCATGGATACTTATCGACGATCTCCTGCTTGATGCCGATCACATGCATGATCGGATAGATGCCGGTCTTCTTGAAATAGGCCGCCTCGTCGGCCTTGTAGTTCGGAAACAGCCGGCCGACGCGGGGGTCCTTGTCGCGCAGCGGCTTGATGATGTCCGGGTGCAGGATGGCGTCGAGCTCGCCGTCGAGCAGCATGCCGATGATCGATTTCGACGGCGGCACGCGCGACAGCCGCAGATCCTTGGGGAAGGCGGCCTCGGCGATATCCTCATCTAGCTCGGTGTACCAGTCCATCGATTTGAACGGCACGCCGTATTCGTGTTCGAGGATGCCGCGCAGCCAGAGCGCGGCGCTGTTAAGAAAGAATTTTACGCCGACCTTCTTGCCGATCAGATCGCTTGGCGTCTTGATCCCCTTGGCGGTGTTGACGAAGGCAAAGCCATGGCGGAACCGCCGATGCGGAAATACCGGGATGGCGCAGAACGGGTGGCCGTTGTCGCGCGCGGCGATGTAGGACGAGCATGACGACCTCGGCGACCTCGAACTCGCGTCCGCGCAGGAAGCGCCAGTGCCGGGTCGGCAAATCCATCGCCGTGACGACCTTGAGGTCGATGCCGTCGGGACGCACCGTGCCTTCCTTGAGCGCGCGCATGATCTCGTAATCGCCGCATGCCAGCGTCAGTTCAATTTGGGTGGACATTCCTCAAAATTCCCTCGGTATTGGCGGTGACCTGGCAGGGGGATCGCGCCGCTGAAAAGGCGCGCCGAATCAGCACGCATCGTGGCAGGAAACCGGGCCGTAGGGCGCCGTCATGTCGCCGCGCTGGCGACGGCCCGTTCCGCTTCCCAATCCTTGCCGACGCCGGCGCTGGTCGGGAAGATCAGCGACTTGATCACCACCGGCACGGCGCCGGACGTATCGAGGATGGCGCCGATGTCGATGTAGTCGAACTCTTTCAGTTCGAGTCCGTCGATCGAGACGATCGGGTTGTTGAATTTCATTTCCTCGCAATAGTGGATGCCCATCAGGCCGCCGACATCGCCGTCGCCGGCGAGCACGATCGGATGGCCGTGCGCGATCACAGCTTCAAGACCGTCAGCGACGCCCTTGCAGAAATCGTCGAGCCGCCGGAACGTCGCCGAGCCGCGCCACGGCACGAAGATCGCGACCGGCGTTTCGCCGCTGCCGAGATCGAGCCGCTTGAGCGCGCTCTTGATCGAGGCTGACACGGCCGCGGCGTCGATCGTCTCCTCGCCGAGCGCGAAATTCGGCGCGATCACCGGAACGTTGCGCAGCGGCAGCGTCGTCGAGCGGCCAGACGAAAATGGTCGAGCCTGACACCTGCATGGTGTATTGCGAGGCGCCGATCACGGTGGCGCGGATGCGCGCCTCGGGTCGCGCCAGTTCGCGGTCCCCAGTCGTGCAGCCGCGCGCGCACTTCGGCGGCGAGTTGCGGGCCGATGTCGCCGAATGCCTTGGCTTCGCCGCCATAGATGTATTCCGACACGCCGCCGGAAAAGCTTACGTCCGAAAGCTTGCCGCGCCAGTTCAGCGGGTCGAGCCGTAAGAGATCGGCGCCGCCGGCGCGCGGCGAGCGGCCCTCCATCGCTTCGAACAATCGATCGGCCATGCGCGCGGCGAGTGCTTTCGCCTGATCGCCGGAAAGCTGAAAGCCGAGATCGAGCTTGAGCCCCAGATCGGCGCCGAAGCGGCGGCCGGCTTCTTCGAGCCGCACGATCTTGTTCTCTGCATCGAGCACGACGAGCCGCGCGCCGACGTCGATCGCGGTAACGTCGAGCACCTTGCCGTCTGCGCATACGGCGATCTTCGAGGTGCCGCCGCCGATATCGACGTTCATCACCGGGGCGTTGTTCTTGATCGAGCGCGCCGCTGCGCCCGAGCCATAGGCCGCCATCACGGTTTCGAGCGAATCGCCGGCGCTGACCGCGACCATCTTGCCGGCCTGCGCGGCGAACAATTCGCCGATCGCGCGCGCGTTGCGCCGGCGCACTGCGACGCCGGTCAGGATCAGCGCGCCGGTATCGATCTCGTCCTTATCGATCTTGGCGTCGCGGTACTGCTTTTCGATGAAGGCGCCGAGCGCCGCGGAGTCGATAGTTTCCTCGGCCGAGTAGGGCGTGAGCAGAATGTCGGACTGATAGAAGCTTTCGCGCTCGGTGACGACATAGCGGCTGTCGAGCCGCTCCAGCACGATGCGCGAGAACACCAGATGCGAGGTCGACGAACCGATATCGACGCCGACCGAGAGCACGCACAACTCATCCTCCTCGCCGAACGTGCGTCCCGTCGAGGAAAAAAAAATCCGCCCGCCCTGGGCTTCGTCGTCGGCCATGTATGTGCTTCCTCACACGTCATTCCGGGGCGCGCCGCAGGCGCGAGCCCGGAATCCATATCCCCTGCGCTGGGGGTATGGATTCCGGGCTCCTCGCTTCGCTCGGCCCCGGAATGACGAGCAATCATTCCTGCGGCAGCAGCCCGCGGTAATCGCGCTCGTAATATTCCGCGCGCATGCGGTTCTCGGCGCCTTCGCGCTGCATGCGCTCGGCGTATTCCTTCCGCAGGAACGGATCCTCCATGTAGTAGGGGATCGCGGTGCCGCCTTCGGGGATGTCCATCGCGGTGTAGTCGGTGTGCTTCTCGCCGGGCGGGCCGGGCTCGCGGCCGGGATTGTGCGGACCGAACCATGCCGTCAGCCGGAACGCCTCTTTCGATGCGCCGAAATGCTGGTGATACCAGCGCGCGCCGCCGGGCGCGGCCGAAACCATGCCGACCGGCTCGTAATCGACGCGCTTGACCTCGGACATCTTGCCGTCTTTCCACGGGGTGAGGCCGAGACGCTCGGGCCAGGTGTAGGTGTAGCCCTTGCCCTTGATGCAGATCAGCACCGCCGCCGAGGTGTGGGCGTGCGCCTTCGAATAATGACCGTTCTCGTGCTGACCGATCCACAGATAGAAGGTGTTGCCGGTCATGAACGGCTCGACGCGCCGCCACCCGGGCGAACGGCGGTTGTCGAGCGGCAGGTCGCAGTTGACGATGTCGGGAATGAAGTTGGTGCGGCGCATGGCAAGCCCGCGCACCGGATCGGGCTCGATGTCGTCCTTGTATTTGTAGAAATCGTCGGCGCCGGAAAAGCGGTCGCGGAACTGATACGGATTGTTGAAAATCGCCTCGGTGTTGTTGATGAGGTTCATCAGATTGGGCGCCGTGGTGCCGCCCAAGAGCAGCGCCGGCGACGAACTGGCGTTGACGATGCGGTGCATGGCGTTGACGGGAATCGAGAACAGCGAGCCCTTCTGCCATTCGAACACGTGGCGCTTGTTGTCGCCTTCGAGCCAGACCTCGGTCGAGCCGCGGCCTTCAACGACGAGATAGATCTCCTCGTACATGTGCTTTTCGGCGATTGAGCGCGCCGGCGCCCGGCACCTCGACCACGTACGAGCCCCACTTGCCTTCGGTGCCGTGCAGCTGAATGTAGCTGCCGCGGCCGCCCATGCGTTTCCACGGTTGCAGCGGCAGGTTTTGCACCTTGCTGACGCCGATGTCGCGGTAGATCGGGATTTCATCCGATTCCATAAACAGGTCGTACGGCGTCTTCGGGCGGTTGAACTTGCCGAAGCCGGCGCGCTTGAAACCCGCGGGTTCGTGCCAATGGACCTGACCGGTAATCTCGTGCATGGCGGGGCTCCTCGTGTCGGCGACGATGAAAGTCGCAGCCCCGCAGCGCAACGCTGCGCCAGTCGCGATCTATAATGTCGCTTGTTTGCGCGAACTTTTACTCCATGTACAATGCGTGTCCAACCAATGCAACGGCCGCTGGAGCTGTCGCCGGGAGCGACGTAAACGGCGCATAGTTCCGGCCGCTTACGGGGGACAGTCGCAATGCCGATGAACAAGCCGCATCTCGAATTCCACAAGATAGACATGGCAAGCGGCTGGGTGACGCCGCCGGGTTACCCGTCCGGCATTGCGCAGAAGATCCTGGCCAGCGATCTCGACGAGACGCGCAAGATGGGCAGCCGCACCCGGCTGTTGCGCTTTGAGCCGGGCGTCTACACCACCGCGCCGTTCGTGCACGACCATTGGGAAGAGGTGTACCTCGTGTCCGGCGATCTCATCGTCGGCAACGACGACAACGGCAAGGGCGGCGAGCCGTTCGAGGCGCCGACCTACGCGTGCCGGCCGCCCGGCGTCTATCACGGCCCGTTCAAATCCGAGCGCGGCTGCCTGCTCTACGAAATCCACTATTACGACGAGAGCAAAAAACCGTAGGGTGGGTGAAATCGTCAGCTCTGCCGTACCGCGTGGGCACGGCGCACTGACGATTTTGCCCACGCGGTGATGCCTCGCCGCGCGCCTTTGTCCACCCTACAAAGTCTTTGCGGAGCGTCAGCCAAGGAATCTGAACAATGCAGTCCCCCAACCAAACAAAACCCGTGATGCGGTCCTACCTCGCCGCAGCCGCTGACTTCGCTTCCGGAAAACAGACACCGCGGCAATTTCTCGAAAATTCGCTCGCTTTGTTGGAGCAATGGGAACCCCGGATCGGCGCCTTCGTCTGCACCAATCTGCCGGCGGCGCGGGCCGCGGCGGAGCGCTCGACTGAGCGCTGGCGCGCCGGCAAGCCGGCCTCGCCGGTCGACGGCATGCCGGTCGGCATCAAGGACATCATCGAAACCGTCGACATGCCGACCGAAATGGGCTCGGCGCTGTTTGCCGGCTGGCGCTCGGAAAAGGACGCGGCCTGCGTGCGCGCGCTGCGCGACGCCGGCGCCGTCATCATCGGCAAGACGGTGACGACCGAGTTCGCCGCGTCCGAGCCGCGCGGCACGCGCAATCCCTGGGACACGGCGCGCACGCCGGGCGGCTCGTCGAGCGGCTCTGCGGCGTCGGTCGCGGCCGGCATCGCGTCCGCTGCGCTCGGCACGCAGGTGATCAGCTCCACCGTGCGCCCGGCGAGCTATTGCGGCTGTGTCGGCTTCAAGCCGAGCGTCAATGCCATGAACCGCGAAGGCAGCCACGATATTCAGAGCCAGAGCTGCACCGGCGTGCTCGGCGCGTCGCTCGCCGATGTCTGGCAGGTGGCCTACGAGATCGTCGCCCGTGTCGGTGGCGATGCCGGGACGCCCGGTCTGCAGGGGCCGGAGCATTTGCCGACGGCGAAGAAGCCCAAAGCGCTCGCCGTTTTGGAAACGGCGGGCTGGAACGTCGCGTCGCCGGCCGCCAAACAGAGCTTCAACGACTGCGTTGCGCGGCTGAAATCCGCCGGCGTCGCGATCCGCAGCCGCCACGACGACAAGGATATCGCGGGCCTGGAGAACGAACTTCTCAACGCCACCGAACTGTCGCACCGCTGCAACGGCTTCGAGGCGCAGTGGTTCTTTCGCACGATGCGCGACCGCGGCGCCAGCAAGCTCGGCCCCATCACGCTCGAACGCACGTACAAATACGACAATCTGACGCTTGCCGAATACCGCGCCGATATCGAGGAGCGCGCACGCATCCGCGCGGTCTATGCGGCCCTTGCCGCAAGCTGCGACGGCTGCATCACGCTCGCGGCGCCCGGCGCCGCGCCGGAGGGCCTCGCCTCGACCGGCAATCCGGAATTCGGCGTGCCGTCCTCGCTCCTTGGCGTGCCAGCGTTGTCGCTGCCGCTGTTCGAAGACGGCGGCATGCCGCTCGGCCTGCAGCTGATCGGCTTTTTCGACGCCGACGCAGACGCGGTGGCGACTGCGGCGTGGCTGATGCAGGCAAAGTGAACATATTTGTTCGCCGCACAAGGCGGCGGTGAGAACGTGAGAGAGATCGCATGCGCTATCATCGACGCCTTCAATCATTTCTTTCCGAAGCGCTACTACGAGGCGCTGCTGGAAACGCCGGCTGGATCAAAGGACCTCGGCAAGCGCGTGCGCGGCATTCCGGCTTTGTCCGATCTGGAACTGCGGCTGCGCATCGTCGAATCGTTCCCTGATTACTCGCAGGTGCTCTCTCACGGCCTGCCGCCGATGGAGCGGCTGTGGGGTCCCGAGAAGACGCCCGAGATGGCGAAGATCGCCAACGATGGGCTGGGCGAGGTCGCGGCCAGGCATCCGAAGCATTTCGTCGGATGGTCGGCGCTGTTGCCCATGAACGCGCCCGAGGCCGCCGCGAAGGAGGCCGAGCGCGCGCTCAAGAACGGCGCCAATGCGGTGCAGATGGCGACCAACGCCAACGGCGTGCCGCTCGATGCGCCGCAGTTTCTGCCGATCTTCGAAGTCATCGCCAAGTCCGGCAAGCCTATTCTGCTGCACCCGTCGCGCACCCGCGAAATGCCGGATTACCCGACCGAGAAAGTGTCGAAATACGAGATCTGCAGCGTACTCGGCTGGCCGTACGAGACCGGCGTGACGCTGGCGCGGCTGGTGTTTTCCAAGATCATGGACACATATCCGGACCTGAAAGTCATTGCGCACCACCTCGGCGGCGTCATTCCGTATCTCGAAGGCCGCGTCGCCCATTCGTTCGATCAGATGGGCGCGCGCACCTCGGATGAGGACTATGAGAGCCTGCGCAAATCGCTGAAGAAACGCCCGTTCGATTATTTCAAGGATTTCTACGGCGACACCGCGGTCGAAGGCGCGCGCGCCGCGACCGTGTGCGGGCTCGACTTCTTCGGCGCCGACCACGTGGTGTTTGCCTCCGATTGCCCGTTCGACAAGGAGAAGGGGCCGGGCTATATCCGCGACACCATCAAGGTGCTCGACTCGATTGAGATGCCGAACGGCGAGCGTGAAAAAATCTGCTGGCGCAACGCGCAGCAATTGTTTGGGCTCGCAGCTTGACGGTTTCCTTGACCTGACGAGGTCCTTTCCAATTCCCTGAACCTTCTCCGGATCACGGCAGACTAAAGCAATGATTAAGGCGGTTTGCCGGTAAACCGTATTGGAGAAGCGTTATGTCCGACCACTACAAACACAAACAGGTCGGCACCCTGATGATCGTGGTGCTGTGCCTCGGAGCGGTTGTGGCGGGAGCCGCGGCCTTCACGGACCCAAACGCGGTGCGATGGTTGGGATTAACGATCGCGTTCGGCTGTCTCGGGCTCGCCTGGCTGTTCTCGTCGCTCACCGTCATCGTCAACGGTGACGAACTGCAATGGTTTTTCGGGCCGGGCGCATGGAAATACCGGATGGCCCGCGCCGACATCGCCAACGTCAGCATCGTGCGCAACAGCGTCCTGAGCGGCTTCGGCATCAGGATGCGGCCGGGCTTCCGGCTTTACAACGTGTCCGGCCTTGACGCGGTCGAGCTGCACCTCAAGAGCGGCGAGATCCGCCGCATCGGCACCGACGATGCTTCTGGCCTTGCCGCCGCGCTGCGGGGCGAGTGAGCCGCTCAACGGATGCCATTTCTGCGACTATTGAGGCCGACCGCCCGCTGCGGCCGGCATTCTCATAGGTGCAATGCAGATTGAGGATGGCCCGCTTACTTCCTATTCATCCGATTGGCGTTTAAGTGCATCGCACCCAAGCAAGACCGAAGGATTGCACCGTCCGCTGCGGGGGCTGCCTGCGGCGGACAGAGAGGATACCGCTTTCCCGTGACTGAAGCCGTTCTCGGCCGAAGGACCGGCGACCGCGTCGTTTTCGATTTTGGGCGCGCTCACCTTCTGCCATCTGATCAACGATCTTTCGACCTCGCTGCTGCTGGCCATCTACCCGCTGCTCAAGAGCGGGTTCGATCTGAGCTTCGGCCAGATCGGCGTGCTCACCCTCGTATTCCAGGGCACCGCATCGCTGCTGCAGCCGGCGGTCGGGCTGTTCACGGATCGCCGGCCGCAGCCTTATGCGCTGCCGTTCGGCATGGCGTCCATCGCGGCCGGCCTCGCGGTGCTGGCCTATGCGCCGAACTACGCGGCCTTGCTGGTGGGCTGCGCGTTTCTCGGCATCGGCTCGTCGATCTTTCATCCGGAATCCTCGCGCCTCGCCCGGCTCGCTTCGGGCGGAGCGCACGGCTTCGCGCAATCGCTGTTCCAGGTCGGCGGCAATGTCGGCAACTCGCTGGCGCCGCTGGCGGCGGCCCTGCTGGTGCTGCCCTACGGCCAGCGCAGCATGGTTTGGTTTGCGCTGCCGGCGTTGGCCGGAATAGCGATATTGGCGCGCGTGGGGCACGCCTTCGGCCGCTCGCGCACTGGCGCGACCGCGGGCGCGGGCATCGTCGATGGCGCGATGCCGCCGCACTGCCGCCAGGCGCGGTGCGGCGCGCCATTGCGGTGCTGATTGCGCTGATATTCTCGAAATATTTCTACCTGGCGAGCATCACCAGCTATTACATCTTTTATCTGATCCACCACTTCGGAGCTGACGGCGGAGAATGCGCAGCTGTGCCTGTTCGCTTTCCTGGCCTCGGCTGCGGCAGGGACCTTTATCGGCGGCCCGGTCGGCGATCGCGTCGGCCGCAAGCGAGTGATCTGGTGTTCGATCCTCGGCGTCGTGCCGTTCACGCTGGCGCTGCCTTACGTCGGGCTTGCCGCCACAGTGGTGCTCAGCATCGCTATCGGGCTCATCATCTCCTCGGCGTTCTCGGCGATCGTGGTTTATGCCCAGGAGCTCATTCCTGGCCGCGTCGGCATGGTGTCGGGACTGTTCTTCGGGCTCGGCTTCGGCATGGCGGGGCTCGGCGCCGCGGCGCTCGGCGAGCTGATCGATCTGACCAGCATCGATTTCGTCTATCGGGTCTGCTCGTTCCTGCCGCTGATCGGCGTGCTGACGGCGTTCCTGCCCGATGTCGAACGCACGGCACACGCCCGCGCTTGAGTGGCAGCTGCGAGGGCCGAGGGCTTTGTCAATGCTCGTCGACGATCCGCGCGCGCAAAATGCCGATGCCGGTGATTTCGACTTCGAGCGTATCGCCCGGCTTCATCCATAGTGGCGGCTTGCGGCCGTGGCCGACGCCTTCGGGCGTACCGGTGGCGATGACGTCGCCCGGCGACAGCGCGGTGAAGTCGGAACAGAACGATACGATCTGCGGGATCGAATAGATCAGCTTGTCGGTGCCGGAGTGCTGTACCTCGATGCCATTGAGCCGCGTCGTCAGCGTGAGCTTGCTCGGATCGGGGATTTCATCGGTGGTAACGAGCCACGGGCCGAGCGGACCAGTGCCGGGCCAGTTCTTGCCCGAGGTGACGGAGAATTTCTGATAGTCGCGCACCGAGCCGTCGACGAAGATCGTATAGCCGGCGACGTGATCGAGCGCGCGCTCGGGCGGGATGTGGCGGCCCGCCTTGCCGATGACAAGCGCCAGCTCGCCTTCGTAATCGAAATTGTCGGAAAGGTTCGGCCGAATCATCGCGCCATCGTGGCCGACAAGCGTGTCGGTGAAGCGGATGAACATGCTCGGCTGCTTCGGCAATTCGCGCGACACTTCTGCCGCATGGGCGCGATAATTGACCCCGGCGCAGAGAATTTTGTTCGGCTGCGGGATCACCGGGCGGAATGCAATCTCGGCGAGCTTGCGGTCGGGCGCGACGCCCTGTGCGGCCTGGCGCAGCGCCTCGACCCCGCCTGCCGCGAGCGCCGCAGCAAGGCTCGGATGGCCGATCCGCTCGTTGAGCGTGATGACGCCGTCACCGCGCAGGGCCCCGAATAATTCTCTGCCGCCTGCTGCAAAACTCAAAAGCTTCATGGCAGCTTCCCTGTGCCTTTGCCGCGGCAGCTAAGCACGATCGAGCGGGTGAAACACGCGAAATTTGCTCGATTTTTTTCTCAATTGCAGCGAACGCGGCATCGGCACGTCAAGCATGCGCCATCCGAATTTTCCCGTACGTGAAACCGCACTGGTGCGCCTGTGTTGGCGCTCGGGAGCGGCCCGGCGGCGCGTCGCGCCGTCACGCCGGATTCGGAGTGGATGCGTATGGCGGATGGCCACAGCCATGAGCGCCCGGTTTTTCTGTCGGATCAGCCCGCCGGCCGTGCCGAGTGCCGCTTCGCCGCCGCCGTCATCGGCGGCTCAACGCTCATTTTTCTCGGGCTCGCGCCGTTCGCCAAGCTGCCGCTGACGCCGGTTTCGGCTTTCATTCCAATCTATCAGTCGGCGCTGCTGATCAACGATCTGATCACCGTGGTGTTTCTGCTCGGGCAAAGTCAGTTCGCTCGCGGCAAGGCGCTGATCGTGCTGGCGGGCGGCTACGTGTTCACCGCGCTGATGTCGAGCATACACGCGCTGACGTTTCCCGGCTTGTTCGCGCCGGAAGGCCTGCTCGGTGCCGGCGCGCAGACGACCGCCTGGCTCTATATGTTCTGGCACGGCGGCTTTCCGCTCTTTGTGATCGCCTATGCACTTTGCGACGGGGAGCAGCCGCGGCGTCCTTATGCATTGATGATGGTGGTGGCGGCATCGGTCGGGGCTCTCGTCCTCGCCTGCGCAGTCTTGGCCACAGTGGGCGAGCGTTTTCTGCCGGCGATCATGCAGAACGACCACTACACGCCGGCTCTGATCCTCGTGGTATCGAGCGTCTGGGCGCTCAATCTTTGCGCCGCGGTGGTCGTCTCGCGCCGCCGCCCGCTGTCGATTCTCGATCTTTGGCTGATCGTCACGATGTGCGCGTGGATGTTCGATATCGCGCTGAGCGCGATGTTCAACGCCGGGCGCTTCGACCTCGGCTTTTACGCTGGCCGCATCTATGGGCTCGCCGCCGCAAGCCTGGTGCTGGTCATGCTGCTGTGCGGGCACAGCCGGCTCCACCTGCAGCTCATCAGGCTGCATCGCAGCGAACGCGAGAAGTCGGCCGAACTGCTGCGCATCACCACGATCGACGCCTTGACCGGCATCGCCAACCGCCGCGCCTTCAACGAGACGCTGGGCGAGGAATGGCGCCGCATGTTGAGGCACGGCACGGCGCTGTCGCTGCTGATGATCGATGTCGACTATTTCAAGCGCTTCAACGACGCGTATGGCCATGTCGCCGGCGACAAGTGCCTGCACACGGTGGCGCAGGCCGTGGCGAGCAAGGCGCGGCGCGCTGGCGAACTTGCCGCCCGCTACGGCGGCGAGGAATTTGCAGTGTTGCTGCCGCAGACCGGCATTGGCGAGGCGTGCAAGCTGGCCGAGATAATCTGCAATGCGGTGCGCGAGTGTCAGATTGTGCACGAGCAATCGGGCGCCGCGGCCCACGTGACGATCAGCGTCGGCGTGGCGAGCATTGGCAAATATCCGGAGGCGGCGGCCGCGTTCTCGCGCGGAGCCGCGGCGCCCCTTTCGGCGGGCGCAACCATCCTTGTCGAGACGGCTGATCTTGCGCTGTACCGGGCTAAGATGGCGGGCCGAAACCAGGTGGCCGTCGCGTCCGCAAACGACGCGACGGCCCCCGGCGAACTCGCGGCGGCGAGCTGAGCGCCTGGAGCATTTTCCGGAAAAGTGGACACCGGTTTTCCGAAGAAAATGCGACCAAATCAATAAAAACTAGAGCGCTTACCGATTCAACGTAATCGGAAAGCGCTCTAGCAGTCTGCGGAAAAACTCCTCGCCACAGCAAGAGTTTGCTGATTCAGTTTTCTATCACGAATCAGTGGAGGCGAGGATGCGGGGCGGATTTGTGGATCAGGGCCGGTTGTTTTCATACATCTCATCCGAGGCACGAGTTCCGGCGAACCATCCGCTGAGGGCGATCCGAACACTGGTGCGCGAGGTGCTGGCGGAGCTCAATCGCAGCTTTTCGCGACTTTACGCCAGCGAAGGCCGGCCTTCGATCCCTCCGGAGCAATTGCTCAGCGCCTTGCTGTTGCAAGTGTTCTACGGCATCCGGTCGGAACGCCAGTTGATGGAGCAATTGGACTATAATCTTCTGTATCGCTGGTTTGTGGGACTCTCGCCCGACGATCCGGTGTGGGATCCGACCGTGTTCACGAAGAACCGCGATCGGCTGCAGAACGGCGAGGTGTTCGCCAAGTTCATGAGCAAGCTTCTCAACCATCCGCAGGTCAAACCGCTGTTGTCCGACGAGCATTTTTCGGTCGATGGGACGCTGATCGAAGCCTGGGCCTCACAGAAGAGCTTCCGTCCCAAGGACGGCAGCGGCGATGACGATGGCGGGGCCAACTTCCATGGGCAAAAGCGCAAGAATGACACGCATGCGAGCACGACCGATCCCGACTGCCGGCTTTACCGCAAGGCCGCCGGCCGGGAGGCGAAGCTCTGCTATATGGGTCACGCCATCATGGAGAACCGACATGGGCTGGCGGTGGCTGGCATGGTCACGCTTGCCAGCGGTACCGCCGAGCGCCGTGCTTCGGAGCGGATGCTCAAGACCACAGCCAAAGCGGCTGGCCGGCGCATCACGGTGGGCGAAGACAAGGCCTATGACAGCGCCGATCATGTCGCCAATCTGCGTGCCATCAACGTGACGCCGCATGTGACGCAGAACGAGGCCGTCACCTCAACCGGCAAGCGCCGCCGCAGCGCTATCGACCGACGCACCACGCGGCACGACGGCTACGGCATGTCGCAATCGCGCCGGGCCATGACCGAATGCATCTTCGGCTGGGGCAAGCAGCACGGCACCATGCGCAAGACCAAGCACCGCGGCATCGCCGCCGTCGCTGCCGATTTCCTGCTCAACCTGATCGCCTACAACCTGATCCGCATCCCAAAACTGGCCGCTGCTTAAGTCTGCGGCCGATCAAGCATCGAAGCGACACCAACTATCAAATACGTCGCCAGAACCACCGGCCCTCATGTGAGAGGACAATGGCTCAACTTCCCGGTTTTTCCGCAAACTGCTAGAACTTGATCATGTCGATCTTGGTCAAGATCGATTTCGCCGATATCAGCGGCGCCGTGGCAAACGTGTAGACCGTGGTCACGTCGGCATAGCGGTCTGCCGCCGACATGCCGTCGACCGGCACGATCACCTTCAGTCCGCGCATGGCGGCACTCGAGCCGGTGAACAGCACGGCGCCGTTCGATGCGGTGCCGGCGACGATCACCGTCTGGATGCCCTTGTCCTTGAGGATCTTCGCCAAGTCCGTGTTCAAGAACTTGTCCGGTCCAGCCTGGACGTGCGGCTCGTCCGCCATGGGCGCCACGTCCTTGATGACGTCCGCGGTCGTTGTTTTGGCGATGATGCTGTAAACCACGCTCGCCTTGGCGGCGCGCGCCTCGGCCAGCAGCTTCTTCACCTCCGGAATGCTTGCCACGCAGGCCGGCCGCTTGCCGCAATTCTGATTCATAAAGTCGAGCATCAGAAGCGCTGTCGTCTTCGGATCGACGGTGACGGCCTTCAATTGCGGCGCCGCCGGCTTTTTGACCGAGTTCCAATCGACAACGATGTTATCGGCGCGCGCTTGAAGTCCGCCCGCTACCACCGCCGCGGCCACTGATCCGATCACGGCAAGCGTTGACCATTTGAATTTCATTCGCTAACTCCTTCGTCCTTTGATTGCAAGGCCGGTCAGAATTTAAGCATGTTGGATGTCGTCAGGGTGATCTTCGACGAAATGACCGGGCCGTTCACCAGTTGCCACGCGACGAATTGCTCTGCGTAGGTGGTCGCCGCGCTCGTTGCATCGAGCACCACCGCAACGTTGAAACCGCGCAACGCAGCCTCGCTCGACGTTTCGATAATCGCGCCGTTGGACGAGACGCCGGTCATGACCAGCGTTTTGATCCTGTGGTCCTTGAGCACCTTCTCCAAATCGGTGTTGAGAAACTTGTCGGTGAACGACTGCACGAACGGGGCATCGCCTTGCGGTGCGACGTCAGGCATCACGGCCGAGATCGGCACTTTGGGAATGCTGGTGTAGACCACCAGCACCTTGGCGGCGCGCGCTTCGTCCAGCACCTTCTTGGCGACCGGAAGCGAGGCCATGCAGCGCGGATAGCGGCTGCAGATCGGCTTGACGAAGTCGGCCATCACCAGCGCCGTGGTCTTGGGATCGGCGGTGACCTCTTTGACGGCCGGGGCCGCAGGCGCCTTTACACCCGCCCACTCGTCGATGATCAACTCGGCATGCAGCGCCGACATGCCGATGCCGACGCTTGCTGCCAGTGCCAATCCCAGTAACCACGCTTCACGCTTCATCTCTTCCTCCCGTTGTGATGTTCCGGCCCCCGCCTTGGGCAGAT
The DNA here is from genome assembly GCA_963707175.1 of uncultured Alphaproteobacteria bacterium. GTDB lineage: Bacteria > Pseudomonadota > Alphaproteobacteria > Rhizobiales > Xanthobacteraceae > BOG-931. The sequence continues at coordinate 267,560 of CAVPQA010000017.1, forward strand.
TGCCGGTGTGTCGCCGTAAAAACCTTGGGTTGCGGTTTTTATTCCAAACTGCTCCGGCTGCGCAAGCGATTGACAACATTGCCGCTGCGGCCGCGATCGAGGTGGCGCGAAGACTTCGCGACGGCGCGGCTTTCGGCCGGCGCGACCATTCGGTTCGAAACGGCGGACCTGCACTGTCACGGGCAAGGTGGCGGGACGGAACCGGCCGGCCGTCGCATCTCGAACGACGCGGCGGCCCCGGCGAACTCGCCGCAGCGAAATGAGTGTCTAGAATTTGATCTGGTCTATGCTGGTCAAAGTGACCATGGACGAAACGAGCGGCGCGTGCGCGAAGTTATAGACCACGTACTGCTCGATATATTGATTTTCGGCGGAGGACCCGTCGATCGGATCAATTACCTTAAAGCCAAGGAAGGCGGCTTCGCTTGCGGTGTAGAGCACAGCGCCGTTGGCGTTCACGCCGGTGACGATGACGGTCTTGATGCCCTTGCTTTTAAGGATTTTCTCCAGGTCCGTGTCCTGGAACTTGTTGGCGTGGGAGTTCACGACCGGCTCGCCCGGCGCCGGCGCGACATCGGCCCAGATATCCTTCGCCGTCATGTTGCCCGCCGTACTAAAGACGACCATGGCGTGATTGTCGCGCGCCTCGCCCAGGAGCTTCTTGACCGCGGGGAGTGAGGCGACGCAGCGAGGCTTGCTCTTCTGGTTGCAAATCTGATGGGTGAAATCGAGCACCAACAGCGCCGTCGTCTTCGGGTCGACGGTGACGGGCTTCAGCTGGGGCGGCGGTGGCGCTTTGATGCTGGCCCAATCATCGATCACGTTGGCCGCGGACGCCGCGGTCGTCGTTGCTCCGCCGAAGAGCGCCGCCGCCAAGATACCGATGCAGCAGACGAGCCAACTGTGCCTCATTATGTCCTCCGTTGTTTTGAAAACCCAGTGTTCAGAATTTCATCATGTCAACCGTCGTCAGCGTGATCTTGCTGGAGATGACGGGCGCATTGACCATATTCCATACCGCCGATTGTTCGGCGTAGAGATTGTCGGACGATATTCCATCGACCGGAACGATGACGCTGTAACCACGCTGCGCGGCGCCACTCGCGGTGCCGAAGGCCGCTCCGTTGGCGGCGCTGCCGACGACGATGACGGTCTTGATTCCCTTATCCTTAAGAATCTTGTCCAGGTCCGTGCCAATAAATTTGTCGAGAAATGTCACGACAAACGGCTCCGCGCCTTTTGGAGCGACTTCCGCCCACACGTCCTTGGCGCCGAATTTGCCGAACGCCGAATAGACCACCAGCATCTGCTTGGCGCGCGCCTCGTCGAGCAGCTTCTTAGCGATCGGAAGCGACGCCATGCAACGTTTGCCACGCTCCGGATTGCAGTTTGCATGGAGGAAATCGAGCATCAACAGCGCAGTGTCCTTCGCATCAACGGTCACCGGCTTGAGTGCCGGCGCCGCCGGCGCCTTCACGCTCGCCCATTCGTCGATGATGTTGGCTGCGTGCAACGTCGACGCGCCGGTACTGACGCTTGCCGCCAGTGCCAGCCCCAAGATCCATTTCTTACGCTTCATCTTTTCTTCCTCCCGTTGAATTCAGCGCGCCTGGTCGTCACCGATAGTGCCCGGCGTCGCTATAAGAACCGGAAACAACCGCTCTTATTCCAAACCTTTCCCGTTGCGCAAGCAATCGGCAAGTTGCCGCTATCGATCCGAGCCAGTTGACCGCATGGACGAATTGCGCCACCCGGGCCAATATCGGCCGCAACAAGGTCCGGCGGAAACGGCGGCAGGCGGGAGGAGGCAGCGATGGACATCAAGGTGGGGCGCGAGGCGATCGCCGAAGCGAGCAAGAAGCTCAGCAATTGGGGCCGCTGGGGCAAGGAAGACCAGGTCGGCACGCTCAATCACGTGCGTCCGGAGGACATCGTCAAGGCGGCGAGCCTGATCCGCACCGGCAAGGTTTTCGCGCTCGGCATTCCGCTCGACGCCAGCGGGCCGCAGAACGGACTGTTCGGCGGGCGCTTCAATCCAATCCACCAGATGCTGGCGACCGGCACCGATGCGATTGCCGGACGGCAGGACTGGAACAAGATCCGCTACGCCGACGACACATTGATCTGCTGCGTCCAGGGCGCCACGCACTGGGATGCGCTCGGTCACGTGTTTTACGAGGACAAGGCCTATAACGGCTATGACGCCAAGTTGATCGACGCCAAAGGGCTCAGTGTGCTCGGCATCGAGCACTCCAAGAATAAGATGGTCGGCCGCGGCGTGCTGCTCGACATTGCGCGCTATCGCGGCGTGTCGTGGATGGCCGACGGCGAAAGCATCTCCAACGATGAACTCGACAAATGCGCCAAGGACCAGAACGTATCGATTGGCCGCGGCGACTTCGTGATTATCCGCACCGGGCAGATGGAGCGCTGCCTGCAGGAGAAGAAATGGGGCGGTTATGCCGGCGGCGACGCGCCCGGCGTCAAGTTCGAGAACTGCTACTGGTGCCAGGAGAAGGAAATCGCCGCGATCTGCACCGACACCTGGGGTGTCGAAGTGCGGCCGAACGAGACCGGCGACGCCAACCAGCCGTGGCATTGGGTGGTGATCCCCGCCATGGGCTTGTGCATGGGGGAGATTTTCTACCTCAAGGAACTGGCCGAGGATTGCGACGAGGATGGCGTCTACGAATTCTTCTTCTGCGGCCCGCCGTTGATCATCACCGGCGGCACCGGCTCGCCGCTCAATCCGCAGGCGATCAAGTGACCACGAAGCAGTCACGCATCTTGCGTTATGTACCAAAATTGATACATAGGCGACTGTGAAGAGGCTCCCGGCGGCGTTCTTCGCTCTTTCGTCAGGCCGCGAACCGGTTCGTGAGTGGCTGAAGGGTCTTCCTGCAGCTGACAGGAGAGCGATCGGGGAGGATATCAAGGACGTTGAGTTTTCCTGGCCGATCGGAATGCCACTGTGCCGCAGCCTCGGCGGCGGATTATGGGAGGTCAGGAGCGATTTGCCCCTAGGGCGGATTGCCCGCGTGTTGTTCCGCGTGCGCGATGGTCGGATGGTGCTGTTGCACGGCTTTGTCAAGAAATCGCAAGAGACTCCGGCCGTGGAGCGAGGTGTCGCGATCAGAAGAATGAAGGCACTTGAATGAGAAAGAAACGTAAGGCTCGGATCGGCTCCTCTTTCGACGAATTTCTCAAGGAGGAGGGTATCTACGAGGACGTGACCGCTCGGGCGATCAAGCGCGTCATTGCGCGGCAACTCGACGAGTTGATGCGCTCCAAGGGGTTGACCAAATCGGCACTGGCGAAGCGAATGGACACGAGCCGCGCTCAACTCGATCGCCTGCTGGACCCGGAGAATGAGTCGGTTACGCTTGGCACCTTGGCGCGAGCCGCGCAGGCTGTCGGTCGGCAGCTTCGCTTCGAGCTAGTCTAACAAGGAGCTTTTTCATGCCCCGCTACCTCAAGCGCGGAATGGACGCGAGCGCGATCAAGGCGGCCGACGCCAAGGTGCGCGAAACGGTCGAGCAAATTTTGGCCGACATCGACGCGCGCAAGGACGTGGCGGTGGGCGAGCTGTCGCGGAAATTCGACAACTGGTCGCCGGCCTCGTTCAAGCTCACCGCCGCCGAGATCGAGCGTGCGATCGGACAGGTGCGAAAGCGCGACCTCGACGACCTCAAGTTTGCCCAGGCGCAGGTGCGCAATTTTGCGCAGAAGCAGAAGGAGACACTGCGCGACCTCGAAGTCGAGACGCTGCCCGGCGTCGTGCTCGGCCACCGGCACATTCCAGTCAACTCGATCGGCTGCTATGTGCCCGGCGGCCGCTATCCGATGGTCGCCTCTGCGCACATGTCGATCGTCACCGCGCGCGTCGCCGGGGTGAAGAAGATCATCGCCTGTGCGCCGCCCTACAAGGGCGGGCCGCATCCGGCGATCGTGGCGGCGATGCACTTCGGCGGCGCCGACGAGATTTTCGTGCTCGGCGGCGTGCAGGCGGTTGCCGCCATGGCGCTCGGCACCGAGACGATTACGCCGGTCGACATGGTGGTCGGGCCGGGAAACGCCTACGTGGCCGAGGCCAAGCGGCAATTGTTCGGCCGCGTCGGTATTGATCTCCTTGCCGGGCCGACCGAAACGCTGATCATCGCCGACGAAACGGTCGACGGCGAAATGTGCGCCACCGATCTGCTCGGCCAGGCCGAGCACGGGCCGACCTCGCCCGCGATCCTCATCACCAACTCGGAAAAGCTGGCGCGCGACACCATGGCGGAAGTCGAGCGGCTCCTTAAAATCCTGTCCAGCGCCGATCTCGCCGGCAAGGCCTGGGCCGACTATGGCGAAGTCATCGTCTGCGAGTCCTACGATGAGATGGTGCGCGAAGCCGATCGAGTGGCCTCCGAGCATGTGCAGGTGATGACGCGCGATCCCGATTACTTTCTCAACAATATGAAAAACTACGGTTCGCTGTTCCTCGGTCCGCGCACCAACGTCGCCTACGGCGACAAGGTGATCGGCACCAACCACACGCTGCCGACCAAGAAGGCGGCGCGTTATACCGGCGGCTTGTGGGTCGGCAAATTCCTGAAAACCTGCACCTACCAGAAAGTGCTGACCGACGAAGCCAGCGCCAAGATCGGCGAAGTCTGTTCCCGGCTGTGCGTGCTGGAAGGCTTTCTGGCGCATGCCGAGCAGGCCAACGTGCGCGTTCGCCGCTACGGCGGCCGCAATGTGCCCTACGCGCAGGCGGCGGAGTAATTCGTCATTCCGGATTGCCGCGGAGCGGCAAGTCCGGAATCCATATCCACAAGCGCAGGGATTACGGATCCCCGGCTCCTCGCTTCGCTCGGCCCCGGAATGACGCTAAAGATCAATGCCCATCGACCTCACCCAGACCCCTTCCTTCCGCCTCGACGGCAGACGCGCTCTCGTCACCGGCGGCGGACGCGGCATCGGGCTTGCGGCGGCGTCGGCGCTGGCCGACGCCGGCGCGCATGTAACGGTCGCCGCGCGCACCAAGAGCGAAATCGAAAACGCCGCGGCGGCGATCCGCGCGCGTGGGCAAAAGGCCGAAGCCCTGCAACTCGATGTGACCGACGTCGAGGCAGCGGGGCGCGCCATCGCCGCGGCCGAGCCGTTTCAGATCCTCGTCAACAATGCCGGCATGAACCGTCCGGCACTGCTGCCGGACGTGACGGTGGCGGATTTCGATGCCATCTTTGCGCTCAACGTGCGCGCGGCATATTTCATGGCGCAGGCCGTCGCGCTCAAGCTAATCGAGGCCAAGCTTCCCGGCTCGATCATTAACATCTCTTCACAGATGGGCCACGTCGGCGCCGCACGCCGCACCGTGTATTGCGCCTCGAAACACGCCATGGAAGGCTTCACCAAGGCGATGGCGATCGAGCTGGCGCCGCATAACATCCGCGTCAACAGCCTGGGGCCGACGTTCCTGGAGACGCCGATGACAAAACCGTTCTTCGGGAACAAGGCGTTCCGCGACGAAGTGCTGTCCAAGATCAAGCTTGGCCGTCTCGGCCAGCTCGACGAACTCACCGGTGCAATAGTTTTCCTCGCTTCCGACGCGTCGTCGCTGATGACCGGCTCGGCGCTTATGCTCGACGGCGGCTGGACCGCGGAGTGATACGGGTGAATCGAACATGACGCTGGTGGATGACGCCGAGCTGGGGCACAAAATCGTTGGCACCTGGACGCTCGTCAGCGTCGCTTACGAGGATCAGGCCAGTGGGGAGCGCACGCCGGTTTACGGCACGCATCCGAAGGGCATTCAGATTGCCACGCCGGAGGGCCGCTGGCTCGCACTGATGACCGCCGAAGGCCGCGGCGTGCCGAACAGCGACGACGAGCGCGCGCAGGCGCTGAAAACCATGATCGCCTATACGGGCCGCTATCGCGTCGAGGGCGGCAATGTCATCACCAAGGTCGAGGCGGCATGGAATGAGGCCTGGGTCGGCACCGAGCAGGTGCGAGCCGTCCGCTTCGAGGCCGACAGGCTCTATCTGCAAAGCCCGCCGATGCCGCATCCCAACATCAACGGCAGGGTGGTGCGCGTGATTGTCGCATGGCGGCGCGAATCGCATTGAACCTTCGCGTTCCGCCACGTTGACCGCGCCGCCCTACGCGATACCATCGCATCCCTGTCGGGGCGTCTGCTATTTTCCAAAAAGCGTAGATCGGGGCGAGGCATGTCGAGGGAGCGAGAACACGTCCCGGATTGGGAGCACCTGTTTTTCGCGGCGTTCGTGCTGGCTTTCATAGTCTGGTATCTTTGGACAGCGGCCGCAGCGTCTCTCACGTTCAGCAATCTCATTCTGATAGCGCCGGTCGGTGCGGCCGCGGGCGTTCTGCTCCTTTACATTGGATTGGCCGAGATTTTCGGCTGGACGCCGGCAGCTGGCGCCTCATCCGTACAAACCGGTTCAGCCGCCGCAGCGCACGGCCGCTTCCGGTCTGGTTCGGTTGGCACGATCGCGGCGCTCATGGGGCTGTTCGGCGCCTTCGTGGTCGCCATACCGTATATCGGCTTTGACGTCGCCACTTTCCTGTTCGTCGGCGCCACATTGTGGCTCCTGGGCGAGCGCCACGTCGGCGTGCTGCTGTCGCTCGCGCTCGGCATTGCGGCGGCGCTCAGCCTGGCGGCGCTGACATTGCTGACCTTTCCGATGCCGATGGCGGTGGCTCGTGCCGTGTGGAGCATCCTGTGATCGATTGGCAAGCGCTGCAGTCGGCCCTGCATCTTCTTGGAACCTCCTATAGCGCCTGGCTGCTGACCATTCCGGGCATCGCTCTCGGCATGCTGGGCGGCGCCATTCCGGGCGTTTCTTCCGCTCTGATCCTGGCGATCGTTTTGCCGGCAACGCTGTGGATGAGCTTGCTGTCGTCGCTGATCTTCATGACCGCGATCTACACCGGCGCGGCATTCGGCGTTGCCATCCCGGCCATCCTGATGGGCGTTCCGGGCTCGCCGGCCGCGGTGGCGACCTCGTTCGACGGCTACCCCATGACGCAACGCGGCGAGCACAATCTCGCGCTTGGCCTCGCGCTGGCGGCGTCGACGCTTGGACATATGGGGGCCTACTTGATCCTGTTCTTCGGTATCGGCGTCATTTTGCACGCAGTGCTCAAGCTCGGCCCGCTCGAGATGCTGCTGCTGATGCTGTGGGGCCTGACGCTGATCGCGGCGCTGCGCGGCCGCTACGTGTCGCGGAGTCTCGTATCAGGGTTGATCGGCATACTGATCGCCACGATCGGGCTCAGCCCGCGCGACGTCATCCGCGGCACCTTCAATTTGCCGGAACTGCTCGACGGCGTGCCGGTCGTGCCGGCGATGATCGGGCTGTTCGCTGCCAGCGAATTGTTCAACCTCGCCGGCACCAGCTATCTGGTGCCGCGATCCGATCTGCGCTCCGTTCGTATCCGCGAAATTGCCCGCGGCATGGTCGATGCGCTGCGCTATCCGATCGTGATTTTGCGCGGCCTCGTTATCGGCGCAACCATCGGCGGTCTGCCCGGCGTCGGCGCCGCCGTCTGCAATCTCGTCTCCTACGCGGAAACGCGGCGCGGCGACAAGCATCCCGAGAGCTTCGGCAAGGGCAATCCCAAGGGCGTGATCGCCGCGGAATCCGGCAATGCCAGTTCGGAAGCCGGCTCGATGGCGACGCTGCTGGCGCTCGGCATTCCCGGAGGCGCGTCCTCGGCAGTGATGCTTGCGGCGCTGTCGCTTCACGACGTGACCAGCGGGCCGCAATTCCTCGATTCGTCCAAGGACATCGTCTACGCGATCATCCTCAACAATTTCGTTCAGGGCGCGATCATGCTGGCGCTGGGGCTCGGCCTGATCGGGCTGATGGCCAACGTCATCCGCATTCCGGTGCGTATTCTCATTCCGGTCATCCTGGTGCTGGCGACGTTCGGGTCGTATGGGCTCTCGGGCAACATGGCCGGGCCGCTGACCATGGTGGTGTTCGGCCTGATCGGCTGGCTGATGCAGCGGCACGATTACTCGGTGCCGGCGTGCGTCGTCGGGCTGATTTTGGGCGGCAAGGTCGAGACGACCCTGCTGCAGACTTATCAGATCAGCGGCGGCTGGCAGCTCAGCTATTTTGCCGGGCGTCCCATCGCGATGGTACTGTTGCTGCTGCTATTGTTCTCGCTCTTCAGCCGGCCGATCATGCACTGGTGGCGCCGACGGCGCGCCGCCGCTGCCGCTCTGCCAGAAAATCAGGCGAAATCCGCGTAGGGAACTCCCATGGCCACGACGAATGCACCGAAGCCAAGCAACAGGATCGAGCGCGAAGAGGGCGGGCTGCTGGCGCGCCGGCCATTTCTGCGGCTGCTCGCGGGCGCGGCCGCGGCGGGCGGATTAGCTTCGCGGACGGCGTCCGCCGCTTCTTGGCCGAACCAGCCGATCACCATCATCGTTTCCACCAAGGCGGGCGGCGGCTTCGATCAGATGGCGCGCAACCTCGCCCCGGCGCTCAGTCAGGCGCTTGGCCTTCCGGTCAATGTCCTCGACAAGGCGGGCGGCGCCATGGTTCTCGGCACCAGATATTTTCTCAGTCAGCCGCACGACGGCAACACGCTGCTGGTGTCGGGACCGTCGCCGTATTGGTATTTCGACATCAACAAATTCCACGCCGGTTACGACCTGAAGGATTTCGATATTCTCAACGTCCAGTGGACGGACAAGACCGGGATTTTCGTCCCTAAGAACGGACGCTTTCAATCGTTCCGGGCCATTGTCGATGCGATCAAGGCGCAGCCGGGCACTGTCAGTTGCGGTGTGGTCCGCGATTCCGGCGAATTCTTCAATGCGGGAATTCTGCTGACGAGTCTCAAGCTGCCGCGTTCGGCGGTCCGGCTCGTGACCTACGAAGCCAGCGCTCCGCTGCGTACCGCGCTCGCCGGCAATCAGCTGGATTTCGGCATGGTGTCGGCCGAGGCTAGCCTTGGCATGCTCAGCCTGATCAAGCCCGTCGCCGTGTTCAACGATGTCTCGCTGGCGGAACTCGAGAATGCTCCGACGGTGAGCGATGTGCTCAAGCCCGATGGCGTGACGGTCGAGTTCGTGCCGAGTTCGATGCGGGCGTTGATTACCTATGCCGACCTCAAGGCAAAGCATCCCGATCAATACGCCAAGTTGCACGACACCTATAAGAAGCTGCTGCACGATCCGGGCTTCATCGCCAAGGCGAAGAAGCAGGGCGTCGGCACGGATTGGCTCGGCGCGGAGAAATCGCTGGAGAAGATCAAGGCCGCTTACGCCATCTTCGACAAGTACAAGGCGCTGCTCACCGCCGAATAGGTCCGGCGGCCTGCGTCACGCCGTCAGCCACGGAAATGCCTTGCCGTGGTTTTGCTCGAAGCGCCTGATGGCGTCGCCATATTCCTGCGTGTGCGCGATCTCGTCCAGGCCCCGCAGCAGGCGCTTTTTGCTCAAGGGTGCGATATCGAAGCGATGAACGGCTCCATCCGGGCCGGTAACGGTCTGATTGGGCAGATCGACCGTCATCTCCGCACCGCGCTGCGCAAGCAGCTGCCGCAGCAGGAGGTCGACCGTCGCGGCCGGCAGCCGAACCGGCAAAACGCCGTTCTTGAGCGAGTTGTTATAGAAGATGTCGCCGAAATTCGGCGCAATGACCGAGCGGATGCCAAAGCCCATCAGGCCGAACACGGCGGTTTCGCGCGACGAGCCGACGCCGAAATTGCGGCCCGCAACCGCGATCACGGCGTGCCGATAGGGCTCCTGATTGAGAATGTAATCGGGTTTCTCCGAGCCATCGGCGTTGAACCGCCGGTCGTGCAGCAGGATCTCCCAGAAGCGCGGCCCGCGCGGCACCTTGTTAAAGCGCGTCGGGCAAAGCTGGTTGGTGTCGAGGTTCGTCTCGTCGAACGGCACGGCTATGCCTGACCAGACCGTAAACGCTTCCATGACGCTAATTCCTCCCGCCGAGTTCGCGCACGTCGACCAGATGGCCGCGCAGTGCGGCAGCGGCCGCCATGGCCGGACTCATCAGATGCGTGCGTCCGCCCGGGCCCTGCCGGCCCTGGAAGTTCCTGTTCGAGGTCGAACCGCAGCGTTCGCCGGGCTTGAGCTGATCGCCGTTGAGCGCCGTGCACAGCGAACAGCCGGCATTGCGCCACTCGAATCCGGCCGCGGTGAAGATGCGATCGAGGCCTTCGGCCTCGGCTTGGCGCTTGATGCTCTCAGATCCCGGAACGACCCAGGCCGGAACAACGGCGCGTCCGAGCTTGGCGACGGCGGCTGCGGCGCGAATATCGTCGATGCGGCTATTGGTGCACGAGCCGATGAACACCCGATCGACGGCGATCTCCGTCAGCGGCATACCGGCTTTAAGCCCCATATAGCTCAGCGCCTTGCCGTATTCGGTGCGCCGTTCCGCGTCCGGCTCCTTGTCGGGATCGGGGACGCGTTCGGTGATCGGCAGCGCCTGCTCGGGATTGGTTCCCCAGGTGACCATGGGCACGACGCGCGCCGCGTCGATGTCGACCTCTTTGCCGAATTTTGCACCGGGGTCGGACGGCAGCGTCCGCCAATATCTTAAGGCGTCGTCCCAGGCCTGGCCCTTGGGCGCAAACGGACGGCCCGCGAGAAACTGATACGTGGTGTCATCGGGCGCGATCATGCCGGCCCGGCCGCCGGCCTCGATCGACATGTTGCAGACAGTCATCCGCTCGTTCATCGACATAGCGGCGATGGCGGAGCCGGCATATTCGATGGCGTAACCGATCGCGCCGCCGATGCCGATCTTGGCAATCACGGCAAGGATGATGTCCTTGGCCGCGACGCCGAAGCCGAGCGAACCGTCGATCTTGATTCGCAGCGTATCCGGGCGGCGTTGCCAGATGGTCTGCGTCGCCACCACGTGGGTGGTTTCCGAAGCGCCGATGCCGAACGACAGGTTGCCGAAGGCGCCGTGCGTCGAGGTATGCAAGTCGGCGCCGACCAGTACGATTCCCGGCTGGCTGAGGCCAAGCTCCGGCCCGGCAACGTGAAGAATACCCTGCCGCGCGTCGCCCCAGCCGAACCGGGAAATTTTGTATTCGTCGGTGTTGCGGATCAAGAGTTCGACCATGTTGCGGATTTCGGCGTCGGGAATGCTGGCGACGCCCCGCGACCGGGCTTGCGGATCGGTCGGAATGTAATGGTCGGAAAAGGCGAAAACCTTGTCCGGGTGCGCGACGGCGAGGCCGCGCTCATGCAGGGTATCGAACGTGTGCCGCGAGCCTTCATGAATGAGACAGCGGTCGACGTAGAGCAGGATCTCGTCTTCCTCCTGCGCGACGATGTGACTGTCCCAGACTTTGTCGAACAGCGTTTTCATCCCGTTTCCAATTTTGTTTGCGTCGCGATGGAGTGAACTGGTCGGAGCTAGTCGAGACAAAAGCCCTTTCCGCGGATGAAGCGGCCGAAATCGGTGCGCGTCGGCTCGGCGTATTGCCGCGCCTTATCTTCCGACCATCCGTAGAGCTGTGCCGTGCCCCAACGCTCGACATTACGTTGGCGCCGATAGGGCCGCAATGCCGCCCGGCGCCGATCGTAGCCGCCGATTTCGCCGGCCAGATCGCGTTCGCCATAGCCGCCGTTCTCGATAACCGTCGTCTGCAGCGACAGGCGCGGCGTAATCTCGCCGGCTTGCGCGGGCCAGCCCACGCAAAGTCCGGCGATCGGAAAAACGCGCTCCGGCAGGTGCAGCAGGTCGCTTACAACTTGCGGATGGTCGCGTATGGCGCTGATCGGACAAAAGCCGAGGCCAACACTGGTTGCGGCGGCCATGAACGCCGACATCACGATGGCGCCGTCCACGGCCGCATTGAAGAACTGATCGAGGTGATCGTTCGGAAACGGTTTGTCATGCATCCGCGACATCATCGGCAGCCGCTCGCCGTTGCCGACGAATACCAGAAACACCGGCGCGTCTTCGATCCACGGCATGTCGGGAATCGTCGCGACAATGCCCTTGCGAATGGCCGCATCGCGCACGACAACGATATCGCATTGCTGCAGATCGCTTTTCGACGGCGCCGAGAGCGCGCAGGCGCACAACAACCGCAGCAGGTCCGCATCGACCGGTTGCGGCGCGTAGCGCCGATGCGAACGGTGCCCGGCCATCCTTGCAAGTCCTCTCAGCCCATCGAGCGCCGGGTCGACCGCGAAATCCTCGCCGAAGCGCTCCATCAAAGCTGATTTGATCGCGCTCGCAGCCGCATTATCCAACATGGCGCCTCTCTCGCTGCCCATCGTTTGCATCTCGTACATTGTGAGCTTGCCGTGCGGCCGGTGCAAATGGGATCGTCGGGCAATTGCGCGTGCAGTCGCCGTGTGATTTAATTGCAGCAATGCCGCGAACGCGGCGCCCGGAGGCGACGCCATGGCCATCACCGTTTGCCCGGTTACGGAAAGTTTTGCCGCCGAAGTCGGCGACATCGATCTGTCGCGACCGATGGAGGCTGCCGATCTCTCGGCTGTCAAAGCTGCATTCGCCAAATATGCGGTGCTGGTCTTTCCCGATCAGCGCCTGTCGGACGACCAGCATCTCGATTTTGCCCGGCATTTCGGGCCGCTGGAAACCACGATTGCGCTGTTTCGCAAGGATGCGAAGCTGCGCGTGCGCCGGGAATTCGCCGACGTGTCCAATCTCGATCCCGAAAACCAGACCTGGGGCAAGGACTTGCGTCAGCGCATGTTCCAGCTCGGCAACCGGCTGTGGCACACCGACAGTTCCTTCAAGCGGCTGCCGGCGCGCGCGTCGTTGCTCTATGCGCGCTCCTCGATCCCGCCGGTCGGCGGCCACACCCAGTTTGCCGACGAGCGTGCGGCCTATGATGCGCTGCCTGAAGCGACGAAGCGGCGGATCGCTTCGCTTGTCGCGGAACATTCGATTTTCAATTCGCGGGCGCGGCTCGGCTTCAGCAATTTCAGCGACGAGGAGCGGCAGGGTCTGCCGCCGGTGCCGCAGGTCCTGGTGCGGGCGATTCCGGAATCCGGACGCAAGTCGCTCTATCTCGCCTCCCATGCCGGCCGCATTTTCGGCATGTCCGAGATCGAGGGCCGCGCGCTGATCGACGAACTGGTCGCGCACGCCACGCAACGGCAGTTCGTCTATACGCACCGCTGGCGCGTCCACGACCTCGTCATCTGGGACAACCGCTGCACCATGCATCGCGGCACCGAATTCGACGATCTGCGCTGGAAGCGCGACATGCAGCGCGCGACCGTGTGCGATGTGGCCAACACCTGCGAACAGGCCGGCATTACGATTGCGGCGGCGTAGGCGCGCGTCATGGCCGGGACGAGCGAGGTTTATCTACGCTCATTCCCGCGAAAGCGGGAATCCAGCAACTGGGTCCCCGCTTCCGCGGGGACGAGCGGATGATGGCTCACTTCTACGCCGAGATCGGATAGATCGCCTTCTCGTCTGACAGTACGCGCGCCATGTCGCTCGCGCATTTGGTCTGCAGTTCCTCCAGCGCCTCGACCGAGTAAAACGCGGTGTGTGGCGTGAGGATGACATTGTCACGCCCGAGCAGCGGAGAGTTTTTGGCGAGCGGCTCGGTCGCGACCACATCGAGCGCGGCACCGCCAAGGTGGCCGGAATCCAGAGCGGCGATCAGCGCCGCTTCGTCAACCAGCGGTCCGCGCGCGGTGTTGATCAGATATGCGCCCTTTTTCATCTTGGCGAAGGTTTTGGTATTCATCAGCCCGCGGGTCGCCGGCTGCAGCGGAGCATGCACCGAGATGAAATCGGACCGCGCCAACAAATCGTCGAAGCTCACAGGCCCGACGCCCAGCGCGGCCGCCGCATCGGCGTTGACGTAAGGATCGTAGGTGAGAACCTGCAATCCGAATGCCTTGGCCTTGGGCGCGAGCGCGCGCGGAATGTTGCCGAAGCCGACGAGGCCAAGCGTCTGGCCTTCGAGCCGGCGCAGCGGAACGATCGGCGGCACTTCCCAGCGGCCGGATTGCACCAGCTTGTTGGCCAACGGCACCTTGCGGGCCAGCGCCAGCAAAAGCGCCATGGCGTGGTCGGAGACTTCGCGCAGGCAATAGTCCGGCACGTAATTGACGGCGATGCCGAGCTCCTTCGCCGCCAGCAGGTCGATGTTGTCGACGCCGAGCCCGAAGCGGCCGATCGCCTTGCAGTTTTTCAGCTGCCGCAACAATTCACCCGGGAGTTTTGCATAAGTCACCAAGATCGCATCGGCGTCGCGCGCGATCGCGAGGATGTCGTCGGCCGAGGGGCTCTTCGCCACGCGGTATTCGGGGTCGAGCCGCGCCAGCGCTTTTTTGGCTGGATCGAGCGACGGGAACGGACTGTCGGTGATGGCAATAATGACACGAGGCATTGTGGACTCCGAGTTTGGCTGCTTCTTCGCACGCCCGCCGACGCCCTTAGACTTCGATCAAATCGATGATTGCCCCGCGGAGGCGATCTTCGTCCCCTGCGAAGCTTTCGATAATGGCGGCAAAAATTCTATCCGGCTCCAGCTTTTCGAAATCAAGCGGATGTCCAGCTTGCTCGGCTACAATTCCAAGGAATGACAATTGGGTGCGTCCGTTCCCTTCGCGGAACGGGTGAATGGCATTCAATTCGGCTAGAAAGTGAGCCGATCTTTTTGCGAATTCATTTTTGCTCAGGCCTGCAAAGTTATTTTGCTCCGCAAGTGAAGAAAATAGTTTAGTCATTTCGACGTCAATGTTCTCAGGAAAACAAAACCAATTACCTGCCTTTCCTATTCTGACCTTGCGTGGCTCGCCCGCCCAATCATACACGTCTTGAAAGAGATGCTTATGCAATGCGCAATAGTGAGCATAATCCAGGTCGCCTTCGGGAATCGGTTCCTGAGCTCGCTGATTGCTTATTTCAGCCTCGAAGCTTGCCAACTCCGCTGCGTCTTTGATGTCGAGCTTGTTTCTAAGAACCTCCGAGCCGGCGTAGCAATAAACGATGTCATTCTCGACTTCATACATCTTGGCTGGTTACGCTTTGCGATAAACCCGCATAATCGATCGACGACGTTCGTCCGCGGACATGCCCTTGCGATCAAATTCGGCGGCGCGCGTCTGCATTTCCTGCGTTAGTACGATCCCTTCAACGGCGCTAATCTTGGCAAAGCGCCGCGCGCCGATCACAACGTCGGCCTTTGGCTTGCTAGCGAGCTTCTTGCGAGAAGGACTATGCTTCCTGGTCATGCGGGCATCGTATCATAAAAGCACGAGTGCGGCACCCGGGGACGAATTACAACGCAAATACCTGCGGATTGACGCAGTTCGGCAGCTTGTGGCCGCCGAGGAAGGCCAAAATGTTGTCGACCACGATGTTCGCCAGGGCCTCGCGTACCTCCGGCGTCGCGCTGCCGACATGCGGGGTGAGCACGACATTGGCCATTTTTGTGAGCGCCTTGGCGATTTTCGGCTCGTGCTCGAACACGTCGAGACCGGCGCCGGCGATCTGCTTCTTCGCGAGCGCCTGCACCAGTGCGGCCTCGTCCACAATTGGCCCGCGCGCCGTATTGATGATAAACGCGGTCTTCTTCATCAAGCCGAGCTCGCGCGCGGAAATTTGATGCCGAGTCTCCTCATTGAGCGGCGAATGGATCGAGACGAAATCGGCTTCGCGCAGCAACTGCTCGAACGGCACGTAGGTGAGTCCGGCTTCGCGTTCCTCCCTTGCCGGCTTGCGCCGCGGCGTCCAGTACAGGACGCGCATGCCGAAGCCGTGGGCACGGCGCGCCACCGCCTTGCCGATCAGGCCGCCACCGCCGATCAGCCCGAGCGTCTTGCCCCACACGTAGGAACCCATCAGATGTGCCGACTGGCTGCCGGGAAAGACGCCGGAGCGCGCCAGCCGGTCGCCTTCGACCATGCGCCGCGCCACTGCCAGCATGAGACCGAAAGTCAGATCGGCGGTCGCCTCGGTGGTGATCGGCGCCGTGACGGTGACCGGGATGCGCCGCGCGGTCGCCGCCGCGACGTCGATGTTGGACGGCGTGATCGATTGCGCGGCGATCAGGCGCAGATCGGGATTGGCCTCGACCACCTCGCGATCGATCTTGTCATGCAGCAGACAGAACAGGATGTCGGCCTTGCGCACCTGTGCGATCAGCGTGCGCTTTGGAATAATCCGGCGCGAATCGGCATTGACCGCGACGCGCGCCACTGCGCGCAGCCGTTTGAGCGCCTGCTCGGAAACGGGCTGGGTGACGAAGATGCGCGGCCGCGCGGCTTGTCTTGTGCCTGGGTTTTGCGGCATCAGGCTACCCACCGTACGACGCCGGCGACACCATCGACCGCGACCTGCGCACCGTCGGGAATGCGTAGCGTGGCGTCATTGACGCCGAGCACCATGGGAATGCCGCGCTCGCGCGCGAGCGAAGCGAGATGTGAGGTCGAGCCGCCGAGCTCTGCGACTACGCCGGCGACACGCGGCAGGATGTGAGACAGCGCCGGGCCGGCGACGCGCGTGACCAGAACATCGCCCGGCGCGACGCGCGCCAGTTCGCATTCGCAATTGATCACCACCGCGCGGCCGGAACCCCAGCCGATGCCGGCGGGATGGCCGTTCAGGCCCGGATGTTTGAGCCAGATCTCGTCGGGCACGAATGGCTCCTGCACGCGCAGCGGTCGCGCCTGCAGGAGCTTAAAGCCGTCATCGTCGAGCGCCCATTCGATCTCGACGGCATGCCCGAGAATGTTCTCAGCCTTGCGCATCAGGCGGCCGAGTGTCGTCGCCTGTCCGGCCTCGAGGCACGGTGCGCGCGCAAGATCGTCAGGCACTGCCTGCGCCGCGGTCCCTGCGCCGTGCACGCAGGCTTCGCGATGGTGTTTACGGCCGGCTTCGTTCTTGCGCACGAAACCCTGACGGGAGAGCACAACGCGATCGGGCACCACTTCGCCCTGCGCAATGGTGGAGCCGAGCCCCCAGGTGGCCGACAGCACCATGTGGCCGTCTGCGGTCTCGCTCAAGCCGCCGCCGGAGGCACGCGCGGCAACGAGCGGCTGCACCAGAACCGCCATCGCGGTCCCGCTCGGATCAAGGTCGTGTTGCGACATCGAACGGCGCGCGTTCGTGGTCCACAGCGCCGCCCAGCAGGCGCGCAACGTTGTGAGGAATTCGGTGTCCTCGCGCACGCCCAGGAAGCTTTCGAACTGTCCGGCGAAGTTTGAATCGGCGCGGTCCTCGATCAGGGCGGAGGAGCGCACCGCCGCGGGTTTTTGCTGCTCCCACCACGCGCCAAGAACGGCCGCGAGCAGGTCGGGCGCGAGATCGCTCTGATAAAGCGCAAGTCTGATCTCGACTGAGAGTTTCCGTTGCGTGGTTTGGTCGGCCTCCGCATAGGCACGCACCGCATCGGCGATGCCGAGATGCTGGATCTGCCGACGATAGGCATCCGCGCTGATGCAGAAGCCGCCCGGCGTCGGCAGGCCGGCCCGGGTGAGCCGCGCCAGGTTTGCCGCCTTCGGGCCGACACGGTCGGAGTTGACGGCGGCGGGCGAGGCGAGGGGGAGGATGAACGCAGACATACAGCCGCTCTACAGCTTCTGGCCCGTCATGGCCGGACTTGTTCCGGCCATCCACGTCTTTTCGTCGCAGCAAGTCGTGGATCACCGGGTCACGCCGTTAGATGCGGCGGCCCGGTGATGACGTCGAGCAAAGCTCGACGTCACTTCACGTGATCGCCATATCCCGGCAGCGGGTCAACCACGGTGATCTGCTTGACCGGGAAATTGGAGACGATCTCGATGTCCTTCTTATGCACGATCAGCATTTCCTCGATGCGCACGCCGTAGCGGTATTTCTTGCCGTGCTGCGTTTCGAGGGCAAAAGTCATGCCTTCCTGAATCTCGATTGGATGGTCGAGCGACCAGATGCGCGAAATCACCGGCGGATCGTATTGCGCGAGGCCGAGCCCGTGGCCCCACAGATTGGCGGCGGCCTGATCCTCGTCTTCGTAGCCCCAGGTCTTCATCGCCGAGGGCCATTTCATCGCGATATCGCGCGTAGTGGCGCCGGCCTTCACCGCGCCGATCGAGTCGTAGAGCCATTTCAGCGCGGTTTCGTAAGTCTCCTTCTGCTCCTTGGTCGGCTCTTTGCCGACGCAATAGGTACGGTAATAGCAGGATTTGTAGCCGTTCCAGGTCAGCGCCGCCAAATCCATGAACACGATGTCGCCGGGCTGGATGATGCGATCGGAGAAATTGCGCCAGTTCGGCCAGGTGTTCGGACCGGAGGAAACGATGACATCCTCGACGTCCTCCATGCCGGGGATATTGTAGAGATACTGCATCAGGTGCGCGGTCACCTGATTCTCGGTGATGCCGGGCCGCAGGAATTTCATGCACTCCCAGTGCGTGGCGTCGCCGATGGCGCCGACGATGCGGAAGCATTCCTGCTCGTCCGGGCTCTTGACCGCACGCGCGTCCATCATCGGCGTCATGCCGTCGGCCCAATCGATCTTCTCTTCCTTGAAGATGTTGAGCATGTTGATGTCGATGAAATCGCAGCCGAGCTTCTCGCCGGCGACGCCGTTATCCTTCATTGCCTGCTTTACCGCCTTGGTGAATTTCTTCACCTGCTGGGTGGCGGCCGGCCCGGCGGCGCCTTTGATCCAGGCAAACGAGTGGCGCACGTTCTCCTTCGGGATCCAGGGCGAGTGCCGCTCGATCTGAAAACCGAGGTCGCCCTGCTCGAACAGCACCGGACGGCCGTCGCCGCACAGCATGGCGTAGCGCAGGCCGGGCTTGAGCCGGTTCCAGCCGGGGGTCAGCGTGCCGGTGATGTAGCGGACGTTCTCGTCGTACATGCAAAGGAGCGCGCCGAGCTTGTGCTTCTTCATCATCGCCCGGGCGCGTTCGATGCGGTACTCGCGCAGCCGGTCCCAGTTGACGCGCTGCTGCCAGTCAAGACCGGCGATGCCGAAATTTGCTGTGCCCATGGACGCCTCCCACTCCCCATTGTACGACGCGCCCAACTAGGCCGAAACGCCGCCGCGGTGCAAGATAGCCGCGAGACGTCCGAACCGAATTTCCGCAGCGATTTGAAGTCGCAGGACTGGACTTTAGAATCGGTGCGATTGGATCGAAGGGGAGAATGATGAGCCAAATCACGCGCCGCAATCTGGCGCGCGGCGGGGCGCTCGGCGTCGCCGGCGCAATGACCGCGGCCATGGCGCCGGCGCTCGCGCAGACCGGCAAGCTGCGCTGGCGCATGGTCACCTCGTGGCCGAAGCGGCTGCCCGGCCCCGGCATGTCGGCCGAGCGTGTCGCCCAGCGCATCGGCGCGCTGTCCGGCGGGCGGCTTGAGATCGCGGTCTACGCCGCCGGCGAAATCGTGCCGGCCTTCGAGGTGCTCGATGCGGTGGGCGGCGGTGTCGCCGAAATGGGCCACACCGCGTCGTTCTATTGGCAGGGCAAGGAGGCCGCCGCCTCGTTCTTCACCACCGTGCCGTTCGGGCTGACGCCGAACGAGCATGTCGCCTGGATCGATGCCGGCGGCGGCCAGGCGCTGTGGGACGGGCTTTACGCGCCGTTCGGCGTCAAGCCGTTCATGGGCGGCAATACCGGGGTGTGCATGGGCGGCTGGTTTCGCCGCGAGATCAAAAGCCGCGACGATGTGCACGGCCTGAAAATCCGCTCATTGGGCCTCGGCGGCGAAGTCTATCGCCGGCTCGGCGCCATTGCGCAGACCACGGCGCCCGGCGAAATCCTGGTCGCGCTGCAATCCGGTGTGCTCGACGCCGCCGAATTCGTCGGCCCCGGCTCCGATATTGCGCTCGGCCTGTTTCGCTTCGCCCCGTTCTACTACAGCCCCGGCTTCAACAAACCGAATGGCACTGGCGAATGCATCGTGTCGCTGAAAGCGTGGGGGACGCTCGATGCCGAGCTCCAGGCCATCGTTACGCATGCGTGCGCGGCCGAGGCGGCGTTCGCGCTCGCCGAAATGGAGCGGCTCAACATCGAGGCGCTCGCCGCGCTGACGGCGCGCGATCAATGTGCAGTTGCGCACCTTCCCAGCCGACCTGATCGCCGCGGCGCGCAAGGAAGCGGACGGTGTGCTCGGCGATCTCGCCGGCAAAAGTCCCGGCGCCCGCAAGGTGCGCGATGCCTATGTGTCCTTTCGCGACAAGATCGCGCCGTGGTCGCGCATCTCGCTGCAGGCGGTGCTGGCGGCAAGGGGAGGGTGAGGGCGCAAACGCAGAGCGTGCCGGGCGCGCGACGCAATTCACGAGAACCGAAGCGAGCGCAGTCAGCCTGGCGGCGCTTTAAGTCCCCATTCGCCGCAGCCGCAATTCAACGTTGCGCAGCGGAGGCGGATGCATTCCTGAACCTTCGCCCACGACGACACGGTCTGATATCCATCAAAAAAAAGGCCGGACCATTCGAAGCCGAGGCTTGTTACGTCTCCTACCGGCGGGACGGGTATTTGATACGTAGCTGCCCGAATAATGACTGGGATGCAGGTTCCACGACCGAGCGGCCTGCGCGCTTCAGTGTGAACGATGCTAAAATCCGTTTCGAATGCTGATGGGCCAGATCCTCGAAGCAGCCTGGATCTTCCGTGACGAGCTGAACACGCGGTCACGATGCGCTTGAGTTGTACCCAATTCGCTGCCGCTGTGGCGGTCGGGATGGCCGTCGCACTGCAGGCCGCCCATGGCCGCGCCAAAAAACCGCAAGCCGGCGACCCGCCTGTTGCTCAATCCGCCAAGCTCCCGGTCTCCGCCGCTGCGATGGCCGAATACCGCCGGCTGCTCGCGCTCTATAACCAAGTCCACGGCGCCTACGTGGCCGCAGCTTCCGCCTACTGGTCCTCGATCGCCGATAAGCGGAAAGCGCGGTTCGCCAAGCGCGCGCGTCATGAATCGCTGACCATCGATGACTACGTGCTGACCCAGCCGCCCGTCTATACGGGACCGCCAAAGCCGGTCGATCCCTCGGCGCCAAAAGCGCAAACGCCGCATTCGCCGCCCGTGCCCGTGGTCAGGGACTTTCTCAAGGCGGCGAAGCAGGACTACAAATTTACGCCGCGGCGGCCGCAAAACGAACTCGAATTCAAACGCGCCTACGCCGAAGCCGCCGCTGCCGCCGGCTTAACCAGGGATCAGGCGGTGCGCGTCTATGCCTTCGAGGCCACCGGCAACGGCACCTACGAGGTGCAAGCCGGGCTTGAATACAAAAAGCCCGGTGCACGCGCGATCACCACCGCGCTTGGCTACAATCAGCTCCTTGCGACCAACAGCGTCGAGCTGATGGCGGAGTCCGGCGCCAAATTCGTCGCCATCCTGGAGGCAGAGGCGCGAGCGCTCCCTGAGAAGGAACGAGCGGCGCTGGAGAAAACGATCGCGGTGTTGCACAGGATGATTGCCTTCGCCCGCAGCGTGCCCGACGATTGGGGGCGGCATGCGCTATTGGCGAAGACGCGAAAGGGCCTCGCCATTCATGCGATGAATCTCGATCTCGACGTCGGCCCGCTGTTGCAGACCGAGAAACTCCTCGATTCCGTCGTTTACGCCCGCAGGAAAGGCTATGGCGTGACGCTGAGCGCGGCCGGGCTTGAAATGATGAATCTCACCGGCGACGGTAACGGCTTTGACATGGTGATGATGCCGCCGGAGTGGCGCAGTCAGGTCCCTACCGCGAATTTTTTCCAGCGCGGCGGATACGGCGACAATCCCGTCGCGTAGAGAAACGCCATGGTGGCGACGCTTATTGCCGCGACCGACGCCGTGATGGACAAAGAGTCGGAGAAGCAGGGGGCCAAGGATCTGGCCGCCGTGTTTCCGAATTAGGATCCTTCAGAACCAGTCGCGGCGGTTATTCACTTCTTGTATTTCACGATCTTCTGCCGCTGCTCGCCGAGCCCGTCGATGCCGAGCGTCACCACGTCGCCGGCTTTCAAAAATTTCGGTTCGGGCTTCATGCCCAGCCCCACGCCCGGCGGCGTGCCGGTGATGATGACGTCGCCCGGCTCCATGACGAAATATTGCGAGCAGGCCCACACGATATGGCGGCAGTCGAAGATCATCGTCGAGGTGTTACCGCGCTGGCGCTTTTCGCCGTTGACATCGAGCCACATGTCGAGGTTTTGCGGATTCTTGACCTCGTCCTTGGTGACGAGCCACGGACCGAGCGGGCCGAAGGTCTCGCAGCCCTTGCCCTTGGTCCACTGCCCGGCGCGCTCGATCTGAAACACGCGCTCGGACACGTCGTTGGCGAGGCAATAGCCGGCGACCACGTCGAGCGCCTTGTCCTTGCTGAGGTAGCGGGCGCGGCTGCCGATGACGATGCCGAGCTCGATCTCCCAGTCGAGCTTGGAGGAATCTTTCGGGATCATGGTGTCGTCGTTCGGCCCGCAGATGCAGCTCGGCGCCTTGTTGAAGATGATCGGCTCTTTGGGGATCGCCATGCCGGCTTCGGCGGCGTGGTCGGAATAGTTGAGGCCGATGGCGATGAAATTGCCGACCTTGCCGACGCATGGGCCGATCCGCGGCTTGCCCTTCACCAGCGGCAGCTTGTCGGGATTGAGCTTGCGCAACTTGGCGAGACCCTTGGGCGACAGCGCGTCGCCTGAGATATCGGGTACGATCTTCGACAAATCGCGGATGCGCCCCTGCGTGTCGAGCATGCCTGGCTTTTCGCGGCCGGGCGCGCCATAACGAACGAGTTTCATGGAAGTCTCCTTGGATCGGTCATCTGGAGTGATTTCTGTTCAAAACGCGCCGGGGAATCTCCCGCCGTCGATGAGAATATTCTGTCCGGTGATGTAGCCGGCCTGCGCCGAGCACAGGAATGCGCAGGTGGCGCCGAACTCGTCGGGCGTGCCAAGCCGGCGCGCCGGAACCGAATCGATGTTCTGCGCCAAGGCTTGATCGTAACTTGTGTTTCTCTTCTGCGCCGTCGACTGGACGTTGGAGCGGAACCGATCGGTGTCGAAGATGCCCGGCAGCATGAAATTGATGGTGACGTTTGATCCCGCCACCGAGCGCGCCACGCCGGCGAGGAAGGCGGTCAGGCCGGCGCGCGCGCCCGACGACAGATCGAGGCCGAATAGCGGCATCTTCACCGACCCGGAGGTGATGTTGACGATGCGGCCGAATTTCTTGGCCACCATCGGGTCGATCGCCTTCTGAATGAGTTCGACGGCGACGATCATGTTGCCGACGACCCCGTCGATCATCTTCTGCCGGTCGAGGTCGCGGAAGTCGCGAAACGGCGGCCCGGCATTGTTGTTGACCAGGATGTCCGGTTCCGGACAGGCGGCGAACAGCGCCCTCTGCCCGTCGGGCGAGGCCACATCGGCGGCGACCGCGGTGATCTTGGCGCCGGTTTCCTTGCGCAATTCCTCGGCCGTGGCGGCGAGGCGGTCCTTGTCGAGACCATTGATGACGACCTCGCAGCCGGCCTCGGCGAGCCGCTTGGCGCAGGCCCGGCCCAGGCCGCGGCTCGACGCGCAGACGATGGCCTTGCGGCCGGCGATTCCGAGATCCATCCCCAGTTCTCCATGCTTTGACGCGACAGCGGAGCGCGGCATCTGTATGTGCTGTGCTGGTAACTGCAAGGTGCCGAACTAACCCGCCAAGTCAACGCCCGGCTCCGGTCCATTTCCGCGCACAATGCCGCTGATACCAGACATCTCGCTCCTGCAATTCGCGCTTATCGTCGGCTTGGCGGCCTTTTCCGGCATTGCCGGCGGGGTGGCGGGCTACGGTACCGGCGCGATGATGCCGCTCGTGCTGGTGCCGCTGGTCGGCGCCAAGCCGGTGGTTCCGATCATCGCGATTTCGGCGATGTTCACCAATTCGGCGCGCATTGTCGCATTCCGCGAGCGGCTCGATCTGCGGCGCGCCATGATCGCGCTCGTCTGTGCGCTGCCGACCTGCGTGCTCGGCGCCTGGCTCTACACGCTGTTGTCGGGCCGTGGCGCCGCGTTGGTGATCGGCGTGACCCTGATCGCGACTGTGCCGCTGCGGCGCATTCTGCGCAGCCGCGGCCGCCGTCTCGGCGAGAAGGGCTATGCGGCAGGCGCGTTGGCCTGGGGCCTTGTGGTCGGCGGCACCACCGGATCGGGCGTGATTCTGCTCTCGCTACTGATGGCGACGGGCCTCGAAGGCGCCGCAGTGATCGCGACCGACTCGCTTGTGTCGGTCGTCATCGGCGTCGTCAAGCTGACGGTGTTCGGCTACGCGGGCGTCATTTCGTCCGTGGTGCTGGTCATTGGGGTTCTGATCGGCGGCATCGGTTTTTGCTCCACGTTTCTCGCTCGCCTGATCGTCGAGCGCATGCCGGTGCACGTCCACACCGCGATCCTCGATGCGGTAGTCATCGCCGGCGCCGCCATCATGATTTTCGATGCGGTTCGGCCGTAGCCGTTACGGCCACTTCACCACCGGCGGCATCGAGGACAGAATCGACTCGACATTGCCGCCGGTGCGCAAGCCGAAAATCGTGCCGCGGTCGTAGAGCAGGTTGAACTCGACATAGCGTCCGCGGCGCACGAGCTGTTCGTCGCGCTCGGCTTCGGTCCACGGTTTGGTAAAATTTCGCCGCACCAGCTCGGGATAAATGCGCAGAAAGGCGCGACCGACGTCCTGGGTGAAGGCGAAGTCGGCGTCGAAATCGCCCGTATCCAGCCAATCGTAAAAGATGCCGCCGATGCCGCGCGATTCACCGCGGTGTTTCAGGAAAAAATACTCGTCGCACCACTTTTTGAACTTTTCGTACGGCGCGACCTTCGCATGTTCATCGCACGCGGCCTTCATGGCGGCGTGAAACGCGACCGAATCGGGATCGTCCTGCGTGCGCCTGCGGTCGAGCACCGGCGTGAGATCGGCGCCGCCGCCGAACCACGCTTTCGACGTGACGACATAGCGCGTGTTCATGTGGACCGCAGGGACGTGCGGGTTGTGCATATGCGCGATCAGCGAGATGCCCGAAGCGAAGAAGCGTGGATCGTCGGCGGCGCCGGGAATCTCCTTGCGGAACTCCGGCGCGAATTCGCCAAACACCGTGGAGGCATGGACGCCGACCTTCTCGAAGACGCGGCCCGTCATCATCGCCATGACGCCGCCGCCGCCCGGTCCCCCGCTATGGTCGGTGCGGTTCCACGGCGTGCGCTTGAACCGGCCCGGCGCGCGATCGGTGAGCGGCGCGCCGGCGGGCAGCGCGTCCTCGACCTGCTCGAACGCCGCCGTGATCTGGTCGCGCAGCAATTCGAACCACGCGCGCGTGCGTTGCTTGCGCGTATTGATCTGGCTTTCGTCCATGCTCTTTCCGGGCCTCGGCGTAACGACCTGATCAGCGTTTATCTGTCCTCGAATTCGGGGCTCGGCGAGAGCTTCAAGTTCGGGAAGCGCACCCTCCGCGCTTTACTCAGGTCAACGTACTCTGAGCTGTCATGCGTTTCCCAAAATTCGCGTTCCTCCGCTTCGTTTCCAAAGCGGGGTATGGGCTTCAGCTTTGGCTGTGTTTTAAGTCGCTTCATCGCAAACGCCCTCTGACCGCAGGCTGCTATTTATACCGCAAGCTCGGACTTACTGAGTCCCTCTCGTCTGCCGCAGCGCCTCGCCGGCCGCCATGGCTGCGGCCAGCGCCACATTGAGCGAGCGCAGGCCCGGCCGCATCGGGATGACGAGGCGGGCGTCGGCGCAGTCGTGGACCTCCTGCGGCACGCCTGCCGATTCGCGGCCGAACAGCAGCACGTCGTTCGGCCGGTAGGCGAAATCGAGATAGCTGTGCGGTGCGGCGGTCGTGAACAGGAGGAGCCGGTGATTCTCGGCCCGTCGCCATGTCTCGAACGCCGGCCACGAGCTATGCCGCACCAAGCTGACGGTATCGAGATAGTCCATTCCGGCGCGGCGAAACGCGCGATCGGAGGTCGGGAACCCGGCCGGCGCGATGATGTGCGCCTCGATTCCGAGGCAGCCGCACAGCCGCAGGATGGTGCCGGTATTCTGCGGGATATCGGGCTGGTACAGAGCGATACGCATAGCCGGTGTTTCGCGCGTTTGGTCACAGCGCCCGGGGCGCTCCGAGGCCACACTTGCACTGAGGCGGCAAGGGTGCCAATAGAACCCCGCCGGAATGCGTCGCGCTCGACCTCCCCCAGGCCGGTGCGACCGGACCACTCGCCACCGGTCTTCTATCTGCCGTTCCGATAAGCGTCGGAGGGCAGGGAAGGTGGCGGCCCGCAGCGCGAATGGTCGAGCGGCAAGACGTAAAGAGGGTCGGCAGGGTGACTTCAATCTCAACGGCGGAGCCAGCGCGCCGCGACTTCCGTTTCCTTCTTTGCGTGATCGGCTAGTCTTTTTAAGGTTCGACAATGAGCGGACATAGCACCTATCAGCCGCAAAGCTCCTTCATGAAGTGGATGGAGCGGCGGCTGCCTCTCGGAAACCTCATCTATTCCTCCTTCATCGCCTACCCGACGCCGCGCAATCTGAACTATTGGTGGACGTTCGGCGGCATTCTCGCCTTCATGCTCACGGTGCAGATCGTCACCGGCATCGTGCTGGCGATGCACTACACGCCGAACGTCAATCTCGCCTTCGATTCGGTCGAGGGCATCATGCGCGACGTCAATTACGGCTGGCTGTTGCGCTACATCCACGCCAACGGCGCCTCGTTCTTTTTCGTCGCCGTCTACATCCACATGGCGCGCGGCATGTATTACGGCTCCTACAAGGAGCCGCGCGAGGTGCTGTGGATCCTCGGCGTCATCCTGTTCCTGTTGATGGTGGCGACCGGGTTCATGGGCTACGTGCTGCCATGGGGGCAGATGAGCTTCTGGGCCGCGACCGTGATCACCAACCTGTTCTCGGCAATTCCTGTGGCCGGCCACGGCATCGTCACCTGGCTGTGGGGCGGCTTTGCGGTGGGCAATCCGACGCTCAACCGCTTCTACTCGCTGCACTACCTCTTGCCATTCGTCATCGCCGGCGTGGTCGTGCTGCATATCTGGGCGCTGCACATGGTCGGGCAGAACAATCCGACCGGCGTGGAGCCGAAGGACGACAGGGACACCGTGGCGTTCACGCCCTACGCGACCGTCAAGGATGCGTTCTTCATCGGCGTGTTCTGCATCGTGTTTGCCTATTTCATCTTCTACATCCCGAACTATCTCGGTCATTCCGACAACTATATCCCGGCTAATCCGAGCCAGACGCCGACCCACATCGTGCCGGAATGGTACTACCTGCCATTCTACGCGATCCTGCGCGCGATCCCGAGCAAGCTCCTGGGCGTCACGGCGCTCGGCGCTTCCATCATCGTGCTCGCCTTCATGCCGTGGCTCGACACGTCGCGGGTCCGTTCGGCGAACTACCGGCCGCTCTACCGGCAATTCCTGTTTATCTTCTTCGCTGCGGTGATCGGGCTCGGTTATCTCGGCTCGCAGGAGCCGGTCGGCGGTTACGTGCTGGCGGCGCGTCTGCTCACCGCCTATTACTTTGCGTTCTTCTTCATCATCCTGCCGCTCCTCGGATTGTTCGAAAGGACCAAGCCGCTGCCGAACTCGATTTCGGAATCCGTGCTGGGCAAAGGTGCTCCGGCCGGCAGTGGAGGTCGGGCATGAGCAGGCGGAGCAGCATCGTAGCGGCAGTCGCGCTGGCGGCGTCGCTGTCGGCCGCCGCAGCGCCGGCGGCCTTCGCGCAGGAAGCCGCCGCGCCGCCGCGCGAGCATTGGTCGTTTGCCGGGCCGTTCGGCCAATACGATCCGCAACAGCTGCAGCGCGGCTTCAAGGTCTATCGCGAGGTCTGTTCGACCTGTCACAGCCTCAAGCTCTTGTCGTTCCGCAACCTCGCCGATCCGGGCGGCCCCGGCTTCACCGAGGCGCAGGCCGCGGCCATCGCGGCGACCTTCCAGGTCACCGACGGACCGAACGACCAGGGCCAGATGTTTCAGCGGCCCGGCAAGATTTCCGATTATTTCCCGCCGCCATTCCCCAACGCGCAGGCCGCGGCGGCTGCGCTTGGCGGCAAGGTGCCGCCGGACATGTCGGATCTCGCCAAGGCGCGCAGCCACGAATGGGGCTTCCCGCAATTCCTCTTCGACGCCTTTACCACCTATCAGGAGGATGGCCCGGACTACATCCACGCCATCATCAACGGCTACACGGCGGCGCCGGCGGGCTTCGTGCTGCCGCCCGGCGGCCAATACAACAAATACTTCCCGGGTGGCGCCATCGGCATGCCGCAGCCGCTCAAGGACGGCCAGGTCAAATACACCGACGGCACGCCGGAGACGCTGGACCAATACGGCCGTGACGTTGCCGCGTTCCTGATGTGGGCGGCGGAGCCGAAGCTCGACGAGCGCCACCGGATCGGCTTCCAGGTGATGATTTTCCTGATCGTGTTCTCCGGCCTTCTCTATTTCACCAAGAAGAAGGTGTGGCACGACGTCCACCACGAGACCGCCGCTTCGTCGTAGCGGGTGGGTGGCGAGCGAGCGGCATCAAATTTGCTCGCCAACTGCTCGGGATCAATTCGCCTACAAGCCGTTAGCCCGTTGCGCCCGCCGCTGTGGTCCGCCACAGTGCTTGTGGCGCCATGCGCACGTTTGTCGAGGGGATGAGGCTCGAACGATGACCACCGCCGCGATCGAGAACGACCTCAAAGCCGCGATCCGCTCGATCCCGGATTACCCCAAGCCGGGGATAATCTTTCGCGATATCACGACGCTTCTCGGCAATGCTCGCGCGTTCCGCCGCGCCGTGGACGAATTGGTGCAGCCGTGGGCCGGCGGTAAGATCGACAAGGTCGCGGGCATCGAGGCGCGCGGCTTCATCCTCGGCGGCGCAGTGGCACATCAGGTTTCGGCCGGCTTCGTTCCCATCCGCAAGAAAGGCAAGCTGCCGTACAAGCGCGTCACCATCGGCTACTCGCTCGAATACGGCATCGACGAGATGGAGATGCACGAAGACGCGGTCGAAAAGGGCGAGCGCGTGGTCCTGGTCGACGATCTGATCGCCACCGGCGGCACCGCCGAGGCCGCCGTCAAGCTGCTGCAGCAGATCGGCGCCGACGTGCTCGCCGCCTGCTTCGTCATCGACTTGCCGGATCTCGGCGGCGCGAAGAAAATCGAGAAGCTCGGCGTGCCGGTGCGTACGCTGATCGCGTTCGAAGGGCATTAGCTTGCCTCAAGTGGCTGTCGATTCAAAAGTTATCTTGGGAGGATGAACCGTGCCGGCTGCAATGCAAGGTGAACTGCAGGGGACCATCTATCGCTTCAAGTTCGGTGAGTTCGAGATCGCCACGGTCCTCGACAGCAAGGCGGTCCGCGAAGGCCTGCATCCGAGCTACGGCCCGGAGCATTCCGCCGACGAGGCGCGGGCGCTGTGCGCCGCCAACGGCATCGATCCGAACCGCTACGTGCATCCGTTCACGCCGACCGTCGTCAACACCGGCAAGCAGGTCGTGCTGTTCGACACCGGCAACGGTTTTTTGCGCCGCGATTTCGAGCAGTTGCGTACCCGCGGCGTCGACGGCAACCTGCGCGAACGGCTCGGCGAGGCCGGCTATAAGCCCGGCGACATCGATATCGTGGTGACGACGCACGGCCATCCCGACCACATCGGCGGTTTGTCGGACGGCGGCAAGCCGGTCTATCCGAATGCGCGCTACGTGTTCGGCGCGGTGGAGTTCGATTTCTGGAAGCGCGGCGAGAACGTGCGCGAGGCGCGCAAGTTCAATCGCGAGCTGTTCGTCAAGCTCGCGGTGCCGTTCGGCGACAAGGCAACCTTCATTAAGCCCGGCGACGAAGTCGCCCCCGGCATCCATGCCGTCGATGCCATGGGCCATTCGCCGGGGATGCTGGCGTTCCACGTTGAAAGCGCCGGCAAGCGTCTCTTGATCTGGGCCGACACCTGCAATCATTACGTCATCGGCGTGCAACGGCCAGATTGGACGCTCGACGTCGACGACGACAAGGAGAAGGCCGCGGCCACGCGCAAGCGCATCCTCGACATGGCGGCGACCGACAAGCTCATTGTCGCCGGCTACCACATGCCGTTTCCGGCGCTCGGTATGATCGAGAAGGGCGCCGGCGGCTATCGCTGGGTGCCGGTGAGTTATCAGTTGAATCTCTAAAACCGCAGGCGGAGCTGCGTCATGGCCGATCACGTCGAAGGTCCGTTGTACTACGAGCGCATGGGCCGCACCGGTCCGGTGATGGCGTTCGTGCATCCCAATCCGATGGATCAGTCGTGCTGGATCTTTCAGATGGCGCACCTGTCGACCTGGTACAGGTGCATCGCCATCGACATTCCCGGCTATGGCCGCTCGCCCAAGGCGACGCCCGGCCTGACCATGTCAGACATGGCGCAGGCGTGCTGGGAAGCGATCGACGATGCCGTGCCGGGCGAACGCGCCATCCTGGTCGGCTGCTCGGTCGGCTCCGCCATCGTGCCATACATGCATCATTTACGGCCGGAAAAGACGGCAGCGCTCGTGCTCTCAGGCACCGGCTACAGCCCCAACAAGGAGCACGCGCCAAAGCGCATCGCCGGCTACACGGCGGGCGGCATCGACTATCGCTGGGACTTTACCTTCGAGGACCTGAGCCCCGCGTTCCGGCCGACGCCGCTGGCGCATTTCTTCGCGCAGATGTTCACCGAGCGGAACGCGCAGGCCGATCTGCAGTCGATCATCTATCAGTTCCAGGCCGCGGCAATTCCGGACGCGCAGGACCATCATTC
This sequence comes from uncultured Alphaproteobacteria bacterium, assembly GCA_963707175.1. GTDB lineage: Bacteria > Pseudomonadota > Alphaproteobacteria > Rhizobiales > Xanthobacteraceae > BOG-931. The sequence continues at coordinate 298,300 of CAVPQA010000017.1, forward strand.
GCGCATCGCCTGTCCGACGCTGATCCTGACCGGCAGCGAAGACGGCGCGCACCCGCGCGCGGCGGCGCTGAAGGCCCGCATCCGCAATTGCGAGATGAAGATCCTCCACGGCGCCGGACATGCCTGCCAGATCGAGCAGCCGTGGCTGTTCGACCGCTACATGATCGAGTTTCTCAAGGAACACAGCCTGTTTCCATCCGGCGCATAAACGCGCTAGGCTCTGATCTGCCGGGTATCGTCTCGTCGCCGCGGGGGCAGACCATGGCTATTGCGCGCCGCCAATTTCTTCGCTTCGCCGCCGGCACTGCCGCTCTCATGGGCGCGCCAGTCGCGCGCGGCCAAACCTATCCAACCCGCCCGGTCCGCATCATCGTCGCCACCACCGCGGGCGGCTCGACCGACATCGTGGCGCGGCTGGTCGCGCAGTGGCTGACGACGAAGCTCGGCGGATCGTTCGTCGTCGAGAACCGCGCCGGCGGCAACAACAATATCGGCAGTGAATTCGCCGCCCATTCGCCCGCCGACGGCTACACGCTGTTCATGGCCAATTCGGTCAACTCGATCAACACCGTGCTGTACAAGCATCTCAACTACAATTTCGTCACCGATTTCACGCCAGTCGTCCACGTCATGCGCTCGCCGCTGTTCCTGCTGGTGCATCCTGCCGTGCCCGCGAAATCGGTGCCGGAATTCATCGCTTACGCAAAGGCTAATGCCGGCAAGCTCGCGATGGGTTCGGGCGGCAGCGGTTCGACCGGACATCTGGCCGGCGAGCTGTTCATGATGCGCACCGGCGTGCGCATGATCCACGTGCCGTATCGCGGCAAGTCGGCCGCGATCAGCGATATGCTGGGCGGCCAGCCGCAGGTGCTGTTCTCGACCACGGGCTCGGCGATGTCGTTCGTCAAAGCGGGGACGTTGCGCGCACTCGCGGTGACGTCAGCAACGCGCCTCGATTCGTTGCCCGACGTTCCGCCGCTGACGCAATTCGTTCCCGGTTACGATGTGAATGGCTGGAGCGGCCTGTGCGTGCCAAAGGGCACGCCGGCGGCGATTGTGATCTTGCTCAACACCCAGATCAACGCCGCGCTTGCCGATGAAACGATCCGGCAGCGCATCGTCGACATGGGCGGCGTTGCGCCCGGCGGTTCGCCTGCTGCGTCTGCGGCTTACATCGCCGATGAAATCGGCCGATGGGAAAAAGTGGTGGCATTCGCCCATATTCAGGTGAATTGATCCCTGCCACCTCGTCCTGACGTGGCCGCGAAGCGGCCCTCGAAGGATGCGGGCCGAGGCGCCGAGGCGCCGAGGCCTCGTTTCTCGCCTCCCACCACGCCGGCTTTATCGGCGGCGCGACGGCCGACATCGATGGCGGACGTTCGATGGTCCGCGGCGATGCCTCGAGCGCTTCCCGATTAAGTTGAATCGGCAAGCGCTCTGGTTTTATAGATTTGGTCGCATTTTCTTCGGAAAACCGGCGTCCACTTTTCCTGAAAATGCTCTAAGGCGCCTGCGGCATGCACTCCAAGCGCTCATCAGTTCCGCGGCGTCTGGCCCGGCAGGGGCGGCGGTCCGAGCGACACGCCGCCGAGCGCCGAGGTCAGCCGTCCCATCATCACGCGCAGTTCGAGGTCGCGAAACGCGTTGAAGATCGTCGCCACCCAGTCGTGGATTTCGGTCGGTCCAGACGGCGGTTTGACCAGGTAGGTTCCGAACGAAAAGCTCGGCCGATCGACGACGCCGCGCACGATCGGCGACAGGCGTGGAATGCTGATGGTCCGCAACTCGGGACGGGACGGCGGGAAATCTTCCCTGTCGAAGGAAACCGATACTGATTCGTTATGCACCGGAACGAAGGCCACGTTGGGCAGCCGGCGCCGCAGCTCGCCATAGGCCCGCACCGTTGCCGGCGCCCGGTCGGAGACAAACAGCACCGTCGTCTCGACGCCGCGCCGGCGTGCTTCGGCTGCGAAGCCGATTTCTCCCAAAACCGAAAAGAATTGCTCGAAGGCGCCGTAACCCAGATCGATGACCGTGCTGGTGGGCTTCTCGGTCATGAGCTGGTCGAACAGCGCCATCTGGCCGCGCGTGTCGGCGATATCGACGGTAAAGACCCAGCGCGGAAAATAGCCCGCGAAAGTCGGCTCGCGCGGATTGAGATCGTAGCCGAGCAGCGGTCTTTTCTCGGAATGAAAGAACTCGATCAAGAGCCTCGCGAGCAGCGTCTTGCCGACCCGCGGATGCGGCGAGGCGACGATATAGAGCGGCGTCTGTTGCAATTTCGCAGCCTGGAATTTTAGTGGAGTGGATTTAACATTCGCTACCCGCCAAGCCGCTTGCGTGTGAAGCGAATGTCAAATCCTGAACTCCACTAACACTATAGTGGCTAGTGGTCTTTCGATTCCAACATTCGCTCAATGCGCGCCGAAATCGAAAGCGAATGTTGGAATCGACCACTGGCACGCGCCGCCGGGTAGGCCGCCGTTAGGCTGTCGTCAGCGGACCACCTGCACGCGCGGGTTGGATGGCGTCGCGGCGATTATATCGTTGAGCTTGATGCGATCATACTCGGCCCAGACGTTGCCGAGCCAGTGGCGGACATAGCCACGCAGCACGAACGAGTAGTTGGCCGCGTCGCCCTTCGGCCCTTTGTTGGCGACGAAGGTCAGGAACGGCACGGATGCCACTTCGACCTGCTCATAGGCCATCTCGTTGAGCTTCGGAATGGTGATCTCGACGGCGTCCTTGAGTTTCTTGAAATAGTTGGCGTGGGTCGCCTGATCCCACTCGAAGAACGTCGTGTTGTTGAAATAGTTCTTGACCAGGAAATACTTCGCGTCGGCGGTGAACTGCGAAGTGTCCTCGATCTCGTTGAGCGAGGCGATCGAAGAGCCGAGGATGTGAAACACCAGGAAGGTGAACTGGCCCTTCTTCACCGCGTCGAGAAAGCCGATGTCGCGCAGTGCGCGCAGCGTCGGCGACAGCAGTCCGGCGCGTACATCGATGACCGTCACGGCGGCATCGGACAGCGTATCGAAAATCCGCATCTGGTCCGGTATCGACGTGACGTCGACCACCTCGGTGATGTCGGGGTGGAAGCGCTTGAGCGTGCCCTTGGGCGATTCGGAATCGAAGGCGCGGGTCGGAACCTGATGGGCGGTAAAATAATCCAGCAGCGTACGCGAAACCGTCGTCTTGCCGACGCCGCCCTTGTCCGCTCCGACAACGATTACCGTTGGCTTTGCCATGGCTCTCCCTCGCTGACGCGCCGCCGTGTCATTGGGAGCCCCAAACCTCGGGCTTCAACGCCGCCAAACCGGATGCGTCGCGTCCCCTGCATCTTTTTGTGTTGTACACATCCGACCCGCCGTTTGGAAGTCCGCCGCAGCCGGTCGCGAACGCGTTCGAAGCGTTCGTGTCAGTCGAGGCGCGAATTGTGACGCGATTGCGGCTAAGTGCTGTGAGGTCCCCAGGGACCCGGCGTTTGACTCGGTGTGGCGGGGCTTTCTTCGTTCGGCGCTGCCGAACTATCCGCTGCCTCGGCCGGGCCCCACGGTCCGGAACGACGCGGCTGATCGGGCGCGTCGCCATTAACCATATCCGATTCATTTGATTGAGGCGCCCCGAGCTCCGGCAGCGCGATCGGACCGGGATCGTGGCCGCCCGCATACTTGACCAGCGCGGCGACGCGGTTGTCCACGGTCGGATGCGTATCGAACAGTTCGCCGAAGCCTTCGCGCGGATTGTCGACGCATAGCTCCATCACGGCCGATGTGGCGCCCGGCAGTTCGCCGCGGCCCTCGATCTTGCGCAGCGCCGAAATCATCGCGTCGGGATTCTTCGTCAGTTCCACCGAACCGGCGTCCGCCAGATATTCGCGCTCGCGCGACAAGGCGAGGCGAATGAGGAACGACAGCACGTAGGCGATGACCAGAAGCCCAACGGCGATCAGAATGGCAATGCCGACGCCGCCGCCGCCACCGCGGTCGTTCGAGCGCGAGCGGCCGAAACCAAAGCCGTTATAAAACCACAGCCGCGCGACCATTTCGGCAACGAACGCGATGGCGCCCGCGATGACGACGGCGATGATCATCATGCGCACGTCGCCGTTGCGGACATGCGTCAGTTCGTGGCCGAGAACCAATTCAAGCTCGGCGTCGTCGAGCAGAGCAAGCAGTCCGCTCGTGACCGTGATGGAGTATTGCTTTTCGTTCATGCCGGACGCGAAGGCGTTGAGCGCATCGCTGTCCATGATCTTCAGCTTCGGCATGGTGATGCCGCGCGAGATGCAAAGATTTTCCAGAAGATTGTAGAGCCGCGGCTGTTCGGCGCGCGTCACCTCCCGGCCGCCGGTAAGCGCGTCGATCATGCTCTGATGAAAGTAATAGGCGATCGCGATCCACGCCAAGGTGCCGAGCGTCGCCACCGGGAAGGCGCGGATCAGATCGTTCCAGGCGAGCCACATCAGCGTGTTGAGGTCGGCATTGACCGACAGCGCTTCGGCGACCAGCGCGCCGGCATAGACCAGCACGTAGACGAGCACGAACAGGCCGGCGAGCAGCGCGATCGACCGGCGCCGGTTCGACTGGATATGAGTGTAGAGACCGTAGGCGGCCATTACGATCCTCGGCTCATTCCCGCGGAAGCGGGAATCCAGCTCTGGGTCCCCGCTTTCGCGGGGACGAGCGGATATTGCGCACGGCTTGGCTCATCGCGTTCGGCTCAGAATTTCACCTGCGGCGCCTGCAGCTCGGCCTGGCGATCGGCGCCGAGGTCGAAGAACTCCTTCGGCGCGAAGCCGAACGAGGCGGCGAACAAGGCCGCGGGGAAGCGCTGAATGCCGGCGTTGTATTCCTGCACGGCGCTGTTGAAGAAGCGCCGCGATGCCGCGATCTTGTTCTCAAGATCGGTCAGCTCGTTCTGCAGCTGCTGGAATTCGGTGTTGGCCTTCAGGTCCGGATAGGCTTCGGAGAGGGCAAACAATTGCCGCAACGCGCCCGACAGCATGTTCTCCGCCGCCCCCTGCTGGGCCGGACCCTGCGCCGTCACCGCGGCGTTGCGCGCCTTGACCACCTCGTCGAGCGTGCCGCGCTCGTGCGCGGCGTAGCCTTTCACCGTCTCCACCAGGTTGGGCACGAGGTCATGCCGCTGGCGCAACTGCACGTCGACGTCGGCGAACGCCTGGTTGACCCGTTGCCGCATGGTGACAAGGCCGTTGTAGACGCCGATCGCCCACAGCACGAGACCGACGATCAAGACGACAATGACAATTGCCGAGACACTCATAGGGCGCTCCTTGGAGTTGCGACGGTGGTTCAAACCATAGGGTCGAAATGTGACGGCGGCGAGCGGTTAACCCCTTTTTCCCGTGCGGAAATGGGACAATGGCGCCTCCCATATAGGGGTGCGAATGGCCGCCGTTAAGGTTAGTGATCGATCAGCGTCGCGCCGGGCCACCCCGTCGTTTAGAAATTTTGCAAACGACAACAGGTGGCGCCATGCCGAATGATCTCGGCGACCAGCCGTCCGGCGGCTTGGACGGCGACAAAACCTTAAGCGAAATCCGCGCCTTCGAAGTTGCGCTCCGTGGCCCGGATGAAACCCCCGGGGCGGGCCAGGCCGATCAGCTGGCGCGCGATCTGGCCGATATCGAACGCGCGGCCGAAGCGTTGCGCCGCGCCCAGCCGGGGCTGGAAACGTGGAGCCGGCCGCGGGCCGATGACCGTCCAGCAACAGCGGCGATGCGCAAGCCGCGTCCGGTATGGCTCCTGATCGGGCTGTTGTGGCTTTCGACTGCGCTGGTCACGGTCGGCGCCGTCGCCGCCATTGCGAGACTTGTCGGATAGGTCCGGTCGGACAATTCTCAATACGCGTTGCAATACGCAGTCGATGACAGCACCGTGCGGGCAATGATTTTCAGGTCGAGCCACAGCGACCAGTTGTCGATATAGAACAAATCGTACTCGACACGCTTGCGCATCTTTTCGTCGGTGTCGGTGACGCCGCGAAAGCCGTTGATCTGCGCCCAGCCGGTAATCCCGGGCTTGACGTTGTGCCGCCGCGCATAGAGCGAAATGCGCTGTTCGTATTCGCGGTCGTGCGATAGCGCGTGCGGGCGTGGGCCGACCAGCGACATGTCGCCGGTGAGCACGTTGAACAGCTGCGGAATCTCGTCGATGTTCCAGCGCCGCAGCCAGGCGCCGACGCGCGTCAGCCGCGGATCGTCGCGCACCGCCTGCGGCACCACCGCGCCGTCGTCGAGCGTGCGCATGGTGCGAAATTTGATGATGCGGAATGGCTGCTGATTGAAGCCGAAGCGGCGTTGGACGAAGAACACGGGCCCCGGGCTGTCGAGGCTGATCAATACCGCGACGACGATCAAAAGCGGCGTCAGCGCCAACAGCGCAATCGCGGCAAATACCAGATCGAACAGCCGTTTCTGCGCCACCTCGAAGGTGGTCAGCGGCATGCGGGTGAGCTGCAGGCTCGCCAGCGGGCCGAGCTTCGACAGCTCGACGTCCTCGAATTTGTGCAGGATTTGTTCGGGGCCGAGATGAATTTCGACCGGCAGCGTCAGGAACGCCTTGGCGCAATGCTCGATCATGGCGGTTGCCGACCACGGCAGCAGCAAAAAGATCGCATCGGGGCCGACGCTGCGCACGCCGGCGGTCGCCTCGGCGAGGTCCTGGTCCAGCGCCGCGCGCCGTTCGGCGCTGGGGGCGCTGGCGGCAACCGGGGTGATGAAGCGGCAGCCGACGATGTTGATGCCGAGCGTCCACGGCTCGTAATAGTTGATGAAGGAAGCGATATGAGCGCCGGTTCCGATCAGGAAGATGCGCTGCGCCGAAACCAGGCCCGCGGCGCGCGCGTGCGCGGTAATGCGCACGACCAGAAAGCGCTCGACGATCAGCACGGCGAGTGTCGTGGCATAAAACAGGACGATCCAGGCGCGCGAATAATGGGCGCTGATCTGGGTCAGGAAGCCGAGCAGCAAGAGACCGATCAGCGTCACGTTCCACAATTGGATGGTGCGCCGGGCGTGCGGCTTGACGGTGAAGAAATTCGGCAGCCGGTATTCACCGCGGAACGCGTTGGAAATGGCGAAAATGCTCGCCGCCAGCACCCCGACCTGAACGAATGAGAATATGTCGCCGCTGTCGCCGTAGGCGGCGAGCGAATAGGCAAGCCCGGTGGCGCACGCCATTGAAACGATAAGCAGGACGTCGAGCAGGAAGATGGCGCTGGAGAAGGTGCCGCGCAGCAGCACCGCCCAGAGCCGCAGGAAGCGGCTGGTCTCGGGTCGCGACGCCAGCGTGTAGCTCGATAGCGTGTTCATCAACGGCTTTGCCAAACTCGCTCGATCGCGGACAGGCACGCCGCCGCTGCCCCGAATCGGGACATCGGTTGGCCTCACGCCGTTGGGTCGCGAGAAGCGTGCCAGCGTGTTGCGGGAAAAAGCCGTGGCGCATGGCGCCCGGCAGACGCCGTGTTAAGATTAATCGGCGGGCCGCTGGAGCATGATCCGGAAAAGTGGATGCCGGTTTTCCGAAAGGATCATGCTCCAACCAGGGATCTCGCGCGGGGAGGAACGATGCAGGGCAAGATTGCACTTGAGGAGCACTTTGCGATCCCGGAAACGGCCGCGGATTCGATGAGCTATTTTCCGGAACCGGTGCGGGCCGAGGTCGGGGCGCGCAACGCCGACATCCATGGCCGTCGGCTCGAGCTGATGGATCAGTACGGCATCGAGATGATGCTGTTGTCGCTCAACGCGCCGGCCGTGCAGGCGATCACCGACAAGGCGAAGGCAAGCGACATCGCCCGCAAGGCCAACGACTTCCTTGCTGTCGAGGTGGAGAAGCGGCCGGGGCGTTTTCAAGGGCTTGCGGCGCTCGCCATGCAGGACCCGGATGGCGCGGCGTGCGAGCTTGAGCGCTGCGTCAAGGAGCTTGGCTTTCGCGGCGCGCTGGTGAACGGCTTTTCCGAGGCCGGCGACGCCGCAAACATTCTCTATTACGATCTGCCGCAGTACCGGCCGTTCTGGGCCACGGTCGAGCGGCTGGATGTGCCGTTCTATCTTCACCCCCGCAATCCACTGCCGCGCGACGCGCGCATTTACGACGGCCATCCGTGGCTGTTAGGTCCGATCTGGGCGTTCGGCCAGGAGACGGCTGTGCACGCGCTCCGCCTGATGGCGTCGGGCCTGTTCGACGCGCACCCCCGGCTGCAGATCATCCTCGGCCATATGGGCGAGAACCTGCCTTACGGCATGTGGCGGGTCGACAATTCCAACGCCTGGATCCCGAACCGCAACAAATGGCCGGCGAAAAAGCCGCTTTGCGAGTATTTCTCAGCCAACTTTCATCTCACCACGTCGGGTAATTTCCGCACCCAGGCGCTGATGAACGCCATGCTGGAAATCGGCGCCGACCGCATCATGTTCTCCACCGATTGGCCGTTCGAGAATATCGATCACGCCGCCAACTGGTTCGACGCGTGCGCCATCAGCGAGAACGACCGGCTCAAGATCGGCCGCACCAACGCGCGGCGGCTGTTCAAGCTGGGAAACGATTGAGCAATGGACGATGGCGACGGCGTCGGCCCAGTCCATCCCCGCGTCATCGCCCGGCGCATGGTTAAATGATTTGGCAGAAACCCGGTGTTCGATGCGCGGGTTTTAGGGAAAATGCTGCGAGAATTTGGCCGGCGGGGTTAGGCGGCGCGCAATGGACGGCGTGTAGGCGTATTGCCCCCAACGGGTGTCGCCGCGCGCGCCGACCCAGCCCTGAACCGGAGCCGCACTTTATGAGTTCGCTCGAGACTGGAACGAATTCGCCCAATACCGCAGTAGCAACGACTGGCCTCGGCGCAGATGAACGCCGCCGAACCCCGCGTCACCGCCTGGGCCGTCTCGCCACGATCAAGCTCGGGATCGGCATGGAGCCGCGCTATGTCCTGGTCACCAATGCCTCGGAGGAGGGCGTGCGGCTGCAGCTCAACGGCATCGAGCCGCACGACGAATTCGTGCTGCTGTTCCACGGCAACGGCGGCCCGGCCCGGGACGGCACCTACAAATTGATCTGGCGTCACGGCCAGGACGTCGGCGCCAAGTATGTCAGCGACGTCACGCAGAACGTGTGATCGTCTGGATCATTCGAACGGGGCGTCGAAGATCCGGCGTCCGATATCCATTACCGCAGTTCGCCTGCTGCCTATGCCGCCGCCGATCCATCTGGCGATTGTGGAAAATTTTTGCGCTCGGACATGAATTGTGACAATGGCCGTGTCCCGATGTCGCGTAAGCTCAATATTGAATTAATAGTCATCGCTGCCCGGGTTTGATACAAAAGCGGCGAGCACGCTCTGTCTGCGGCATGATGAGACAGAGGGACAGAAAATCCAAACGGGCCGCCCAAGGCTCGGCCGGTTCGTGACGACGCTTGCCGATCGTACGGGTGAGCTATGACAAACTCCAATAGCGAGACGGCGTCCGCCGTCGGCTTGATCGATCATAACGTTCCCGATCTCCAGGAGTGGCTCAATGGCCTTGCACCCGCCGTCGAGGCCTCGAACCAGGAAGGTGGGATCGGATGAGCACGTTCCTGTACGAGCAGCTGCCGCCTGAGGTCGGCATTCCCGGAACCCAGATCAGTCTGTCCACAATCCTGACCGACGCCTTTGGCTCGAACTGGGGCGGCTATACGCAATTTGCGCTGGCCTATTACAGCGCCGGCGCATTGTCGGCGTGGGACTTCAGTTATTGGAATCCGAACAACCCGAGTGTGAGCGAGTGGCTGAACGGCGGAACGGCCATCAAGGCGTCGACGACGAACAGCTTCAATCAGAAAGTCGTCACCCCGTCGGACGTCTCCAACTATACGCTGCAGCTCGGTAACGAGATCGCGCCGTACCTGTTTGTGACCGTGCCGATCGGAGGCGGCGCGTATATCCAGTATGAAATCAATGTCGTGGCGCCGGGCCTGCAGGCGACGCCGAGCGGCGTCGACGGCGAGCCAACGCCGGCCGACATCGTCGCGTCGGCGAAACGGTACCAGGCCGTCTATGGCGGTGTGCTCAACCCCAACGATTGCGGCTTCATCGCCAGCGATCTCAGCGCCGCGGCCGGCACGCCCTTGAACGATTCGGAATCGGAATCGCTCGATCCGACGCAAAACAACAGCGCCGGCTTCTGGCGTGTCGTTTATCGAGGGTCGGACCCCAATCCGGTTTCCAATTGGCAGACCTTGCTCCAGCCGGGTGACATCGTGCGCATGGGCTGGATTGGCAGCGGCCAGCACACGACGACCGTGCTGTCCGTCAACAAGAACGGCAGCATCACGGTTTTCGACAACGAAGACAGCAACGGCGGGCCAACCTTCCTCGGCATCCACACGGTCAACTACGACACGCAGACGATACCAACCACGATCACGATATTCCGGTTGACGACCGATCATCTTTATCTGATCGACGGCTCCAGCGGCGGTGCAATTCTCAACGGCACGCTGCAGTACGACAATGAGATCGTCACCAGCGGCGAGACGCAGACCGTCAACTGCGGACCGCTCAACGACGTCGTCGACATCACCGCCGCATCGACCGGGACCATGACCATCAACGGCGGCGGCGGCGATGACACCGTGGTCTTTACCTCGCTCGGCGTCGAAAACGCGCAAATCGATGGCTCGGACGGGCAGGCGCTGAGCGTCGTCAACGGCACCATCTATAATCTGTCAGGCGGTGGCGTGACGGTCTCCTGGTCCGGTGGGTCGGACACGCTCAACAACATCAGTTCCGTTCAATTCACGGACGCATCGCTCGCGATCGCGACGGGAAACTATCCGGAGAGCGCGGGCAACACCGACGAGTGGATTCTGTCCAACGGCCAATGGGCGGCGAGCGCGGGGCCGGGTTCGCATCCGTCCGGCTATAACGTCGCCGGCACCGGCGATTGGACCGGCGGCGGCACCGATGGCGTTCTATGGTTCGATCCTGCCACGGGCGACACCGACGAGTGGCAACTGGCGAACACGCAATGGTCGGCCAGCGTCGATCTCGGCAGTCATCCCGGCAATTATCAGATTTCCGGGGTCGGCGAATTCAACGGCGGCGGCATCTCCGACGTGCTGTGGACCGGCGTCAACGGCGACGGCACGGTGTCGACCGATATCTGGGAATTGGGTTCGAACGGCCAGTGGGCCAATAGCATCAGCCCGGGCTCGCATCCGGCCGGCTACAGCGTTGCCGGTATTGGCGATTGGACCGGCGGCGGTACCGACGGCGTTCTCTGGTACGACGCCTCGACCGGGGATACCGACGAGTGGCAACTCTCCGGCGGCAAATGGTCGGCCAGCGTCGATCTCGGCAGCCATCCCGGCGCCTATCGGATCGCCGGTATCGGCGATTTCAACGGCGACGGCACCGACGACGTGCTGTGGACCAGCGTTTACGGCGACAGCACGGTGTCGACCGATATCTGGGAATTGGGTTCGAACGGCCAGTGGACCGCCAGCGTCAGCCCCGGCACCCATCCGGCCGGTTATCAGGTCGCCGGTGTCGGCGATTTCAACGGCACCGGCACCAGCGACATTCTCTGGTACGATGCGGCGACCGGCGATACCGACGAGTGGCTGATCAAAAACGGCCAATGGTCCGGCAGCATCGATCTCGGCGCCCACCCGGGCAACTTTCAGATCGCCGGCATCGGCGATTTCAACGGCGATGGCACGAAGGACGTGCTCTGGCACGCGCCGTCGTGACGCGATGAGATCGGCCGGCGCCATTCGGCCGAACCGTTGCATTCGCAATTGGCAGAGGGCATCGGGCAGGACGCAGGGGCGAAAACTGCAAAGCTCATGCCCAGTGCCGACAGTGCGGAGTGGCGGCTGCTGCGCGATCGACGGCTACCCGCCGATCGCTACACCGCCTCGCGCAGTTTCACCGCGCCTTCGAGATCGACCGAGACGAGCTGCGACACGCCGCGCTCGGCCATGGTGACGCCGTAGAGGCGGTTCATCCGCGCCATGGTGATCGGGTTGTGGGTGATGATGACAAAGCGCGTGTCGGTCGAGGCGGTCATCTCGTGCAGCAGGTCGCAGAAGCGCTCGACGTTGTAGTCGTCGAGCGGCGCGTCCACCTCGTCGAGCACGCAGATCGGCGCCGGATTGGTGAGAAACACGGCGAAGATCAGAGCCAGCGCCGTGAGCGCCTGCTCGCCGCCGGAGAGCAGCGACAGCGTGGCCGGTTTCTTGCCCGGCGGCTTGGCCATGATTTCGAGACCGGCTTCCAGCGGGTCCTCGCTCTCGATCAGTTGCAGTTCGGCGGTGCCGCCGCCGAACAGCTCGGCGAACAGCTTCTTGAAATTCTCGTTGACGGTGGCGAACGAGGTGAGCAGGCGCTCGCGCGCCTCGTGATTGAGGCTGTGGATGCCCTGGCGCAGGCGGCGGATGGCCTCGACCAGATCGTCGCGCTCGCCGACGAGTTTCTGGTGCTGCGCCTCGACCTCTTCGAGTTCCTGCTCGGCACGCAGATTGACGGCGCCGAGCCGCTCGCGCTCGCGGCGAATGCGGTCGAGCTTCTCTTCGACCTCGGCGCTGGTCGGCAGTTCGGCGCCGGGCTTGATCTCGGCGAGCTCCGCTGCGGCCTGGGGCTCGATGTCGAACGCCTCGCGGATCTCGTGCTCGATGTCGGCGAGCCGGCGCTTGGCGGCATCGCGGCGTTCTTCGCCGCGGGCGGCAAGCGCGCGCGCTTCGCCGACTGCCTCAAGGGCCGCGCGCGCGGCCTTGTCGGCTTCGGCGAGTTCGTTCTCGGCTTCGGCCAGCCGGTCGGCGGCGATGCGGCGGTCGGCCGTCGCGGTTTCGATCTCGCCGATCAGCGACTGCCGCATCTCGGCGAATTTTTGCGGCGCATTTTGCAGTTCCTTGCGCTCGTTCTCGGCCTCGATGCTGCGCTCGCCAATGGTGGCGATCTGCGCCGCGGCGCCATCGCGCCGCTCGCTCCACTCGGCGCGCTCGGCGGCAATCGCCTGCAGGCGGCGATCGGCAAGCTCGGCTTCGCGCGCGATCGCCTGGGCCTCGACCCGCACCTCGGCGCAGGTGCTGCGTTCGCCGGCGATCACTTCGTTGATGGCGGCAAGCTGGGCTTCGAGATCGGCAGCGGGCGGCAATGCGGCAAGCGCGCTCTCGGCCTCATCGCGGGCGAGGACGGCTTCGTCGCGGCCGACGACGATGCGGGCTTGCGCCTCCGTCAGCGCCGAAATGCGGGCGGCGTTGCGGCTGATCTCGCGTTCGGCGGCGGTGTGATCCTCACGCGCCGCGTCGGTCACGTGCTGCGCATCGCGCCAAGCGGCGCGGGCCGCCGCCTCTGCCGCAGCCGCCGCGGCGAGCGCCGTTTCGGCCGACGCGATGGCCTGCCGCTTGGCCTCGACGTCGTTCTGCGCGATGACGAGCTCGCTCTGGATCGCCTGCAAGCGGCCGCGCTCGGCGAGGCGGCGCGCCGCGCCGCTTGGCGCGTGGGCGGCGACGATGAAGCCGTCCCAGCGCCACAGATCGCCCTCTCGCGACACCAGTCGCTGACCGGCTTTGAGCATCTGGGCAAGCCGTGGCCCGTCGGCGCGTTCGACCACGCCGATCTGCGCCAGCCGCCGCGCCAGTTCCGGCGGTCCCTGAACGAATTGCGACAGCGCCACCGCGCCCTCGGGCAGCGTCGGATCGGCCGGATCGTTCGCTGCGCCGGCCCAGCGCATCGGCGCCGAATCGCCAACCGGTGCATCGAGATCGTCGCCGAGCGCCGCGCCCAGCGCCTTTTCGTAATCGCTGGCGACGGTGAGCGCGTCCATCACCGGCGGCCAGAGATTTTTGCTCTCGACCGCCAACAATTTGCTGATGGTCCTCGCTTCGGTCTCCAGACGATGCACGGCGCGCTCGGCGGCGACCGATGGCCCGCGTGCCGCTTCCATCTGCTCGCGCGCCGCCATGTGAGCGGCCTCCGCTGCGCGTGCGACGCTCTCGGCTTCGGCAAGAGCGGTCTGGGCGGCGGTAAGCGCATCGGTGAGCGCCGGCAGGTCGGGCGCGCCGCTGCCGGTCGCCGCCAGGCCGGCTTCGATGTTGACGAGTTCGGCGGCCAATCTTTCGGCGCGCTCCCCGTGGTCGTGCAGCGCCGCCTGGAGTTGATTGCGCCGGGCGCTGAGGTCGGCCAGTGCGCCGGTGAGTTCGGCGAAGGATTTCTCCGAAGCCGCCAGCGCCGCGTCGGCCTGTTCGGCGCGCGCGTTGACGCCGGACAGCCGCAGTGCGTTGGTCTGCGCTTCGGCCTTCAGCGTTGCTTCCTCGCCGTCGAGGCGTTCGAGCGCCGCCGCCGCGTCGGCCGCAAGCGTCTGCTCGCGTTCGAGATCGGCGGCGAATTGTGCAAGGCGGCGATCGAGTTCGCCGATGCGCTCCTTGGCGCGCGCCTCCTCGCGTTCAAGAGTTTCGCGCGCCACGATCAGCCGCTGCAGCGCCGCGGCGGCCTTCGCCTCGCCCTCGCGCAGCGCCGGAAGCCCGGCGGCGAGTTCGGCCTGCCGCGTCGAGGCTTGAGTTTGTTCGCTGACGCGGGCGGCAACGACGCGGACGGCCTCGTCCTGGGCGCGCTCGGCGTCCGTCACTTCGATGCCGGCCGCGGTCCAGCGCAGGTGATACAGCAGCGCCTCGGTCCGCCGTACTTGCCCGGAAATGTTGCGGTAGCGCACCGCCTGGCGGGCTTGCGTTTTCAGCGCCGCCGCCTGGGCGGCGAGTTGTCCGATCACGTCCTCGACGCGGGTGAGGTTGTGCTCGGCGGCCTTGAGCCGCAGCTCGGCCTCGTGGCGTCGCGCATGCAGGCCGGAAATGCCGGCGGCTTCTTCCAGCACGCGGCGGCGCGCCTCGGGCCGCGCCTGGATGATCTCGCCGATGCGGCCCTGATGCACCAAAGCCGGCGAGCGCGACCCGGTCGACGCGTCGGCGAACAGCATCGCGACGTCGCGGGCGCGGACCTCGTGGCCGTTGACCCGGAAGGTCGAGCCCTGCTCGCGGACGATGCGGCGCGAGACTTCCAGCGTCTCGGCATCGTTGAAGGCTGCCGGCGCGTTGCGCTCGCTGTTGTCAACCTGGACCGCGACTTCGGCGTGGTTGCGCGCCGGGCGCTGATTGTTGCCGGAGAAGATGACGTCGTCCATCTCGGACGCGCGCATCGCCTTGTAGGAGGCTTCGCCCATGACCCAGCGCACCGCCTCGACCAGATTGGACTTGCCGCAGCCGTTAGGGCCGACGACGCCGGTCAATCCGGGTTCGATGACAAAATCGGTCGGTTCGACAAAGGATTTGAAGCCGATCAGGCGCAGCCGCGTGAGCTTCATGCGCGTCTAATGTCCGTTCCGCTTGCTGCGGCGGCCAAGGGAATCATGATTGGTTCACGCCCAGGGGCCCCGAAGGCGTGTTGAAGTGCCGCATCGGCGCGGAGAATGAATCGCGCCGCCCGCAAGCGCAACAGCGCGCTTGGCTTTTTGACAACTTTCACTGCATCCGCATCTGCCGGCGACCCCGAAAGGCTCGCGCGGCGCCATCGCCTCGGAGCGAAAAACCCTTATCCTTCCTTGAGATAGGGGTCGATTTCCTTGGCCAGGGTGTCGAGCGAAACGTCGCCCACGACCTTCTTGCCGTTGACGAAAAAAGTCGGCGTGGAATTGACTCCGAGCTTGTCGACGGCGCGATCTCGCACCGCTTCGATCTCGTTAAGCACGGTCTGATTCGTCAGGCAGGCCTTGAACGAAGTGTCGGAAAAGCCGAGCTGCTTGGCGATGTTCTCCAGCGGCTCCAGCGGGTGATCGTTGACCCATTGGTCCTGCTTGGCGAACAGCGTCTCCACCACCGCCATGTATTTGTCGTTGCCGCCGTCCTTGGCGGCGCACCGCGCCAGCATGAAGGCTGCTGCGGCGACCTTGTCGAACGGAAATTCGCGGAAAATGAAGCGGACCTTGCCGGTATCGATATAGCGCTTCTTCAGTTCGGGAAACGTCGTCTCGGAGAAATGCGCGCAGTGCGGGCAGGTCATCGAGGCATATTCGATGATGGTCACCGGCGCCTTGTCGGAGCCGAGCGCGACATCGCCGGCTGGGCCGGGCTTCGCCAATTCGGCCAAAAGCTTCGCGTCGACGGGCGGCGTTGGCGTCTTGGCCGGGGTTTGCGGAGTGGCGGCCGGATCCGCGAAAGCGAAATGAACCGGGGACAGCAACAGACCGGAAAGGCTTGCTGCGGCGAGGACAAACGTCCCTCCGACGGTAAAAAATCTGCGGCGCGTGATCGACAAGGGCGGCTCCTGACGTGCTGACAGGGGATGGCGGAAAATCCGGCAGTTTCGCCGGAATTTCTGCGGCTCCAATGTGGCATTAGCGTGCCCGCAGGCCAAGCCCCTGCGGCGGCGCGGAACCTTAAGATTCGTTAAGCCAGCGCTGCCGCTCAACTGTTTTTGATCGCCGCGCCGAGCCGCGCCAGCGCCTGTTTGAGCCCGTCGTCGGCGATGTCCGGTAGCGTCGCCACGATCCGCGCCATGGCGGCTGGATCGGCACCGCGGCGCGTCTTGGGCTCGCCGCGACGCAGCGGCGCCTGGCGCAGCGCGATGCGCGCCACGCTGCGCCAGCCGAGAAAGCGGTTGACGCGTTCGCAGATCACATTGGCGAGATGCTGGATTTCGATCGCCGCCGGGCCCTCGGCCCGAAGCACCAGCGTGCCGGGCTCCTGTGCGCCGGACAGGGCGGCGGGACTTGGCCGCTGCCATTGCAGCTTGATCGGCTCGCTGTGCGCGGCGATCTCCGGCCCGACGATCTCGCTCCAGCGCGTCACCAGTTCGGCCGAGGCGAATCCCTGCCGCGTAAACGCCTGGCCGACGATCTTGCCGGCGACGTCGCGCAACGGCTTGGCGAAAGCGCGGACGGGCTTGTTCATGGCGCGTTGCTCTGTCGTTCGCTTAGGGCTAGCAGGATGCGCGATGACCCTAGCAGCGACCGCGGCGCGACAACAGCGTGGCAAGCGCCATGATGCAAGGTCATTCCCGCAACCCACCGTATTGCTGGCCTGGTACGACCGCCATCGCCGCGCCTTGCCGTGGCGCGCGCCACCCGGCGAGCGCAGCGATCCGTACGGGGTGTGGTTGTCCGAAATCATGCTGCAGCAGACCACCGTCAAGGCGGTCGCGCCGTACTATGCGCGCTTTCTGGCGCGCTGGCCGGACGTGCACGCGCTCGCCGCGGCGCCGCTCGATGACGTGCTCAAAGCGTGGGCGGGGCTCGGCTATTACGCGCGTGCCCGTAATCTGCACGCTTGCGCCCGCGCCGTGGTCGAGCGCCATGCCGGGCAATTTCCACAGAGCGAAGTTGAATTGCGCACGCTGCCCGGTATCGGTGCCTACACGGCGGCCGCGATCGCCGCGATCGCGCATGACGCGCCGGCGATGCCGGTCGATGGCAATGTCGAGCGCGTCATTGCGCGTCTCTACGCCATCCAGACGCCGTTGCCCGAGGCCAAGGCCGAGATCGGCACATTGGCGCGGGCGCTGGCGCCGGCGCGCCGCTCCGGCGATTTCGCGCAAGCCGTGATGGATCTCGGCGCCACCATTTGCACGCCGCAGCGGCCGGCCTGCGCGCTATGCCCGTGGAACGACGGCTGTGCGGCGCGGCGGCGCGGCGACGCCGAAACGTTGCCGCGGCGGGTTCCGAAGCGCGAGGGGACGCTGCGCCGCGGTGCCGCATTCATCGCACTCCGCGCGGACGGTCATCTGCTGGTGCGGACGCGGCCAGCGCGCGGCCTCCTCGGCGGCATGACCGAGGTGCCGACCACGGAGTGGACGGCGGAGTTTGATGAAGCAGATGCCCTCGCAGGCGCGCCGCGTTTTGCTGGCGTCGGATCGAGACGGCCAACCGAGTGGCGCCGCATCCCCGGAATCGTCCGGCATGTGTTTACCCATTTTCCGCTCGAACTTGCCGTCTACGCCGCCAAACTGCCGGCGCGGACGCGTGCGCCCGCCGGCATGCGCTGGGTCGCACAGCAAGATGTCGCAGGCGAAGCGCTGCCGAGCCTGATGCGCAAGGTGCTTGCCCATGCCAGGGTCACAGATTGAATATAGGCCGGCATTCAAACCATCCGGCATTCAAACCATAAGGACGCGCAATGAAAATCGAACGTCATGAGGCCGGGCCGCGCATGAGCAAGGCGGTCGTGCACGGCGACACCGTTTATCTCGCCGGCATCGTCGCCGATGCACCAAAAGGCAAGAGCACGGCCGATCAGACCAAAAGCATCCTGTCCCAGATCGACGGCTTTCTGGCCCAGGCCGGCACCGACAAGAGCAGGCTCCTGTCCGCCAATATCTGGATCACCGACATGGCGAATTTCGCCGAGATGAATGCGGTATGGGACGCCTGGGTATCGCCCGGCAATACGCCGGCGCGCGCCACTGTCGAAGCCGGGCTCGCCTCGCCCGACTACAAGGTCGAGATCATGGTGGTGGCGGCCCGATGAATGAGCTGATGCCGCTGGCGGAGGCGGTAGCGCGGCGTCTGATCGCGCGCCGTGAGACAATCGCCGTTGCGGAATCTTCGACCGGTGGATTGATTGCCGCTTCATTGCTGGCCGTGCCCGGCGCTTCGGCCTATTTCCTCGGCGGCGCCGTGGTCTACACCAAGGCGGCGCGCGCCGCGCTGCTCGGCTTCGGCGACGCGGAAATGGCTGGGATGAGGGCGGCGACCGAAGCTTACGCGCTGTTTATCGCGCGCCGCGTGCGCGACCGGCATGGCGCAGTGTGGGGCATTGGCGAAACCGGCGCGACCGGGCCGTCCGGCAACCGCTATGGCGATCCCGCCGGCCACACCTGCATCGCGGTTGCCGGCCCGGCCGAACGCGCCATAACGCTGCGCACCGGCAGCGCGGACCGCGTGTCCAACATGGACGCGTTCGCCAAACGCGCATTCGAACTGCTTGCCGAGGTCATACCCAGCGCGTAGCACCGCGGGCAAAGCGGGAGAACGCGATGGCGCGCAAGCCACGTGCAGCATCGAAACGCAAGGTCAGCAAGAGCGCACGGACGCGCCGTTCGCCGGAAGCCATGCTGGCCGAGCTGAAATCGCGCTTCCGCGAGATCAGCGATCTGCACGCGTCATCGTCCGTTCTGCATTGGGACCAGGCCACCTACATGCCGCCGGGCGGGGCCGACGCGCGCGGCCGGCAAGTGGCGATGCTCTCGCAGCTGGCGCATGAGCGGCTGGTCGCGCCGGCAGTCGGCCGGCTGATCGCGGCGCTGATCCCATACGGCGAAGGCCTGCCGCACGGCAGCGATGACGCCGGTGTCATTCGCACCGCGCGACGTCATTATGAGAAGGCCATCAAGGTGCCGTCGAACTACGTCGCCCGCGCCAGCGCGCACAGCGCCGCGTCGTACCAGGCCTGGACGCAGGCGCGGCCGGCGAACGATTTCAAACGCATGGCGCCTTATCTGGAAAGGACGGTCGAGCTGAGCCGCGAATACTCGGAATTCTTTGCGCCGTTCGCGCATATTGCCGATCCTCATATCGATGATGCCGACGAGGGCATGACCACGGCGGCGATCAGAAAACTGTTCGGCGAGCTCAAGCGCGGGCTCGTGCCGCTGCTCGATGCGGTCTGCGCTCAGCCGCAAGCCGATGATTCCTGCCTCCGTCTCGATTTTGCCCAACCGGAACAATTGGAATTCGCCAGGCTCGCAGCCGAGCGGATCGGCTATGACTTCAAGCGCGGCCGGCTTGATCTCACCCATCATCCTTTCTGCACGACGTTTTCCATAGGCGACGTGCGCATCACCACGCGCGTCAATGAAAACGATCTCGGCGACGCGTTGTTCTCGACCGTGCACGAAGCCGGCCACGCCATGTACGAGCAGGGCGTCGATCCGGCGCTTGCCGCGACACCGGCGGGCCATGGCGTCTCCGCCGGCGTGCACGAGAGCCAATCGCGGCTGTGGGAGAACATCGTCGCGCGCAGCCGCGGTTTCTGGGAATATTTCTATCCCGCCCTGCAGCAGCGGTTTTCGAATCAGCTTTCAAGCGTCCCGCTCGATGCCTTTCATCGTGCCATCAACAAGGTGGCGCGTTCGCTGATCCGCACCGATGCCGACGAGGTTTCCTACAATCTCCACATCATGCTGCGCTTCGATCTCGAACTGAGATTGCTGGAAGGCAAGCTCGCGGTGAAGGATCTGCCGGAGGCGTGGCGCGCGGCGATGCAGGCCGATCTCGGCGTCGTGCCGCCCAACGATCGCGACGGTTGCCTGCAGGACGTGCACTGGTATTCGGGCGCGATCGGCGGCGCGTTTCAGAGTTATACCATCGGCAATATCCTGGCGGAGCAGTTTTTCGCCGCCGCGCTCAAGGCCCACCCGGAGATTCCCGGCGAAATCGCCCGCGGCGAATTCGCGGCGCTGCATGGCTCGCTGCGCCACAATATTTACCGGCACGGTGCGAAATTTGCGCCAAACGAGCTCATCAGGCGCGCAACCGGTGCGCCGTTGAGCATGAAACACTATCTCGGCTATCTGCGCGAAAAATACGGCGCGCTGTACCGGCTGCCGGCGGCGGTCAGCCAGACCGCGTCATCGTTAAGCCAGACCGCGTCATTATAAAGTCAGCCAGTATGGCCCCGCCGCCCCTTCTTCAGCTCAAGGACATCGCACTGACCTTCGGCGGCACGCCGCTGCTGTCCGGCGTGGAACTGTCGGTCTCCTCCGGCGAGCGCGTCGCTCTCGTCGGACGCAACGGATCGGGCAAATCGACCCTGCTTAAAATCGCGGCCGGACACGTCAAGCCGGATCGCGGCTCGGTGTTCATGCAACCAGGCGCCATGGTCTGTTATCTGCCGCAGGAGCTGGATTTTTCCGGCTTCGCTTCGACGCTTGCCTATGTCGAAGCCGGCCTCGGGCCCAGCGATGATGTCCATCTTGCGCGTCATCTCCTGGATCAATTCGGCCTCACCGGGCAGGAGAACCCGGCGCATCTTTCCGGCGGTGAGGCACGCCGTGCCTCGCTGGCTCGGGTGCTGGCGCCTTCTCCCGATATCCTGCTGCTCGACGAGCCGACCAACCATCTCGATCTCGCCGCCATCGAATGGCTGGAGCAGGATCTCAATGCGCGGCGCACCGCGCTCGTGCTCATCAGTCATGACCGGCGCTTTCTCTCCAATCTGTCGCGATCGACGGTCTGGCTCGATCGCGGCTACGCGCGGCGTGTCGACAGGGGCTTTGCCCATTTCGAAGAATGGCGCGACATGCTGCTTGCCGAGGAGGAGCGCGAACAGCACAAGCTGGACCGCAAGATCGTCGCCGAGGAGCACTGGATGCGCTACGGCGTCACCGGCCGGCGCAAGCGCAACATGCTGCAGGGTCGGCAAATTGCAGGCGTTGCGGGAGCAGCGCCGCACCTACCGGGCGAGCTGCGGGCAATGCCGCGATCACGGCCGGATCGGCGGCGCCGTCGGGCGCGCTGGTCATCGAGGCCGCCGGCATCAGCAAGCGCTACGGCGACGGTCCGATCGTCAACGATTTCTCGATCCGAATTCAGCGCGGCGACCGCATCGGCATCGTCGGACCGAACGGCAGTGGCAAGACGACGCTGATCAATCTCTTGTCCGGCGGCGTGCCGCCGGATGCCGGCTCGGTGCGGCTCGGATCGAATCTTGCGATGGCGATGCTCGATCAGCATCGGGACAGTCTCGATCCCGATGTGACCGTCGCCGAGGCGCTGACCGGCGGTCGCGGCGACACCGTGATGGTCAACGGACAGGCCAGGCATGTCGTGAGCTACATGAAGGATTTCCTGTTCACGGGCGAGCAGGCCCGCACGCCGCTCGGCAAGCTGTCGGGCGGCGAACGCGGCCGGCTGATGCTGGCGCAGGTGCTCGCCAAGCCGTCCAACTTCCTGATCCTCGATGAGCCGACCAACGATCTCGACATGGAAACGCTGGACGTTCTCGAGGACGTGCTCGGCGAATATCCCGGCACTGTCCTGCTGGTCAGCCACGATCGCGATTTTCTCGACCGCCTCGTTGGCAGCGTGATCGTGCCGGAAGGCAATGGCCGCTGGACCGAATATGCCGGCGGCTACAGCGACATGCTGGCGCAGCGCGGCGCCCGTCGCGCGATCGCCCGCCACCACAGGAACCGCAGAAAGCCGCGCGAGGCCGGCCTGCGACCGTTTGCCCAGCCGCCGCCCGCAAAGCGGCGGATGAGTTTCAAGGACAAGCACGCACTCGATACCCTGCCTCAGACCATCGCCGCCCTCCAGGCCGAAGCTGATGCGCTCAGGGCAAGGCTGGACGATCCCGGATTTTACGCGCGGGACCGCATCGCCTTCGAGAAAACCACCGCCGCGCTGGCGAAGCTGCAGCACGACATCGCCGCGGCGGAGGAGCAATGGCTCGCGCTCGAGATCCTGCGTGAAGAACTTGCCGGCCTATTGAGCGAGCCCGCGCGCTCTTGAACGGAATCGCCAGAACTGCCACATCCAACCCGCCATGAATATGCCTTTCCGGACGTCATTGGGCGCCGAAACCCTAACGCCCATCGCGGCCGAGGTTGGACGGCGCCGCACCTTCGCGATCATCTCCCATCCCGACGCCGGCAAGACCACCTTGACGGAGAAGCTGCTGCTGTTCGGCGGAGCGATCCAGCTTGCCGGCCAGGTCAAGGCCAAGCGCGACCGGCGCTCGACCCGTTCGGACTGGATGGCAATCGAGCGCGAGCGTGGGATATCCGTCGTCACTTCCGTCATGACCTTCGAATACGGCGGCCGGGTCTTCAATCTGCTCGATACGCCTGGTCACGAGGACTTTTCGGAAGATACCTATCGCACGCTGACGGCCGTCGACTCCGCCGTCATGGTGATCGACGCCGCCAAGGGCATCGAGCCGCGCACCCGCAAGCTGTTCGAGGTGTGCAGGCTGCGCGATATTCCGATCATCACTTTCATCAACAAGATGGACCGCGAGAGCCGCGATCCGTTCGACCTGATCGACGAGATCGAGAAGACATTGGCGCTCGATGCCGCGCCGATCGCATGGCCGGTCGGCAGAGGACGCGATTTCGTCGGTACCGTCGATGTCGAATCGGGCGGCGTGCGGCTCCTCGACGGCGACTCCGGCGCTGCCGGCGCGTTGCGCGAAATGCCGTTGGCCGAGGTCGCCGCCTTGAATTCCAATCTCGACGCCGTGGCGCTCGGCGGGGAGATCGATCTGGTCCGCGCGGCCTGCAAGCGGTTCGACCCGCTCGCCTTCGCCGAGGGGCATATGACGCCGGTCTTTTTCGGCAGCGCGCTCAAGAATTTCGGCGTCGGCGACCTCCTGAATGCTCTGGCCGACCTGGCGCCGCCGCCGCGAACACAAGCGGCCGATAAACGGATCGTGTCCGCGACCGAACCGGGTATGTCGGCATTCGTTTTCAAGATCCAGGCCAACATGGATCCGAACCATCGCGATCGTATCGCCTTCGTACGGCTTTGCTCCGGCAAGCTGACGCGCGGTATGAAGGTCACGCAGACGCGAACCGGAAAGCCGATGAGCCTGCGCGCGCCGCAATTTTTCTTCGCCCAGGATCGGGCGCTTGCCGAGGAAGCCTATGCGGGTGATGTCGTTGGCATACCCAACCACGGCACGTTGCGCATCGGCGACACGCTCACCGAAGGCGAGGATCTGAACTTTGTCGGCGTACCTAATTTTGCGCCGGAAATTCTGCGGCGGGTTCGTTTGCCCGACGCGATGAAGGCCAAGAAGCTGAAGCAGGCGCTGCAAGAGCTGGCGGAGGAGGGCGTCGCCCAGGTGTTTCGGCCGCTCGACGGCTCCGCTCTCCTGGTCGGCGTGGTCGGCCCGCTCCAGCTCGATGTCTTGAAGGCCCGGCTTGCCGCCGAATACGGATTGGAAATCGATTGGGCCACGCCCGAGTTTCAATTCGCGCGGTGGATTTCGGCGGACAATCGCAAGATCGTTGATCGATTTATGACGAGCTATCTGTCGTCCATCGCCGAAGACTGCGACGGCGATCCTGTCTTTCTGGCACGCAACGCCTTCGATCTCGAATATACCGGCGAACACAACCGGGATATTGCATTTTCCGACGTAAAAGACATTCACCGGCGCAACCGCGTGACGTGAACTGCCCGCGGCAATTTTGGCAGGCGCCTTAGCGTGCTCCCATCTCCGCCCGCACCCGCGCCCGCAGCGTGTCGATCACGGTGAGGCCGCCCGGCGTCTCCACATGCCAGAATGTCCAGCCGTTGCAGGCTTCGAGGCCTTGGGCGAGCGCGCCGATGCGGTGGATCGAGCCGACCGCCTCGCCGAATGCCAGCGCGCCGTCGGCGCGCACCAGCGCGCGATGGCGGCGTTTGGCGTCGACTAGCTTGATGCCGGGCGACACGAGGCCACGCTCGATCAGCGCCGCGAACGGCACGCGCGGCGCCTCGCGCGCGGTCATGAAATTTGCCAGCGCCGGCTCGCCGAGCGGCTCGACAGCCTCAATTCGCGCCCGCGCGGCCGCCGCGTAGTCGGCGTCACGCTCGACGCCGATGAAACCGCGCCGCAGCCGCCGCGCCACCGCGCCGGTCGTGCCGGTGCCGCAGAACGGGTCGAGCACGACATCGTCCGGCCGCGACGCGGCGAGAATGACGCGGGCGAGCAGCGCTTCCGGCTTCTGCGTCGGATGCAGCTTCTTGCCGTCGCGGCCCTTGAGCCGCTCGTCGCCGGTGCACAGCGGGATGAACCAGTCGGAGCGCATCTGGATGTCTTCGTTGCCGGCCTTGAGCGCTTCGTAATTGAACGTGTAGTCGCGCTTGCTGGCATCGCGCGCCGCCCAGATCAGCGTCTCGTGCGCGTTGGTGAAGCGCCGTCCGCGGAAATTCGGCATCGGATTGGATTTGCGCCAGACGATGTCGTTGAGGATCCAGAAGCCGAGGTCCTGCAGTATCGCACCGACCCGGAAAATATTGTGATAGGAGCCGATCACCCAGAGCGTGGCGTTGGGCTTCATCACCCGCCGGCAGGCCGCGAGCCAGGCGCGGGTGAAATCGTCGTAGGCGGCGAAACTGGCAAATTTGTCCCAGTCGTCATCGACCGCGTCGACGTGCAAATCGTCCGGCCGTTTGAGGTCGCCGGCAAGCTGCAGATTGTAGGGCGGATCGGCGAATACCAGATCGGCGCTGCCCGCCGGCAATTTCGTCATCTCGGCAACGCAATCGCCGACCACAATACGCGACGACGGCGCCGAACTCAAAACTCACGCGGGGCGTCCTACTGGACGCCCCGCGACGCGACACAACCATAACTCAGAACTCTGACTCAGGCGACGCGGCCGGCGACGCGGGACCTACAACCGACAAACAACAAGATGCCCTGCCAAGGTAAAAAACGGCTTAATCGAGACAACTTTCAACTAGGCAATAAATGCCGGGAAATATTTGGTTAACTTAAGTTCGACGCGCGCCGATTGCGCGGTTACAATGCCGGCAAAGAATGCGGCGCGCGCGCCGCGGCGAGACAGGAGAATACAGGCATGCGTACCGACGATTTCCGGCCCAGCGACAATGTTGAAGACGATCGCGCGGGCAGTGGCGGAGGCGGCATGGGAATTCCCGGCGGCCGCGGCGGTCTCGGCATCGGCACGGTCATCATCATCGGATTGATCAGCTGGTATTTCGGCATCGATCCGAGCGTGCTGCTCAACGGCGCGCAAATTCTCACCGGCGGCGCACCGGTGACGCAGCAGGGCGGCGGCCAGGCGCCGCCGGTTACCGCCGGCACGCCGACCGATCCGACCGGGCGATTCGTCGCGCTGGTGCTCGGCGACACCGAAGATCGCTGGGGCGAGATCTTTACCGCTGCGGGCCGCACCTATCATCCGCCCAAGCTGCGCCTGTTCCGCGGCTCGGAGCCGGGCGCCTGCGGTCAGGCGCGATCGGCGATGGGGCCGTTCTATTGCCCGCTCGACAAGCGGATCTATCTCGACACTGCGTTCTTCTCCGATCTGCAGGACAGGTTCGGCGGCTGCACAGGGAGCAAGGCCTGCCAGTTCTCGGAAGCCTACGTGATCGCTCACGAAGTCGGCCATCACGTCCAGGACGAATTGGGCACGCTGGGGCGCGCGACCAGCGCGCAGCGGGCCGCCTCGAGCCAGGCCCAGGCTAACGGAATCCAGGTCCGTATCGAATTGCAGGCCGATTGCCTCGCCGGCGTGTGGGCGAACCGCGCCCAGCAGAAGCACAATTTCCTCGATCCCGGCGATGTCGACCAGGCGCTGCAGACTGCCTCCGCCATCGGCGACGACCGGCTGCAGAAGGAGACGCAGGGCTACGCGGTGCCGGATTCCTTCACCCACGGCACGTCCGAGCAGCGCAAGCGCTGGTTCTCGAACGGCTTCAAGAGCGGTGACGTTTCGGCCTGCGATACGTTTGCGGCAAGTTCGCTATAACGGCGCGGCGCGGTATCTGGACCCGCGGCGACATAAGGCGCCCTTAGCTGGCCCTATTTGCAGCGGACCGTGCGCCGCCGTAATCTGCTTTCAGGAAGTGCAGGCCATGCCCGGAATTGACGAGAAAAAACAGTTCGTGCCGCTCAAGATCGCGGTGCTGACGATCTCCGACACCCGCTCGATCAAGGACGACAAGTCCGGCGCGGTGCTGACGCAGCGCATTGTCGCCGCCGGTCATCTCGTTGCCGAACGCAGCATCGTCACCGACGAGATCGAGGCGATCCGCGCCCGCGTCAAGGCCTGGATCGAGGACCCGGTGATCGATGTCGTCATCACCACTGGCGGCACCGGCTTTACTGGCCGCGACGTCACGCCCGAGGCGGTCGAACCGCTGTTCGAGAAGAAGATGGATGCGTTCTCGGCGCTGTTTCTGGTGGTGAGCTTCCCGAAGATCGGCACCTCGGCGATCCAGTCGCGCGCCACCGCCGGCGTCGCCAACGCGACATACATATTCTGCCTGCCGGGCTCGCCCGGCGCCTGCAAGGACGCCTGGGACGAAATTCTGGTGCACCAGCTCGATTACCGCTACGGGCCGTGCAATTTTGTCGAGATCATGCCGCGGCTCGATGAGCATCTGCGCCGGCCGAAGGCGAAAGGCGCGACGGCGTAGCCGCCAGGGCGCGTGGCGGCACCGCCCGTCGTGTTTAGCTTTTGCGATATTACGATTTTGCGTTTTTACGATCGCCTAATACTGTGGACATGGCCAAGCTTTTCTGAGGGCCTCCCAGGCCAACTCAGTGAACATCTCGTTCTGTCGTGCCGGATGATTGTCGATGTACTTCACGACGACACGATAAGCCTGCCCGCTCGTCATACCTATAGGAGCACAAAGGCCTAGCTCGTTACCCAAGTCCATAAGGGCATTGACCTGCCCAGCGCAGATCCCTTGTCGAAATTGCTCATCATAACCCTGGCGCTCGATCAGTTCGTGGCAACCCGGCATCGCCCATTTGGCGCTCTGTGTCTCGCCGGCATGCGAAGGCTCGGTCGCCCCCAGAACCACACTCAGTACAGCACCGGCAATGACAATGCTCCTTTTCATCCCTTACCCCCAGATCGTAGCACACACTCGACTTGATACGACTTTGCAGATCGATCGGAATCGATTTTACAACTTTACGGCTTTACGATTTGTAAAGCGGCCGGGCAGTTGCCAGTGTCGTAGAGGTTCGGCTCTGGCAGACCGGGCAGGGCCGCGACTTCGACGAGCATCTGCGCCGACCGACGGCCAAGGGCGCGACGGCGTAGTCGCTTCCTATTCTGCCGCAACAGCTGCGGTGAAAGGCCGGGCGGAAAATCTGAAGTTTTTGAGCATAGATTGATCAGGCAGCGCGAGCAGACGACGCGCCATCGTCATTGCGCGGCTCGAACCATGCAGCGAAATCTTTCCGTTCTCGATCGCATCGTTGAGACCGCAATAACCAAGCCACACCTTGGTGAATGTGCCGAGATCGGCCACGATGACGATATCGACCTCTCGGTCGTGCGGAGCCTTAAGGCAAACCTCAATGTCATCGGTGCGCAAAACCAGCCACCAGTATCGCGGGCTGCGGTTGGATTTCGGAATGCCGCGGAAATCGAAACGAATGACAAAGCCCTGTGCGGGGATCTCGGCTGGACAGATCTGACGTCGCATTCCCCAAAGCAGCATTTTCGGGTCGAGGTCCTCAGGCCCGATCAGGCCTTGCGCCCACCGCTGGCCCCACACGCTCATCAACTGCACGATAGGCCGGAAGTCTTCACCAGCCGGCGTCAAACGATAGAAATGACCTCTGCCCTTAGGTTTCGCGTCGATATGGACGACGCCATCCTGTTCAAGCTGCTTGAGGCGCTGCGCCAGGACAGTCCGCGATATGAGCGGCGCGGCTGCCAGGAGTTCGCCGAATGCGCGTGTGCCGAAGCAAAGCTCCCGAATGATAATCGGGGTCCAGCGGTCGCCGAAGACTTCGGCGGTTTTAGCTACGGGACAAAATTGGGAATACCTGATCATGTGATCATCCTTCTCTTGTCCTGATCATGAGACAAGTGCGTTTTACGTACTTGAATGACCGCGTGCTCCTGCCAGCATCGAGTGATCCACTGGCAAGGAGGATATCATGCGATCAGCTGCGAAAACCTCCAGCGCGGCCCTTGCGCTGACCATCGGCATATTTTCGTTGGTCACCAATTCCTTGGCCGGCCCGAAAGAAGATGTGGGGGCGGCCACCATGGCATGGGGGCGGGCTCTAGGCGAAAACGATCCCGACAAAATGTTGCCGTTCTATGCGCAAGATGCCGTGCTCTGGGGCACGTTAGCGCCAACCGTGCGATCCGGCCGGGCTGCGCTACGCGAGTATTTTGTGACGGCCTTTAAGGTTCTGCCCAGCCTCAAAGTTACCTTTGGCAACGAATTGATCCGCGTCTACGGCAACGCGGCCGTCAACACCGGCTACTACACGTTCACTTATGTCAAGGACAGTGAAACGAAGACGTGGCCCGCGCGGTACAGCTTCACCTATGTCAAAAACGGCGAGCGTTGGCTGATTGTCGATCACCATTCCTCGGCTATGCCGTCGGCCCCGAAATAGTTTCTCGGCGGCTCCGGGATGTCGCTTCGCTCATCTGGGCTACGATCTGGCCATGCCCGGTGGCGTGAGGGTTTAGAGCGACGGCGGCAGCGGGATCGCTCCGAGACCTCCCAGCGGGGGCGGTGAATTCGTCGCTCGCCCCTCTGGACCGGCCGGCCAAGAACAACCACCAAGAAAAATTAGTGCGGCTAGCATCACGATCACGATAATCAAGCTTGCCGGACTTGCCGCGCCCGTCCATCGGCGCGGCTTTATTGCTCGATGCGGGATATGGCCGGGTGCCACCCGCATGGTTTTACCACGCTTACACTCCGTAGCGGGAAAGCGCGTGAGGTTCAGCACCCGGATTTCGCTCTGCTCATCGGGCTACGATTCCTACAGCTCCAAATCCCAGTATTCGCTGACGACGGGTTTGCCGAAGCTTATGCGCTCCTCGCTGCTCGTAAGCGTGAAGCCTGCTTTCTGATAGATGTGCCGCGCGGCGGTGAGCACGCTGTGCGTCCACAGCGTGATCTTGTTGTAGCCGGCGCCGCGCGCGAAGCGGATGCATTCAGCGACCAGCCGCGCACCAAGCCCGAGGCCGCGCGCCTTGGGATCGACGATGAGCAGACGAATGCGCGCGACCGTGGCCTGGTCGGCGACCAGAAAAACACAGCCGACATTTTCGCCATCCAGCTCGGCAATCCAGCAGCGCTCGCGCTGCGGATCGTTCTTGTTGGCGAAATCGGCAACGATCTGTGCGCAGACGCCTTCGAACGGTTCGGTCCAGCCGTATTCCTGCGCGTAAAGCTCGGCGTGGCGTTTGACGATCCAGCCGAAATCGCCGGGCCGCGGCGCGCGCAGGACATAGCTTTGTTCCGGCGCCGGCGCGGCTCGCAATTCACTGTCCGGTTCACCGCCGAGCAACGTCTGGATCGTAGTCATCGCCCCGATCAGCCGTGACTGATCGTCGGGCGACAGCCCGCCCAGCATCGCACCGACATCGTGCTGCGAGCGCCGTTCGAGCGGCGCGTAGGCCTGCCGGCCGCGCGCGGTCAGCGCCAGATGGCTTTGCCGGGCGTCGTGCGGCGACGCGGTACGCCGGATCAGCCCGCGCTTTTCGAAAGTGCGCAGCAGGCGCGACAGATACCCGGCATCGAGATCGAGCGCGCGGCCGATGTCGCTCGCGGTGGTCGCGCCGTTGCCGCGCGCGATCTCGTAGAGCACGCGCGCTTCGGCGAGCGAGTAGGGGCTGTCGAGAAAATTCCGGCGCAGCACGCCGATCTGCCGCGTGTAGAAGCGGTTGAAACGGCGCACGGCGCCGACGCGCGTGTCGTCGGCGCTGCGTGTGTTGGCGGCGGCGGGAGCGCGCTGGCGAAGGCCCATGCGGCGAGCCTCGCGCAGATACTTGACTTAGTCAAGTATCTCGCTGGCGCCGGCCGCAAGCGTGACGAGGCGCCGCCGGCCGATGCGTCGGATCAGGTCACGTTCCGGATCGGCGGCATCCTCGGCATGGCCGCCGAGCGCGTCGTATAATCCGCGGGCGATGAGCAATCCCTGCGCGGGACGGGGCAGGGCGCCGAGCGCGCCTGCGAGCAGCGCCGAAAGCTCCCGCAGCGCCGTTTGCGCGGCGCCACGGCGAAACACGGCCGCGTACTGATCCGGTGCGGATCGCTCGATGAAGCGCTCCACCTCGCCGACCCAGCCGGCGTCGAGCACGACGCCCGGCGGCACGAACAACAGATACGGCGCACGCGCCTTGGCGGCGGCGATTTTCAGTCGCCGCCCAACCGGCCCGGCTTCGGTCAGGAAGGTGCAACCGGCCGCGTCGGCGACAATCGCGGTGCCGTCACGCGAGCCGCCGTCAACGACGATCGCCTCGCTGACGAGGCCCTCGACCGCGCCCGGCACCAGCGCCGCCAGCGTCCGCGCGAGGGGCCTTTCGGAGTCGAGAGTGGCGATAATAATGCTGATCATTCGGCTGCCTGCTGGTCGCGGCAAACCGGCCGCCCACAACTCCTATCGCTTCGGCATGGATCACGGGAAATTGTTCTTGTTTTGTTCACAGCGGCGCGCTACCTTAAACCCATGAGCCGTTCGTCCGCCTTGAGACGCCCGCCGGCGCCTGAGCCCTCAGCGCCGGCGGGCGGGTTGGGTACCGCCGTCGACCGCGACCGCCGCCGCGGCCGCGGGACGGTGTCGAATGCCTCCGGCCGCTACGAGCCGCTGGCGCGCGTCGCCTTCGACGACGGCTGGCAGGGCTTGGACGAGTTGCCGCCGTTCCAGACCAGCGTCACCGTCGAACTCGACGCGCAAGATCATCGTCACGAACAACTCCCCGGATATTTCCTTCGACCGCTCGATCAACCCCTATCGCGGCTGCGAGCACGGCTGCGTGTACTGCTTCGCGCGGCCGACGCATGCCTATCTGGGCCTGTCGCCCGGGCTCGATTTCGAATCCAAGCTGTTCATGAAGCCGAACGCGCCCGAACTGCTGGAGCGCGAATTTTCGGCGCCGGGCTACGTGCCGAAAACCATGGCGATCGGCACCAACACCGACCCGTATCAGCCGATCGAGCGGCGCTACAAAATCATGCGCGGCATTCTCGAAGTGCTGGAGCGCGCCGGCCATCCGGTCGGCATCGTCACCAAATCGACGCTGGTGCTGCGCGATCTCGATATTCTGGCGCGCATGGCGCAGCGCAACCTGGTGAAGGTCGCGGTCTCGGTCACCTCGCTCGATGGCAAGCTGTCGCGCACAATGGAGCCGCGCGCGCCGACGCCGCCGCGCCGGCTCGAAACGCTGCGGCAGCTGGCCGAGGCCGGCGTGCCGGCCTCGGCCATGCTCGCTCCGATGATCCCGGCGCTCAACGATTCGGAGATCGAGCGCATCCTCGATGCCGTCGCGGCGACGGGTGTGCGCAATGCCGGCTATGTGCTCTTGCGCCTGCCGCTCGAAGTGCGCGATCTGTTTCGCGAATGGCTGATCGAGAATTATCCCGACCGCTATCGCCATGTCTTCAAGCTCGTTCGCGATACCCGCGGCGGCAAGGATTACAATTCGACATTCGGCAAGCGCATGACCGGTTCCGGTCCGATTGCCTGGATGATCGGCCGCCGCTTCGAGGTGGCGTGCGAGCGGCTCGGCTTCAACAAGACCAGTGCGAGGATCACCACCGAGCATTTCCACGCGCCGCGCCCGCCGGCGCGGCAGCTGGATTTGTTTTAGGCAGTGGCGCGATGGGCGTTCGGTCGATCTGCCTGCTGTGCAAGTACCCGGCTCGTTACCTTCTGGGAACGTTCTCAGCGTCGCGTTAGGGGGCACAACGGACATGAGAGCCGCCGGCCTCCCCTTCGCATTTTAACTCATTTCGGACGTCAGCAGCTGAGATTTTCTGTGACGCACAACACGCCACACTTTCAGCTAATGATAGGGTTTTGCAGCACGTCCGTTACGGGCCATGGAACGAACCCGCTCGCGCGGGAGCGCGCTGCGCGCGGAACGGGGCAAGCGGCGATGGCCGCGCTAACCAATTGATCGAGAGGCGCTGACGGGTCTTCTACATCCAGAAAGGCAGGGCAAAGCTCACTGTGGTTTCCGAGCAAGGCAAGGAAGCGGTCATCGCGATTCTTGCTATGGACGACTTCTTCGGTGAGGGGTGTCTTGCCGGGCAGGCACAACGCATCGCGACAGTGACGGCCATGACGGACGCCGTCATCGCGATTGGAAAAGCCGGCTATCATTCAGGTAATCCATCAGGAGCCTGCGTTCGCCGAATTGTTTATTGCGCACCTTTTGAGCCGGGCCATCCGCTTTGAAGCAGACCTGGTCGATCAACTGTTCAATTCGAGTGAGAAGCGCCTTGCCAGAGTGCTCCTGCTGTTAGCCAACTTCGGGAAGGAAGCAAAACCGGAGCCGATTATCGCCAAGATCAGCCAGGAGACGTTAGCGGAGATGATCGGAACGACGCGCTCGCGCGTGAGCTTCTTCATGAACAGATTTCGCAAGCTGGGCTTCATTGCCTACGACGGCGGCATCGAACACGGAATTGAAGTCCACAGTTCATTGTTGAATGTCATTCTGCACGACCGGCCGCAAATCGAGAATTGAAACGTGCTCGTTGCCGGCGTGCGAGCATGCAACAATCCGCAGCCCGCCCGATACGGGCATTTTTTTTCGCAGTGCTCACCGCATGAAATCTATTGCAGCAGCCAAGATGCCCATTTGCTCAGTTGGGATTTAGGTTGGAACGGCATCTTCATTTTGCCAAATTGTACTCTTCGCGCCGCATGTATTACTTCTGCGTCTTGCTTTGCATCGTGAAGCTCCGCTAGAGCCGGCCCCGGAAATCTGCACAGGAGGATAAGTGGAATTTCTGCCTGATGGCAGGCACGCTATGGCCTGCGAATCAGGAGCGACCATGCAGAGACGAGCACGCCGGAACCACACACCGGCTTTCAAGGCGAGAGTTGCGCTTGCCGCCATCAAAGGCGATCGGACGTTGGCCCAGCTTGCCGAGCAGTTTGACGTTCACCCCAATCAGATCACATCGTGGAAGGCGCAGCTTGAGGGCGGTGCTGCCGATGTGTTTGGCCCGGGCAGCAGCAACGGAGCGTCACAGCCCGCCATCGACGTGAAGTCGTTGCACGCCAAGATCGGCGAACTGACACTGGAGAACGATTTTTTAGAAGGCGCGCTCACCAAGGCGGGATTGCTGAGCGCAAAGCGATGATCGACCGTAAGCACGATCTGCCGATCACCAGGCAGGCCGAGGTTCTGAGCATCAGCCGCGGCAGCGTTTATTACCTGCCGCGGCCGGTGCCGGACGCCGACCTTGCGATCATGCGCCGTCTCGACCGGCTGCATCTGGAGTTTCCCTTCGCCGGCTCGCGCATGTTGCGCGGCCTGTTGGTCGCCGACGGGTGCAAGATCGGCCGCCGTCACGTCAAGACGCTGATGCAGCGGATGGGGATCGAGGCGCTTTATCGCCGTCCGCGCACCACCAAGCCCGAGCCTGGCCACAAGGTCTATCCGTACCTGCTGCGGGGGCTTTCGATCGAGCGGCCGAACCAGGTGTGGGCGATGGACATCACCTACATCCCGATGGCGCGCGGCTTCGTCTATCTGGCGGTGGTGCTCGACTGGTTTAGCCGTCGCGTGCTGTCTTGGCGGCTATCGATCACGATGGAGGCGGCGTTCTGCGTCGAGGCGCTGCAGGATGCCTTGGCTCGTCACGGCAAGCCGGACATCTTCAACACCGACCAGGGTTCGCAGTTCACCGGCCAAGCCTTCACCGGCCTGCTCGCCGACAATGGCATTGCCATCAGCATGGACGGCAAAGGGGCTTGGCGGGACAATGTCTTCGTCGAGCGGCTGTGGCGCAGCGTCAAATACGAGGAGGTATATCTGAAGGCCTACGACAGCGTCAGCGAGGCCCGCAGTTCGATCGGCCGCTACCTGGACTTCTACAACAGCCGTAGACCGCATTCGAGCCTTGACGGCGCCACACCCGATCAAGCCTACTTCCCACCGCTGCCTATCCGCTTGGCAGCCTAACCCTGGCAGAGGCTCCACTTATCGAGGCGGAAAATCTGTTCAGATAACCGGGACCACCTCAGTTTTTTTAGCTTGGCTTTGGGCTCTACTAGCCAAGCAGGACAAGTCGCCTCTTCCTTGATGGAGCGAATGCTCGCTTTGAGCCGCGCCCTTCTTTGATGATGGACCTTGCATCCCTGAGCTGGCGAATGCGCTGGCAAAGTTTGTAGGCTTCCGATCCAGTTGGAGGATACGAAGATGCATATTTCGGGTGAAAGTCTCCTGATCATATTGGTAGTTGGCCTCATTGCCGGATGGCTGGCCGGCCAGATCGTGCGAGGCACCGGATTCGGGATCGCTGGCGACCTCCTCGTTGGTATCGCAGGCGCCTTCATCGGCAGTTGGCTCCTTCCGCAACTCGGCCTCCAATTCGGGACGGGCATCATCTCGGCGATTATCAACGCCACCATCGGCGCGTTGTTACTGTTGCTGATCATCAGGCTCGTTCGTGGCGGAGGTGGATGGCGCAGGAGTTGGCGAGGGAGTTGGGGAAGAAATTGGGGAAGACGTTGGTAGCCCGCGGCTGGCAGGTCCAAGTTTTGGAGGTGTTTTGAACGGTAAAGTCGGGGGCGGAGGTAGAGATGGAGAGGTGGAGATGGGAAGGCAACGCATGGATTGGGCACGATCATCATCGAGTCGCTCGCCAAACAGCTAGACGCTCGTGTGCAAGTCGTGAGGAATTCTGGCGGCACGATGGTGTCGATCACCCATGGAACGTCAGATCGCCCTGGCCTCCGCTGACCGGAGCCGGAGGACGCTTGCTGCCGCAATCGAACGGCGGCTCCGTTGCGGCCGTTTAACTGCGAGTGTTCGTCCATGATCCTAAGCACCCATCCCCGTCTTGCATAGTAAATGTCTGTCCCGCACCCCATGTAAAATAGGCTGATGGCCGAGCTGCCGCCCGTCGCCGCTTGCTACGTTCCGCGCGCGGCGCGCTCCCGCGCGAGCGGGTTCGTTCATTGTGAAGGGTTTCGGATGCCGGCCGCGACTGATGACGAATGGCGTGCATTGGCGGCCGGCGTCCGAAAGCCTCCAAGGGAGGAAACCGCGGGAGCAGGATTTGGGCGGTGCGGCGTGCGCTATGGGGATTTGAGCGCCGCCGGTGAGGCGTTGTGACGAGCGTGCACCGACGTGGGAGAGCGCTGAGCGAGGGTGGCGGTTGCGAGAGCCAGAGTTTTGCGGCTCGGCAGTCTGATTTTTAGCTGTTTAGGCTTGAGCGCTTGAGCATGTGTGCGAGCAGCATCGAGACCGGCTGAGGACCGGCGCGGCGAGCGGGCGAATTTATCGAGCCGCGGCGTTGAGGTGGTCATGAGCTGTCGAACCTGATGGAGACTGTCGGAGCTGTCGGTTGTTGGCGCGGCGTTGCGCCGGGCTTAAAGCGCTCGATGATGATCATGCGACCGCTGCAGCACGGACAGCGATTGACCGGCGGTTCCTCAAGGTTGCCGGGATCGGCGCTGGCGATCTGATCTTGTGACGCTGCGAGCAACTGGCGGGCGCAGGCGATATTTGCGGTACAAGAGGGTTTGGCGAACAGGCCGTAGTGGCGGATGCGGTGGAAGCCTTTAGGCAGCACATGGATGAGGAACCGGCGGATGAACTCGTCGATGCCGAGCGTCATGGACTTGTATCGATCTGGTCCTTTGCTGCGGTAGTCCTTCCACTTGAAGGTGACGCTGTTGTCATCGAGCGCGAGCAAGCGGCTGTTGGCGATGGCGACGCGGTGGGTATAGCGGGACAGATAGGCGAGTACGGCTTGCGGTCCGCCGAAAGGCTTTTTGGCATAGACCACCCATTCGGTTTTGCGTAACGGCGCGACATGGGCGGCGAAGGCTTGCGCGTCGGCGAGGGCAGCGTGATCGCCGAAGAACGCAAGACGGCCGGCGGCATGAACGGCGGCGAGCTTGTCGAGGAAGAGCCGGCGGAACAGGCGCGAGAGCACGCGCACGGGAAGGAAAAAACCCGGACGGCATGCGATCCAGCGCTGGCCGTCGAGCGCGATGCCGCCGCCCGGCACGATCATGTGGATGTGCGGATGGTGGGTCATCGCCGAGCCCCACGTGTGCAGCACCGCGGTGATGCCGACGCGGGCGCCGAGATGCTTGGGGTTGGCAGCAATCAGCATCACCGCCTCGGCCGACGCCTTGAACAGGATATCGTAGATCGCCGCCTTATTCTGATAGGCGATCTCGCCGATCGGCGCCGGCAGAGTGAACACGAGGTGATAGTACGGCACCGGCAACAGCTCGGCCTCGCGGTCTGCCAGCCAGCGCTTGGCCGCGGCGCCCTGGCACTTGGGACAGTGCCGGTTGCGGCAGGAATTATAGGCGATGACCGTATGGGCGCAGTCCTCGCAGCGCGCGACGTGCCCGCCGAGCGCCGCCGTGCGGCAGCGCTCGATTGCCGACATCACCTTCAATTGGCCGAGGCTGACATGACCGGCGTTGGCTTCGCGCCACGCCGCTCCGTGATCGCGGAAGATATCCGCGACCTCCAGCCTTGCACGCCACACGTGCGCGCGCGTCAGGCGAGCAGCATGCTCTCGGCTTTAGCTTTTTTGCCAATCAGCGGCGTGAGGCGATCCAGCGGGCTCGTAACCGCACGGATCACGTTGGTCGCGACCTGCACGTAAAGCGCGGTCGTCTCCAACTTCGAATGTCCAAGCAGGACTTGGATCACCCGCACGTCGATGTTCTGTTCGAGCAGGTGGGTCGCGAAGCTATGGCGCAAAGTGTGTGGCGTCACGCGCTTTTTGATCTCGGCCATGTCGGCCGCGGCATGACAGGCGCGCGTAAGCTGGCGCGTCGTCATCGGCGAAACCGGATCCCGACCGGGAAAGAGCCAGCCCTGCGGCCGGCCGACACGGTACCAGTCGCGCAACAGTTCGAGCAGCACGGGTGAGAGCATCGCATGCCGATCCTTGCGACCCTTGCCTTGCTCCACCCGCAACAACATACGCTCAAAATCGACATCCGAGACCTTGAGCGCGACGATTTCGGAACACGCAGCCCCGCCCCGTAGGCGACGCTCAGCGCCGCCTTGTATTTGAGGCTCGGGGCCGCCTCCAGAAAGCGCGCCACCTCCTCGGGACTCAAGATAACCGGCGCCTTGCGGTCCTGACGCAAGGTCGTCAACGGCCGAGCAAGATCGGCGCGTCCAAGCGTGACATTGAAGAAGAACCGCAGCGCCGAGATGGTCGCGTTGACCTTCGGTGTGCCGGCGCCGCTCGATACCAGATGCAGCTGAAAGCGACGCACGTCCTCAGGGTACGGATATCGGGGAAGCGGCCAAGAAATACCGCAAACTCCTTGACCCTTTGCACGTAGTCGTGTTGCGTCTTCGGCGCCAATTTGCGGATCGTCATGTCTTCGATCATGCGCCGACGCAGCTCACTGATCACTCGCTCGGTCATGGGAATGCTCCTGTCTTGAATGAGGTTGCAAACTCCTCCATCTCAAGACAGGGCGTTCGCCACGCTACAAATTTAGTTTGTTGCCCGCCACGCTCCACGCAGCCTCCTACCGCGCGAGCGGTTTAGTC
>CAVPQA010000018.1:0-79717 GCA_963707175.1 uncultured Alphaproteobacteria bacterium
CGTGCCGACGCTCGCGGAAGCGGGCCTGCCCAACGCGCTGTACAATTTCTGGATCGGCGCCTTCGCCCCCGCCAGGACGCCGAAACCGATCGTCGAACGGCTCAACCGCGAAGTCACGGTGGCGCTCAAGCGCAAGGACATCGCCGACAAGATCCGCAATCTCGGCGGCGAGCCGACGCCGATGACGGCGGCCGAATTCGACGCCTTCGTGCGCAAGGAAATCGCCGTCAACGCCGAGATCGTCAAGGCGTCGGGCTACAAGCCGCAATAGCGATGCCGCAGTCAGGGTGACAATGCTCACCCTCCCCGCTGATCGCGAAATTCGTGCGGTGTCGTGCCGGTCTGCTTGCGGAAGAAGCGGGCGAAGTGCGACGCGTCGGCGAAGGCAAGTTCCTCGGCGATTTCCTGAATCGGCTGCTGGGTGAAGACGAGCTGGCGCTTGGCTTCGGTGAGCAGGCGCTGACGCACGAGATGGCCGGCGGTGACCCCGGTCGCGCGCTTGACGTGATCGTTGAGCCGGTCGACCGTCATGCCGAGCTTGTCGGCGTAAAAGCCGAGCAGGCGCTCGGTGCGGAAGAACTCGTCGACCAAGTTGCGCAATTGCGCCACCGTCGCGTCGGCCGGCCGCAACGTCACCGCGCCAGTGCGGGCGCGGCTGGCGGCGAGCCGCGCCACGCCGACCGCGATCAGCACCAAGAGCCCGCGCATCGCCAGCCGATAGCCCTCGCGCGCCAGACTGTGCTCTTCGTTGAGTTCCACGCATAACGCCGAAAGCCGCCCCCGCTCCGTGTCGTCGGCGATCGGAATGACGGGTTGCGCCGCCAGCGCGCGCAGCCGCAGCATCGCTTCCCCGGCGTGGCCGGCGAGCGCGCCTGCCGCATCCTCGGTAAAGCTGACCACCCAGCCGTCGGTGACGTTGGAGTCGAAGCGAAAGCCGTGCGCGATCGTTGCCGGCACCAGCAGAGCGGCGGGCGCGGCGAATGACAGCGTCGCGGCATCGAACG
This sequence comes from uncultured Alphaproteobacteria bacterium, assembly GCA_963707175.1. GTDB lineage: Bacteria > Pseudomonadota > Alphaproteobacteria > Rhizobiales > Xanthobacteraceae > BOG-931. The sequence continues at coordinate 1,005 of CAVPQA010000018.1, forward strand.
TCATCGTGCCACCGCCGCGCTCGATCAGCAGGATCTGAAACAGATTGCGATGGCGGTGGCCGCGAATGGTCCAGTCATGGATCGACGAACGCGACGCAATGGTCTCGATGTGGATGAAATCGAACGCCTGATCGTCCGGCGGATCGCCGTAGAGATGGAACAGCGGCAGCGTTGCGGCCAGGGTCGTTGCCGGGGCGGTTACCATGGCCCAAGCATAGGCCGATCGACCCGCAGGAGAAGATGCCGGAGATCGGCGCGCCCTGGCTGTGCACAAGAACGACGGCAGCCCGCAGGCGACGCGGGCTGCCGGAACGCAAACGAGGGATTTTAGGACTGACCCGTCTAACGGCTGCCGTGCTGGCCGCTTTGTCCGCCATGCTGCCCGCCCTGCTGGCCGCCTTGCTGACCGCCCTGGCCCGGCTTGTTCTGGCCGCCCTGCTGCTGCTGACCGGGCTTCTGCTGTCCGCCGCCCTGTTGGCCGCCGCCCTGTTGCGGATTGCTCTGCTGCTGCTGCTGGTCGCGCTGCGGGTTGTTCTGCCGTTGGTCGTTCGACATGGGATTTTTCTCCGGTCTTTGAGGATTTTGACGTCACCTCCGGCCCCGCAATAGAAATGCGCTATCCCCGACATCTGTTCCGGCCACCGCTGCCTCAACTTTCGGCAGATATTTGAGATATAAGGGAAATTACGGACGGCGGGAACCGTTAGCGGCGGGAACCGGCGCTCACAGCGGCTTCTCAGCGGCTCAGACCGGCTTATAGGCCCGGTCGTGGTAGACCAGGGCTGGCCCGCTCGGACCGAGCCGGACGGCCTCGACGGCGCCGAATATGACGTTGTGCGAGGCAACGGCCTTGATCTCGACCGTGCGGCAGTCGCAGGCGACGACAGCGCTGGCGAGAACCGGCGAACCGGTCTTCAACGTCGTCCATTCGCCGATGTTGAAACGTTCTTCCAGGTGCACGCCAGTTCGACCGGCGAACATGTCCGCCAGATTAGCCTCGGCCGCGCCCAGGGTGTTGACGCAGAACACGCCGTTCTGCGCCAGCAGCGGCGCCGAGTTGCTGCGCCGGTTGAGGCATACCAGCAGCATGGCCGGCGAATCGGTCACCGAGCAGACCGCCGTCGCGGTGAACCCGGTCTTGCCGGCCGGCCCCGCCGAAGTGACGATATGGACCGCGGCACCGAGACGGCTCATCGCCTCGCGAAACACCGGCGTGTCCACGCTCATCAGCGGCTCGGGCGCCACCGCCATGAAGGCGCCGTCCATCGCATCGTCGGGTCGTTGGTCAATCCAGCTCATCGGCCTGCACTTATGTCGCCTGCGGCAGTGGGCAGTATCCACCTGCCGCCACGACGTTAGCAAGCAGCGCCGTGCATACGCGGTCCCCGCTGGCGCGGGGCATCGCGCGGCGCCTATTCCGCCGCGCGCCGTTCCTCCGGCAACCCAGGATAGGCGACATCGTCGGGATTGAGCCACGCCGGATCGGTCCAGCCGTTCTCGTCGTATTCGGACATGCATTGATCGGCGAGCGCCGTCATCCGGTCGAAAATGCCGGTGCTGCGCGCATTCCACAGCGCCTGGATGCGGATGTCCTCGTGATTGCCGGCGTAGTTACGTTCGTAGAGTTCGTGGCGGCCGCCGAATTCGGTCCCGATGGCATCCCACAACAGCTTCATGATCTTGATGCGCTCGCGGTAGCCGATGCCATGCGAGCCGCGCACGTAGCGCTCAAGATATTTGTCGATCGCCGGATTGGTGAAGTCCTTGGCGGAGGACGGCAGATAGATCAGCGACGAGGCAACGATTTTCTCCACGATCTCCTTGACCCGCGCATAGGCATCGCCGGCGAACACGCGGTAGCTCGATCCCGATTGCAGGTTGGGCAGCACCGCGCCGTTGACCCAGTCCGTCGGATTCATCGCCATGGCGTCGGTCAGCGCCCAGAACAGATGCCGCCAGGCGATGATCTCGCCGAGCATGGCCTGATTGCCGCGAAATTCGTCCGAGCCGGCGGCGCGGAGCGCCTTGGCGATCACACCGACCAGAAAGTCGAGCTTGACGGCGAGCCGCGTGCAGCCCTGGAACTGATAGCCGGCGAGAAATCCCGATTGCGGGAAGAAGACCTTCAGCTTTTCCAGATCGCGATGCAGCAGCACGTCTTCCCAGGGGATGAAGACGTTGTCGAACACGAAGATGGCGTCGTTCTCGTCGAAGCGCGACGACAGCGGATAGTCGAACGGCGTGCCCATCACGCTCGCCGTCATTTCGTACGAGGTGCGGCAGAACAGCTTGACGCCCGGCGCGTTCATCGGCGCGATGAACATCACCGCCAAGTCTGTATCGTGCAGCGGCACCGCGGCGTTCTGACCGAGGAAATTGTAATGCGTGAGCGCCGAAGAGGTCGCCACCACCTTGGCGCCGGACACATAGATGCCGGCGTCGGTGTCCTTCTGGATGGTGATGTAGACATCCTTGACCTGGTCCACCGGCTTGGCGCGGTCCACCGGCGGATTGACGATGGCGTGATTCATGAACAGCACGTTTTCCTGGGCGCGCCGGTACCAGGACTTGGCGTTGTCGGCGAACTTTCCATAGAACTCGAAATTGGCGCCGAGCGTATTCATCAGCGACGCCTTGTAATCCGGCGAGCGCCCCATCCAGCCGTAGGACATGCGCGCCCATTGGGCGATGGCGTCGCGCTGGCCGACGAGGTCTTCGCGCGAGCGCGCGGCGCGGAAGAATTTATGGGTGAAGCCGCCGGACCCGGTGTCGGTCGGCGCAGTCAACAGCGGCTTGGTCTTGGCATCGTGCAGCGCGTCGTAGAGCCGCGCGATCGAGCGCGCGGCGTTGCGGAACGCCGGATGGGTGGTGACGTCCTTGACGCGCTCGCCATAGATGTAGACTTCGCGGCCGTCACGCAGGCTCTCGAGGTACTCGGCGCCGGTGAAGGGCCGGCCCTTGGCGCCGATGGCGTCCTCGGACTTCACGCGATCCATGGGCTTCTCCGTATTCTGCCGCCTTCAGCCTAACATGCGGGGCCCGCACATTTAGCGGCCGGCGCGTTGCCCAACGCGCCGTACGCCACTTGCCAAGGCGGCTTCGGTTCGGTAGGTAAGTTCAACCTATTGAACTTATCCAACATATGAAACTTGGCCAGACCGCAGCTGTCAAGTCGCTCGATCGCGGGCTCGATATCCTCGAATACGTTGCCGGCTGTTCCGAGCCGCCGTCGTTCTCGCAATTGCTGACGAGCCTGCGCATCCCGCGCAGCAGCCTGTTTCATCTGCTCACGAACCTGCTGTCGCGGAACTTTCTCGAGCGCGATCCGCAGTCGGAGCGCTACCGGCTCGGAGCGGAGCTCGTCGAAATTGCCAGGAAGGTGAAAAGGCCGTCGTTGCGCGATCGCGTCACGCCGCTCCTGCACCAGCTCAGTCAGGAGGTCAGCGAGACGTGCGGCTTCTATGTCCGGGTCGAGGATTCGGTCGAAGTGGCCGCTTCCGCCATCAGCACGCAGGCGCTGTCCTACACCATGAAGGTCGGCATGAATGCGCCGCTGTATGCGGTCTCGGCGGGCAAGATCGTGCTGTCGGAGCTGAATGCCGAAGAGCTGGGCCAATATCTCGCTCGGGCGACATTCGCGCCCGTAACACCGCACACGGTTCGGTCCAAGAGCCGGCTGAAAAAAGAGCTTCAGCAGGTCAAAGCAACCGGCTTTGCCTATTCGCGGGAGGAGTTCACGCTGGGGATTACGGCGATTGCCACTGCGGTGCGCGCTGAAACCAAGGTCTGTGGCGCCATCAATCTGGCGGTGCCGACGGCGCGCTTCACGCCCGATCGCGATTCCATTTTTCGCGAGGCGTTACGGCGCGCGGCACAGCTCGTTGCCAAAGAAATAGACACGGGACCGTGAGGGCGCCGGTTGACGAAGTGATCCAGGCCCACGAGCTGTTCGGCCGCGAGGCAATTCCCCTACTGCGCACGGCCTGATGAACATGCAGACCGCCCCCGGCGGAAGCGCGCCGTGGGCCGGCACGCCCCGCGCCGTCATGGCCTGGCCGTTGCAGGCAGGGACGACAAGGCGTCGCAATTGCCGCTCCGGGAGGCGCCTGTTAAGACTTGATGGGGATTTGAAGGGCCGTGACCGCATGGATTATTTCGTCCAGCAGCTCATTAACGGCATTACGCTCGGCTCCATCTACGGCCTGATCGCCATCGGCTATACGATGGTGTTCGGCATCATCGGCATGGTCAATTTCGCCCATGGCGATGTGTTCATGGTCTCCGCCTTCATCGCCCTGATCGCCTTCCTGATCCTGACCACATGGCTCGGCGTCGGCTCGATCGCGCTGGCGCTGTTCATCGTGCTGATCGTGGCGATGCTGTTCACCTCGCTCACCAACTGGGCGATCGAGCGCGTCGCCTACCGGCCGCTGCGCGGCTCGTTCCGCCTGGCGCCGCTGATTTCGGCCATCGGCATGTCGATCTTTTTGTCGAATTTCGTCCAGGTGACTCAGGGGCCGCGCAACAAGTCGATCCCGCCGATGGTGCAAGGCGAGTTCGTGCTGCTCAACAACAACAATTTTCCGGTGACGCTGTCCTATAAGCAACTCATCATCTGGGGCCTTACTGCGGTCCTGCTGGTCGCATTCTGGTACCTGGTGAGCAAGACGCGGCTCGGCCGGGCGCAACGCGCCTGCGAGCAGGACCAGAAGATGGCGGCACTGCTCGGCGTCGATGTCGACCGCACCATCTCGATGACCTTCGTGATCGCCGCCGCGCTCGCCGCCGTCGCCGGCACCATGTATCTGATGTATTACGGTGTCGTCACTTTTTCCGACGGTTTCGTGCCGGGCGTGAAGGCCTTCACCGCCGCGGTGCTCGGCGGCATCGGCTCGCTGCCTGGCGCGGTGGTCGGCGGACTCATCATCGGCCTGATCGAAACGCTGTGGTCGGCGTATTTTTCCATCGACTACAAGGACGTCGCCGCCTTTTCGATCCTGGCGATCACGCTGATCTTCCTGCCGCAGGGCCTGTTCGGCCGGCCGGATGTCGAGAAAGTCTGACATGCAAGCCGGCGCGCGAGACGGGCGCGTCCAAGATTTGCGCGTCGATGCCGTGCAAGCGTTGCGCGACGCGGCCTTCACGGGCGTCGTCACATTCGGCCTGCTGCTGCCGCTCGTCGGCTTCGAGACCGTCACCAACATCCGCGACGAACTGATCCTGACGACGCGCTGGCCGCTCTTGGCGGCGGTCGTCGTCATCACGGCCGCGGGCCGCTTCGGTTACTCGTTCATGGTCGATCCCTGGCTCGCTCGGCGCAAGCAGCGGCCGGCTTCGCGGCCGATTCCGGCGTGGCGATACCAGTTTAAAAAGTGGTTCGTGCCGTTCGCCATCGGCTTTGTTATCGCCTATCCGGCGCTGGTCATTTTTGCCGCCGGTTGGGGCGGCGCGCTCCGATGGGTCGACAATTTCGGCATCCAGATCCTGATCTACATGATGCTCGGCTGGGGACTGAATATCGTCGTCGGTCTCGCCGGCCTGCTCGACCTGGGATACGTCGCCTTCTACGCCGTCGGCGCCTACTCCTATGCACTGCTGGCGAAGAATTTCGGCCTGTCGTTCTGGGTCCTGCTGCCGCTCGCCGGCATTCTGTCCTCGTTCTGGGGCGTCCTGCTCGGCTTTCCGGTATTGCGGCTGCGCGGCGATTATCTCGCTATCGTGACGCTTGCCTTTGGCGAGATCATCCGCCTCGTCATCATCAACTGGACGGCGCTCACCAACGGCTATGCGGGGGTCATCGGCATTCCGCGGCCGACCTTCTTCGGCATTCCGTTCAATGCCGACGATAACGGCTTTGCCGCCGTGTTCGGCCTGGAATTCTCCCCGCTCTATCGCGTGCTGTTTCTCTATTACGTCATTCTCTCCCTTGGCCTGCTGACCTGCTTTGTCACCATGCGGCTGCGGCGCCTGCCGGTCGGCCGCGCCTGGGAGGCGTTGCGCGAGGATCAGATTGCCTGCCGCTCGCTCGGCATCAACACCACCAACACCAAGCTGACCGCGTTCGCCATGGGGGCGATGTTCGCTGGCTTCGCCGGCTCTTTTTTTGCCGCGCGCGAAGCGTTCATCTCGCCGGAATCGTTCACCTTCATCGAGTTCGGCGACGGTCCTGTCGATTGTCGTGCTGGGCGGCATGGGCAGCCAGATCGGCGTCGCGATTGCGGCCATCGTCATGATCGGCGGCACCGAGATTTTCCGCCAGCTGACGTTCCTCAAGCAGATCTTCGGACCGACCTTCGATCCGACGCAGTACCGCATGCTGCTGTTCGGGCTCGCCATGGTGCTGATCATGATCTGGCGGCCGCGCGGCCTGATCGCGACGCGCGACCCGTCGGTATTCCTCAAACAGCGCAAGGAAATCTCCGTCGATCTGGTCAAGGAGGGCCACGGCTGATGCCGGCGGACGGCCCTCCCGTACTGCGCGTCGAACACCTGACGATGCGTTTTGGCGGGCTCGTCGCGGTCGACGACGTCTCGTTCGAAGTGCGGCGCGCCGCCATCACCGCGCTGATCGGGCCGAACGGCGCCGGCAAGACCACGGTGTTCAACTGCATCACCGGCTTCTACCGGGCGACCGAAGGACGGCTGGCGCTGCATCGCGGCGACGCCGCGGTCTGGAGCGCGCTCGAAGACCTCACCGACAGCGGCAAGCGCGGCGTGGTGCGGCCCGACGGCGCGCTGTTCCTGCTCGAACGCATGCCGGACTATCTGGTCGCGCGGCAGGCGCGCGTCGCCCGCACCTTCCAGAATATCCGGCTGTTTTCCGGCATGACCGTGCTGGAGAATTCTGCTGGTTGCGCAGCATAACCGACTGATGCTGGCGTCGGGCTATACGTTTCTCGGCGTGCTCGGCTTTCCACCCTACGCGGCGGCTGAGCGCGCGGCGCTCGACAAGGCGCGCTTCTGGCTCGACCGCTTCGCGCTGACCGAGCGTGCCGACGATCCGGCCGGCGAATTGCCCTACGGCGCGCAGCGGCGGCTCGAAGTCGCGCGCGCCATGTGTACCGACCCGGTGCTGCTTTGCCTCGACGAGCCGGCGGCGGGACTTAATCCGCGCGAGAGCGCCGAGCTCAACGAGCTTTTGCTGCGCATCCGCGACGAGCACGACGTATCGATCCTGTTGATCGAGCACGACATGAGCGTGGTGATGAATATTTCCGACCACATCGTCGTACTCGATTACGGCGTGAAAATCGCCGACGGCACTCCGGAGGCGGTGCGCAACGACGCCAAGGTGATCGCCGCCTATCTGGGCGTCGCCGACGAGGACGTGGCGCAGGTCGAGGCGGCGGTGGGCCTATGAGCACCCCGCTCCTCTCCATTCGCGGCGTCACCGCCTTCTACGGCCATGTGCGGGCGCTCAAGGGCGTCGAACTCGACGTCAATGCCGGGGAGATCGTCGCGCTGATCGGCGCCAACGGCGCCGGCAAATCCACCCTGATGATGACGGTATGCGGCAATCCGCGGGCGCGCGACGGCACGATCATGTTCGACGGCCGCGATATCACGCGCCTGCCGACCCACGAGATTGCCCGGCTGAAGCTCGCGCAGGCGCCGGAAGGCCGGCGCATTTTCCCGCGCATGACGGTGCTGGAAAATCTGCAGATGGGCGCGACTGTCGCCGCCGAGAGCGAATTCGCCGCAGACCTTGAACGGGTGCTGACGCTGTTCCCGCGGCTGCGGCAGCGGCTCACCCAGCGCGGCGGCACATTATCGGGGGGCGAGCAGCAGATGCTGGCGATCGCGCGCGCGCTGATGAGCCGGCCGCGGCTCTTGCTGCTCGATGAGCCATCGCTGGGCCTGGCGCCGCTCGTCGTCCGGCAGATTTTCGACGCCATCAAAAAACTCAACACCGACGACGGCCTTACCGTGTTTCTGGTCGAGCAGAACGCCTATCACGCGCTCCGGCTCGCGCATCGCGGCTACGTGATGGTCAACGGGCTGATCACGCTGTCCGGCACCGGCCGCGAACTGCTCGACCGGCCCGAGGTCAAATCCGCCTATCTCGAAGGCGGGCGGCAGCAAGTGTCATGACCGACGCCGGGCTGTTCGCGACGATTGCGAGGTTGTTCTACCAGGAAGGTTCGCCCGGCATCTTCATTCTGGTCACGATCGTGCTGGGCGGCGGCGCGGCATGGCTCGCCGGCCGTGCCGTGGCGATGACGTGGCGGCCGTGGTGGCAGGTCGTGTTCTACATGCTGATCCTCGGCGCCGCCGTGCGCTTCATTCATTTTTCTCTGTTCGGCGGCACTTTGCTGTCGCTGCATTACTACGCCGTCGACAGCGCTGTATGCCTGGCCGCGGGATTCTTCGGCTTCCGCGTCGCCCGCGCCACGCAAATGGTCACCCAATATCGGTGGATCAACGCGCCGGATGGCGCGCTAGGCTGGCGCCGCAAAGAGCCTTGACGTAACATCGCGGCAGGGTGAACCAGCCGGCCTGACCTGAAGGGGAAACAGCATGAACAGGATCGCCACACTCGGCATCGCACTGGGCTTTGCGTGCGCATTGGCGGGCTCAGCGTCGGCCCAAGTGAAGTTCGGCGTCGCCGGCCCGATCACCGGCCCTAATGCCGCCACCGGCGCGCAAATGAAGAACGGCACCCAACAAGCGGCCGACGACATCAACGCCGCAGGCGGCATTCTCGGCAAGAAGATCAGCGTCGATTTCGGCGACGACGTCTCCGATCCGAAGCAGGGCGTGTCGGTCGCCAACAATTTCGTCGCCGACGGCGTCAAATTCGTGATTGGCCATTACAATTCCGGCGTCACCATTCCGGCTTCGGAAGTCTATCACGAGAACGGAATCCTGGAGATTACGCCTGCTTCGACCAATCCCACCGTGACCGAACGCGGGTACTGGAACGTCTTCCGCACCTGTGGCCGTGACGATCAGCAGGGCCGCGTCGCCGGCGCCTACATCCTCAAGCATTTCAAGGGCAAGAAGATCGCTTTCGTCAACGACAAGACCACCTACGGCAAGGGCCTCGCCGATGAGACGCTCAAGACGATCAAAGCCGGCGGCATGCATGAAGTGCTCTACGAGGGCATCAACACCGGCGAGAAGGACTATTCGGCGCTGATCTCCAAGATCAAACAATCCGGTGCCGATCTCGTGTATTTCGGCGGCCTCTACACCGAAGCCGGCCTGATCGTGCGGCAGATGCGAGACCAGGGCGTCAAGGCGCCGCTGATGGGCGGCGACGGCATCACGTCCGACGAATTCGCCACCGTCGGCGGTCCCGGCGTGGTCGGCTCGCTGATGACCTACGGTCCCGACCCGCGGAACCGCCCCGAAGCCAAGGCGGTGGTGGCGAAATTCCGCGCCAAGGGATTCGAGCCGGAATCCTACACCCTCTACAGCTATGCCGGCGTGCAGATCATCGCTCAGGCCGCAACCGCGGCAAAATCGCTCGATCCGAAAAAGGTCGCCGACGAGATGCATTCCGGCATGCATTTCAAGACCGTGATCGGCGACATCGCCTACGACAAGAAGGGCGATATCACGCGGCTCGATTATGTCGTCTACATCTGGAAGAAGGACGCGAGCGGCAAGATCACCTATGTGCAATGCCCGGCGTCCGGCTGCACCATGTAGGCGGCGCGATCAACAAACTTACGTTGCGAAGCCCGCCGCGCCGGCGGGCTTCTTTTTATCCGATTTTGCTTAGGACCGGGAACGCATCCAGGAGCCAGTTGCTGAACCAGTTGATCCAGTTCAGCGACGGGAACAGAAACGCCACCCCCGTCACCACCAGAAGCGCGCCCATGCCCTGCTCGACCCGATGCAGGTGTTTTTTGAAACGCGCGAGAAACGCCGCGAATGTCTCGATGGCAAACGCCGCGATGATGAACGGCACGCCGAGCCCGAGCGAATAGACGGCGAGCATGCCGGCGCCCTTGGCGACCGTCTGTTCCGACGCGGCGATGGCGAGAATGGCCGCGAGGATCGGTCCGATGCACGGCGTCCAGCCGAGCGCGAAGGCAAGACCCATCAGGTAGGCGCCCCAGAGTCCGACCGGCTTGGCGACGGCGAGCCGCTTCTCGCGCATCAGCCAGGCGATTGGCGTGAGCCCGAGGAAATGCAGTCCCATCGCGATGATGCCGATGCCGGCAACGAGGGCGAGTTCGCTCGAATAGGCGCGCACCACTCCGCCGATGGCGCTGGCGCTGGCGCCGAGCGCCACGAACACGGTGGAGAAGCCGAGCACGAACAGCAGCGCGGCAACCATGGTCTCGCGCCGCACCTGCGGTTCGCCTTCTGCGTCGGCGAAGCGTTCGAGCGAGGTTCCGGTCAGATACACGAGATACGGCGGCACCAGCGGCAGCACGCAGGGCGACAGAAAACTCAGCATGCCGGCGACGAGCGCGGCAATGATGCTGACGTTGGCCATGGCGCAGTCATGCCCGCCCGGTCTTGCATGCGCAAGGCGTGCGCGAATAGGCCGCGATGATGTGATGGCCGGAATCCGGTCGCTCACGGCAATGTTAAGGGGATCGATCCAACCGATTGACGCGGACGCGCAAATCGTCTCCGCTTCATCCGATTTGCGAGGACGATTTGCGCAACCTCATCACCGATGTTCCCGGCGTCAAAGTGGGCCACGCAGAGGACATGCGGCTCGGCTCAGGGAGCACCGCGGTAATCTTCGACCAGCCATCGGTCGGCTCGATCGATCTGCGTGGCGGCGCCCCGGGAACCCGCAAATCCGCACTGCTCGATCCCGCCCAAACGGTCGAAGGCATTGACGCCATCACACTGTCCGGCGGCTCGGCGTTCGGCCTCGATGCCGCCTCCGGCGTGCAAGCCTGGCTCAGGGAACAGGGCCGCGGCTTCGCGGTCGGCGCCGCACGGGTGCCGATTGTGCCTGCGGCCATCGTGTTCGATCTCAACAGCGGCGGCGACAAGAACTGGGGGCGTTTTCCACCCTATCGTGATCTCGGCTATGCCGCGGCAGCCGGCGCGACGGTTGATTTCAGTCTCGGTAGCGTCGGCACCGGCACCGGTTCCACGACGGTTAATTGCAAAGGCGGACTAGGGTCCGCGTCGGCGCAAAGCGCAGACGGCCATATCGTCGGGGCACTTGCTGTCGTCAACGCCGTTGGCAGCGTCACAGTCGGTCCCGGTCCGTGGTTCTGGGCGGCGCCGTTCGAACAAAACGGCGAATTCGGCGGCCTCGGCTGGCCAAGTCCCTTCCCTGCGGAAGCTCTCGAACCGCGCACCAAGATCAGTCCGCGCGCCAGCACGACGCTGGTGGTGGTCGCAACCGACGCGGTCCTCAGCAAGACCCAGGCGAAGCGACTGGCAATCATGGCGCAGTCCGGGTTGTCGCGCGCCATTTATCCAATCCACACACCGCTCGACGGCGACGTTGTGTTCGCAGTGTCGACGGGCCGCAAGCCGCTTTCGGATCCGATCCTGGCCTTGACCAAGCTTGGCGCGTTCGCCGCCAATGTGGTGGCGCGCGCCATCGCCCGTGGCGTTTTTGAGGCATCTGCGCTGCCCTTCCCCGGCGCGATGCGAAGCTGGAAGGATCAGTTCGGCCGTTGAGCGTGTGAAAACCATAACTGCGCACTCCGCGGAAACCACCGTCGCCATTTTTTCTTCCTCGCTGGTGGGCACTTACCTCGTCCGCATTGACTCGGTGGCCGATTACGCCTTGACTTTGAGACCAGTGGTTGTGGTGTGTTGTGGAGGGTACTTTGAGAGTGCTCGTCATTGTCGTTGCCGCGGTGGCGACCTTGGGTCTTGCGGCATTCGGCGTCATCGCAGCGCAGCGCGGAATTCAGCATGGCGGACCGCTGCTGGCCGCAAGCGCGACACGTGCCGCGCCGGCCGCAGCCAAGCCCGCGGCTGCGCCCGCGCCCAGAGTCGCTCAGGTTTCAGTCGCCGCACCGCTGCAGGCACCAATCGCCGCGCCGACCGTGGCGCCGCCCAAGCCCGCCCCGGCCGCTGCGCCGACGCGCTTGGCCGAAGTGCAAAGCGGCAATCCTGGCGCGCCCGCAGCAGCAGCGCAGGCCGCAGCGCCTCCGCCCGCGCCGCCAGCCGCGGCCGCGCCGGGCAACGCGGGCAGTGGGGGACAGAAAGGCACGGCCGCCACAGCACCGGCCTGCGACAAGCCCGGCGCCATGGGCATTTCCCGCACGGTGCAGATCGACACCACCGGCGGCCCGGCGTTCGGCTTCGAGCACTTCAAGCAATACGATTTTCTCAACGAGCACGAAGTCGTGCTGACGTTCGACGACGGGCCGTGGCCGGGCAACACGCCGGCCGTGATCAAGGCGCTGACCGATCAATGCCTCAAGGCGACGTTCTTCGAGATCGGCGAGCACGCCACCTGGCATCCGGAAATTTCCAAGCTGGTGGCCGAGGCGGGCATGACGGTCGGCAGCCACACCTGGTCGCACAAGGACCTGGCGAGGAACCCGTACGCGAGCAACATCGAACTTGCCAAACAGGAAATCGAGATGGGCGTGAGCGCGGTGACACATGCCGTCGGCGGACCGATCGCGCCGTTCTTCCGCTTCCCCGATCTGCAGCAACCGCCACAACTCCTGACCTATCTCGGCACCCGCAACATCTCGACCTTCTCGACCGATATCAACTCCTTCGATTTCAAGCTGCACCGGCCCGAGCTGGTGATCAAATCGGTGATGACGAAACTGGAAATGCGCGGCAAAGGCATCGTGCTGATGCACGACTTCCAGCACGCCACCGCCGAGGCCATGCCGGAATTGCTGCGTCAGCTCAAGGCGGCCGGGTTCAAGGTGGTTCACATGGTGCCGAAGGGGCCGGTGACGACGCTTGCCAAATACGACAACATGCTGCGGCAGCACGACAAGATGGACGTCACCAACACGCGCCCGCAGTCGAGCGTGGTGAAGACCATCAGCGGCAACTGAGCGTTTCCACGCGAATACTTCAGTGCATGAACCGCTCCGCGCCGTATGGCGCCGGATCGCAGAATGGCGTCGCGCCCGTGATCATCTCGGCGACGAGGCGGCCGGTCGCCGGCCCGAGCGTCAAACCCCAATGACCGTGGCCGTAGGCAAGCCATAGGCCGCGCTGCCGCGACGCGCGCCCGATCACCGGCCGTGAATCGGCAAAGCACGGCCGCGAACCCAGCCACGGCTTTGGCTCAACGGGTTCGCCAAGCGGGAACAGGTCGTGCGCGGCGGGCAAGAGCCTGTCGAACTGCACCGGCGTCGGCGCCGCGTCGCGGGCGGCAAATTCGGCGCCGGTTGTGAGCCGGATGCCCTGCTCCATCGGTGTGAGGCAATAACCGTTTTCGGCGTCGAGGATCGGCCGGCTCAGGGCGGCGTTGCCCCGGGCGCGGAAATGCCGGTGATAGCCGCGCTTGACGGCAAGCGGCAGCTTGATGCCGAGCGGTTCGAGCAGGTCCGGCGCCCACGGGCCGAGCGCGACCACCACGTCGCCGGCATCGAGCGGCCCGCTTGCGGTGTCGACGCGCCAATGCGGCTCGGCGCGATGCAGCGACCGCGCGTCGCCTTGCAAGACGATGCCGCCGAGCGCGGCAAAGCGTGCCGCGTAGGCGCGGGTGAGCGCCAGCGGATTGCTGACGCTCATCGCGCCGGTCCAATGCACTGCGTGTTTGAAGACGGGCGCGAGCGACGGTTCGAGCGCGCGCGCCGCCTCGCCGTCGAGCGGCACACTGGCGATGCCGAGCTGGGCGGCCATGTCGCGCTCGCGCGCCTGCGCGGCGAATGACTTGTCGCCGCGATAGAGTTTCAGCCAGCCGTTGCGCCGCAAATAGCGCTCGGCCCCGGCTTCGGCGACCAGCGCCTCATGCTCCGATGCGGCGCGCGCGAACAGCGGCCGCATCAGCTCCGCGGTTTCGATCAGGCGCTCCGGCCGCGAGGCGGCGCGGAATGCGGCAAGCCAGGGCGCGACCTTCGGCAGAAATGCCATGTGATAGTTGGCTTCCGGCGCGCGTTTGAGCGCGATGCGAAGCAGATTGAGCCAATCCGAAGGAAAGGCCTGCGGAAAGATGGTATTGCCTTCGATGATGCCGGTATTGCCGTACGAGGTGCCCTCCCCCGGCCCGGCGCGATCGACCAGCGCCACCGCCAGCCCGCGCTTGACGAGATGCAGCGCAACCGAGGCGCCGATTATCCCCGCTCCCAGCACGATGACATCGGTGCGCGCCACAGCAGCCTCCGCTGCGGGCAGGCGGTATCGCGCCCGGTAGGCTGAGTCCAGTCAGCCTAATCCCGTCAAAGAGCGATGGGATGCGGGATGCGTCCTACGCAGTAACGCTTTGCGTGGCGGCCGGCGCCAGCAATTGCGCCTGCATCTGGATCAGGCGTTCGAGCAGATTGCCGCCGGTCGCATTGGCGCCGCCAGCCGACGAACTTGTGACGTCCGAGCCCGGTGTACCGCCCGCCGCCGCTGTCGTCGTGCTCACCGTCGAGCCGTCCGCATAGCTGATCGACGTGGTCGTCGTGCCGTTCGGATTGGCCGTGGTCTGGGTCGTCGCGGAGCCGCTCGTTCCCGCGAGCAGCGACAGCAGATTTTGGCCGCCGCTCCCGCCGGCGCCCATGTGATGATGGCGATGATGCCCGTACAGACCCTGGCTCGCTCCGGGTTGCTGCGCCGAGGTCGGGTCGGCGTCATTGGCCGCATTGGCAAACTGCGATGCCAGCGCCTGCGGATCGGAGCTTTCGCTCTGCAAGGCCAGCAGGGCCTGCAGCGTTTGCGGACCGAATTGCGGAGTGGTGCCGGGCGCGCTGGCGCTCGGCGAGGCTGGCGATGCTGGCGACGATGACGCAGCATTCGGATTCTGCTGACCAAGCGCGGCCAACAACGAGGAGAGCGGGTCGGCCTGCCCCTGCGCGCCGTTCGCCGTCGGATTTTGCGGCAAGAGCGACTGCAAGTAGGCAAACGGGTTGCCGGCGTTCGACCCGGTGACAGACCACGACATGCTATGCTCCTCGAACGGCGAATGCGGACAGCCGCAGGCTCCCCCGGTCTCGTGATGCAAAACCGGGGCCGTGGCGCAAGCAGCGGAAAAAACTCAAATTTTGCCCTGACGGCCGCAGTCGCGTTGGATCAAAAGCTGCCGGCGCGGCGGTGCAGGCGGCAAATATTGCCGTCCCGCCCGCCGCGCGTTGCCGCTGCCTCACCGGCATGTTAGGCGAGCGGGGTTTTCCCGGAACGCGCCCCGTGCCACGCCCACTGATCATTGCCCCGTCGATCCTTTCCGCCGACTTCGCCAAGCTCGGCGAGGAAGTGCGCGCGGTCGACGCCGCCGGCGCCGACTGGATCCATGTCGACGTCATGGACGGCCATTTCGTCCCCAACATCTCGATCGGCCCTGACGTCGTGAAGGCGATCCGGCCGCACACCAAAAAGCCGCTCGACGTGCATTTGATGATCGCGCCGTGCGATCCCTACCTCGAAGCCTTCGCCAAGGCCGGCGCCGACCACATAACCGTTCACGTCGAGGCCGGTCCGCATATTCACCGCTCGCTGCAGGCGATCCGTGCGCTGGGCAAAAAAGCTGGCGTCACCATGAATCCGGGCACGCCGGAGGACACCGTCGCCAACGTCATCGACATTGTCGATCTAATCCTCGTCATGTCGGTCAATCCCGGCTTCGGCGGCCAGAAATTCATCGCCGGCGCCGTCGACAAGGTGCGCAATCTGCGCGCCATGGCCGGCGGCCGCCCGATCGACATCGAAATCGACGGCGGCATCACGCCGGAGACCGCGCCGGCGGCGGCGCGCGCCGGCGCCAACGCTTTCGTCGCCGGTTCGGCCGTGTTCAAGGATCGCAATCCCGAGAGCTATCGCGCCAACATCGCAGCCATCCGCAACGCAGCGGCGCTGACGCGTGGGGAGGCTGCCTGATGGGCATCGTGGTCGACGGCCAATGGCGCGACGAGGAACTTCCTGCCGAAACCGGCAGAGCCGGCGAGTTTCAGCGCGCCGACAGCCGCTTTCGTGATCGGATCACCGCCGACGGCTCATCAGGCTTCAAAGCCGAGGCCGGCCGCTATCACCTCTACGTCGCTCACGGCTGCCCGTGGGCGCATCGCACGCTGATCTATCGCGCGATCAAGAAACTCAGCGGCGCCATTTCGGTCGCCTATGCGATACCGGGACTAAAGCAGCAGGGCTGGATGTATGAGGACAATCCGGCGTTTCCGGATTGCGTGCCCGACCGCGTCAACGGCTTTCGCTATCTGCATCAGGCCTATACGGCGAGCGATCCGCATTACACCGGCAAGGTCACGGTACCGACGCTGTGGGACACAAAAACCCGGCGGATCGTCAATAACGAGTCGTCCGAAATCATCCGCATGTTCAACGGCGAATTTGGCGGTATCGGCGCCGATGCCACGGACTATTATCCGGCCGCGCTGCGCGGCGAGATCGACCGCATCAACGAGTTCGTCTACGCCAACGTCAACAACGGCGTGTATCGCTGCGGCTTCGCCCGCACGCAGGCGACCTACGAGGCCGCCTACGATGCGCTGTTCGCCGCGCTCGACGAGCTGGAAGCCCGGCTCGGGCGCCAGCGTTATCTGGTCGGCCGGCAGATGACCGAGGCCGATTGGCGGCTGTTTCCGACGCTGGTGCGCTTCGACGTCGCCTACTTTTCGCTGTTCAAGTGCAACCGCAACCGCATCGCCGATTTCCCAAACCTGTCGAACTACATGCGCGAGCTTTATCAGGTGCCCGGCGTCGCCGAGACGGTGAAGCCGCGCTATTACGTGATCAACTATTATTCGATCCCGCGCGCCAATCCGAACGGCATCATTCCCAAGGGCACGCCGGTCGATTATCTGCGGCCGCATGACCGCACCCGCTTTGCGGCGTGGGCTCTGCGGGCATCGTTAAGCGTCATACCCAAATCTGCCGCCGGCAATAATATTTGCAGCGCTGGCTTGCCAGCGAGGGGCCTTGCCGCCTTGAATGACGGCATCTGCGGGGGCAGCATCATGGCGCTCTACGACGGCTTCATTTCCTACAGCCATACCAAGGACAAACCGATCGCGGCGGCGCTGCAGTCGGCAGTCCAGAAGCTTGGCAAGCCATGGTATGTGCGCCGGGCGCTGCGGCTATTCCGCGACGACACCAGCCTCTCCGCCACCCCGCATCTGTGGCCGACGATCGAGCAAGCGCTCGGACAGTCGCGGTATTTCTTGCTGCTCGCCTCGCCGGAAGCCGCCGCCTCCAAATGGGTCAACAAGGAGGTCACCTATTGGCTGGAGCACAATTCCGCCGAAACGCTACTCATCGGTCTGACCGACGGAGAGCTGTCCTGGGACGAAGCTGCCGGCGATTTTGCCTCGCGCGGCACCAATCCGCTGCCACCAGCGCTGGCGAAGGCGTTTCCGAGCGAGCCGAAATGGGTCGATCTGTGCTCTTACCGCGGGGGCGCGGACAAGCGCGACGCCAAGTTCACCGAGCTTGCCGCCGATTTCGCTGCCGCGATGCGCGGCGTTCCGAAGGAGGATTTGCTCTCCCAGGAGGTACGCCAGCAGCGTCGCGCGCTGCGGCTCGCCGTCGGCGCCGCTGCGGCGCTGTTCCTGCTGATGATCGCGGCGGCGGCGGCGGGTTTTTTGGCGTACCGCGCTCAACAGGAAGCACTACGCAATTTCATGCTCGCCAAGCAAGCCGCCGACAGTCTCGTGATCGATATCGCTCAGGGACTTCGGGAAGTCGAAGGCTTGCGAGCCGCGACAGTGCGCAAGATCCTCGGCACCGCTGAGGCAACCTTCAACCAAATATCATCGTCCGACCCCAATAACCCGACCATGCTGGCGAGCCGCACTCAGATGCTGGACACCTTCGGCGACACTTATCTGGCGCTCAATGATCTTGAAAGCGCGCTGAAGGCCTACCGCGAAAGCCTCGCCATATCCGAGCGACTGGCGAACGCCGATCCGCACAATGCGCGTTTGCTGCGAGGTCTCGCGACCGCGCAGGAGAAGATCGGGTACGTCTTGAGGGCGCAAGGCCATCTCGCGGAAGCCATCCAAATTTATCGCCAAGACCTTGCGACGATGCAGCGGGTGATCAAGGCCGACCCGAATAATCCGAACTGGCGGCGCGATCTCTCGATCTCGCAAGAGAAGATTGCCGGCGTCCTCTTCGAACAAGGCAAGCTGCCGGATGCCTTGCAGACCTATCGCGAGTGCGTGGCGATCATGGAAAGCCTCGCCCGATCCGATCCAGACAACATCGAATGGCAGCGTGACCTAGCAACCCTCAAGTCAGAAATCGCCGACATGTTCGAGGCGCAAGGTCATCTGGCCGACGCCCTGCAGGCGTTGCGCGACAGCGCCGCCATCATGGAGCGCATAGCCAAGGCTCAGCCCGATAACACCGGCGTACAGCGCGGGCTCGCGCTCGCCGACAACGGGGTCGCCGATATCCTGTTGAAGCAGGGACACTTTGCGGACGCACTCACGTTCTATCGCAATGCCCTCGCTGTGGTCGATCGCCTTGCCAAGGCCGACCCGGGCAATGCCACATGGCAAGCCGATCTGCGCTTTTCCTTCTCAAAAATCGGCGCGGTTTTGATGGAACAGGGCAAGACGGCCGAAGCCCTGCAAACCTACCGCGACAGCTTGGCGATCGCCGCGCGCCTGGCAAAAGCCGACCCGGCAAATGCGGGATTGCAGCGCGACCTCTCGACCGCCTACCAGAATGTCGGCGACGCGCTGCTGGCGCTGGGCAAAATCGCGGAAGCCCTTCAATCCTATCGCGACGGACATGCGATCCGAGTGAGCCTTGCGGCGGCCGATCAGAGCAACAGCAGCCGGCAGCACGACATCGCGATTTCCGACAATCGGATTGCCGCTGCGTTGCAGACGCAAGGTGACCTGCCCGGGGCGCTGAAAGCCTATCGAGACGGGCTCGCAATCATATCGCGACTTGCGCAAACCGATCCCACCAATGCGAGTTGGCAAGCCGACGTTGCGTTTTTTCACAACAGGGTCGGAAGCGTGCTGGCCGCGCAAAAGGACTTCACCGAGGCGCTGCAAAATTTTCGCGCTGGGCTTGTGGTCCTCGAGCACTTGACGACGATTGATCCGGCCAACGCAAGCTGGCAGCACGACCTTGCCGTCACCGACAGCCTGATCGCCGATGCGCTGCGGGCGCGGGGCGAAGCGGCGGACGCCCTGAAATCGTATCGCGACAGCCTGGCTGTTCTGCAACGTCTCGCCAAACTCAATCCCGCCGATGCCGGTTGGCAAGCCGACCTGGCGGCGACCTATCAGGCAATTGGCGACGTTCTCACCGCATCGCAAAATCCGCAGGACGCGCTCAAATCGTATCATGACGGGCTCGAAATCCTGCAAGCCCTCGCCAAGTCCGATCCCCGGCAAAACCGAATGGCAACGCACTCTCGCAGCGGTCTACGAGAAAGTCGGGGACATTCTCAGCGCGCAGCAAAATCCGAAAGACGCGCTCAAGTCGTATCGTGACAGTCTCGGCATCATGGAAGCCCTCGCCAAGTCCAATCCCCAAAACGCCGAGTGGCGGCGCGCGCTTTCGGTTGCCGACAACAAGGCCGGCCGCGCGGCGCTGGCACAAGGCGACGCGCCGGAGGCGTTACGCAGATTTCGGGACGGCCTGGCCGTGATCGAGGCATTGGCCGAGATTGATCCGGCCAACGCCGGCTGGCAGCGCGATGTCGCCGTCTCATACAATCTCGTCGGCAATGTGCTTGTTGACGCAGCACGCGTTGCCCGAAGCGCTCAAGTCTTACCGCGCGGCTCTCGACTATCGTGCAACGTCTCGGCCGCCAGCGATCCCAGCAATGCCCAGTGGCAAAACGACCTGCAATTTTGCATCGGCAGAATCGGGCTCGTCGCCTGGAATGCGGTGCTGGCCAGCGATTTCGCGATGGCGATGGACGCCGCCGACCAGGCCATCGGGCTCGCACCCAGGCGACATGGCTCTACGCAAGCCGGGCCCACGCGCTGATGTTCCTCGGCCGCGTCGACGAGGCGCGAGCGCTCTATCTCAAGTATCGCGGCGAGAAGAACGTCATGGCCGGAAAATCCTGGGACGCGGTCATCCTCGAAGGATTTGCCGTTTTCAAGAAGGCCGGCCTCACCAGTCCGCTGATGGATGAAATCGAACGGCAATTCTCGTCGGCCGGATGAACCAGTTGCCGATCGTCGACGTCCGGGACTTGGAGCTTCAGTCGCCGTCGGCCGGCGGACCATGTTCGATTGCTGGCTGAAGCGGCGTCTGATACAGCCGGGCGCACGGCCGATCGAGGTCAGGAATGATACCACGCTACACCAGGCCCGAAATGGCGGCGATCTGGTCGCCGGAGACGCGCTTTCGCATCTGGTTCGAGATCGAGGCGCATGCCGCCGACGCCATGGCCGGACTCGGCATGATTCCGAAGGCGGCTGCGAAGAAGATCTGGGCCAAGGGCAAGGACGCCAAATTCGATATCGCGCGGATCGATGAGATCGAGCGCGAAACCAAGCATGACGTCGTCGCATTCCTGACCCACCTCGCCGAAATCGTCGGGCCCGAGGCGCGCTTCGTGCACCAGGGCATGACCTCCTCGGACGTGCTCGACACCTGCCTCAACGTTCAGCTGGTGCGCGCGGCCGATCTGTTGATCGCCGATGTCGACAAGCTCAATGCGGCGCTGAAGAAGCGCGCCGAGGAACACAAATACACGCCGACCATCGGCCGCTCTCATGGCATCCACGCCGAGCCGACCACGTTCGGCCTCAAGCTCGCCGTCGCCTACGCCGAATTTTCCCGCGCACGGCAAAGACTGGAAGCCGCCCGCAAGGAGGTCGCGACCTGCGCCATCTCCGGCGCGGTCGGCACGTTCGCGCAAGTCGATCCGCGGGTCGAAACGCATGTGGCGAAAAAGCTCGGCCTTGCGGTTGAGCCGATCTCCACGCAGGTCATCCCGCGCGACCGTCATGCGATGTATTTCGCCACGCTCAGCGTGGTCGCCGCCTCGGTCGAGCGGCTGGCGACCGAAATCCGCCATCTGCAGCGCACCGAAGTGCTGGAAGCGGAGGAGTTCTTCTCGCCGGGCCAAAAGGGCTCCTCGGCGATGCCGCACAAGCGCAACCCGGTGCTGTCGGAAAATCTGGTCGGGCTGTCGCGCATGGTGCGCGCCTATGTGACGCCGGCGCTGGAAGACGTCGCGCTCTGGCATGAGCGCGACATCTCGCACTCCTCGGTCGAGCGCATGATCGGCCCCGACGCAACAGTGACGCTCGATTTCGCGCTGGGCCGTCTGGCCGGCGTCATCGAGCGGCTCGTGATCTACCCGGACAACATGCGCAAGAATCTCGACCGCCTCGGCGGCCTCGTGCATTCGCAGCGCGTGCTGCTGGCGCTGACGCAGAAGGGCGTGGCGCGTGAAGCCGCGTATCGCCTGGTGCAGCGCAACGCCATGAAGGCATGGGCCGGCGAAGGCGATTTTCTCGCCCTGCTGACGGCGGACAATGAGGTGCGCAAGCATCTTTCCGAGGCGGAGCTGAAGGCCAATTTCGATCTCGACTTTCACTTCGCCCACGTCGATGCGATCTTCCGCCGGGTGTTCGGCCGCGGCTAGATCGAGGCTTCCCGCTGCAGCGCGTTTCAGCTCATCGGCAAAGCCGATATTCCTCTCAAAGATAATGGGATGTTGGCTTTTGCTCAGACGCCGTCTGCGCCGCTCCAAGCCGATGCGGTGTTGCAAGCCCTGCCCGGCGATGGACTCGCCAGCCGTCCCGCAATTCGGCCAATGGCCCATCCTTGATCTCTGGTCCGCCGCGGCAGGCGGCCGCATTGTTTGTTTGCCCGACTCACTTGCCCTGCCGTAATCTTAGGCAACGCTGAGGAGGCTGCCATGGGCCGACTGGTACGCAAGCCGCAAATAGCGGACGAGCAGATTTCCGATCTCGAGCGCGTGCTTCGTTCCGACCTCGATGGGATCGCGACCCCCAACGCCGAACCGGGTGACGATTATCTGCTCCGGACGGTGAAATACATTCCGGGCGAGGTTCTCGCCTTCACCATGCTGATCAACGCCATCCTCGAACAGGCGATCCGATCCGGCGGCGTGCAGGCCACCATGGCGGGACTGCCGGTCAACTTGGTCGCCATCGGCACACTGACGGTGAGCTGTCTGATCCTGACACCGCTGTTCTGCTGGTACGTCCGGCGGGAGGGTGACGCCTGGATCGTCAACGCCGTCGTCTCGACGATCGCGTTTCCGTTCTGGGCTTACCTGATGGGCGCGGTCGCCTTTGCCAACTATCAGGACGGCAATCTGGCGGCGATCCTGGTGCTCACCTTCACGGCGGTCAGTGGCGTGGTTTTGCCGCCGGCACGCAGAATGAAACTGCGCGAGGAACTGGCCGCCATGCCCAAGGAGGGGCCGCGCCTGGTCGGTGCGCTGGCGGGCTGAGACTCCCGTTGCATCAGCATTGACGACCACCGCGCGGTTGCCGACTGTTCTCGCCACATTCATCGTGCATGTGTCTCGCGCATGGCCGCGTCTCCGACCATTCTGCTGTTCGATTCCGGGCTTGGCGGCCTTACCGTCTTCCGAGAGGTTGCGGCGGCACGGCCCGACGGGGATTTTTTGTTCGTCGCCGATGACGCGGGCTTTCCCTATGGCGGGCTCGCGGAAACCGCATTGATTTCACGCGTCGTCATGTTGATGGGCGAACTGATCGAGGCACATGACCCCGATCTCATCGTCATCGCCTGCAACACCGCCTCGACCATCGTGCTCCCCGACTTGCGCAAGAAATTTTCGGTGCCGTTTGTCGGCACCGTGCCGGCGATCAAGCCGGCCTGCGAGGCCTCGGTGACGCGGCGGGTCTCCGTGCTCGGCACCGAGGGAACGGTGGCGCGCGAATATACCCGTGCGCTCATTCGCGATCATGCCGGCGACTGCCGGGTCACTTTGGTCGGGTCCAAAAAGCTCGCGGCCTTCGCGGAAGACGATATTGCCGGCATCCCGGTCAGCGATGCCGCCATACGCAACGAAATCGCGCCCGCCTTCATCGACGACGGCAGCCGCACCGACACTATTGTGCTCGCCTGCACCCATTACCCACTGCTGCTCGACCGGCTGCGCCGGATCGCGCCATGGCCGGTCAGCTTCATCGATCCGGCGCCTGCCATCGCGCGCCGGGTCGTAAGCCTTCTGGGATCGAAGCAACCGGGGGCGCCGGCCGGTACAGCCCGCGCGATTTTCACGTCCGGTCACGCGCCCGGCGCCGTGCTGGCGCGGTTCGGGATTGGCGCACCGGCCGCCCCGGTGACGGAAACCCGGCTGGCCGGCGCCTAATCAACAGTCATTCGCTGCGGCAAAAGCACTTCGCGCAAGGCTGAAGGCTTTTCCGCTGAGCGTTTGACACGTCGCGAGTTTCCCCCTAGATACACCGCACTTTGCGGGTCCGTTTGGGCCCGCAAAGTGTTTCGCGACCCGTGGTTTTGCTTGGCCGGCGCTTCGGCGCAAAACCTGTCGGTCCGACCGCTCCGAACGAGACGGTCCGTGACAGAGGAGGGCGCGATCCTCAAACTTCATTTTTTAAGAGGACGCGAATGACCAAGCGCCATGAGGCGAAGTACAAGATCGACCGGCGAATGGGCCAGAACATCTGGGGCCGGCCGAAATCACCGATCAACAAGCGCGAATACGGTCCCGGCCAGCACGGCCAGCGCCGCAAGGGCAAGCTGTCGGACTACGGCGTACAGCTGCGCGCCAAGCAGAAGCTCAAGGGCTACTACGCCAACATGTCGGAGCGGCACTTCCGCGGCATCTACGACGAGGCGCGGCGATTCAAGGGCGATACCGGCGTCCACATGATCGGCCTCCTGGAGCGCCGGCTCGACATGGTGATCTATCGCGCCAAATTCGTGCCTACGGTCTTTGCCGCGCGCCAGTTCGTCAATCACGGCCACATCAAGGTGAATGGGCGGCGCGTCACCATCCCGAGCTATCGGGTGAATGTCGACGACGTGATCGAGGTGAAGGACAAGTCGAAGCAGCTGGCACTGGTGCTGGAAGCGACCGCGCTCGGCGAGCGCGACGTGCCCGACTACATCGACGTCGATCACACCAAGATGACCGCCAAGCTCGCCCGCGTACCGTCGATGGGCGACGTCCCCTACCCGGTGATGATGGAACCGCACCTGGTGGTCGAATACTACTCGCGCTGATGCGCTTTGCGCCGGGCGATCGTGGCGAACGCTAAAGACTTTCGCCGCATCGCCCTGTCGCTGCCCGATACTACGGAAGCACCGCGTTTCGATCGGACAGCGTTCAAGGTCCGGCGCATCTATGCGACACTCGCACCGGACGGGCGCACTGCCAATTTGATGCTCAGTCCGGACGAGTAGGCGCTCAAGTGCGAGGTCGCGC
This sequence comes from uncultured Alphaproteobacteria bacterium, assembly GCA_963707175.1. Lineage (GTDB taxonomy): Bacteria > Pseudomonadota > Alphaproteobacteria > Rhizobiales > Xanthobacteraceae > BOG-931. The sequence goes on from CAVPQA010000018.1 coordinate 25,444, forward strand.
CGGACGCTTTTGCAAAAATCCCCAACGCGTGGGGCGCGCGCGGCGCCACCACGGCAACATTATCGGCGCTGACAGTCGCGGAATTGCGGAGCGCGCTGGAACTGGCTTGGCAGCGCGCGCAGTCCAAACAACGGCGATAAAAGCTCAGACGCTCCGCGTTCGGCCGACGGCCTAGGAAGCGCCCGCCGTTTCCTTAACCGCGATGCCCTTATCCTTGAAGAACGATTGCAGCTCACCAGCCTGAAACATCTCGCGAATGATGTCACAGCCGCCGAGGAACTCACCCTTGACGTAGAGCTGCGGGATCGTCGGCCAGTTCGAGTAGGACTTGATACCCTGGCGCAGATCGTCATTCTCGAGAACGTTGAGGCCCTTGTAGGCCACGCCGAGGTAATCGAGAATCTGCACGATTTGGCCGGAAAAGCCGCACATCGGAAACTGCGGGGTGCCCTTCATGAACAGCACCACCGGGTTCGCCTTGACCTCGTTGTCAATGAATTGATCGATCGACATTCTCGTTTTCCTTGCTGGGCGGCGGGGCCGGCGATCCGCGCCGAATCCCGTCCAGTCGCCGTCCCCTTATATGTAGCGCAAAACCGGCGCAAATCCATGCACTGATTTTCGTCTCTGAGCCGGCCAAAATGCCAGATAGAACAGTCCGCTATCCGGCTTCCTTGCTGGAGAATGCAATTTTGACGGGCGCAGACGGGGGCAAAACGCCGGCGATTTCGCGACCAAGCGGCACTACCGCTCGGGCGTGCCGGTCTGCAGCGCCAGCGCGTGGAGCTTGCCGCCCATTTCGGCCTTGAGCGCATCGTAAACGATCTGGTGCTGCTGGACGCGCGATTTGCCGCGAAACGACTCGGCGATCACGGTGGCGGCGTAGTGGTCGCCGTCACCGGCGAGATCGCGGATCGTGACGTCGGCATCCGGAATGTGCGCCCTGATCAGCCGTTCAATATCGCTCGCGGCCATCGCCATGGCGTGCCTCGCACCGTTTGTTTCCGCATATTGATTAAGACCGCGCGGGCGAAACCGTCAATGCGTTATAGACATTACGCCGGTCCATTCATGTAGGCCGGAAGCCAGCCCTCGAACTGTGCGGCGAGATCGCCAACCGGCAATGGCCGCTCATTGGCAATCGCCAAGACTCTGCCGCCGGTCGCTCCGAGCCGCGTCAAGGGCACCGCGGCTGCCTGTGCGCGCCGCGCAATCGTGTCTGCGTCGGAAGCCGTCACCACATAGCGCGCCTGTTCCTCGCCGAACCAGACCGCGTGAGCGGGGAGTTGTGAGAGACCTTCGAGCACAGCGCCAATCCGACCCGCCATTGCCATCTCCGCCACTGCGACGAGAAGGCCGCCGTCCGAGACATCGTGCACAGCTGTTACCAGGCCGTCGCGGATCAGGCCGCGGACAAAGTCGCCGTGGCGGCGCTCGGCGGCGAGGTCGACCGGCGGCGGCGCACCCTCCTCGCGGCCGCAAACCTCGCGCAAATACAGCGACTGTCCGAGCCAGCCGCGCGTTTCGCCGATAACGAGGATGGCTTCGCCTTCGGCTTTAAAGGCAAGCGTCATCGATCCGGTAAAGTCATCGAACAGACCGACGCCGCCGATGGTCGGCGTGGGCAGGATCGCCCGGCCATTGGTCTCGTTGTAGAGCGAGACATTCCCCGACACGACCGGGAATTCGAGCGCGCGGCACGCCTCGCCGATACCGCGGATGCAGCCGACCAACTGGCCCATGATTTCCGGCCGCTCCGGATTGCCAAAATTCAAATTATCGGTGACCGCGAGCGGCCGCGCGCCGACGGCGGTGAGATTGCGCCAGGCCTCGGCTACCGCCTGCTTGCCGCCCTCAAACGGATCGGCCTCGCAATAGCGCGGCGTCACGTCGGAGGTCAGCGCCAGCGCCTTGGGGCCGTCGTTGATGCGGACCACCGCGGCATCGCCGCCCGGACGCTGCACCGTGTTGCCGAGAATGACGTGGTCATATTGCTCCCACACCCAACGCCTGGAGCAGAGATCGGGCGAGCCGATCAGCCTCATCAGCGCCTCGGCGGTGCCGAGCGGCGGCTTGATCGCAGCGGCGTCGATCGCCGGCAGCTTCGGATTTGGCTCGAACTTTCGGTCGTAAACCGGCGCCTCGTCGCCTAATTCCTTGATCGGCAGGTCGGCCATGACGTCGCCGCCATGCCTGACAAGGAAGCGCTTGGTCGGGGTGGTCTCGCCGATCACGGCGAAGTCGAGCCCCCATTTGCGGAAGATCGCCTCGGCTTCCTTTTCCTTCTCGGGCTTGAGCACCATGAGCATGCGCTCCTGGCTCTCCGACAGCATCATCTCGTAGGCGCTCATGCCGGTCTCGCGGCATGGCACACGATCGAGATCGAGCGTCACGCCGAGATCGCCCTTGGCGCCCATTTCGACGGCCGAGCAAGTCAGTCCCGCCGCGCCCATGTCCTGGATGGCAATGACGCAGCCCTTGGCCATGATCTCGAGACAGGCTTCGAGCAGGAGCTTTTCCGAGAACGGATCGCCGACCTGCACGGTCGGCCGCTTTTCTTCGGCATCGGCACCGAATTCGGCGGACGCCATGGTGGCGCCATGGATGCCGTCGCGGCCGGTCTTGGAGCCGAGATAGACGATCGGCATACCGACGCCCGAGGCCGCCGAATAGAAAATCTTATCGGTCTCGGCGAGGCCGACCGCCATGGCGTTGACCAGGCAATTGCTGTCGTAGCGGTGGTGGAAGCGGACCTCGCCGCCCACGGTCGGCACGCCGAACGAATTGCCATAGCCGCCAATGCCGGCGACAACGCCGGCGACCAGATGGCGTGTCCTCGGACTTTTTGGATCGCCGAATGACAGCGCGTTCAGGCAGGCGATCGGCCGTGCGCCCATCGTGAATACGTCGCGCAGGATGCCGCCGACGCCGGTCGTCGCGCCCTGATAAGGCTCGATGTAGCTCGGGTGGTTGTGGCTCTCCATCTTGAAGACGACCGCGAGCCCGTCGCCGATATCGATGACGCCGGCGTTCTCGCCGGGCCCCTGGATCACCCAGGGCGCCTTGGTGGGCAGCGTGCGAAGATGGATTTTTGAGGATTTGTACGAGCAGTGCTCGTTCCACATCGCCGAAAAGATGCCGAGCTCGGTGAAGCTCGGCGCGCGGCCGATCAGCTTGACGAGGCGTTCATACTCGTCCGGCTTGAGGCCGTGTTCGGCGATCAGCTCGGGTGTGATGCGGGGTTCGTTGGAAGCCACGGCCCTGGAAGAGTTCAATGTCATCGTCATGGCCGGGCTTGTCCTGGCTTGTCCCCGCCATCCACGTCTTATGTCCGGCATGTAAAGTCGCGAATACCGGGCACAAGGCCGAGCATATCGCCGCGCGTCAAGCGGCTTTCTGAAAATGATCCACAAGGCCGGCAAACAGGCCGCGGCCGTCGGTGCAGCCCATCAGTGCTTCGACGTGATTTTCCGGATGCGGCATCATGCCGAGCACGTTGCCGCGTTCGTTGACGATGCCGGCTATGGCGTTCATGGCACCGTTGTGGTTCCAGTTCGGGTCGACGATGCCGTCGGGCGAGGCGTAGCGGAACACCACCCTGCCCTCGCCCTCGAGCCGGGCGATGGTCTCGCCGTCGGCGATGTAATTGCCCTCGCCGTGCGCCACCGGCACCCGGATCACCTGGCCGGCATTGTAGCCGCGGGTGAACGGCGTATCGGAGCGTTCGACGCGCAGATAAACGTCGCGGCAGATGAAACGCAGCTGCGCGTTGCGCATCAAGACGCCGGGCAGCAATCCGGCCTCGCACGCGATCTGAAAGCCGTTGCAGACCGCGAGCACGAGCCCGCCCTTTTGGGCAAAGGCGCGCACCGCATCCATGATCGGCGCACGCGCCGCAATGGCGCCGCAGCGCAGATAATCGCCGTAGGAGAAACCGCCGGGAATGACGACCACGTCGGTGCCCGCCGGCAACTGCGTTTCGGCGTGCCAGACCATCGCCGGCTCGCGACCCGAAACAAGCGTCAACGCACGCGCCATGTCGCGTTCGCGATTGATGCCGGGAAACACCAGAACGGCCGATTTCATCGCCGACGGTCCGTCATATCAAAGCTCCTGTGCTCCCTTGGGCAAAGGTTTCGCCGGCATCGGCGCCGGCGGCCCCTGCTCAATGCGCATGACTTCGATGAATTGGGTGAGCGTCTTTTGCGCAAGCTCGCGGTTTTGCGACGATGATGTCACGCGGATCATCGCCGGGCCCGCAAAGATAATTGCGATCTCGGCATAGGCCGCGGTCTTGCCGCGCGTAAACTTGGTCTCGTTGACGACCGCCGGATAATTCTTGAGTGTCGCGGTCTTGGAACTGACCGTTTCGACCCGCTCGGCGCCATCGGTGAGGATTTCGCGCGCGGCGTCGAGCGCCCGGATGCTTTTGGGCAGATCGACCTTGGCGAATTTCTCGAGCGCCTTCGGATCAGGGTGCCGGGTCGGACTCTTCGAAAACGTGAAGGTGACGATCTCCGCATCGGAGCACGCCAGCGGCTTGCACTTGAAGATGCGCCGCGCACCGTTCGCGGTGCGAAAAGCGATCCACTTGTCGGTATCCGGGGCGCGTGTCGTGACCCGCACGGCGCCCGGCTTTATGGGGTTGAGCGTGGGAGCAACGTCGGCCCCGGTGGATTGGGCAAACAGCACACCCGGCATGAAGGTGACGGCACACAGCGCGATCGCGACGATGGGAGCCTTCATGCAGATACGCTCCACTGGCGGCGCTCCGACCATACTACACCCAGCACTAGCCCAGAACCTCGACCCGGTAGTTCTCGATGACGGTGTTGGCGAGTAGCTTTTCCGCAGCGTTTCTCAGGGCTGCTTCGGCGCCGGCGCGGTCGGTGCTCTCGATTTCGATGTCGAAAACCTTGCCCTGGCGCACGCTCGCCACGCCGTTCACGCCGAGCGATTTCAGGGCGCCTTCAATAGCCTTGCCCTGCGGGTCCAGAATACCCGATTTCAACGTGACCGTGACGCGGGCTTTCATCGCCCATTCAATAGGAACAAATCGGGCAAACCGCAACCTGCGGTCCGGAGAAGCGAAGCAACATTCGGACTGCGCCGGGCCGAGCCTTAATGCACCGGCGCGCGCGCCTCCTCGAACAGCCGGCCGTAACCGCTGATCCGCCCGCTCTCGCCAACGAGCCGCATCGCCGCCCAGAACGCCGCCGTCGCCGACGACACGACCGGAATGCCATGCCGATCTTCGAGCGGCTTGGCCACCCCGAGCGTACGCAGGCCGCCGCAGGAGATGAGAATACCCTCGGCGACGTCGGCGCATTCGACCGCGGCTCCGCTGAGCGCAATAATGTCGGCCTCGCTCTTCTTGCTCGGCCCGCCGAACTCCAGCAAATCGAAACATTCGAGCGCCAGCGTCTCGATGCCGGCAAAGGCGAGCAACTCCTTGAGCCGCCGGTTGACGGTGTCGCTGTAGGCGGTGGCCACGGCAACGCGCTTGGCGGCCATTTCGCGCAGGCCGTCGATGATGGCCTGGCTCATCGTACTGACCGGCAACCCGGTCCGTTGCCGCAACTCATTCAGCAGCCACTCGTGCGCTTGCGACCCCTTGAAAAAGGTCAGCGACGTGCCGATCACCATGATGGCGTCGACGCCTTGTGCAGCGAGATGCTCGGCCGCCGGCAGGATGGCGTTCCACGCCGGCTCGTAGCCTTCCGGCGTGAGCGCGCGCACTCCGACGCCGCGCGGAATGAAGCGCACGCCCGGATACATGATCGGGCCTTCGAACGGCACCTCGTCTTTCGCGAACGGAACGACAAGGCCGATGGTGTGCTGGTTGATCATTACCTGTCCGAGGTCGCGACTGTGGCATTCCTTAGCCCTATCGAAGACGCGCCCATTCCAGGTCTTGATAAATCTCGGAAAGCGGCAATGAAATTCCTAGCGCCGGCAAATCCAACGCGTCGCCAATGGATCGAAGCCGATGTTCCGCAAAGCCCGCGTCACGGGCGAAGACGACGACCTCCACCGCGTCCTGCGCGATCACTACGTAATGAGTGAGCGAAGGTAGACTGGTATAGGCTGCGCGCTTCCAGCGCAGATCGCGATCCTCGGTCGACGGTGACAGGATTTCGAAAGCGACGACAAGCTCTTTTCGATCGCGTCCCGAGGGATCGGCCGAGAGACTTGCTCTTGGGATGATGAGGACATCCGGCTCCGGCCGGCTGGCTTCTGATACGCGCACACCGAGCCCTGGCAAGACCACCCAAGACGTCATCGACTCGCGCTGCCGTGCTTTGAGGGCGGCGACAAGGTTTCCGACGATCCACTGATGAACCGGGCTCGGTGAAGCGTTTAAGATCGGCTCCCCGTCGATCAGCTCCCACTTCTCTTCATCGGGCCGCGCGTCCGTAAAGGCATAAAACTCCTCCACGGTCATCGGTCCGGTTTTGATGGTCGGGACGCCCATACAGGCTCGCTCGCGGCTTCAGCCCTTGACCAGGACCGGCCCGGTACCCTGCGGCCGCTCGCCTTCGCTCATGATGCCGAGCCGCTTGGCGACTTCGGTGTAGGCTTCGAGCAGGCCGCCGAGATCGCGGCGGAAGCGGTCCTTGTCGAGTTTCTCGTTCGACTTGATGTCCCACAGCCGGCAGGAATGGGGGAGATCTCGTCGGCGACGACGATGCGCATCAGATCGTTTTCCCAGAGCCGGCCGGTTTCCATCTTGAAATCAATGAGCCGGATGCCGACGCCGAGGAACAGCCCGGACAGGAAATCGTTGACGCGGATAGCGAGCGACATGATGTCGTCGATCTCCTGCGGCGTCGCCCAGCCGAACGCGGTAATGTGTTCCTCCGACACCATCGGGTCGTTGAGCTGCTCGTTCTTATAATAGAACTCGATGATCGAGCGCGGCAGCTGCGTGCCTTCTTCGATGCCAAGCCGCGTCGACAGCGAACCCGCCGCAACATTGCGCACGCAGAATTCGAGCGGGATGATCTCGACTTCGCGAATAAGCTGCTCGCGCATGTTGAGACGCCGGATGAAATGCGTCGGCACGCCGATGTCATTCAAATGCTGAAAGACATATTCGGAAATGCGGTTGTTGAGGACGCCCTTACCCTCGATCACCTGATGCTTCTTCGCATTGAAGGCGGTTGCGTCGTCCTTAAAATGCTGAATCAGAGTTCCGGGTTCGGGTCCCTCATAGAGGACCTTCGCCTTGCCTTCATAGATGCGGCGACGCCGGCTCATCGGAGTATACCGTTGCTTGTTGAAATCCATAGGATTTGCCGAGGCTCCATTTTGCGTTCGAGGTCCGCGGCGGCGGAAGCGGGCGCGCGACTCGACGCAGCGGCCCCTCCGCGAGTCAAAGCTAGCCGATGGCAGCGCGGAGCACAATCGACATAGACCCGCACGGCCGCGGCCGCAAGGCAAGGTTTGCGCGCGATCCCCGTTGCCTTGACGGAGCACCCTCGATATGCATGGCGCCAGATGATTGGCACGGTTCCACACACACACCAGGGCGATGGTCATGACCACGTTCGACAGACGCGAAGAAGCCTTCGAGCAGCAATTCGCGCACGATGAAGAACTGCGCTTCAAGGCGACCGCACGGCGCAACAAGCTGCTCGGTCTGTGGGCGGCGGAAAAACTCGGCCTCTCCGGCGCGGAAGCCGACAGCTACGCGCTTTCAGTGGTGATGGCGGCCTTCGAAGACAAGAGCCACGACGTGCTGGCGAAGATCCGCAAGGATTTCGACGCCAAGGGTGTCGATCAATCCGACCACCAGATCAGCCGCCATGCCACCGAACTGATGGCGCAGGCTATCGAGGCGATCAAGACCGGCAAATAACCGCGCAATCAAACAATCCATTCCTCGACAGAGCGAGTTGCCATGGCCATTGCCGCACTCACCCTCGCCAGACGCCTGCGGGCCGGCGAAACCGTATTCTCCGGCTGGTGCGGCCTGCCCTATCCGCTGGTCGCCGAAACGCTGGCCCGCGACGGCTTTTCCGCAGTCGCCATCGAAAAGCCAGCACGGGCTTTGGGATACCGCCGGCATCCTCGCCGGCATCGCCGCGATTGCCAGGGGCGGCGCCGCGCCGATCGTGCGCGTGCCGCTTAACGATTTCGCCATGGTGAGCCCCGCTGGACTTCGGCGCCGAAGGCGTCATTGCGCCGATGATCAACACGCCAGCCGACGCCCGCGCGTTTGCCGCCGCGGCAAAATTTCCGCCGGTCGGCGAGCGCAGCTGGGGCCCGCACCGCGCCATGACTCTCGGCGGCGTGCCCGACATGGCGACCTATCTTCGCGAAGCCAATGATCACGTCATCACGCTGGCGATGATCGAGACGCGCACGGCGCTGGCGAATTTCGACGCCATCATTCGCACGCCGGGCATCGACGGCTTCTTCCTCGGCCCCTCCGATCTCTCGATCGCACTGTCCGACGGCAAGAACGTCGACCCGATGTCCAAGGAAGTCGATGGCCATCTCGAGCGGATGATCGCCGGTGCGGTCGAAGCGAGAAGATTCCGGGCGCCGATTGCCACTCCGCGGAGCGTGCCGCGGCGCTCGCCAAGCGCGGTGTGAAGTTCTCGCGGGTCGTCAGCGACCTGAACATGCTGCGCGCCGGGGCCGCAGCAGCGCTCAAGACAATCAGGAGCTAAACCGCGCGCCGATGGCTTGCTCCACCTGGTCGAGCGATTGCTCAAGTCCAGCTTCGATGTTGGTAGCCTTCAGATCCACGACTTTGTAATCCCGTGCCACAGCCAAGCGCGCTTCTCGGCCCGCGCCTTCGCGGCCAACTCGCTCTCCACCGCGGGGATCACATCGATCACAAGGCGCAGCGGAAACGATACGAAATCGCAGATGTGCTGGCCGACGGGCGTCTGCCGCTTGAAGCCGCGCCCGGCGAAGCGGCGGTCGTTGGTGAGCGCCTGCCATAACGCCCGCTCGGCCTCGGTCGGATTGCGGCGGAGTAACCGCGCCAGACCGCGCACCGGGCCGCGCTCCTTGGGCACGCGGCCGCCGCCGTGCTCGGCCAACAGTGCGCGCAGCATCTCCGCCTCCTCGCCGTCGAGCACGCCACCGCGCGCCGGTCCCTTGCGGCCCTCCGCAATCGCCATGATCACGCCGTGCAGCGTCTGGATATCCTGCTGCGTCGGCCGCATGCGGGTGACGATGTTGCGCAAGTTGATCTGCATGGTGTCGCGCTTGTCGGGCGGACGGAAAAACTCGACCTTTTCCAGTTGGCGTTCCAGCGAGGCGAAGAAGGCGAGCAGTTGCTGCTTCGGCGCCGGCGCCGATTTTTGCGGCATACGAAACGGCAGCGAGCCCGCGCTGTCGCACTTGAACCACTCGTAAGCCACGATCACCACAGCCTGCGCCAGATTGAGCGAGGCAAACGCCGGATTGACCGGCAGAGTGAGAATGCAGTCGGCCAGCGCGACCTCGTTATTCTCGAGCCCGTTGCGCTCGCGGCCGAACACGACGGCGACGGTTTCGCCGGCCGCGACATGCTGCGCCATCGCGGCCGCGGCCTCCGCAGCTCCGATCACGGGTTTGGCCTGGTCGTGGGCGCGCGCGGTCGTCGCCAGCACGAAGCTGCAATCGGCGATGGCGGCTTCAAGGCTGTCGTAGAGGACGGCACTGTCGAGGATGCGATCGGCGCCGGCCGCCATCATCGCCGCCTTATCGTTCGGCCAGCGCTGGCGCGGCTTGACGAGGCGCAGCCGCGACAGACCGAAATTCGCCATGGCGCGCGCCGCGGCGCCGATATTCTCGCCAAGCTGCGGCTCGACCAGCACGACAACGGGCGCGGGATTTGCGCGCCATCTCTTGGTCTTGTCAGTCCCGGCGCCGGGCATGCGGTGCTCCTCGGCGGGCAAATGCCCTAAACGCGCAGCCCCTGCCCAAGCCGTCCGCTTGCGTCAAGCGTCGCCGGCGCATCCGGTCGAAGCGCCGGCAGCTCCGGTCCGCCGGCGGTTATTAGGCACCTGCCGACAAGACTTTTACCAGCGGAGCGCGGATGCTATAGGGCGCGCGCCGAATTCCCGTCAGCCGGCTTCCCGGTTGGCGATATCCGCGCCGAGAACAATTCATTTGAGGGGCCCGCGGGAGAAACCATTCAACCGCGCCCGCCAATGTTCGGTTTCCGGTCGGCCCAAACAAGCACGGCGACCAGAGGTGTAAGCATGCCAGATCTCGAAATCATGTGGACAAAGGTCGATGAAGCCCCGGCGCTCGCGACGTATTCCCTGCTGCCGATCGTCGAAGCCTTCGTGGGCGCGGCGGGCGTGTCCATGACGCTGAAAGACATCTCGCTGGCCGGTCGCATCCTCGCCGCTTTCCCCGAGAAGCTCACCCCCGCACAACGGCTCAACGACGAACTCGCCGAACTCGGCGCGCTCACTTTGAGGCCGGAAGCCAACATCATCAAGCTGCCCAACATCTCCGCCTCGATCCCGCAGCTCAAGGCCGCGATCAAGGAACTGCAAGGCAAGGGCTATGATGTTCCGGATTATCCGGACAACCCTGCGACCGAAGCCGAGACGGACATCAAGTCCCGCTATGCCAAGGTCTTCGGCAGCGTCGTCAATCCGGTGTTGCGCGAAGGCAATTCCGATCGCCGCGCGGCCGGCGCCGTCAAGCAATACGCCCGCAACAATCCGCACAAGATGGGCGCCTGGAGTCCCAACTCCAAAACGCATGTGGCGACCATGTCGGGCGGCGATTACTACGGCTCGGAAATCTCGACCACCGTCGCGGCGGTGACCAACGCCCGCATCGAACTGGTCGGCGCCGGCGGCGCCGTCACGGTGCTCAAGGCGAAGACGCCGCTCGCGGCCGGCGAGATCATCGACGCGGCGGTGATGAGCCGCAAGGCGCTGCGCGCCTTCTTTGCCGAGCAGATCGACGAGGCAAAGAAGGAATGCGTGCTGTTCTCATTGCAAGTGAAGGCGACCATGATGAAGATCGCCGATCCCATCGTGTTCGGCCACGCCGTTTCCGTCTATTTCGCCGACGTGATCGAGAAGCACGCCGCCACACTGAAACGTCTCGGCGTCAATCTCAACAACGGCTTCGGCGATCTGTTGACGAAGATCGAGACGCTGCCGGACGCCGAGAAAGAAGCGATCAAGGCCGACATCAAGGCCGAGTACGCCAAACGGCCGGGCCTCGCCATGGTCAATTCCGACAAGGGGATTACCGGCCTGCATGTGCCCAGCGACGTGATCATCGACGCTTCGATGCCGGCGATGATCCGCGAATCCGGCCGCATGTGGGGCGCCGACGGCAAGCTGCACGACGTCATCGCCGCGATCCCGGACCGCAGCTACGCGCAGATGTATCAGGCGGCCATCGAGGACTGTAAGGCCCACGGCGCGTTCGATCCCAAGACCATGGGTTCGGTGCCGAACGTTGGCCTGATGGCGCAGCAGGCCGAGGAATACGGCTCGCACGACAAGACCTTCGAAATGCCCGCGGCCGGAACGGTTCGCGTCGTCGCCGATGACGGCAAGGTGCTGCTGGAGCGTCCGGTCGAGACCGGCGACATCTTCCGCATGTGCGAGCTGCGCGACGCGGCGGTCCGGGACTGGGTCAAGCTCGGCGTGCGCCGCGCGCGCCTGACCAATACGCCGGCGGTGTTCTGGCTTGACGCCAAGCGTGCGCACGACGCCCAGGTCATCGCCAAGGTCGAGAAATACCTGAAGGATCAAGACACCGCCGGGCTCGACATCCGCATTCTGCCGCCGGTCGAAGCGATCAAGTTTTCGCTCGATCGCATCCGCAAGGGGCAGGACACGATCTCCGTCACCGGGAATGTGCTGCGGGATTATCTGACCGACCTGTTTCCGATCATGGAGCTTGGCACCTCGGCCAAGATGCTGTCGATCGTCCCGCTATTGGCGGGCGGCGGTCTGTTCGAGACCGGCGCCGGCGGCTCGGCGCCCAAGCACGTGGAGCAGTTCCAGCAGGAGGGCTATCTGCGCTGGGATTCGCTCGGCGAATATCTCGCTCTCGGCGCGTCGCTCGAACACCTGGCGCAGACCTACAAGAACGCCAAGGCGCAGGTTCTCGCCGAGACGCTCGACACCGCGATCGGCAAGATCCTCGAGTTCAACCGCTCCCCTGCCCGCAAGGTCGGCGAGATCGACAATCGCGGCAGCCATTTCTACCTCGCTTTGTACTGGGCGCAGGCGCTGGCCGCACAGACCAAGGACGCGGAGCTGCAAGCCCGTTTCAAGCCGCTGGCCGAGACGCTCGCCAAGAACGAGGCCAAGATCAATGCCGAGTTGATCGGCGCGCAGGGCAAGCCGGTCGACATCGGCGGCTACTACCTGCCCGATTTCGCCAAGACATCGGCCGCGATGCGGCCGAGCGCGACGCTGAACGCCTCCCTCGCCGCGCTCTGACGCGGCGGCCGGCGGCAATCGACCGCGCTCCAACGGTATCGAAGCTTGATGGCGAAGATCAAGGTCACCAACCCCGTCGTCGAAATGGACGGCGATGAGATGACCCGCATCATCTGGCGGCTCATCAAGGACAAGCTGATCTACCCGTATCTCGACATCGATCTGATGTATTTCGACCTCGGGATACAGAAACGCGACGAGACCCGCGACCGGATCACCATCGACGCGGCGGAAGCGACCAAGAAAGTCGGTGTCGCGGTCAAGTGCGCCACCATCACGCCCGACGAAGCGCGCGTGAAGGAATTCAATCTGCATGACATGTACCGTTCGCCGAACGGCACCATCCGCAACATTCTCGGCGGCGTCATCTTCCGCGAGCCGATCATCTGCAAGAACGTGCCGCGGCTGGTTCCCGGCTGGACGCAGCCGATCATCATCGGCCGCCACGCCTACGGCGATCAGTACCGCGCCACCGATTTCAAGGTGCCGGGCAAGGGCAAGCTGTACCTTACTTTCGTCGGCGACGACGGCCAGAAGATCGAGCGCGAGGTGTTTGCCTTTCCGGGCTCGGGCGTCGCCATGGCGATGTACAACCTCGACCGGTCGATCGGCGATTTCGCGCGTGCCTCGATGAACTTCGCGCTGAACCGCGGCTATCCGCTTTATCTCTCGACCAAGAACACCATCGTCAAAGTCTATGACGGCCGCTTCAAGGACATTTTCCAGGACATTTTCGATCGCGAGTTCAAAGAAAAATTCGCCGAGAAGAAGATCACCTATGAGCACCGGCTGATCGACGACATGGTGGCCTCGTCGCTGAAATGGTCGGGCGGCTACGTCTGGGCCTGCAAGAACTATGACGGCGATGTGCAGTCCGACACCGTGGCGCAGGGCTACGGCTCGCTCGGGCTGATGACGTCGGTGCTCACCACGCCCGACGGCAAGGTGGTTGAAGCCGAGGCCGCCCACGGCACGGTGACCCGCCACTACCGCGAGCTTCAGAAGGGTCGCGAGACCTCGACCAACTCGATCGCCTCGATCTTCGCCTGGACGCGCGGGCTCGCCCATCGCGCCAAGCTCGACAACAACGCCGCGCTGAAGAAATTTGCCTATACGCTGGAGCAGGTCACCGTCGGCACCGTCGAGCAAGGCTTCATGACCAAGGACCTGGCGCTGCTCGTCGGCCCGGAGCAGAACTGGCTCTCCACGACAGGATTCCTCGACAAGGTCGATGAGAACCTGAAGAAGGCGATGGCTTAGGCCCGGTTCGATGCGCGACGCGCGGTGGCGGCCCATCCCGGCGCCGCCGCTCGCCCGGTGACATTCGGCCGGTGACATTCGGGCCGGCAGCGCCTATCTCAGGGCCATGGCCGGAGCTCCCACCACGCTTGGCACACTCGTCAAGACGGCGCTGATCGCGGTGCCGTTGCTGGCGATCCTGATCGCGGCCGGCTGGTTTGCCGCGCGGGCGTGGATCTCGATCAGCGGCCCATCGGTGCCGGCGGCGGGCTATGCGGCTATGGCGCTCGGCGTGGGGTTCTCGCTGGTGGTCGGTTGCGGGCTCATGGCGCTGCTGTTCTATTCCAACCGCCACGGTTACGACGAACCCTATCGGCTGGACGATGACGAAACCGGCGGATAGCGCCGCAGCCGGTTCGACAGCAATCCGAGAGCGCCTCATCCGCCGAACTGCGGGCGTATCCGATCGTGGTCATCCGGCAGCGCGACACGGGTCGCGCCCCTACTCTGTGACCGTCGCGTGGGCGCGTCGCCAGGCAGAGAAAAGCCCCCGGCGAGGACGCGCCGGGGGCCAAAAGCCGCCAGGGGAAAGCTGAAGATGGTGACGAAGCCTTTCCGCCGGGGGCAAGCCGCGATTGATCACAGGATTGCGGCGGGAAATAGTATTTCCTGCGATTCAGCAGAATGATAGTAAATTTTCCTTGCGTAACGCGGCACCCGGCATAAACAACAAATAAACATGCGCGCTGCGCCCTGCCCGGCGGCATGGGCGTCATGCCAATCACAAAAATTCGTTTACCCGCGCATTGCGCTTGGCCCGGTGCAGCGGCAAAAGAACATGGTGGAGCGTAGGACGGCTTGGGCCGGCAGTTGCGGACGGCGGTTTTTTTGGAGCACTCACGGCTTACGCGATCGTTGATGCAGCGCGAACTGCGCGGCATCGGCGCTGCACTCGTGGCGATCGTCGTGACGACGATCATCGCGGTGCTGCTGCGTCACTATGCGGGCATCCTGCGCGGCTCGGTGCTCTATCTCGTTCCGGTGATGCTGCTCGGCTACAATTACGGCGTCGTGCCGGCGCTGTTCACCGCCGTCTCCGGCGTCGTGCTGTCCGGCTACCTGTATTTCGCCCAGCTCTACAGTTTCAGGGTGGCATCGCCGCAGGAGATTCTGAATTTCCTGCTGTTCATGATCGTCGCCGTGGTGGTGTCGCACCTGTCCAGCTCGGCCAAGCAGCACATCACCATCGCGCGCAAGCGCGAGCAGGAAATGAGCGACCTCTACGCTTTCTCGCGCCGGCTGGCGGCGGCGCCGAGCGCCGCCGAAATCTTCGTCGCCATCCAGAATCATCTGGCCAATCTGGTCCAGCGCAAAGTCGTGCTGCTCGGCGCCGCCGAGGCGGGCGACGGCGACGACGTGCCGGAACGCATCCGCGCCCAAGTGAGCCGCGTAGAGCAGGATGAAGGTCCCGAACGCACCGTGGACGACGGCAGCGGCAACATCTGGCTCATTCGCCGCGTATCGCCGAAATCGCCGGATTTCGGCATGGTTGCGGTCGATCTCGGCAACGTCTCGGGCGCGGCGCTGGCCGATGTGCGCGGCCGCATCGACGATGCGCTGGCTGACGCCGCGGCCACGCTGGAGCGGCTCGACGTCGCCCACGCCCTTGCCGACGCCAAGATGCGCTCGGAGACGGAACTGCTGCGCGAGGCGCTGATCGGCTCGGTATCGCACGAACTGCGCACCCCGCTCGCGTCCATCCTCGGCGCCGCCACCATTCTGTCGAACGCGCCGGCGCTCGCGGCCGACAGCCGCCTGCAGCAACTCACCGGCGTGGTGCGCGACGAGGCCGAGCGGCTCAACAGCGACATCCAGAACCTGCTCGACGCCACCACCATCAGCCGCCAGCAGGTGCGGCCGAAACCGCAATGGATCGAGCCGGTCGACATCGTCAACGCCGCCATCGAGCATCGCCGGCGGCGCCTCGCCGGCCATCCTGTGACGCTCGATCTCAACTCAAACCTGCCGATCGTCCGCGCCGATCCCGCACAGGTCGAACAGGCCCTGGTCCAGATTCTCGACAACGCCGCCAAATATTCGCCGGAAGCCGCGCCGATCCGCGTCACCGCCCGCGCCAATTCCCACGCCGTCATACTGGCGGTGCACGATTGCGGCAGTGGACTCACTGCCGAGGACAAGGCGCAGATCGGCGAACGGTTCTTCCGCGGCCCGCGGCAGGCGGCAACGACCTCCGGCTCCGGACTTGGGCTGTGGATCGCCAACGCCTTCGTCACCGCCAATGGCGGGGAACTTGAAGCCGAGAGCGAGGGCGCCGACCGCGGCACCACGGTCTCGATCCGGCTGCCCGGTCTGCCCGAAGCCAAAGTCGCCGAGCCGTCTCCGATTAGAATCGAGTGCGATGGAGCCTATGTCGGTTGCCGCCACCGCCCGCACCGCAACCGGCGGGCCGGCGCCGCTGGAGGTCAAATTCGATGAATGAAATCCCCCCGACCGTGCTCGTCGTCGACGACGAAGTCCAAATTCGCCGCTTTCTGCGTGCCGGCTTCGAGCTTGACGGCTTCTCGGTGACCGAAGCCGAAACCGGTGCGCAAGCGCTGCGCTCGACGACGCTGAAGCCGTCGGACCTCGTCATTCTCGATCTTGGCCTACCCGACATGGACGGATCCGAAGTGCTGGAGCGGCTGCGCGCGTGGTCAAGCGTGCCGCTGATCGTGCTGTCGGTGCGCGGCAGCGAGGCGGAAAAAGTCCGTCTGCTCGAACTTGGCGCCGACGACTATGTGGTCAAGCCGTTCGGCATGGCCGAGCTGCTGGCGCGCGCCCATTCGGCGATGCGCCGGCAACTGCGCTCGGCGCGCGGCGAGCCGGTCGTCAAATTCGGCCCTTTGTCGATCGATTTCACCGCGCGGGCGGTGTTCGTCGACGGCCGCCGCCTGACCCTGACGCCGAAGGAATACCGGCTGCTGCAGACGCTCGCCCAGCATTCCGGCAACGTCGTCACCCACCAGTTCCTGCTGCGCGAGGTCTGGGGCGACGAACACGTCGACGACACCCATTACCTGCGCATTTTCGTGCGCAAGCTGCGGCGCAAGATCGAATCCGACCCGACCCAGCCGCATATCCTGTTGACCGAGCTTGGGGTCGGTTACCGGCTGGTCTCCGCCGATAGCGCGGATAGCCCGGCCGGCGCCCAGTCGCATGCCGCCGCGACCGCGCATTCGGCTTAATCGGCTTCGATTGAGTTTCCGGCTTGCTGCCACGGCATTGCAAGCTTTGTCTCTATCCCTTTGCCGGATAGGTATTTTTACCATCTTTTCAGAAAGGCGGCGAAATCCGGGCAACTTTGCGGCATAAAATTTCTTCAGATTGGGCCACTTTCTTTCAAACCAGTTACCGGATCGCAGCGACCAATGGGCGAGCGGGGGGGAAGACCCGCCCAGAACAAACCCATCGGACGGCGCCCGCCGTCACACTGAAAAGCAGGGATGACAGAGCTATGTTCACCGGAAACCGCCTCGCCCGCAGCCTGGCTTTCGCGCTCGTCGCCGCTTCCGCTACGCTGGCCGCCTCCACATCCAACGCGGCGCCGCGCTATGACGGCCTGTGGAGCGTCTCGATCGTCACCGAGAAGGGCGATTGCGACCGCGGCTATCGCTACCCGATCCGCATCAATCACGGCGTTCTGGTCAATGGCGGCTCCGATCCGTTCACCATCACCGGCCGCGTCCTGCCGTCCGGCGCCATCACCGTCACCGTCAGCCATGGCGACAAGAGCGCCACCGGCTCCGGCCGGCTCGCCGGCAACGAAGGCGAAGGCTACTGGAAGGGCGGCTCCTGCTCCGGCACCTGGAGCGCCGAGCGCCGCAGCTCGTAACCGGTTTCGCCCTCTCCGCACCTCCGGGGAGAGGGTTCGTCCAGGGAGCGTTCCTCCGTCCCGCTCCTGATCTCCAAATAAGCGACCGGGCCGTCCCCCCGATCGCCGCCAACAAAAAAGCCTCTCCTCCGTCCCGGGGAGAGGCTTTTTGCTTCTGCGATGCGGCGTGGCGCAATTCTCACTCGTCATGTCTGACTCGTCATGCCTGACTCGTCATGTCTGACTCGTCATGTCCTGCCTTGTGCTGCCTTGTGCCGGGCATCCAAGTCTTAAACGTCGAGAATTCCAAAGACGTCGATGGCCGGGACAAGCCCGGCCATGACGGCCACATGCGTTAGCATCAACGCCCAGAGCGCTTACCGATTAAGTTAAATCGGCAAGCGCTCTGGTTTTATAGATTTGGTCGCATTTTCTTCGGAAAACCGGCGTCCACTTTTCCTGAAAATGCTCTATCCCTCGGCGGCGTCGTCATCGCCGGCCTCGGCTTCCTCGCCGGCCAGAATCTTCTCGGCGATCAGCCCGGCATTCTGCCGGATCGCGACCTCGATCTTGCCGGCGATATCGGGATTGGATTTGAGAAACGATTTGGCGTTCTCGCGGCCCTGGCCGATCCGCTGGCTGTCATAGGAGAACCAGGCGCCGGATTTCTCCACCACGCCGGCCTTGACGCCGAGATCGATCAACTCGCCCATCTTGGAGACGCCTTCGCCGTACATGATGTCGAATTCGACCTGCTTGAACGGCGGCGCCAGCTTGTTCTTGACCACCTTGACGCGGGTCTGGTTGCCGACCACCTCGTCGCGCTCCTTGATGGCGCCGATGCGCCTGATGTCGAGCCGCACCGAGGCATAGAATTTCAGCGCGTGACCGCCGGTCGTGGTCTCGGGCGAGCCGTACATCACGCCGATCTTCATGCGTATCTGGTTGATGAAGACCACCATCGTATTGGAGCGGTTGATCGAGGCGGTGAGCTTGCGCAGCGCCTGGCTCATTAATCGTGCCTGCAGGCCGGGCTGGCTGTCGCCCATCTCGCCTTCGAGCTCGGCGCGCGGCACCAAGGCGGCGACCGAATCGATCACCAGCACATCGACCGCGCCGGAACGCACCAGCGTGTCGGCGATTTCCAGCGCCTGCTCGCCGGCGTCGGGCTGCGAGATCAACAGGTCGTCGACATTGACGCCGAGCTTGCGCGCATAGATCGGATCGAGCGCGTGTTCGGCGTCGATGAAGGCGCAGATGCCGCCCTTCTTCTGCGCCTCGGCAAGCGTATGCAAGGCGAGCGTGGTCTTGCCCGACGATTCGGGCCCGTAGATCTCCACGACGCGGCCGCGCGGCAGGCCGCCGACGCCGAGCGCGATGTCGAGCCCGAGCGAGCCGGTGGACACCACATCGATGTCCATCGCGGCCATGTTCTTGCCGAGCCGCATGATCGAGCCCTTGCCGAAATTGCGCTCGATCTGCGACAGCGCGGCATCAAGGGCCTTCGATTTATCCATGGACGATCCTTCGACGAGACGAAGCGCTGCACTCATTGGTCGTGCTCCTTATGGCCGGGATTCGGCAAGCTCACAACGGACTGCCGACGATGGATGTCGTCCCCTGCTTGCCGGCCCCCGGGCCGTTGCATGTTGCGGTTCGGGCTTTTGGTCCCTGACAATGGCGAAGGCAGCACTGTACACGATCTGTTCTCTGTTCGCAATATGTTCTTTTCGGGGGGTCGGTACTGGCCGGTTTCCGGGCTTGGTGGCCGGATTTGAAAACAGGACTGGCCGGATTTGCTAGAGAAGCGCCTCAATGCGTTCCAGGGCGCTAGTGTGTTCGTCGGTCGTCATATTTGCAAAGCACGTGAACCTATTGGTGGAAAAAGGCACGTCGGTCTTTCGATTAATCGAAAAGATAGTCGGGTTGTATGCAGCCATTGATGGGGGAATAGCACTCGGATCGGCGGAAAGCGCGATACCCGTTGCGCATATCGATGCGTTGGGCAAGCATCCTTTCCCCTGTACCGTACTAATAATCTCAGCGCATTTTGCAAATATTGTATCGAACGGCTTGTCAAAGTCACAGACTATCGTGCTTCTGTGAAATTTCACGGGCGGAGTGACGGGCTCTCTGACGCCTAAAGCCATGAAAATTTCTTTCAGCTTGGAAAATGCCTCGTCCGTCCCGTTTGTGGGGCCAGACACCGTTATATGGACACCGCCGCCAAAGATAACCAACTCCCGTAAAACAACGAAATCGTCGGCTGTAGTTCCAGCTAGAAAAACTTCCATGCTCAAACTTGAAGCCGTCGTTCCCCGTCGGCATAGTAGTTGGAATAGAAAAGAAATTAAACGTTTGCGCTACGGTTTGTAATACATGTTGAATTGGAAGCGGCCGATGAGATTGAATCTCATCAGCGTTCGCTAACCACCACAACTCAGATACGATGTTCTGAATTTTCATCGGGGAGAGGGCCATAATTGCTTTGGTTCTGATCCCCACGACCGATCCAATGGCGATGGATTCCAACGGCCTTTCTGTGCTTCTTCGGAAATCTTCCGCGATTGTGCCTCCGCCGCTGCCTGCCCAGCTTCATTCGATTGAGGTGGCAGAATCTCCGTTACTTTTGCCTCAGCTACCTCTTGCTCTGCTTTCTTACGTTCAAAGTCTTTCATCAAATCTTCGTCATAAGGCGCGGGTCGCATAGCGTCCTCTGACATGTCGTCGGTGCATTTGAGGAAAGTTGGAAAGTCGACAAATCTGACCACCACGCCAACGTTTAGTTTGTTTGCTATCTCTAACAGAGTTCCGACTGTCCAGCCGCTATAATTTGGATTTTCCAAGCGCGACACAATCGTTTGTCGCTTGCCAAGATGCTTGGCAAATTCTGATTGCGAAAATTCACCGCGAAATTTTCGCATCTGTCGCGCAAGAAATCGTCGTGTATGCGCAGCGACATAATTTTCGCGAAATTCCTTGTCGCGAAATTCCTGTGCCAGCCTGAAAAATCTAGACGATGCGACATAAGGGGGCTCTTCGCTCATTTTTTAGAACTCCCTCCATTCGCTGTTTGGCCTGGGCGCAGTAGAAACCGTAGATCGAGTTGTCATTGTTTTTTTCGAATCCTGTTAGGAGCGTAAACTCCCCTCGACTAGGTCCATGGAATCCTAAGATGCGGACGTGAATTTCGTACTCGCCGACAAAAAAATCGACGATGATTTCGGTGAGACCCTCGCAAGCGCCGCGTAGGTTCTTGACTTCTTCGATGCTTTCATCCCAACGGAGCTCTGCTTGGAGTAATTCAAGAACGGTGACGATTTGAGCACGGTGCGCTCCGCTGAGGGCATTGAACCACTCATATATACCGCCCCCGCCGCCATTGGACGCTGGATTGTAGCATCGAATGGCGACCATGTCATCACAAATTTGTGTTAGCGGCGCATTGGCTTCTTAGTACAAAAATGTACTAATCCGGCCACTATATGAAAAGGGCCTATCAACCAAGGATTTAGCCCCAAGGCTGACAGGCCGCATTCAGATAGCCCCCGGTGGTCTAGTCTGGTCAGGACGCCGGCTTTACAAGCCGGAAACACGGGTTCTAATCCCGTCCGGGGGGCCGAGTGGGACCGACGCCGCGTCAACGGCGCCGATCCCGGATCACCACCCAGGGATTTGGCCCCCTGAGCTATGACCGCTTCGGCGAATATAGCGCGAGTTGCCCGCTTTTCAAAACGGGCAATGGGCTGATCCCACAACTCCATGGATTGGCCCCATGAATATCCTATCCCGTGAACAGCAAATCGCCGTTGTCTCCGCTCTGACGGAAGGCTTGGGCATCCGCGCCGTGGCGCGGATCACCGGCGTCAACCGCGAGACGGTCGGTAAACTCGCCTATCAGGTCGGTCGTGGCTGCGCAGAGCTGCACGACCGCATGATGGTCGGCATCCGCGTGAACCGCATCGAGTGCGACGAATTGTGGGCCTATGTCGGCCACAAGCGAAACCCGCAAAGCGGCAAGCCGTCCTTCAATCCTGAGAAGGGCGACCAGTACACGTATATCGCCCTTGGCGCTTCGAGCCGCGCAATCATCGCTTACCGCACCGGCAAGCGCGACACCGAAATGACGGACCAGTTCATCCAAGACCTACGCCAGCGCGTCATCGGCGTGCCGGAGATTACGACTGACGGATGGCATCCCTACAAGAACGCAATCCGCGATGCTTTCGGCAAGAACGCGACGCACGGCGTCATCAATAAGACCTACAGCGTAACCCACCTGAATGTAACCGAAGCGTCGCGGCGCTACTCGCCGGCCGCCGTAGTAGCCGTAGCCCGTGAGGTAGTAAGCGGAGAACCCGAGCAAATCTCGACAAGCTATGTTGAACGCCAAAACCTCACGATCCGCATGGCATCGAAGCGATTTGCGCGGCTCTCAAACGGGTTTAGCAAGCGGCTGGAATGCCACTTGGCGGCCGTGGCGCTGCACGTCGCGTTCTACAATCTCTGCCGAGTGCATGAAACCTTGCGCAGCACGCCAGCAATGGCGCTCGGCATTGCCGATCGGATTTGGGCAATTGGCGACTTGCTGGATGCCGCGCTGTCGGCCGTCCCACCTGTGCCTACCCCGACCGCGCCAGAACGGCGGCGGCAGTTTCGGGTAATCGACGGTGGAAAGGCTTAACCCGCGCAACCAAATTGTATACGGTCACCCGTTGCTTGCCTTCCACTAGGGGGTTGTCATGGCAGAGAAAGAAAAACCGATGCCCGCTATCGTCAAAAAAGCGGCGATTCTCATAAAACATCCAGAGACCGCCACTAAAAACGACATTAAGAGCATGGCGGCTCGCATTTTGGATGATCAGAAGAACGATCCGGAGCCGCATCGGCCAACCCGGAAGCGGTAATCAGCAGCTGGATTTCTAGCCCATATTTCTCATACAAATGAGCGCATCGGGGCTGCGAATCAGCGAAAGTTGTTGTGCCACAACGACTTTGCGTCGATTCGCGGAGCACCCCGATGCCGACAGAGTGTAGCGCAGAAGTATTCGATTTTGGAATTGTAGAAGGCCGCTCTGTGGAAGCCGCATTTGATGCGGGATTGGTCACGTCGGATGCGGGAGCGTTACTTCTAGGAGCCACCGATCGTGCAATTAATCTGATGGATCGGTTTGCGTCGTGCTTTCACGACGAGCGGCGTCCGGCATGGATCGAGCACGAGGTTGCGACCTTGGTTGGCCAGCGGGTGTTCGCCATCGCGCTTGGCTATGAGGATCTCAACGATCACGACGAACTGCGTCACGATCCGATGATGGCGGTGCTGGCGGGCAAGCTGGCCGCGCGGCGCGCGGATTGCGCGCCGGTGGCCGGCAAGTCGACGCTGAACCGGCTGGAACTGAGCAAACTGGAGCCGACGCGCTACCACAAGATCAGCCACAATCCGGTGGCGATCAGGAATCTCCTGGTCGACCTGTTTCTGGAGGCGCATGACCGCGCGCCCAAGCAGATCATTCTCGATCTGGATGCGACCGATGATCCGCTGCACGGTGAGCAGGAGGGACGCTTCTTCCACGGCTACTACGATTGCTACTGCTATCTGCCGCTATACGTGTTCTGCGGCCGGCATCTGCTGGTCGCCAAACTGCGGCGTGCTGACATCGATGCGGCGGCCGGCGCGGTCGAGGAGGTGGCGCGCATTGTCGCTCGGGTTCGCGCCCATTGGCCGCGGACGCGTATACTGTTGCGCGCCGATTTAGGCTTCGCGCGGGAGGACCTGATGGCCTGGTGCGAGGCCAACGACGTGGACTTTGTCTTCGGTCTTGCCAAGAACGAACGGCTCACCGCCGAGATCAAGACTGAGCTGGATCTTGCCGCCGCCACGAGCCGGCGCACCGGCACCCCAGCGCGCCGCTTCAGGACCTTCATGTGGATGACGCGATCGAGCTGGAGCCGCCGGCGCCGGGTCGTCGCCAAGGCCGAGTGGACGCAAGGCGAAGCCAATCCTCGTTTCGTCGTCACCTCGTTGGCGCGGAACAAGTGCAGCCCCAAGTACCTTTACGAAAAGCTCTACTGTGCGCGCGGCGAGATGGAGAACCGGATCAAGGAGTGCCAGCTCGACCTCTATGCCGATCGCACGTCGAGCGCCACGATGCGGGCCAACCAACTGCGCCTGTGGTTCTACTCGATGGCTTATGTGCTGTTGTGCGCCACACGCCGTATCGGGCTACACGACACCAAATTCGCGACCGCCACCTGCGGCACCATTCGGCTCAAGCTGCTCAAGATCGGTGCGCTCGTGCGCGTCAGTGTCCGTCGCGTCAGAGTCGCGATGGCGTCGGCCTGTCCAGCCGCCCAAGACTGGGGCCAAGCTGCGACTCGGCTCACGGCCGCTGCAAAGGCCCGCGCCTCACCGGCCTGACACGCGCCGCCGCGGCGCGACCATTGCGCGGCAAACCAACCGGCCTACGGAGACTCGGAAAACATGAGCCACAAACCGCGCCCTTTCGGCGCCACGAAGCGCCGCGGCTGTCGCTCACCAATCATCAAGAATCCGTTTACCGATCATCCAAGGCATCAGTAGGGTGAGAAATGCGCGCTAGAATTGCTTGAGCCGGGATCACGATGATTCCGTTGCCTTGGCATTCGTCGTGGTCGTCGGGATAGGCGAGATGTGGCGCTATCGTCTTTGAATGCGCATCCTCCGCAATGAGGTAGCCGACCAATTCGCATTCGAGCGAGCCAATTCCCTCCCACTCAGTCAGCCTGATCCAGCCCATACGGGGGCTCGTACTATCCACCCAGCGAACACGGACTAGCGGCCACCTATCAGCGGTCATCGCTCAGTGGCCGGTTTTGGATTTGCGAGTGGCCGGTTCCGGCCAGTACCGGGGGGTCGGTACTGGCCCCGGCCAGCACCGGGGCTTTTTTGAAAATAACAGGACTGGCCGGATTCAAAAGTGAGCGATCTTAAATAGCCTGCCGCTGCCCTACGCAGTTCTGCTTATACCCCGCCTCTCAAGCTTCCTTACATCAGCACTGGACTGTTGGAAATTTATCCAGGTGACCAAAATGGAAATTGGCAAAGCAATTCTCGCAAAATCGGTCGAAACCCTCATGGAGAAGGCGGCCGATTGCTTCGACCTTGCCAAGACTCAGCAAAATATGGCGGACAAGCAACACGAGGTCGCCGCAGCACAGCACGACAATGCCGATCAACAACATGAGCTGGCAGCGAAACAAAGTATCAGCGCGGAAAAAATCGATGCGAACGCCGATAAGCTCGAAGCGGACGCTAGCAAGCTCAACACCATGGGTCAGGCGCTGGAAGCCAGTGCAGTAGAGACCCTAGGCGATACGATGGTTGTGCAGCGCGAGCGATAGGCCGCCGCAGTTGGCGGCCTCTTTGTCCAGATCAATTTTCATTTCGACTGACTTATCGTCGTCGTCATAGATTTGCGAGACGTTCATCGCAAACGTTCGGAACCAGCGCACACGTTGCGCGGCGGGCCACTCTCCTGACGTTGGGATTTTCGGTACTGGCCCCTTTCCATGTCAGGTGGTCCCTTTTGAAGACCGACCTAAAGCGGATTCCGGTCATATTGAAGCATAGCCTGCATGTCTGAAATAGTTGGCACATTCTTGCGGACTGAGCTGGGGGATGAACGAGCGAATTGCTCGATTGAGGCCGGGAACGGTTCGCGCCGCAACCTTGCGCAGGAAGGTCTTGAATTTGCTGTAGGGCATCTCGATCGGGTTGAGGTCGGGCGAGTATTTCGGCAAGTAGCGAAGTGTCGCCTGCGCTTTCTCGATTGCCTCCCGAATGGCCGGCCCCAGGTGGACTCGACAGTTATCCATCACGACGATGTCGTTGCGCTTGAGCGTGGGAACCAAGCACTGCTCGACATAGGCAAGAAACATCTCGCCGGTCATGGCGCCTTCGACCACCATCGGTGCGATCATTTCATGGTAGCGCAGAGCGGCCACAAAGGTGATCGTCTCCCACGTTCCGAGCGGAACGCTGCCGATCACCCGCTCGCCCCGTGGAGCCCGCCCGTGGAGCCGCACCAGGTTCGTGCTGACCGCAGTCTCGTCGATAAATACCAGCCGGGCGGGATCAAGCATGCCTTGCGCTCGCATCCAACGTCGGCGCGCTCGCGCGACATCTGCGCGCTGCCGCTCGGCCGCTTGCAGGCTTTTTTTTGAGGGTGATGTTGTGTCGATCAAGAAACCGCCAGAGCGAGCTGCGGCTAGTGTTGATCCGCCGCTTGCGCAGCGCTGCAACCGTCTCGACCAAAGTCAGGTCCGGCTGTTCAGCAACCAGAGCCAGGATCGCGGTGGCGAACTCCTCCAGCGGAGAAACGCTTCCGCCGCGCGGCTTCGGCGCGGCGCTTCTGCTTTCGTGCCAGCGCTGCAGCCACTTGATCGCCGAGCTTACGCTCACCTCGAAACGTTCGGCCGCCTCGTGTCGCGATGCACCGGTCTCCACAGCTTCGATAACGCGTTCCCGCAGGTCACCAGAATAAGCCTTCGGCATCGCCAGCCCCCGTCGAGGAGAATCAATACACAAAGACTCGCCCATCCTTAACCGCCTGGGAATCCCACCAATTCAAATCGGACGGGAACCGCTTTAGTGGAGCGGATTTGACATTCGCTACCCACCCAGCCGGCAGCTCCGTTAGCGAATGTCAAATCCAAAAGCTCCACTAGCACTTATAGTTGCTAGTGGTCCTTTGATTCTAACATTCGCATCGGAGGGTGCCGAAATGGGATGCGAATGTTAGAATCGGACCACTAGCAGACGAGCGCAGGGAAATACGTGAAGGGATGCCCAGGACCGCCCTGGCCGCGCCGTTCCACCCGTCCGACATGGACCAGAGATCGGCATTCGGTATTGACGCGCTCGGCATAGCCGTCGATGCCAAACAACGCGTGAGCTAACGCAGTGGCTGTGAGGCCCGGCGTTTTGCCAATTTGAGTCTCAAGGTCGTCAATCAACACGATACGATCTGAGCACAACACAACCGGAAAGTATAGACAATTGCCGGTTTCGCGCGATCAGAACGGGTATGGCTGGGCGCTGCGTCATAAAAGCCGCTCGGCGGCCCTACGTAGTTTTACGGAATTGATGGCAAAGTGCCATTGATATGAAAAATTTAGTCAGTTGCATTGCTTTAGCCGCCGTCATGTCCACCACCTTTCTCTATCGCTGCCCCATCACCGGCTACCAGGTTCAGGGATTTCTCGCCGATTATCCGGCCGAAAGGAACGGCCACGTCTACGAGGCGGTAACCTGCGTCGTCTGCAAGCGCATCCACCTGGTCGACCCCAAGACCGGCAAAGTGGCCGCCGGCGACGGCAAATAGGCCGCCGCAGTTTCGCCATAGGCGGCGCCGCTCTTGCCCCCGACCTCGAACTCCATCAGGCGCTGCGCCGTGAAAGCCGATCAGCTCGCCCAGTAAATCGGCGCGGCGCTCTGTTTTCCGGAAGGGTGCGAAGGTCGCCCATGAGCGGGCGTGGCGGATAAAAGCCCCCGCGGATGAGGACGGCGCGCTTTTGCGGGCGGTCAGTCCCGCGGCCGAACAGAGGCCGCCTGTGACCGGCAAATCCTACGGTCACGAGCTGGTGCCTTTGGCGCGTGGCTGATTCGAGGGGGCCTGCTCCGTTTCGGGTTGGGCTAACAGGGGCCGGGGCCAATTTGGCCTGACGTTGCCGCTCCAATAGACGCATGCTGGGCCACAACCGCCTGCCGCGCCGACAACGTCGCGATCCGCGCCAGGAACCAAACCATTCCCGCCAGGGCCAAACCATTCCGGAGACAATAGCCATGCGAACGCTTCTGTTGCCCGCTCTGCTCGCCTTCGGAATTGGCGTCGCCGGAACAGTCAGCGCATCAGCCATGATCGGCTCCGGCATCGCCGGCAACACCGCGACGACGTTTTTTGCCCTCCCTGCGGCAGGTGACCCATCAGTGCAGGGTCAAGACGGTGTGCGACGACAAGGGCGAAAACTGCCACACCGTAGACGTCTGCCACTGATGCCGTAATTATGCCGGCGGGCGACCTCTGCGCGTCATGATTTAGATCAAATCTGGAGAACAATTTTCCCTGGCCGCGGGTCCAAGCCGACTTGCGAATGTCAAATCCGCTCCACTAGGCTCGACCGGATGAGGTTTTCCGCCATCCGCACCGCCAATTCGCCATGCACGACATCCTGATCCGCGGCGGCACCCTGTATGACGGCGCCGGCAATCCGGGCGCGGCCGGCGATATCGCCATTGCGGACGGCCGGATTGCCGCAATCGGCCGCGTTGCCAGCCCGGCGAAGCGCATCATCGATGCCAAGGGGCTCGCCGTGGCGCCGGGTTTCATCGACATCAAGACGCATTCGGATTTCACGCTGCCGATCAATCCCAAGGCCGAGAGCAAGGTGCGCCAGGGCGTCACCACCGAGATCGTCGGCCATTGCGGTTTCTCCGTCGCGCCGGCGCTGCCCGGCAAGGTCGAACTGCTCAAGGATTATCTGAGCCCAAGCGCGCCGTGGCTGCCGTTTCGCGAAACCGGCTTTCCCGATTACCTCGATACGTTTCCGGCGACTGCGGTGAATGCCGGCATGCTGGTCGGCCACAACACGCTGCGGCTGATGGCGATGGGCATGGCGGAGCGCGCGCCGAGCGCGGCCGAGCTCGGGTCGATGATCGCGCTCCTGGAAGACGCGCTCAAAGCCGGCGCGCTCGGCATGTCGTCGGGCCTGTTCACGCCGCCCGGCTCCTACGCGGCGGCCGACGAGATGATCGCCTTCGGGCACGTGCTCAAGCGCCACAATGCCGGATATTTCAACCACTTGCGCGACGAATCGAACAAAGTGATCGAGGCGGTCGCGGAAGCCATCGCGATCGCCGAGCGCTGCGGCGTGCATGTCGAGATCGTGCATTTCAAGTGCTCAGGGCTCGACAACTGGGGCAAGGCCGCGGTCGCGCTCGGCATGATCGAACAGGCCAAGGCGCGCGGCCTCGACGTCGATTGCGACGCCTACCCCTACGATGCCGGCTCCAATCCGCTGAAAAACCTGTTGCCGCCATGGGTCCAGGCCGGCGGCGTCGAGACGATGCTGGCGCGGCTTGCCGAGCGCGGCGTGCGGGACAAAATCCGCGCCGCTGTCGCCCGCGACGGGCTCAACAACTGGGGCCGCATTCCGTCCTGGAACTGCGTGACGATTTCGATCTCCCCTCACCTGCCGCAGCATGCCGGCAAGACGATCGCCGATCTTGCCGCCGAGCGCGGCGCCGATCCGATCGATACGCTCGCCGACTACCTGATCGAGGACCGCGGCGCGACGCGCGTGCTGGTGGCCTCGATCTCCGAGGACGATATCCGCACGCTGGTCGCTTCGCCGCATGCGCTGGTCGGCTCCGACGGCAATTGCGTCGCGCCCTACGGCACGGTCGGTCAAGGCCTGCCGCATCCGCGCTTCTACGGCACCTTTCCACGCATGCTCGCCCGCTATGTGCGCGAGCAGAAAACGCTGCCGCTCCATCGCGCCATCCACAAGATGACCGGCGCCACCGCCCGCGCGCTCAAATTCAAGGATCGCGGGCTCTTGCGCGAAGGCTATTGCGCCGATGTCGTGATCTTCGATCCGGACGATTTCGCCGACCGCGCCACCTATGCGAAGCCGCACCAGTTCCCGTCCGGCGCCCGCACCAGCGTGCTGGTCAACGGCACGGTGGTGGTCGAGAACGCGCGCCACACCGGGGCGCTGCCCGGCAAGGTGCTGCGGCGCGATCCGACCGGCGCGGTCGGCTGAAGGACCGAAAGCCCCCGCCGGGAGAAAGTGATCGTTCGCAGAGATTGATTTGTCGCAATGTTACTAGGCGCGGCGGTGTTAGTAAGTTCGATGCTGCGGAATTTGCCGATCGGCTCGAAGGAGGAGGAACACATCATGCGGACGACCATGGCGACAATGTTGCTCGCAGGCACCGCCCTCGCCGTGGCGACATTTTCCGACATTCCGGCGAGCCATGCCTTTGGCGACGCGCCATGGTGTGCGGTCATCGAAATGGGCACCGGCGCCGTGTATTGGGATTGCCAATACCGCACGATCGAGGAATGCACGCCGAACGTCGTGGCGGGCAATCGCGGCTCGTGTACGCAAAACCCATCCAGCGGGCACTGGACCGGCGGGAACGGCTACAGACCGCATCGGACCTGGCATGGCCGGCATCGGCACGTGCGCCGCGATTAACCAAAGGCGCGCCGCCGCGCAAAAAATCCGCCGAGGCTGATCCAGATCAATGCGCGGCTGCCGTTTTCCCGGCACAAAGCGCGCATGGAAACCGAGTTTGCCATTCTGGACGACGCCGAGACGCCGCTTTGCACAAGCTGCGGCAAGCCGATGCGGTTCGTGAGCGCCATTCCGCGCCTTGCGGCGCTGCCGGAACTGCGCACCTTCGAGTGCAAACCGTGCGGCGTGACCTTTACGGCTGAAGTCGCGCCGCGCGACGACAGCGATGTCGCCTGGATCGAGCGGCCGCGCCATCGCGGCGCGGACTGACGGCAGCATTTAATCGCGGCGCTCGGCTTCCCAATGGCCTGAGCAGCGTGCGGACGGCGACTGGCCGCTCCACAAACCTTCGCCGCTGTTGCGCGACAGGCGGCCGCTGCCGACGGCCTGCTGCTGACCGTGGCGGACCACGACCCTGACCTGGCCGTTAGGGGCGACCTGGCCGGACACATCGAAGGCCGGGTCGTCATAGGTGATGCGGCCATCGGCGATGTGCAGCGCATAGCGGTAGGCGCGATCGCAGGTATCGCCGGCATCGGTGATGATCGAGACACTCCAGTTGCCGTCGAACGGGGTGCGCGCAAGCGCGGCCGGCGCCGCAAGCCAAAGCGGCATCTGCAACGCCATCGCAGCGACGAGCACTGTGAGTTTGCCCATCAGATCGGCCCGCTGTTGCCATCAGGCTTGATGATAGGGAGCCCAGCGCCGCCCGGAAAGGCTAGCCCTCGATCACGATTTTCGGCGCCGGGCGGCCGGCCCCGGCGAGCCCATCGCGCACACGCGCGGCAATATCGCGGTAGATTTGCGCGTTCGGGTTGTCCGGACTGGTGGCGACCACCGGCAGGCCTGAATCCGACTTTTCGCGGATCTCCATGTCGAGCGGCACTTCGCCGAGGAACGGCACGTTAAGCCGCTCGGCCTCGGCACGGGCGCCGCCATGGCCGAAAATATCCGAGCGGCCGCCGCAATGCGGGCAGAGGAAATAGCTCATGTTCTCGACGATGCCGAGTACCGGCACGTTGACCCGCCGGAACATGGCGATGCCGCGCCGCGCGTCGATCAGCGCCAGATCCTGCGGCGTCGAGACGATGACGGCGCCCTTCAATGGCACCTGCTGCGCCATGGTGAGTTGCGCGTCGCCGGTGCCCGGCGGCATGTCCACCACCATCACGTCGAGTGTGCCCCACTCGACTTCGCGCAGCATCTGGGTGAGCGCCGACATCACCATCGGCCCGCGCCAGATCATCGGCGTCTCTTCCTCGATCAAAAAGCCGATCGACATCACCGGCATGCCGTGGCGCACGATGGGCTTGAGCCGCGTGCCGCCGATGGTCTCCGGGCGCTCGCGGATGGCAAGCAGCTTGGGCAGCGACGGGCCGTAAATGTCGGCGTCGAGGATGCCGACTTTCAGGCCGAGGTCGCGCAGGCCGAGTGCGAGATTGACGGCTGTGGTCGATTTGCCGACGCCACCCTTGCCGGAGGCGACCGCGATGATGGCGCCGACACCGGGAATACCGGTCGGCGCCTGCGGTGCGCGGCCGGGCTGCGGGTGTGGCGGCGCGGCCTGGGGTTGCGGGCGGGGTGGCGCGGCCTGGGGTTGCGGGCGGGGTGGCGGGCTGGTGCGCCCTGCCCCCGGCGCCCGTTCGCCCGTCAACGCGACCAGCGCCGAGGTCACGCCGGGAATTGCGCGCACCGCTTGCTCGGCGCGCGCGCGCACCGGCTCCCATTGCGGCACCGCGGCGGCATCGACGGAGATGGAGAAAAATACCTTGCCGTCGGTGACGACAATGTCGGACAGCGTGCCGGTTTCGGGCAGCGGCTTGCCGTCGGGGCTTGATACTCTGCCGAGTGCGACGCGGACATCGTCTTTCGAGACTGCCATGGTGCCCTACATAGACCCGATACGGGCGCGGTCAATCGCCCTGCCCGTTGACTGCCCGGCGCAGCCCGGGCCATGACCGAAGTGGCCCGGATAAGCGAAGCGAAATCCGCGCCGGAACTATCGGGCTAGACCCGCATATCGCTACGCTCATGCGGGCTACGACGATAACGATGGGGAGGAAACCATGGCGAAGGTGGCGTTTGTCGGCCTGGGCGTGATGGGCTATCCGATGGCCGGACATCTGAAAAACAAGGGCGGCCACGAGGTCACGGTCTACAACCGCACCGGCGCCAAGGCTGACAAATGGGTCGCCCAATACGGCGGCAAGAGCGCGCCGACGCCGAAGGCCGCCGCGCAAGGCCAGGACTTCGTGATGGCCTGCGTCGGCAACGACAACGACCTGCGCGAGGTGATGCTCGGGGACAACGGCATCTATGCCGGCGCCGGCAATGGCGCGATCGTTGTCGATCACACCACCGCTTCCGCCGCCATTGCCCGCGAGCTGCACGCCGCAGCAAAACAGCGCGGCTTCGACTTCGTCGACGCGCCGGTATCGGGCGGCCAGGCCGGCGCCGAGAACGGCGCGCTCACCGTGATGTGCGGCGGCGACGCGGCGCCATTCGCCAAGGCCGAAACAGTGATCGCCGCCTACGCGCGGGCCTGCAATCTCCTGGGCAGCCCCGGCTCCGGCCAGCTCGCCAAGATGGTCAACCAGATCTGCATTGCCGGCATCGTGCAGGGCCTCGCCGAAGGGCTGCACTTTGCCCAGAAGGCCGGCCTCGATATCGAAAAGCTGATTGCGACCGTTTCCAAGGGCGCGGCACAGTCCTGGCAGATGGAGAATCGCTACAAGACCATGGTGGCGGGCAAATTCGATTTCGGTTTTGCGGTCGACTGGATGCGCAAGGATCTCAATATTTGTTTGGACGAAGCGCGGCGCAACGGCGCACACCTGCCGGTGTCGGCGCTGGTCGACCAGTTTTATTCCGAGGTGCAGAAAATGGGCGGCAAGCGCTGGGATACGTCGAGCCTGATCGCGCTGCTGCAGCGGTAAGAACTCACCTGACGCCGAAGGGTAGAATTGAGGACTCCGCGCTTGCTCTTCCTCCCCCTAAAAGGGGGAGGATAGGTGGGGGTCGCGGGCGGCCAGGCTCAGAACGCCGGCGCAACATACTGCTTGCGGCCCGCGCCCCCCACCCCGACCCTCCCCCTTTCAGGGGGAGGGCCATGGACAGTTACGCCCTGCCCGACGGCAGCGGCGAGCGGTCGGCCAGTTCCATTTCGCGATAGGCGAGCCGCTCGAACAGTTCGCCGCGCAGCGCGCGATGCGCAGGATCGTCGAACAGATTGTCCAGTTCGTCCGGATCGTTAACCCGGTCGTACAGCTCGCCATAGGCATCGCCCGCCGCGATGGTCAGCCGATAACGCGTCGTGATCAACGAGCGCAGCCGCGGCGGCGCGGCGAAGCCGAGGATGGCGCGCTGCTGGTCGTCCTCGATCACCATCGAGTCGCGCGCCAGCGTTTCGCCGCCGATCGCCGGCAGCAGGCTCACGCCTTGGATGCCGTTGTAAGGCTGGATGCGCGCGCGATCGAGAATCGTCGGCGCGATGTCGAGCGTGCCGCCCATGACGGCGCTGCGCCGCGATGGTCGTGCGCCCGGCTCGGCCCAGATGAACGGCACGTGGGTGATGCCCTCGAAATGCGCCGGGCCTTTGAGCAGCAGCCGGTGATCGCCGAGGTAATCGCCGTGGTCGGTGGTGAAGATCACGATCGTATCGTTCGCCGCGCCGGACGCCGCGAGCGCCGCCAGAACGCGGCCGATCGAGTCGTCGATCATCGCGATCATGCCGCAGGACAGCGCCATCGCTTCACGGGCTTCGCGTTCGTTGA
This sequence comes from uncultured Alphaproteobacteria bacterium, assembly GCA_963707175.1. Classification (GTDB taxonomy): domain Bacteria; phylum Pseudomonadota; class Alphaproteobacteria; order Rhizobiales; family Xanthobacteraceae; genus BOG-931. The sequence continues at coordinate 59,034 of CAVPQA010000018.1, forward strand.
CCGCGAATGGCGCCTGCCCTTTCGTATCGGCCTTGCCGCTGTCGCGCTGATGGAGCGCCCAGGCGACCGAACGCGCCAGCGGCCGATTGCCGTGCTCGAAACTTTTCGGCAGCGTCATCTCGTCGGGGCGGTACATCGACCAGTAGCGGCCGGGCGGCGTGAACGGATGGTGCGGGTCGGGAAACGACACCATCAGAAAGAACGGATCGCTGCGCTGCGCACGCGTGTAGCCACCGAGCCATTCGCAGGCTTTGTCGGCGATATAGCTCGTCGGATAAAGCTCTTCCGGGATCGGCGTGCGGATCGCCTGCGGGCAAACGTAATCGTGCGCGAGCTGGTTCTTTGCTTCGCGCAGCGCGTCGGCATCCGGGCGCTTTGATTTCAGCCACACATAATAATGCCCGCCGACCTGATCGCCGTGACCGGTGCACAGATCGACGTGCTCGAAGCCGTAGAACGGCAGCCGCATGGCGAAATCGCGCCCGGACGACCAGCGGCTGGGCGATTCCTGATCGTATGGCCCGTCGCCGGCAATCGGCTTTCTCGCCTCGGCGAATTCCGCGTCGAGCGCGCGGTCGCCGTCACGCGGTGCTGGTCGCTTCTGAATGGGGCCGGAGCCGGTAAAATTCTGCAGGTGGCTCTTGCCGACCAGCGCGGTGGCATAGCCGCCGGCGCGCAACGCATCGACGAAGGTGTTGGAGTTCAGCGGCAGCGGCAGGCCGTTGCCGCGGCCGTCGTGCACCGACGGCATGCGCCCGGTCATCAGGGTGGCGCGATTCGGCATGCAGACCGGCGTGGCGACATAAAAATTGTCGAACCGCGTACCGCGCGCCGCGATCGAGTCGATGTGCGGCGTTTTCAGCACCGGATGGCCGTAACACGATAGATAATCCACGCGGTGCTGATCGTTGATGAAAAGAAGAAAGTTCGGCCGTGGCATGCAGTGCTGTCTCCCGCTTCACTCGGTATGGATTTTCGCCGCCACGATGAAATCCCGAATGTTTTTGGTGTCGCTCGCAATTCTTGCCGCGAACGTCGCGCCCTCCAGCCATTCCGGCTGCAGTCCAATTGCCATGAGCTTGGCCCTGATGTCCGGCTCGCCGGAGATTTTCTTGAACTCATCACGCAGCGCGTTCGTTATGGCGGCGGGTGTGTGCGCCGGCGCCAACAGGCCGAACCAATTCGAGATGACGAGTCCGGGATACGTGGCCCACAGCGGCTTAACGTCCGGCAATAACGGCGACGGCCGCGGCCCCGAAACGCCGAGCGCATTGAACTTGCCAGATTTGACGTATTGCAACGACTGGGCGATTGGGCCGCAAAATGCGGTCACGGAGTTGGTCAGAACCGCATGCATCGCCGGGCCGGCGCCCTTGTAAGGCACGTGGGTGATGTCGATGCCGGCCTGCTGCGCCATCATCGCGCCGCACAAGTGGGCCGGCGAACCGATGCCGGCGGACGAATATGTCAGAGTGCCCGGCTTGGCTTTGGCGGCGGCGATGAATTGCGCCAGAGTCTTGATCCCGGTCGAGGCATTGACGACCAGGACACCGCTGCTCTCGACCACGCCACAGATCGGGATCAGGTCGCGCGCGGGATCGTATGGCACCTTGATCAGATTGGGCGCCATCGAAATCGGCAGGTCGACCGTGAACAGGAGCGTGTAGCCGTCCGGCTTGGCCTGGACCACGATTTCGGTTCCGATCGAGCCGGTCGCCCCAGGCCGGTTGTCGACCACCGCGGGCTGGTGCCAATCCCGCGAAATTTTATCCGCGTAGAGGCGGATGACCACGTCAGTGGGGCCGGCCGGAAACGGCAGGACGAAGTGAATGGGGCGCGATGGATAATCATCCGCAAACGCGTGAGGCTGCGTCGACAGTCCAAGGCAGGCCGCGGCGCCGGCCGTGGCGGCGTGCGTAACAAGTTCGCGCCGGTTGATCATCTCCATCCTCCCACTCTGGCCTCGAGCTTTGACGCAACGCTTATGGGGAGATTATTGGCCACAGCCGAACCGACCGCACAAGCGCGTGCGCGAAACGACTTATGAAGCGCAGGCGATCCGATCAATCGGCCGGCTTGATAGCGGCGTCCTTGGCGAGCTGCATGGTCGCGGCGTAGTCATCGTTGAAGAACTTGGTGAACTGCCCGACGCTCATCAGCTCCGGCTCGATGCCGAGCTTGGCCAGGTGCTCCTTCACAGACGGCACCTGCAAAGCCTTCTCGGTCGCATCGTGAATTTTGGCGATGACATCCTTTGGCGTCTTGGCCGGCGCCGACAGCCCAACCCAGAAGTTCGAACTCTGCGGCCGGGTAGCCGGCCTCGGCAACGGTCGGCACGTCCGGCAGCAGCGCCGAGCGTTTCGGCGTGCTCACCGCGATCGCGGTAAGTTTGCCGCTGTGCAGCGCCGAAGCGGCTGCTGCGAGCGGGATGAAATAAAAGTCAATGCGGCCGGCCATGACCTCGGTCAGCCCGTTCGCGCGGAACGGGATATGGCGGACATCGATCTTGGCGGCGAGACGGAAGCGCTCGCCGGCCATGTGCGAGGTCGAGCCGACGCCGGCGGAGGCGAAGGTCAAAGTGCCGGGCTTCGCCTTGGCGGCCGCGACCAGGTCGGCGACCGTCTTGAACCCGCTCTGCTTGGAAACGACCAGCACATTCGGCTGCACGCCGAACATTGCCACTGGCGTGAAATCGCGCAGCACGTCGTAGGGTAGCTTCGAGTGCAGCACTTTGCCATTGGCCATTGACGAGGAACTGGTGACCAGGGTGTAGCCGTCTGGATTGGCCTTGGCGACCATCTGGAAGCCGATAATTCCGCCGGCGCCGGCCTGGGGCTCGACGACTATCGATTGCCCGAGAATATGCGAAATCTGGTCGACCACGACGCGCGCGGTGGTGTCGGACGCGCTACCGGCGGGGAACGGACTGATTAGTTTGATCGGCCGGGTCGGCCACGCCTGGGCGTGAGCCGCGACCGCAGTTGCAGCAAAAAACGCCGCAGCAATGACGGCGTCACGCGCGCGAATGCACTTCATCGGTCAATCCTCCCGGCAGGGCCGTGTCTTAGCTGTTGCGGGCTGCTGTCCAGCCCGGTGTGATATCGACATCTCAGCCAGAACCGCGGCTTTTTGCCAATAGGCGAAAGCGCGCAGCTTTTGCCGCAGCCGCCGGTATCAATGGTGTGCCTTCTTGCCGAAATCGGCCACCACGCCATCTGTCCCGTACCATCGCCAGCCAAGGTCAAGCGCCATGTCCATCCGGCCCGTCAAACGCATCGTCACCTCACACCCCACGACCGAGGGCGCAGGCGTCAAATTGCGCCGCGCCTTCGGCTTTGGCGAAACCGGCGAGTTCGACCCGTTTCTGCTGCTCGACGATTTTCGCAACGATCGCCCGGACGATTATCGCGCCGGCTTTCCGTGGCATCCGCATCGCGGCATCGAGACCATCACCTATGTGCTCGCCGGCAGCGTCGAACACGGCGACAGCCTGGGCAATCGCGGCAATTTGCAGGCCGGCGACGTGCAATGGATGACGGCCGGCCGCGGCATCCTGCATCAGGAGATGCCGCAAGGTGACGCGGCGGGCCGCATGCACGGCTTTCAGCTCTGGGCCAATCTGCCGTCATCGCTGAAGATGACGGCGCCGCGTTACCAGGACGTCAAGGCCGCCGAGATCCCCGAATTGGTCGATGATGACGGCACGCGGGTGCGTGTCGTGTGCGGCGATTTTCACGGCCGCCGCGGCCCGATCGAAGGCGTCGCCGCGGACCCGCGCTATCTCGATGTCACCGTCCCGGCTGACAAGCGCAAAACACTTCGAGTGGAGGTCGAGCGCCACGCCTTCGCCTATGTGTTCGAAGGCTCCGGCGATTTTGGCGCGGCGTCAAAACCGTTCGGCGTGCTGACGGAAAAAACCGACGGTGCCGGCGAAACCCTGGTCCGCGAGCAGACAGGCAATCGGTCGCTGGTGCTGTTCGACTCCGGCGACGAGATCACCGTTCAGGCCGGCGACCAGGGCGTCCGCTTCCTTTTGGTCTCGGGCAAGCCGATCAAGGAGCCGGTCGCGTGGCACGGACCGATTGTGATGAACAACAAGGCCGAGCTGCAGCAGGCGTTTGACGAACTGCGCGCGGGCACATTCATCCGATAATCGTCGGCGCAGCGCGCGCATACCGGCCGCCTCCTCCCTCCAACGCGAGAATAAGAAAGAAGCTCCGGCATTTCGTGCCGGAGCTTCTCGAACTCATGAGCTGAAACCCTTGAACTAAGGGCACACACGGACGTGTGGGCAAATCCAGCGGTAGCCGTTCCAGTAGGGGCGGCCCCAGACCCAATGGCACGGAACCGGAATTGGCAGCACGCCGCCGAAAAAGCCGTGGTGGTGGTGGTGGTGGTGGTGATGGTGATGGTGATGGTGATGGTGATGGTAAAACTGGGCAAGCTGAACGCTTGCCGGCTGCTGCGCACGCGCGGCGTCGTCGGCCTTTAGCAGCGCGATCGCGTTCGGAACCGGCTCAAGCAGGTCGCGATAGCTGGCCGCCGGCGTCGTTTGGGTGGGCTGAGGCTGTGTGGTCGCCTGAGCGCCGCTCACGGTTGCGAGGGCGGCTGCCGCCCCCAGCAGGCCGGCAATTTTCTTATCCATCTGAATTCTCCCAGAGAGTGGACCGGAATGGCTCCACCGGTGATGCAAATGCGTCTGGCGATAGCCGGTTCAATCGTCGACCCGTATTGCCGCCGGACGATTCCCGGCATTTATGTAAAAGTTACGACTTGTTTGGCCGAACCGGATTTAAGTTGGCAACCAAACGATGGAACCTTCGGCGCATTGCCAAATTGCACCTCCGCCGGCGAATTAATCGCAAAAAATGGGACCTTGAGGCGCATCGACATGCATGAAGTCAAATTCAGGCTGGTCAATCCCGCCTTGGCGCCGCGACGCACCAAGCTCGAAATGCCGGGCTGGGCCGGCGAGCCCAAGCCCCGCGCTGACGGATCGCACGAATATCCCTGGCATTGCGCGCCATTCACAGAGGGCGCCCAATACGGCATCGAGATTTTCTACCCATACCAAAACGAGCTGCGCGTCTCGAAGAAGGACGGGCAATGGGTTTTCGACAGCGATTTCGGACCCGAGCCGGAGAGCGACTTGCAATGGCCGCCATTTCGCGGCTTCGGCAATGAGTATTACACGTATCAGCTTCTGCTCGACCTGAAAGTCGGCAAGGACTGGGCGGTGCGAACCGAGCCGCACCCGCGCTTCTACACCGATATGACCGGCACCGTACCCATCGCAGTCCCGGCGTTGCTGCGGACCGAGTGGTGGCCGATGATCTCTTTCATCGTATTCAAGGCGCCGATGGAGGGGCAGACGCACATTTTCCGCCCCGGCGAGCCGATGCTGCAACTCCTGGTCCTGCCGGTCACGGCCGATTTCACGCTGGCGCCGATGAACGAGGAAGAAGCCGCCGAACGCGAAATGCGCGGCCGGCGCATTCATGCCAGCCGGCCTACACTGGCCGAGGATTCAACCTGGACGTCGGATACCGACACGGTGTTCGACGGCACCTACCGTCACCTGTTGCGCGCAGCGAAGGGACGCGAACGGGACACATAAAAGGCGGCGCATGACCGCTGCGCCGCCGTACGCCGCCCCGGTCTAGTGGTGATGGTGGTAGTGGTGGTGATGATGATGATGGTGATGATGGTGGTGGTGGCGGAACAATCGTCGAAACGGACGCGGCACCACATGGTGATGGTGGTGATGATGGTGATGATAGAATTGCGCCACCTGAAGGCCATCGTCACTGGGGCTGGCTGAAGGTGTTGCGGCCAAGCGGGCGTCGTCGGCCTTCAGCACCGCCACCGCGTTCGGAACCGGGTTGAGAAGATCCTGATAACTCGCCGCCGGCGCATAGCCTTTAGTCTGAGCAGGCGCCGCGGCGTGGGCGGCAGTTACGGTCGTCAGCGCAGCAGCGGCGCCGAGCAGACCGGCGATCTTCTTGTCCATGGTTCCTCCTGATTGCCCTCCGCTCAACAATCCGCCGGATGCCAGGAAGTTCCTAACGCGTAGACACCGCTACGCCGCCGCACTCGGCCGAGCCGACAGCGCTTCGTGCCAGCGCTTGACGTGAATGAGCTCGTCGGGAACCGCGAGTTTGGAAACGCGCATAAAATCGACCGCGACCTGCGCGGTGATGTCGGCGACACTATATGCCGCTCCCGCCACATAGGGCCGGTTCTTCAGTTTGCCGTCGAGCAGACCCAGGAATTCGAACACGCGCGGTCTATTGGCCTCGCCCCATGCGGCAACCTGCGGATTGACCATCTGCTTCATGGCGGGATGCAGATGCTGGAACACGCTCGCCACGGGAAACAGCAGGTGCAGCTCTGCACGCCGGTTCCACATCTCGACCAGCGCACACTCGAGTGCGCCGCGGCCGAACAGCGGCGGATCGGGCTGCAACGCCTCGAAATAGCGGCAGATCGCGATCAATTCGGCGATCACCGTGCCGTCGTCGAGCACGAGCGCCGGCACCCGCTGCATTGGATTGATTGCCGTATAGGTCTCGGAGCGCTGCTCCAATTTGCCGAGGTCGACCTGTTCGGTCGGAATCGCGATGCCCTTCTCAGCCAGGAATATGCGCACACGCCGCGGATTCGGGGCACGGCCGCCATCATAAAGCTTCATCGCATTTCCCCCACATATCGCATTGAGCGGCAAAGCCTATCCTGCCGGCCCAAGCTCGGCCAGCGGTCCCCACAGCGCCGGCCGCCGGCAGGCCGACACAGTGAATAAATCCTTGATGCCGGCGAAACGCCACGTCGCGTTAAGCCTCGTCTTAAGGAATTTGCGCGACTTTTGTCGCGAATTTTCGAAACCCTGGACCGCAATGCCTCCAACGCCCAGCGAACCGCGCGATGCCGCCGTGCCGGCCGCATCCCCCGCCGCTTCGCCGGCCCAGCGGCGGTTTGCATTCCAGCACGTCCGCGAGGCGCGCGATCGGCTGACCTCGACCAGCGGCACGCGGCCGGTGTTCGACTACGAACTGTTGCGCCAGTTCGCCCAGAACCGGGTGTCGGCATCGCCGGTCATGTTGCTGCTGATCGTCAGCATTGGGCTGTTCTCCGGGTTGTGGACCGGAGCGCTGATTTGCGGCGTGTGGACCGGTGGGGCGCTCGTCATCCACCTCATCATTGTCCGCACCTGCCGGCAGTTCCTCGCGGAAACGCCCAGCACCGCGAACATGCGCGCCTGGCGCATGCGCTTTTTGCTGCTCGATCTGTTCTTCGGCATCGCCTGGACCTTCATCCTGATCAACCCGATCGGCGTCGACGAACAGGCCGGCATGTTCATGCTGTTCGTCATGCTCCTGGTGGTGGCGATTTCCAGTATGCTGGCATCCAGCTTGCCGATCGCGGTCCTGGCGCTGACGCTGCCGGTGACGTGCGCCATCGCCGTGGATTTCCTGCTCAAGGGAACGCTGCACAACTACATCCTCGCAGCGATGGCACTTTCCGCCGAGGGCTATTTCTCGCTGCTGGCCTATCGGCTTTATTCGACCACCCTGACAACGCTCGAAGTGCGCGCTGAGAAGGAATCGCTGATTGGCGAACTCGAACAGTCGAAATCAATTTCCGACGAGGCGCGCCGCCGCGCCGAGGCCGCCAATATCGCCAAATCGCGCTTCTTGGCGCAGATGAGCCACGAGCTGCGTACGCCGCTTAATGCCATTCTCGGCTTTTCCGAGGTCATGAAGGCGGAAATCTTCGGCCCGCATGCGGTGCCGGTCTACAAGGATTATGCCGGCGATATCCATAGTTCCGGGGTGCACCTGCTCAACCTGATCAACGAAATCCTGGACCTGTCGCGCATCGAAGCGGGGCGCTATGAGCTCAACGAGGAGGCGGTGTCGCTCGCTCGCGTGGTCGAGGATTGCCACCATTTGCTGAAACTGCGCGCGGGCAATCGCGGCATCACCATCCACGAGATGTTCGAGCCCGATATGCCGCGGCTATGGGCGGACGAGCGCGCGGCGCGCCAGATCTGCCTCAACCTTCTCTCCAACGCGATCAAGTTCACCCCGCAGGGCGGCGAAATCTGGCTTAAAGTCGGCTGGACCGCCTCCGGCGGCCAGTACATGAGCGTCAAGGATACCGGCCCCGGCATCCCCGAAGAGGAAATCCCGATTGTGCTTGCCTCATTCGGCCAGGGCTCGAATTCGATCAAATCGGCCGAACAAGGGGCGGGTCTCGGCCTGCCGATCGCCAAGAACCTGATCGATCTGCACGGCGGCACTTTCGCGCTGAAATCCAAACTGCGCATCGGCACCGAGGTGATCGTCACCTTCCCGCCGGAACGAGTGATGTCGGCGCTGGCGCCGATTGCCGACGGCGCCCCGCCATTGCAGCCGCGCTCTGCCGAAATGTCTTCATCGAACGATGGATTGAGCCGCCCGCGGCGCTCGGCAGCGGGCGCGGGCGGCTAATGGATATTCGCTAAGAGAGCTGCCGGCTGGGTGGGTAGCGACTGTCAAATCCGCTCCACTAGCCTCCATGAGCATGGAAGGCTATTGCTTCGGTCGCGCCGCTGCAGGTCCGTGATTCGTGCCGAGGGCGGCGGCGAGGCAGTCGGTCAACTGGGGTGAGAGGGGACCAATCGAACGTGCGTCAGCGCCTGTTGCTACTCCTGATGCTTGGCGTCTTCATCGCGATCCTGTTCGTCATCGCGCGGCAGGGCACCGCGGCGCCCGGACGGTTATCGACCGAGGATTTTTCATCGCTCGCCTATAAGATCGGCATCCTGGTGTTCGTTGCCGGGACCGTGCTGACGCTGTTCCGCGAGCGCTTCGCGCAGGCGGTGACGATGGCAATGCTGTGGGTCATCGTCGGCATGCTGCTCGTCGTCGGCTACTCGTATCGGTTTGAGCTGCATCAGATTGCCGACCGCGTACTCGCAGACCTCATCCCCGGCCGGGTCGTTTCGCAGGGCCGCACCGTCGCGGTCGCGCGCACCAATGGCGGCGATTTCGCCATCAATGCGCAAATCAATGGCGCCCGCGTCGCCATGGTGCTCGATACCGGCGCCAGTTCCGTCGTTCTCACCCGCGAAGACGCCAAGGCCGCCGGCCTGCCAATCGAGGTGCTCGACTACTCGGTCAATATCGATACCGCCAACGGCCGCGCGCGCGCTGCGCCGGTCACGCTCGATCGCGTCGCGGTCGGCAGCCTGGTTGAGCACTCCGTCGATGCGCTGGTGGCGCCGCCCGGACAGTTGAAGACGAGCCTGCTCGGCATGAGCTTTCTGAACCGGCTGCAAAGCTGGGAAGTGCGTGGCGACCGCCTGCTGCTGCACGGCTATCCGTAAGCCGCTAAAACAGGCTGATCAGGAAGCGCAGCGACACCGCGAGAATGAAAACAGCGAACGCGATCTCCAGTGTCCGCCGCGACAGCCGGTGTGCCAGCCGCGCGCCATAGGGCGCGACGAGACTCGACACCGGCGCCATCACCACGACGCCGATCAGCGACACGAAGCCAAGCGATAGCGGCGGCAGCTCAGCGCGATGCGGCAGTCCGGCGACGATATAGCCGATCGTCCCGGCGATGGTGATCGGCACGCCAAGGCCGGCCGACGTCGCGACCGCCTGGTGCATCGATTTGCCGTGCAGCGTCAGCACGATGTTGGACAGCGAGCCGCCGCTGATCCCCATCAGCGAGCCGGCGAGCCCGATGCCGAAACCGTATCCGGCCATCGGCAACGGACCCGGCAGTTCGGTGCCGATATTCCAGCGGTCGCCGGCAAACATGAATTTGGCGCCGATGAACAGCGCGATCACCACGAACGCGATCTTGAACACCGCCTCCGGCGCGAACGCCGCGATGGTCGCGCCGCATGCGACGCCGAGCACCGCGGGGACGGCCCACAGCCGGATGACGCCCGGAACGATCAGCCCTTTGGCGCGATGCGTGAGATAGGAGCGGATCGTGGTCGGCAGAATGATGGCGATCGAGGAGCCGATGCAAAGCTGCATGTGCACGGCCTCGGGCACGCCGAGCACCCGAAACACTTCGTAGAGCACCGGCACGATCACCGCGCCGCCGCCGATACCGAACAGTCCGGCAAGCACCCCGGTCACCACGCCGCCGATCACAATGGCGACGGCAAGCCAGAGCAGTTCGTGGATACTCACGCCGAACAGCATGCTGACAATTCGCTCCGCCATTCGCGCGCCGGAACGAGCGCCAGCACGTGACGGTTGATCACGCGGCGATGTGCGCCACTTCGGCCGCGCTGTCCACCGCACGGTCACGGACCAGGGCGAGCGCGGCGGTGAGAACATCGGCGCCGGCGTGCGGATTTCCGGCGACGCCGGCAAGCCGGCGGCGAAACGCGCGCGCGCCGGGCACGGCGCGGAACAGGCCGTGCAGGTGACGGGTGATGGCGTGCAGGCGTGTTCCCGCCGCAAGCTCGCGGGCGACGTAGGGCGCGAGCGCCGCCGCGGCCTCGTGTGCGCTCGCGAAGCAGGCCTGTTCGCCGAACACCCGCGGATCGACTTCCAGCAGCCGCCACGGTTCCTGATAAGCGGCGCGGCCCAGCATCACGCCGTCGACATGTTTCAGATGCACGAGCGCGTCATCGACACCGGCAATGCCGCCATTGATGACGACCGGCAGCTGCGGGTGCGCGGCCTTAAGCCGATAGACGCGCGCGTAATCGAGCGGCGGAATCTCGCGGTTCTCCTTCGGCGACAAGCCTTTCAGCCAGGCCTTGCGCGCGTGCACGATGAGCGCGTCGGCGCCCGCCCGCTCCGCCGCGGCGGCCATCGCCTCCAGCGCCTCTTCCGGATCCTGATCATCGACGCCGATGCGGCATTTGACCGTCACCGCAATCGCAACGGCAGCCTTCATCGCCGCGACGCACTCGCCCACCAAGGCGGGCTCCGCCATCAGACAGGCGCCGAAGCGGCCGTCGTGCACGCGATCTGACGGACAGCCGACATTCAGATTGACTTCGTCGAAGCCGAGGTCCGCGCCTATAGCGGCAGAGGCGGCGAGCGCCCGCGGATCGGAGCCGCCGAGCTGCAGCGCCAGCGGTTGCTCGGCCGGGTCGTAGCGCAGCAGCCGCGTACGATCGCCATGCAGGACCGCGCCCGTGGTCAGCATTTCCGTATACAGCCGCGCCCGGCGCGACAGCAGGCGATGGAAATAACGGCAATGGCGATCGGTCCACTCCATCATGGGCGCAATACAGAACCTATGTGTTTGATTTATCGCCATTTTTCTTGCAGTCTCAGTTCGCCAGGCCGGGGTTCGTTGTGCACTCCATGACGCCACGATTTTCGCCGGAATCCGACCCCTCTGCGCACCGGGTGCGCACGCGAGATGACGACGTTTACCAGGTCGCCCTTGTTACGGGCCATAAGATTGGACGATGCGTCGCCGGTGTGCACGCGGACGTATGCGATTGCCCGGCTTTGAGATCGCAATGCCTTGGTATCCGCTTCCCGGCGGCGTCGGTCAGAGTCTGTTGTTAAAGGCGTCCTGGATGAAGTCATCGAGCATCCGGTAGGTCTGATGCGCCGCCGCGGCATTATACTCCGCCATGCCCTTCATCATGGTTTCCTCCTCGGCAAAGGAGTGCAGCCGGCCACCGAAATCCAGTAGCTGCCAGTTGGCGCCGGCCCCGTCCATTTCCGCCTCCAGGGCGTCACGGTCGGCTTTCGGCGCCACCGGATCCTTGGAGCCATGGAGCACGAACACCGCAGCTTTGATGTCGCCTCTGTTTGCCGGCATGGCGGTCTGCAGGTCGCCGTGCAGACATACCACAGCGTTCAGGTCGGCGCCGCTCCGGGCCAGTTCCAAGACATTGCCCCCACCGAAGCAGAACCCAACCGCCGCCTTTTTGCTGGCATCGCCAATGCCGCGCTTGTCTGCCTCGGCTACCAAGGTTGCGAGGGCCGCGTTGACGCGCTTCCTTCCCTCGACGCGGTCGGCACGAACCGCCATCATCCATTCCTGCGAGGTCGGCGGACCTTGGCAGGTCTGACCGCCGCCATACATGCAACCGACGAAGGCGACATATTTGTCGCCCGCCATTTTTTGCGCCCGCCTGATTGCATGGTCCGTGACACCCAGCCAGTTCGGCATGACAAGGAGCAACGGTCGCTTTCCGCTAACCTTCTCGTTCCATACCAAAGCACCTTTGCCGACCACGCTGCCGGCCTGATAATCGATCCTCTCGACCGCCACTTGAGCCTCCCTTGCTTCCCGGCCTACGACATTCTTCACTTCCCGGAGCTCGCCGCAAGCCATTGCCCGAGGGTGCCGTCGCGACATCGTCTATTCGAGGAGCGTGAGCAGCCCGGCAAGCAATTGGATCGGCCGCGGCGGGCAGCCGCGAATGTGCAGATCGACCGGCACAACACTGTTGACGCCGCCCACGACCGCATAGCTGCCGGAGAACAGACCGCCGTCCGCGGCGCAATCTCCGACCGCAACGACCCATTTCGGATCAGGCGCCGCGTTATAGGTGCGCTCCAGAGCCTCACGCATGTTTTTGGTGACCGGTCCGGTCACCAACAGAACATCGGCGTGCCGTGGCGAGGCGACGAAACGCAATCCGAAACGTTCCAGATCGTAGAAGGCGTTGCTGAGCGCATGGATTTCAAGCTCGCAGCCGTTGCACGATCCGGCGTCGACCGCGCGGATGGCGAGGCTTCGGCCGAGCCGGCGCCGCGCCGCACGGTCGACGCGTGCGGCCAGTTCAGCAAGCGCGGCGTCGTCCGGTGCCGGCGGCCGTTCCGTCAAGGGGCGGTGCGTAAGGCTTTCGAACAGTGTCCTGCGCATCGCAAGTCCTAGAGATCGTGGCCCGAATAGGAGCAGTTGAACGATTTGTTGCAGAGTGGAAAGTCTGCAACGATGTTGCCTTCGATTGCGGCTTCGAGCAGGGGCCACTGAAACCACGACGGGTCGCGCAGATGGCAGCGCTCGACGCGCATGCCGTCGAGCCGCACCCAGGCGAGGATGTCGCCGCGAAATCCTTCGGCGAATCCCAGCCCCTCGCCGTTGCCGACGGCGATTGGCGTCCGGATCGGCCCGTTGGGCAGAAGCGTGAGAATTTGCTCGACCAACCCGAGGCTTTGCTCGACTTCGCGAATGCGCACCCAGACGCGCGCATCGACATCGCCGGCCGTGAATGTGGGTACGGAAAAGTCCAGTTGATCGTAGGGCGCATAGGCAGGAACTTTGCGTGCGTCGAAATCGCGTCCGCTGGCGCGCCCGACATAGCCGCCCGCACCGAACTGCCGCGCCAGCTCGGCGGTTACAACTCCGCTTGCGACGGTGCGGTCCTGGAGCGATGCGGTGTAGTCGTAAAGCTCGATGAGCCGCGGGAAGCGTTGGCGGATTTCGTGCAGGCCCCCCCAGATAGCGGCGGTGCCGCCAGCGTCAAGATCGACCGTGACGCCGCCCGGCACGACGCGATCCATCATCAGGCGATGACCGAACGCGGCATCCGTAGCGCGCAACACGCGCTCGCGCAGGATGCCGCAATGCGCGTGCATGAGAGAGAAGGAAGCGTCGTTGCAGATGGCGCCGATATCGCCGAGATGGTTGGCAAGACGCTCCAGCTCGGCCATCAGCGCCCGCAAATATTGCGCACGCGGCGGCACGGCGGTGTCGAGTGCAGCCTCGACCGCGTGCGCGAAGGCGATGCCGTACGCGACGGTACTATCGCCAGAAGTGCGAGCGGCCAACTGCGCCGCGCGCTCGATGGCCGCCCCCGCCATGAGGGATTCGATGCCCTTATGGACATAGCCGAGGCGTTGTTCGAGCCGCGCTACGGTTTCCCCTCCCGCGGTAAAGCGGAAATGCCCGGGCTCGATAATTCCTGCGTGCACCGGACCTACCGGAATTTGGTGCAGGTTCTCGCCCTCCACCGGGAGAAATTCGTAGGCCGTTCGTTCGGCAGGTGCTGCACTGCGAGCGCCCAGCGGATGCTGTACGTCCCAAAAGCCGAGATCCAGCCAAGGACGGCTATCCGGAGCGCCGACCGCTTCGAGCCCGTACAAACTGAGGATCGTACGTTCGAGACGAATGGCGGGCAGGTGAAAAGCGCCGACCGAAGGAAAGGTGCCGCTCGGGCAGTCGATTGTTATGACGGCGATTTCGCCGGAGTCCTGACCCATGACCGCCATGTGCACGGCAGGTTCAGGAAGGCTGTCACCCCACAAACCCAGAAGCGTCGCATGACCATCGGCCAACTCACGCACAACATCCCGCCAAATGTCGGCAGTCACGACCACGCGCGGCCACGGGCGATGCGCTTCGACCGCTTTACCGTTGCGAACGAGGTCGGCGAACTGCGGCATCGGCTACCCAAGCAATCCGGCGACGTTGTGGAACCAGGCGACGAGCGCCGGCGGCATGTAGACGCCGGCGATGAACACAAGGCTGAGGTGGGCGAACATCGGCACGTAGGAGGCATGCGCCGTGGCGGTTGGACCGCGCGGCTCGCCGAAGGCGATGCTATTGAGCCGCAGAAACAATCCACCAAGAGCGACAAGAAGCCCGAACACCAGCACGATCGCCAGAAGCGGGGCGCGCGCGAACGTCGAACTGACCACGAGAAACTCGCTCATGAAAATGCCCAGTGGCGGCAAGCCCGCGATGGCGACCACGCCGAGGATCAGACCCCAGCCGAGCAGCGGATGCGTCTCGGTGAGCCCGCCCATGTCGGCGATGCGCTGCGTGCCCTTGACCTGCGCGACATGACCGACGGCGAAGAAGATCGCGGACTTGGTCAGCGAATGCATGGTCATGTGAAGCAGTCCGGCGAAATTGGCGAGCGGGCCGCCCATGCCGAACGCGAAGGTGATGATGCCCATGTGTTCGATGGACGAATAGGCGAATAGCCGCTTGATATCGCGGCGGCGGTACAGCATGAACGAGGCGAACACGAGCGACAGCAATCCGAGCGTCACCATCAACGGCCCGGGGGCCAATGCCGCCGGATTGGCGGCCAGCAACATCTTGAAGCGCAACAACGCATAGAGCGCGACGTTGAGGAGAAGGCCGGACAACACTGCCGATATCGGCGTCGGACCTTCGGCGTGGGCGTCGGGCAGCCAGGCGTGCAGCGGTGCAAGGCCGACCTTGGTGCCGTAGCCGAGCAGCAGAAAGACGAAAGCGAGATTGAGCAACGCCGGATCGAAGGCGCCGGCGCGCTTGACCAGTATGCTCCACACCATGGCGTCGAGACCCTCACCGACTACCGGCCGGGCCGCCATGTAGACCAGAATGGTACCGAACAAGGCGAGCGCGATGCCGACACTCCCCAGGATGAAGTATTTCCAAGCCGCTTCGAGCGCCTCGTGGGTACGATAGATGCCGACCATCGACACCGTGGTCAGGGTGGCAAGCTCGATGGCCACCCACATCAGGCCGATATTATTGGCAACGAGGGCCAGGTTCATGCCAAACATCAGCACCTGGTACATGGCGTGATAGAAGCGCACGAACGGCAGGGTCAGCCGTCCGATTTCCAGCTCGTGCCCGATATAGCTCGCGCTGAACACGCTCGTGGTGAAGCCCACGAAGGTGGTGAGCACGATGAACGTGCCGTTGAGATCGTCCACCAGAAGATAAGAGCCGGGCGCCGGGCGGCTGAAAAACAACGAAAGCGCGCACAGAAGCGTCAGCGTAGTCGCCAGCACGTTGATCCGCGCGGTCGCCCGATAACCGGGCAGCACGGCCAGGAGCGCTGCAGCGAATGCAGGGATCAAAAGCACGCCGGTCAGAGCGTTGATGGTCATCGATGTTCTCCGCGGAAGCTGTCGATCACCTGCATGTCGACCGTGTCGAAGCGCTCGCGGATGCGGAACAGAAAGATGCCGATCACGATAAAGGCGATCAGGATCGAGAACGCGACGCTGATCTCGACGACCAGCGGCATACCCTTGGCGCCCGTCGCCGCCAGCACCAGGCCGTTCTCAAGCGACATGAACCCGACGACCTGACTCACGGCGTTGCGCCGCGTGACCATCATGAGGAGGCCCAGCAGCACCACCGATAGCGCGAAGGCGAGATCCTCCTGCGCCAGCGGCCCCGCCTGTCGGATCACGCGCAGCATCACCACCATGGACAGCGCGACCAAGCCGATGCCCGAGAGCATGGTCAACCCGACGCCCACCACTTTTTCGATCTCGCGGTGGATGCCGAGCTTGACGATCATGCGATGCAGGGCAACCGGAATAATCAGCGCCTTGAAGACGAGCGCGATCATGGCGGTGACGTAGAGGTGCGGCGCGTCCTGAATGAAGGCTTGCCAAGCGACCGACGCGGCGAGCACCAGCGCATGGGCGGCATAGACATTCAGGAGCGAATAAAGGCGATCCTGGTACAGTTCGAGGAAACTGATCAGCACCAGCGAACCGGCCAGCACGTGGGCGACATCGAAATCGAGCCCGTGCATCAAAAGCTCCCCGAGACGAATAGGAGGAGCGTAGCCAGCAGCCCGAGCATCAGGGCCGCACCGAGAAACTCCGGCACCCGGAAGACCCGCATCTTGGCGATCGACGTTTCGAACAGCGCTAGGAGGAAGCCACCGACGGCGAGTTTCCCGACGTAAGTTGCAATCCCGGTCACCAGCGCCGGCAGAGTGGCGTCGCTCGATCCGATACCCCAGGGTGCGAACAGGCAGGCGATCAGCGACACGTACAGAATGAGTTTGAGCGAAGCGGCAAGTTCGATCAGCGCCAGGTGCCGGCCCGAATATTCCAGCACCATCGCTTCGTGCACCATGGTCAGTTCAAGATGCGTTGCGGGGTTGTCAATCGGGATGCGGCCGTTCTCGGCGATCGCCACCATGATGAGCGCGATGAGCGCCAGCGCCGAGCGATGCGCGCAGGCCAACGCCCGACGAACTCATAAAGGCGGCGATGGTGGAGAGCTGGGTCGAGCCGGCGACCAGCGCCAAGGTGAACACGATCATGATCATTGCCGGCTCGGCGAGCGAGGCGATCATCACCTCGCGGCTCGAACCGATGCCGCCGAAACTCGTGCCGACATCGAGCCCGGCGAGCGCGAGAAAAAATCTCGCGCTGCCAAGAAGCGCGATGATTGCGATAAGATCGGCCGACCAGGAGAACAGCAGCCCGGTGCGGAAGGTCGGCACCAGCGAAGCCGCGACCCAGGTGGCGGCGAAGACGAGATACGGAACGATGCGGAACAGCCAGGACGCGTTCTCGGCCAGCACGACGTCCTTGCGGGTAAGCCGGAGGAGATCGCGATAAGGCTGAATGAGCGGCGGACCTTGGCGCCGCAGCAGCCGCGCCTTCGCCTTGCGCACGAAGCCGGTGAACAGCGGCGCGAGCAGCAGCACCAGCAACATTTGCGCGCCTTGAATGGCCAGATCGCGGATCAGGACCATACGGCGAGCACCAGAAGCAGAATGACCAGCGCGCCGAAGACCAGCGTAAGAAACTGGCGGATGGTAAGGAACTGCAGGCGGTTGAGACGGTCGGCGCGCACGGCCGATCGCGGCGGCAACCGGGGCGTAAAGGTATTCCCAAACCGGATCGTGCAATTCCACTTTGAGCCAAGCCGGACGTGTGTCGCCGGGCGCCGGCATTCCGGCAGCCTCGCGGGCCTGGAACACGACGCTGCCGAACACCCGCCGGATCGGCTGCGCGAAGCTCATGGCCGAGTATTGGGTTGCCGGGCTCGGATCCGGGATAGCCGCAATCCCAAGCCGGCGCGCGGCGCAAACGGTTCGAGGCGAAGCGATGGATCGCAGTTGCAGCGAGCGCGCCCGATATGACCATGAACAAGAACACCAGCAGGCCGTCATACGAGCTACGGCTGGCGGCGATCGGAATAATCGAGAGCCATTGCAGTGCCGCTCTGCACCGGCATGCGGGCGCCGACGAGCGCGGAACTCACCGGCGCAAGCGCGTCGATGAACAGGCCGGGCAGGATGCCGGCAAGGAGGCACAGCGCCGCCAGAAGCATCATGGCGGCGAGCGACCAGGGATCGGTTTCCGCCGCTGTTTCGGCGGCGCGCGTCCGCGGCCTGCCGAGGAAGGTCACGCCGTAAGCTTTGACGAAGCAGGCGGCGGCAAGCGCGGCCGACAGTGCCAGCAACGCGCCAACCGCAGGCACCAGCAGCTTGAGCCCCCACGACGGCAGCTGCGGACTCAGAAGGATCGCCTGGAAGGTCAGCCATTCGGACACAAAGCCATTGAGCGGCGGCAGAGCAGATATCGCCGCGCAGCCGACCAGAAAGACGAACGCGGTCTGCGGCATGCGGTGGATGAGGCCGCCGAGATGCTCCATGTCGCGCTCGCCGGTGGCGGTGAGCACCGCGCCGGAGCCGAAGAACAACAGGCTCTTGAACAGCGAATGGTTGAAGACGTGGAGCAGCGCGGCAGTGAACGCCAAGGCCGCGGCGAACGGCATGCCGTAGGCTTTGAAGGCCAGCGCAAGCCCGAGCCCGACAAAGATGATGCCGATATTCTCGACGGTGTGATAGGCGAGCAGCCGTTTGAGGTCATGCTGCATGAGCGCGTACAGCACGCCCATGACGGTGGTGATGCCGGCAAGGGCGAGCACCACGACGCTCCACCACCAGGCGGGCGGTCCGGCGAGATCGAAGACGATGCGCACAAAGCCATAGACGGCGACTTTGGTCATCACGCCGCTCATCAGGCCGGAGACTTGGCTTGGTGCGGCGGGATGCGCGAGCGGCAGCCAGACGTGCAGCGGCACGATGCCCGCCTTCGAGCCGGCGCCGAGCAGGGCTAGCAGCAGCGTCAGCGCGCCGATCGCGGCGGAGGGATGCACGGCGCGCATTTGCGCAAAGGCGTAGTGGCCGTCGGGACCGGCAAGCAGGCCAAAAGCCAGCAGCAGGCAGAGCGTGCCGAAGCTCGCCATGACCAAATAGATAAAGCCGGCGCGCACATTCTCGGGCACGCGGTGGTGGGACATCACCAGCGCCCAGGAAGTGAGCGACATGAATTCCCACGACGAGCAGAAAGGTGAAGGCGTCGTCGGCCAGCACCACGCACGTCATGGCGGCAAGGAACGCCGGATAGAACGGCAGCACCCGTCCGGGCGCGGTCTCGTGCCTCCCGTAGCCGAGCGCGAACAGGCTCGCGCCGGCCGCGCCGAGATCGACGACCGCCAGGAAGAAGGCCGAGAGCGCATCGAGACGAAAGTGCGCGCCGAGCCAGGGAATGCCGAGCGGCAGCGCGACGGTTTCAGGCGGGGCCGCCGCCAGAAGATGCGCGAGAGACGCAACCAACGAAGCCGCCGAAGCGACCAGGCTCGCACCGTAGATGAGACGTGACGACGCCTTGAGCGCCTCCCGTCGCGACAGCGAGCGGGGCGAGTGCGAGCAGGAAAGCAGCGCACGCCAGGACGACCGTCAGCGTCACGTCGGCGCCCTCTTGAACCGGATGCCGCGCCCACCGCCATGGCTCGTCGCATTATCGGAAATCAGCTCGATGCCGAGCGCATCGAGGGCCGCAATGAGCTTCATCAGAGAATCGACATTGCCCCGGATCACGCCGTCGCTTGCTTCCATCCGCTGGATGGTCGGCAGCGAAAGCCCGGCCGCTTCGGCGAGCTGGCGCTGGTCTATCCCAATAAGGGCGCGGCGAGGCGCGCAGTTGCCCGGCATGTGATCATTCCTTGCCCTTCAAGTATCACGGTCAGATTCGTACATTCTAGCATATAGAATCTACGCTTGTGATGCTTCAAGCATTAATTTATGATGCCAGCGCTTCATCCGAGGTTGTAGTGGCGGTCGAGGCATGAAGTCGAAACGCGGGACATATCGACGCTTTCGATCGGGCGTATTGCGATCGAATCCGCGACGCCGTCTGGGAGGCGATCATTGCGACCTCGCGCGATTCCGCCACGAAGGTCGCACAGCTCCGCAATTATGAAATCTACGATGCGCTGCTTCAGCTTCAGGCCATGATCCTCGCCAGTTCGAAAGAGGCGGATCGCCGGCCAAAATGCGGGAGCATAGGCAACGAGTTTGCGAAGCGGCTCTCGCGCCTGGTCGCCGAATTCAAAAAATCATACGATCGCGACGGGCTGCCATTCGGCGTCGTGCACACCGATGAGATGCAATGACGGAAGCAATCTCAGGTTTTTTCCGAACCCTCGGCCTTCATTGCCCACAACAGCGCCAGGATGACACCCTTTGATCTGGGCAGCACGGCCAACGTCAATAGCGTTATCAACGGCAGATATATCGCGAATTCAATCCACATTGTGGGTCGAAAGCTTTGCTCCAGCACCAGGATGATCGGCACGGTGATATGCCCAACAATAAGGATTGTCAGCCAAGGCGGGGCATCGTCGGCGCGAAAATGCCCGTAAGGTTCGCCGCAAGCAGGACAATTGGCTATGACTTTGAGGTAATGATGCAGCAACGGCCCTGCGCCACAGCGCGGACACCGTCCGAGGAGGCCGCGGATAACTGCCTTCCCGGTTGAAGGACGTTCCGGATGGGCCACGCTTATTTGGTCGTGCATACTATGTTCTTGCTGAAAGGCTTCTCGTCACTATGTGCCGCAAAAGCGATGGCGACGACAGGAAGGGCTTTTGAGTTCGTAAGGCGGCGGCGATATTATCGATAGCATGACGCATCCATGATATCGGCCTTGTCGAGAGGC
>CAVPQA010000019.1:0-61300 GCA_963707175.1 uncultured Alphaproteobacteria bacterium
GCTACTCCGCCGCGATGCGCACTTCCGGCGCTGCGGCGCGCACGTCGGCGTCGACCTGCTTCTCGTATTTGGTGAAGTTTTCCTGGAACATGCCCACGAGCTTGCGCGCCGTATCGTCGAACGCGGCTTTGTCTTTCCAGGTCTTCATCGGATAAAGCAGGTGCGGCTCCACGCCCGGCACCGACGTCGGCACCGCAAAGCCGAAATACGGATCGGTCCGGAAGCTGGCCTGCTTCAACGAACCGTCCAGCGCGGCGGTGACCAGCGCCCGCGTCGCCTTGATCGGCATGCGGCGGCCGACCCCGTAGATGCCGCCGGTCCAGCCCGAATTCACCAGCCAGCAGTCGACATTGTGCTTCTTGATCAGTTCGCGCAGCAGGTTGCCGTATTCGGACGGCGGCCGCGGCAGGAACGGCGCGGCGAAACAGGTGGAGAAATCCGGCTGGACGCCGACCAGGCCCTTCTCGGTGCCGGCCACCTTGGCGGTGTAGCCGGACAGGAAATGATACATCGCCTGCGCCGGCGTCAGCTTGGCGATCGGCGGCATCACGCCGAACGCGTCGGCAGTCAAAAAGATGATGTTCTTCGGCTGCCCGGCGCGCCCGCTGCGCGAGGCGAGCGGCATGAATTCCACCGGATAGGCCGAGCGGGTGTTCTCGGTCTTCTGGTCGCTGTCGTAATCCGGAATGCGGCTTTCCGGATCGAACACGACATTCTCCAGCACGGCGCCGAAGCGATTGGTCGCCGCGTAAATCTCGGGCTCCGCCTCCGCGGACAACTTGATGCATTTGGCATAGCAGCCGCCTTCGAAATTGAAGACGCCGTTCTCGCTCCAGCCGTGCTCGTCGTCGCCGATCAGCGTGCGGTTCGGGTCGGCCGACAGCGTCGTTTTGCCGGTGCCCGACAGGCCGAAGAACAACGCCACGTCATCGTCCTTGCCGACATTGGCGGAGCAGTGCATCGGCATCACGCCCTGCGCCGGCAGATAGAAGTTGAGCGTCGTGAACACCGACTTCTTCATCTCGCCCGCATAAGAAGACCCGCAGATCAGCACGATCTTGCGGGTGAAATCGATCGCCACCATGGTGTCGGAGCCGTCGCGGCCGCCGTGACGCTTGGCGTCCGGCTTGAACGACGGCATGTCGACAATCGTCATGTCCGGCACATAGCTGGCGAGTTCGGCGTGGTCGGGCCGGATCAGCAGCTGACGGATGAACAGCGAGTGCCAGGCCAGCTCGGTGAAGACGCGCGCCTTGATGCGGTATTGCGGATCAGCGCCGCCGTAGAGGTCCTGCGCGAACAGCGTCTTGCCTTTGGCGTGGGCGCGGAAATCGGCGAGCAGATTATCGAACTGCTCTCGGCTCTGCTTGCGATTACCGTCCCACCACACCGTGTTTTCGGTCGTGGCATCGACCACCGTGTGCTTGTCCTTGGGCGAGCGGCCGGTGTGATGCCCGGTCTCGGCGCACAACGCGCCGCCAACGACGATGGAGGCCTCGCCATTGCGGATGGCGTGTTCGTACAGCGGCGCTTCGGACAGATTCCAGTGTATCCCGGCGAGATCCTTGAAGCCGAATTTATCCGCCCCATGGGCGGCGTTCCTGAAACCCGTTTCCTTCACGCTAGCCTCCGCTGAATGGCGCAGTGTTCCTGGCGCGATTGCGCGACCACGCCATCTAACCTCATCGGTCCGCCGGGCGGCAGACCTGCGAGGCTATATCGGCCATCATAGCATCTGCCAAGAGTTTGCTTCTACCAAGACTTCGCGTCCGCCGAGATCGTGTTCCGCGCGATGCCAACCGGCCGATTGCTGTGAACGTTCCGCTGCTGCAATGCAGCGGAGCCGCGTTTGCGATCGTCGCCCGTGAAGCGCTCCTGCCGCAGCATGCTAGGCCGCCCGCGCTTTGGTGGCCAACTCGACGACGGTTTTTCGCAAGCTTTGCGGATCGGTAACCCGCTCGGCAAACGGCAGCCGCAACGTCGCATCGCCAAGCGCAAGGTCGAGACCGTCCGGATCGAGACCGGTCAGCCGCCAGGTGCCGTCCTCGGCATTCAGGAGCCGCGTTGCATACAGCCGCACTGCCTCGGCATGGTCGCCGTTCATGTGGGCCACAGCGTCGGCTTCCGCCGCGACTAAGCTGTCAGCGCCGGCCATGTCCGTCATGACGTCGGCGGCTTTGAGATCCGCCGCCCGGGCAAAGCCGCCATTGAGGTGCGCCGATACGGCATCAAGCCGCCAGAACGAAAAATCAGCGAAACCGGCGTAAAGCTCGGATTTGGGATGCCGGGCAAGGAAACGGCGCCGGACGCGCGGCTCCTCGGCCGAGTTGCGCTCGACCGGGACGAACGTACCGAGAATGGTGAGCCGCGGATGAGCGAGCGGGTCGCCTTTGCCGGTCGAGACCAGTAGGACTGAGGCACGACCGTCCAGTTCCAGATTGGCAGTGTGGGTCGACAGCCGGGAAACCAGGATCAGCGGCGCGCCGTCAACATCGGTCGCGACGTTGACCAGGGAAGCAAAGGGGTGGCCGGTATTACGATCAAGGGTCGCAAGCGAGCCAGCGCGGGTGGTGCGCAGCAGGCCCTTGGCGACCGCTTTCGGGTCGAAATCCGGGGCGGGGGCGTTCTCCGGCAGCCGATTGGGCATGGTTCCGGGCAAAAGCGGGCCCGCCGAGGGCACCTTATCGGCCTCGGCCATTAGCCAAATTCCTTTCCAACTTCTTACCCATGCCCCCTAAAGTCATTGCAATTGCCTCGATTTCGCCTTGTCTGGTCACACTTCCGCCCCCACATGAGCTTTCAAAGATGTTCGGGGCCGGGCAGGTGATGCTACGGCCGATTCATGCTAGAAGGCCGCCATGCCGACAATCGCTCTCGTCGACGACGACCGCAATATCCTGACCTCAGTTTCGATCGCGCTCGAGGCCGAAGGATATCGCATCAGTACCTACACGGACGGTGCGTCCGCGCTGGACGGCTTCAAGACCGCGCCACCCGATCTCGCCATCCTCGACATCAAGATGCCACGCATGGACGGCATGGAGACGCTGCGCCGGTTGCGGCAGAAATCCGATCTGCCTGTGATTTTCCTCACCTCGAAGGACGAGGAGATCGACGAACTGTTCGGCCTGAAAATGGGCGCCGACGACTTTATCCGGAAGCCGTTTTCACAGCGGCTCCTGGTCGAACGGGTCAAGGCGGTGCTGCGCCGCGCTTCGCCGAAAGACGGCACCGCGCCGAAGGAAGCCGACAGCAAGGTTTTGGAGCGCGGCCTTTTGCGCATGGACCCCGAACGCCATACCTGCACCTGGAAAAACGAGCCGGTGACGCTGACCGTGACTGAATTTCTCATCCTGCAGGCGCTGGCCAGCCGGCCTGGAGTGGTGAAAAGCCGCAACGCCTTGATGGATGCGGCCTACGACGATCAGGTTTACGTGGACGACCGCACGATCGACAGCCACATCAAACGGCTGCGCAAGAAATTCAAGGCGAGCGACGACGAATTCGATATGATTGAAACGTTGTACGGCGTCGGCTACCGGTTCAAAGAGTAGCTAAAGCGTAGAACTGTTGCGCCCGCCTTCAGGGCCATGGGGCGCTTCGGTGCGGCGGCGAAGCCGCACCTTCGGCAGGCCGGGCTGAAGCAGTCGCCAGCCTGTCGCAGTGAACAGTGCGTGGGCAATCGGCAGGCCAGGGCCAAGCTGCCAAAGAGTTGATCAAAAGCGATCGCGGCCCGCTGACTGGGATGGCTGACGTGCGGTAGTAATGGTTCGGCTGCCTGCTGATCCGGCTTCCGGGGCAGGAGCAAGCCGACCGAGATCCCGGCAGACCACGTGCTCGATAAGACCGCAGACACCGCTGACGATCGGGCCCCTCCGCTGGCCCCCGTCGAAGCTCAGGCCGAGGCCGAAGCCGGCGACGAGGCGCAGGCCCGATCCGCGTCGCGCGGCAGCGGCCGGGTCATCGAGTGGCTGCGTCACGCTACGCAGTTCTTCGTTACGCAGAGTTCGTCGAGCCTGACACGCCGCATCGTCGTTCTCAACGTCGCCGGGCTGCTCGCGCTCTCAATCGGCATCAATTATCTGTCGCCGTTCCGCGCCCGGCTGATCGATGCCCGCATCCAGAGCCTGCTGCAGCAGGGCCAGATCATCGCGCACGCCATCGCCGATCAGGCAACCGGCGAAACCGGCTCATCCATCACGCTCGATCCGGGCAAGCTGCAGAACCTGCAGCCCGGCGAAAGCTACGGGCCCAACGAGGATGCGCTGTACGGAATCGATTTTCCGATCAATCCCGAGCGGGTCGCCCCGGTGTTGCGCGATCTGGTGTCGCCAACGAAGACGCGGGCGCGCATTTACGATCGCGACGGCGTGCTGCTGGTTGACAGCCGCGATCTGTTTGGCCGCGGCGACGTGCTGCGCTTCGATCTGCCGTCGCCAAGCGCGACAAAGCCGGGCTTCTTCCAGCGGCTTGTGGTCGGGTTGCGCACATGGCTCGGCCGCGGCGACCTGCCGCTCTACCACGAGCTCGGCCCCGACGATGGCAAGGGCTATCAGGAGGTCGCGCAGGCGCTCAACGGTCAGGACGCCAGCATGGTGCGGATCAACGATCGCGGCGACGTGATCGTGTCGGTCGCCGTACCGGTGCAGCGTTTCCATGCAGTACGCGGCGCGCTGATGATGCAGACGCAGGGTGCCGACATCGACAACATGGTGACCGCCGAGCGGCTCGCCATTCTCAAAGTCTTTCTGATCGCGGCGGCCGTCATGGTCGTGCTTTCGATTCTGTTGGCCGGAACCATTGCCGAGCCGGTGCGCCGGCTTGCCGACGCCGCCGAGAGCGTGCGCCGGCGCATTCAGTCGCGGGTCGAAATCCCCGATTTCACTCGCCGCAAGGACGAAATCGGCCACCTGTCGGGTGCGCTCCGCACCATGACCAATGCGCTCTACAGCCGCATCGAGGGCATCGAACGTTTCGCCGCCGATGTCGCCCATGAATTGAAGAATCCGCTGACCTCGCTGCGCTCGGCGGTGGAGACACTGCCGCTCGCCAGATCGGAGCAGAGCCGTGCGCGGCTTCTTGAAGTGATCCAGCATGACGTCAAGCGGCTCGACCGCCTGATATCGGATATTTCCGATGCAAGCCGGCTCGATGCCGAGCTGCAGCGTCAGGAGATCCGCGCCGGTCGAACTTGGCAAGCTGCTTTCTACCGTCGTGACAGTCGCCAACGAAGTGAAGCGCGACGACGGCGTCAAGGTCACGCTCAACTTCGAGGGCGTCGGCGGGCGCGCCTTCCAGGTGCCGGGCCACGATTTGCGTCTCGGTCAGGTGATCGACAATCTGATCGAAAACGCGCGGTCGTTTTCGCCGGCGGGCGGCAGCGTGCGCGTCACCTGCCGCCGCGTCAAAAATCAGGTCGAGATTTCTGTCGATGACGACGGGCCCGGTGTGCGTCCCGACGCGGTCGAGAAAATATTCGAGCGCTTCTACACGGATCGGCCGCATCAGGGCTTCGGCCAGAATTCGGGCCTCGGCCTGTCGATTTCCAAGCAGATCGTCGAGGCGCATGGCGGCGCCATCTGGGTCGAGAACAGGATCGCCGCGCCGGCCGCGCTCGGCACCGAGCCGAAAGTCGCCGGCGCCCGTTTCATCGTGCGCTTGCCGGCAACGTGACGCCAACCGTTCACGCCTCCGCTGTCTTGACCGGCGCGCGTGCGGTGCTGATCCGCGGTCCGTCGGGCGCCGGGAAGTCGCGGCTCGCACTGGCGCTCATCGACGCCGCCCGTGCAGGGTCTTTGCGGTTTGCCAGACTGGTCGGCGATGATCGCGTGCATCTGTTGCCCGCCGGCGGGCGCCTGCTGGTACGGCCGGCCGCGGCGCTTGCCGGTTTGATCGAGGTGCGCGGCGTCGGCGTCGTGCGCATGCCGTATGAGCCGAGCGCGGTGGTCGGCTTGGCGATCGACCTTGGCGCCGATGCCGAGCGTCTCCCGGCGGCGGACCAGGGGCGGACCGTCATCGAAGGCATCATGGTACCGCGGCTTGCGGTCGCAGCCGCGGAGGATGCCTTGCGGGCGCTGCTGGTTCTGCTCACTTCTTCGCCCGAGGCACTGAGCCTGCCTCATGATTCCATTTTAGGAAATTAATCCAGGGCTCGATTATTGGCAGCGATTAGCGCGTTGCCTCAGTGGCAATTGGTTAACCTTAACGCTCCTAAACTCGCTCAATCCCGCCGGATGGGTCGCGGCATCAGGCTGGCCGCGAGATCCGATTCGACTTTGCGCTACCGCAATGCAACAACCTCCGAAATTCGCCGTTAATGCCCTTGCGCAGGAACTTCGGATGGCCATGATGGAGCGGCTTTCGTGCGGTGCAACCGGGACGCGCCCGCGGTGAATTCGATGATCGGTCTTGTGCTCGTCACCCACGGGAAGCTGGCCGTCGAGTTCCGCTCGGCGCTGGAGCATGTGGTTGGACCTCAGACCCAGATCGAAGCGATCACCATCGATCCAGAAGACGACGTCGAGGAGCGCCGCCGGGATATCATCGCGGCAGTCAAGCGCGTCGACAGCGGGCGACGGCGTCGCGATCCTCACCGACATGTTCGGCGGCACGCCGTCGAACCTCGCTATCTCGGTGATGAGCCAGCCCAAGGTCGAAGTGCTGGCGGGCATCAATCTCCCCATGCTGGTCAAGCTCGCCAAGGTGCGTGACGAATGCCCGCTTGCGGAGGCCGTCGCTGCCGCCCAGGAGGCCGGCCGCAAATACGTCACCATCGCCAGCCGGGTGCTCAACGGCAAATGAGCGCACCGGCGGAAGGCCGCGGAGTGCCTGAGCCCGAACAGCCGCCGTCCGGCGGCGCCGCCCTGGTCCGCGTCTTTGCCATCTGCAACAAGCGTGGACTGCATGCCCGCGCCTCGGCCAAGTTCGTCCAGACGGTGGAAAAGTTCGACGCCGAGGTCCGGGTCACCCGCGGCGGCGAAACCGTCGGCGGCACCTCGATCATGGGGCTGATGATGCTGGCGGCTTCGCCCGGGACCTCGATCACCGTCGAGGCGACCGGTAAGGAAGCCGCCGAAGTGATCGAAGCGTTGGCTACGCTGATCGGCTCGCGATTTGGCGAAGACGATTGAGCGGCCGGCGCGGTTTTATCCAACTGGAATTCATGCGATTTGTTGAATGGAGAAAGCACGATGGCACTCGAACCTCAGCCGGCAGCCGCGGCGCCGGCCGCGCAGCAGCAGCGCCAAGCAACTGTCCGCTACATCGACCGTCTGGAAGTCACCGAGACCTTCGCGGATTCCATCACCAACGTGACGTTCGATGGCCAGACGCTGCGGCTGGAACTGGCGGTGACGCGGCTCGACGACGTCAAGCCGAACACCCCGCTCACCGGCCGGCGCTATCCGGCCTGCCGTTTGGTGCTGTCGCCGTCGGCGGCGCTGGATCTCATCAATCGCGTCCAGCAAATCACGGCAGCGATGACGCAGGCCGGGACGCTCAAGACGAACCCGACGCCGAACGCGTAGCCGCCGCCGGCATCCGCGCCGTTCGCCTCCGATCGGCATCCTGCGCCGGTAAATGTACGCTGCCGAAAACGCGGCGCCGCTTCGGCCGGATAGGCGTTGCCGCGCATGCCCGATGCCATGCTGGTTGCCATGGCAGACAGGCAAGAGCACCGCGCAAATCGGACATAAAGCTATCTTTATGTGTTTGTTGCCGTCCCGCGCTCGCCCTGCTATGAGGCGCGCGCAGCCAAGCCAGAAAAGCCACCCCGTCCGCAGCGTCCGCAAAGGATCATCATGAGCACGACGACCAAGCCGAAAGCCACTTCGCACGCCGATTACGTCGTCAAGGACATCGAGCTCGCCGAATGGGGACGCAAAGAGATCTCCATCGCCGAGACCGAAATGCCGGGCTTGATGGCGACCCGCGAGGAATACGGTCCGCAGCAGCCGCTGCGCGGCGCGCGCATCGCCGGCTCGCTGCACATGACGATTCAGACCGCGGTGTTGATCGAGACGCTTAAGGCGCTCGGCGCCGACGTGCGCTGGGCCTCGTGCAACATCTACTCGACGCAGGACCACGCCGCCGCCGCGATTGCCGCCGAGGGCACGCCGGTGTTTGCCGTCAAGGGCGAGTCGCTCGAGCGACTATTGGGACTACACCCATCGCATCTTCGAGTGGGGCGACGGCGGCGGCCCCAACATGATCCTCGACGACGGCGGCGACGCCACGCTGCTGATGCATCTCGGCATGCAGGCCGAGAGCAATCCGGGCGTCATCGCCAAGCCGACCAACGAAGAGGAAGAGGTGCTGTTCGCCGCCATCAAGAAGCGGCTGCAGGACAAGCCGGGCTGGTACACCGCGGTAGCCAAAGCCATCAAAGGCGTCACCGAGGAGACCACCACCGGCGTGCACCGGCTCTATCAGATGGAGAAGGAAGGCCGGCTGCTGTTTCCCGCCATCAATGTCAACGACAGCGTCACCAAGTCGAAATTCGACAACCTCTACGGCTGCCGCGAGTCGCTGGTCGACGGCATCCGCCGCGGCACCGACGTGATGATGGCCGGCAAGGTGGCGATGGTCGCGGGCTTCGGCGACGTCGGCAAGGGCTCCGCCGCCTCGCTGCGCCAGGCCGGCTGCCGGGTGATGGTCTCGGAGATCGATCCGATCTGCGCGTTGCAGGCGGCGATGGAGGGCTACGAGGTCGTCACCATGGACGACGCCGCGCCGCGCGCCGACATTTTCTGCACCGCGACGGGCAATGTCGATGTCATCACCATCGAGCACATGCGCAAGATGAAGGACCGCGCCATCGTCTGCAACATCGGTCACTTCGACAGCGAGATTCAGGTGGCGGCGCTGAAGAACCTGAAATGGAGCAACGTCAAGCCGCAGGTTGACGAGATCGAATTTCCCGACGGCCACCGCATCATCCTGTTGTCCGAGGGGCGCCTGGTGAATCTCGGTAACGCCATGGGGCATCCGAGCTTCGTCATGTCGTCGTCATTCACCAACCAGACGCTGGCGCAGATCGAAATCTGGACCAACCCCGGCAAGTACGAGAAGAAGGTCTATACGCTGCCCAAGCAGCTCGACGAAAAGGTCGCGCGGCTGCATCTCGACAAGATCGGGGTGAAACTGACCAAGCTCAGCGACAAGCAGTCGACCTATATCGGCGTGCCGCAAAGCGGGCCGTTCAAGAGCGACCAGTACCGGTATTGATCATTTCACCTCTCCCCGCTGCGCGGGGAGAGGTCGAGTGAGCGAAGCGAACGAGGGTGAGGGGGCCTCTCCGCGATTCTGAACGGTGCGGATTGTGCGACGGTGATCGAGACGACCGCGCCTCCTAACCCAGCGGAGAGGCCCCCTCAGCCCAACCCTCTCCCCGCACGCGGGGAGAGGGAGACGCTTCCCTTGCCGCTCGGTGCCGCCGATGTTATCTGCGCCGCATGAGCGCGACGCCCATCGCCAATATCCGCAACTTCTCGATCATCGCCCATATCGATCACGGCAAATCGACGCTCGCCGACCGGCTGATTCAGCTCACCGGCGGGCTCGAAGCCCGCGAAATGGTCGAGCAGGTGCTCGATTCCATGGATATCGAGCGCGAGCGCGGCATCACCATCAAGGCGCAGACGGTGCGGCTCAATTACCGGGCGCGCGACGGCAAGGATTACGTCCTCAACCTGATCGACACGCCCGGCCATGTCGATTTCGCCTACGAGGTCAACCGCTCGCTCGCGGCCTGCGAGGGCTCGCTGCTCGTGGTCGACGCCAGCCAAGGCGTCGAGGCGCAGACGCTCGCTAATGTCTACCAGGCGATCGACAACAACCACGAGATCGTGCCGGTGCTCAACAAGGTCGATCTGCCGGCCGCCGAGCCCGACAAGGTCAAGCAGCAGATCGAGGACGTGATCGGGCTCGACGCTTCCGATGCCATTCTCATTTCGGCCAAGACCGGGCAGAACGTGCCGGAGGTGCTGGAAGCGATCGTGCACCGGCTGCCGGCACCCAAGGGCGACGCGGCGGCGCCGCTCAAGGCGCTCCTGGTCGACAGCTGGTACGACGCCTATCTGGGCGTCGTCGTACTGTTCCGTGTCGTCGACGGCGTGCTGAAAAAGGGCCAGCGCATCCGCATGATCGGTACGGATGCCGCCTACGAGGTCGACCGCGTCGGCGTGTTCACGCCCAAGCGCGTCGAGCGCGACGAACTAGGCCCTGGCGAGATCGGCTTTCTAACCGCCTCGATCAAGGAAGTGGCCGACACCCGCGTCGGCGACACCATCACCGATGAGAAACGGCCGGTCGCGGCGGCGCTGCCCGGCTTCCGGCCCGCCATCCCGGTGGTGTTCTGCGGGTTGTTCCCGGTCGATGCCGCCGATTTCGAAGCGCTGCGCGCCGCCATGGGCAAACTCCGGCTCAATGATGCAAGTTTCTCCTACGAGATGGAGACCTCGGCGGCGCTCGGCTTCGGCTTCCGCTGCGGCTTTCTCGGGCTGTTGCATCTGGAAATCATCCAGGAGCGGCTAGAGCGCGAATTCAATCTCAATCTGATCGCGACCGCGCCGTCGGTCATCTACAAGATCAAGCTGCGCACCGGCCAGCAGCTTGAGATTCATAATCCGGTCGATATGCCGGACCCGAACCACATCGAGGAAATGCAGGAGCCGTGGATCGAGGCGACCATCCTGACGCCCGATGAATATCTCGGCGCGGTGCTGAAACTCTGCCAGGATCGCCGCGGCGAGCAGAAAGAGCTGACCTATGTCGGCAACCGCGCGCTGGTGAAATACAATCTGCCGCTCAACGAGGTGGTGTTCGACTTTTACGACCGCCTGAAATCGGTGTCGCGCGGTTACGCCTCGTTCGACTATCACCTCACCGACTACAAGCCGGCCGATCTGGTCAAGCTGCAGATGCTGGTCAACGGCGAGCCGGTCGATGCGCTCGCCATGCTGGTACACCGGACGCGCGCCGAAAGCCGCGGCCGCGCCATGGCGGAGAAGCTGAAAGAACTCATTCCGCCGCACATGTTCCAGGTGCCGATCCAGGCCGCGATCGGCGGCAAGGTCATCGCGCGGGAAACCGTGCGCGCCTTCCGCAAGGACGTGACGGCGAAATGCTACGGCGGCGACGTGACGCGCAAACGCAAGCTTTTGGAGAAGCAAAAGGAGGGCAAGAAGCGCATGCGCCAGTTCGGCAAGGTCGACATCCCGCAGGAGGCGTTCATCGCCGCGCTGAAGGTAGATGTGTGAGGCACACGTCGCCCTTCAGGGCGCGCCCGCCGCGGTGCGGGAGGCCGGCAAGATGCGTGCAATTCGACAGTAACGCCCACGCGCGCGGCAAGATCATATGCCGGACCGCAAACCATTGTTCTTCACACGGCACGCCCAAGACGCCGTTGCGGAACGCGTGTTGGAATTCGACTGGATCGAAAGGACCGTGCGGGACCCGGAATGGTCGCATCCCGATCCGCGCCGGCCCAGCGTAATGCGCAGGTTTCGCGCGATTCCCGAATTTGGCGGTCGCATACTTCGTGTCGCCTGCATTGAAACCGCTGACGAAATTCGTATTCTAACGGCGTTTTTCGACCGGAATGCACGGATGCCGTCATGACCCCGACCATCAAATATCGGCCCGAAGATAACGCCGCCTACATCCGACTGTCGCAGGACACGGTGCTGGACAGCGCAGAGGTCGCTCCGGACGTGGTGTTTGATTACGACGCTGACGGCCGAATCGTCGGCATTGAATTGCTCGATGCAAGAGCGCAGCTTTCCCCCGCACTTCTGACCGCTGCGGCATAGGGTCGGCGGCCGCCCGCCATATCGCGGCGGCGTTGATCGCCGCGCTGGAGGTGGATGTGTAGAGCGGCAGGCTCGTTGCGAAACAATCTAATTTTCCGCCACATAACGGTCATGCCCTCAAAGCCGAAGACCGCGAACTCGAAGTCCAGGAAGCTCAAGACGAAGCGTCCAAAGACGGCGCGGGAACGGATGAGCGCTTGGCGCAAGCGGATGCGTGCACAAGGATTGCGGCCGGTGCAGTATTGGGTACCTGATCTTCGCGATCCAAAGGTGCACGCTGATATCCGGCGGCAGGGCCGGTTGCTCGCCCAGCATCCCGAAAACGACGCGATCGATGCCTGGATCGAAGCAGTTTATGACTGGAGCGATTGGAAGTGAGCACCGAGGATCGATCCCTTCATTGCTGCCCGCGCCTATGGCGGCTACCGTGGCGTCGGCAATTCGGGATTGCCGCCGAATAGCCGAGGGGGCAATCCAATGCATCTGCGACTGAAGGCGCCGAAAATTCTGCTGCTGGCCACGCTGCTTGCGCTGGCATGGCCAGCCGCGCGCAGCCAGGCTGCCGGTCCTGAAACCAGCCAGGCGGTGACCGCCACGCTCAACCAGTTCTTCTACCGGGTGCCGTATTCGCGCGAGCTTGCCAACAAGGCGCTCGCGGTGCTGGTGTTTCCCACCATCGTCAAGGCCGGCTTCGGCATCGGCGGCGAATATGGCGAGGGCGAATTGCAGATCCGCGGCCGCCACGCCGGCTATTACAACATCGCGTCCGCCTCGATCGGCTTCCAGTTCGGCGCCCAGGCGCGCTCGGTCATCATCATGTTCATGACGCCCGGCGCGCTCGCGCAAT
This sequence comes from uncultured Alphaproteobacteria bacterium, assembly GCA_963707175.1. Taxonomy (GTDB): domain Bacteria; phylum Pseudomonadota; class Alphaproteobacteria; order Rhizobiales; family Xanthobacteraceae; genus BOG-931. Next base: position 12,658 of record CAVPQA010000019.1, read on the forward strand.
TCCAGAGCACTGACGGCTTCAAGGTCGGCATCGACGGCTCGATCGCCATCATCACCATCGGCGCCGGCGGCGCCATCGACACCAACAGCGTGACCAAGCCGGTGATCGGCTTTATCTTCGATCAGAAGGGCCTGATGTATAATCTGACGCTGGAAGGTTCGAAGATCAGCCGCATCGGGCCGTAGCTGCGCGCGTCAGCGCGGCGGAATAATCGGCAACAGCACGTATGGCTGCCGTCCCGCGGCGAAGTGCAGCATGTTGCGGGTGACGAAGACATCGGCAGGCCGGTCGTCCGAGTCGACGTGGAGAAACGGGCCGACGCCCTTCATCGCGTAGGGCGCGTTCGGCAGCGCAATGTCGGTGCCGTCGACTTCGTAGTCCCTGCCGCGCATGGTCAATGCGAGCCGGTAGCCGGGCGGCACCACGATCGAGGTCGGCCAGATTTCGATGTCGAGTTCGACCGGCTCGCCCGGAGTCAACGGCCATTCTTCATCATGAGAATGCCATGGCCGGTACGGCAGCGATTTTTGCCCATCGAGCTTGCGCTGCGAGGCGCGCAGCCAGCCGAGCCCGACCGGCACGCGCGGATCGTTGGAGCCGATAAAGGTGATTTCCTTGCCGTCATGATCGAACAGCCGCAGTGCGAGGAAAATGTCGGCGTCGCGGGTCGGCGACGACACCCAAAGCTTGGCGGCGACCGGGCCGGTGATTTCGAGGCTCTCCGTCAGCGGCGGCGTGTGGAAGGTCAGCCCGTCGCCCGCGGTGTCGTAGTCCAGGGTGGTTGTTGCGGCCGGCACTCGCGGCGACAGCGCCAAGTCATCCGGTTGCAGAAAATATTTGGTCCATCGCGTCCGCGCGAGCGGCCATTCGTTTTCGCCGCGGAGTACGAACGTCTCGTGCGGGTGGCGGACATTGAGCGACACGCGGGGCTGCTCGTTCCATCCAGTGTTTTCGCCTTTGAGGAAATGGCCGAAGAAACGCTTTTGCAGCGTCTCACCGTAACTGCTGTAGAAATGCGTGAAGTGCGTATCGCCGTGCACCTCCAGCCATTTTTGCTTGCTGGCCGCGCGCAAAAAACCTTCGAAATTGCCGCGGGTATGCAATCCCATGCCGCCCCAATTGGCGGCCGACAACAACGGCGCCTCGATGTCTTCAAATACAGCGGTGCGCGCAGTGTGATAATCGTCGAGCAGACGCCGGCGTTTGGCTTGCCCCGGCGAGTCGGTGCAATTTTTGGCGAGTTCTTCCGGCGGCAGCGTTTCAGGGCCGGCGACCGGCTCTCCGGTTACGGCACTCTTTGCGCCGCGGCTGCCGACGCCGTGTTGCACGCTCGCCACCTGCCGCGGGTGCCAGCTGCGAAAAAAATCGCTCAAGACTCCGCCATGCCGGCACAGCTCGCGGTAATAGTCTGACGAGCCCTCCCAGATGCATAACGCCGCGAGATGCGGCGGTTTGAGCGCGCCGGCATTCCATTGATTCATCGCGTAGTAGGAAATGCCGTTGAGGCCGACCTTGCCGTTGCTCCAGCTCTGCGTGCCGGCCCATTCGACGCAGTGGTAGAGATCGCGAGCCTCGCGCGGCGACCACACATCGAGCAGGCCGGGCGAGCGCCCGGCGCCGCGCAAGTCGACGCGAATAACGGCGTAGCCGTCCGGCACCCATTTTTCCGGATCGACCAATTCCCAGTTCTGATACTTGTTGCTCGACCTGGCGAGCACTTCGGGCGCCGCTTTGACGAGCCGCGCCCAGTTGCCCTTGTAGGCCTCCTGAAACGACAGGCCTTTGGCGTAAGGGCCGTAGCTGAGAATGACCGGATATTTGCCTTGGTCGACGGGACGGAACACGTCGGCGCGCAAGATAACGCCGTCGTCCATCGCTACGGCTGCGTCCAAATCGACGTGCATCCCATCGCGTATTTCGGATTTCATCGCGGTCATGCGGTGTGCGTTGCAGGGAGCGATATTGGACTGTGCGGACTGCGCCGTCCACGGCCCGGCGCCGTGCACGTTTCAGCGCCGTCCGCCACCCGCGACAGCATTCGGCCGTTATGCTAGCGTCACGCATTGCGCGGGCATTCCGCAACAAGCTCAAGCCACAATACGTTCGAACCAGTCGGTAACCGGGAGGATCGCCATGTTGGAGCGACTAACCTTGCGTGCACCGCTGCGGCTTCGCGCTGCGGCTTTTTCCACCACATCGTTGTTCGCGTTGCTGATCGCCGGATCGTCGGCTTTTGCCCAGGCGCAGGGTGCGCCACCCAATAGCTGCCCCGGCAATAACGGCGGCCTCTCGCTGCCGCCGGGATTTTGCGCCACCGTATTCGCCGACAATATCGGCCACGTCCGCCACATGGCGGTCGCGCCGAACGGCGTGCTCTATGTCAACACCTGGAGCGGCCGTTTCTATCACTTCGACAAGCCGCCGGCGGGCGGGTTTCTGGTGGCCCTCAAGGGCATCGGCCATGCCGATGTGATCAAGCGGTTCGGAGCCGGCGTGCCGGAAGGCTCGGCCGGCGGCACCGGCATCGCCTACTATAACGGCGCCATCTATGCCGAGCAGAACGACAAGATCATCCGCTACGTGCTGCCGACCAATTCCGATTCGATCGCGCCCACGGGCGATCCGGAGATCGTCGTCTCCGGCCTGCCGCTGACCGGCAGCCACAACATGCATCCGTTCATCATCGACGCGCAGGGCCATATCTTCGTCGATCTCGGCTCGGCCACAAATTCCTGTCAGATCAACGACCGCGTGCCGGGTTCGCTGGGGCATAATCCGTGCACCGAACTGGAAACGCGCGCCGGCACCTGGCGCTACGATGCCAACAAGACCGGTCAGCATTTCTCCGCCGCGGAGCGCTACATCACGGGGCTGCGCAACGGCGAGGGTTTTGGCATCGATTCTGCTGGGGCGGCTGTTTGCGACTCAACATGGCCGCGATCAGCTCAATCAGAATTTCTCAAAGCTGTACACGGCCAAGCAGGGCGCCGAACTGCCGGCCGAGGAACTGATCGCACTCCGCCAGGGCGCGGATTACGGCTGGCCCGAATGCTATTACGACCCGTTCCAGAAGAAGCTCGTTCTGGCACCCGAATACGGTGGCGACGGCGGCAAGAAAGTCGGCATCTGCGCCGAGAAGACGGCGCCGGTTGCGGCGTTTCCCGGCCATTGGGCGCCGAACGACCTGTTGATCTACACCGGCAAACAATTTCCTGCGGCCTACCACAACGGCGCCCTGATCGCCTTCCACGGCTCGTGGAATTGCGCGCCCGAGCCGCAGGGCGGCTATAACGTCGTGTTCCAGCCGCTCAAGGACGGCAAAGCGGCGGGAGACTATGTGGTGTTTGCCGACGGCTTCGCCGGCCCGATCAAAGAGCCCGGCCAGGCGGCGTTCCGCCCGACCGGCCTCGCCATGGCGCCGGACGGCTCGATCTACATTTCCGACGACAAGCATGGCCGCATCTGGCACGTGACGTATCATGGCAGCGCCGGTGCGGCGGTTGCGGCCGCTCCGGTGCCGGCATTCTACGCGACCGCATCCGTCCCACCGGCGCATCTGACGGCGGCGCAGATGAACCCGGCAACGCTCCCGGTACCACCCGGTGCGACGCGGGAGCAGGTCGTGCTCGGCGACAAAATCTTCCACGGCGGGGCAGCGGGCGGCACCTGCAGCGGCTGTCACGGCTCGGATGCGGCGGGCGGTCCGCAAGCGTCATCGCTCGTCAGCGGTCACTTCTTCGTCAGCGACGGCAGCCTGCCGGCGATCACGGCGACCATCAATAATGGCGTGCCCAAGCCGCATGACTACGAGGTGCCGATGCCGCCGAAGGGTGGTGCGCCGCTGACTATGGACGATGTGGCCGCGGTGGCGGCATACGTCTGGGCCATCAGCCACGTGGCCGCCAAATAGGTCCCCGCGTCCGCCTGGGATGCAGAGCGCGCTGCCAACAGCGGCCGGTCTTGCGTCGGCCGCCGTTTGTCATTCAGACCGCGGTTGCGTCACTCTTCGCCGATCTCGCGCAAGATCTCGGCGCTGTGTTCGCCGAGCCGCGGCGCGGGCCGGTTGGAGGCCATTGGCATGCCATCGAGCACGATCGGCGTGCGGATGCCCGGGCTGGTCCCGCCTTTGGCGGCGGGATTTTTCAGCTCGAGCTTCATGCCGCGGTGAATCACCTGCGGATCTGAAAACACCTGCTCGAGATCGTTGATCGGGCCTGCTGGAATGCCGGCGCCTTCAAGCTTCTCCAAAAGCTGTTCGCGTTTGAAGCGCGAGGTGAGTGCGGACAGCTTGCCGACCAGCACGCCGCGCCCGGCGAGGCGGCCTTTGTTGTCCTTGTAGTCCGGATTGTCCGCCAGCTCCGGCGCGCCCAGGATGCCGCAAAGCCTGACATATTGGCTGTCGTTGCCGGTGGCGATGATGACCAGACCGTCGGCGACCGGAAACACCTGATAAGGAACGAGATTGGGATGCGTGTTGCCGATGCGCTTCGGCAATTCGCCGGACACGAGGTAATTGAGCGCCTGGAACGACAGCACGCCGACCGTGGAATTGACCAGAGCCGTGTCGACGTAGCCGCCTTTGCCGGTCTTCTCGCGCTGCGTCAGTGCGGCGAGGATGCCGACAACGGAATAGACGCCGGAGAAAATGTCGGAAATTGCCACGCCGCAGCGCATCGGCTCGCCGCCGGCGGTGCCGGTCAATCCCATGATGCCGCCCATGCCTTGCGCCATGAGATCATAGCCGGCGCGCGGCGCATACGGACCGGTCTGGCCGAAGCCGGTCACCGAACAATAGATCAGTCGCGGATTATCGGCGGCGAGACTCTCGTAATCGAGGCCAAACTTGGCGAGACCGCCGACCTTGAAGTTCTCGATCAGCACATCCGAGCGGGCGGCGAGCGTCTTGACGATGCGTTGGCCTTCGGGTGCGGTGAAATCGGCTTCGATCGAACGCTTGCCACGATTGGCGCAGTGGAAATAGGCGGCGCCGAGATTGCCGCCGTCAGCGGCCGGCACGAACGGCGGGCCCCAGGCGCGCGTATCGTCGCCGGCCCCTTGGCGCTCCACCTTGATCACATCGGCGCCGAGATCGGCCAGGATCTGGCCCGCCCATGGCCCGGCCAGGATGCGGGCAAGCTCCAGCACACGTAACCCAGCTAACGGACCCGGCATGCGTAAACCCTTCGTGCATTGCGGCAATGCAATATGTAGTGGAACTGCACGCGGGCTTACTGCCCCGGACGGCCGGCTTTGTCCACTGTGTGCTGCCGCCGCTGGCACTGTTGGGTAGGGTTAGCATGCGGCTCCGCTTGCTATCGCGCGCCGCTCTCACTAGCTACAGGCGTGCCGGCAGGATGGGTACTGAGCGGTGAATTCCAGCTTTTTTAGCGAAATGCTGCAGAGCATTGCCGACCGCGGGCGCGCCCTCATCCAGCGCCGCGAGCCGGCGCGCGAGCGTTCGGCAGGCCTTGTCGAGACTTGCGAGGCGCTTCTGTCCGGGCGCGGCGAAGCCTCGGGCGTGGCGCTCGCGGGCGACATTCTCGCGCGCTATTCTGCGCTGACGATCGGGCCGCGGGTGGCGTTTTTCGAGGCGCTGGAGACCACGTTCGGCTACGACCGCCCGCGCATCGATGCGGCGACCGCCGCCTGGCGGGAGTCGCCGACTCCAGCCAGCGCGGCCGAATTGCATCGCGCCAGCGAACCGCGGCGGCTCGAATTGTTCCGCCGGCTCAATCTGGCGCCGGGAGGCACCGCCGCGCTGGTGCGCATGCGCGAGCAGCTGCTTGACGCCATGCAGCACCGCGAGGATCTTGCAGCCATCGATAACGACTTTGTTCATCTGTTCTCGTCGTGGTTCAACCGCGGCTTTCTGGTGTTGCGCCGGATCGATTGGTCGACGCCTGCCGTCATCCTGCAAAAGATTATTCACTACGAAGCGGTGCATCAGATTCGCGACTGGGACGATCTGCGCCGCCGCATCGATCTGCCCGACCGCCGCTGCTATGCGTTCTTTCATCCGGCGCTGGTCGACGAGCCGCTGATCTTCGTCGAGGTGGCGCTGACGCGCGAGGTGCCCGGCGCGATCGCGCCGATCCTCGCCGACAAGCGCGACATCGTCGATCCGGAGCGTGCGACCACGGCGACGTTCTATTCCATCACCAATTGCCAGCGCGGACTGAGCGGCGTGAGCTTCGGTCATTTTCTGATCAAGCAGGTCGTCGAGGAGGTGTCGCGCGAGGTGCCGCGAGTTTCGACTTTCGTGACGCTGTCGCCGGCGCCGAATTTCGCCGAATGGCTCAAGCGCGAGCGCGCGCGGGAAGCCTCGATGGCGCTCGGCGACGAGGATCGCGAGGCGCTCGCCGCGCTCGACAAGCCGGACTGGTGGCGCGACGAGGACACCGCCGACACGGTGCGCGAGCCGCTGCTGCGCGCCGCCGCCTGGTATTACATGCGCGGGCGCAACGGCCGCGGCCTCCCGGCCGATGCGGTGGCCCGCTTCCATCTCGGCAACGGCGCACGGCTGGAACGGCTCGACTGGCTCGGCGACACGTCGGAGCGGGCGCTGGCCCAGTCCTACGGCCTGATGGTCAATTACCTCTACGATCTCGACTACATCGAGCGGAACCACGAGGCCTATGCGCAGCAGCACGCCATCATTGCCGCGAGTGCGGTGAGCCGCCTGCTGCGTTCGCCGCTGCGCGAAATCGTGCCGGTTTCCGGGTGACGTCATGCCCGCACTTGTTGCCGGCATCCACGCCTTAGGTGAGAGTTGCAAAGACGTGGATGGCCGGGACAAGCCCCGCCATGACGGATTGGATGGCCCATGCCCAATCTGCTCGGCGTGCTGGAGACCGTGCTCTACGTAGACGCCTTCGAGCGCGCCTGCCCGTTTTACGAACAGGTGCTGGGCTTGAACTCTATCTATCGCGATGCGCGGCTTTGCGCCTACGATGTCGGGTCCCGCGGCGTGCTGCTGTTGTTTCTACGGGGCCACTCGTTGCAGACCGTGCACCTGCCCGGCGGCACGATTCCGCCCCATGACGGCAGCGGGCCGGTGCACATCGCGTTCTCGATTGGCGCAGATGACCTCGCCGTGTGGGAAACCCGATTAGCTGAAGCCGGCGTTGCGATCGAAGGCCGCACCACATGGTCGCGCGGCGGCATCAGCATTTATTTCCGCGATCCCGACGGTCATTTGCTGGAACTGGCAACGCCGGGCCTTTGGCCGGGGTTTTAGATCTCTGGCCGGGGCTTTAGCTGATCGCACGGGACCAACGTGTTACACCCCCGTCCCACTTGCACGTTCGCCGGGGTAGGCGTGACTTTCGACAATTTTAGGAGCGCCCGTATACCGGCACGATGGCGCCACGGGTAACGCGGTTGTCGGGCGAGGCGAGAAACGCAATCGTCGCGGCGACTTCCTCGACCTTGGGCCATAGCGCGAAATCGGCCTTCGGCATGGCCTGGCGGTTGGCCTGCGTGTCCATGATCGACGGCGCGACCGCGTTCACCAGAATGTTCTCCTTGGCGACCTCTTCGGCGAGCGCGACGGTGAGTGCCGCGACCGCTGTCTTGCTCGCCGTGTAGGCGACCATGCCGGCGCCGCTGCGCCATTCCAGCGCCGGACGGGCGGCGACATTGACAATGCGGCCACCGGCGCCGGTCATCGCTCTCACCGCGGCGCGGCAGCACAGCGCGCAACTGACGAAATTCATGTCGAGCTGTTGCCGGAGCACACTCAGGTCCGTGTCGCGCAGCGCCGCGGCCGCAAAGCCGCCGGCGATGTGGATCGATGCCCAGAGCGCGGTGATCCCGCTATAAAGCCGCGCGATGGCGGATTCGTCGGCGAGGTTACCGGTGACGCTGAGCACGACCTGCTTGTGGTCGTGCAACCGGAAGCGTTGCGCCTCGGCGGCGTCGAAGCACGGCACATGGCAGATCGCGCCGGCCTCGATCAGCGTGCCAACGACGGCCGTGCCGAGCGCTCCGGCGCCGCCTGTGACAACGACGTGATGGTCGCGAAGGTCCATAGGGTATCATCGCCGATCTTTCTCGTGTTGGCTATGCTCCTCCGAAAGGAGAATCAGTGGCCGATTTCGACCTGGCTGTGATCGGCGGCGGCATCAACGGCGCCGGCATCGCGCGCGACGCCGCCGGACGCGGGCTGCGGGTCGTGCTGCTGGAGCAGAACGATCTCGCGTCCGGCACCTCGTCGGCATCGTCGAAGCTGATCCACGGCGGTCTGCGTTATCTGGAGCACTATGAGTTTCGCCTGGTTCGAACGGCGTTGGCCGAGCGCGAAGTGCTGTTGCACGCCGCACCGCATCTCATTCGGCCTTTGCGCTTCGTGCTGCCGGTCAATCCGCTGCGGCGCTCGGCATTGCTGCTGCGGCTCGGCCTCCTGCTCTATGATTGGCTCGGGCGGCGCAAGATTCTTCCCGGCACCCGCGAACTCGACTTGTCCGCAGATCCCGCCGGCCAGCCGCTGCGCGATATCTTCCATCAGGCCTACGAATACTCCGACTGCTTTGCCGACGATGCGCGCCTCGTCGTCCTCAACGCGATGGATGCCGCCGAACACGGCGCCTCGATCCGGACCCGAACGCGCTGCGTCAGTGCCGAGCGCAGCGACGTCTGGCGGGTCACGCTCGATGCGCGCGGACAGCGCGACGTCGTGACGGCCCGCGTTCTGGTCAATGCGGCCGGCGCCTGGGTTGAGTTGGTCGCCGAAACCGTATCGCGCCAACCGCCGGCGCGGCCGCATCTGCGGCTCGACAAGGGCACCCATATCGTCGTCTGCCGGCTCTACGACCACGACCGCGCCTACATTCTGCAGGCCGCCGACCGGCGCGTCGTGTTCGCTATCCCGTTCCAGCGCGACTTCACGCTCATTGGCACCACAGACGCAGGTTTTACCGGGGACCCCGCGGCCGTCGCGCCGGCCGAAAACGAGATCGTCTATCTGTGCGGCGTCGTGAACGAGTATTTTCGCATTGCGGTTTCCCCTGCCGACGTGGTGTGGGCCTTTGCGGGCGTGCGCTCGCTCTATGACGACGGCGCCGGCAAGCCCCAGGACATCGGCCGCGAATACACGCTGGCGCTCGACGGGCGTGCTGGCGAGGCGCCGCTGCTCACCGTGTATGGCGGCAAGATCACCACCTACCGCCGGCTTGCCGAAGACGCGCTCGACCGGCTTGCCGATTTCTTTCCGCCGTCCAAGCGCTGGACCGCGCAGCGCCCGCTGCCCGGCGGCGATTTCGCCTATGACGGCCTCGACGCGCTGGTCGATCATACGCTGCGGCGCTGGCCATTTCTCGACGACGGCGCACGCGCGGCGGCTGACGCACGCCTACGGCACGCGCGTTGAGAACGTGCTGAAAGATGCAAGCGGCATCGACGATCTCGGCCGGCGTTTCGGCGCCGGCCTCACGGCCGCCGAAGTTTGTTATTTGATCGGAACGCGAGTGGGCGCGGACCGCGGACGACGTCCTGTGGCGGCGCTCGAAACTCGGTCTGCGTTTCAGCGCCGCACAACGAGCCGAGCTCGAAGAGTTTATGAGCGGCGTGAGCGGTTGAACGGGACGTTGTCGTTGGCCCAAGGCTATCCGCGCATGATCCCGCAGAGCCGCGGCAATCCGACCATCGGCTAAAATTTTAGCGATCCAGTTCATCGCAATTTTAAGGGTTCATGTTCTCATCAATTGTTGGAAATTTGGCTTTCACCGGCAACTTCGTGGTAAGGGCGTCATGGACCACACTGCTAGCCAGATACGAAGGCAAATCGACGCCTTGAAGGTGCTCGTCATCGACGACGAGCACACCATGCGCAGGGTGACACGCACGCTGCTGCAGGCCATTGGCGTCAAAAACATTCGCGACGCCTGCGACGGCCACGAAGGTCTGCAAGCGGTCTGCTCGTGGGGGCCGGACGTTGTCGTCCTCGACTGGAAAATGCCGAAGCTGAGCGGCCTCGAGTTCGTTCGTCTGGTGCGTTCGCCAAACGAATTCCCGTATCCGGACGTGCCGATCATCATGCTCACCGCATTTGGTGAACGGTCGCGCGTGCTGGAAGCCGTCGATCTGGGCGTCAACGAGTTTCTGCTCAAGCCGGTTTCGTCGAAGGCGCTGCAGGCTCGGCTGGTCTCGATCCTCACCAAGCCGCGCCGGATGGTGAAAAAGCACGGTTGCTATATTCCAGAACCGCGCAAGTTTTCGAGCTACCTCCCGGACACCGATCTGGAAATGAGCGAACTCGTCCTGGTCAATTGAGACGGCCTTCGGGCGCACGCGCTCGATTAACGGAACGCTCACCACGCAAGCGACGGACCTTCCCAGCAACAGCATTGGCGCGAACTGCAGGTTCGAACTTTACCAAGCCGCAACGCGCGCATGCTGTGATGCGGCCGATCGCCGGTCGGGGGCCGGACACTCCATCACCGTGCTGGCGTCGCAATCATGCTTGTAAAGCCGTCGAAAAAAGAAATTGAGGACCTCATCCAGTCGCTCTGGGTGCTCGTGGTCGACGACAACCAGTACATGCGCAAGATGATCAGGAACCTGCTGGTCAATTGCGGCGTGAAGGACATCTATGAGGCGGCCGACGGCATCGCCGCGCTTGACGCCATCCGCACGGTCGCGCCGGACGTGGTCATCCTCGACTGGGAAATGCCGCTCTTGAACGGCGCGGAGCTGGTGCGCATCGTGCGTTCGCCGGGCGTGTTTCCGATGCCGGATATTCCGATCATCATGCTGACCGGGCATTGCGAACGCTGGCGCGTGGTCGAGGCGGTCAAACTCGGCGTCAACGAATATCTGACCAAGCCGGTTTCGGCGAAGGCGATCTACGATCGCCTGGTATCAATCATGACGCAGCCGCGGCCGGTCGTGCAGCTGGGCGATTATTACGGGCCCGAACCGCGGAAGCTTCTGGGCGACGGCGTCGATGACGATCTTCTCGCGGTGCCGATCGCCGAATCGGCTGCCGGTTGATGTCCTCGGGATTTGATGTTCGCGCTCACGCGACGTGATCGCAGCCGCGATCACGTCGCGTGGCTTTCAGCTGCTTGCCTAACAAAAGGGGATTGAATCACCCGCTCGCCGGTTGTGCGCCGTAGGCACAACGGCACCGCCATGCAATTTCGGCGGGGCTCGACAGACGCCACTTCGCCGACACTCACCTGACCTTGAGATTGACGGCAGATTCCTTACCGCGGCTGCTTTCGATCTCGTACTCGACAGTCTGGCCCTCATTCAGCGAGCTGAGGCCGGCCCGCTCGACGGCTGAGATGTGGACAAATACATCCTTGCCGCCCCCGCCGGAAGGCTGAATGAAGCCATAGCCCTTTGTCGGATTGAACCACTTCACGGTACCTGTTGGCATTTCGCATCTCCTTGCCGATCGCGCACAATAGGGCGCACGCCCCGTTGATACAAGGACCACTTGGGGCCGGGCAACATCTAGAGCATTTTCCGGAAAAGTGGCCGCCGGTTTTCCGAAGAAAATGCGACCAATTCTATAAAACTAGATCGCGGGCCGGACCAAATCGCGGTCGCCGAGGTCCCAGAACAGCCCGGCCATGAGACCGAGGCCCTCGCGCGCGATCGGCGCCAACATGTGCTCGTTGGGGGCGTGCTGCGAACAGCCCGGATAGGAATGCGGTATCCAGATCGTTTTCAGATTGAGCACATCGGCAAATATATCGTTGGGCAACGAGCCGCCGAAATTGGGCAGCACGGTCGGCGCACGCCCGGTGGTGCGCGCAACGGCGTTCTTGGTCCAATCGACCCATGGATCGGCCGGATCGAGGCGGCTGGCGTTGAAAAAGCTGCCCCGGCCGAGCCGCGCTTCGACGTCACGGAAGCCGTGGCGGTCGAGATGTCGCCGCAGCGCCGGAATGATGTCGTCGACATTCGTGCCGACCACATATTTGAGCTGGCAATGCGCCCGCGCGGCGCCCGGAATGGCGTTGACCGGGCGCTCCGGCGTACCGGCGGTGAAGGCCTGGATCTCGAAACTGTTCCAGGCGAACACCCGTTCGGCCGGCGTCAGTCCCGGCTCGCCCCAGTCAAGGTCGATCGAGGGGCCATCCTCGCCGCCATCGACTGCGACGCCGGCCAGCAAGTCGCGCACGTCCTGCGGCAGCGGCGGCCGCCATTCCGGGATGCGGATCGCCCCGTGCGCGTCGGTAATCGTGGCCAGCGCCTGCGCCAGCACGATGCCGGCATTGGCGAGAAGGCCGCCCCAATTGCCGGAGTGATGACTGCCTTCACGCAGATCGACATGGAGATCGATCGGATAGCCGCCGCGCGCGCCGAGAAAAATCGTCGGCTCTCCGGGTGCGATGCGCGGGCCGTCCGAGCCGATCAGGAGATCGGCTTTGAGCAGATCGCGATGCGCTGCACACACCTCGCGCAATCCCACCGAGCCAAGCTCCTCGGCCATCTCCAGCAAAATCTTGCAATTGAAGCCGAGCGCGCCGCGCTCTTTCAGCACGGCGTCAAGGGCGCCGAGATTGACGCTGTGCTGGCCCTTATTGTCGGCGGTGCCGCGGCCATAGATCCGCTCGCCCTCGACGGCGACCCGCCAGGGCGTCAATCCCGGCCGCCACAGATCGTCGAGCCCGCGAATGGTGTCGCCATGGCCGTAGAGCAGCGCAGTGACGAAAGCAGGATTTTCCGTCCGCTCCGCCGCGAGTACTGGCGGACCGGACCGGTTATCGAGCAACCGAGACGCAAAGCCGAGCCGTGTCAGCGCCGGCACAATCTCGTCGAGCAAATAGGACCGCAGCGCATCGGCGCGCTCCGGCTCCTGGCTTGAACTCGGAATCGCGACCCGGCGAGCGAGGTCGCTCAGGAATCCGCCGCCGTCGAAATAGGCCTGGGCACGGGCGATGGCGCTGGTCCGACTCATTGCAGATCACCTGAAACAGATCACGTGGCACAAATCACTGGCACAAATCCTGGCACACGCCGCACCGGCTCACAGAATTTCGGCGGGCGGCGCCGGGATGTTTCCGGGAATTAAGATAAACAGCAGCGCACCGGCATTTTCGCGCCGGTTCGCGTTGCGGCTGGTTCCGTATCAGATTAGGCTCGTTGGGTAAGGACTGTCGAGCAAAGAGTCCACGCGAAACGCCCTCGCCTTCCATGCTGGAAGACCTTTTGCATCGCCGGCCCTACAACGCGGCGGCGGACCTGGTGGATGCTCCGGTCGCGCGCGGACTGGGCGACAAGCTCGCCTTCGTCGATCCCGAGCGTTCACTGACATATGGCGAGTTGCAGGCGCGCAGCTGCGCGTTTGGATCAGCGCTACAGGATCTCGGCCTGCGGCCGGAGGAGCGCATCGCGCTCCTGCTCTACGACACCGTGGATTTTCCCGTGGCGTTCTGGGGTGCCGTGCGCGCCGGCATCGTGGCGCTGCCGCTGAACACGCTGCTCACCGCCGAACAATACGCCTACATTCTGGGCGACAGCCGCACCAAGGCCATTGTCGCCGCGGCGCCGCTGGCGAGGACGCTCGTACCCATCCTCGATCGGCTGCCGCGGCTGCGCACAATCATTCTGGTCGGCGCGAATGCCGCCGACAAAGCCGCTTTCGCGGACCGCGAGGTCTGCGATTTTACCGATTTTGTCGGGCGCGGCCGGCGCGATCTGTTTGTTGCGCCGACGTTGTCCGACGAAGTGGCGTTCTGGATGTATACGTCCGGCTCGACCGGCGACCCCAAGGGCGTCAAGCATGTTCACACCACGCCGATGGCGGCAGCGCGGCTGATGGGCCGGCACGTCATCGGCATCCGCGAAGACGACGTAGTGTTCTCGGCGGCGAAACTTTTCTTCTCCTACGGCATGGGCAACGCCATGGCGTTTCCGATGTCGGTTGGCGCCACCGCGGTGCTGCTGCCGCACCGGCCGACGCCCGACGCGGTATTCGATCTCATGCGCCGCCACCGGCCGACCGTGTTTTATGGCGTGCCGACGCTGTTCGCTTCACTCTTGGCGCACAAGGACATGCGCCGCGGCGCCGGCTCCGATCGCCTGCGGCTCTGCGTCTCCGCCGGCGAAGCGCTGCCGCAAAATCTCGGCGAACGGTGGCGCGACGCGTCCGGCGCCGAGGTCTTCGACGGGATTGGCTCGACCGAGATGTTTCAGACCTTCCTGAGCAACCAGCCCGGCGCGGTGCGCTATGGCACCACCGGCACAGCGGTTGCGGGTTACGAGTTGAAAATCGTCGATGACAACGGCCGCGAGGTCGCGGCCGGCGACATCGGCGAACTCGTGGTCCGCGGGCCGACCGCCGCCGAGGGCTATTGGAATCAGCGGCACAAGAGCCGGCGCACCTTCGCCGGCGAGTGGACGTTCACCGGCGACAAATATTTCTGCGATGCCGAAGGCTTCTTCCATTGCTGCGGGCGCACCGACGACATGTTCAAGGTCAGCGGCATGTGGGTGTCGCCGCTCGAAGTCGAGGCCGCGCTCGCCTCGCACGAAGCGGTGCTGGAAGCCGCCGTCATCGGCAAACAGGACGCCGACGGCCTGGTCAAGCCGAAGGCCTTCATCGTCCTGCGCAACGGCGTTGCCGCCGACGAACGGCTGATCGAAACCTTGCGCGCCCATGTCAAAGAGTGCGCCGGGCCGTGGAAATATCCGCGCTGGATCGACATCCGCCCCGACCTGCCGCGCACCGCGACCGGCAAGCTGCAGCGCTTCAAACTGCGGGAGCTGGACGCTTAAAGCCGGATTGGCCGTTGGAAGGCGCCGGCGTCGCGCAACACCCGGTCGCGCAGCTTCGCGGGATCCTTTTCGCCACGGCGCGCCAGTTCAATGATCTGGGCCGCGACCGCTTCCCGGCCATGCATGTCTGTATCGACCAGCCTGAGGACGCGACAAACCTCCTCGAAGGCAGCCGACATGGCATTCGTGGCCTCGGGATCGAACGCGTTCAGTTCCTTCAGAAATTGAATAACTGTGCCCATCAAGTCCCCGCCAGTCTGCGGCGATTGCCGTTGCCGTATTAAGGGG
The DNA here is from genome assembly GCA_963707175.1 of uncultured Alphaproteobacteria bacterium. GTDB lineage: Bacteria > Pseudomonadota > Alphaproteobacteria > Rhizobiales > Xanthobacteraceae > BOG-931. Next base: position 27,676 of record CAVPQA010000019.1, read on the forward strand.
TGTCGAATACTGGACTATCCTTGGAACATTTGTCAATTACTCCAAGAGTTTACTGCAAAAGCTTAATCTATGCTTTATGAGACACAATGGCAGTTTCCGATCTATCCATCGTAAGCATCACCGTCGTGCATTACGCTTAAATCTCTTAACAAGCCAAAAGCATCCTTGACTACTCCGACGCGGATCACTAATTATACTAACATTATTGGAGCCACCCAAACGCGGGGAACATGGATCATGGTAGAGAGGGCGCGCGGTGAGCGGCTGCAGATCATGCTGTCGGCCGATGAGCTGGTTCTGATCGACAATTTCCGTTTCGCCAAACGCATGCCCAGCAGGGCCGCGACGGTGCGCGAGCTGTTCCGGCGCGGGCTTGCGGCGGAAGGCTTTCTGGCCGCGCCGGCCGGGGCGCGGTCGAAGGATTTCGGCGTCGCCAGCAAGGCGCAGCGGCCGCACCGTAACGGCGCCGGGTCAGGCGCCGGACAGCGTGGATAACACGAAGGCGCAACTGGTCCGCCAGGCCCGAGCGCGCCTAAGCTCACGGTGCGACGCTCGATTTGCCCGGCCGATGGAATGACCGCGCCGAAACCGCAGAATGCCTCACGTCTTGACGCTTATCTGGACCGGCTTGTCGCGGGCCACGCCGCGGTGGTCATGTCTAAACTGCCGCCCGGCAGCGTCGACCTGATCATCACCTCACCGCCATACTGGACCGCCGTCGAATACGCCGGCGGCAAAGTCGGCGTGGACATCGTACGAAATCTATCTTGCCGACCTGCAGACCGTCTGGGCGCAATGCGCCAGGGTGCTGCGGCCGAACGGCAAGCTGTGCATCAACTCGCCGCTCATGCCGATTCCCCAAGCCGTGATCAGGCAGCAGACGCGGCATCTGAAAAACATCGCATTCGACATCGAGCACGGGCTGCTCAAAGACACCGATCTCGAGCGCTACGCGCTGTTCGTCTGGCAGAAGCAGACCTCCAAAATGATGTTCGGCAGCTACCCGTATCCGGGCAACTGATCGAGAACAACACCATCGAATTCATCAATGTCTATGTGAAGCCCGGCAAGCCGCCGAAATTCGTCCGCGTCATGTGAAGGAGGCCAATGCGCTGAGCCGTGCCGAATGGCTCGACCTCACCCAGCAGGTCTGGTTCATGTATCCTGAGGACGTCAAACGCGGCGGCAGTCACCCGGCGCCGTTTCCGCAAAAACTGCCCGGCCGGCTGATGCGGCTCTACTCCTACGGCGCGGCGAAGGATTTCCCGGCGACATCGTGCTCGACCCGTTCGCCGGCACCGGTACGACGTGCGCGGTGGCGAAACGCATGGGCCGCCGCTTCATCGGCATCGACATCAACGAAGCCTACATCGCCGTCGCCCGGCAGAAGGTCCGCGACGCGGCGGCGCCGCACCCTGCTGCTCGTCGGCCGCGCCAAATATCCGACGAAATCGGAGCTGGCCGCCATGCTGCGCAGCGACGCCGGCTCCGCTGGCAGAGCGGCGGCCGCCAAGCACAAACGCAAGACCTACGGCCGCAAGCTCGCGGCAAAGAACGGCGCATCAACAACTAGGACTTGCATAACCTGCTCGTCTCGGTGAAAATCCCTTCACTGACAACCACGAGCAGGCCTCACATGATCGGCATTTCACTTGCCGATGGCGGCTTTGTGTTGATGTGCCGCGACCCGATCGGGCAGCGCAGGCACCTCGACGACGAAACGACAACACGCCTGGAAGATTTTAGCGACCGCTACGGCAAACTGCTCGCAGCGAACCGCCCGAGCGAAGGATTGTTGGCGCTCGGTCGCGAGCTTTTCCGCTTTCTCGATGGCGATAGCGGTGAATTGAGCGGGCTGCTCGATCAAGCGCCACGGCCAATTCATTTCGAGATTGCCGTTCCGACGCGGCGGCCGGATCGCGGCACGCTGGCGCTGCTCCGCGCTCCCTGGGAACTTCTCGCCAACGACGACGGCCATCTCGCGGGAGACGACCGGCTTGGCTTCAATCCAGTCCGGCGCTTGGGGCGACCCGAAGCCGTGCAGCCACTCGACGGCTATCGTCTCGGCCTCGTTTTCATGGCAGCCTCGCCGCATGGCGCTGTCGATCTTGGTTATGAAGCCGAAGAGGCCGCCATCATTGCGGCGGTCGGCTCCACAGACCTTGATCTTTTCGTCGAGGAAAGCGGCAACGCCGATGAGCTAAGCAATCGTCTCGCTGAATTGCCACCGATGCAGGCCCTTCACTTGTCCTGCCACGGCCACAATTCCTGGGCCCTCCCTGGAAAGGCTAAGCGCAGGCCGGTGCTGATGCTGGAAGATGACGACGGCCAGGCGTTGCCGACTGATGCGGGTGCCCTAATTGGCGCGCTGCGAGGCCGAGCGCCGCGGCTTGTTTTCCTCTCGGCCTGCCTGACCGCAGCCGGCGGGAATAACGAACGTCCGGGTCGGCGCGGCACGAAGCAGCCCGGCAATGCTTCGGGTAGCGTATTGGCCCAATCGCTGGCCGAATCCATGGTCGATGGAGGTTTTCCGGCAGTAATCGGTTGGGACGGCTCAGTCGCCGATAGCGCCGCGAGCACATTTGCTGCCGGATTGTACGACGCCTTGGCGGGCAGGCGTGATCTGCCCGGCGCAGTCGCGGCTGCAAGACGAAGTTTGCTCAATGCTGCCGACGAAGGGCTGCGCGGCAATTGGCACTTAGCGCGGCTGTGGCTCGGGCCGGATGGCGGCGGCGTGCTCGTCAACGGCGGCAGGCGGCGCGATCTCGTGCCTAACCACGGCGAGAAGGAATTTCTCGTCAAAGAGCGCCATAAGCTTCCGGTCGCCTCGCATGAGATGTTCGTCGGCCGCCGCCACGAATTGCAGACAGTGCTGCCAGCTTTCCGCGAAAAAGGCCATGCCGGCGTGCTGCTGCACGGCATGGGCCGGCTCGGCAAATCGAGTCTGGCAGCACGCGTCGCCAATCGGCGGCCGGACCTCAAGCTTGTGGTCGTGTTCGAACACTACGGCGCGACAGATATTCTGGCAGCGCTTGAAGAGGCGTTGCAGGAGAACCGTGGGGCGCGCGAATTGGTGCGGCGCGGCCAGCAAAGTGTCAGTGAGAAACCTGAAGCTTTCGAGGACGCTTTGATCGACCTGATCTGTTCGCCATACATGCAAGCCGGCGAAGGCGGCACGCCCGTGCTGTTGCTGATCGACGATGTCGAGCGCATTCTCAATGAGCCGGCGGTCGGCGAGGATTATCGTCTCAAGCGGGAATTTGCGCCGACCATTGCGTTGGTCCTTCGCGCCTTCGATCGCACGACCACCGACAGCCGGCTGATCCTGACCAGTCGATTTCCATTCGTGTTGGACGGGTTGGAGAAGCGGCTGCTCGTAGTGCAGCTTCCTCCACTCTCGGAGCCGGCTCAGCTCAAGCTCGAACTGCGCCAAAAGGACGCCGCCGCTGAGACGGCACTGGCCGGACCAGACGCCGGCAGGCGGTCAGAATTGCTGGGCCGCGTGTCGGCCATTGCAAGCGGTAATCCGGGTTTGCAGGATTTGATCGGTCGACGCATCGTTCTGTCGACCTCAGTTGCAGTTGAGCACGCCGATCAAACACTGCGGGAAATGGAAAACTGGCTCGCACAAGGCGACTTGCCCTCCGATCCCGAAGTGCGCCAGTTCCTTGAGAATCTTGCCGTCGATTCGTTGATCGAGCTCGCTGGAGAAGCAGGAAAAGCCCTGCTTCGTAGCCTCACACTTTTCAGCGTTCCGATCCCGACGGCGGTAGCTGATCGATTGGTGACCCTTGTGGGCGGCAAGTTGCATCATCTTCGCGACCTCGGATTGGTCGATGCATTGCAGGATTTGGTTGATCACCGACACGTGGCGCTTGCCGTCAACGCACTCGCCGCTGGGCGCTTGGCGCCGCTGAGCGAGAGCGAGCGCCAGAGCCTCGTGTGTTCCGTCGCCCGTCCCTTATTCATGGCCTGGGGTGGCGTGGCCGACGGCGCAAAACGTCCTCCGGGTTGCGATCTTGAGCTGACGCTTCTTGGTCTGGCGGCGGAGGACGGCGAGGTCGTCGCGGCATGTGCGGCGGGCGCGCTTGTCGCGTTGCGCCACGGACCGGCCAGCGAACGAGCGGCACTCGGTCAGCGGGCGATCGAGCTGCTCGACACGCTGGGCCGAAACCTTCCCTTGCGGCTCTTGAGCGAAACTGCCCAAGCCGCCTCTACCGCAGGAGACGGCCGGATCGCCGACACCCTGCTGGAACGCGGCGCTACGCTTGTTGCCGAGCAACAAGCGGCAGACTCCGTTGCAGATCCGATGGCGGCGGTGTTCCTTGTCTATGAGCACGCGAACCAACTCATGACGCGGGGCGAGTTAGATCAAGCGGCGAAGCTTTTCGAGCAAACGGCGCAGCTCGCTGCCGCGGCCGGTAATGAAATCAGCGCGATTATTGCCCGCGGCCAGATCGCCGACATCCTCGAAAGCCGCGGCGACCTCGACGAGGCGTTGCGCATCCGCCGCGAGGAAGAGTTGCCGGTCTACGAGCGGCTGGGCGACGTGCGCTCGCGCGCGGTCACCATGGGCAAGATCGCCGACATCCTCTTTAGCCGCGGCGACCTCGACGAGGCGTTGCGCATCCGCCGCGAGGAACAGTTGCCGGTCTTCGAGCGGCTGGGCGACGTGCGCTCGCGCGCGGTCACCATGGGCCAGATCGCCGACATCCTCTTTAGCCGCGGCGACCTCGACGAGGCGTTGCGCATCCGCCGCGAGGAAGAGTTGCCGGTCTTCGAGCGGCTGGGCGACGTGCGCTCGCGCGCGGTCACCATGGGCAAGATCGCCGACATCCTCTTTAGCCGCGGCGACCTCGACGAGGCGTTGCGCATCCGCCGCGAGGAACAGTTGCCGGTCTTCGAGCGGCTGGGCGACGTGCGCTCGCGCGCGGTCACCATGGGCCAGATCGCCGACATCCTCTTTAGCCGCGGCGACCTCGACGAGGCGTTGCGCATCCGCCGCGAGGAACAGTTGCCGGTCTTCGAGCGGCTGGGCGACGTGCGCTCGCGCGCGGTCACCATGGGCAAGATCGCCGACATCCTCTTTAGCCGCGGCGACCTCGATGGGGCTCGCGATTTGGGGGAGCAAGCCCTGGACGCTATGCGACGTCTACGCGACTCGGATGGAATTGCGGCTGCACTTTGGCAACTTGCCCGACTTGACCTTGCCGAAGAGAATTTTGACTTGGCCGCGCCGCGGGTTGCTGAGGCCTACGGGATCGTTTTGCATCTCCGGCGAGCAGATGGCATTGCCGCGATCGGCATGGTCCAGGCGCAGCTCCTGGCCGCCGCCCAAAAGGCAGACGAGGCGCTCGCGGTTTTGCAGCGTTCGGCGGAAATGTTTCGCAAACTCGGCATGGAGAGCGAGGCCCTTCAAGCCGACAAGCTCATCGGCGAATTAGACCTTCCTTCCCCTCCTCATAAGGAGGTGATCTGATGCCGCTGGTCTTTGTTCTTTCCGGCGACGGCGCAGACAAGGCGTGCGCCGCGTTTGGAGCGATTGTCGCGTCTTTTGAACCGGGCTGTGACATCGTCGCGGTGCCGAAAGCCCGGTTGTCGGCAGGCGCACGCAAGGCAGTCGATCCGATTGCTCTGGCGACGCTTATACTTTCGATCCCCTCCGCCCTGCTCGCGGTCATCGACATCGCGGACCGGATCGAAAAGCGCCGGCGAGCGCAGAAAATGATCGATGAAGCACAACGCTTGCGGGTCGAAAATGCGGTCGAGGTTCACATCATTATTGATGAAGCGCCGAAACCGCTCGCGGACCTGACGCCGGACGCCTTTCTTGCTGCTGCCCAAAAGGATCAATCACCGCTCGAATAGACGAGTAACCTAATCTGACCGCGACTGCGGAGCACGACCAGCGGCGGAATTGATGCACCTCACACCTGCTGCCCCTCGCTCAGCGGAATGTCGCGCAACGTGCTCGGGGCAAACAGCTCCTCGATCTTGAGCCGGCGCGGGCTCAGCCCGTGCTCGTGCGAGTATTGCAGCAGCGCCTCGATCGACGCGCGGTTGGCCTCGATGCCGTACGGATACCAGTCCTTGCCGATGATCGCCTGCTCTTCCTCGATCAAGGGCTGCAGCCAGGCGAACGACGCCTTGGGCGAGCCGGTTTCGCTGACGAGATGCAGCGCGTAATCCTTGGCGCGGCTCAGCGCCTTGTAGAGGCTCATCGCCACCCACGGATCGCGGTCGTACACGTCGCGGCGGATCACCACGGTGTGCATGATCGGATAAATCCTGGTGCGGCGGTAATAGTCCTGCTCCAGCTCGCGATAGTTCGGAAACAGCCGCTTCACGTTCGGCGCGCCGCGGCGGAACGACAGCGGGTTGTTGGCCGTCATCAGAAAATCAAGCTCGCCGCGTTCAAGCAGATCGCCGAGCTCGGCGCCGGCCGGCGCCTGCGTGAGCCGGACGTCGGGCGGCAGCTTGTGTCCCAGCCGATCGGCACGGCCCTGCACCCATTCGATATCGCTCGGCTTGACGCCGTATTCGTGCTGCAACAGTCCACGCATATAGACCGCGGCCGTCATGCTGTATTCCGGCACGCCGCCGCGCTTGCCTTTGAGATCGGCCGGGCCGGAAATTCCCTTCTGTGTGTTGATGAAGAAATAGCCGTGGCGAAACACCCGCGACGGAAACACCGGAATGGCGATGAACGGCGCCTGCCCGCTGCCGACCAGCGTTGTGTAGTTCGACAGCGACATTTCGGAGGCGTCGAACTCTTTATACTGCAGCATGCGCCAGAAGATTTCGGCGGGCTGCAGGGCCACGTAGGTTAGTTCGAGGCCTTCCGGCTTGATCGAGCCGTCGCGCAACGCCGCCGTCCGATCGTAGGGTCCGCAGGCAAAGCTCAAGCGCAGATCGGCCATCACTGTCTCCCCTCACCTTCGTGGTTTCGTTCAGCTATCGGCAAATTTGTGCGGCCCGGCCACCCTGTCAAATGCGGCCCTGGATTGCGCAATCGGGCGAGCCGCGTCCGGCCGATTTCGCCTCGCGCAACCGGGCGTGCAGTGCTAGGGATGGCGCCCTGCAAGGACGCACTCTGATGAATGGCAAAGCGGCGGGCAAAACCCTGCAAGGCGTGATCGCGGCGATCGCCACGGCGGTCGGCGACAACGGCGAACCGGACAGCGCGCGCTCGGTGGCGCTGGCGCGCTCCCTGCTCGGCAACGGCTGCGACGGTCTGAACGTGCTCGGCACTACCGGCGAGGCGACCTCATTCTCGCTCGAGCAGCGCAAGCGCGTGATGAGCGCCTATGCGGCCGCCGGGCTGCCGCTCGATCGCATGATGGTCGGCACCGGCGCCGCCGCGACTGCCGACGCCATTGCGCTCACCCGCCACGCCGCCGAACTGGGCTTTGTCGGCGCACTGGTGCTGCCGCCGTTCTATTATAAAGGCGTGCCGGACGACGGGCTCGTCGCCTATATGGACGCGATCGTCGCCGCCACTGCGTCGCCGCCGATCCCGATCTATCTCTATCATTTTCCGGCGCAGTCGGGCCTGCCGTGGCATATCGCGTTGATCCGGCGCCTGCTCGCTAGCTTCGGCGAACGCATCGTCGGCCTGAAGGATTCCTCGGGCGACATGGACTTTGCCCGCGCCGCCGCGGCCGTTGCGCCGCGCTTTGCGGTTTTTCCCTCCACCGAGGCGGCGCTGCCGCAGGCTCGCTCCGCAGGGCCGTTCGCCGGCTGCATTTCGGCGACCGCCAATCTCAATGCCGATCTGTGCGCCCGCGCCTACCGCTCGGGCGATGCCGCGGCGCTTGCCGAAGCGGTGGCGATCCGCAAGCTGTTCGACGGCAGGGCGCTGGTTCCGGGCGTCAAGGCGCTGCTTGCTCATATTCACGGTGAGCCGCAATGGGCCCGGGTGGCGCCACCGCTGGCGGCCTTCCCGGCCGGCGACCGTGCGGCCGTCCTAGCGGGTTACGACGCGATCCGTGCCAAGCAAGTCGCCTGAAGCCCGGCCGATCGCGCCTGGCGCGGCCTTCGCAATCCGGAATCGTTGACGGGCCGGCGCTGCGCTCCTATAAGCGCCGCGCACGGCCCGGAAGGCACTTTGGCTTGCCGCGGCCGGCACTTTCACACCCGAACCAGAAGTTTTGACGCATATGGCCAATACGAAATCCGCCAAGAAGGCCGCGCGGCAGATTGCGCGCCGCACCGTAATCAATAAGGCGCGCCGTACGCGCGTGCGAAGCGCAGTCCGCAAGGTCGAAGAGGCAATCTCCTCCGGCGACCGCACTGCGGCGGTGGCCGCCATGGCCGAGGCCGAGCCTGCCATCATCCGCGGCGCGCAGAAGGGCATTGTCCATCGCAACGCCGCACGCCGCAAAGTGTCGCGGCTCGCGCACCGCATCGCAAAACTCGGCAAATAGCAGGGTGCGCGGCTACCGCGCCGCCAGTTGCTTGATTGAGCCTAACAGCCGAAAACGGGCCCCTCGCGGGCCCGTTTTGTTGCGGTATTGCAACACTCCTGTGAAAATGCGCGCCGCGACTGCTCCGGTGTCCGAACAATGGCCTAGGACGCCCGTTTCTCCGCCGGTTAGAGCTCGGCTAATGCATTTTGATCCGATTTGACGCGCACTTTCTTCATTTCCGCCGATGGGTGGATACCAGGACGAATAAAATAACTGGTTGAAAGAAAAGAACTTCTGGGTGACGCTTCGATGGGGGTCTGACTTCCGGCCGGTTTAAGCAGCCGCGACTTTATTTGGTCGTGTCTCGTCAAGGCGCTGACATTTAAGCGACATCAGACTGTAATTTACTTGTAACGTCAATATTTTGCGGCCCGCCTCAACGTCCGTCCCCAGGCAGCGGAGCAAAAAAGAGCTCTCTCAGCAAAATTTTCGCCATTGCAGGCGCTCCGCGCCGTGGTTAACGTCTCTGCACACTTTCGGTTTTCGGAAGCCCTCACAGTTCGGTTTCGTAAGCGACACTCATCAAGGAATGAGACGGGCCTGTCTGTCTTCAATGCCAGGCGATCTTCCGTCATCCTCGCTCGCGTGTCCATTTAAAACCGCGAAAGGCTTTCGCAACGGAGGAAATGCAGACGGTCATAGTGGCCTGACGGCGCATTAGAATACCCAACAGAATACCCAACGCGCCTTCGGGAAACGTCATTCCGGACCATCGAATCTGGGAACGGTGGAAAAGATGGGGCAATGCTGATGGCAATCCTTATGCTCGAACTAACCACGACAAGAGCTTGCCCCGACGCGTCGCCTGCTTGCGCGCAACACGGTCGCGGCATGACCGCGAGACCGAGCGGATAGCGACTCCGCTTCCGGCCGCCCGCTCGCGGCGGCTTTCTACTCAACGACATCCGTTAGTCAGTGCGTTGCGTCCCCCGGTAACGGGCAGGGTGAATTGCGCCCTCGCCTCACTGTGGAATTGACCCATGCTTCAACAAATGCAGCACACCGACATGAGCCACAATCAAGATCTCTGGCAGCGCATCAAACAACATTTGCGCGTTGAACTCGGCGAGGACGTGTTCACGAGCTGGTTCGCCCGCATGGAATTCGAAGCGGTCGACGGCAGCGCCGTGCGGCTGTCGGTGCCGACCCGCTTCCTGCGCAAGTGGATTCAGTCCCACTACGCCGACCGCGTTCTGGCGCAGTGGCAGGTCGAGCAAGCCTCGATCACCCGTCTCGAACTGAGCGTCCGCTCGGCGACCGTTCGGCTGCCGACCGCAAAGGTGAAACTGGCCGAACCGCAGGCGCTGCCGCGCGAGTCGCGCGAAGCGCCGCTGTTGAACGGCGAGCCGCGCCCCAGTGTGCCGTATATGTCGGTGCACGATGCGCTCGGCGGCTCGCCGCTCGATCCGCGTCTCACGTTCGAGACGTTCATCGTCGGCCGCTCGAATACGCTGGCGCATGCCGCGGCCAAGCAGATTGCGATCAGCCGGCGCGGCGACACGCTGATATTCAATCCGCTCTACATCCATGCCGGCGTCGGCCTCGGCAAGACGCATCTGCTGCAAGCCATCACCTGGGCCGGCAACAGCGGCGACCGCAAGGTGCTGTATCTCACCGCCGAGCGCTTCATGTACGGCTTCGTCTCGGCGCTCAAAAGCCAGACGACGCTCGCCTTCAAGGAAGCGTTGCGCGCCATCGACGTCCTGGTGATCGACGACCTGCAATTTCTGCAGGGCCGTTCGACCCAGCACGAGTTCTGCCACACCATCAATGCGCTGATCGACGCCGGGCGGCAGGTGGTGATCGCCAGCGACCGGCCGCCGGCGGATTTGGAAAGCCTCGACGATCGCGTGCGCTCGCGGCTGGCCGGCGGCCTCGTCGTCGAGATCGGCTCGCTGGGCGAGGAATTGCGGCTTGAAATTCTCAAAGGCCGCATCGCCGCCGCGCGCCTCTACCATCCCGGCTTCGAAGTGCCGACGCCGGTGCTGACGTTCATCGCCAGGTCGGTGACGCATAACGGCCGCGATCTGGAAGGCGCGGTCAATCGTCTTCTCGCGCACAACAAGCTGACCGGGCAGCCGGTGACGCTGGAAATGGCGGAGCGCGAAATGCGCGACCTGATCCGCCCGGCCGAGCCGAAGCGCGTGCGCATCGAGGACATCCAGCGCATCGTGGCGCGGCAGTATAACGTCAGCCGCTCGGACCTGTTGTCGTCGCGGCGCACCGCCAACGTGGTGCGCCCCCGGCAGGTGGCGATGTATCTGTCCAAGATCCTGACGCTGCGTTCGCTGCCGGAGATCGGCCGCAGGTTCGGCGGCCGCGACCACACCACCGTGCTGCACGCCGTGCGCAAGATCGAAGCGCTGACCGGCAACGACGCCTCCTTCGCCGAGGAGATCGAGGCGCTCAAGCGCCAGCTCCAGGATTAGAAGCAGCCGCCGGGCGCCGCCGCGGCGCGGATGGACAGCCCCTGTTAAAAGCCAGGGAAAACGGGGGATGAGGCCGGCTTGGGCTTGCCGAAACCGGCCGTCCGCGCCACTTTCGGCAACGGGTTAGAGCATGATCCCGAAAAGCGGATACCGGTTTTCGGACAAGATCATGCTCCCTTAAACAAGCGACGGTGGATGACGTAGCCAAGCGCGTCATCGGCTGGAGCGGACGGGTTGCACGATGAAAGTCACCGTAGAGCGGTCCGAATTGTTGAAGTCGCTGGGCCACGTGCATCGCGTGGTCGAACGCCGCAATACCATTCCGATCCTGGCCAACGTGCTCATCCGCGCCGACCGCGCCAAGCTCAGTCTGAAGGCGACCGACCTCGATGTCGAAGTGACCGACACGATTGCCGCCGAGGTCGGGCCGGCCGGATCGACCACGGTGCCGGCGCACATGTTCTTCGACATCGTCCGCAAGCTGCCGGAAGGCTCCCAGGTCGTGCTGGAATCGTTGGGCGAGCGCGCCGCGCTCGCCATCCGCGCCGGCCGCTCGCGCTTCACCCTGCAAACCCTGCCGGAGAGCGACTTTCCCGATCTCGCGCCCGGCGAGATGACGCACACATTCACCCTGAAGGCCGGCGATCTCAAGCGGCTGATCGACAAGACCCAGTTCGCCATCTCGACCGAGGAAACCCGGTATTACCTCAACGGCATCTACCTGCACGCCGCCGGCACCGCCAAGGCGCAGACCTTGCGGGCGGTTGCGACCGATGGCCATCGCCTGGCGCAGATGGATCTCGATCTGCCGAAGGGCGCCGAGGGCATGCCGGGCATCATCGTGCCGCGCAAGACGGTCGGCGAGGTGCAGCGGCTCCTCGAAGACACCGAGGCCGAAGTTCAGATCGAACTGTCGCCCGGAAAGATCCGCTTCACGGTCGCCGACGTGGTGCTGACCTCGAAGCTGATCGACGGCACCTTCCCGGATTATGCGCGCGTCATCCCGGTCGCCAACGACAAGGAACTGATCGTCGACAAGAAGGAGTTCGAAGCCGCCGTCGATCGCGTCTCGACGGTGTCGAGCGAACGCGGCCGCGCCGTCAAGCTGTCGGTCACCGGCGGCAAGCTGTCGCTGTCCGTGACCAATCCGGACTCCGGCAGCGCCAACGAGGAACTCGAAGTCGAATACGAATCCGATCCGATCGATATCGGCTTCAACTCGCGCTATCTGCTCGACATCGCCGCCCAGATCGAGAGCGAAGCGGCCGTGCTCAAGCTCGCCGATCCCGGCTCGCCGACGCTCATTCAGGACAAAGAGTCCAAAGGCGCGCTCTACGTGCTGATGCCGATGCGGGTTTAGGCGCGGCGCGAAAGCGGTGGTGGATGGCCGCGACAAGCGCGGCCATGACGACTAAAAGCAGTTTGCCATGACGACTGCTTTAGTGCGCCGCCTCACACTGACCAATTTCCGCAACTACCATGCCGCCTCGCTCGAGGCCGGCGCCAAGACCATGGTGCTGGTCGGGCCGAACGGCGCCGGCAAGACCAATCTGATCGAGGCGATCTCGTTTCTCGCCCCCGGCCGCGGCCTGCGCCGCGCCACGCTCGACGAAGTCGCGTTCGGCGAAGGCGACGGTTCCTGGGCGGTCGCCGCCGAAGTCGAAGGCGCGCTCGGACTGGCAACGCTCGGCACCGGGATCGAGCGGCTGCTCGGCGAGGACACCGCGCGGTTGCGCAAATTCCGCATCGACCGTGAGCCGGCGCCGTCGGTCGCGGCGTTTGCCGATCATCTGCGTGTGGTCTGGCTGGTGCCGACGATGGACGCGCTGTTCATCGGCGCGCCATCGGAACGCCGCCGCTTTCTCGATCGGCTGGCGCTCGCGGTCGACGCCGAACATGGCAGCCGCATCAACGCGCTGGAGCGGGCGCTGCGCTCGCGCAACCGGCTTCTGGAAGATCCGCGCCCCGATACGCACTGGCTCGATGCCGTCGAGCACGAGACGGCCGAGCTTGCCGTCGCGGTCGCGGGCCTGCGTGTCGAAACTGTGCGCCGGCTCGATGCCGTGCTGAGAAGCCGCCGGGATGCAGCGTTTCCGCCGGCCGAGATCGCACTCGACGGCTGGATGGAAAAACTGATCCCGGCGCATCCCGCCGGCGAGATCGAGGAGCGCTACCGCGCCGTGCTGCGCGACAATCGCGCCCGCGACGCCGCTGCGGGACGCACGCTCGATGGCCCGCATCTCACCGATCTCGCCGTGAGCTACGCCGCCAAAGACATCGCCGCCGCCGATGCCTCGACCGGCGAACAGAAGGCGCTGCTGATCGGGCTTGTGCTCGCGCATGCGCGGCTCGTTACCGAGATGACCGGCTTCGCACCGGTCTTGCTGCTCGACGAGGTGGTGGCGCATCTCGATCCGTCGCGGCGCGCCGCGCTGCAAACGGAGCTTGCCGCGCTCGGTTCCCAGATTTGGATGACCGGCGCCGATCCGGCACTGTTCGCCGAAATCTCCGGTGACGCGAAATTCATTGAAGTGGATTCCGGCCGCCTGACGCTGCGTGCTGCAAGGAACTGAGTTTCGGCAAGAAGCTTTGCCGCAAGTTTCCGGAAATTTCCCGGGTCTGAACGTCCTGGTACGTAAATATCCTTAGTGGCGGTCTGGGAACAAGACTGCGCGCAGCCCCTTAACTCACAGAGACCACGCACTCCAGAACGCGCACTCGCAAAAGCGAGGCAGCTACTGGATGAGCAGGGCGATGGCGGAACCGGTAGAAGACACGATTTTTGTCAATCTGATGCAGTCGCTGGCGCGGCTGCACGACGACTTGGAGAAAGTGGAACTCTGGCTCGGCGCCCTGAACTGTTTCCAGAAACCGGTGCCCGATTATCAGCCGAGCGATCGATACCTGTTGCCGCACCGGGACTTGCCGCACCGGGACCAAAACGGCGCATCGTAGCCCATAATCGCGCCGCGCCGGCGTCCCGTCTTGCGCTTCTTCCTTCTTGCGTGAAATGGGAATTTCCCACGGCTTTCAGGCCGCCGTTTTGGCCCCCCGATTCGGCCTTCCGGACGCGCGCCGAAAAGGGTTTGGAATCCGACCTTTTGTGCGCCGCAAAAACCTTGAAAAATCACGATTTGACAATATCTTAACGGGAGCCGATTTGGCCTGTACGCAGGGCCTTTTTGGTGTACAAGAAAGATTGATTCTCAAAGCGTTATTTGCCGCTCGCGAAAGCCCCTTGCATGGCCGAACCCGCCCGGAAGACCATTGTGACCGATCCTTCCGATTACGATGCTGAATCGATCAAGGTGCTCAAGGGGCTCGACGCCGTCCGCAAGCGGCCCGGCATGTATATCGGCGACACCGACGACGGTTCCGGCCTGCATCACATGGTCTATGAGGTCGTCGATAACGCCATCGACGAAGCGCTCGCCGGTTACGCCAAGTCGGTCGTCGTCACGCTCAATCCGGACGGCTCCTGCACGGTGCGCGACGACGGCCGCGGCATCCCGACCGACATCCACAAGGGCGAAGGCGTGTCCGCCGCCGAGGTCATCATGACCCAGCTTCACGCCGGCGGGAAATTCGACCAGAACGCCTATAAGGTATCGGGCGGCCTGCATGGCGTCGGCGTGTCGGTGGTCAACGCGCTCTCGGAGTGGCTCAAGCTCACGATCTGGCGCGACGGCCACGCGCATTTCATGGAATTTCGCGACGGCGAAGCGGTGGCGCCGCTCGCCGTGGTCGGCGGCGCGCTCGACAAGCGCGGCACCGAGGTGACGTTCCTGCCGTCGAAGCAGACCTTCACCATGACCGAGTTCGACTTCGCCACGCTGGAACACCGGCTGCGCGAACTCGCGTTCCTGAATTCCGGCGTCACCATCGTGCTGTCCGACATGCGCCACGCGGTCGAGAAGCGCGAGGAGTTGTTCTACGAGGGCGGCGTCGAGGCCTTCGTCAGATATCTCGACCGCAACAAGACGCCGCTGATCGAAAACCCGATCGTGATGACGGCGGAACGCGACGGCATCGGCATCGACTGCGCGCTGTGGTGGAACGACGGCTACCATGAGACCGTACTCTGCTTCACCAACAACATCCCGCAGCGCGACGGCGGCACCCATCTCGCCGGCTTCCGCGGCGCGCTGACCCGTCAGGTCGTCGCCTACGCCAATTCCAGCGGCGTCGCCCGCAAGGAGAAGGTGGCGCTGACCGGCGACGACTGCCGCGAGGGCCTCACCGCGGTGCTGTCGGTCAAGGTCGCCGACCCGAAATTCTCGTCGCAGACCAAGGACAAGCTGGTCTCCTCCGAGGTGCGCCCCGTGGTCGAGGGCGTCATCAACGACATGCTGAAAGCGTGGTTCGAGGAGCATCCGGGCGAAGCCAAGACCATCGTCGGCAAGGTGATCCAGGCCGCCGCCGCGCGCGAAGCCGCCCGCAAGGCGCGCGAGATGACGCGCAAGAGCGCGCTCGGCATCACCTCGCTGCCCGGCAAGCTCGCCGACTGCCAGGAGCGCGACCCGGCCAAGTCCGAACTGTTCATCGTCGAGGGCGATTCCGCCGGCGGCTCGGCCAAGCAGGGCCGCAACCGGGCATTCCAGGCGGTGCTGCCGCTGCGCGGAAAAATCCTCAACGTCGAACGCGCCCGCATGGACAAGATGCTGTCGTCCGAGCAGATCGGCACGCTGATCACCGCGCTCGGCACCGGCATCGGCGCCGATGAATTCTCAATCGACAAGCTGCGCTACCACAAGGTCATCATCATGACCGACGCCGACGTCGACGGCGCCCATATCCGCACGCTGCTCTTGACGTTCTTCTACCGGCAGATGCGCGAGGTCATCGACGGCGGCTACCTCTACATCGCGCAGCCGCCGCTCTACAAAATCTCTCGCGGCAAATCCGAGCAGTATCTGAAAGACGAGCGCTCGCTCGAGGATTATCTGATCGACACCGGCCTGGAAGACACCACTTTGCGGCTGTCATCGGGCGAAGTGCGCGCCGGCGACGATCTGCGCCGGCTGGTCGAGGAGGCGCGCCAAATCCGCAATCTGCTCAACGGCCTGCACAGCCGCTATAACCGCAAGGTGATCGAGCAGGCCGCGATCGCCGGCGTGCTGCACCCGCGCGTCACCGGCGACGCCGTGGCCGCCGCGCAGGCCGCCGCCTACATCGCCCGCCGCCTCGATGCCCTGACTGACGAGACCGAGCGCGGCTGGCAGGGCACCTTCAACGAGCACGGCTTCCAGTTCGAGCGCACGCTCCGCGGCGTCAAGGAAGTCGCGGTGATCGACCAGGCGCTGCTCGGCTCCGCCGACGCGCGCCGGCTCGACGAACACGCTGCCTCGTTGCAGCAGATCTATCCGCGGCCGACGCCGCCGGCGGTGCTCCGGAGGAAGGATGAGGACACCCCGATCCACGGCCCGGTCGGCCTGTTCGAGGCCGTCACCAATGCGGGCAAGAAGGGCGTAGCGCTGCAGCGCTACAAGGGGCTGGGCGAGATGAATCCGAGCCAGCTCTGGGAAACCACGCTCGACACCAACGCCCGCACCATGCTGCAGGTCAGCGTCAAGGAAATCGACGAGGCCAACACCATCTTCGACGAACTGATGGGCGACAAGGTCGAACCCCGCCGCGTCTTCATCGAGGAGCACGCGCTGGCGGCCAGCGTAGATGTGTAGCGCGACATTACCGGCCCCCGTGTCTGGCCACGCCTTGTGGCGCAGGCTGGATTTGGTTGATGTCGGCTTTTCGCTAAAGCTGCCGTGACAGCGGACACCGTGAACCGGCGCGATGGGCCAGGAGGAGACAAGCACCCCTCTTCCTAGCGCGCCCGTAATGGGTGTAGTTTGCTCCGGTAGCTGCCCGCGCGAGACGTGCTGAAAATCCCGTTTATGGGCAGCACTGGTACTGTCGAACGCCCCGCTGGATGACCTTTGAAATTGCTTTTGAGTTCGCCTACCTTGAACGTTGGGAAGATGGTGGCATCGGTCCTGCTGAGCTCAGCGACGACAGCGCCGATCGGATCTATTTCATGATCCCGTCCGCGGTTCCCGTCTCGAATCAAAGTATTCCAGTGCCGCCTCCTCGTCTTCGAGTCAAAGTGGCTGGGACCGATGACGCGGAGTGGTTTGTCAAGTCAGGCCAAATGTCGTTGGACGACTTGTCGCGAGGATTGGCCGCGATCGGCCGCTCGATCGAAGATTTCAATGATGTGCTTGATTGGGGATGCGGCTGCGGCCGTATTCTACGTCACCTGCCGCAACCGCGCGCTCCCAAGCAAATCTACGGCTTTGACATCGACCGCGAGGCGCTGGCGTGGATCGATGAAAATCTTCCTTGGGTCGAGACAAGTCGCAACGATGGAACACCGCCGCTGCCGTATCCCGATGCATCGTTCGATTTGATTTTTAATCACAGCGTCATGACACATCTCGATGCGTTTTATCAGGATGCGTGGCTTGGCGAACTACGACGAATCCTACGGCCGGGCGGTATTGCAACGTTGACCGTGCATGGGCGGAATGCATTTCATTATGCGATGGCTTCCGTCCCGCCGTACATACGCGCCGTGCATGCGGCACAACTTCGCGCAAACGGAATCGTTTTTATCCGTCAAGATCAATCGAACGGCGATTTCCCGGCATTTTATCACACCTCCTTCAACGACGTGCCATACATTTTCGATCATTGGGCCCGCTTCTTGGAAGTACGGTGCTACATTCCGCGAGGCGCGCTGGATTTTCAGGATCTCGTCGTCCTCCAACGACCCACAAAGGACAAAACTATATCGTGGTCCTATCAGGATGACCGCACAGCTCCAGTTTACTTAAAGAGCCTAGCGTATCGGATACTCCGCCCTGGTTGGCGCTTAATGCGCAAAGGCCTCGGCCTGCGGCGCGCAACAAAATAGCAACCAGCTAATGTCGGAATGGGTCATCTTCTACCGGTTTGCTCGGTCCGCGGCATGTCGGTTGAACCTCCGAGAGCGTCGATTTTCCAAGCGCTCCAGTCAGGCGCTCAGTGCCACCATCCAAATTCATGCACCGTACAAGATCATCGGCAGGATTGAGCGCGGGTTTGATTTTTTTCGGCTACCATTTCAGCCCGGTAGGACTGACAGTCGCCGCCAAGACGGTTGACAACATCATCGAGAAGGTATCTCGGCTTTATGAGCAAGAGCACAGCGCGATCTTGGCTGCCACTGCGCTTGAGATCATCTCCAGCAAATAGCATTGCCACCTGGCGCAGACAGTCGTGAACAGCAAGTGGCCAGCAACCACAAGCATTAGCGGGACTTTGTAACGCCGCCGATGTTGTGAACAACATCGGCCGACGAATGGTCGAGGCGAGGAATCGGAATAATATGCAACCGGACCAACATGACGCTAGGGGGGCTTTGATGAAATCCATGTTTTTGCTGGCTGCGATGGCTGGCATGCTTTGGGGTGTCGTTGCGCCAGCTTGGGGGGATGATTGCCCGGCTGGCATGAGACATAAGTGCACCCGCAACAGTGACGGTACGATTTACTGCGAATGCGTCCCGCGGCAGTGAGGGCCTGTCGTTGTCGTCGGCTGTGAATATCCGAGGGGCGGCCTTGCTGGTCTGCCAGAGCAGCGCGTCTACGACACCGGCAGCAAGTGCGAATGAGCTCTTCGCAGCGCGGCAATGCGGGACTGCACATCGACGCTGTGGGTCAATCACGTCGGTATTTCCGTTTCCACGGAATGTCGGTTAAGCGGGCAACTTCGGACAATCCCGCAAACGTCGCACCGAAGCGGCTACGGCCGCGCAGGCAGGGCAAGCCCGGCAACGACGAGCGCTTTGCGACTCAGGACTTCTAAGCAACGCGACGCCGCATGTCCGTCACAACGCCCGCAGCCCCACTACAATTCGAAAATACCCGCATTTTCCGCGCCTTAATTTAGTGGAAAAATGCGAACCATGACAGCAATGTCACAATTGCCGCGCCTGGAACTCAAACAAACAGCGAAAAAAGACTCTCGTCGGATCAACGGGATGGCGCCGGCCGCCGGAATTTGTTGATCGGGCACGCCGCGCCAACTAAAAGAAATCATCCTGCTCGTCTTGAGGGACGTCAACCGGTGACGGCCGATTGATGCGAGCGGGGGCGGTGCCCGGGATGGGGCTCGTAACCTCGTCCGCGGGCGGTTCGGAAACTCGCCCGGCCGGCTGACGCCGTCCACCACATCAGGAGCTGGCTGCCCGGGGCGCGGATCGGTTGTCCGCGACCATGAAGCGCGGGACCGGACTGAGCCTTTGGCCGGAAGGCCTTTGGCGAGAGCCGCGGTAGAGCGCCGGAAGGCGAGCGCGTTCGCCAAAAGCGGCGCGCGCCGCGACCCCGCCTAGCGGCAACGCTGCGATTGCGCGGAGCGGTCTCTAAGTACGCGCCTTTCGGCGCTCCGCCTCCCCCTTATTTGCTAGGGAGGCCCGTTCGTGAACAGCTTGGGTAAAACTCGGGGCGCGAACAAAAAGCGCAGCGCGAGAACGTGATTTTATGTCGTCCGCCCCCGCGATAGCGGGGGAGGGGGGACCACGCGAAGCGTGGTGGAGGGGGCATCCGACTCGACGTTTCACTTTCGTCGAAAGAGAAACGTTGACGCCCGCGCCCCTTCCACCACCCTGCTGCGCAGGGTGGTCCCCCTCCCCCACTTTCGTGGGGGAGGATGAGAACTCAAAACAAATCGAAATACTCGTTATGCTCCCACGCCGTCACATCGCCATCGGTCGTGCCGCCCGCTTCGGATTTGAAGCGCGCGAATTCGGCTTGCTTGAGCCGCACAAAATAATCGACGAAGGCGTCGCCGAAGCCGTGGCGGAACACCGCGCTCGCGCGCAGCGCCTCAAGCGCCTCGCCCAGATCTTGCGGCAGCATCGGCGCCTTGGTTTCGTAGGGCGTGTCGGCGGAGGGGCCGGGGTCGCGTTTGTTGGCGATGCCGTCGAGTCCGGCATGGATCTGCGAGGCCATGTAGAGATACGGGTTGGCCGCCGGTTCGCCGATACGGTTTTCCAGATGCGTCGACGGCTCGCCGGGCTGGCCGAGCACCCGCACCATGACGCCGCGATTGTCGCGCGCCCAGATCGCGCGGTCGGGCGCCAGCGCATAGGCGCGGTAGCGCTTGTAGCCGTTGACGGTCGGCGTGGAAAACGCCGCCGCCGCGCCGGCATGCGCCAGCAGCCCGCCGAGAAAGTGCAGCGCCAGCGGCGACAAACCTTCGCGTTCGCGGCTGACAAAGGCGTTGCGCTTGCGCTTCCGCTCGATCAGCGACAGGTGCAGGTGCCAGCCGGAGGAAAAGATGTTCGGCAGCCCCGGCCGGCACATGAAGCTCGCCAGGAGGCCGTGACGCCGCGCGATCTGTTTGGTGGCGGCGCGAAACAAGATCATCGTGTCGGCGGCATCGAGACCGCGCTGCGGCCGGAAGGTGAATTCGCACTGGCTCGGGCCGAGCTCGATTTCGAGCGAGCGCAGCGGCAGGCCGAGCGCCGCGATGCCGCGGCGGATCGGCGCCAGCACCTCGTCGAGCTGATCGTAGCGGCTCTCGGTCAGATACTGATAGCCCTGGTTGAGCAGGCTCACTTCGGGCGCGCGTGGCGGCCAGGTGGCGTCGGCGGGCGCGAGCCGCGGGTTCTCCAAGCGGAACAGATGAAACTCGACTTCGAGCCCGGCGAGAAAGTCGAAGCCTGCCTCGCCGAGCCGCGCCAGCGCCTGGCGCAGCACCAGCCGGGTCGAGAACGGCACCGGCTTGCCATTGGTGAAATAAATGTCGCACAGCACCCAGCCGGTGTTGGGCGCGCCGTCGCCGGTGTTGCCTTCCCTTGTCGGCCACGGCAGCACGCGGAACGTCGCCGGGTCCGGCACCATGACGAAATCGCCGCCGCCCTGCATCTCCGCCATGCCGAAGCCGCCGCCCGGCGTGAAGACCGGCCACGCGGTCTTGTGCGCGGTGTCCTTGGCCAAGAGCGTCGTCGTCATGGTGACGCCCGATCGCATCAGCGCCGGCGCATCCTCGGCCACCACCGTCTTGCCGCGCAGCACGCCGTGCTGGTCGGCGAACGCGAAGCGCACCAGTTCGAGCTTGTGTTGTTTGATCGCCTGCGCGGCCGCCTTGGCGGCGCGCGCCTGCTCGCCGGTCCACAGGCCGTAGCGCTCGACGAAGGTTTTGTTGGTGGGGATTTGGCGCGGCCGCATCACGTATCGTCATTCCGGGGCGCCGCGCAGCGGCGAGCCCGGAATCCATATTCACAGACCGGGGTTATGGATTCCGGGCCTGCGCCGGAGCCCGCCATCGGGCCGGCCGTTTCGGGCCGGACCCGTCGGGCGCATCCCGGAATGACCAACTCAATGCCCATTCCAGCTTTTCGTCTGTTGCCGCGCCGCATCGGTGCGCTGCCAGTAGCCTTGCCAGTCGGCCGCCGGGCCGATGCCGTCGACGCAGGCCGGGCCGGTGATCTTTCCGGCCTCGGCGGCATCGAGCACCATCAGCGGCTTTGCGCCCTTGCCGGAATCGTCGAGCGCCTGGCGCAGCAGCCGCCGGTAGGCGCTGATCGCCTTGTCGGAGGTGCCGAGGTGCTCCTGGGTGCGGTCCTGGATCGCGCCCATCGACTCGCAGGCCCATTGGTCGTGCACGTTGATGTCTGTGCCCATGCCGGTGTAGGTCGTGTGCGCCTGCTCGTGCGCATCGAAGCCGTAGTCGTTGCTCTTGTTCTTGCGCGGCACGTAGTCCGGCAGCTCGTACAATTCGAGGCGTTGATTGCGCATCGTGCCCTTGTCGACGGGCGCGCCGAACGAGGTGAAGATCGCGTACCAGTAATGTTTGGTGTCGTCGATCGGGATGTGCCACTGCGAGATCGTCATCTCGCGGCTCATCGGTATGATGAAAGCGTTGGGGAAGATCAGGTTGGTGACGCGCACATGCGCTTTGCCGCCGCCGATCTCGCGCAAGGTCGCCAGCCGGAAGCCGTAACCTGTCGGCTCGATCTCGATGCGCGGGCGCGGAAACTCGCGCATGATCCGGGTCATCGGCATGTCCGAAGTCCTTGGACGTGTCGCGGAACATGCGGCCGTAGCCTTTGTCCGGGTCCTCGTCCTCGAAGAAGCGGTGCAGGAACGAGGTGTGCACCGGATCGATGCCGACTTCGAGCGACTGCAGCCAGTTGCAGTCGATCATGCCCTTGAAGGCGAAGGTGTGCGTAGAGGGCGCGACGAAGCAGTCGAAATCCGGAAACGCCGGCGGCTCGCCCGGGCCGAGATAAGCCCACAGGATGCCGCTCTTCTCGACCACCGGATAGGATTTTTGTTTGACGTTGGCGCAGAGATTGCTGCTGTCAGGCTCGGCCGGCGTCTGCAAGCATTGGCCGGAGACATCGAACAGCCAGCCGTGGAAGGCACAGCGCAGGCCGCCGTCCTCAAGCCGCCCATAGGCCAGATCGGTGCCGCGATGCGGGCAGTGCCGGCCGATCAGCCCGTAGCGGCCCTTGTCGTCCTTGAAGACGACAAGGTCCTCGCCGAGGAGCCGCACCGGCTTGACCGGGCGGTTGCCGGCAAGCTCGTCGACCAGCGCCGCCGGCTGCCAATAGCGCCGCAGCAGCGCGCCCGCGGCCGTGCCCGGATTGGTGCGAGTGATAAGATCGTTCTGTTCGGCGCTGAGCATGTGAAGAATTCCTCGCAGTCCGCTCGCTTATACGACGATCAGCAAAGGACCGGAAGGCGACGCGCGCTCCCATCCCTCCCCGCGAAAGCGGGGAAGGGGGACCATGCGAAGCATGGTGGAAGGGGCGTCTGAGATGCGGATGCGAACGGCGTTGAAAGAAATTAGAAGGCGTGAGGATCGGAGTTCGATCGGCAGCTTCATTTGCTTCGTCGCGGCCGACGCCCCCTCCACCGCTATCGCGGTGGAGGATGTCTGTCCTCAATGCCCCGGCAGCACCAAAACCTTCGGCTTGGCGGGCAGCGTGGCCTTGGACACCACCACCGTCGGCACCTCGGCGCGCTCGACGTCGAAGTTCTCCCGCGCGCGGTCGAGGAAGCGGGCCAGCGTGATCTGATCGAAGAAATGCATCGGGATGACGAGCTGCGGCTTCAGCGCGGCGAGTACCTCCATCATGCCGTCGAGATCGAGCGTCAGCGAACCATCGACCGGCGCCATCACAATGTCGACGCGGCCGATGTCGTCGAGCTGCTGCCTGGTCAGCGTATGATGCAGATGGCCGAGATGGGTGATGCACAGGTTCGCCATCTCGAAGATGAAGATCGAGTTGCCATATTTTTCCGTGGTGCCGCCGAAGCTGCGAATGTTGGTCGGCACGTTGCGCACGCGCACGTCGCGATATTGCAGGTCCCAGATCGCGGGCTTGTCAGGGCTTGGACCCCAGCCGCGCAGCACGTATTTGATCGCCGGATCGGGATGGTCGGTGTAGTGCGTATCGTGCGCGTGGTTCATGGTGGCGATGTCGGGTACCACGGCCGGCCGCACATAATCGTTGTAGTCGGTGGCGATGCGCACGCCCTGCGGACTTTCCAGCAGAAACGTGGCGTGGCCGATATAGCTGATGCGCACCTGGTCGGCGTTGAGCGCGGCCAGATCGAACGCGGCGGGCACGATAGGCGGCCGCGTCGCGGCAATCAGGCCCGGACAGGACCGCGGCGTATCGGCCTGCGGCGCCGGCTTTTGCGCGGGCTGCGCGCCGGCGATGGCGCCGGACAGCGTCAGGATCAGCGCGGCAGGCGCCGCGAGGATTGCAAGTGTGCGCAGCACCCGTGCAAAGCCGTTCATGCCTCGCTCCGTTTCGGATCGCCTGCCGCGTCCTATATGACAACGAGCTTGGCATGGAACGCGGCGGCATGGCTAGAGTCGCGCGCGTGGGGCGATCGTAACAGGGAACACAGCAATCGATAATCATTCGCCCGAGCTTGTTGTTCGCCGTGTTCTGGATCGCCTGGCTCTTCAGCTGGATAGCGGCGGCGTTCTGGGCCAACCGCACGGAAAAGCGCGCGGTCACCTGGGACACGGCGCTCTATCAGATCATCATTCTGGTTGGCGCCGCGCTGATGACGCCATGGGCGGCGCGGCGGCTGCACATGCAGCAGCTCTGGCATGTCGGCTACGGCGGCGCCATGGCGCTGGCGTTTCTGACTTTGGCCGGGTTGTTGTTCACCTGGTGGGCGCGCGTCCATCTCGGCCGTCTATGGTCGGGCACGATCACCCGCAAGATAGGCCATCGCGTCATCGACACCGGGCCATACGCCTTGGTGCGGCATCCGATCTATACGGGCTTGATCTTCGCGCTGTTCGCCACCGCCATCGCGCAGGCCACGATCCTCGCGCTCGCCGGCGCGGCGCTGATCGCCTTCGGATTATGGCTGAAGGCGCGGATCGAGGAGCGCTTTCTGACCGCGGAGCTTGGCGCCGACGCCTATGGCGCCTACCGGCGCCGCGTGCCGATGCTGGTGCCAGGGATCGGGAGATCAGGGATCAGGAGGTCAGGGATCGGGGGTTCAGGAATCGGGAATCGTGCGCCTGATCCCTGATTGCCGCCCGCTAAGGATTCGAGCTGATCAATCCCCGCTCGGTCACCACGATCCAGGCGCCGTTCTGGCGCTTGATTTCGGCGACGCGGCCCACCCCGGGCAACATGCCGCCGGAAGCGACGAGGAACATGCTGCCGTAGCGGTTTTCAACCATGGCGCGGCCGTTGCGCACGTCCTGCACCACCCACTCGCGCAGCACCGGGACCACGGGCGCCGGCTTGACCGCGGGCGTCGCCACCGGCACGGGCGCCGTGATCGAGCCGGTGATTTCCGGCGCAGCCTTCTTGCCGAAACGGTCAACCGCCTCGGCGATGTGCGTCAGCTTGCCGGCCTGTTCGACCTGGGCGTGCTCGATGTTGTTGAAGCGGTCGGCGATCCTGGCAAATTGTGCGTTGCTGCTGCGGCTTTCGCTGTCGAGGCTTGCTTTGAGGGCGGACAGCTCGGCGCGCTGGTTCTTCAGCGCCTGGATGACATCGCGCGACTCCGCAGTCCTGGTCGCGGTCGCCGGCGCGGCATTCTGATGGCCGAGGCCGAAGGCTGCCAGCGATCCGGAGAGCGCGCCGATCCCGGCCGCGCCCGCAATCATCGCCGCCAGGAGCGCGAAACGGAACGAGCGCTGCTGCGGCGCCGGTCCGGCCGCCGTTGCGCGCGGCGCCTCGTTCACCGACTCGCGAAACCGCACCGGCACCGTCGCGATGGATTTAGTGGAGGCGCGGCGTGTCTCTTCGGCCGCTCGCTCGTCGGCCTCGCTGGCGCCGAGCCGTGGCGACTCGATCATCGGCAATTGGCTGCTGGCGCTGGTTTCGGCGCTCACCGGCGTTTGCCCCTCGGCCGCCGCAGGCGACGCTTTGGCGGCTCCGGGCTCGGCGTTTTCGCCGGCGCTCTTGCCCTGATCCTGATCGTGGCGGTCGTCCATGGCGAATCCTCCGGATTGCGCGGATTTTGGCGACCCTTCGTTAACCACCGACCGTTAGCAATTCGTTACCGGAATCGTGCTCCACGCCGCGCGATGCGCACATCCTTAACCGCCCGCGCGGTGGCGCGGACGGATGCGCATTCGGGCGCGGAACGACCAACCCGCGTCAGCCGTGCTGAGCGATCACGCGCTGGCGTGATTGATGAATTTTTCCGGCGGCGCCTCGCCCCATTGCGACCGGAGCGCCTCGTCGGCGGCGATCAGATTGGAGCCGTTGGCGAGATTGAGCCGATCGCTGTCGGCCCAATGCTCGTGCACGCGGCCCCACGGATCGGCCCAGTAATCGTAAACCTGGCTGCCGAGCACGTGACGGCCGATGCCCCACATGTGCTCGTACTTGCCGTTCTCCTTGAGATAGTCGTGGCCCATGCAGACATCGTCGATGTCGGGGACTTCGAACGACAGATGATTGAGGCCGGTCTTCTGATGATTGAGGCAGAAGAACACGTGATGATCGACGTAGGTATCGCCGCGGTCGCAGCGGTTGAACGAGCCGATCAGATTTTCCTTTTCCCCTGCGTAGACGTCGTCCGAGCAGATCATGCCCAGCGTGTCGCGGAACCAGCCGACGGTTTCCCTGAACTTCGACGACATCAGCACGCCGTGGCCGATCCGCTTGACGTGCGCCGGCCCGCGCGGCAGCCGCATCAGCTCGCCGGCGCGCGCGGTCGGCGCTTCGCCGGAATTGAGTCTCTGCCGCTTCACCGCAATCGGAGCGACCTGTTCGATGCCGCAGACCACTTCGATCTGATAGCCGTTCGGCTCGGTGAGGCGCACGCGCTTGCCGCCGCCGGGCTCGTCGATATTCTCGACGCCGGTGGCGCCGGGCGCCTTGGCGAGCCGCTTCAGGTCGTCTTCGCTCTCGACGTAATAGGCGAGCCCGACGAATTTCGGATCGCCCTTCTCGGTGACGTGGATATGGTGCGCCGGATCGGTGCCGCGCATATAGAGCGCATTGGCGGTGCGTTCCGCGCGCTGCATGCCGAATCGCGTCAAAAACTCTTCCATGACATCGAGGTCGGGCGAGCGGAGGCGCCCATACGCAATATCGCTGACTTTGGCCCAGGCCATATGATCACTCCCGAATTGGCTATCTTTCGGCGGATGGGCGCAATTTGCCACGATCCGCATGGCGGGGCTAGCTTGATCTCATCTCGGGCTGTCCGCCACGACCGCAGCAAAATGCCGGCCCGCCCGTGGTTTATGGAGGCTCAGATTTAGAAACATGACGCTCATCATCACCGACCAGGACGTGCGCCGGCTGCTGCCGATGCGCGAATGTATCGACGCCATGCGGGTGGCATTTCGCGAGTTCGCCGCGGGCGTCGCGGTCAACCGGCCGCGGATGCGCTATCTGGCCAAGCATCCCGATCCTGAGCGGCGCTACATGGCCAATGTCCATGTCGGCGCCGTGCCGTCTTCCGGCATCGCCTGCGTGCGCGCCGGCTCGCAGATCATGCGGCCGGCAACCGCCGCGAACGAGCGGCGCACCTACGAGAATCCGCAAGCCTTCAATTGGGGGTTCGTGATCCTGTTCAGTATCGAAACGGCGGAGCCGCTGGCGCTGCTGCACGAATTCGAGCTGTCCGGGATGCGGGTCGGCGCCACAACCGCCGTCGCGGTCGACGCCATCGCGCGGCCGGATGCGCACACGCTCGGGCTGTTCGGCACCGGCAAGCAGGCCCGCAACGCACTCGAAGCCATTGCGCTGGTCAGGCCGATCAGGACGGTCAATGTCTACAGTCCCAATGCGGAGCATCGCGCGGCCGTCGCGCGGGACCTGTCGCGCGACGGTCTCGCCGTCAATGCCGTAACCGATGCCCGCGGAGCGGTCCGAGATGCGGATATCGTGTGCTGCGCCACAAGCGCGATGAAGCCGGTGTTTGACGGCGAATGGCTGGACGACGGCCAGCTTGTCGTCTCGATCGCCAATTCGGACGTGACCAACAAGCGCTCGGAGGTCGACCGCCGGACGTATGAACGCGCCCGATGCGTCATCATCAACGATTGGGAAAGCGTGATCGATAACGATCAGACCGAGTTGCTCGATCCGATCAAGGAAGGCGTCATCGCCCGCGACCGTGTCTACGAACTCGGCGAACTGCTCAACGGCACGGTCAGCGTCAAACAGGAGCCGCGCGGCGCCGCCGAAAACGGGGTCATCTACTACAAGAACAATTCCGGCCTCGCGATCCAATTTGCCGCAGCCGGCGGCGTGCTCTACCGCAAGGCAATGGCGGAGGGATCGAATAAAGTCATTCCGACCGAATGGCTGGGGAGCGACCTGTCCGCCTACTACAAGGCGGGCTTCCGGCCATCGCCGTGAGAGGACGTGCTATGGACTTCCATCGAATCCGCACCATTGTTTGGGCTGCCGCGGCTTTTGCAGCCGTCGCGACGGCGGCGCACGCTCAGGACGTCGCCGGCTTTTATCGCGGCAAGCAGATCACGCTTGTGATCGGCTATGGCCCCGGCGGCGGCTATGACATCTATGCCCGCATGCTCGGGCGCTTCCTGGGCGCGCATATTCCCGGCCACCCAACCATCGTGCCGCAGAACATGCCGGGCGCGGGCAGCCGCAGCGCTGCGAACTGGCTCTATCGCGTGGCGCCGCAGGACGGCAGCGTGATCGCCACGTTGGGCCAGGCCACGCCGACCGACCAGGCGCTGAGCCAGCCGGGCGTGCAGTTCGACGCCCGCAAGTTCAACTGGATCGGGAATACAAGCGTCGTCAACAATATCATGTATGCCACGGCGGCGAGCGGCGTGTCGACATTCGCCCAGGCCAAGACCAAGTCGCTGGCGATCGGCGCCACCGGCGCAAGTTCGCCTTCGGTGCTGTATCCGCAGGTGTCCAACAACCTGCTCGGCAGCAAGTTTCGGATCATCGCCGGCTATCCGGGCGGCGGCGACATCAATATCGCGGTCGAGCGTCACGAGCTGGACGGCCGCGGCAGCAATTCCTGGGCTTCGATGAAGGCGACGCATCCCGAATGGCTGAGCAACCACATCATCAACATCCTGTTTCAGATCGGCCCCCGGCGCGAAGCCGACCTGCCGGACGTGCCGCTGTGGACCGAACTCGCCACCAACGACGATCAGCGCCAGATCCTCGCGCTGTTGTCCGGCGACGTCTCGGTCGGCCGGCCGATCCTGACCCCGCCCAACGTCCCGGCCGAACGCGTCAAGGCGCTGCGACAGGCGTTCGACGACACGATGCGCGATCCGCAATTCATCGCGGCGGCAAAACAGGCACACATGGAAATGGTGCCGATGGGCGGCGTGGAACTGCAAAAGACCGTCGGCGACATCGTGGCGGCGCCGCCGCGCATTATCGCCATGGTGAAGGACGCGATTGCGATCAAGGACGTCAAACGGAAAGGACAATAACGCGCGATGAGCGTGTCCGTGACGGGACACGCTCACGTTTGAGTCGCGTGGATCGACGGCTTACGGGCGATAATCGGCCGCAGCCGTCTCGTCGGCAGCTGCGGCCTTCATGCCGTTGAACAGCGGCGTCAGCACGATCGCCACGATAAGGTTGAGGATCACCGTGTAGAGCGCCGTGTAGCCCGGGAAACCATGCCCGGCGATCACCAGCGGATAGTTCGGCGCGAGCTTGGCGGCGACGAACATCCAGCTGCCCAGCACGATGCCGACAAGCCAGCCGATCAGCAACGCCCAATCGTTGAACCAGCGCGTGTAGACCCCGAGCAGCACCGCCGGCAGTGTCTGGATGATCAGGATGCCGCCCAGCAGTTGCAGGTAGATGGCGTATTGCTGCGGCACGAATACAATGAAGGCAAGCGCACCGAACTTGACGATCAGCGACACCCACTTGGCGATCTGCAATTCCTGCTTGTCGGTCGGAGTCCGGTGGAAGAACTCGCGGTGAATGTTGCGCGTATAGAGATTGGCCGCAGCGATCGACATGATCGCCGCCGGCACCAGCGCGCCGATGCCGATCGCCGCAAAGGCGATGCCGACAAACCACGACGGGAAGTGATGCAGATAAAGCGCCGGCACGGCGAAATTGTTGCCGAACTGCTTGAAGCCGGCAGCGAATTCCGGAAGGCTGTTGAGGCTGCCGGCCAGCGCGAAGAAGCCGACCAGCGCCAACAGGCCGAGCATGAACGAGTAGCCCGGCAGCATCGCCGCATTGCGGCGGATGGCGTGCCCGCTCGATGCGCTCAGAATGCCGGTGATCGAGTGCGGGTAGAGGAACAGCGCCAGCGCCGAGCCGAGCGCCAGCGTCGCATAGACGCCGTAGAGACCCGTTGTATTGGCGCCTGGATGAGCCAGCAGCAGCTTCGCCGGCGGTATCTTTGCGAAAATCGCGCCGAAGCCGCCCATGTGGATCGGCACGATGATGATGGCCGCAAAGGCGGTGAGGTAGATCAGGATGTCCTTGACGATGGCGATCGAGGCCGGCGCCCGCAGCCCGCTCGTATAAGTGAAGGCCGCCAGAATGATGAAGGCGATGACCAGCGGCAGATCGCCCATATAGCCGGTTCCGGAAACGCCCATGCCGCCGATCACGACCTGCAGACCGACCAGCTGCAGCGCGATGTAGGGCATCGTGGCGACGATGCCGGTGACCGCGACGGCCAGCGCCAGCCAGCGGTTGCCGAAGCGGCCGCGCACGAAGTCCGCAGCCGTGATGTAGTTGTGCTTATGACAGACATACCAGAGCCGCGGAAAGACCAGGAACAGGATCGGATAGATCATGATCGTGTACGGCACCGCGAAGAACGCGATGGCGCCGGCGCCAAAGGCCAACGCCGGCACGGCGATGAAAGTGTAAGCGGTGTAAAGGTCGCCGCCGATCAGGAACCAGGTGATGAGGGTGCCGAAACGACGGCCGCCGAGGCCCCATTCGTGCAGCTGGTCGAGGTCGCCCTTGCGCCAATGCGCGGCGACAAAGCCGAGCACGGTGATTAGCGCGAACAGCAATATGAAGATGATGAGCGCGGTCCAGTTCAGCTCTTGCACGGCTAGTCTCCCGGTCGATTGCTATTTGTCGTCTGCTGCATCTCGCGAAAACCTGCCGCGCTAGGCATCAGTCGCGAAATAGACAATCGCGGTGAGCACCGCTCCGACAATCACCCAGAGCATCTGGTACCAGTAGAAGAACGGGATGCCTATCCAGGCGGGATCAACCTTGTTGTAGAAGGGCACCCAAAGGCTGGCGATGAATTGGATCAGGAAGAGCAGATACCACCAGCTCCATCCCGACCGTTCGCCGTGCTGATCCATTGTTTTCCCCCCAAGTCTTTGCATCTCAAGACCGAGGTCAGGACTTGCGCCCTGACATCGCGTCCCAATCGGGCCGTTTGACGCCCTTGAAAAGAGCATAATCCCGCGCCGCCGCAATGCAAGGCGGCAACCAATGCGGAGATTGCATGCGGCAGCGCAACAAAACCTTGCGGCGGCGCTACGCGGCGGATTTTTCGGTTGCCACAGCGCGCTGCATGAAACCAACGAAAGTGCGCGCGATCTCTTCCTCGTACGGCCCCCATTCCGGGAACGGAATCAGCGGAACTTCCTGATCGGTGATCGGCAACTGATGCACTTCGCTGCCCGGAATGAGTTTATGGGCGATCGCGGCGCTGGCGCTGGAATGGGTCTGATCGTTGCCCGGGATGATCATCACCGGCACCTTGATCGAGCCCAGCTCCTGCTCGGTGACGCCCATGACGGGGTATTTGCCGCCGGCCTCAAATACCTCTTTCCAGCGCGTGAACACCTTGATGAATTTCTCGACCGGCAGATTGGCCAGATAATCGCGGCCGCGCGGGTTTTCCTTGAAGCGCTCCTTCCAGGCGTCCATGGCGCAGACTGCCGCCATGCCGCCCGCCTTGGCCGCGGTGAGGAACTGCCCGTAATAGTTCTCCGGCAGGCGGCCCGCCGCGAAGGCGCCGCCGGTGACGCGCAGCAGCAACAGGCCGCGCACCGCTTGCGGATATTTCAGATAGAACCGGATCGACGTGCGCGCGCCGGCCGACGAACCGCAGAAGAAGGCCGGCAGCGCATCGTTCTGGCGCATCAATTCGTGCATATCGCCGAGCCACGGCGCCTCCTCGCCCTCGTCGCCGTCGATCCAGAGATCGGACGCGCCGGTATTGCGGCGATCGTGCAGCATGACGCGAAAGCCGTTGCGCGCGATCTTCTGCGCCATCGGCACGAATTCGTCATAGCCGCGCCGGCCGCCGGTGGTCGCCATCACCCACGGGCCGCGCTCGCCGATGACCTGCCAATTGATGTTGACGCCGTTGATTTTGGTGAGTGGCATTGGACGCTCCCTACCCCTTATGTCTTGCCAACCGGTGCGCAGAAGGCGCACTGGCTGGAGCGGGCGATGGGAATCGAACCCACGACACTCAGCTTGGGAAGCTGATGTTCTACCACTGAACTACGCCCGCAATTTCAGGTGTTTCTAAGATTTAAGCCCCTTTTTACCCGGTGTTTACCCGGGAAGGCCCGCACGGTCATGACTGACTACGTGCGATAGCACACTCTTCAATACCGCGATAGAACGCAGCCGGTATTGCGGGTTTCGGGGCGCGGCAAAATCGAGAGAGCGCTGGCACATGGGAGCCACGAAAACGCATGGCGCCTTCTGACTTGAGATTGACGCAGGATTCGGCTTCGAGGCCCGTAGGAAGCGCCCGGCTCATCGCTCGCCAACGGCTTCCGCCCAGCCAAAACGAGCGATGCCATAACAAAGCAGTCGTTGAGCATTACAGCGCCGTCACGCGCCTGTCGAAATCACCTCAAAGCGGCAATTTCCCCTTTAACGATCAGCGCCACGCACCGATACGGTGCAAACGCAAATCACGCCTGCTCACCGGTTACTCACTCGGAACGAAATGGAAGTTGACGTGTCCCGCTGGCGTGAAGAACAAACCGGTAAAGAGTGCTATTAATGTAACGTTCCCGCATTCCCTGTCGGGATTGGCTCAGCAGCGGATTGGGCATCGCTAGATATTTGTTCTTGATTAGATTCCGTCATGGCGGCGATCAAACTTTTAGGTCGCATATCAGTCCAGTTTTTATCTATGTACTGCAGGCATTCGGCTCGGTTGGTCGATTTGAGGACGACTGTCCAACCATCCGGGACTTCGACAAATGCCGGCCATAGTGAATGTTGCCCCTCGGTGTTGACAAGGACATGGTAAATCCCATTTTCGTCTTCGAACGGATTGGCCACCTCGTTCCTCCAGTGCTCGGATTGCCAGAAGCAATCGCGTCCTATGAAACCGCATGGCTCAAAGAGCCGTATCGAGATCCCATTTCACCAAAAGTTGCTGCGCGTGGCAAGCGGCCGCCTTTGCCGTTCCAAACCCGGCTTTCGAGGACTTGCCAAGTTCGGCCATGATCAAATCGGAAATTTTTTCCACTGCAGGCGCGTGCAACATTTCATCGTGGTCGCATTTAGTATGAAGGATTTTGATCTCGCCGCCTATATACGGCCGCCACGCATCAAGCGGTGATATCATTTCCCCGCTTGTCGACACGAACAACAGGGCGTCTCCATTAAATTGCTTTGGCGAAAACTCCTTCGCTATACGGATGCTGTTCTGATAGGCCTCCACGATCCGTGTGAAGTGATCCTCGCTAAAGCTTGAGACCCAATGTCCTTCGCGACGGAGGTCTCCGATCATTTCCTGCAGTGAGCGCGGCGACTCATCCCAGTCGGATGGAAACGCCTGAAGTGGATAACTATCAAGTAAAGCGAGCATCGAAACTTCCTGCCCCTCGCTCTGCAGCTGTGTGGCGATCGCGTGCGCCACGAGCCCGCCCAAGGACCAGCCGAGAAGATTATATGGGCCGGAGGGCTGAACTTTACGGATGATGCTTGCATAATCCGCTGCCATATCTGTCATGGTTTTCGGAAGCGGAGCCTCAGGCCTACTGAGGCTACGAATCTGCAATGCATAGAGAGGGTGGTCGGACGGTATGTGACGGATGAGCCGCGAATAGATCCAGCTGAATCCCGAGGCCGGATGAACGCAAAATATAGGTGCTGACCCACCGCTGGACCGCAGCGGTAGCAGAACATCATGATCAGATCGAAATTTGGTAGTAGCGTTTAGAGTTTTTGCTAGAACCTCCACGGTCGGTGTGTCGAACAGGTTGCGGAGGGTGAGATCGACATGCAGCGTGGCGCGGATGCGGCTGATCAGCTTGATCGCCAATAGC
>CAVPQA010000020.1:0-96116 GCA_963707175.1 uncultured Alphaproteobacteria bacterium
CCGGCCCGGCGTTACGCATCCCATGGATCGAAAACGCTGATCCCGAGGTCAGCGAAATCGCGCACGTTGCGCGTTACCAACGTCAACCCGCGGACCAAAGCAGTGGCGGCGAGCAGTCCGTCGATGACCCCCATGGGCCGCTTTGCGGCAAGCCGGCCCCATGCCTGGGAAACGTCGGCGTCGATGGCAATTGTTCGGTCTGCATAGTTCGTTCGCACCAGCGCCAGCCACCGATAAAGGATATCCGCTTGAGTGCGATCGCGCTCGGCACATTGCGTGGCGCCTTTCGCAATCTCACCAAGGCTCAGCACGCTGATGGAAAGTACTGCCGGCTCAGCATGCCTGATCCACGCCACCACGCGCGCATCAGGTCGCTTTCGGCGAAGTTCGGAAATGACATTGGTATCGAGCAGAAAGCTCACAAATCGATTTCCCGGCCAACGTCCTTCGCACGATCATTAATCTCCGCGACCGTCTGATCGTCCCATTTCGGGCCGCCGATCAGAAACTCGGCAAAGGCCGGTCGGTTGGCGCTGAGCCTCTGGTATTCCCCGATCGAGAGTACGACCGCCGTATCGGCGCCCCGATAGGTCACGACTTGCGGCCCTTCGGAGGTCGCGCGCTTGACGATTTCGGCGAATTTCGCCTTGGCTTCCTGCATCTGCCACTTCCGCATCGGGCATCCCTCTGACCGGTCTGACTGGTCAGTCAGATACTGGTCATCAGCTGTTTGCGCAAGCCCATTCGAGTTCCGATCGTATGCTTAAGGGGCGGGCGGCTTCTGCATCTCCCGCCCGGCGCGGCGGGCCCAGTTTTCCCAGGCGCGGTTGAGCGTGTAATCGGTGACGCGCGCCACGATCTTATCGACCTCGCCGGGGGTGAGAAACTTGATGTCGCCCATCGCCATCGACTGCATCTGCAACTTGGCGCCGACTTCGAGATAGACCGAGACAAAGACCGAGTGCCGCACCGAGCGGCCGACGACGGTAGCGCCGTGGCCGCGCATCAGCGCGGTCGGGCGCGGGCCGAGCGCCTGGGCGAGATCGCGGCCCATGGCCATGTCGGTGACCAGCAAGGTCGTGTCGCCGAACTTGTCGTGGCAATCCCAGATCGGCACTTCGTGGCCGATCGACGCGCACATGTGCAGGAGCGGCTTGAGCTTCTTGCCGGTGACGCCGAACGGGATCACGCTCGGCGAATGGTTGTGCACCACGGAATGCACATCCGGCCGTTGTTCGTAAATGGCGCCGTGAATGAAGCGCTCCAGGTAGGGCGCGCGGCCGCGCTCGTCGATCGGCGTGCCGTCAAGCTGATATTCGACGATATCGTCGCACTCGATCCGCTCCGGGGCGCGGGCGCGGGACAGGAGATAACGCTGCGGATTGTCGGGATGCCGCGCGCTGACATGGCCGAAGGAGTCGACCACGCCTTCGTTGGCGAGAATGCGGTTGGCGGTGACCAGTTCTTCGAGAATGAAATCGAGCTTGCTCATGTGCGCGCGTCTCCCATTGCGGGCGCGATCCTATGGGGCGCGATGCGGTTTGTGAACCGCGCGAAGCCCGCCTGGGCCGCGCCGCTGCAACGCGTCACAGGGCCTTACCCGCCCTTCTGCGCTATGTCATAGGTCAGGCAAATATGCCGCCATTTTGGGAGCCTAATCGATGTCCGGCCGCGCCATTTCCAGACGTTCCGCAATCGCATCCACGCTGGGGCTTGTGCTCGCTCCAGGTGCCGCAAGTGCACAGGACGCAACGAAATTTCCGGACCACCCGATACGGCTTATCGTTTCCACCTCGGCCGGCGGCGGCGTCAACGCGTTCGCCAGGCTCGTCGCCGCCCAGATGCAGACCATCTTGGGCCAACCGATTGCGGTCGAAAACAAGCCCGGCGCCGGCGGCAGTTTCGCCGCCGATCTGGTCTATCATTCGCCGCCCGACGGCTACATTCTGCTGGCGTCGCAACCGGCGCCAATCACCACCAATCCGCTGCTCATCAAGGGCCTCAACTACGACCCGACAAAATTTGAGCCCGTCGCGGTCATGTCGCACATTCCCAACGTGCTGCTGGTGCGGCCGGATTTTCCCGCCAAGACGGTGCAGGAGCTGATCGCCTACGCCAAGGCCAACCCGGGCAAGCTCAACTACGCATCGCAGGGCGTCGGCACCACCTCGCACCTGACCGCCGAGCTGTTTGCATCGATCACCCACGTCAAGCTCACCCACGTGCCCTATAAGGGCACAGGCCCGGCACTCAACGACATCATCGCCAGCCATGTCGATCTGTTCTTCAACGAACTGTCGACCTCCTTGCAGTTGCACAAGACCGGCAAAGCGCAGAATCCTCGCCGTCGCGACCAAGCAGCGCGTGCCGGCGCTCCCGGACATTCCAACATTGGCGGAGGCCGGTGTGCCGGGCTGCGAATCCGACACCTGGAACGCAATCAGCGCGCCGCCCAAGACCCCTACCGCCATCATCGCCAAGCTCAATGACGCCGCCAACAAGGCGATGCAGACGGCCCAAATGGTCGCGCGGTATAAACAGCTCAACGCCACTGCGGGCGGCGGCACGCCCGCCCAAATGGCGGCCCTCATCAAGGAAGAGACGGAGCGCTGGAGCAAGGTTATTCGCGCGGCCGGCATCAAGCCCGAATAGCACTCCCGGACAGAGCGGACGACGCGCCGGCCCCACGGCTCGGCACAGCCGGTATGACGATTTTGCGGGATCGTCTCACAACGTATTGCCTGCCTGCCGCGTGCCGTCGTATCGATTGTGCATGCGGGCCTTAGCCAAGCTGTTCAACGACCAGGACGCGGATCTGAGCGGCAAGATCGCCGCCCTCTATTGTGTTCTGGTCGCCGCCAACGTGCTGGCGTGGCTCTGGGCGCTGGTGGCCTTCCGCGATTACCCGGTGCTGATCGGAACCGCCTTCCTCGCCTATACCTTCGGATTGCGGCACGCCGTCGATGCCGATCATATCGCGGCGATCGACAATGTGACGCGCAAGCTGATGCAGGAGGGCAAGCGCCCGCTCTCGGTCGGGTTGTTTTTCTCGCTCGGTCACTCGACAGTAGTCGTGCTCGGGTCGGCGGCTGTCGCAATCGCGGCGAGCGCGCTGGAAGGACGCTTCAATTCGCTCAAAGTCATCGGCGGCGCGATCGGCACGCTGGTGTCGGCCGGATTTCTGTTTCTCGTCGCCGCCGCGAACCTGCTCATACTGCTGTCGGTCTATCGCACCTTCCGGCAGGTACGCCGCGGCGCGACGCTGGTCGACGAAGACCTCGATCACCTGCTGGCGCAGCGCGGTCTGCTCGGCCGCATCTTCCGGCCGCTGTTCCGCCTGGTGGCGCGAAGCTGGCACATGTACCCGCTGGGCTTTCTGTTCGGGCTTGGCTTTGATACCGCGACCGAGATCGGGCTGCTCGGCATTTCCGCCGCCGAAGCCTCCAAAGGGTTGCCGATCTGGTCGATCATGGTGTTCCCGGCGCTGTTCACCGCCGGCATGACGCTGATCGATACCACCGACGGCATTCTCATGCTGGGCGCCTACGGCTGGGCGTTCACCAAGCCTATCCGCAAGCTCTACTACAATCTGACGATCACCTTCGTCTCGGTGCTGGTCGCTGTATTGATCGGCGGCATCGAGGCGCTCGGCCTCGCCGCCGATCAATTGAAACTCGAAGGCCCGTTCTGGCGCTGGATCGGTGCGCTCAATGATAATTTCGGCAGCCTCGGCTATCTGATCATAACGATCTTCGCCGGCGCCTGGATCGTATCGATCGCCATCTATCGGTTTGGGCGGTTCGATTCGCTTGAAGCAGCGCCGAGCTGAGGGCATGCGGCGCGCCGCCGCCATAGAAATGCGCCGCTTGTGCGCATTATGATGCGCCATACATAGAAGGCGGCGGCGAAAAGAGAGCGGTCCCACATGACGGACGATCACGACAAGCCGGAACGGCCGCGTTACGAGCCCGAGATCATTCCCCCCGATCACGGCGACCGCCAATCCGATGGGCGTAACACGCCGTGGCATAGTTCAAATTGGCGAGGCAGCCCGTTCGGCGGCGCCCGCTCCGCGCAGCGCATCTATGTGACGAGGGTCGGTCCGTTTGGCATCGCACTCATGCTGTTGGCGATTGCGGCCATTGTGGCGATCATCGTGATCGCTGCCGTCGGCGCTTTGCTGATCTGGATACCGGTGGTCGCCGCAGTACTGGTGATTGGCGCGCTGTTTCGCCTGTTCCGCGGATTTGGGCCGCGCTAGTGGTCCAATTCTAACATTCGCATCCCGTTTCGGCACCCCTGGGTGGGTAGCGAATGTCAAATCCGCTCCACTAGAGCGCGTACACCGCCCATTAACTTTAATTATCTATGAATTCGTTGGTCCGTGGGGTCGTTTGCGGACGCCGGACGTCATGCGTCAGCTGCCAGTCCGCGGCTGGCAGGCGAAGAGTAACTGCGAGATTGGCACACGGGTGCGCTCGCTCGTGGAACAGAGTCGAGTAGTGGATGTTCGAAGCGCCGCGTCAGGGCAAATCGGAAGTGCTTGCAGGCACCGAGCCGCCGGCCACTCAGCCTGCTCAAATCGACTTTCTGAAAATCGGTGCGACGCTGTGGCGGGGCCGCGCAACAATTCTCGGCGCCATGATCGCGGCGCTGCTGCTTGCCGTAGTATTCGTACTGATCGCGCCGCAGCGCTTCACCGCCGTTACCGAAATCCTGATCGATCCGGTCGATCTGCGCGCGGTCGCCAATGAGGCCGCGCCGTCGGCGCCGACAAGCGATACGGCACTGCTTGTCATCGACAGCCAGGTTCGGGTGCTGACATCGGACGAGGTGCTGCGCCGCGTGGTCGCCGATCAGGGGCTGGCCTACGATCCGGAATTCGTCGGTAAGCCATCGCCGCTGCGTGCCGTGGTGGACGCCGTGCTCGCTGCGCTGGGCCGGCATAAGCCTTCCGGCGCTGCCGATCCAACTCTCACAGCTCTGAACGCGCTCAGGAAAGCCGTCCGCGTCACTCGCGCCGAGCGCACTTACGTGGTGGACGTGGCGGTTTCGAGCAAGGTACCCGCAAAGGCGGCGCGCCTCGCCAATGCCGTGGCCCAGGCCTATCTGGCCGAGCAGACGGAAGTCCGCGCCGACGCCGCCCGCCAGGTGTCGCAATCCCTGACCGCGCGGCTCAATGACCTGAAAGAGCGTGTGCGGCACGCCGAAGAGCGCGTTGAGGCGTTCAAGGCCAGTCACAACATCGTCAACGCCAACGGCCAACTCGTCAACGAACAGCAACTTTCCGACCTCAACAACCAACTTGCCGCGGCGCGCGCCCGCACCGCAGCAGCGAAAGCGCGCCTCGAACAAGTCGAGGCCGTACAGAAATCCAAGGACGATACCGGCGCTTTCCCCGAAGCGGTGCAATCGCCGACGATCACCGCATTGCGCACGCAATACGCCGAGATCATGCGCCTGCAGGCGCAGCAAATGGCAAGCCTCGGGCCGCGCCATCCGGCCGTCGTCGAAATCCAGGCCCAGGCGCAACGGCTCAAGCGGATGATCGACGATGAGGTCACCCGCATCGCCCGCGCGGCACAAGCCGACTATGACGGTGCCAAGTCCAGCCAGGACCTGATTGAGCACAATGTCGAGCAGCTCAAACAGTCCGCGCTCGCCACCGATTCCGACCTGGTGACGCTGCGCGAAATGCAGCGCGACGTGCAGGCAAACCGCGCCGTCTACGAAGCATTTCTGCTGCGCGCTCGCCAGACCGGCGAGCAGGAGCGCATCGACACCAAGAACATCCAGATCATTTCCAAGGCCGATCTGCCGCTCAATCGCGCCTCGCCGCCATCGAATACTATTCTGGCGCTGGGCGCGATCCTGCTCGGCCTCGCCGCCGGCAGCGGCTTGGTACTGCTGCAGGACGCGTTTCCGGACGCCTTACCGCGGCTACCGCGCTTCAGGCTGCCAAAGCTCAAACGCGATAAAGATCGTAACGAGGCCCCGCCACAGGATGAGCTTTCGGCCGGCGTCCCGGTCCTGGCGAAACTGCCGGGCGTCGAAGGCACGTGGGGCACGGACTCGTCGGAGGAGCCCAACCTTCGCTTTGCCTCCGGCATCCGCAAGGTCTATGAGGCGGTGCGGGCCAACCATAAGAAACGCGGCAATCCGAGCATCCTGGTGGTGGCTTGTCACAACGACAATGACGCAGCCGCCGTCGCACTCACGCTCGCCGCCTTGGCGGCTGCGACGCAGCGCGTTCTCTTGATCGATGCCGATCTCGACCAGCGCACGCTTTCAGCCATCGATGCCGACCAGAACGAGGCCGGACTGGTTGACGTCGCCGTTGGACGGCGGCTTCTCTCCGACGCGGTGGTGCGCGACCGCGACACCAACATCAGCATGATTCCTTTTATTTCGCCGTACAGTCGTCGCGATCGCCTCATCAAGGACGAAGACATCAAGGTGGCGTTCGCGCAGACCAAACATTTCGACATGGTGATCGTTGCCGCGATGGATCTGGCCCGCGATCCGAGCGCTCGGTTCTTTGCAAAACTGGTCGACCACATCGTGGTGGTCACCAAGGCCGAAGATGCCAAGCATGGCGCGGTCGACGAGGTCGTATCCGGTCTCGGTCTCGATGCGCGTAAATTGCGCGGCGCTGTCCTGACCGAAGCCGAGGCCGCTTAAGCCCGCTCGATGTGCTCGAATACCTCGATTGCCAGCAGCACGTCGAAGTAAGCCGCCCGGTCCACGGCGCGATCTTGCATCAAAGCCCGCGGACAGCGGTCGCAGTATGTCTTTTTGGATTCGCGACGATCGGACGCAGCCGCCGCGGAGGATACGAACCACCTGAGCGGCGCGGCCGCGCAACGGCGGAGCGGTTCCAATAGCCATTAGGGTTACCTTGACGAAGAAGACCGCGGCAGCCCCGGATTGGTTATTCCTGTTACGCACGCCGAGGCCAACCGGGGTGTGCGCGGAAAAGAGCCGACGGGTAGAGCGGTGCCAATCCATCCCTTGATCAAAAGCGGCGTCTATGTGACCGCGCATGTGACCGGATTGAGCCGGGCGCTGGCGCTGCGCTACCGCGGCCGCGGCATCATCTTCGCCCTGCACAGCGTCACTGCCGGCGACACGTTTTGCCCCGACGATCTGATGCTGCGCTGTCCGGCCAGCAAGCTGGAATGGATATTGCGGCGCTTGCGGCAACTGCAATTGGATTTCGTCACACTCGATGAGGCCGTCGCGCGGCTGGAAGCGCCGGCAGCGCGCCCGTTCGTCGCCCTGACGCTCGATGACGGCTACGCCGACAATCTGACCAACGCGCTCCCGGTCATGGAAAAATTCGCGGTCCCGTTCACCGTGTTCGTCACGACCGGCATGATTACCCGCGAGATCGACGCATGGTGGTTCGGCCTGTCTGCGCTCGTTCGTTCGCGCGACCGCATCGAGCTGCCGAAACTCGGCCGCTTTGAATGTGCAGACCAAACAGCAAAACGGCGCGCCTACGCGGTGATCGCGGACGCGATCCATGCCGATTTCGACGTGCTGCCGGAGGTGCGCGAGGCGATTGCTCGAGCCGGCATCGAGATACCCGCGCTCGTCGATCAGGAAGCGTTGAGCGAGCGGCAGTTACGCATGTTGGCGCAACATCCGCTCGCGACCATCGGCGGCCACACCACGACGCACCTAAACCTCAAGCGCGCCTCTGCCGAAAGAGTACGCGCCGAAATGGCCGACAATCGGAAGTTCCTCCAGGACATCACCGGCCAGCGCATCGACCATAATGCTTATCCGTTCGGACATTCGGGCGCGTGCGGCGAGCGCGAAGCGGAGATTTCGCGCTCGCTCGGCTTCCGCACCGCGGTGACCACCCGCGCCGGCACGATTTTTCCGGAGCACCGCCATCACCTGCACGCGCTGCCGCGAGTTTGCCTGACGGCAGACGAAAGCACCGCAACCCTGCAGTGCAAGCTCAATGGCTTGAGCCGCGCGGTCAATTCGCGCTTTGGCGACCCCGTCGCGCTGATGTGAACGGCGGAGACCGCCATGCCGGAGAATCAGCGGCCAACCGTCAGCATCATCATCAAAGCGCTCAACGAGGAGCGGCACATCGCCGGCGCCATCGAGAGCGCGCTTGCGGCGCTCGCCGGAATCGGCGGCGAAGTGATTCTGGCCGACAGCGCATCTACCGATCGCACGATTGCCATTGCGGAAAAATATCCGATCAAAATCGTCCAGCTCAACGATCCTGCTGATCGATCGTGCGGAGCCGGTGCGCAGCTCGGCTTCCAGTACAGCCACGGCGAATTCATCTGCCTCATGGACGGTGACATGCGCTTGTGGCGGCTCTTCCTGGCCGCGGGTATTCGGGCGCTCAAGGAAAATCCCGCGCTCGGCGGCGTTGGTGGCGCTGTCATCGACCACGATGCCGATGCCGACAATCTGGAGTATGCCCAGCGCGTGCGCCGCTTCGATCCGGATCGGAAGCCGGGGCTGGTGACGCGTCTGGGTGGCTGTGGACTCTATCGGCGCGCAGCGATCGAGGCCGTCGGCTATTTCACCGACCGCAATCTGCACGGCGGCGAGGAACTGGAATTGGCGGCGCGGCTGCGCGCCGTCGGCTGGTCGTTGGCGAGAATTGATTGCCTGGCGGTCGATCACCATTGCCGGACCGGCAACCCGTATCGCCAATTGCTGCGGCGGATAACGATGCGCAATGCCTGGGGCCCGGGCGAGATCATCAGAGCGGCGATCGGCCGGCCGCAATTCGGCTTTGTGGCGCGCAACGACCGCAATGTGATGCTCAGCGGGCTCGTCGCCGTGTGGTGGTGTTCGATTGCGGCCGCATTGCTGTTGGGGAGCGGCGTTTCGGCGTTGCCGGCGGCCGCGGCGCTGGCGATCCTGCCAGTTGGCGCCATGTCGCTCCGCTGGCGGTCGCTGCGTGACGGCCTTTATTCGGTAACGGTCTGGAACGCGCACGCGCTGTGCTTCCTGCCGGGATTTTTCTCGCCGCGAAAGCCGCCGGCGGATTGGATCGCCAGCAGCGTGATCAAGGATCCGGCGGCTGATCTGGGCGAGCTGCGGGTCGCGCGGCGCTGAGACGGACGCGGTCGATGTTGTCTGCTGAGCGATTGCCATGCGAAATATCTGGCGCACCGGAAATCAGCTGCTAGCCGTCGTGGCCGCATTGCTGGGTGTGGCGATGTCCGCCCGGCCCACCGACGCCGGATTGATGTTCAGCCGCGGCATCGGCATGTCGCATGTCATGGCATGGGCGGCCGTCGCACCGGGGCCGGCCCGGCAATTCGTGTTTCCCCCGTTTACCGACGTGAGCGACGCGCAGTTTGCCGCCGAGTTGGAGACGCTGCGGCGCACCGGCTTCGAGTTCGTGCGCTTCGCTGTCGATCCCGGGCCGTTCCTCCAGTTCCAGGGCCCGCGCCGCGACCGCCTGGACGGCATCCTGATCGATCGCGTCAACCTGATCCTGTCGTCGGGCTTGGCGGTCATCGTCGACTTTCATCCGAGCGATATGCAGCCGGATTACACGGCGCAGCGGCTCACCGCCGGCACGGGATCGGCAGTATTCCAATCGTATCTGCGGCTTGTCGAACGCACCGCAAGACTGCTCGGTGGCCTGCGCTCCGCCAAGGTCGCCTTCGAACTGATGAATGAGCCTCCCGTACTGCAACCCGACTGGCAGCCGATGCTGGAACAGGCCTTTGCGGCGGCACGGCGCGGTTCGCGCACCCTGACCATCGTTCTGGAAGGCGGCCATGAGGCGTCGGCGTCGGCGCTGATGAAGATGAACACGACGCCGTTTGCCGGCGATCCGGCAGTCATCTATTCGT
This sequence comes from uncultured Alphaproteobacteria bacterium, assembly GCA_963707175.1. GTDB lineage: Bacteria > Pseudomonadota > Alphaproteobacteria > Rhizobiales > Xanthobacteraceae > BOG-931. The sequence goes on from CAVPQA010000020.1 coordinate 9,846, forward strand.
TCCACTATTACGATCCGTATCAGTTCACCCACCAGGGCGCGTCGTGGAATCCGGCTCGTTATCTGGCCGACGTGCCCTATCCCGCGCGGGCCCGGCCACTCGACGCCAGTTTAACGGCAACGGCGGCGTCGATCGCCGCCGCGGATCTTTCGTCTGCGAAGAAGGCATTGGCCTATCAGGACGCGCAGGCAAGATTGGAAAATTATCGCGCTTCCGGATTCGACAGCCGCACCATTGCGGCGGATTTCGCGCAAATTGCGCGCTGGGCGAAGTCGCGAGGCATTGCGGCCGACCGCATCCTGCTTGGCGAATTCGGCGCCAACCGAACCGCGCTGCAGCGAAGCGGCGAACGCGCCGCCGAGCGCGCGCAATGGTTCCACGATGTGAGCCGAGCGGCGCAAGCCAATGGCTTCGGCTGGGCGGCGTGGGCGTATCGCGGCGGTGGCTTCGCGCTGACCCTGAGCGACGGAGCCGAAGAGATCGAGCCGCGTATCGCCGCGGCGCTGGGACTCAGCTCCGCCGCGGCGCCCAAGACCGAGCGGCGTTAGTGTTAACCGCGACAAGTCGTCCGCGCCATGCTCGCGCTTGCTAAGAAACGGCACAGTTTTCTCCGAGTTACGCCGGGGCGGACCGGCCAAACGACATTGTATTGTCAGGGCGGAATTCGCCCCCGTCGGATTTGAAAATAATTGGTCGGTACGGCACATGCCCGGCAGGCGCCCGAATGTCAGCATCGTCATCAAGGCGCTTAACGAGGAGCGCCACATCGCCTCCGCGATCGAAAGCGCCCTGGCCGCTCTCGAAGAGATGCGGGGAGAAATCGTCGGCGAAATCATTCTCGCCGACAGCGCCTCGACGGACCGCACCATCGAGATCGCCGCCCGGTACCCGATCAAGATCGTGACTCTGCTTCACGCCGCCGAGCGCTCCTGCGGCACCGGGGTCCAGCTCGCCTACCAATACAGCTCAGGCGATTTTGTTTGTTTGATCGATGGCGACATGGTCTTGCACAAAGGCTTTCTCGCAGCCGCCATCGGCTTTCTCGCCGCTAATCCGGAATATGCGGGTGTCGGCGGCATCATCGTTGAGCGCGAAACCGAGAATGTCGAATACGTCAAACGAGCTCGCGACCAGGGAGCCGATCTCTCGCCCGGCGAAGTGACGCGGCTCGATTGCGGCGGCGTCTATCGGCGCGGCGCGATCCAGTCGGTCGGCTATCTGGGCGACCGCAATCTGCACGGCAGCGAGGAACTTGAACTCGGCGCGCGGCTGCGGGCGCGAGGCTGGAAACTGGCGCGCATCCCGGTCGAAGCAATCGATCATCACGGCCATGGCGGCAATGGCTATGCGCTGCTGTTGCGGCGCTGGACATCGCGGTTTGCGTTTTCGACCGGCGAGATTTTACGCGGCACGTTTGGGACGCCGGCCTTCCCACTGGTGTTGCGGAAGCTGCGCTGGGAGCTGTTCCTGTACGCCGCCGTTCACGCCTGGTGGATCTGCTTGATCGTGGCGCCGTCCTTTGCCGGCAGCTCTGCCGCAGCCGCGGCCGCCGTCGCTGGGCTCGCCGTTCTCCCATTCGTGACGATGGCGCTGAGATGCCGCTCGCTGAGCATCGGCATCTATTCGGTGACAGCCTGGAATGTCTACGCGGCCGGCCTCTGGCCCGGCTTGCTGCGGCGGCGTGTCGACCCCGGCGCCAGGATCGATAGCGTTATTATCCGTAATGCCGTCGCAGCGGACCGGTCGGTGCACGCGGCATGAGGCTGGGCCTGCCCACCTTAAGATTCTGGTCACGCGTTGCGGCGCAAATAGTTAACGATCTGCTGCCGATAGTGCGGCACGGATGACGCTCTCGACGGCCGGGGACGTACGCGGCAATGACGACGCTTTCCACGGCGGACCATGCAGAACCGCGGGAATTCGCGGGCGGCGAACGCCTCGTGCGCAACCTGTTGTTTCTCGCCACTTTCCTGCTGGCGTGGCTCACGATATCGCCGTTTCCCGATCTGGGCGAACACCAGGCGGCCGCGGGCGGCTCCGGGGGCGATGTCGCGAGTCAGGCCGCCGCCGTCCTGATGACGGGCGCGCTGGCGCTCTACGTTCTCGTCAAGCGTACGCCGCTCCTGTCTCGCGCCGTCACGCTGCCGCTGATGCTTACGCTCGCGGCATTCGCGGTTTCGGCCGTCCTGTCGTCCTACCCGGATGTCGCCGGGCGCCGGCTGATGCTTGCCGTCTTCAAGATGTTCCAGGCAACGATGCTGCTGCTGCTGCCCTACGGGCGCGAGCATTTCGCCCGGCTGCTGGCGGCCGCGGCGATCGTCATTCTCGCCGCGTGCTTTTTTGGCGTCGCCTTCCTGCCGCAGCTGTCAATTCATCAGGGGACCGACATTGCCGAGCCCGGCCTTGCCGGCGACTGGCGCGGCTTCTTCACCCACAAGAACGGCGCCGGCGCTGGCATGGTGCTGCTGATCTTCATCGGCATTTACGTTTGCCGCACCTGGCACCGCGGCGTCGGCATCGGCATCATCGCGCTGTCCGCCGTTTTCCTTTACTTCACCCACTCCAAGTCGCCGATCAATCTGCTGCCGGTTGTCTTGTTGATCTCGTATCTGGTGCCGCGCCTGCGCAGCGGTTTTGTCGCCTTCGGGTTGATCGCGGGCGTGCCGCTCATGCTCAATCTGCTGAGCGTCGGTTCGGTGATGTTCGCGCCGATCCGCAGTCTGATCGCGCACCTGATGTCCGACACCAGTTATACGGGCCGCGACGTGATCTGGCAGTTCGCGCTCGATCATGTCAGGCAGCGGCCGCTGTTCGGCTTCGGCTTCGAAGCATTCTGGGGAATGCCCAATCTGGTGGCGGGCTGGAATTATCTGGAATCCTGGGGTTACCGCGCCAGCGACGCGCACAACGGTTATCTCAATCTCGCGGTGACGACCGGACTGGTCGGTCTCGGCCTGTCACTGTGGTGGATGCTGGCGCAGCCATTCGCCGATTATTGGCGCGCACGGTTCCAGGCCACCGACCGTGCGCTGATCACGTTGTTTCTGCAGATTTGGGTGTTCGCGCTCTGCCTTGCTTGTTACGAATCGGTGTTCTTCGCCGGCGGCAGCGGGCAGTGGGTTTTGACAGTGTCAGCCATCGTCGGATTGCGCTTCCGTACGCTGGCAAACAGTTCCGCGTAACATGCTGACGTCCACCAACTGCCTGCTGGCGATCAACAATTACTATTATCCGCGCGGCGGCGCCGAGGTGTTGTTTCTCGAACACAACCGGCTGTTCGAGAATATCGGCTGGCAGGTCGTTCCGTTTGCGATGCATCACGCGAAGAATCTCGCCACGCCGTGGTCGAATTACTTCCCCGACGAGATCGAATTCGGCGCGGATTACGGCCTCGCCGCCAAGCTCATCCGCGCGCCGCGCGTGATCTATTCGCTGCAGGCGCGCCGGCGCATGCGCGGGTTACTCGATACCGTGCAGCCGCGCATCGCACACGTTCATAACATCTATCATCACCTGTCGCCGTCGGTGCTGCCGCTGCTGAAGGAACGCGGCATTCCGATCGTGATGACCTTGCACGATCTGAAGCTCGCGTGTCCCGCCTATACGATGATGTGCGGCGGCGAGCCATGCGAGCGCTGCCGCGGCGGCAAGCTCTATAACGTCGCGGTGCATCGCTGTATCAAGGGATCGCTGGCGCTTTCCGGCCTGGTCATGGCCGAGGCTTATGTGCACCGCGCGCTCGGGCTTTACTCCGCCAATGTCGACCGCTTCGTGGTGCCGAGCCGGTTTTTGCTCGACAAGCTGGTGGAATGGGGCTGGCCACGCGAGCGCTTCATCCACATTCCCAACTTCGTCGACATCGATCGCTTCACGCCGCGCGCCGAGACCGGCCGGCGCTTCGTCTATTGCGGTCGGCTCGATGAACTCAAAGGCCTCGAAACCCTGGTTCGCGCTGCCGCCTTGGCCCATCAGCCCGTGACGCTGGTCGGCCGCGGACCGCTTGAGGCGCGACTGCGCGCGCTCAGCGCCGAGCTTGGCGCCGACGTCGCCTTCCCGGGCTATCTGACAAAGGACGCGCTCGCCGCGGCAATCCAAGAGGCGCGCGCGATCATCGTGCCGTCGGAGTGCCATGAGAACGCGCCATTGGCGCTGCTCGAAGGCTACGCTGCCGGTCGGCCGGTGATCGGTTCGCGCATCGCCGGCATTCCCGAGCTGATACGCGAAAATGAAACCGGCACGCTGTACCCGGTCGGCGACGCGGCCGCGCTCGGTGAGGCGCTGTCGCGGTTTGCGGCCTTACCGGATGCCCGCGTTTTGGCCATGGGGGCGGCAGGCCGCGCCTGGGTCGAGCGCGATTTCAACGCCGCCATCTACGTCGAGCGCCAGCTCGCATTGTACGACGCGCTCGGGGTCCGGGTGCGTTGAACACGATTGCACAGCCCTGGCGGATCGAGGGCCGCCGCCGGCGCGCTCTCCGCGTCACCATGCTGGGGATCCGGGGCTTTCCCAATGTGCAAGGCGGCGCCGAGAAGCACGTCGAAAATCTCGCCTGCGCGCTGGCCGATCTCGGCTGCGACGTCGAGGCGATCGTACGCAGCGGCTACGTGGCCAAGGGCCAGCCGCCGCGCTGGCGCAACATCCGGCTGACCCGCGCCTGGGCGCCCCGCGTCACGGGCGTCGAAGCCTTCGTGCATACCTTTCTGGGTGTGCTGCGCGCAGCGCGCGATCGCCCCGATATCCTCCATATCCACGCCATCGGGCCGGCATTCTTCACGCCGCTGGCCCGCGCACTCGGGTTACGGGTCGTGGTGACCTGCCACAGCCGCAATTACGAACACAAAAAATGGGGCCGCCTGGGGCGATCGATCCTGCGGCTCGGCGAGCGCGCCGGCATGGCGTTTGCCAACGGTCGCATCGCCGTCTCGGCCGGCTTGGCCGAGTATCTGAATGAGGCGCACGATATTCCGGTAGCCACTATCCCGAACGGCATCGACCGGCCGGATCGCATCAATTCAACCGCAACCCTGCAGGCCTTCGGTCTCGCGCCCGGCCGATATATGCTGATGGTCGCACGGATCGACGACGACAAGCGTCAGCTCGATCTGATAACGGCCTTCAGCCGGACACAGGAGCCCGGCTGGAAGCTCGCGCTCGTCGGCGGCGCCGATTATTCGAGCGCCTATGCGCGTGAGGTCGCCGCCGCCGTCGCTCACACCCCCAGCGTGATCTTGCTTGGCCACCAAACCGGGACGGCGCTCGCCGAGCTCTACACGCACGCTGGCGCCTTCGTGCTGCCGTCGCGCTTCGAGGGCCAGCCGATCGCGGTGCTGGAAGCCGCAAGCTATGGCCTGCCGGTCATTCTGAGTGACATCGCGGCCCACCGTGAACTCGCCATTCCGCTCGCACGCTATTTTGCGGTCGGCGACGTCGCCGCGCTGGCCGATCAGCTTGCCGCCGTCAGCGCGGCGCCGGCGAGCGGCAGACTCGACGCTGCCCAATGCGCCAGACTGCTCGCCGAGCACGATTGGCACAGCATCGCGCAGCGGACCCTCACCGTCTATTGCGACGCCTTGTCGGAAAGCGCGAGCGGCGCCTTTGCGGCGGATTCGCGCGCAGCGAAAATCAAAGAACTGTCGTAGTCGTCACTGGCGGATCGCGACAACGCCGTCGTCGCGTAGTAGGCGCCGATGGCGGCAAGCATGGCGCATGCAAGCGCCGCGCTCATATACGTACCCGCAACGGCGGCCCCGGCCAGCGCCAAACAGCCGCATGCCATCAAAGCCGCATCGCGCGAATGAAACGTCGAAACCCCGACCAGTTGCCGGGCACGCACGGCGACGAACGGATTGACCAGCGCAACGGCAAGGATCATGGCGGCCGGTATCGCGACCGGACCGAGCCACGGCGCCGTCGCGAACGGACTCGCCACCAGAATGGCGAACGAGGAAGCGGTCACCACCAGCGCCACATTGGCTTGGCCGGCGATGATCAGCAATCGATCCGAGGTCGCGTAAAAAGCGGCCATGAATGACGGGATGGCGAGCCACAGCAACAGCGAGCGCGCGTCGAGGTAATTGCCCAGGAGCGGCAGCAGCACCGGCGCCGCCAGCAGCACGCCCGCGGTGGTCAAGGCGACGCAGCCGATCGCCAGCCGCCGGCACATGTCGAATTCGCGATGCAGGCCGGCTTCGTCCTTCATTTGCAGCAAGCGGCCCGCGCGCGGCGCGAAGCGCTTCAGCAATGCCTGTTCGAAGAAGGTGAACAAGGCAGCGAGCCGTGCGGCGACAGCGTAATCGGCGACCGTCGCCGATGGGAACAGTACGCTGGCGATGACGATGTCGACCGCGCCGAGCTGATTGGCAAACAGTGTCGCTGCGACGAACTTGCCGCAATAATTGTAATCCCAGCGCGACCAGCGCTGCCAGCCCGCGACCTCGCGATTGACCATGCGGCGCGCCAGCAGGAGCCACGGCACCAGCACCGAAAGCGTGAGCACATGTGCGACGAAGGCGTCCGGCAGCTTGAGCACGAACACGATCGGCAACAGCACGATGCGCACCGCGTTGGGCGCAACCTCGCCCCAAAAAATCGACTCGGCGACGCGCGAACGTCCTTCCAGCGCGCCAGTCGTAATCACCAGCAGCGTGCTGAACAGCAAAAAAGGTGCAAGCTGTTGCAGCCAGCCGGCGAGAGCCGGCTTGCCGAGCGCAGCTGCAATCGGCCCGGCCGCAAGTGCGGTCGCGAGCGCAAGCGCGCCTGATGGGATAGCGCCAACCAGCGCGGAAAAGCGCTGCAGCTGGATTTCCGCCCGATCGTCGTCGCGATGCCGCGAGACGTGATACAACAACACCAGCGAGCCGCCCACGCCGATCGCTACCCCGGCGAGCCGATAGAAGCCGAACGCCGTCATCAAGTCGCCGAAACTCTGCTTGGTGAGGAACCGGCTCAGGAGGATCAGCACCACGAACTGCGAGGCGAGCCCGAACACCCGCGCGCCCGAGCCGACGACCAGAATGTCGAGATAGGCCCGCAGCCGCCCGTTCAGGAGAACGTCGGAAATCGTCCGCATGACTGATGGTGCGAGCCGCATGTGCACGCTGATCCGCCGCCGCTCGGCGTTACCTGTTGCCTCGCCCTATCCATACATCGGTCTGGCGGGCCGCTTTGCGATTGCGGCTTTTTACCTTAACGGCCCCGGCTCGCCGCCATTGCTGTGAGCAAACCCGCCGGTTGGGGCGACGCTGACGCTCAGATCAAAACCGTCTCGGAACATCGCCTTGCGCGTCCGGCCATGCCCCATGTTACCGAACTTTAATGGGCTTCCAGGGACTTCCGCCGCTATAACGGTGTGCTTGTTTGTGCCCGGCAATCATGTCCCAGCCGAACCCCGACGAGGTTCAGCTTTGAGGGGACGCCGGAGCTAAGGTATAGCTAACCGAATGAGCGCAACATCGAAGGGGCGACGGTCCCGGCGAGCCATAGTCGCGGTAGCCGGCCTGGCCGTCGTGGCCATCATCGCCGTGGTGGCGGTACAGCGGCTGACCCGGGTGGGCCCCGCTCACGCGGCGCCGCCGCCCGCGGTTCCGGTGACCGCGACCGCGGCGGGGCGGCAGGATGTCCCGATCTATTATGACGCTCTCGGCACCGTCGGGGCCTTTAATACGGTCGCCATTCGCGCGCAGGTGAACGGCCAGATTGTATCGATCAATTTTCGCCAAGGGCAGGACGTGCACAAAGGCGACGTGCTCGCCAAGATCGATCCGGCGCCGCTGCAGGCGTCGCTCGACCAGGCGATTGCAAAAAAGGGTCAGGACCAGGCGCAGCTGATTGATGCCCAGAAAGATTTGGCTCGATTTGCCACCTTGGTGCGCAAGAATGCCGAAACCCTGCAGAATCTCGATGCGCAACAGGCCAAGGTCGATCAGTTCAAGGCGTCCGTTGCTGCCGACCAGGCTTCGATCGAGGCGGCGCAGACACAGCTCAATTACGCAACAATAACTGCGCCGATCGATGGCGTCGTCGGGTTCCGGCAGGTCGATATCGGCAACATCATCCACACGACTGACGCCAATCCGCTGACGGTGCTCACGCAGGTCAAACCGTGCGTCGCGATCTTTACGCTGCCTCAGGACGATCTTGGCCCGGTGCGCGAGGCAATGCTCCGAGGTGAGGTCAAAGTTTTCGCCTTCGATCAGGACAATGTGAAGCAGCTCGCGCAAGGCAAACTGTTGCTGATCGACAATCAAATCGACCAGACCACCAGCACGATCCGGCTGAAGGCCGAGTTCCCGAACCAGGACGAGCGGCTGTGGCCCGGGGAATTCGTGCATATCCGAATGCTGGTCGCGGTGCGCAAGGACGCGGTGACGGTCCCGCCGGTCGCCGTACAGCGCGGCCCGGACGGGCTTTATGTCTGGGTCATCAAACCCGACAAGACCGTCGAACAGCGTTCGGTCGACGCGCAGACGGTGAGCGACAAGGCGGCAATCGTCTCCAAAGGCCTTAACGTCGGCGAACAGATAGTCGTCGAGGGTCAGTCGCGACTGGACGAGGGCACGCACGTCAACATCCGGCCCGCCGGCGGCGCGCCGCGGGAGGCGGGCTAGCGTCGATGAACGTCTCCGAGATTTTCATCCGCCGGCCGATCGCGACGTCGCTGCTGATGGCCGCACTCGCCCTGGTCGGCATCGTCGCCTTTCCGCTGCTGCCGGTCGCCCCCCTGCCACAGGTCGACTTTCCGACCATCAACGTCACCGCAACGCTCACCGGCGCCAGTCCGGAAACCATTGGCGCCACCGTGGCCACGCCGCTCGAGCGACAGTTCGGACAGATCGCCGGCGTCACGCAGATGAGTTCGGTGAGTTCACTGGGCTCGACGGTGATTACCCTGCAGTTCGATCTGAACCGTAACATTGACGCCGCCGCGCAAGATGTGCAGGCCGCCATCACGGCCGCTACGCGCCAGTTGCCGCGAAACCTCACCACGCCGCCGACCTATCGCAAGGTCAATCCGGCCGATTCTCCGATCCTGATCGTCGCGGTCAATTCCAAGACGATGCCGTTGCCCCAGGTCGATGATTTTGCCGAGAACGTCATCGCTCAGCAGATTTCCCAGGTGGCGGGCGTTGCGCAGGTCTTTGTCGGCGGTCAGCAAACGCCCGCGATTCGCGTGCAGATCGATCCGGCCAAGCTGACGGCGCGAGACTTGACGCTTGAGGATGTGCGCACCGCATTGACCAATGCGACCACGGATGCGGCCAAGGGCACATTGCTCGGACGCGATCAGAGCTTCACGATCGCCGCCAACGATCAATTGACCAAGTCGCAGGCCTACAACAACGTCATCGTCGCCTATCGAAACGATGCCCCGATCCGCATTCGCGACATCGGGCAAGCCATCGATGGTCCGGCCGACGTGACCCTCGGCGCACTGCATCGCCAGCAAACCGCGGTGATGCTGCTCGTCTTCAAGCAGCCCGGCGCCAACGTGATCGAAACGGTCGATAACATCAAATCGGCCTTCGTTCGGATGCGCTCGATCATCCCGCCGGGCATTCACCTCGACACCATCGTCGACCGCACCCAGACCATTCGCGCTTCGGTCAAAGACGTCGAGTTCACGCTGATACTCTCCTGCGTGCTGGTCGTCTTGGTGATCCTGCTGTTTCTGCGCACCATTCAAGCCACGCTCATTCCCGCTGCCGCAGTGCCGTTGTCGCTGCTCGGCGCCACGGCGGTGATCTATCTGGCCGGGTTCAGTTTGGACAACCTGTCGCTGATGGCCTTCACCATCGCGGTGGGCTTCGTCGTCGACGACGCCATCGTCGTTCTTGAAAACATCTTTCGCCATCTCGAAGCCGGCACTACGCCGCTGCAATCGGCGATCAAAGGTGCGCGCGAGATCGGCTTCACCGTCATTTCGATCAGTATTTCGCTGATCGCCGTCTTTATTCCGCTCTTGCTGATGAGCGGCATCGTCGGCCGCCTGTTCCACGAATTCGCGATCACGGTCACCGCGGCGATTCTCATCTCGGTCGTGGTGTCGCTGACGCTCACGCCGATGCTGTGTTCGCGCTTCCTGGTGAGCGAACATGGCCGACAACACGGCCGTCTTTATCGCGCGATCGAATGGGGATTTGACGCAACCCTCGAAGCCTATCGGCGCGGCCTCGACGTGGTGCTGCGGCATCAGTTCACGACCCTCATGGTATTCCTCGCGACCGTCGCCACCACCGCCGTGTTGTTCGTGTTCATGCCCAAGGGCTTCTTCCCGACCCAGGACATCGGCATGATCCTGGGCATCTCGGAAGCGGGCCAGGACGTGTCGCCGGAGAAGATGAAAGACATCCAGCGGCAACTGTCCGCGGTTATCGCGCGCGATCCCGACATTTCGGATTTCGGATCGTTCTTCGGCCCCAGCTACGGCAATACGCAGAATACCGGACGTTTCGTTATCGGCCTGAAGCCGCGCGACGACCGCGATGTTTCCGCGGCGCAGATCGTCAACCGGCTGCGGCCGCAGATCGCCAGGGTGCCGGGCGTGAAGCTGTTCCTGCAGCCGGCGCAGGATATCACCGTCGGCGGACGCATCGCACGCGGCCAGTTTCAGTACGTGTTGCAGGATCCCGACCAGCACGAACTGAACGAATGGACGCCACGCCTGATCGAGCGGCTCAAGAAGCTTCCGCAATTGGCCGACGTTGCCACCGACGCGCAGAATGAAGCGCCGATGCTGACTGTGACGATCAATCGCGATGCCGCCTCGCGGTTCGGCATTCAGCCGCAGCTGATCGACGACACGCTCAACGATGCTTTCGGCCAGCGCCAGGTCACGCAGTATTTCACCAATAATTCCTACTACATTGAAATGGAGATTTTGCCGAAACTGCAGCAGAATATGGACACGCTGAACCAGCTTTATGTCCGAGCGCCGGCCACCGGCCAGCTGGTACCGCTTTCCACGCTGGTCAAAATCGACACCAAACATATCGGCGCCCTGCTGGTTGCGCATTCGGGGCAGTTCCCGGCCGTGACGGTGACGTTCAACCTGCCGCCGGGCGTCGCGCTCAGCCAGGCGGTCGACGCCATTCAGCGGACGGCGGACGACATCCGGATGCCCTCTACGTTGATCACGAGCTTCCAGGGCAACGCTCAGGCGTTCCAGGCGGCTCTGGCGAACGAGCCGATCCTGATCGCCGCCGCGCTGGTCGTCGTTTATGTGATCCTCGGCGTGTTGTATGAAAGCTATATCCACCCGCTGACGATTCTCTCGACGCTGCCGTCGGCCGGCGTCGGCGCCCTGTTATGCCTGTGGGCCGGCGGCTTTGATCTGTCGGTGATCGGTATTGTCGGCCTCATTCTGCTGATCGGCATCGTCAAGAAGAACGGCATCATCCTGGTCGATTTCGCCATCAGCCGCGAACGCGCCGGATTGGAGCCGCGCGAGGCGGTGCGTCAGGCCTGCCTGCTGCGCTTTCGGCCGATCATGATGACGACGATGACGGCGCTGCTCTCCGGCGTGCCGCTGATGCTCGGCCATGGTTCCGGATCGGAACTGCGCCAGCCGCTCGGTTACGCCATGGTCGGGGGCCTCGCCTTCAGCCAGTGCCTGACGCTGTTCACCACGCCGGTGATCTATCTCTATCTCGACCGGTTCCAGGCCTGGCTGCGCGGCGAGAAGCGCGAGCATCACGAAGCGCCGGAAGCCTTGCGCATTGCCGCCGAATAACGGCGATCAGGCTCTCCGGCCCGCGCTCGCAACACACTGTTTGTTCCACACCGCTGTTCACGATTTAGCGCAGCGGAACTCGTTGTCCATTGCGAAAGAACTCGCTTCGCATCGAGGAACGAGTGCTCGCGGCCGCGCGTTTTCTCCAGAGCGAGAAAGGAGGCAAACATGAGAAAACTGGTATTGGGCGTTGCGGCGGCGGCGGCCCTCCTGGCCGCATCGGTGCCTGCGATGGCTCAGGTCGGCTTTTATGCAGGGCCGGGTGGCTTCGCGGTTGGGGTCGGCCGCCCCTATTACGGCGGCTACTATGATTATTATGGTGGCCCAGGCGTGGTGGTAAGGCCGGGGTGGGGCTACCACCACCATTGGCACCGGTGGCACCGCTGGTAGGCGCACCGCCCTGGAACAATGTAGTCGAGGAGGCCCCCTTGGGGCCTCCTCTTTTTATGCCCTCGCGAGGCGGGATGAGGCAGACGAAAGCAGGACATCGACAAAGCTAAGACGTGGACAGCGCCAAGACGTAGACAGCGCCAAGACGTAGACAAAGCTAAGACATAGACAAGGGCGCTCCTTTTCCGCTCAAATGCTGCTGGTGCGGTCGGCGTCTGACCGATCTCGTTTCGTAACTCCCATGCTCGACCTCGGCTTAGGTTTTCTCGCCAGCGTCGCCCGCGATCCGAGTGCACTCGCGATCGTCGACGGCGAGGTGCGGCACACCTACTCGCAATGGTACCGGCGCATCTCGGCGCTGGTTGCAGGTTTCGATGCGATCGGGCTTCAACGCGGTGACCATCTCGTCACCGCGCTGCAAAACCGCTGGGAGGCCGCCACCCTGCATTGGGCCTGCCAGTTCGCCGGCGTCATCATCACGCCGGTCAATTGGCGTTCGACGGCAGCCGAGATCGATTTCTTCCTGGCCGATGCCCAGGCCAAGGCGATCGCCTATGAGGATGCGTCGGCCGCCGCAATAGCCGAGTCGGCGCACGCAAAAAGTCTGCCGCGGATTGCGCTCGACGCAACGGCGTCATCCGACTTGTCCTTCGCCGCGCTGGCGTCGCAGCCGGCCCCAGACGCAACGACACGCGCCGATGCCGAAGCCTGGTCAGTGATGCTCTACACCTCCGGCACAACGGCGCAGCCCAAGGGCGTGCCGCGCCGCCAATGCGCCGAACGCGCCGCTGCGGTGGCGCATGTGGCGCAGAATCTCTATGCCAACGGCGAACGCACGCTCGGCGTCATGCCGCTCTACCACACCATGGGTGTGCGTTCGCCGCTGGTGATGTCGCTCGTCGGCGGTGCGTTCGTCTGCCTGCGCCGCTTCGATGTCGAGCGCGCGCTCGATCTGATCGCCGCCGAGCGCGTCACCAACCTTTATCTGGTGCCGACGCTCTATCACGATCTGCTGCATCATCCGCGGTTCGCCACCAGCGACGTCAGCTCGGTCAAGAAACTCGGCTTTGCCGGCGCGCCGATGACCGACGGTCTGCTGAAAGAACTGCAGGCGGCGTTCAAGCCCGACCTGTTCGTCAACCATTACGGCTCGTCGGAGATTTATACCTTCACCATCGACCAGAACGCGCCGAAGAAACCCGGCTCGGCTGGCCGCGCCGGCATCAACCAAATGGTGCGCGTGGTGAAGCTCGGCGCCCGATCGGCCGATGATATCGCTGCGCCCGGCCAGGAAGGCGAGATCATCGCGCTTCTCGCCGGCGACGAATTGTTCGCGGGCTATTGGCGGCGGCCGGAAGCCGACGCCAAGGCGATCCGCCGGGGGTGGTATTTCACCGGCGACATCGGGATGGTCGATGCCGACGGCGACTTGTTCGTCACCGGCCGGGTCGACGACATGATCATCTCCGGCGGCGAGAATATTTCGCCGGTCGAGATCGAATCCTTGTCTGTCGCTGCACACCGGCGTCTCCGAAGTCGCCGTGGCCGGGCTGCCCGACGAACGCTGGGGCAAAGTCGTCACCGCCTTCGTCAAGCGCCGCGGGCCAGTCGAGGCCGGCGAGCTTGACGCCTTCTGCCGCTCGTCGGGACTTGCCGGCTTCAAGCGCCCGCGACGTTATGTGTTCGTCACCGAGATTCCAAAATCGCCGGTCGGGAAACTGTTGCGCCGCAAGCTCGTATCTGGCGAATACGCCGCCGAGCCTGCCGCGCCCGCCGCCCCCGCACCGCGCCAGAAAGGAACGGCCGCATGACTGAATTTGCCGACCCGCGACTGCAAAAACTCGACGGCTTTCGCGTTGAGATCGATGCCGCGCGCGAACGCGCCGATGTGGTGCTGGATCGGCCGCCGCTCAACGTCATCGAGATGGCGCAGCGCGACCAGTTGCGCCTCGTATTCGAGACGCTCGACGAAGACGCGCGCGTGCGCGTCATCGTGCTGCGCGCCAACGGCGAGCATTTCTCCTCGGGCGGCAACATCGCGGGATTTTTGGCCGCCTCGCCCGAACACGTCTCCAAGCTCGCCTGGAACATCGCGGCGCCGGCGCGCTGCGCCAAGCCGGTCATCGCGGCCAATCGCGGCTACTGCTTCGGCGTCGGCTTCGAGATTTCGCTGGCCTGCGATTTCCGCCTCGTCTCGGAGACCTGCCTCTACGCGCTGCCGGAGCAGCGGCTCGGCCAAATTCCAGGCTCGGGCGGCTCGGCGCGGCTGCAGAAGATCATTGGTATCACCCGCACCAAGGACATCGTGATGCGCTCGAAACGTATTCCGGCGAAACAGGCCTACGACTGGGGCATCGCCACCGAATGCATGCCAGACGACAAGCTGGAAGCCGCGACCGACGCGCTGGTCGACGAACTGCGCAGCTTCTCGCCGCTGGCGCAGCGCACCGCCAAGGCGCTGCTCAACGCCACCGAGAACACCGATCTGGAAGCCGCGATCGAGCTGGAAGGCCATTGCTACAGCCGGCTGCGCCAATCCGACGATTTCCGCGAAGGCGTCGAAGCGTTCCACGGCAAGCGCAAGCCGGATGTTTCGCGGTAGCTAAGAGCTAAGCTCAAAAGGAAACGACACATGAACGGCACTCCCTTCAAACTCGGCACCTTCGCCAAAGCGGGCGGCAAGCCCTTTGTCGCCATCGTGCTCGGCGACGACGATGTCATCTATCTTAAGGGCGCCGCGAACGCTGCAGCTTTAAGCGGCACCGACAGCATCGACGGGCTGTTGGAAGATTGGGATGCCAATTTCGCCGCGTTGCAGAAAATATGCGAAACGCTCGAAAAGGAAGGCAGGCCCGGCGCCGTCAAACTCGCCGGCCTGCGCGCGCTGCCGCCGGTGCGGCGGCCGGGAAAAATGTTCTACGCGGCGCAGAATTTTCAGGAGCACGTCGATGAGATGCTGCGCGCCGGCATGACGCCGGCCAGCGGCCCGAAATTCACCGGCGAGAAATCGACCAGCGAGCCTTATCTGTTTCTCAAAGCCCCGAGCACACTGTGCGGCGCCAACGACGACATCGCCGTCCCGACCGGCCTGAAAAAGATCGACTGGGAAGCCGAGATCGCGCTCGCCATCGGCAAGCCCGGCAAGCGCATCAAGGCCGAGCGCGCGCTCGATCATGTGGCGGGCTTCATGACCACCAACGACGTTTCGGCCCGCGACCTGCAGGTCCGCGCCGACCGGCCCGGGCTGCGCTCGGACTGGCTCAACGGCAAGAGCCACGACAATTTCGCCCCGATGGGTCCGTTCCTGGTGCCGCGCGCTTTCGTGCCGGATCACAAGAATCTGTTCATCCGGCTCACGCTCAACGGCGAGATCAAACAGAACGGCAATACCTCGCAGTTCATCTTCACGCCCGAGGAGCAGATCGAATACGCCTCGAACATCCTGTCGCTCGACAGCGGCGATATTTTCAGCTGCGGTACCTGCGGCGGCGTCGGCCAGGGCACCAACACGTTCATCAAGCCCGGCGACGTGATGGAAACCGAGATCGAAAGCCTCGGCAAGATGCGCAACCGCTTCGTTGCCGAGACCGCATGAATCGCCGATTGCTGGCGCGGCGCCCCTCGCGGCCGCCGCCTCAGTGCTTGACGTTGCGATTCCAGTAGTCGGTCGCCTTCGCCAGATTGGCGTTATAGACGCCCCAGTTCGGCGAATAAAGCTTTTGCAGATCGGCTTCGGAGGACGGCATCGTCCGCGCCAGCTCCGGATAGGCCGCGAACACGCTCGCGAGCGTCGCGTTGCTCGGCCCGTACGACATCTCCATCGCCCAGCCAAGCTGGCTGAGGGCATCGATCTGCATGTTGATGAATGCTTGAGCTTCCTTCGGATGCGCCGTGCCGGCCACCATATCGACCGTGTCGATGCCGAGCACGCTGCCTTCCTTCGGTATGACGTAACCGATCGGATAATGCTGATGGATCATCGCCCAGGCGCGGCCAGAGGTCCACACCGATACCCAGACATCGCCGGACGCGAGCTGCTGCCCCAGCGTATTCGACGACGTGTAGTACGAATTGGCCTTGATCTCGGCGATCTTTTTCAAGCCCGGGATCACGTCCGCTTCGCTGCCGCCGTTGAGCTGCGCCATCTTCGTCACGAAGTCGGCGCCCTGCGGCAGCGAAATGTCCGGAATCGAAATGTGGCCGGCGAGCTTCGGATTCCATAAATCCTGCCACGATGTCGGCTCGGCAATGCCCGCCGCTTTCAGCTTGTCCTTGTTGTAGACGATGCCGATCGAATAAAGGATCGCATAGGGGCCGTAACCTTGCGGATTGCGGGCGCGCGGATAAAGCTTGGCAAGGTTCGGCACCAAGGCGGGATCGAGCTTGGCGACTACGCCGGCCTTGATGGCGGCGTCCTGCACGGCGTCGTCCAGCAGCACCACGTCGAACGGCGCCTGCCGGCCGCGCGAGGCCAGCATTTTGGCGAAGAAATTGCTTGGGTTGCCGTGCGTCCACTCGACCTTGACGCCGGTCATGCGCGTCATGCGGTCGCCCACATAGCCCTTTTCCACGTCGCCCGAATGGCCGCCAAATGTCGCGACGTTGAGCGTCACATTCGAGGTCTGAGCCAAAGCCGCCGGGGTACCGCCGATCAGAACCGCCGCCAGGGAACCGAAAAAGCCGATCGTTTTCGTCTTCGTCATGCTGCTGCGCATGTGCCTTTACTCCTTGAGCAAAAAACAAGCCTGTGGTCGCCATGTGATAGTGATGGTTTCGCCGCGGCCAGGCAGCGGTTCGCCCGGCTGTGCCTGCATCGTCACGCTCTCGCCGTCCGGTCCTTCGGCATCGACATAACGAATGCTGCCCAGATAGGTGACGCCGCGCACCTTGGCCTTCATGGCATTGGCGCGATCGCCGCCGAGATGGAAATGCTCCGGCCGCGCGCCGAGCAGGCAGCGATCGCCGGGTTGCGCGTCGAATGCCCGACCGGCGGCGGCAACAAAGGACGCCTTGCTGCCGCCGGTCAGAATCGACTCGAACGAGATTGCCGTCGAGTTTTTCCCGCACCACGACATCGAGCAAATTGGTGCGGCCGACGAAATTCGCCACGTAGCGGCAATTCGGCCCTTCGTAGAGCGCCTCCGGCGTGTCGATCTGGACAATACGGCCGTCCTGCATCGCCGCGACCCGATCCGACATGCTCAACGCCTCGCCCTGATCGTGGGTGACAAACAGCGTCGTGATCTTCAGCGCCGACTGCACGCGCTTGATCTCGATCTGCAGCTCCTCGCGCAATTTCAGGTCGAGCGCGGCCAGCGGCTCGTCGAGCAGCAGCACGTCCGGCCTGATGACGATGGCGCGGGCGAGCGCCACGCGCTGCCGCTGGCCGCCGGACAATTGCGCCGGATAGCGGGAGGCGAATTGCTCAAGGTGCACGAGGCGCAGCGCCTCGGCAACGCGCGCTTCACGCTCGGCGCGCGGCAGCCGCCGGACCCGCAAGCCAAAGGCGATGTTCTCAGCCACCGTCTTGTGCGGAAACAGCGCGTAGGACTGGAACACCATGCCGGTATTGCGCCGGTACGGCGGCAGCGCCGTGATATCGCGGCCGCCCATGATGATGCGCCCGCGGCTCGGCGCGACGAAGCCTGCCACCATGCGCAGGCACGTGGTCTTGCCGCAGCCGCTCGGCCCGAGCAGGGTGACGAACTCGCCGGGCTGCACGGTCAGATCGATGCCGCGCACCGCGAGCTGATCGCCGTAGGCTTTCTCGACACCGACAAAACGAACTTCCGACATGGCGGCGCCCTTCCGGATCACTGCCTGGCGCCAGCGCCGAACAGCTGCTCAAGACCGATAAGCCGGTCGAGCAGCAGCATCAGCACAGCCGAGGCGCCGACAATGAGCGCCGCCACGGCCATCACGTCGCCGCCGAAATCGAACTCGACGGTGGTGAAAATCTGCACCGGCAGTGTCGTCGCGTCGCCGCCACCCATGAACAGCGCGATCGGCACGTCGTCGAGCGACATCACGAAGGCGAAGATGCCGCCGGCGACGATGCTGGGCCGCAGGATCGGCACCGTCACGCGCCAGAATGTCTGCAGCGGCGTGGCGCCGAGATTGAGCGCGGCCTCCTCCAGCGCCGTCTCGAAGCGGGCGTGGCCGGCGAGGATCGCGCGAATGCCGAATGGAATGCCGAAGGTGAGATGGCCGACGATCAGGCCGATCAGCGTGCCGCCGAGCGCCACATGGGTCAGGTCCCAGAACGACAGCGAGTACTGGTAAAGAGCGACGCCGGTGACCAGCGCCGGCACTACGAGCGGCGACAGCAGGATAGAATTCAAGGCATCGCGGCCGAAAAACCGGCCGCGGTTGAGCGCGAGCGCCGCCGGCAAGCCGAACGCCACTGACAGCAGCGCCGTAGAGGTGGCGACGATCAGGCTGACATAGAGCGCCGCGTAGAACGACGGCTTGATCAGCGCATACCATTGCGTGGTGAAGCTCGTCGGCGGAAATGACAATATTGGACCGCCGTTGAACGACACGACCACCACGATGATCACCGGCGCCAGCAGAAATGCGAACACCAAAAACAGCGTGCCCCGAAGCGCCAGCCAGCGGATCATGGACCGCGCTCCTCCGCGGTGCGCACCTGGAGGGCCAGCACCGTGAGCACGGCGGCAAACACCAGCAGCAGCGCTGCGGCGGTGCCGCCGGCCGGATAGTTCAGCACGCTGCGGAACTGTTGGGCGATATAGGTCGCCATCACCAGCACGCGGTTGCCACCCAGGATAGCCGGCGTCGTGTAGGCGCTGATCGCCATGGCGAACACCAGCAGCGAACCGGATACGACGCCCGGCAAGCTCAACGGTAGCAGCACGCGCCAGAATGTCTGCAGCGGGCCGGCGCCGAGATTGGCGGCGGCTTCCTCGAGATCGCCTTCGATACGCTGGATCACGGTGGTGAGCGTCAGGATCATGAACGGCAGCAGTGCGTGCACCAGACCTATGACGACGCCGGTAAAGTTATTGATCAGCGGCAGCGGCGCGGCGACCAGGCCGAATTTCAGCAACAGCCAATTCACTGCGCCCGATTGGCTGAGCAGCGGAAACCAGCCGAGATTGCGCACGATGGCGCTGACCAGAAGCGGCGCGATCACCAGGAACAGCGCAAAGCCGCGCCAGCGCGACGGCGTGCGTGCAAGGTAGTAGGCCACCGGATAGCCAAGGACGAGGCAGCCCAACGTGACGAAAAGTCCAAGGCCACAGGTCCGCAGCAGCATTTCAAGATAGAACGGATCGGTGACGAAGGCCCGGTAATTCACCAGCGTGAATGCGGCGCCAACCTGCGCCGGCCCCGACATCCGGTGAAAGCTGAGAACGATAAGGTCCGCCAGCGGCGCGGCGAAGATCAGCCCGAATACCGCAAGCGTCGGCAGCAGAATCCACAGCCACGGATCGGCCCCGCGCCGCGGGCGGGCGGAACGGTCAATCGGTTCAACGTCCGTCGTGCTCATGCGCTGGCACTCACGAGCACTTTGGCCCGGTTATTTGGACGCGATCTTCCGGTTCCAGAGATCCACGGCGTGCGGATATTGCTGGTGGAAGACATTCCAATTGATGAGCTTGAGCTTCGCCAGGTCCGCGGGCGAGGACGGAAATTTCTTCGCCATATCCGGATAAGCCGCGAGTATGCCCGCCAGCAGCTTGTTGGTCGGCCCATAGGGAATCTCATTCGCCATTCCGAGCTGCGCCAGCGGGCCGAGCACGTCGTTGACGAAGGCGAGTGCTTCCTTGCGGTGCCCCGTGGCGGCGGTGACGCTGATCGTCGTCATGCCGAAGAAGCCGCCTTCCTTGGGCAGCACGAAGGCCAGCGGCACACCGCGGTCGATCAGGCCCCAGGTGCGGCCGTTGAGCCACGGCGCGACCCAGACGTCGCCCGATCGGAGCAGCGGATCGAGCACCGGCGACGAGCCCGGATAGGATTGCGCCTTGATCTGCGCAATCTTGTCGATACCCTTTTCGGGCGTGCTTTCGTCGCCGCCGGCCAGGTGCTCGGCAGCCACCAGGAAGGCATGACCCATGGTGTTTTCGAGCGTCGGCACGCCGACGTGGCCGGCGAGTTTCGGATTCCACAGGTCCGCCCACGAGGTCGGCGCGGGAATTCCCGCGGCTTTGAATTTTTCGACGTTGTAGGCGATGCCGGTCGAGTAGAAATTCAACGCCGGACCGTAGCCGTCCTTGTTGAGCGCCTGGGGGTAGAGGAATTTCAGATTCGGCAGATCGGCGGGGCCGTTCTTGCCGAGCACGCCGGCGTTGATGGCCTCGGCTTCGATGTCATCGTCGAGATAGACGATGTCATAGGGCGCGGGCCAGCCTTTGCTCGCGATCAACTTCGCCAAGTGATCGCTCGGGTTGCCGTTGATCCAGACGATCTTGATGCCGGTACGCGCGGTGAACGGCCCGGCGACGAATTTTTGCTCGACGTCGGTGAACGCGCCGCCATAGCAGCCGATTTGCAGCGTGACATTGGACTGGGCGAGTGCCGCCGCGGAACTCCCGGCCAGAATGCCGACAAGAAACAGGGTGCCCCAAAAGAAGCTTTCGACGCGCGAGCGCATCCCACTGTCTCCCCTGAGTTGTAGCTATTGTCCGGCATGCAAACCATACACATCGGCCGCCGCCGTTGACAATAGATGCGCAGCAGCGTCCCCGCCGGGCGGTCCGGCAAAACGACGCAGCGCATCATCGCCGTACCGGCACTATCAGCGCAGATGGCGCGTTAGCGCTGGAAACCCGCACACAGGTGGAGTAGGCCGTGCCTAAACTCCGCGTTGTGCCGGGGTTCGCGCTGGTGGGGCGGCGAATTCGAGAAAGGTGAGAGATTTTATCTGATGAAGATCAAGCTGCCTGCACGGATCGGTCTCGTTCGTCTGTCGCTCATCGCTGTCATCGTCGGCCTGATTACCGGATTTGGCGCCGTCGTGTTCCGCGCCTTGATCGGCTTCATCCACAACGTCGCGTTTCTCGGCAAATTCGCCATCGGCTACGACGCCAGCGTGTTTACTCCGCCGGGTCCATGGGGCGCGCTGGTGATCCTGGTGCCGGTCGTCGGCGGTATCCTCGTCACCTTTCTCATCACCAATTTCGCTCCGGAAGCCCGCGGCCACGGCGTGCCCGAAGTCATGGACGCGATCTACTATAAGGACGGCGTCATCCGTCCGATCGTGGCGGTGATCAAATCGCTGGCCTCGGCGCTGTCGATCGGGACCGGCGGGGCGGTCGGGCGCGAAGGGCCGATCATCCAGATCGGCGCGGCGCTGGGCTCTACCCTCGGGCAGGTCATCCGCATGGCGCCGTGGCAGCGCATCACGCTGGTCGCCGCCGGCGCCGGCGCCGGCATTGCGGCGACCTTCAACACGCCGATCGGCGGGGTGATGTTCGCCATTGAACTGATGATGCCGGAACTGAGTGCGCGCACGTTTCTGCCGGTGGCGCTCGCGACCGGCACCGCGACCTTCATCGGCCGTATCTTCTTCGGCATCCACCCGGCCTTCAACATTCCAAGCGACCTGTTGACCTCGGAGCATCCGGCGACGCTGGCGGCGCTGTTGTTGTTTGCATTGCTGGGCGCGCTGATCGGCCTCGCCGCAACCGGATTCATTCGCGGCCTGAGCTTCGCCGAGGACATCTTCGAGGAGATCGCGAATCCGTATTTGCGGCACATCATTGGCATGTTCGGATTGGGCGTCCTGATCTACGTGCTGTTCCGGGCCGCCGGTCATTATTACGTCGAAGGCGTCGGCTATTCGACGATCCAGGCCATCCTGACCGGAGGCCTTGGCTTCCCGGTGCTGCTGCTTGTCCTGTTTGTGGCAAAGCTCTTCGCCACCTCGACCAGCCTCGGCTCGGGATCGTCCGGCGGGATTTTTTCGCCCTCGCTGTTCATGGGCGCGACCATCGGTGGCGCGTTCGGCGCCGTCATTACGGCCATCTATCCGATCCAAGGCGTCAGCGTTACCACCGGGGCGATCATCGGCATGGCGGCGATGGTCGGCGGCGGCACCGGGGCCGCGATGACCGCCGTCACCATGATCTTCGAGATGACGCGCGACTACGATCTCGTCATGCCGAGCATCGTCGCGGTCGCGCTCGCCATCGGCGTTCGCCGCCTGCTCTCGATCGAAAATATCTACACGATCAAGCTGGTCGGCCGCGGACACTTCGTTCCGAAGGCGATGCACGCCAACATGTTTCTGGTGCGCCGCGCCGGCGAAGTCATGGAGCGCGACGTGACGATCGTTCCTGCGGAAGCCGATTTCGGCGCCTTTCTCAACGAGCATGCCAAGGATCATGGCTTTCGGCATGTCGTCGTGACGCACGGCAACCGCATCGCCGGCGTGGTTCGCGTCAATACCGGGCTGCGGCGGGGAGCCGAGGCCGCCTATGGCGGCGTGCATTTCGGCGATATTGCGCAACGCAAGTTTACGCTGGCGCGCGAAGGCGACGTGATGTTCGACGTGGTTCGGCGCATGGCGCGCCGCAGTGCCACCATGGCGGTGGTGACCACCGCCGAGGGCCGTTGGCGTCCGTCGCAGATCGTCGGCGTCATTTCCAAGGAGCACGTCGCCGATTCGGTTGCCGAAAGCATCAAGCCGTTCGGCTGATCTCGCCGCTCAGCGACTCTGCTTTGAGAGCAGCCTATGGTCGCGGGCGTTGAGCGCAGCGTTGCTTGCCAAGGTCACCGGCGCGCGCGGGAACCGCGGCGCGGGCCTGGTTCAATCCCTGCTCTCGCCCGGCGGATGGAACAAATAGAACAGGAACCATACCGGCACGATGATCAGCGAGCCGAGCAGCACGTTGGGCAGCGCCCAGGCCAGTCCTTCGCGCGCCAAATCGGCGACCCGCGCCGGCGACAGTCCGGCGGCCTGCATCAGTTGATCGGTAGTGAGCCCAAAATGAGCCAGGATCGTTCCGACGATCAGCGACGCGATCAGCACTTTGACCAGGGAGCGCGTGAGGCGGCTGAACATCGCGGTCTTGCCGGGGGCGGAAGCTGCTGATTCGTTCGCCGCGAATCATAGAGCATAGGCAGGGAAAATACTCGCCCGGCTTTGTCGGACTTCGATGCCTGTGCGGGTCTGCGAGGCCAAACAAACACGGACAGTGTAACGACAGGGTCCGCAGCCGCCAGGCGCCGCTATTGGGCGGTCGCCGGGGCGGTCGCAGCCGCTGGCTTAGGAGTAACCGGCGCGGGTGACGCCGCCGGCGGTGCGGCAAACAGCTGATCTATCACTGAGCGCACGGCGTCCCCCGCGGAGTGCCGCTTGACGGCCTCCAGCAGCGGCGCGGCGGCATTCGAATG
The DNA here is from genome assembly GCA_963707175.1 of uncultured Alphaproteobacteria bacterium. Lineage (GTDB taxonomy): Bacteria > Pseudomonadota > Alphaproteobacteria > Rhizobiales > Xanthobacteraceae > BOG-931. The sequence continues at coordinate 33,325 of CAVPQA010000020.1, forward strand.
GCGGATCAGGCTCGATGCGTCAGGCAGCGGTACCGGGTTGTCCCACGGTCCCTGGACGGTGAAAGGCAGCGCAAATTCGTCGGGGGTGTTGGCGGAAACCAGCGTGGCGGTGCCCTGGAGATCCAGGTCACGACTCGGGATCGACGCCTCGCCGGCAAGCTGGAGTTTGACGGCAGGCCCTTTGAACTCCAGCTTCTGGACCGAAATCATCCCCTGGTCGATCTTGATGTTGAGCGCCAGCCGATCGAATGCGGTGCGCCCGGTGCGGAAGTCGCCGTTGCCCGACAGCGGCCGCTTTTCCAGCCGCTGCAGTAATTGCTGGACGTCGATGCCGATCAGCGCGCCGTCATGGGCATCGAGGCTCGCGGTGCCGTTGAGGGTGTGCGTCACCCCCCATACCGAGCCGCCCGTTCCATCGACATCGAGAGCCAATGTGCCGTGGCCCTCGAGCTTGTGCAGACCGAATATCTGGCTCAGGCAGGTGCCGAGATCGACCTCATCGAACCGGACATGCGAACTGATCTCGATGCCGTCCTTGCTGTTGCCGATCCCGAAAGAGCCCGTGGCGGAGCCACCGAAGGCCTGCGAGTTGGCGATGGTCACCTTCAGTTTGCCGCCGCTCATGTTCGCAGCCGCGACGGTGCGGCCTAACTGCGCGTTTGCAATCTTGATGCTCGCCGCGGACAGCCGCAGGTCGAGATTGAAGTCGGCAAGTCCGTCGAGCGCGATCGGCAGCCGGTCCCAGTTGCGCTCGTTCGTGGCCATCAGGCGCGCGCCCCTCATATAGGGCGTGAGATTGAGCGAGTTGGCGGCGAGCGTGCCCTGTACGGCGCGGCGGCCGTCACTGGCCAGCGTGAGAACGCCCTCGGCGCGGTTGCCGTCGAGTTCGACGTTGACGTTTGTCAGCGACACCGTGCCGTTACTGACGTCGCTCTCCGCCCGCAGAGCGAAGCGCTTGAAGCCGCCGAACGGCACGCGGCGCTTGCCGGTCCAGCGCAGGGCATCGCGCAGCGACGGCGATTCCACGTCAAGGGTGCCGGCCATCTTAAGCGTCGGCTCGTTGCTGGCCGTGCCGTCGAAGGCAAAGTTGAGCGGCTGAGAGGTCAGGCGCAGCTTGACGCCGGAATTCTGCCCGGTCAGCGCCGCCAGGAAGTCGCTCAGCGTCAGGCTCGCTTCCACCGGCTGGTCGCGCCAGATGAAGCTGCCCGTTGCCGCGAAGCTGCGCGAGATCGACGGCCACGCGACCTCAAAGTTCACGTTGTCGATCTGCTCGGGGGCGCGCGCTTCGGCGTCGCGTACGACGATGGTACCGTCGTGGATGCCGATCTCGGAGAACGAACCGCTGCGATTGGGACTAGGCTCCAGTGCATGGGCAAGCGCGGCCGTAAGCCCGGACCAGTTCGATTGGCCGTCCGGTGCGAAAGCGATGGTGATGGTGGGCCGGACCAGCGTGATGTCAGAAATTTCCACCCGGCCGGCGAGTAGCGGGAAATAGCTCAGCCGCGCAATCATTTCATCGGCGGCGAGCGCCGGCTGGGTGCCGCCGTTGTCGGCGAAGTGTACGTCGCGGAAGCTGACCGAAGCGTGGGGAAACAGCGAAACCGAGATGGTGCCGCGCAATGTCGGGTCGAGCCCGGTGACGTCGTGGATTTCGGTCTTGACCGCATCGCGGATCGATGTCGCCGGTATCAGAAACGACAGCCCGATCAGCATGGCAAACGCCGCGGCGGCCACGCCGGCAACGGCAATCGCGAGGCGCTTTAAGCCGGTAGCCGCGGTCACAGCACGCGTTTCCGAGGTTGCAGAGCCAATTGATGATAGCTGGTGGCTGGCAAGCTCATAACATGCGGGGCGTCTGTGTCGGATTCGTGGCCGTTCGGTACGGTTTGCCGCTGCAGACCGCAAGCCGCTGCAGGCCGCCGCCGCAGCCCGCCTTCATCACGGCTGACGGATCGCTGCGTGGTCGGACGTGAAGGCGATTTCGATCAGCGTCCCGTCATTGGCCGCGCTCTTGATGCTGAAATCGGCGTGGTTCGCCTCGGCGAGGGCCCGGGTCAGCGCCAGCCCAAGACTGCCGGGGGTCGCGTCCCAAGCGGCTGCAGCGACGTGGTGGCCAAGCGGCTCGCCGGCCACAGCACTCTGAGCCTCCCGCATGCCGGGACCGCTGTCGCGCACGCGCAACAGGGCCTTGCCGCCGTTGCCGCTCACGGTCGAGACGATCACCTGGCCGCCGGGGCCGGTTTGCCTGATCGCGTGGGCGAGGAGATTGAGTGCGATTTGACGCGCGCACCGCTCATCGGCCACGACGCGTGGGAGACCGGGAGTGAGCGCGTTGCGAATGATAATGCGGGCGTGGTTGGCCTGCGGCTGCATGATGCCGACGCACTGCTGGGTGAGTTCGTTCAGATCGAACTCGACAAAATTCAGTTCGAGTTGACCGGACTCGATCTTGGAGAGATCGACAAGATCGTTGAGCAACGAGACGAGGTGCAGCCCCGCCGCGTGCATGTCCTTGAGATATTCGCGGTAGCGTTCGTTGCCGATCGAGCCGAAGCGCTCGCTCAGGATCACCTCGGCAAAACCGATCATGGAATTGAGCGGCGTGCGAATTTCGTGGTTCACCTTGGCGAGAAAGTCGGCTTTGGCTGCTGCGGTCTTGCCGGCCTCGCGTCGTACGGTGCGATCGAGCGATGCCTTGATGTCGCGGTTCTGGCTCAGTGCGGCTTCGAGTGCGCTCTGCGCGGCGCGCAGCCGCTCGGCCGGCTGGCCGCGCGTCAAGACAAGGGCAAGCGCGGCATCGCCATTCCACGGCACGCTGAACAAGCGGCCCTCGACCGGATGCTGCTCGCCGCGTCCCGTCGTGATCGAGAATGTCTGCGTGTCGCTGCTGTCGTGCAGCGCGTCCGGGCCCCGCTCGGAAAACAGTGCATGCAATCCGCCCGCTGCCGCCAGCGTCTGCATGCTGTCATGGCCAGTTAGTTCGAGGAAGGAGCGGTTGGCGAACAGGAGCGTGTCGTTGCGATAAACCAGGACGCCGGCCGGCACCCGCTCGAGCAACGCCTGGGCGGCGGCGGGCGGCAGGGCTGGGTGCAGCAGTTCGGTCGCGATGGCATTGCCGGGAGTGACCGCCTCGTCCGGCGCGATTGCGGCTTGGTCGGCGGCCGGCTCCGCGACCGGACCGCGCAGCCGTGCGGTCAGTTCCTGCGCCAGTTCGCGAAAGGCGTTGCGCTCGATCGGGCTGAGGCTCGGCGCCTTTGGTTCCGGAGCCGTCGCCGATCGGAACGGCACCACATTGGCTGCGGCCGGGACGATCTCGAGCCGCAGTGGCTCCGGGCGCGGCGGATTTTGGGTGTCCCCCTCGCTGCGTTCGGCCGCTGGCGCGCCGGCGATTGGGGCCGCGTGAGCGTCGCTTTTTTCTGCTGTTGGCTCTGCCTCGTCGGGCCTGCCGGACGGCGCGTCGTGGCCGGGCGTGAAGCCAATCGGCTGTATTTGTCGCTGGCGCGCCAACTGATTGATACGCGCGATGTCGCGGCAAACGCCGAAGCCGCGATAGCCGCGAAACTCACGGTCGCGATCGAACACCGGCAGTCCGGACAGTTCTACCGGCAGCCGTTCGTCGGCATCGTCCACTGGCCATTCCACGAGGATGCCGCTCCAGGTTTCGCGCGTCGCGATCGCGTGGGCGACGCGGTTGTCAGGATCAAGTTTCAGCTCCGCCGCGATCTCGCGCCACAGGCGGCTGCACGCCGAGATCGCGCGCGGACCGACAAGTTCGGCAAATTCGTCAGAGCCGATGGCGAACCGGCTGTCGGCGTCCATGTGCCAGACAAAGCGCAACGGATGATGGCGGTCGGCGCTGGGTGCTTCTTCCAGGCTCGGCGGCCCGGCCGCCGGCGCTTCAGCGGAGGCTGAGGCGGGCGGCGTGTCGCTCGCACCGGGCGAAGGGTTTGCCGGATCCTGCGGCAGTTCCTCCGCCATAGCAGCAGGTGCTGGGTACGCCGGCGCGGCGTTCTCTGATTCGGGTGGCGTTGCGACTGCGGCGGCGTGATCTGTTTGGGCCGGACGTTGTGCGAGAATTGCGTCGCCCGGCGGCAGAGTCAGCGCCAGCACGTATGAATCGTTGCGGCCTAGCCGAAGTGCCGCGAATGGAGCGGTGGTGTCGCCGCTGCTTGGGCTGCCGCTGGCGCGCCCATGTTGGAGTGCGTCGGCCGCAAGCTGATCGAGGCCGAGCGCCGACAGGGTCGTCGCGCCGCCGAGTTGCCGCAGGGCCGCATCGGTGCCGTGCAACAGCTTGCCGTCGGCGGCAAAGACGGCGAGCGCGCCCGTCACGCCGGCAAAGAGACGGTGCACGCGTTCGCCAAGCGGCAGCGTGGGGCCGGCCGGTTCGCACGCGGCAATCAACACCGCCGCCGTGCCGTCCGGTAGCGGAATACGCGAGCAAGCGCAGACGACCGGGCGTCCCAGCCCCGCGCCGACCCCGCGCAACCGTTCAAGGCGCTCCGTTCCGGCGAACGGCAGTGTCGTAGCGAGGCGAGCGATCTGAGCAGGCAGAGGGTTGTTTGGTGCGAACCGTACGCGGCCGCACTCGGCTGTGCCGGTGACACCGAAAACAGCCGCGCCGACGGCATTCGCCCACAGCAGACGCGACGTCTCGGCACTCCACAGCCAAGCCGGTCGCGCGCTCGTCGCCTCGGCCGCAAGTCGCGGAATTTGCAAAAAGGCGAGTTCGGACTCGACACTCGGCATGCGGCGGAACCCGTTCCCTTAAGGAATTCTTAATAATGCGGGCGCCGTGCCGCGTCCATGCTGGCACCTTTGCAGCTGTCCGGCATGACGCGATAACCTTAATCGGCGCTCGGCGGTTAGACACCCTGCCGATGCCGGTTCGGTGCGGCCGTTTTTGGCGTTGCATGGCCGTGGCAATTTCGCGCTAGGATCGCGCGGCCAGCCCGACGGAGGATACATCCATGGCGAAGGATCCATTCGAGCAGTTTGCGATGCCGAACGAGCTGCGCTCGTTCGCAGAACAGAGCGTGACGCAGGCCCGTAAGGCCGTTGAGGGGTTCATCCAGGCCGCCAACCAGGCGGTCGGACATATCCACGGCCAGACTCAAGCGGCGCACAGCAGCGCCAGTGAAATCGCGCATAAATCGATGGAATATGCCGAGCAGAATGTGGCTGCGACCTTCGACTTCGCGCAGAAGCTGATGCACGCCAAGGATGCCGCCGAGGTCATGGGTTTGCAGTCTGAATTTCTCGGTCGTCAAATGCAGGCGTTGTCGGCGCAGGTTCGCGACCTCGGGCAGAGTGCGGCCAAGTTGGTGGTCGACGCGGCCAAGCCGACCACAACGACGTGAGCTGGCCGCAAATTTCGCGCGGCCTTTGAAAACACGAGACAATTCAAAATATTACATTTTTGTGCAACGCAATATTTTTATTGCATTGCACCAAATGCAGTGCTATATAGGCCAGGAAGGCCCGGGCCCTTGATGAGTACCGCGTTCGGCCGCCGGGTTTGCAATGAAGGTGTGGCCTTGCGCGACGGGCGGCGAGGCCTAGTCAAGTTTTACATCGTGAAACAGCCCAAGAGCAAAGCCAAAACCAAGGGACGTGCCATGGCGGAAGCCACAACTGAAACCACTTCGAAGCCCAGGACCAGCAAGCCGGCATCGAGCGCATTCGAGATGCCCAAATTCGAGATGCCCAAGTTCGAAATCCCGAAGGTCGAAATGCCTGCTGCTTTCCGCGAGTTCGCGGAACGCGGCGTCGCCCAGTGCAAGGACACCTACGAAAAGATGAAGGCGGTGGCCGAAGAGGCGACCGACGTCCTCGAAACCACCTATTCGACCGCGACAAAGGGTGCGTCCGACTACGGTCTCAAGATGATCGAGGCGACGCGGACCAACACCAATGCGGCGTTCGATTTCTTCGGCGAGTTGATCACGGCCAAGTCGCCGTCTGAAGTCATCGAGCTGTCGAGCTCTCATGCCCGCAAGCAGTTCGAGGCCTTCACGCAGCAGGGCAAGGAACTCAGTGCTCTGGCGCAGAAGGTCGCCACCGAGACGGCCGAGCCGATCAAGAACGGCATGAACAAGGCCTTCACCAAGGTCGCCTGACGACCGCCATCCCCCGTTTCGGGGTCCACTGTGCTGTCGAAAGCCCGGGTTAGCCCGGGCTTTTGCGTGCCTGGGTCAGGCTTGCTAAAGTAGGCCGTTGCTCATAGTTTCCGGGCCGCCGATTGGCCGCGTGCCGTGCAGCTGTAGCTCAGTTGGTTAGAGCGCCTGACTGTGGATCAGGAGGTCGGTAGTTCGAATTTACCCAGCTGTACCAGCTAGTTTTCCAGTTCAAAATCAAATACTTAGCTTGGTACCTGTCTCCGCCTCTGGGGAGATTGGTGGAATGTTTTTGTAGTGGATAACTTCTACAATGGTTGCATGTTCGACGCTCACACCATTGCGCACCCTTTGCCATGACCACATCCCCGCGACGGCAGGGGATATTTCGGTCGCTACTCGGAAAACTAGGGTTCGAAAGTAAGGACGGCACCGGCACGCTGAGTCAGCCGGATGAATGGCTGTTTGAACTACTCTCCGGAAATCTTGAGCCGACGATCGCGGGCGTCACGGTCACGCCAATCAACGCCATGCAATGCAGCCCGGTCCGGTGTGCTATTCAAGCCATCGCCGAAACCGTCGCACAGCTTCCTTTCGAGGTAATCGAGACAGACGAATTGAACGCGAAAAAGCCGCGCACCGATCATCCGGCTTACAAGCTGCTAGGCGCACGCGGCACACCCAACCCCTGGACAACGCCAAGCGTGCTTGATCGAGCGCGTCACCCGCGACGCCTTATTGCGGCGCTGGGGCGGCTTTGCGGAAATCGTTCGCAACAGCGACGGCGTGCCAATCGAGCTTCACCGCATCGATCAGTTTTTGCGAAGTAGAGCCGCGCTGGCTCGAAGGCATCCCTGAGCCTTCCTCCTTGGCGCGCGCAGGCCCCGCGAGCGCCGCGATCCCCAGTACAATCAGACAAAAGCGCCAGCAGAAATTGGCGCTTGTCCAAAAGCCCCCACGCGTCATCACAGAGCCTCGAGCTTCGATCCCGAAAATGCGCGGCAGCGCTTTATTTTTTCTCGGGGGTCTGCAGTAGCGGAAGCCACGTATTCTGCTGTTGCTTGACGAAGGCCAAGACCTGATCCGGCGTCATTGCGTGCGAATAGCTGCCGATGGTGGCAAGCCGCTTCTGAAAGTCCGGGCTGCTGACGAGCTTGGCCAGATCGGCGCTGACCTTGCTGACGATCGGCTGTGGCGTGCCATTCGGAGCGAGCAGAACCTGCCAGCCGGTTGCCGAAAACCCCGGGATCGTTTCCGCGATCGGCGGCACGTCGGGGAATTCCGGCAGGCGCTTCAACGAAGCGACCGCGATCAGCTTGATCTGCTTGCCCTTGATCGCGCCGGCCATGCCCGAATAGCCTTCGATGATCATCGATACGCGTCCCCCGGCTACATCGGAAACCGCGGCGGCCGTGCCGCTGTTGTATGGCACGCGGACGAAAGTCACGTTTTCGCGCTGCTGCAAGAGACGGCCGGTGAGGTCGGTCAGCCGGCCGGCGCCCGTCACCGCGATCGAGATCGAACCAGGTTTCTTTTTGGCGAGCGCGATCAGTTTCGGCAACGTGCTCACGCCAAGTGAGGGGTTGACCGCAACGAACATCGGGTTCTCGGCGGTAAATCCGATTGGGATGAAATCGCGCGGCAACTGCAGCGGCAGGTTGGGAGCCGCCGTCTTCGGAGCCACAAAAGTCGCCAGCGCCGGCATGTAGAGCGTATAGCCATCGGGTGCCGCTGCGGACGCCGCGCGCGCCCCGATACTGCCGAATGCGCCCGGGTGGTCGACGACGACCACTTGGCGGCCCCACATCTTGCCGAGGCCCTCGGCGACGAACCGCGCATCGACATCGGGCGTGGAACCGGGCGGCGCGTCGGCGATGATGGTGACCGTTCTGGCGGGATAGCCGCCGGCCTGCGCGTAGGCGGCGCCGGAAACAGCGCTCATGCCCAGCCAAATAGCCGCCGCGGCGGCAGACAAAATACGCACTGCGTTCATATCATCCTCTCGTTGATCATTTTCCACGCTTCGCTCAGGTGGCTTCCCACGGCGCCGGCAGTGCCATGTAAAGGTCGAGCGATTTTGTTGAGGGGTGCTTTACCTTAACACAAATGGCAAGGGGGGAAGCGATGCTCCCTTAGCTATTCTCCTCTATCAGGCTCTCCCGGACATCCATCATGTCAGCGGATTACGTGACAAGCAGACCTTTGGCCGCATTGCCGAACGCCCGTCTCGCGCTTGTTGCCGCCCGCGCAACGCCTGATCGCGTCGGCGACGCAACCGGTGCTTCGGTTGCGCTCAACCTTTCGATCCACGATCGGCTCGAGACCGTCGAGGCCGAATGGCGTCGCTTCGAACGCACCGCCGATTGCACGCCGTTTCAGACCTTCGACTGGCTGTCGCGGTGGCAACGGCATATTGGGACGCGCAGCAGTGTACAACCGGCCATCGTGGTGGGGTCATTTGCCGACGGACAGACCGCCTTTATTCTGCCGCTCGGCATCGACCGCAGCCGCGGCGCGCGGCGGTTGTGCTGGCTCGGCCAGGATCTGAATGATTATAACGCGCCGCTCATCGTCTCGGGTTTCTCGCAGCGCATCCCGGCGGAGCGGTTCCGCGCCGTCTGGAAAGAGCTGCGCCTGCGCATGCAGCGCGAGCCGCCGTTCGGCCACGACTGGATTGAACTTGAGAAGATGCCGCAATTAGTGGGCGGCCAATTCAATCCATTTTTCGCGCTCGGGCTGGCGACCAATCCGAGTGGCGCGCATTTCGCGCAGCTCGGCAATGATTGGAAAAAGTTCTACGTCGCGAAACGTTCATCGGCAACGCGGCGACGCGATCGTTCCAAGCGCAAGCGCATGGCGGAATTCGGCGAGATTCGCTTTGCGATCGACGCCAATGCGACCGATGCAAAACAGACCATGCAAACCCTGATGGCGCAAAAGCGTCGCCTGTTTGCGCACCGCGGCATCCCCGATATGTTCGAGCGTCCCGGCTGGCGCGAATTCTTTCTCGATCTTGCGGAGCAGGCGGCGCCGCTGCCTTCGTCGCCGCTTGTGCCCGAAGACAAGGCTCAGGTGCATGTCGGCCATACGCAGTTCGGCCCGATCTGCGGCGCCACGCATCTCGGCTTGGTATTCCGCGATGCCTATTTCCATGTGCTCTCCAGCTACGACGATGGAGCGCTCGGTCATTACGGACCAGGTGCGCTTCACCTTCGCGAGCTGATCGCTAATGCGATCGAGCTTGGGTTGCGGCGCTTCGATTTCACCGTCGGCGACGAATCCTGACAAGCTCGAATGGTCGGACACCCATATCAAGCTCGGCGATTATGCGGCAGTGGAGACGTGGCGTGGCGTGCCGGCATGCGTCGGATCCGCGGTTCAGCGGCGGATCAAGCGTTTCATCAAACAAACACCGGTGGTGTGGCGAACCGCTTCGCGCCTACGCGCGCGGCTCGGGCCGCTGCTCCAGCGCGCGCGCGTCGGGCCGTGAACTCGCGCCCGTCTCCGACATCAAAATCGTGGCGTTGCCCAGCGTTCAGCGCGCGACGCCGTCGAGATTTTCCGTCATCCGCGCGATGACGCGGCGGAACGCGGCGAGATCGCTCGCTGCAATTCCTTCCTCGGACGCATCCGTGATGCTTCGCGCCACGGCGAGCAGTTCGTTGCGCAGCCGTTTCGCCTCGGCGGTGAGCAGCACTCGCGCCTTGCGTCGATCGTCGTCGCTGCGTTCGCGCTGGATCAATCCGGCTTTTTCCATGCTGCGCAGCGCGATCACCGTGGTCGGCTCCATCATGCCGACGTGCGCCGAGAGTTCGCGCTGCGACAGCCCGTCATGGGTCCACAGCACGCGCAGGAAATACCACTGGCCGCGAGTCACGCCGTAAGGCGCAATGCGCATCGCGCACCAGAAAGCCGGAGGATTGCCGCAGCGCAAACTCGCCGGCGCGCGGCGTCGGTTTCGTCTTTGGCGTTGGCCGCAGCGTCGGCATCGGCGTTGACAGCCCCTGCAATCCCAGGCAAATAATTACTTAGAAATCTATGCAATGGGAATGCGGACAATGCAACAGCCGGTGCGCAAGGAACAAACAACGGCGGCGACGCCGAACCAGGCCTTCGATCTGCGCAGTACATTGCAATGGCTGCGCGCCAATGGCGAATTGATCGAGACCGATCGGGAGGTGGATCCCGACCTGCAGGTGACCGGGCTGCAGAAGCACATGGACGGCGGCTGTCCGGTGCTGTTCAACACCGTCAAAGGCAAGCCGAACCATCGCGTCATTACCAATCTGTTCGGCGACATGGCGATCATCAACAAGATGTTCGGCTGGAAGGACGACGCCGAACGGGTGCGGAAGCTCGCCTATGCGCTGTCGCATCCGATCAAACCGGCGGAGATCGCGCAGAGCGAAGCGCCGTGCCAGGAATTCGTCATCGAGAAGCCCGACGACGTCAACAAATGGCTGGTGCCGATCCGCCACACCACCTACGAGCCGGAGCTGACCGTCGGCTCTGGCATCCGCTGCGTCACCGGCCCGCAATTCGATGGCGGCTCGGATCTCGGCTACAACCGCATGAATTTCCGCTGGGGCAACGTCGGCACGTTCCAGATTTCGCCCGGCTCGCACATGTGGCAGGTGGTCAACAAATACTACAAGGAAGACCAGCCGGTGCCGATCACCATGTGCTTCGGCGTGCCGCCCGCCTGTACGCTGCTCGCCGGCGCCGGTTTCGACTATGCGGTGCTGCCGATGGGCTGCGATGAGATCGGCATCGCTTCGGCGGTGCAGGGTACGCCGATCCGCCTGGTCAAGGCGCGCACCGTCGACGCCATGGCGCTCGCCGACTGCGAACTGGTGCTCGAAGGCTACGTCAACCCGCGCGATCGCCGCTTCGAAACCGAGGAGGCGGAGAAGGCCGGCGTGCAGGGCCGCTACCACTTTCACCCCGAGTGGGCCGGCTACATGGGCAAGTCCTACAAAGCGCCGACCTTCCACGTCACCGCCATCACCATGCGCAAGCCGGAGACGAAGCCGATCATCTTTGCGCTCGGCGTGCACATGCTCGACGACCACAACATCGACACCACGGTGCGCGAGGCGGCGATCTACGAACTGTGCAACCGGCTGCAGCCCGGCATCGTGCAGAACGTGGTGATCCCGTACTGCATGACGGACTGGGGCGGCTGCGTCATCCAGGTGAAAAAGCGCAACCAGATCGACGAGGGCTGGCAGCGCAACTTCCTGGGCGCCGCCTTGTCGTGCTCGCAGGGCATGCGGCTCGCCATCGCGGTGTCCGAAGACGTCGATCCTTATTCGATGGACGACGTGATGTGGTGCCTGACCACGCGGGTCAATCCGCAGACCGATATTCTCAATCCGATCCCCGGCGGGCGCGGGCAGACCTTCATGCCGGCCGAGCGCATGACCGCGGGCGGACAGCAATGGACCGCCTCGCACACCCGCTTCGAAGGCGGCATGGGCATCGATGCCACTGTGCCGTTCGGCTACGAGAACGACTTCCTGCGGCCGGTCTATCCGGTCGACAAGGTCAAGCCCGAGGATTGGTTCTCCAAGGAGGACATCGCCAACGCCAAGAAGCGCATGCACGGCTGGGTGCATTCGCTGGCGAAGAGCGGGCGGTAAGGTGCTCTACAGCGTTCGCGATGAGATGAACGCAAGATAGCGTTCCGGTCTCAATGCCGCTTCGGCCGGACCCAGACGATGCCGCCGGTCTCGCCCGCGAGCGGCCCAAACCGCTCCGGAGCGGGCTTGAGCATGCTCTGCAGGACTTTACGCAGCGGCGACCAGTAGGGCACGTAGAAGCGGCGGTCGACGTCCATGACCAGGACGCGCCGGCGGCGGGCGTCATAGGCGCCGATCGGCGAAATGTGGGGTCCGTCCCAATCGCCGGTGAGTACGCCTTGATTGAAATAGATGAGCGCGACGTCCCTGCCCGAACGTTCATTGGCGGCCAGCAGACGTTGCAGTTTGGCAACGTTCTGGTTTGATGCCTGGGCTGGTTTGAACACCTCGGCCTCGTCGCTCGCTAAACCATAGGCGCGCAGACCCTCGCCGATGACCTTGACGAATTCCGCGAAGGTCACACCCGACCCGTTTTGCGCCGTTTCAGCCGCCCAGTGCGCGTCGCCAAGCTTCGCGCGAAGACCCGCTTGGGTGATGAGATCGACATCGGCGCGCGCCGGCACGCCGCGCAGGGCGTTGAGCAGAATGGCGATGCTCGCGGCCGAACACGCGCTGTCGGTATCCTGGGGGATGTAGAACGGGCTCATCGCCCAGTAGTCCGGCGCCGGATGGGTGCGGAGATATCCGGTCGCCTGCTCGATCGGAATCGCATTGGGCCCGAACCGCGGCTTGGCGCCCTCGGCGCGCGCGCCCGTCGTTCCAAGCAGCGCCATCGAGACTGCAAGCAACGAGTAAACATAGCGTCGAAGCGCGTTGCCCGAGACTGACATGTTTGCTGAAGTGGCCGAGGTCATTGCCTGACCCGATTATACACGCGATTTGACGTACACCTTCCAGCGCTTTTGCATCGATCAAGTTTTTGCAGTGCGGGATGACAGCCTTCACGGGCCGGCTTCGTTACGCCCAATATTTGAGCGGTGGCGGGAACCTTTTGCCATCGCGGTCCTTGATAGGGACGACACAGTTTCAGCTCACGAGACCGTTTGGGAGCTCTCATGGATACTGCCATTCGTTCGGATAATACGCTTTTGACTGATGCTCTTTCGGCCGTTTCATGGGCCAGCATTGCGGCGGGCGCGGTCACTACGTCGGCAGTAACGTTGCAGCTCTTGGCATTGGGATCGGGTCTAGGGTTGTCGTCGATCTCGCCGTGGACCGATACTGGAATCTCAGCCGCCACCTTCAAGGTCGCGGCCGGCATTTATTTGGTGATTGTTGCCGTAATGTCGTCCGCCGTCGGCGGCTATCTGGCGGCGCGACTGCGGACCAAATGGATCGGCGTCCACAGCAATGAGGCGTTCTTTCGTGATACCGCCCATGGCTTCATCTCGTGGGCGTTCGCGACCTTGATCAGCGCCGGTTTGCTTGGCGCTGCGACCACTCACCTGCTCGGTGGCGCCGCTTCGATGGTCGGTCCCGCAGCCAGTCAGGCGGCCACCGACCCGGCGCAGGTCTATGTCGACCGGCTTTTCAGGCGTGAAGCGCCGGCGCAGACCAGTGCTGCTCCCGGTCGCGGCGCAGCAATGCCCGCGGCGGCCGGCGGAACGGCTGAGCCGCGTTCGAGTGAAGCAGCGCGTGGGGAGGTCCTTCGGCTTTGGACGGCGAGCTATGCGGCAGAGGGCGGCTTGTCGTCCGCCGACAAAACCTACGTTGCGCGATCCGTCGCCGCCCAAACCGGCCTGAGCCAGGCTGCCGCCGAAAAGCGCGTTGACGACGTCATCGCCCAGGCCAAGGCCGCAGCCGATCAAGCGCGCCGCGGCGCCGCCAAGCTTGCGTTCTGGATGACGGCCGCCCTGTTGTTCGGCGCGTTTGCTTCCAGTCTGGCCGCGGTCGAGGGCGGACAATTGCGGGACGGCAGCTGGAATGAGCGGCGCCTCGTTCCGCGTCCCTGGTAAGCGAGAAACGAAAAGCGAAAATTCCGGAGGTAACCGCGATGCCGATCTTGTTGTGGCTGCTGGGCATTCCAATTCCGATCATCATTCTGCTCGTCCTGTTCTCTCATTAGGACGTGGAAACGAGCTCGAACGATATTTTATGTAGAACGGAGCAAATCATGGGATTCGGAAGAGGCTTGCTGTTGTGGCTCCTTGGCGTCCCGCTGCCGATCGTTATTCTGCTGGCGATATTTTGGCGATAGCGAGAAGCTTTACGGGTTTTCGGCTTTGAAGCAGAGAACGATTTGCCGCTGTCCTATCGTTCTGCACCGACCTCACCAAGGTGGTCTTCCTTCCACCGCTCCGTCAGCGCCTTGCGATCGAGCTTGCCGCGCTCGGTCTTCGGCAGCGAAGCGCTGAGCAGGATTCGCTTCGGCGCCTTGAAGGGCGGCAGCGCCGCGCAATAACGCAGCAGCGCTGCGGCGTCGGTGTTGGCGCCCGGCCGCGTCACTACATAGCTCACGACCTCTTCGCCGTAGAACTTGTCAGGCACGCCAACCGTTGCGGCCTCGATCACATCGGCATGCTGCATCAGGAACGAGTCGATTTCGAGCGGCGAGATCTTGGCCCCGCCGCGGATGATCAGCTCCTTCTCGCGGCCCGACAGCGTCAGAAAGCCGTCGGTGTCGAGCGAACCGAGATCGCCGGTGCGGAAGCGGCCGCGGCTATGAACTTTGATGCCACCATCGTCGCCGAGGTAGCGGTAGGCGTGATCGCCGAGGCCGCCGAGTTCGACATAGCCGATCTCGCCGGGTGGCAGCCGCCGGCCGTCGCCGTCGACGATGGCGAGGTCGTGGTAGCGGAAGGGCCGGCCGACCTTGCCCAGCCGTCGCTGTTCGCCCGGAATGGCGGCGATCCAGCTCACCTCGCTGGCGCCGCAGCCCTGTGCGACCGGGATGCCGAAATGCTGCTCGAACCGCTTCCAGTCTTCGAGCAGGAGCGGCGCCGAGCTTGAGGTGATAAAGCGCAGCTTCGGCACATCGTCGCGGCGCGCGGTCTGCTCGCTGTTGAGCAGAATATTGATCGTCGTCGGATTGCCGGTCGACACGGTTACATCGTGCTGGCGCAAGTGTTGGAAGAAGCGGCTGGCCGAAAATTTTTCCGCCAGGACCAGCGTGGCGCCGCTGCTGAGGACCGCAAGGCAGCCCAAAGTCTGCGCCGAATTCCAGCTGAACGGACGGAAATCGTAAAGTCGGTCATCTGCCGTGATGCCGAAACCATCGGCCAGCGGCCTGATGTTGAGAAGAAACTCGCGATAATCGAGAATGACGCCTTTGGGCGTGGCGCTGGTCCCCGACGTAAAGAGGATGACGGCGTCATGATCGGGACCCGCGGGATTGCGCGGTTCGCTCGGCGCGCAGCGCGCTACTTCATCAAACAGCGTTCCGGGCTCGGGCCGGTCCCAACGGCTGAGCCGCAGGCTCGGCACGCCTGCACCTCCGATGAGGTCGTCAAGTCCGAGACCGTCCTGGTAAACGATGAGACGCGGCCGCAGACGCTCGAAGATATTGCCGAGCTGGTTGCGGTTCATCTCGACGTGGACGGTGCAGATGGTGGCGCCGGCAGCCATCACCCCCAGATAGCAGACCAGATGTTCGATCGAGTTATTGGCGAGCAGCGCGATCCGGTCGTTGGGCCCAAGACCGCGCTGCTGCAGGAACGTGGCGAACCGCGCCACGCTGTCGCGCAGTTGTCCGTAGGACACGCGTCGCCCATCGTCAGCCGAGATAACGTATGGCTTGTCCGGCGCGCTCTCTGCGGCGCGCGCGATCCAGCTATGCAACAGGTTTGAGCCGACGTCCGTCTGCATGATAGGATACTCCGGCTAATTCCTTAGCAATATAAGCAATTCGGCTGCAACCCAAAATGCAGGCACCATGGAGTAAGCGATGCGCGGAGCGGCAGCGCCGGCGATCCTGACGTTTTGTGGTCTGCTCATTCTTGCGAGCGCCGCGCCGATGCGCGCCGCCAACGCGGCGAGCTATTGTCCCAACCCGGCGCATGCGCGGCCCGCCAAGGTGCCTGCCGACTTGGTGCCCGCCCTCGCCACGGCATTCGGAGCCGACAAGGAGGCCGTGCGCAACGCTGGCTTTGTGCGGTGCGTCGGCCGCAAACTATTGGGATGCTTCATCGGCGCTAATCTCAATTGCGATAAGGCCGATACGCGCCGAACGTCGTTCGGGGCGGCGGCGTGGTGCCGAGACCATCCGGGCGCGGCCGACATCCCGATGGCCTCGACCGGACACGACACGGTCTACGCCTGGTCGTGCAAGGGCGCTCATGCAGTCCCGGGCAAGATGATCATGAAGGTCGACCGGCAGGGTTATGTCGCCAATAACTGGAAAGAAATTCATTAGCATGGCTGAGCAAAGTGCGATGTCCGACCCAATGGCGACGCCGCTTGGCGGCGGGGCAGGCTCGAACACGGCGCCGTTGCTGCCCTATCACGATCTGCGTCAGTGGCTCGACGAGGCGCAAAAGCTGGGCGAAGTCAGGGAAGTCGGCGGTCTTTCCTATCAGCGCGATATCGGCATGGTCGCCGAAATGTCGGCCCACACGGATGAGGCGCCGTGTTTCGTGTTCAACAACGTGCCCGGCACGCTGCCAGGCAGCCGGCTGCTGGTTAATTTCTTCGCCGGCAAGCGCAAGAACATGACGCTCGGATTTTCCAGCGAATTGTCCAAACTGGAATTGAGCGAGGGCTTTCGCGTCAACCACGCTGCCATGGTCAAACGTATCCCGCCCAAGTTCGTCGAGACCGGTCCGGTGATGCAGAACGTCATGGCGGGCGATGCGATCGACGTCACCAGATTTCCCGCGCCGCAATGGCATCCGCAGGACGGCGGCCGCTACATCGGCACCGGCTGCTACAACATCATGCGCGATCCGGACGACGGCTGGATTAATTGCGGCACCTACCGGGTGATGATCCACGATCGAAAAACGCTCGGTTTCTACATTTCGCCCGGCAAGCACGGCCGGGTGATGCGCGACAAATACGCCGCCCGCGGCGAACGCATGCCGGTTGCCATCGTCTGTGGCGGCGATCCGATGAGTTTCCTGATGGGATCGAGCGAAGTTCCACCGGGCGTCTGCGAACTCGACATCGTCGGCGGCATGCGCGGCCAGCCGGTGGAGGTCATCAAGGGCCCGGTTACCGGGCTGCCGATTCCGGCCAACGCCGAGATCGTCATCGAAGGCTTCGTCGAGCCCGGCAACGCGCGCGGGGAGGGGCCGTTCGGCGAATGGACCGGCTATTACGCGTCCGACGAGCGGCCCGAACCGGTCATCGACGTCAAGGCGGTCTATTATCGCAACGAACCGATCCTGCTCGGCTGCGTGCCGCAGCGTCCGCCCGATGAAATCTGCCGCTGGCGCGCAATCGTGCGTTCGGCGCTGCTGCGCGAGAATGTCGAGAAGGCCGGCGTGCCCGGCGTCACCGCGGCGTGGGCGCACGAGGTCGGCAATGCGCGGCTGTTTCTCGCTGTCGCGGTCAAGCAGCGCTATCCGGGCCACGCCAAACAGGCCGGCCACATCGCCGCGCAATGTCACGTCGGCGCCTATTGCGGGCGCTACGTCATCGTGGTCGACGACGACATCGATGTATCGAATCTCGATGAAGTGATTTGGGCGCTGATCACGCGTTCGGATCCGGCCACTTCGATCGACATTATCCGCGATGCCTGGTCGACGCCGCTGGATCCGCGCATCGAGCCGGAACGCAAGGCCATCGGCGACTACACCAACAGCCGCGCCGTGATCGACGCCTGCCGGCCCTACCATTGGCGCGACAAATTCCCGGCCGTAAACACGCCGAGTGCGGACGAGCGGCGTGAAGCGCTGACGCGGTTCGGGCATTTGATGAAGTGAGTTGATGACGTGAGATGACCAGCAAATCGCCATGGCCGGAACTGCCCTACGCGGCGTGGAGCGAAACCTGCGAGACGCTGCAATTGTGGACGCAGATTGCCGGCAAAGTCGTCCTGGCGCTAACCCGCTCGTCAATCATTGGTGGAATGTGACGTTTCACGTCACTGCCCGCGGCATGGCCAAACGGGCAATTCCCTATCGCGGTCGGGCGTTCGATATCGTGTTCGATTTTGTTGATCACCGGCTCGATATCGAGATGAGTGACGGCCGCACGGAAAGCCTCGCGCTCAAGCCGATGACGGTCGCCGACTTCTATGCGGAGTTCACGCAGCGGCTGAAGCGGCTCGACATCGACGCGAATATCTGGACCACACCGTGCGAGATCGAAAACTGCATCGCTTTCGATCGCGATCGCAAGCATGCACAATTCGATGCCGAATATGTCGCGCGTTTCCACCAGGCGCTGGTGCAGTCCGCGCGCGTGATGAACACGTTTCGCGCGCGCTTTCTTGGCAAGGTCAGCCCGGTGCATTTTTTCTGGGGCAGCTTCGATCTCGCCGTGACGCGTTTTTCCGGCCGCACCGCGCCGCCGCCGAAAGGCCACACGCCAAACGTCGCCGACTGGGCGATGGCGGAGGCCTATTCGCACGAATGTTCGAGCTGCGGCTTCTGGCCCGGCAATGGCGGCTTCGGCCGCGCCGCGTACTATGTCTACGCCTATCCGGAGCCGGACGGTTACGGCGATACGCGGCTGGGCATCGCCGAAGCCGCTTATAACAAGGACGTCGGCCAATTCATTTTGCCATACGATGCCGTGCGCCAAGCGCGCGATCCGGATGCGCTGCTGCTCGGGTTCCTGCAGGAGACCTACGCGGCCGCGGCCGACCTGGCAAAATGGGATCGCGCTGCGTTGGAACGTCGCGCCTGAGACGGCCTTTGCCTTGCCGGATGGGCTGACCTGCCGCATGGCCCCTCCCGCCCACTGACGATAGAAAAGTGGCCGAATGGCTCATCTGGCCTTGCCCAAATGGGGTGGCCCGATGGCCCCAAGCGGATGCCGGCTGGCCGCAGAACACGTGAATTTGGGAGGTGAGAATGCTCGGGATATTCGGGACCACTACATTGCTGCGCCGGACCGCAGCCGCGTTTTTGGTAACGGCCGCAACGGCGCTTGCGGTTGGCGTGTCGATGGCCGCGCATGCGCAGACCGCGAGCGCGCCGACGCCCATCAAGGCCACCGAGCTCGAGCCCACTCCGAATCCGTCGCTGTCGTTTAACGACATGGCCGACGCGATGGGCCTGTTTAAAAAATACGGCTTGACCTACGAGGAAGGGCCGAAGCTCGGCGGCGGCGGACCGGCACGGGTGCAGGCATTGGTCACCGGCAACACCGAGGTCGCGACCAGCGACATCATCTCGGTCATGGGCGGCATCTACTCCGGCGGCAAGATCAAAATTCTCATGGTGATGACCCCCTACGGCGACGAGGAGGTCTTGGCTCTCAACAAGTACAAGACGCTCAAGGACGCCGTGGGCCAGGCCTGGGGCGTTGCCAGCCTCGCCGGCGCGCAGCGTTTCAATGCGCAGATGACGGTCGAGGGCATGGGCTTCAAGCCCGACGCCTTCAGGTGGACGGCAATTTCGGGCGCCGAACTCGGCGCGCCTCCAGGCGCTCGACACCGGGCGGACGCAGCTTGCAAGCCTGTCGCATCTCGGCGCCATGCTCGCCGAAGCCAAGGGCTACACCAAGCAGGTCCACGTTATCGTCGCGCACACCTCCAAACATACCCCACCGGTACCGCGGCTCGTGGTGGCGGCGAGCGACGAATGGCTCAAGAGCCATCAGGCCGAGGCGACGCGCTACGTCGAGATGATGCTCGATGCCAACCGGCAATGGCAGAACAACGCCAATTCGTGGGTCGCGGCGGCCGACAAGATATTCAAGGCGGCCGGCTTGAATGACAAGCAGCTGCACGATGCCTGGAAGGAATTCCGCGACGGCGGCTATTTCTCGGTCAACGGCGGCATCAACTATGCTGCCACGCAGAAGATTTTGGACCTGTTCTTCAAACTGCGGAACGAGAGCGGCAATCAGTATCTGTCCAAGCCGTCCGACATCTATGATACCGGCCCGCTCGAGGCCGCGCTTGACAAGATGGGCGTCGTCAAGGCAACGCCCGGTCTGCCCGACGTTCCGGATTGGTACGGCAGCAAGGCTGCGGCCGCGAAGTAAATTGGCAGTTCGCTTGCTCAAAGAGGCCGGCGGGCCGCCCGCATGTTCATCCCGGATCGGGTCCGTCGGCCATGCCTGAACTTGAGCTGGTCAATCTCCGCAAAAGCTACCGCAGCCCGCGCGGCGACAATCTCCTGGCGCTGGCCGACTTCAGCCTGAAGCTCGGCGGCGGCCGTTTCGTCACCGTGGTCGGTCCGAGCGGCTGCGGCAAGACAACGTTGCTGCGCATGGCGGCCGGCCTGATCGTCGCGGATGCCGGAGAAATCCGGCTCGACGGCGCCGTGCTGGCCGGCCCGAGTCCGAAAATGTCGATGGTGTTTCAGGGCATCGGCCTGATGCCGTGGAAGACGATCGAGGGCAACGTCGCGCTGGGCATTCAGCTCCAGGTGCACCGCCGCACGCTCGACGCGGCGGAGATGGAACGCGTTCACGCCACCATCGGCCTGGTCGGTCTGAAGGGATTCGAGCACTATTATCCCCACCAGTTGTCGGGCGGCATGCAGCAGCGCGTGGGACTGGCGCGCGCCTTGGTGCGCCAGCCGGAAATTCTGTTGATGGACGAGCCGTTCGGGGCGCTCGACGCGCAAACCCGTACGGTGCTGCAGGATGAGCTCTTGTCGCTGTGGCGACGCGTCAACAGCACTGTGCTGTTCATCACCCACGATCTGGATGAGGCGATTTATCTGTCCGACACGGTCGTCATCATGGGACGCCGGCCGGGGCGCATTAAACAAGTGCTGGATGTGACGCTGCCCCAGCCGCGCTACAGCTACGATGCGCGCGCCGAGGCGGAATTCACTCGCCTGCGCAGCATCGCCTGGCAAAGCATCAAGGAGGAGCTATGACCCAGACCACGAATCTGCTCCCCGGAACGCCGCCCAACAACGGCAGATCGATCGTCGCGGCGATTGGCGGCAATCACTACCTGCTGGGCATCCTCTCCGTTCTCGTGTTCCTTGCGGTCTGGCAGGTGGTGAGCATGAATGTGCCGCCGATCATCCTGCCGGCGCCGATCGACGTCTTCAGCGCCTTCGTCGCGCTGACAGCCTCCGGCGAACTGGTCCGCGCCACGGCTCAGACGATTTGGCCGTTCGCCGTCGGACTGGTCGTCGCCTTTATCGTCGGCACCGTGCTCGGTCTCGTGCTCGGAATTTTCCGGCCGGCGGCGCGCATTCTCGACCCTTACATCTTCGTGTTCTGGTCGATTCCCAACATCGCCTGGCTGCCCTTGTTCATCGCCTGGTTCGGCGTCGGCAATCTGACGCTTGTCGTCTTCGTGTTCGTGTCGGCGGTGTTCCCGCAATTGCTGACCGTCGAGAGTGGGGCGAA
The DNA here is from genome assembly GCA_963707175.1 of uncultured Alphaproteobacteria bacterium. Lineage (GTDB taxonomy): Bacteria > Pseudomonadota > Alphaproteobacteria > Rhizobiales > Xanthobacteraceae > BOG-931. The sequence continues at coordinate 54,506 of CAVPQA010000020.1, forward strand.
GGAGACCGACAGTTTCCTGGTCGAAGTGGCGCGCTCGCTCGGCGGCACCAAGCGCGAAATCCTGCACATCGTGGTGCTGCCGTCGGCGCTGCCCTACATCTTCGCCGGGCTGCGCATCGCGGTCGGCCGCGCGCTGGTCGGCATCATCGTCGGGCAGTTGCTCATCGTCGCGACCGGCATCGGCTATATGTTCCAGTTCTATGGCGAGACGCTGTCGCTCGCCAAATATTTTGCGCCGCTGATCGTCATCGCGGTGCTCGCGGTGCTGCTCAATCGCGGCGTCAATTGGGTGGAACGCGCACTGATTCCGTGGAAGCAGCATGCCTTCGCGTAAGCGGTCGGTCGGCGCAATGCGTCGCTAAGCCGGGTGCGGATGAAATCTCCGCACCGAGAGAAATCCGAGCACGACGAACAGCGCCAGCACCGCAAGCTGTGCGATCAGGAACGGCGGTTCTGATTGTGTCGGCGCCAGAACGTGCAGCGACGGAATCTTGGCGAACGACTGGATCACGGCGACAAAGCAATTCAGATACAGCGCCGTCATCGCCGCGACCACATAGAGCCACCGCCATGCGCCGCCGAGATGAAAGGCATAATAGGCGGCGACGGCGACGACGAGCAGGATCAGCGACAGGATGCCCACCATGCGCGGCGGGTCGAGGCCAAACGGCGGCAAGGGAAAGCCGGTGACGCTGGTCAGGATCGTTGTAGCTAGAAACAGCGCGGTCCATCCGCCGAACGCGCGCCCGGCCAAGAGACCGTAGAGCACGATCACGCCGGTGACGATCCCGATCAGACTGAGCGCAACGTGGATTTGCTGAAACAGGTGGGTCGGAAGGCCCCAGGTCATGGCTACCTCCTTGCGGTTGATGGCATTCAGCACAGTGCAGTAGGCTGGCCGTATGTCAGCGGCATAATGGACATCGAGCCATAAGCTTGCTCATGCAGACAGAGCAAGGCTGATCCGGGTCAGCCGGCAAGATCTTTGGCGAAGCGCGGCTTGACCGCCGGGTTGGCGAGCCGCAGCGGCTCGCCCTTTTCGAATTTTTCGATCTGCTCGAAGCATTCCCGGAAATAGAGTTCGAAATTGTCCCATTCGGCCCAGCCGAGATGCGGTGTGCACAGCACGTTCGCCATTTTCAGGAACGGATGCTCGCCGTTCATGACCGGCTCTTCCTCGTAGACATCGACTGCCGCGTAGCCGGGGCGGCCCTTGCGCAGCGCCTCCAACAAAGCGGCCGGCTGCACCAGTTCGGCGCGCGCCACATTGACGAACAGTGCGGTCGGCTTCATGCGGGCGAAATCTTCCGGGCCGACCAAGCCCCTGGTCTCGCGCTGCAGCCGCACACTGATCGAAAGCACGTCGGCGCGCTCGAACAACTCGGCCTTCGACCGCGCGAATTCGTAGCCCGCGGCGGCGGCCTTGTCCCGGGATTTGTTCTGGCCGAAGGCGAGCACCTTCATGCCGAGGCCTCTGCCGCCTTGCGCGACCAGCGAGCCGATCGCGCCCAAGCCGTAGATGCCGAGCGTCGAGCCGCGCAGCCGGTGTGACAGCGTGCACGGCCAATCGCCGCGTTTCATGCGCTCGGCCTCGAGTGCGACGTTGCGGCGGGAGGCAACGATCAACGCCAGCGTCAATTCGGCCGGAGCATCCGGAGAATTGCTTACGCCGGTCGAAACCGGAATGCCAAGCTCGGTCGCCGCCGCGAAATCGATCCGTTGCGAGTTGCGCCCGACCAGCGCGATCAGCCGGCATTTGGGCAGGCGCTCGAGCAGCGCCCGCGAAAACAGGACGCGCTCGCGAATCGAGACGACGATGTCGGCATCGTGCAGCCGTTCAACAAGTTGATCGAGATCGCGGGCCGGTTCGCGGTAGCGGACAACGTCGTGGCGGCGGATCAGGGAAAAGCACTCAAGCTGATCCACCATATCCTGATAGTCGTCGGGGATGGCAATTTTCATCAGTGTGCGCGGGGTAGGGCGGAGAGCTGCTTCTGCTCTCCGCGGGTGAGGGGCAACGTGGCCGGCTGTGCGACTGCGCGGCCGCGGTCCGTTCGATGAAAATGGCGGCATGGATAATTCCTACGCGGCTGCCGCCTGGGCCTGCCGCTCCAGGACGAAGTCGTAATTCACCACGCAGAACGGCTCGTTCATGATCTCGCCGGAGGGCGCTTTGCCGCCGGCCGGCATTTTCTTGAACTCGACGATCAGCGGTTCCTTCACGCCGTAAACAGCGTCGTGCTCGATCCACTTGTCGCCGGACTGGAACAGATGCGTCACCAGGCCGTGATAGCCGGGCGCTTTGAGCGCGAAGTGAATGTGCGCGGGCCGCATATGGCTCAGGTTGGTGCGGTTCATCAGTTCGCCGATCGTGCCGTCCATCGGGATCGTGTAGGCGATCGGCGCCACGGTGCGGATCAGATATGAGCCGTCGGGCTGCGAGCGATAAAGCCCGCGCATCCAGGCGCCGTCGATGTCCGGCCGCTGCGCCTCGTAGAGGCCCTCGCCGTCGGTCTGCCACAGATCCAGCGTGGCGCCGGCGACCGGCTCGCCCGCAAGGCCGCTGACCTTGCCGGTGACGAAGCATGGAATGCCGGGCGCATTGGCCGCCATGTTGGCGCCGTTGCCGAAGGCCGGAGCGTGGGGAATGTGGAATGGACCTTCGACCGTGCTCGGCGTCGCGCCGCTCGGGCGGCGATGATTGATGGCATCGACCAGCATGCTGACGCCGAGAACGTCCGACATCAAAATGAATTCCTGGCGCTTCTCGTCGCACATCTGTCCGGTGCGGGTGAGGAAATCGATCGCCACCGCCCATTCGGCTTCGGTCGGCTCGATCTCGCGCACGAAGGCATGCAGGTGCTTCACTACGGCCTGCATCACCCGTTTCAGCCGCGCATCGGGAATGTCGCCCCAGCGCTGGCGCACCACATCGGTCAGGGTCTGTTCGGTCACGAAAGGCATCGGCGTCTCCTTGAAATCTCGAAACTCAGTTGCCGGCGATCTCGCGCCGAACCAGCGCGGCGCCTTCGGCCATGGCCTTCATCTTAGCAAACGCAATCGTCCGCGGCAGGTATTTCATGCCGCAATCCGGGGCCACCACCACGCGATTGGTCGGCACATAGGAAAGCGCGCGCCTGATGCGGGTGGCGACGAGGTCCGGCGTCTCGGGCTGCATGTCGGACAGATCGATCACGCCCAGAATGATGGTTTTCGACGGCAGCTCGCGCAACACCGCAAGGTCGAGCTTCGGCTGCGCCGCTTCGATGGAAATTTGCTGGGCTTTCGAGTCTTCCAGTTCGGGCAGGAACGAATAACCCGACGGCTTGTCGTGCACGACCGCCGCATATCCGAAGCACAAGTGGACCGCGATCGTGCCGCTCACGCCATCGAGCGCACGGTCGAGCGCCTTGAGGCCGTACTGGCGGGCCTTGTCGGGATGCTGCTGCATCCAGGGCTCGTCGATCTGCACCACATCGGCGCCGGCAGCGAACAGATCCTTGATCTCGGCATTGAGTGCGTCCGCATAGGCCAGTGCCAAAGCCTCTTCGTCTTTGTAGTAGTCGTCCTGCGCCTGCTTGCTCATGGTGAAAGGGCCGGGCACGGTCGCCTTGACGGCGCGCTTGGTGTTGGCGCGCAGCAGCCGCAGATCGCGCAGCTCGACGGGATGCCGCCGGCGGATCGGTCCGACCACGCGCGGCACCGGTATAGGCCTGCCGCTGCGGTTGATGGTGCTGCCGGGGTTCTTCACATCGACCCCGTCGAGCGCGGTGGCGAAGCGGTTGGAATAGCTTTCGCGCCGTTGCTCGCCGTCGGTGATGATGTCGAGACCGGCGCGTTCCTGCTCGTGAACGGCGACGATGGTGGCGTCGTCCTGTGCGGCTTCCAGCTTGTCAGGCGGCACCAGCCAAAGATCGTCGGCACGCACGCGCGGCACCTGCTTCGACAGCCGGGCGCGGTCGATCAGCCATTCGGGCTGCGGGTAGGAGCCGACGAGCGAGGTGGGAAGCAGCATTCAATGCCTCTGAATCCCACCTCGCAGCATATAGCGCATGCGCGACGAACGGGGCGCGCCGATGATCCTATGCCTTTAGCGCATTGGCGTAGGGATAGATCACTTTGCCGGTGGCATCTTCGGGTGGCGTGAGCACCGTCTGATAGCTCATGCCCCGCCAGGTTTCGAGATTCGCGGCATCGGTGATGCTGTGGTACTGCACCTGCAATTGCCGGGCTTTGACCCACTCGCCGTTCTTGCCGAAGCGCAGGCCGTCGATCATGATGGTGTTGAACGCATTCTTGCTGAAGTAATCGGCAAGCTTGGCATCGTCGATGCTCTTGGTTGCATTAATCGCCTGCTCCAACAGCTGAAGGCGGGCGTAACCCCAGCCGCCGAGATAATAGCCGAGCGGATCGATGCCGAGCTTCGGCGCGCGGGCCTGATATTCCTTGAAGAAGGCGGCTGCCGGCGCCATCAGTTTCGTCGACGGCACCCAGTTCTCGTAGTTGACGATGCCGTTCAGCTTGCCTTTCAGTTTGTTCTTGATCGCTACCGCCTGCAGGCCGACCATGCCGCCGCCGAACATTTTCGGCTTCAAGCCAAGTTCGCCGGCGGACTGGGCGATGCCTACCGAGCTGAGCGGATAGGAGCAGATACACACGATATCTGCGTTGGAGGCCTGAATCGCCCGAACGATCGGCGAATAGTCGGTGGTGTTCGGCGGATAGTTTTTGTCGTAAACCACCTTGAACCCGTACTTTTTCGCGTTGGTGCGGGCGCCCTCCATGGCGTTGTGCGAAAATTCGGCGTCATCGCCCGCGATCGCGACAGTTTGCGGCTTTGGCTTTTGCGCGGCGGCGACCTGGAAAAAGCCCTCGGTCAGAACCGCCTTCGGGTCGGGGCCGCCGGACGGGATGAACGAGAAATAGCGCGGATATTTGAACACGGCATTCGCATCGAGCCCGAACAGGCTGATAAACAGCTTGTTCTTTTGCATGACGATGGGAATGGCCGGAGCGATCATGTTGGTCGCATAGCCGCTGATGACAATGTCGGCTTTATCGACATCGAGCAGCTTGGTGTAGATGCCAGGAATCGTCGATGGATTGGACTGATCGTCATAGTGGACCAGCTGCACCTTGCGGCCCAGCAGTCCGCCTTTGGCGTTGATTTCTTCCTCCCAAATCTGAGAGCCGAGCAGAGCCTGCTGGCCGTTGGGCGCGAGCGGACCGGTCAGCGCCATGCCGAAGCCGATCTTGATGGGCGCGCCGGCCTGCGCAAGCGCGGAAGCCGCGCCCAGCGCCGGCGAAGCCAGTGCAGCACCGATGCCCGCATTGACGCTGCGTCGTGTGATCTGTCGTTGCATGTAGTCCTCCCAGAGTTGTTTGTGTCGATGCTTTCCTGCCGCTAGCTCATGCTTGGCGCAACCCCCGTCATCATGCTCGCGGCCGGGTTGAACCCTGACTTTGAATTGACGCGGAGGTTTCGCCCCCAGGATGCCTCGCTTTGACGCCGGTGAAAAGGGACCGCGAGGGGGCGCGTGGCAATCTGCCCGGGGTGTTGACCACCGCAATGGCCGGGCTTGCCCATTGTGCCGCGGGGGCCTGTTACCCGTTGGGTTAGGCGTTTTCGTAGAGCGCCGCGGCCCGGACGTCGTCCTCGATCAGCCGCCAGATGTGGTCGACGAGCGTCACGAATTCCGGCGTGCGCTTCATGGCCAGATCGCGCGGCCGCGGCAACCCGATCTTGACTTCTTCCTGCAGCCGGCCCGGCCGGCGAGCGAACACCAGAACCCGGTCGGACAGAAACACCGCTTCGTCGATCTGGTGGGTGACGAACAGCACGGTCTTGCGCCCCTGGCTCCAGATGCGCAGCAGCTCGGTCTGCATGATCTCGCGCGTTTGCGCGTCGAGCGCCGAGAACGGCTCGTCCATCAGCAGGATTTCCGGATCGATCGCGAGCGCGCGAGCGAGGTTGACGCGCTGGCGCATGCCGCCGGAAAGCTGGCGCGGGTAATAATGCTCGAAGCCTTGGAGGCCGACGAGCTTGAGGAGTTCCATCGTATGCTTGCGCTGCGCCGGACCGGTCAGGCCTGAGATTTCCCGGCCGATCATGGCGTTGGAAAACACGTCGCGCCACGGCAGCAGATTGTCGTTCTGAAATACAAAGCCGCGATCGCCGCCCGGTTTGCGCACGGCATGACCGTCCAGCCGTACCTCGCCTGAGGTCGCCTGTTCGAGGCCGGCGATGATGCGCAGGAACGTGGTCTTGCCGCAGCCGCTCGGTCCGACGACGGAAATGAATTCGCCGCGCTCGATGGCAAGGTCGATGCTGCGCAGCGCTTCGAGGTCGCCGAACGACTTGTTGAGACGCGAGACGGCGAGTTTCGACGGCATGCTCAGTCCCGGGTCCACGGCACGAGGCGCTGTTCGAGCTTGCCGAAGCCGGCGGTCATGACGATGCCGGCGAACGCCAGGATGACCACGCCGGCAAACAGCTCCGGCATGTTGAAGGCGTCGGCGGACTGGCTGATCAGGTTGCCGAGCCCGGCGCGCGAGCCGAACAGTTCCGCCACCACGACGCCGATCAGCCCGCGGCCGATGCCGAGCTTCAGGCCGGCGAGAATGAACGGCACCGCCGAAGGTAGCGAAACCTTGAGGAAGATCTGTCGCCGTGTGGCGCCGAATGAGCGCAGCATCTCGATCAGGCGTTCGCTGGTGGTGCGCAGCCCGGCCTCGGTATTGATGGCCACCGGGAACAGCACCAGCGTGATGACGACGATCACCTTCGACCAGATGCCGATGCCGAACCAGAGAATGAACAGCGGCGCCAGCGCAATCGTCGGCGTGGCATAGAGGCCCGAGACCCAGGGCTGCGCCGCTTGCTTGAAAGTGGCGCTCGACGCCATCGCGAGACCGAGCGCGATGCCGAGCACGCAGGCGATCACGTAGCCGAGGGCAAACTCGGCGCTGCTGACGCTGATATGGTGCCAAAGCTGTCCGCTGCGCGCGAGATTGAATATGGCGACCGCAATCTGCGACGGGGCAGCCAGGAACAGGGCGTTGGCGATGACGAAGCGGCTGATCAATTCCCACAGCGCGAGACCGCCGACGACCGATAACGTACTGGCGAGATAGTGCCGCCGTAGCGCGGTCATGAGCCGCAGCCCCGCGCCCGCTTCCGTCGGCCGGGCCCTCGGCGCGTTCGCCACCTTCAGTCCTTCGCTGGTTGCGCTCATGCCTCTCCTTGCCCGTCAGTCGGAAACCTGAGTTGCGTCCGGCAAGATGACGCGGTCGAATTTGACGCTCGCATGCGATCAGTCCGCTGCCTGGGTAACGCCCGGCAGCATGAGCTTATTGACATCGAGCGCGCCCGGCAGGTCGCCCAGGCTTTCCATCGCCTTGGCGAGCGCCGTGAGCTTTGCCTTGGACACCTTGCCGGTCAGATCGAACAAATGCCCGTCGTGAAAGAACGTGTAGGCTTTCTCGGTGTCGTCTTTGCTCAGGTGGCTTGCGGTCTGCAGGATATTGACCGCCTCTTCGCGATTGGCGCCGTCCTGGAACCAGGCCGTGGCCTTGTCCTGCGCGCGCAGCAGCCTGAGCAAGAGATCCTTGTGCGCATTGGCCCACGGCACGTTGACCGCCGTTCCGGAGAACGGCAGGTCTTTGGCGTAATCGACGGTCAGACCCAGGCTGTGAAAGCCCTTGGCAATGATCTGGAAATTGAATGCCGGCAAAAGGATCGCCGCGTCGACCGCGCCGGCTGCCAGCGCCGCGGCGCGCGCGGAGGTCGCGCCAGCATACACCATATCGAAATCGCCACGCTTGACGCCATGCGGCGCCAGCATGCGCTCGACATAGATGCGGGTGATATCCTTCGGGCCGCCGAGCGAGATGACTTTGCCCTTGAGATCGGCGAGGCTCTTGATGCTCGGCTTGGCGACCAGATCGTAGGGTGGCGCCTGCACTTCGATGCGCACGACGGCGACCGGGGCGCCCATGCCGACCGCGCGCAGCGGGTCTGACAGCCCCGTCGAAATGCTGACGCCAAGGGAACCTGCCGTGACCTGCTGCACCAGCGCCGCGCTGGACTGTACATAGACAATGTCGGGCTTGATCTTTTCCGCGGCGTAGAGGCCCTTCTGCATGGCGATCAGCGTCGGCCACATGTTGGCCGAGGGCTGGCCCACCGTGCCGAGCGTAATCTTGTCTTCCTGGGCGCGCGCAGGCGCGGTGGCTGCGCCGGCGAGCAGAATTGTCAGCAGCGCGGCGGCGAAACGCAGAATGGCTTCACGGCGCATGATCCCCTCCGATCATCGTTTGCCGGCAATCATCGCTTACCGGTAACGCGGTTTGCCTGCCTGTGCGCGAAAATGCGCTGCAATCTCCGTGCCGGTAGTCTTCCACACCCGCTCGTGCTGGCCGATGTAGCGCAATGCCGCGTCGAAGGCGTCGATGCGGTGCGGTACGCCGGTGAAATAGGGATGGATCGCAATCGCCATCACGCGGCCTGACTGGGCGCCCTCGCGATACAGCACGTCGAACTGCCGGCAGATCATGTCGCGGAATTGTTCCGCCGTACGATTGAAGCGCTCGAACGCCGGTTTGTCGTTGATTTCATGGCTATACGGCACGCTGACCAGCGTGCGGCCGCCTTCGAGCGTCATGATGTACGGCTGGTCGTCGTTCGTCCAGTCGCACACATAGTCGCAGCCCTCGGCGGCGAGCAGATCGAGCGTATCCCAGGTTTCCTGCAGGCCGGAGCCGAGCCAGCCGCGCGGCCGCGTGCCGGTGGCTTGTTCGATCGTCGACAGCGCGCTTTTGATGATGCGCGGTTCTTCGCCCGGCGCAGCCGCGTTGAGGCGGCGGGTATTGCTCTCGCAGTGGCCCATCCATTCCCAGTGCAGCTTGTTGCCGTCCTCGATGATCTCCGGATGCTCGGCGCACAATTCGCTGTTGAGCGCGACCGTGGCGCGGATGCCGTGCCGCTCGAGCACCTCCATCAGCCGGAACACGCCGACGCGGTTGCCGTAGTCGCGCGACGACCAGGTCGGCACGTCGGGGACCGGCACGCCGGTGCCGCCGGAGCCGGGCGGCACTTTTTCGTCGAGCGCGAAGAACTCGATGTTGGGAATGACCCACAGCGCCACATGCGCGCCGTTCGGCCATTTCAGCGGCGGCCGGCGAGTGATCGGCGAATAGGGAAACGGACCGTAGCGCGCGGGCTTCATCTCAGCTTGCCCTCTTGATGGCCGGGGTTTGTGAGAGGTGTGCGATGATCTCATCGACGTGCATCACGTCGGCATATTTGTGATGCATGTCGAACAGATTGACCTTGTGCGACATCAGGCTGCGGTCGAAGCAGCATTCTTCGGCCAGCACGACATGGTAGCCATGCGAATAGGCATCGACCGCGCTGGCGCGTACGCAGCCGGAGGTGCTCTCGCCGCACACGATCACCGTCTGGACGCCAAGCTGCGTCAGATGCGCGGCTAGCGGCGTGCCGTAGAAGGCGCTGGCGCGCTGCTTGGTGATGACGACGTCGCCCTTCTGCGGCTTGAACTCGGGCCGGATCGCGTAGTCGGCGGCGTCGATCGAGGCTTTGACGCGCTTGGTGGCGCCGACGAAGTCGGGCTTGCTTTCGCTGCGCATGTCGCCGGTCGAGTAGAAGATCGGCAGTCCCGCGGCCCGCGCCGCGGCGAACAGGCGCTTGGTCGGCTCGATCGCCTCATAGGCGTAGCGGCCGCAGGCGCTGGGATTGGTCTTGACCAGCTCGATCGGCAGCTTGGCGCCACCGCGGTAGGCAAGCTCGTAGAGATCGATGGCGAGCAGCGCCGGCGCCGGCCCGACATAGGTCCTGCGCCGATAATGCGAGTAGATTTCCAGATCGTCGGCGAGACGATATCCCGCCAGCAATGGTCTTCGAAATCGCCGCTCATCTGTCTTGTTCTCCCTTGCTCGATCCGGAGCGCGCCAGCCTGCGGGCGACGAGCCGGCGCAACAGGGCCGTTCCGCGCAGGCATTCCAAGCGGCAAAACTATTTCAGAACAGGCGATCTCCGCCAATCCCGCTAGGGCCTGATTTCGGGGTTCGCGGATTGATTGCAACGAGGTATCTTGACGTCGGGCGTCGCTCATTCTTAGACCAGGGTTGCGGCCGCCGTCCGGCCGCGTGAGAACGGGCATGATCGCGCTTTCCGTCAACGGCAAATCCTACGAGGTCGATGTCGAGCCGGATACGCCCTTGCTGTGGGTGCTGCGCGACACGATCGGGCTCACCGGCACGAAATATGGCTGCGGCATCGCCCAGTGCGGCTGCTGCACCGTACATCTCAACGGCGTGGCGACGCGATCCTGTCAGGTTCCGGTCGGCGCCGTCGGCGGCCGGGCGATCACGACCATCGAGGCGCTGGCGCAGACCGGCAAGCTGCACCCGGTGCAGCAGGCCTGGATCGATCTCGACGTGCCGCAATGCGGCTATTGCCAGAGCGGCATGATCATGGCGGTCGTGGCGCTGTTGAACGAGAAACCAAAGCCGACCGACGCCGACATCGATGCGGCGATCAGCAATATCTGCCGTTGCGGCACCTATCAGCGCATCCGCGCCGCGATCCACCAGGCGGCCGCGGCCGCCTAGCCGCCGCACGGCGTTGCCGCGCCGCATTTCGCAGCCTAGTGTGCCGCCGCGATAACGACCCGCCGCAGTAACAATCAGGAAATCGACCGATGAATGACGTGACCGCCGCAACCGAGGCACAAGCAAGCTACGCCAAAAAAGCCTGGCAATCCGACGTCATCGTCGACCTCATCAAGCATTACAACTTTCCCTTCATCGCGCTCAATCCCGGGGCGAGTTATCGCGGGCTGCACGATTCGCTGGTCAATTACGGCGGCAATCAGCCGCCAATCCTGCTCTGCCAGCACGAGAAGATCGCCGTGCAGATCGCGCATGGCTACGCCAAGGCCACCGGCAAGCCGATGGTGGCGATCGTGCATGACGTCGTCGGCATGCTGCACTCCACCATGGGCATCTACTACGCCTATATCGACCGCTGCCCGGTCTTCGTGATCGGCGCCACCGGCCCGATGGACGAGAGCCGGCGGCGGCCGTTCATCGACTGGATCCACACCGCCAACGTCAACGGCGAGCAGCTGCGCCACTACGTCAAATGGGACTACCAGCCATCCAGCATCGAGGGCGTGCCGGATTCGTTTGCGCGCGCCTACGCGGCGATGATGACCGAGCCGCAGGGCCCGATCTACATGTGCTACGACGCCTGGCTGCAGGAGCAGCCGCTGACGCACGACGTGGCGCTGCCGAAGGCGTCCGACAACAAGGTGCCGGTGCCGATGGCGGCCGACGCGAAGGCGCTCGGCGAGGTCGCCGACCGGCTGCTGGCGGCCAAATATCCGGTGCTGATGGCCGAGTATGTGGCGCGCAGCGAAGGCGGCTTCGACAATCTCGTGGCGCTCGCCGATACGGTCGGCGCCGCCGTGTTTGACGTGCACGCGCGGCTCAATTTCCCGAACCGCCACAAGCTTAATCTGTCGTGCGAGAAGGAAATCTTCCGCGACGCCGATCTGATTCTGACGCTCGATACGCGCGACTGGGAGAAGTCGACGCATTTCAACGACCGCACCAAGCGCCAGGTGGTGCCGCATTATCCGTCGAACTGCGAGATGATCGAGATCGGCTTCGGCGAGATCAACCTGAGCAAATGGTCGATGGACTATGCGCGGATGCCGACCTGCTCGCTGCGCGTGCTCGGTGATACGCTGACCGCCATTCCCGAACTGACGCGCATCTGCCGCGAGCGCATCGCCAAGGACTCAGGTCTGGCAAAGAAAATCGCCGAGCGCACCAAGCTCGTCGCCGCCAAGCACGACGCGATGTTTGCCAAATGGGCCGAAGAAGCAAAGAAGGACTGGGACGGCCAGCCGACAACGCTGCCGCGGCTGGCGCTGGAAATCTGGGACGCGATCAAGAATGAGGATTGGGTCGTGACCGGCGCCACGCTGCAGGACTGGTGCTACAAGCTGTGGGACTTCGACAAATCCTACCGCCACTGCGGCCAGGCGCTCGGCACCGGCACCCAGATCGGCACCTCGCTCGGCGTCGCGCTGGCGCACCGCGACAAGAACCGGCTGGTCGTCGACATCCAGCCCGACGGCGATCTGATGTTCGATGCCGGCGCGCTGTGGACCGCGGCCAAGAACAACATCCCGATGCTGATCGTGATGTACAACAACCGCGCCTATTATAACGACTGGGAGCACCAGATCCGCGTGGCGAATTTCCGCGGCACGCCGGTCGAGCGCGCCTATATCGCGCAGGACATCGCCGGGCCCGAGCCCGACTTCGCCACCATCGCCAAAGGCATGGGCTGGTACGCCGAAGGCCCGGTCGAAAACCCCGCCGATATCGCGGCCGCGCTGCGCCGTGCCATCGCGCAGGTCAAGGCCGGCAAACCGGCGCTGGTCGATACGGTGGTAAGGCCGAGGTGATGTCATTCCGGGGCGCGGCTGAAAGCTGCGAGCCTGGATCCATATTCGCTGACCTGTGATTATGGATTCCGGACTCGCCGCAGAGCGGCGATCCGGAATGACGCGGCTACCAATAACGTCCCGTGCCGCCGACGATGATGACAATAATGCCGAGCGCCAGATTGATCGCCACGGTCTGGCGGATCTGATTGAGCGCCTTGCCGGCGTCCGGAAGCGCGCCTTGGTCGAGCGCGCGGCGGAAGCGTTTCCACGGCGCGAAGTAGAGGTGCAGATAGAGCAGCACCATCAGGATGCCGAGACCCTGCATCACGTTGATGTAGAGCGGCGCACCGGCGAAGCCGCCGAAATATTTTGCCAGCATCGCGTAGCCCGAGCCGAGCAGCACCACGATGGCAATGCCGACCCAGGGCAGGAATTTCTCGAACACGCGCCGCCATAGCGGCAGCCGCACCGGCGGATCGAGCGCTCCCGCGGCCGGGCGCAGCACCCAATAGGCGAACGCCATGCCGCCGACCCAGAACAGCGCGGCGAGCAGGTGGAGCGCGAGCAGTGTGACGAGCATGGCGGTTTCCTTTTTGTCATTCTGGGGCCGGCCGTCAGGCCGGAGCCCGGAATGACGCTCACAGCAACGGCCGCTGATCGGCGGCAACCAAAACGCCATCGACCGTCATCGGCTCGCCGTCAAGCGACACCGAGCAGTCGGCCATCGGAATATCAACGTGACACGGCGAATGGTTGGAGCCGCCGGCTTCGGCGTTCGGTCCGGTCGAGAACAAAAAATTGCCGGCGAATGAGCGCGCGTCCATGCCGTAGGATTGTACCTTGTCGCGCATGCCCAGCGCGCCCCATGTCGCTTTCGGATGCAGCCCCCAGCCGACATGGGCGATGCCGAACGCGGCCGGATCGTTGTACGACTCAAGATGCTTGCGCAGGTATTTGGCGTCGAAGCCGCCGTCGATGCGGGTGATTATGTCGTCGCGGATATCGAGTGTGACCTTCGACTGCACGTAGACTTTGAACGGCAGCAGAATGTCGCCCGAGTCGATGACGAGGCGGCCCGATGACGCGCCCTCGTTCGGCCAAGTGGCGACGAAGCCGCTCGGCCAATGGTCCCAATGCCCGGGCTCGTCCGAATAGCCCCATTGCGCCAGGGTTGGAAACTGACCGAGCGGCATTGTCAGGTCGGATCCGGCTTTCGAGGTCACCGTCATGGTCTTGGCCGCCTTCAGGCGCTTCTGCGCCGCCTGCACGCGGCGTCTGTCGTCGGGGCTCGGGATCATGCGCGCCAGCATGTCGGGCGGCTCGACCACCAGCAGCATGCGGGCGCCGGCGGCGAGGATTTCAAGCTGCTCGGGCGAATGCAGAAGCCCCATCAGGTCGAGCACCATGTCGGCCTTTTTCAGCATATCGACCACGAGGCGATGCCCGGTCAGCGGCGTGATGCCGACATCGGCGCGCTGGCCGAATGCGCCGCCGGCATCGCCCGGAGGCACCTCGACTCGGCACACGCTCGCGCCCATCGCCGCCGACGCCCGCATCGCCATGTCGATATTCGCCGCCAGGCTGGTTTCGCCGGTAAGTACCGCAACATTCTGTCCGCGTTTGACGCGGCACAGCTGCAGGACTTCGCGCCACATGGCAAGTTTTTGATCGTCGCTGACCGGCATGATGACGGCTCCTGTCAGGTTTTTAGGAAGGCTTGCCTTTTCCCATGGTTTTCCAGATCAGGCGGCAGATGTCGGAGTTCGGATCGTCGAGCGCCGCACGCATGCTGAAATGGTCGGTGTCCGGAATGATCGGCGCAACGAGCTGCGGCATGGCTGGCCGCCAGGCGGCCGCAAGATCGTTGTGCTGGCGGACGTATTCGTCGCCTTCGCGTGCGCCCATTGTCAGCAGCAACCGCGGCGAGGTATCGCGCGGCTTGAGCCGCACCGGACTGAGCTCGACGACATCACGTTCGCTCAGTCCGAGTTTGTCGTTGACGAAGCTGAGGCGTACCGGCTCGAGATCGTAGAGGCCGCTGAGGCTGGTGATGCCTTTGATGCGCCCCGGCACGATGTCCGGATCGGTCAAAAGGCTCACCGCAAGGTGTCCGCCGGCCGAATGCCCGATGGCGTAAATCTGATCCGGGTCGCCGCCGTATTCGCGGATATGCGCGCGCACCCAGGCGACCGCGGCGCAGCATTGGCGCACTTGTTCGTGCATGCGAACGCCAGGGATCAGCGTGTAATTGATGACGACATTGACGAAGCCAGCGCCGGTGAAACCGAGCGCCACATAGGAGGAATCCTTCTTGTCGTTGCTGATCCAGTAGCCGCCGTGGATGTAGATCTGCACCGGCGCGAGACCGCTCGCGTCCTTGGGGCGGAAAATATCGAACCGCTCGCCAGAGCCGGCGTCATAGGGCACGTCGAGTGTGCTGGGCAGGGTGTCGCGCGCCCGCGCGCTCTGTTCGACCCAGCGAGCGCGCTGACCTTTCAGCCATTCTTCGCCGACCTTGAGCCCGTTGTCATATTGGCGGTCGAGCGCCGCCTGGTCGTAATCACGAAAGATGGCGACGCTCATGGCTCCTCCCGCTTCTTGCTAGCGGAGTATGCCCTAATTCTTCACTCCCTTCACCGGCGTCTCGGGCGTGAGCCCGCCGCGGCGGTGCGCGAACGTCTCCTTGCCGGTTTCCTCCCATTTTCCGGTCACCGCGCGTTCCGCATAGGTGTCCCACACAGCGTCCCAGTCGCCGAGCGAGTAGCCGTGCCACGGCGACTGCGGCTTGAGCTTGGGCAGGCCGAGTTCGTCCCAGATCGTGCGCGCGTGCTCCATGAACTCGCGCTTCGGCAGCGAGATCGGGGGATTGGTGTCTTTCAGGGTTGCGTCGATCAGCATGGTCGATTCTTCGCGGCCGCCGCCTTCGGACTTCGGCCCATGCCCCTCCGAGCGATAGGGCGAGATCAGCACGTCCTTGATCGGGTTGGCGCGGTAGGCGAGCGACCAGAATACCGCGTCGGGATTGTGCGGATCGATGTCTTCGCTGACCGCAATGACATATTTGCCGATGTCGGCCTGCAGGCTCTCCGCGCCATGCAGCGCGCGCCAGATTTCGGTGCGTGGCGTGCCCGGCGCGATCTGCAGGAACATCACCTTGCGCAAGTTGGTCAGCGCCTCGTGCATGACGACGCTTCGCACGCCCTTGATGGCGAGCGAGTTGCGCAGGTAGGCGAGATAGCGCGGCTCGTAGGCGACGCGCTTCATCACGCTCGATTCGCTCGGCGTCACCTCGCTCAGGATCGAGGCCCAGACCGGCGCGCGCTTGCGCGTGATCGCGGTGACCTGCATCGACATGTTGAAGCCCTCGAGCGCGACGTGGCCGTGGCTTTCGCCGAACGGTCCTTCGGGCTCCAGCAGTTCGGGATCGATCAGGCCTTCGACCACGACCTCGGCGTCGGCCGGCACGTGCAGATCGACGGTCGCGGCCTTGACGATGCGGATCGGCGCGCCGGCAAGCCCGCCGGCCACTGCCATCTCGTCGCAGTCGATCGGCAGCTTCTGCGGTCCGGTGAACATCACGACCGGCGCGCAACCGATCACGATGGCGATCGGCATCGGCTTTTTCAGCTTGCGGTATTTCTGCCAGTGCAGATAGCCGCCGGCGCCGCCGGGCCGCGCCGCCATGCGCACGCCGAGACGGTCGGTCGCCTTCAGCCCGGCGCGATAAGTGCCCATGTTGCGCACGCCGGTTTCCGGGTCCTCGGTGATGCACACCGTGGCGGTGAGATAGGGCGCGGCGTCGTAACCGGGCGTCGACACCGGCACCGGCAGCGATTTGAGGCCGCCGTTCGGCTTTCGCAGCTCATCGCGTTTGATGATCGACTTCCTGGCAGGTGGCGGATTTCACCTCGACCGGCGCGATCGGGTTGGCGATGGCGGCCATCCAGGCGTCGCCGATTTCCTCTACCGGCCGCCCCATGCCGATCGCGTAGATCTGCGCGGACGCCGCCAGTGCGCCGATGGCGACCGGCGTATCGTAGCGGCGGCCCTCGGAATCGACCACGTTGGTGAACAAGAAGGCGCGCCGCTCGTCCTCGGCGAGCCCGCCCTGAAACTGCCAGCGCACCAGCGGATGCAATTCGGTTTCCTTGTTGATCGGCCGATCGACGCGCGTCAGCAGGCCCGCGGCCTCGAGCCGCGCCAGGTGCTCCTGAAAATCGAGCGGCGGGCCCGATGCTTGATGTTTCGCCGTGCCGGATGAGCTTTTGTCGAGCATGAGCAGACCTTTACTGCAATGCCGCGGCCGGCATGCGCCGCGCCGCGGCGCATTGTCATTTCTTGTTCTTCAGATGCTCGGCGATGATCGGCCGCGCCACGCGGAAGCAATCGACGGCGATCGGCGCGCCGCAATAGATCAAGACCTGCGTCAGCGCCGCGCGGATTTCGTTCGGCGTCAGGCCGTTGTTGAGCGCGCCGCGCACATGGGTGGCGAATTCTTCCATCTTGCCGAGCGCCGCGATCATGCCGAGATTGAGGATCGAACGCTCGCGAGGTTTTAGCGTTTCGTCGCCCCAGGTCTCGCCCCAGCAATATTCGGTCAGCAGGCGCTGAAAATCGCGATTGAAATCGTCGACGTTCGCCAGCGCGCGGTCGACGTAGGCGTCGCCGAGCACCTGTTTGCGCTTGGCGAGCCCGATATCGTAGCGTTTCTGGTCCATGGCGATGTCTCTCCCTGCTGAGTGTCTCGCAGCATCTTAGCCGTCATTCCGGAAGCCGCGAAGCGGCTGTCCCAGAATCCATAATTTCGGCAGTTGCCTCTCTGCGGGTGATTATGGATTCCGGGCTCGCGGCTTCGCCCGCGCCCCAGAATGACGCACTCAATCTTCCGCCGGGCCGCCCTTCCAGCGCTTGACGATGCCGGTATCGATGCCGAACAGGTCGAGCAGCCGCCCGCAGGTATGATTGATGATGTCGTCGACGGTCTTCGGCCGGTTGTAGAACGCCGGCACGATGGGCGAGACGACGGCGCCGATTTCGGCGAGCGTCAGCATGCTGCGCAGGTGCCCGACATGGAGCGGCGTCTCGCGCACCGCCAGTACCAGGCGGCGCCGCTCCTTGAGCACGACGTCGGCGGCGCGCGATAGCAGCGAAGCAGTCACGCCGCAGGCGATCTCGCTCATGGTGCGGATCGAGCACGGCGCGATCACCATGCCCATGGTCGGAAACGAGCCGGACGAAATCGCCGCGCCGATGTCGGCATTCGGATAATGCACCGCCGCCAGCGCGCGCACGTCTTTGGCCTTGAGATCGGTCTCGTAGGCCATCGTCATCTCCGCCGACTTGCTCATCACCAGATGAGTTTCGATGCCGGCCTCGCGCAGGATTTCCAGAAGCCGTATGCCGTAGACCGTGCCCGAGGCACCCGAGATGCCGACGATCAACCGTTGTGGATGTTTGGCCATGCCTGCCTTTACCCCCGTTCCGCGCCGGCGGAAACGTTCGCGCGCTCGCCGTGCGCGATTGAATTGAATGCGTCGAGCAGGACATCCACGCTATCTCGCGGAAACGTCGCGCCCATGATGTGTTCATAGGCGCAGATATTGCCGTGCGCCGCCGCTGCGCGGGTCGGTTTCCTTCCCGAGCGGCTGCGCCTGGCTGAACGCGAACATGGCCTGCTGCTGCAGGCGTTCAGCCTCGAGTTCGATCGCCTTGAGCTTGGTGCGATAGGCTTCCTGCTGGCCGGGCTCGATCAGCGTCCGCGCGCCTTTGAGCTTGCGCCGGATGTTGCGGATCGGAATGACCGTCACCGCTGCGCCAGTCGCGCACTTTGTCGTCGAGCGTCCTGACCTCGTCAGCCGAGAGCTGGCGTCCTTCGTCGGCGCGCCACAGCAGAAACATGAGCAGATTGACGTCGACGCCGTACTCGTCCTGCAAGGCGATACAGGCGTCGGCCACACCGGCCAGCCGATAAAACTGCAGCGAGAAGCGCCAGAATGGCGTGATCTCGGTTTGGGACGGCTGTGCGTCGCTCATGCGGCAAACAGCCTTTCGTAGGCGCCGGCGGCGCGCATGGCGGCGACGATGCGTTCCGGCGTCAGCGGCGTCTCGGCGAAATGCACGCCGAAGGGCGACAGCGCGTCTTCGATCGCGGAAATGATCGCAGCCGGCGCCGGGATGGTGCCGCCTTCGCCGGCGCCTTTGACGCCGAGCGGGTTGAGCGGATTGACCACTTCGACATGAGCGATAGCGCAGGTCGGCACGTCGGTCGCCATCGGCAGCATGTAGTCGGCGAACGAGGTGGTGAGCGGCTGCGCGTTGGCGTCGTACTGCATCCATTCGAGCAGCGCGTTGCCGATGCCGTGGGCGACGCCGCCTTGCACCTGGCCGTCGACGATCAGTGGATTGATGATGCGCCCCGCGTCATGAGCGACCGTGTAGCGGAGAATTTTCACGCCGCCCGTCATGGCGTCGACCTGCACTTCGACGACATGGGTGCCGGAGCAATAGGCGGCCTGTGACGGCGTGTAGTAGGCGGTGTGTTCGAGGCCGGCGGCTTGCCCGGCCGGCAGCGAAACGCCGGGAATGCCCTGCGCCAGCCGCGCCAGATCGCCGAAGCCGATCGACGGCTTGTTGCCGCGGCGCGATGTTGCCTGGCCGTCTTCGAGATCGATGTCGCTTTCGGGCACGCCGAGCGTGCGCGCCGCCAGTGCAACGAGCTGCTTGCGGACTGCTTGACCCGCAACCAGCGCCGATGAGCCGGCGTTGACCGCCTGCCGGCTGGCAAAGGCGCCGACACCCTGAGCAATGGCGCCGGTGTCGCCGATGGTCATGACGATATCGTCGATGCGGCAGCCGATCTGTTCGGCGACGATCTGCGACAGCGTGGTGCGGGTGCCCTGACCCTGATTGGTGGCGCCGGTCGCGACCGCGACCTTGCCGCTCGCCAGCACGCGCACCGTGACGCCCTCGAACGGACCGAGCCCGGTGCCTTCGACGTAATTGGCGACCCCGATGCCGATGAAACGGCCCTCGTCGAGCGCCGCCCGCTGCCGGTCGCGGAAGCTGTCATAGTCGGACAGCTCCAGAGCCTTTTCCTGCACGCGCGGATAATCGCCGCTGTCGTAAACGAGCGGCTTGCCGTCGCGGAACAACAGTCCAACTTCGTAGGGCATCTGCTCGGGCTGGATCAGATTGCGGCGGCGGATTTCGGTGCGGTCGATGTTCAGTTCGCGCGCGACGCGGTCAAGCAGCCGCTCCATGGCGAACACCGCCTGTGGCCGGCCGGCGCCGCGTACCGGCGTCGTCGGCACCTTGTTGGTGAGCATGACCGAGGTGTCGAGCTGATAGGCTGGCACCACATAGGGGCCCGGCACCGTTGTTGCGGCGATGTAGGGCATGACGATGCCCCACGGCACGAAGGCGCCGGTATCGTGCAGCATGCGGCCGCGCAGCCCGAGGATTTTCGCGTCTTCGTCGACCGCGATGGACATTTCCCAATACTGGTCGCGCTCCTGCGTCGCGCACAGAAAATGCTCGCGGCGGTCCTCGACCCATTTCACCGGGCGGGCAATTTTCAGCGCTGCCGCAGCAATCACCGCCTCTTCCGGGTAAAAGATCGCTTTCGGTCCGAAGCCGCCGCCGACATCGGGCGCGATCATGCGGATCGATTGCAGGTCGCGGTCGAGCAGATCGGCCAGCGCCTGACGGCCGAGATGCGGTGTCTGCGTTCCCGACCAGACCGTGAGCAGATCGGACGCCGGATCGTGACTGGCGAGAACCGCGCGCGTCTCGATCGCCATGCCGCCGCCGCGGTGCTGCCAGAGACCTTCGGTGAAGACGTGCGCGGCGTCGGCGAAGGCGGAATCCGTGTCGCTGTAGGCCAGGTGGAACGAAGAGGCGAGGTTCGACGACAGATCGCTGTGCGCGTGCGGTGTACTGTCCTCGGCGGCGGCGCGGCAATCGGCGACCGCCGGCAGCACTTCATATTGCACGATCACTGCCGCTACGGCGTCTTCGGCGATATAGCGCGTGTCGGCAATCACTACCGCGACGGCCTGCCCCACGTAGCAGACTTCATCGCGCGCCAGTGCATGCTGGGTTCGCGTCGTTGCCAGCGCGGGATTGGGCAACAGCAGCGGCAGCCGTTGCGTGCGCATCGGATCGGGCAGATCGATGGCGGTGATCACCGCGTGCACGCCCGGCATGATCAGCGCGACCTTGCTGTCGATCGAGACGACCTTGGCATGTGCGTGCGGCGAGCGCACGAAACAGGCGTGCAACGCGCCGGGCAGCTTCACATCGTCGACGAAGCGTCCGCGCCCGGACAAGAGCGCCGGGTCTTCGAGCCGCGTCACGCGCGCGCCGACCTGCTTGGCGCCCATCACGCAGTCTCCGGTTTGCCGTCGCCGCGCAGGCGCCGCGCGGCATCAAGCGCCGCCGCCACGATGCCGGCATAGCCGGTGCAACGGCACAGATTGCCGGTCAGCGCTTCGCGCACATCCTGCTCGCTCGGGTCCGGCGTGTCGCGCAACAGTTCGGTCAGCGTGATCAGCATGCCGGGCGTGCAGAAGCCGCACTGCAGACCGTGATTGTCGATGAAGGCCTGCTGCAGCACCGAGAGCTTGCCGTCGGGCGCGAGACCTTCAACCGTGGTCACCTCGCAGCCATTGGCCTGTACGGCGAACATCAGACAGGAGCGCGCCGTGCGGCCGTTGATCAGCACGGTGCAGGCGCCGCACACGCCGTGCTCGCAGCCGACATGCGTGCCGGTGAGGTTGATTTCGTGCCGCAGGAAATCGGCCAGCGTCAGCCGCGCGTCAACGATGCGGGCGTAGGACTTGCCGTTGACGTTCATGCGTGCCGCTTGCCTGCCCATCGGGTAATCCTAGGCCTGCACGCCGGCGCGCTGCGCCGCGTCGTTGAGTGCGCGCGAACTCAAGACCTGTGCGAGGTGGCGGCGGTATTCGCCGCTGGCATGGATATCGGTGAGCGGCTCGATCTGCCGTGCGGCGGCGGAGCCCGCGCGGATTGCCGCGCTATCGATCGGTTGCCCGGTCAGGCGCGCTTCGGCGGCCTCGACGCGGACCGGCGACGTGGCGACGCCGAACAGCGTCAGCGCGGCGCGGCGCACGACGTTATCGGCGCCGATATCGAGCAGCGCGGCGGCGCCGGCGAGCGCGAAGTCGCCCTGCCGGCGGGCGAATTCATGAAAGCCATAACCATGACCGGGCCGCCAGAGTTGCAGATCGATGGCGGCGATCATTTCGTCCGGTGCGAGCGTTGTCGCCATGAAGCCGGCGCCGAGTTCGCGGAACGCGATCTGACGGATGCCGCGTACGCTCGCCACGTGGATGATGGCATCGTGGGCCGCGCATATCGCGGGCAGTTCGGCGGCCGGATCGGCGTGCGCCAGGCTGCCGCCGATCGTGCCGCGGTTGCGTGTCTGGCGATGTCCGACATGGCGAAGCGCCTCGCTCATCAGCGGGCAATGCTTCGCAATCTCGGGCGAGGTTTCGATGTCGCGCTGCCGCGTCATCGCGCCGATGCGCAGCCGGCCCTCGCCGACCACGATGCCGCGCAATTCATCGAGACCGTTGAGATCGACCAGATGATCGACGATCACGTAGCGGAAGTTCATCATCGGTACGAGCGACTGCCCGCCGGCCAGAATCCGGGCATTAGGCAATTTCGCCAGCAGCTCGGCGGCTTCCTTGAGTTGCCGCGGCGCGTGATAATCGAATGGCGCTGGTTTCATCGTCCGGGCAATCGTCAGCCGCCGGGCACGTCCCTGCGGTCCATGCTGAATTGCGGCATTGTTCGCGGGCAAAAAAGCCCGCCGTGAAGTGTTTTTGTTGCTCGAAGCCAGCATAGATTGCCGGGTCAAGCCCGGCAATGACGATCAGTGAGGGCCGCGATGCGGGCAGCTATGCCGTCTTGATGCCGAGCTGTTCCATCTCCTTGGCGTAAGCCGCATCCATGCGCGAGGTCTGGCCGTGCTTGGTGAGTTCGGTCGCGAACAGCCGGCGGACCTCCGGCTTCTCGTCGATATAGTCGACCTGGTCGCCGCCGACGCGCCGGCTGATCCAGGCCTTGGGTACGCCCTGAGCGTTGCGGATCGCGACGCCTTCGTGCTTGAAGGCGAGATAGCGCGCCGGCGTCGCGCCGGAATTGAAATGCTGGTGGAACCACATGTTGGGCGGCACAATCAGGCTGCCGACTTCCCAGTCGAAACGCTGCGGCTCCTCGCCTTCCGGCCACATCAGCGAAAAGCCCTCGCCCGACAGCACGATGACGTGGGCGCCCGGTCCATGCGCGTGCGCCTTCTTGTAGGTGCCGATCGGGAACTGGGAGATGTGGCTGTTCATCGAGCCCTTGGCGAGGTTGAAGCGGATATGGCCGCCGCCGGCGCCGCGTTCCGCAGCGGTGATCAGCGGAATGTTGACCGCGTCAGGCACGAAATTCGTGGTCAAGAGGAAGCCCTTCTGCTCGCCCTTGGAGCTGAAATAGTCGGGCTCGCCGGAGAAGCGGTCCTTGAAGTCGTATTTGGTGT
Organism: uncultured Alphaproteobacteria bacterium; assembly: GCA_963707175.1. Lineage (GTDB taxonomy): Bacteria > Pseudomonadota > Alphaproteobacteria > Rhizobiales > Xanthobacteraceae > BOG-931. Next base: position 77,537 of record CAVPQA010000020.1, read on the forward strand.
TGAAGATGAAGTCGATGTCTTCGTAGAGGTTGATGACCGGCGGCGCGTTGGTCACAGCGACATACCGCACCGGCTCGCGGCCCGAGCCGTTGAAATGCTGGTGGTGGCAGTTGAGCGGAACGGCGAACAGGGCGCCTTCCTTCCACTCGAAGGTGATGCGGGCGCCGGCGTCGTTCCACACCGTGGTCGAGCCGCGGCCCGACAGGATCATGATCATCTCTTCGTAGAGCTGCCGGTGCGGATTGAGGCTCTTGCCGGGCGGAATTTCCATGACGTGGCAGTCGTTCGAGGTGCGCGAGGCGTCGTGATTGAGAAACACCGCGTTACCGCCGCGCCGCGCCCAGGGCTTCAGCTCGACGGTGCGAAGATTGCGCACGTAGATCGAGGGCAGAATATCGAGGCCTTCGGCCTTGACCCAACGCGTGTAGGGCGTTTCCTTCTCGGTCTTGAATTTATTGGCAAGGTCCTCGGAAACGACGGCGTTTTTGGCCATTTGGCTCTCCTGTTGACTCTCTAGACCGCTGGGCCGCTAGGCCGCTGCGCGGGACGCGGCGGCCTCGGCTATCGCGACGCATTTTTCCGCCCGCATGCGCACGTGAATAGGATCGCCGGTCGGCGTGCGCAAGGAGGGGTGAACCCGGGCAAGCAGGACAGATTCCCCCACTTTGACCTGGAAATCCAGGTAGTCGCCGAGGAACACCTTGGCATTTACGACGCCGCGGTAAAGATTGTCATCCCCGTCGGGCGTCGGCGTGGCTTCGGACAGCTCGACGTCCTCGGGCCGTACCGACACCACAACCGGCACGCCCTTGGCGAGCGGTTCCACACACTGCACGTTGAGCTCGCCGAGCCGGGTCGCGACCCGGCAACGGCCGTTGTCGGTCGCGGCCGACAGCATGGTGCCGTCGATGAAGTTGGTGTTGCCGACAAAATCGGCGACGAACTTATTGCGCGGCCGCTCGTAGATGTCGCGCGGCGAGCCGATCTGCACGATGCGCCCTTCGTTCATCACCCCGATCTCGTGCGACAGCGCCAGCGCTTCGCTCTGATCATGGGTGACGTAAACGGTGGTGAGGTCGAATTCACGCTGCATGCGCTTGAGTTCGAACCGCATCTTTTCGCGCAGCTTGGCGTCGAGGTTCGATAGCGGTTCGTCGAGCAGCAGGAGCTGCGGTTCCATGACCAGCGCGCGGGCCAGCGCCAGCCGCTGTTGCTGGCCGCCGGACAGTTTGGTCGCGTCGCGGTCGGCATATTCCGCAAGCTGCACCGCCGAAAGCACCCGCATGACTTTCTGTTCGATCTCCTTCCGGCTCGGCCGCGATTTGCGCACTTCGAGCGGGAAGGCGACGTTCTTGAACACGTTCATATGCGGCCAGATCGCATAGGACTGAAACACCATGCCGAAATTGCGCCGGTTGGGGGCGACGAAGATGCCCTTGGCGGAGGAAAACACGATATGCCCGCCGACTTCGATCTCGCCCTGGCGCGGCCGCTCCAGCCCGGCAATCGAGCGCAGCGTCGTGGTCTTGCCGCAGCCGCTGGGACCGAGCAGCGTAAAAAGCTCGCCGTCAGGCACCTCGAATGACACGTCCTGCGCGGCCTTGACGGCCGCGCCGCGATCGTTGGCGTATTCGGTAAACAGTGCGCGTACGCTCAGCACGGCCTACTCCGCCTTTAATCCCGCAGCCTTGATCACCGGCCACCACTTGGCAATATCGGCCTTGCGCAAGGCCTCCAGCGCGTCGGGGCTGCGCTGGTCGGCCGGCGGCATGTCTAACCCCATCTCCACGATGCGCTTATGAAAGGCCGGATCCGCCATCGCGGCATTGGCGGCGGAATTCAGCTTGGCGATGATGCCGGGCGGCGTTCCCGCAGGGGCCCAGAGCGCGTTCCACACCGACACGTAAAGTCCCGACAGACCCGCTTCGTCGACCGTCGGGATATCGGGAGCTGCTTCCGACCGCGTCTTGGCCGTCAGCGCATACGCCCTGATCTTGCCGGCGCGCACCAGCGGCAGAAAGCTGCCGGTCGCGGTGCACATGAAATTGATCTGGCCGGCCAGCATGTCCCGCATGGCGGGTGCACCGCCGCGATAGGGAATGAGTTGCCACTTGGCCCCGATCATGTGCTGGATCGACAAGCCGCAGAGCTGCTGCATGGTGCCTGAGCCGACGGTGCCCTGCAGAACCTTTTGCGGATTGGCCTTGATCCAGGCGATCAGCTCCTTGAGCGTCTTGGCCGGTACGTCGTTGGTGCTCACCAGGATGAACGGATAGCTCGGCAAAAGGGCAATCGGCGTGAACGCCGTGGCCGGATCATAGGGCAGCTTCATGGTCGCGGGCGTGAGCACGAACGCCTCGGAATTGCCGAGCAGCAGTGTGTAGCCGTCAGGCGTCGCGCGCGCGACATGCGCGGCGCCGACGGTGCCCGAAGCGCCGCCCATGTTTTCGGTGATGACCGGCTGCCCGAGCCGGGTCTTCATGCCTTCGGCGAGCAGCCGGACGATATTGTCGGTAACGCCCCCCGCCGGATAGGGCACGACGATCGATATCGGCCGTGCCGGGTAGGTCTGGGCGTGCGCTGCCACGACGCCGAATGCGGCAGCCAAAATGACGCCGCTAAGAAATCTGCCGAGTCGCCCCTTGTTGTCCATCGCGTATCCACCCTGAAGCTTTGTTGTTGCCGTGATCATTACTCTATTTTATGTCTGCGCTACGCCGAACCGCCGGCTGACCAGCTGCGCCAGCGCCACGAAGCCGAGCAGGACCAGGATCATCATGACGCCGAGCGCCGATAATTCAACGTACTGGCCGTTTTGCCACATTTCCCAGATTGCGACCGAAACCACTTCGGTCCCCGGACTATAGAGCAGAACCGAGCTGGCCAGTTCGCGGATCGAGACGATCACGATGTAGATCCAGCCGGCGATCAGGCCGGGCTTGAGCAGCGGCAGCACGATGCGGCGAAACACAGCGGCGAGCGATGCGCCGCTCATGGCGGCGGATTCCTCGAGTTCCTTGTGCACCTGCAGCAAGGACGCCGAGTTGTAGCGCATACCGTAAGGCAGAAAGCGCGTGACGTAGGCGATCAGCATGATCCACAGCGTGCCATAAACGCCGATCGGGAGCGTCAGATAGCAGACCATGATGGCAAGGCCGAGCACCAAGCCTGGATAAACCAGCGGCAGCGAGGCGAGATTGTCGATCAGCCAGCGTCCCGGCAGCCGCGTGCGCACCACGATGAAGCACAGCGCCGAGCTCGCGAGCATGATCAAGGTTGCGCTGACGAGTGACAGCAGAACGCTGTTCCAGATCGCGGTCCCTATCTCCGGATAGGCGAGTACATTGCGGTAAGGCGCAAGCGTGAGATGGTGAAGCGCGGCAAGCGACGGCACGCTGTAGAAGCGCTGTAGCGACGACCACAGCAGCACCAGAAACGGCAGCACGATCACCAGCGCCACATAGGTGAAAAAGACCGCCGCAGCGGCGTAGCGCCAGCGCCCGATGCCGATGACGCGTGGCCGATAGCCCTTGCCGGTCACCGTGGAAAAGCGGCTGCCGCGCGTGGCGATGCGCGCGTTCAGGTAAATGCACAGCGAGGTGATGACGAGCAGCATGAGGCCATAGGCTGAAGCGAGCCCGATCCGGCTCGGATAGGAGTGGATCGCGTTGTAGATCGCCGACGTATAGACCTCGATGCCGACCGGCAGGCCGAGCAGCGCCGGCACCTCGAACGATTCGAGCGCGCGCACGAAAAGGACGATCAGCGCCGCGGCGGTTGCGGGCCATGCCAGGCGAATGGTAACGCGCGAGGTGATCTGCAGAAGGTTGGCGCCGCTCATCATCGCGGATTCCTCGAGCGAGGGGTCCATCGAGCGGAAAGCCGCGCCCATCAGCAGGAAAGCGACGGGCGAATAGTGCAGGCCATCGACCCAGATCATGCCCGGGATGGAATAGATATTGATGAAAGTCGCATCGGTGTGAAACGCGTAGCGCAGCGCCAGATTGATGATGCCGATCTTCGGGCTGCCGAGGAAAATCCACGACACCGTGAACAGGATGCCGGGAATGATCAGCGGCACCAGCGCCAGCGCGAAGAACAGTGATTTGAACGGCGTGTCTGTGCGTTCGTTGATCCAGGCGAGCAATGTCCCGAAACAGAACGCCAACGCCGCGCTGCCCAGCGCGAATTGCAGCGAGGTGACGAACAGCCGCGCGGTATCGGCGCTCGCATAAGCGCGGCGGTAATTGTCGACCGTGAAATGCGCGGCCGCCATTGCCGTCTGCGGCGACAACACGCTCTGCCACACCATGAAGACGAGCGGGACCAGAACGAGCCATGCCACCAGCACGATTGCGGCGGCGCTGGCGAGCCAACTCAAGTCGGCGCGCCGCCCTGACGCAGCCACGGCCAGCGCCGGTTGCGCTGTCGCCGCCATGCTCAGGCCCGCGCGGCGTAGCTGGACAGCGCGTCGCGCAGAATTTCGCGCGACGGCTCGGAGCCGTCGACCAGGCGGATGCTGCGCCGCTTGATCTTCCAGCCGGACGCGCTCCGGTGCAGGTCCCAGCGGCTCGTCACCACCCGGTGGATGTGATAGCCGCGCGAAGCGCCGTGATTGGGCACTTCGATCGCGGCGCCCGACTTGTTGGGAGTGAGGATTTGCAAATAGGAGATGACGACGGCGTCGTCGCCGTCGATCGCGATGTGCGGCAATCCGGTGAAATGGGCGAGACCGCCGGCGATGGCGGCCTCGTGGGCGGGGCTCGTCAGCATGGCCGCAATGGCCTTGTTGCCGACGGCGCCCGACAAACCGGCGCCGCGATCGAATTCGCCGTCCTCGGCGTAGACCGCCTCGGCATAATAGTCCGCGCCGGTATCGGCGCTCGGCGGATGGCCGGCGATCAGATTGTAGATTTCCAGACGATCCTCGATGGCGCGGATGCGCTGTTCGAGCGAACGGTGTTCCCGGCCCGTGTGCCGGCCCGGCGCTTGGTCCGTCTCCTCCGTCATGGCAACTCCCCGACTTGTGATGCTTTGCCGGTGTGACCTTACCGTATCATGGACCGGGAAGTGGGTGCGGGTTCCGGGGTGTTGTGCCGGCAAGCGGGTTGCGGACCGCGCCGTCCAGGTTAAAACCTGGGACAATTTTGCGCTGCAGGCGGCGCCGGAATTTGGCATCGTGGCGGCGCGAAGCCTGGGGCGAGACGGGGGAATCGATGAGTTCCGGCGGCGAACTTGATCGCCGTGCATTGCTTGTGGGCGCTGCTCGCGTGGGCGGCGGCCTCGCGCTTGGCGTGTTCCTTCCTGGCAGCCTGAGATCGGCCCAGATCGCCGATGCCGCAGCCGAGGTCGGCTGCTGGGTTGTGATCGCGCCGGACGATGCGGTGACGATCCGGGTGGCGCGCGCGGAGATGGGTCAGGGAGCCATGACCGGTCTCGCGATGCTGGTGGCCGAGGAACTGCAGTGCGACTGGGCCCGGGTGCGGACCGAATTCGTCACGGCGCAGAATAACCTGCGCCGCGGCCGGGTTTGGGGCGACATGTCGACCGGCGCCAGCCGTTCCATTGCCGCCTCGCAGGATTATCTGCGCCGGGCCGGCGCGACCGCGCGGGAAATGCTGATTGCCGCCGCGGCGCAGCGCTGGAACGTGCCGGCGTCGCAATGCACCGCGCGGAACTCAACGATTACACACGCGCCGACCGGCCAGACCGTCAGTTACGGCCAGGTCGCCGACGCTGCCGCCAAGCTCAAGCCGCCCGCCGTAAAACTGAAGCCGCCGGGCGAATGGACGCTGGCCGGCAAGCCGCACAAGCGCCTTGACGTGTTCGATAAGGTCACAGGCCATCCGATCTACGCCATCGACGTGCGTCTGCCGGGCATGTTGTACGCCGCCATCCGGCACTGCCCGGTGTTCGGCGGCGCGTTGAAATCGGTCGACGACGCTCCGCTCAAGGCGATGAAGGGGGTGCACCGCGTCGTGCACATGGCGGACGCGGTCGCAGTGGTGGCCGAATTCCTGGTGGCGCGCCAACCAGGCGGTGAAGGCGCTGCGCGTATCCTGGGACGACCGCGGCAACGCCAACTTGTCGACCGCGGCCATCCGCGATTTCGTTCGGGTCGGGCTCGATGCGGAGAAGGGCCAAGTCGGCCGTGCGGACGGCGATGTCGCCGCGGGCCTCGCTCGCGCCGTGCGCCGTGTCGAGGCGGACTATGAGGTGCCGTTCCTCGCCCACGCCACCATGGAGCCGCAGACATGCACCGCCCATGTGCGGCCGGACCGGGTGGAAGTTTGGGCGCCGAGTCAGGACACCTCGACCGCTCTGGCGACGGCGGCGCTCGCGGCGGACGTGGCCGACAGCAAGGTCGTGGTCCATGGCACGCTGCTCGGCGGCGGTTTCGGCCGCCGCGGCACGATCCAGGAATTCGTCAGGCAGGCGGTGCTGATCGCCAAGGAAGTCGAGCAACCGGTCAAGCTGGTGTGGAGTCGCGAGGAGGACGTCCAGCACGATCTCTATCGGCCGTTCGGGAAGGCGCGCCTCGTTGCCGGTCTCGATGCCGGCGGCATGCCGATCGCGTGGTCGATCAGACTCGCCGGGCCGTCATTCGTCGCATCGATCGTGCCCAATCTGAACGGCGATTTCCTCGACCGAAGCTATGTCAGCGGTCTCACGGAGGAAATGCCCTACGCGGTTCCAAATTATTTGATCGATTATGTGATCCGCCCGACACCGGTCCCGCTCGGCGTCTGGCGCGCGATCAACTACACGCAGAATGCCTTCTACAAGGAATGCTTCGTTGATGAGATGGCGCACGCCGCGGGCATCGACCCTTATCACTACCGGCGGCGTCTGGTGCGCAATAGCCCGAAAAATCTCGCTGTGCTTGACGCCGCGGCAAAGCGCGCCTGCTGGGAAACCCCGCCGCCCGCCGGCGTGTTCCGCGGCATCGCGCTCAATGCGGCCTGCGGCAGCTATTGCGCCCAGGTCGCCGAACTGTCCGTCGATGACGGCCGGGTACGGGTCCATCGCGTCGTTGCGGCCATCGACTGCGGGCATGTGGTCAACCCACTCTCGATCGAGATGCAGACCGAGGGCGCAGTCGTCTACGCACTGACGGCGGCGTTGTGCAACGAGATCACAGTCCAGAACGGCGCCGCCGCGCAATCGAATTTTGACGACTTCCCGATGCTGCGCATCGGTGACGTGCCGAAAGTGGAAACCGTCATTGTGCCGAGCGGCGGCTTCTGGGGCGGGGTCGGCGAGCCGTCGGTGCCGCCGCTGGCGCCGGCTGTGTGCAATGCGATTTTCGCCGCCACCGGCAGGCGCATCCGCTCGCTGCCGCTGCGCAATCACGATCTGGGCAGGGCGATCTGAATGGCGGCAATGCGATTGACGGCCTGCCTGCGGCATTGCGGCCGCGGCGCCAATCTTGTCACCGCGTGGGCGTGCTGAAATAGTCGACGCACGCCGCATCCGGCGTGAACATCCAGCGCGATTGAGGAACAAGCGATGCTGCAATTGCGAACCGCAGCCCGGCTTTTTGCCGCTGCCGCCGCTTTGGTCTGCGGCGCGGTGCAGGCTCAGGCCCAGACCTTCCCGTCCGGCAAGATCACCCTGATCGTCGGCTTCGCACCGGGCGGCATCGCCGACACGCTCGCCCGCATGATCGGCCAGGGCATGAGCGAACGCCTGCATCAGACCGTCGTGGTCGAGAACCGCGGCGGCGCCGGCGGCAACATCGCCGCCGGTGTGGTGGCCCGCGCCAACCCCGACGGCTATACGCTGCTCGCCACCACCACCGCTCTCGCCATCAACGAGACGCTGCACCAGAACAATCCGTTCTCGCGGACCGATCTGAAGGCGGTTGCGATCGTCGCTTCGAGCCCGGAGGCGCTGACCACGAGCCCCAGCAATCAGGCGAAGAATCTCGCGGATTTCGTCGCCAGAATGAAAGGCAAGACCATCAATTTCGGCTCCGCCGGCGTCGGCACCGGATCGCATATCGAGGCGGCGTATTTTTTCAAGTTTCTCGCCAAGGTTCCGGCGCAGCACATCCCGTTCCAGGGCGGCGCGCCGGCGATCAACGCGGTGATGGGTAACCAGATCGACATGCTGGCGTCCACGCTTGGCGGCGGCACGGCGGCGCAGATCAAAGGCGGCAAGCTCAAGGGGCTCGGCGTCGCGGCGGACAAGCGCGCCGCGGTGGTGCCGAACGTGCCGACCTATGCGGAGCAGGGCTTTCCCGGCTTTACCGCCTCTTCGTGGGTCGGATTTTTCGCGCCGGCCAAGGCCGATCCTAAAATCCTCACGGCGCTCAATGCGTCGATCGAGGACACGCTCAAAACGCCGGCGGTTCAGGGCAAGCTGATCGGCCTTGGTTTCGAGCCGATGGAGCAATCGCAGGCCCAGGCCGACACCACGTTCAATGACGAAATCGACAAGTGGGGCAAGATGGTCAAGGCGCTGGGGCTGTCGATCAAATAACAGTGCCGTTCTACGGTTGGCCGGCGACCAGTGGATTCTAACATTCGCATCGGAGGGTGCCGAAATGGGATGCGAATGTTGGAATCGGACCACTAGCCCACGATCCTAAATCCGACGACAGCAAAGTGATGGTCGAACGTATAAGCAAGGCCAATTCGCGCGCGTTTCATGATTGCGAAGCTGGTCGCATCGACAGCGGACAACTTGTGCAGGTCGGATCGTTGAAAATAGGCCCATGCCCGATCGAGGTCACGTAGCTCGCAGGGCAGGACCTTCAGGCCGCCAAGATTTTCGATCGAGACTTTCCATGCCAACGCAACATCTCTCTGCGCGTTGCGATCGAGAAAGGTAAACGTCTCGATCACGACCGGAACGGATGTGTGCAGTTTTGCGCCAGCGCCGCGCAACAGGTCCCATTGCTCCCTCGCCCTGGCATGCAGCGGGTCTCGTCTCAGCGCCAGGGCAATCCAGGCTCCGCTGTCAACAAAAACCGGCTCGCCTTGGCGCATTAGGGTTCGTCGTGAACGCTGTCGTGCTCGACTGATGTGCGTTTCGGCTCGCCATCCCAAAGTCCAACCGGTCCTTCGGCGGCCGGCATCAGCACTGCTTTGCGGACGGCTTCCCGGACCAATGCAGCTACGCTGCGCCCTGACCGGGCGGCGGCCTTGCGCAACGCTTCAAGTTCTTCTTTGCGAAGGTAAACTTGCGTCTTTTCCATGTATGTCAATTTAAGATTGGTATTGACATATGTCAAATTGACAAGGTCACTCCGAGTCTTGCGAGAGTGCGAGTGCCGGTGCCGCTATCTCTGCCCGAACAGCTTATCCAGCAGCCAGAAGTCGAGGCCGCCGCCGTGGCGCGGCTGCCGGCCGCGGGTGGCGGCGACGGGGCCCGGAGCGGGCGGCTCCCGCATCGGCTGCGGCGGCGCCATCCATCCGCTGATGCCGTCGAGGCCGGGCAGCGGCGCCGGTGTCACGCCATGCAGCGCCGCCTTCATGAACCGGCTCCAGATCTCGACCGGCAAGCCGCCGCCGGTGGCCTTGCGGGTCGGCGAGGAATCGTCATTGCCGAGCCAGACGCCGGTGACGAGCCGCGAGGTGTAACCGATGAACCAGGCGTCGCGGTAATCCTGGCTGGTGCCGGTTTTCCCGGCCGCCTGCCAGCCGGGCAGGCTGGCCGCGCGCGCTGTCCCTGAGGCCAGCGTTTGGCGCATCATGGTGTTCATCATTCCCACATAGCGGGCGTCGACGATGCGGCCGAGCGCCTGCGGCGCGCGCGTGTACAGCACCTTGCCGTCGGCGGTGCGGATGCGCGCGATCACGTGCGGCGAATCCGCATAGCCGCCGTTGGCGAACGGCGTATAGGCGGACACCAGTTCGTAGAGCGACACTTCGGATGTGCCGAGCGCGATCGAGGCGTTCGGCTGCAGCTGCGAGACGATGCCCATCCGGTAGGCGGTGCGGATCACGGCGGCCGGGCTCAGTTCCAGTGTCAGCCGCACCGCGACGGTGTTGATGGAATCGGCGAGCGCCTGCGTCAGCGTCACCGCACCGAGATAATGGTGTTCGAAATCGCCCGGCTTCCAGCCATGCACCGAGATCGGCGCATCCTCGCGCACCGTCTCCGGCGTCATGCCATGTTCGAGCGCGGTGAGATAGACGAACGGCTTGAACGCGGAGCCGGGCTGGCGCTTGGCCGCGATGGCGCGGTCGAACTGGCTCTGCGCGTAGTTCTTGCCGCCAATGAGCGCGCGCACGGTGCCGTCCGGCGTCATGGCGACGAGCGCGCCTTCGCCGACACCGAACTTGGCGCCGCGCTGCGCCAGCGTATCGACCAGCGCTTGCTCGGCGGCATTCTGCAGATTCGGGTCGATCGTGGTGTCGATAACGAGATCCTGGCCGACGTGACCGACGAGGTCGTTGACCGCGTCCATCACCCAGTCGGCGACAAAGTTGGCAGAGCCGGCGCCGATCGGAGGTTTCGCCTGCGCCGGATGGGCAAGCGCCTGCCGCGCGGCATCGGCGCTGATCATGTTCTGCTCGCGCATGCCGGCGAGGACGAGTTGGGCGCGGCGCTCCGCGCCGTCCGGGTTGCGGGTCGGCGCGAGCCGCGTCGGCGATTTCACCAGGCCCGCCAGCATGGCGGTCTCGGCCAGCGTCAATTGCCGCGCCGACTTGCCGAAATAGCGCTGCGCCGCGGCTTCGACGCCGTAGGCGCCGGCGCCGAAATAGACGCGGTTGATGTAGAGTTCGAGAATCTGCCGCTTGGAGAATTTGTGCTCCAGCCAGAACGCCAGAAATATTTCCTGGAGTTTGCGGCTGACCGTGCGCTCCTGCGTCAGGAACAGATTCTTGGCGAGCTGCTGCGTGAGCGTCGAGCCGCCCTGCGCGGTGCCGCGATGCAGGATGTCGGCAAAGGCGGCGCGCGCGATGCCGAGCGGATCGACCGCGTAATGCGAATAGAAGCGGCGGTCTTCGATGGCGATGAAGGCGTTGGGCACATAGGCCGGCAGTTCGCGCAGCGGCACCGCGGCGCCGCCCATATCGCCGCGCGTCGCCAGGGTCGCGCCGTTGCCGCCCAGGATCAGAACCGAGGGCGGCCGTTTCGGAATTTCCAGCGACTGGATCGGCGGCAGGTGGATACCGACCCAGACCATCAGGCCGACGGCGGCGATCGCGCCCCACAGCGCCAGCACGGCGCCCCAGTAGATGACGCGGCCGATGCGCGAGCGCGCTTTGCCGGCGCTCTTGCCGGTGCTCTTGCCGCCGCCTTTGCCGGCGCCGCGTTTGCGCCGCGGGAAGAACTTGAACTTCCCCAGCCGCCGCCGGCCGCCGCCGCGGGCTTTGGGCGGGCCGCCGACGCGGTCCTGCGGGCGCAGCCGCAGATCGAAGCTGCCGGCATCGCCGGCGCGCTTACGGCTGCCTTGTCGCCATGCCATACGGCGTCCCCCGGCGCGCTCCCCGGCGCCGAAATCACGGTAGAGGCGGCGGTTTAAGGGGCGGTTACTGGTCGTGGTTCGTCCTCCCTGCGGTTGGCGGTCGCGCCGCGCTCTACTCATCCTCCCCCACGCAAGTGGGGGAGGGGGACCATCCGTAGCGCGCAGCGCGAAGGATGGTGGAAGGGGCGTCGCTTCACTTGCTTCGAAAAAGATTCGTCAAGGCCCGCGCCCCCTCCACCACGCTTCGCGTGGTCCCCCTCCCCCGCTATCGCGGGTGAGGATGTGCGACATCGTTCTCGCGGCGCGGTTTTTGCGCCCGAGCTTTGCTGCACGCTCAGAAAAGGACCTCCCAAGCAAATAAGGGGGAGGCGGAGCGCCGAAAGGCGCGTACTGAGAGGCCGCTCCGCGCCATCGCAGCGTTGCCGCTGGGCGGGTTCGCGGCGCGCGCCGTCCTCTTTTTCCCTCCCCCGCTTGCGGGGGAGGGTTAGGGAGGGGGCGCGCTCGCCTTCCGGCGCTCTACCGCGGCTCTCGCCAAAGCCTTTCGGCGTTGGCTCAGTCCGGTCCCGCGCTTCATGGCAGCGCCAACGGATGTTACTCCGTCCGCCACCCGGGCAGCCAGCTCCTGGCGGGCCGACTTTCGCCGGCCGGGCGAGTTTCCGAACCGCCCGCGGACGGAGTTACGAGCCCCATCCCGGGCACCGCTCCCGCTGGCATCAATCGGCCGTCACCGGTTGACGTCCCTTAAGACGAGCGAGATGAGTTCTTTTAGTTCGCCGCGCGGTGCGATTTCAAGAAAATCCGCCGGCCGGCGCCATCTCTTTGATCTGATGAGAGTCTTTTTTCGCTGTTTGTTTGATTCGCCGGCGCGGAAATTGTGGCATTGCCGCCATGATTCGCAATTTTGCGCTAAGGTGCGGAGAGCGCAGACGTTTTCAAACGAATCAAAGTGTAGGATGGGTTGAGCGGCAGCGAAATCCATCATGCAGCCTCCCGGCCCAACGATGGGTTTCACTTCGTTACCCCATCTACGCGCTGCGCGCCTGCGCGTGGTCGATTTTGGTTGCACAAACTTGGTCTGGCCAATTTCTCGGATCGAGGTAGCATATTGGTGCGCGCAATCGGCGTGCATCTAGCCCGACCTATTCAGTGCGCCCCGACGGCGCGTATCACCAGTGGAGGAAGATTCCACCCAGAGAGTTGTTGATTGATCTGGTAGCTGACGAGCGGTTCGTTTGGGCAACTGAGCGGGCCGAAGCCTCGTGACAAAGGCCGCCTTGGGCGGTTGAGCGATCCAGCGGGCTGTAACGTGAGTGAAGTCCGAGCAGGCCTCGAAAGTGAAGACGCGGATGCCGACCCGCCTGAATAACGGGGAAGGCCGAGTGAGCGGGGAAGCAATCGACGCATGCACCCGTTCGATCCGCCGGGGTAATGGGCACGGCACGTTGGAAGGGTGATGCGGGTAATCGGGGGAGACCCGTCGCGGGCGAGGGTAGCGGCCTCGACGTCGCCACGAGGGCGGCGGCTCCGGCGGGTGTCGGACAGGGTCACGGTACCGTGGAAGCCGGGTAACTCCGGTGGAGGGAAGGGCCCTGACTTCTGGTGTGCTTTCGAAGTCGGTGAGGTGGAGGTGATTGGCGATGAGCCTTGCAACACCTGAAAAGATCCGGAGCCTTCAGAGGAAGCTGTATCGTAAGGCGAAGGCGGAGCCCGCGTTCCGCTTCTACCTGCTCTACGACAAGATTCATCGAGAAGACATTCTTCGCCACGCTTATGCGTTGGTCCGCGCAAATGCGGGCGCGCCGGGCGTGGACGGGGTGACCTTCGCGGCGATCGAAGCGTCGGGTCTGGAGGGGTGGCTGGCGGGCCTGCACGAGGACCTCGTCTCGAAGACGTACCGGCCGGCGCCGGCGCGGCGGGTGATGATCCCGAAGCCGGGGGGTGGAGAACGCCCGCTCGGCATCCCGACGATCCGGGATCGGGTGGTTCAGGCCGCCGCCAAGCTCGTTCTGGAACCGATCTTCGAGGCGGACTTCGAGGACAGTGCTTATGGCTATCGGCCCGCACGTGGTGCGGCCGACGCGATCAAGGAAGTGCACCGGCTCGTGTGCCGGCGCTACACCGACGTGGTAGACGCCGATCTGTCGAAATACTTCGACACGATTCCGCACTCGGACCTCCTCAAATCGGTGGCCCGACGCATCGTCGACCGGCACGTGCTGCGGCTCATCAAGTTGTGGCTGAAAGCGCCGATCGAGGAATGGGATGGCGACGGCAAACGGCGCATGAGCGGCGGCAAGGGCAGCACTTACGGCACGCCTCAGGGCGGTGTCGCGAGCCCGTTGCTTGCCAACGTCTACATGAACCGCTTCCTGAAGCATTGGCGGGTTACCGGATGCGGCGCTGCGTTCCGCGCGCACGTCGTCGCGTACGCCGACGACTTTGTCATCCTCAGCCGCGGGCACGCGGCCGAGGCTCTGGCGTGGACGAAGGCGGTGATGACGAAGCTCGGGCTGACACTCAACGAGACGAAAACCTCGGTGAAGACTGCCCGGACGGAACGCTTCGACTTCCTTGGCTACACGTTCGGTCCTCATCACTATCGGAAGGATGGCCACTGGTATCTGGGCGCGAGCCCGTCCAAGAAAAGCGTCCAGCGGTTCAAGACCAAGGTCGGCGAACTTCTGGTGCCCGGCAACAAAGGTTCGTGGCCGGTAGTGTGCGACCAGCTGAACAGCCTTCTGCGCGGTTGGTCCACGTACTTCAGCTACGGCACTCGTCTGTCGGCATACCGCGAGATCGACAATCACGTCTACGATCGCGTGCGACACTTCCTCGTCAGGCGGCACAAGGTGCAGGGTCGCGGCACGCAACGGTTCTCCCACGACACTGTCTTCGGAAAACTTGGCGTGCTGCACCTCAGACGCGTGCACATTGGGCCTCCGTCGTGTGCCTCACGGTGAAACTGGTCGGAAAGCCGGATGCCGGAAATCGGCCCGTCCGGTTTGATGAGCGGGGATGGGAAACGGGGCGTCGCCGAATGGCCCAAGCTACCGCGCCCATCCTCGACTCTACTCGAACATACGTTAGTTGCTTGCCGGCGGGGTGATTTTTGACGTGAGGGCACGGGGTCGGGATCGCGTCGGACGGTGTCGACGCGGCGAGTTGCGATTGTGTTTTTACGGGTTGGAGGTTGCGACGGGGGGCGAGACGCGGCGACAGTGCCGCGTCGCTCACGGTCCGGCTGCGCAGAGCCGCCCTGCGAGTTGGCGGAAGACGGCACGATCGGGACATGCGGTGGGCAAGTGGACACGGATGCGGGCCGCTCCTTCGATCACGCGGGCGGCGATCTTGATCAGGCGAAGGCGCAGCGTCGCGAACTCCGCAACCGCGAGCGGCAAGCGCTTTGCGATCGCATTGCGTGCGGTCAGCATCAGCCAGTAGGCGGCGGTGTGCAGGATCAGCCGGAACTGGTTGGCCTTCGGGTCACGGCACGAGGTGCGATCTGAGGCGAGTTGCGCCTTGTGCCATTTGATGAAGTTCTCGCACCTGCCGCGGCCGCAATAGACGGTTTCGTAGAGATGCTTTGCCGTGCCGTTGAGCGAGGTGACGACGTAGCGGATGTCGAGACCGTTCGGCGTTGCTTCGATGCGCGCGGCGATGCAGCGTTCCTTGTTCCAGCCCTTGGCGCCGTAGCTGAGGGTGGCGAAGGAGCGCAGCTTTGCGGCGGCCCTTGCGGCACGCTCCACGCACAGCACGTCGGCGGCCTCCTGGGTCATGGCCTTGAGAACCGCGTTGCCGCCAAAGCCAAAAATGTAGTCCACGCCGTGTTCTTCGCACCATTCCATGGCCTCCACCCGGCCGTAATGGGAATCGCCGCGCACCAGAATGCGGACCTCGGGCCAGTGACCGCGGATGCGTCCGATCACGTGCTTGAGGATGGTCCGCACTTCCCGGCCTGCGGGCGTCTTGCCTTCGCGCAGGATCACCGCCACCGGCTTGCCGCTGGTTCCTTCGTAGATGTGGATCGGCAAGAAGCAGCGTTCGTCGTAATGCGCGTTGAACAACGACAATTGCTGGTGACCGTGCACGGCATCGAAGGTGTCGTCGATATCGAGCGTGATCGCGGCCGGCGCGCGGCGGTAACTCGTGCAGAACTGGTCAACCATGGCCGCCATCGCCCGCGCGACCTCGATCTTCGAGGGGGCATTCTCCAGCCGCGACATCGTCGGCTGCGAGCACAGAGGCTCGCCCGTTCTCGGCAGCCGGCCCACCGCCATCTTGAAGATCGGATCGTATCTCAGAGAATCGCAATCGTCGGCGTCCTCGTAGCCCGCGGCGATCGCGAACATCCGAAGCCGGAGCATTTCTTCGACCGTATGCAAAATCAGGTCCGGATCGCGCTTGTCTCTCAGGCACGATGCCAGACGCGCCACAATTCCCAGCCGCTTCTCGATCCCCCGCAGCAAAAGCACGCCCGCGTCCGATGAAAGCTGCCCGCCATCGAAGCCAACGCTCAACTTCTTGCGGCAAACCGATGGAAGATGAAACGGAAGTACGGTATCTTCGCTCATGACGGGTGTGGCGCTCCTCAATCGACAAATGAATCGGCTTCGCAACCAGAATCATGAATCGAATGACGGCTTTCCGCTACATCCGTCGCTCATTCAGGCAACTTCGAGTAGAGTCGAGGATGGGCGCGGTAGCTTGGGCCATTCGGCGACGCCCCGTTTCCCATCCCCGCTCATCAAACCGGACGGGCCGATTTCCGGCATCCGGCTTTCCGACCAGTTTCACCGTGAGGCACACGACGGAGGCCCAATGTGCACGCGTCTGAGGTGCAGCACGCCAAGTTTTCCGAAGACAGTGTCGTGGGAGAACCGTTGCGTGCCGCGACCCTGCACCTTGTGCCGCCTGACGAGGAAGTGTCGCACGCGATCGTAGACGTGATTGTCGATCTCGCGGTATGCCGACAGACGAGTGCCGTAGCTGAAGTACGTGGACCAACCGCGCAGAAGGCTGTTCAGCTGGTCGCACACTACCGGCCACGAACCTTTGTTGCCGGGCACCAGAAGTTCGCCGACCTTGGTCTTGAACCGCTGGACGCTTTTCTTGGACGGGCTCGCGCCCAGATACCAGTGGCCATCCTTCCGATAGTGATGAGGACCGAACGTGTAGCCAAGGAAGTCGAAGCGTTCCGTCCGGGCAGTCTTCACCGAGGTTTTCGTCTCGTTGAGTGTCAGCCCGAGCTTCGTCATCACCGCCTTCGTCCACGCCAGAGCCTCGGCCGCGTGCCCGCGGCTGAGGATGACAAAGTCGTCGGCGTACGCGACGACGTGCGCGCGGAACGCAGCGCCGCATCCGGTAACCCGCCAATGCTTCAGGAAGCGGTTCATGTAGACGTTGGCAAGCAACGGGCTCGCGACACCGCCCTGAGGCGTGCCGTAAGTGCTGCCCTTGCCGCCGCTCATGCGCCGTTTGCCGTCGCCATCCCATTCCTCGATCGGCGCTTTCAGCCACAACTTGATGAGCCGCAGCACGTGCCGGTCGACGATGCGTCGGGCCACCGATTTGAGGAGGTCCGAGTGCGGAATCGTGTCGAAGTATTTCGACAGATCGGCGTCTACCACGTCGGTGTAGCGCCGGCACACGAGCCGGTGCACTTCCTTGATCGCGTCGGCCGCACCACGTGCGGGCCGATAGCCATAAGCACTGTCCTCGAAGTCCGCCTCGAAGATCGGTTCCAGAACGAGCTTGGCGGCGGCCTGAACCACCCGATCCCGGATCGTCGGGATGCCGAGCGGGCGTTCTCCACCCCCCGGCTTCGGGATCATCACCCGCCGCGCCGGCGCCGGCCGGTACGTCTTCGAGACGAGGTCCTCGTGCAGGCCCGCCAGCCACCCCTCCAGACCCGACGCTTCGATCGCCGCGAAGGTCACCCCGTCCACGCCCGGCGCGCCCGCATTTGCGCGGACCAACGCATAAGCGTGGCGAAGAATGTCTTCTCGATGAATCTTGTCGTAGAGCAGGTAGAAGCGGAACGCGGGCTCCGCCTTCGCCTTACGATACAGCTTCCTCTGAAGGCTCCGGATCTTTTCAGGTGTTGCAAGGCTCATCGCCAATCACCTCCACCTCACCGACTTCGAAAGCACACCAGAAGTCAGGGCCCTTCCCTCCACCGGAGTTACCCGGCTTCCACGGTACCGTGACCCTGTCCGACACCCGCCGGAGCCGCCGCCCTCGTGGCGACGTCGAGGCCGCTACCCTCGCCCGCGACGGGTCTCCCCCGATTACCCGCATCACCCTTCCAACGTGCCGTGCCCATTACCCCGGCGGATCGAACGGGTGCATGCGTCGATTGCTTCCCCGCTCACTCGGCCTTCCCCGTTATTCAGGCGGGTCGGCATCCGCGTCTTCACTTTCGAGGCCTGCTCGGACTTCACTCACGTTACAGCCCGCTGGATCGCTCAACCGCCCAAGGCGGCCTTTGTCACGAGGCTTCGGCCCGCTCAGTTGCCCAAACGAACCGCTCGTCAGCTACCAGATCAATCAACAACTCTCTGGGTGGAATCTTCCTCCACTGGTGATACGCGCCGTCGGGGCGCACTGAATAAGACGGGCTAGTTCGCCTTCAACAGCCACGCTCAGTCCCCTGGCTTCTTATCTGCCGCGCTTGTTCCATCTCGCCCTTGCTACATTGCGAGCGTTTTCAGCGAGCGTAGCCCGGGTTGAGCGAAGCGAAAGCCGGGGCGGCCTTGCCCACAAAACCCGGATTTCGCTTCGCTCAATCCGGGCAGCTTGCTGTAGCCCGGGGCGGCAGAGTTAGGGCAATACATCCCGCGACAAAAGACGCTGCCAACCTAGCTCTATTTACAGGTCGGATTTTCGCCAGTGTTATAGACCCAAACGGCGCGGCCCGTTTTTGAGACATCTTTGGCCTGATCAACGGATTCACAGAGCAACATGTCGGCGCCCGCCTTCGCCCCTGTGATGCACAATCTTGACCCGATAGAATACAATTGACCGCCGTAGTAACAGTAATTGGCTATTCCCTCCTGGTTTACCGGAGACTGAGCGAATACAACACTCGGACTAAATGCGATTACAGCGACAATGAGTAACCAGCGCATTTTCTTGCCTTTGCGTTAGCCCGTCTTATTC
>CAVPQA010000021.1:0-78639 GCA_963707175.1 uncultured Alphaproteobacteria bacterium
AAACCACCATGGATCCGAAGAAGCGCACGCTGCTGCGCGTGATCCTTTTACCCGACGATCAGAAGGCGACCGAAAAGTCGGTCGAGCGGCTGATGGGCACCAAACCCGAAGCGCGCTTTGCCTTCATCCAGGAGCGCGCCGAGTTTGCCGACGAGGAAACGCTCGACGTCTAGTTCAGATCACACGACAATACGCAACAGCGCCCATTGCCGCGGCAATGCGTGCCGTCGCGACTTCGCTAATCGACGACTTTGGCCTACTTGAAGACCTTATCGGTCGCGGTGATCAGACCCATCTCGGGATTCGCCGAGCAATACTGGCCGAGCTTCTTGGCGTTATCCACGAACCTGTCCAGATTGATCACCGGCGGGTCATTCTCGTTGCGGTAAGAGCCATCCAGCCAGGCGAGAACAATTTTGACATCCTCATCGCTTGCGCTTTGGAATTTCTTGCAGGTCCAGACCGGCAGATCGATGTTGGCGGCATAAGCGGAACCCGACCAAACAAGCATTCCGGCGGCCAGCGCCCAGGCGAGGATTTTCATGGTCCTCTCCTCGCTGACAAAATTCTGCGCGAACTTTTATAAAGTCCAGTTGCGACAACCCTATTGCGCGGCCTGGATTTATCTTAAGATAAGATGCGAAAGCCTGAGCTTCGGAGCCAGTGATGCCTGCCAGCACCGTGAAGATCCCGTCCTCGTCCGGCGGAGCATTTGATTGCTATCTCGCGTTGCCGGCCTCGCCCGGCCCGACCCCGGCCATCGTGCTGGCGAATGCCATTGTCGGCGTCGACGAGGATTTGCGCGGGATCGCCGACGAATTTGCGGCTGCCGGCTATATCGCGGCGGCGCCCGACCTGTTCTGGCGCTCGGTGCCTGGACCGCTCCCTCATGAGGACCCGCGCACCCGGCCACGCGGCCAGCCGCGGCTGGAGAAGATCAGGACCGGTGAAGCCGACATGGCCGATACGCTCGCATACGTGCGCACGCTGCCGCAGCACAACGGTCGCGCTGCCGCCATGGGCTTTTGCTACGGCGGCCCGTACGCCATCCTCGGCCCGAAGCGGCTCGGCTACGACGCCGGCGTCTCCTGTCACGGCACCCAGCTTCTCGACTTTATCCAAGAGATCGAGGACTTACCGCGCCCATCTGCATTCTGTGGGGCGATCTCGACTTTGCCGCACCACCCAATGTGCGAGACGCCTATCGCGCGGCGACGGCGCGGCAGACGAACATTGACTTGCATGTCTTTCCCGGCGTCGACCACGGCTACATGCTGCCGCACAGCGGGCATGCTTTCGACGCCGGCAAGCGGGAATTCTCGATGGCGCGAGCGCTCGCGATCCTCGGCGGCTTGCGCGGGTTAGGCGTCGAGGCGGCGGAGTAGCAGCGTCGCCCTGCTTGCAGCGGCCGGACGAATCGGCCGTATTCCGCGTCAAGGACGCGGCTTGCCGCCGCCCCAGGGATCGCGACCATGTCGCTCTTGTCCTGCATTGCGGCCAATTGGCAGAGGGCGCTGCCTTATCTGAGCGCACTCGGTATTGTCGTCTGGATCGCGCTGTTTCGCTCCGAGCCGCTGAGCGAGCGGGCGCTGTGGTTCGGCTTGCTGGTCATCTACATGCTCCACCAGATCGAGGAGCACCTGTGGCCGGGCGGCTTCCGCCAGTTCACCAATGCGCATGTCTTCAAGAGCGGTAACGACAATTGGCCGGTCGATACCGGCGGAGTTGCGCTCATCAACATCGGCTATGTCTGGCTGCCGGTCGGCGCCGCTGCCGTCTATCCCGAGGCGCTGCGCTGGGTCGGCCTCGGCTGGGTCGGCCTCACGCTGATCAACGGCCTGACGCATATCGTGAGCACGATCCGGTTGCGGATCTACAATCCGGGCCTGATCACATCGATCGTCTTATTCCTGCCGTTCACCGTTTTCGTGCTGGCGCTGGAGAGGCAGCGCGGCATGCTGTCGGGCGTCGAGATCGCCCTGATCCTTGTCGCCGGTATTCTCCTGCACGTTCCAGTGGCGGCCCTGTTCGTAGTGCCATTCCTGCGCCGGCGCGCGGCGGCGGGTTAATGCCGAGCTTCAACTCCCGGCCCTGTCTGGATCACCAGCCTTCTCAATGCTGCACCGCGCCCATGGAGGCTCCCCGGCAGGCCGGCTCTGCTATAACGGCCGCATGAACGAAATCGGGACGGCACAGTGACGGCAAAGCGACCCGTGGTCGGGGTGATCGGCGGCCCGCATCGCGTCGAAGGCCGCTTCACCGCGCAGCGTGTCGGCGAGCGCAACCTGCGCGCGGTCGCCGAGGTTGCCGGCGCGTTGCCACTGATGTTTGCCGGCTCGCCGGAGATCACCGAAGCCGGCGCGCTGCTCGACACCGTCGACGGCATCCTGCTCACCGGGGCGCGCGCCAATGTGCATCCCGCCCATTTCGGTGAGCAGGAAGACCCGCGCTACGAACCCTATGACCGCGATCGCGACGCGCTGGCGCTCGGACTGATCAAGGTCTGCGTCGAACGCGGCGTGCCGCTCCTCGGCATCTGCCGCGGCTTCCAGGAGATGAACGTCGCGTTTGGCGGCTCGCTGCATCCTGAGATCCGCGACATTCCCGGGCGTATGAACCATCGCATGCCGCGGCTGCCGAACGGCGAGCCGCATCCCGATCTTGCCGTGATCTTCGCCGACCGCCACGACATTCGCCTGACGCCGGACGGCGTATTCGCCCAGCTCCTTGGTTGCGATACGATCCGAGTCAATTCGCTCCATGGCCAAGGTATTCTGGAACTCGGCAAGCGCGTCGTGGTTGAGGGTGTGGCCGAGGACGGCACCATCGAGGCTATCCGCATTGCCGACGCGCCCGGTTTCGCGCTCGGCGTGCAATGGCATGCCGAGCATGATGCTGCGCGCAACCCGATCAACCGCAAAATCTTCGAGGCCTTTGGCGCGGCGCTTGCGGATTATCATCGCACGCGCACTTGACGCACGCGGCTGCGATTGCGAGCTAAAATAGATGAAAATGCAAATTCGTTACGGGGGCACGGCCAAGGTTTTGCATTGGACCGTCGTCGCTCTCCTGCTTACACAATATCTGATCGGCTGGCTGATGCCCGACATCAGGCGCAACATGTCGCCGGGCGCGGCCATGACGTGGCACATCTCCATCGGCACCGTGATTCTGGCGTTGATCCTCATGCGGTTCGTCTGGCGGCTGAGCCATCCGGTCGCGCCGGAAAGCTCGCTGCAGCCGTACCAGCGGATTACCTCCGAGGCGGTGCATTGGCTGCTTTATCTGCTGGTCCTGGCGACAACGGTTTCGGGGTGGCTGTTCGCCTCGGCGCGCGGCTGGAAGATTTCGTGGTTCTTCGTCGCGCCGCTGCCGATGCTGACCTCGGGAAGCCAATCGCTGGTGCACGTCCTCGACGGCTGGCATCAGGATTTCGAATGGGCGCTGTTGATCCTGATCGGCCTGCACATCGCCAGTGCATTCCTTCACCTGTTCTATTACCGCGACGGCGTGATGCGGCGGATGTTGCCGCAAGTTTGATGCGGCGGCGGACTGTGGTGGTCTGATGATTCGCCGGCCTATGGCAACGTCGGCTTCGGCATTCGCTTGATCGCAAGCTTCAGGCGCCAGCGCCGGCCGGTGGCGTCGGCTTTGTCGGGTTCAAGTTGGAAATTCCACATCTGGTAGCCGCCGCCGGAAAGGACCCAGCCGTCGACCAGAGCGTGGAAATTCGGCCCCGCGGCGTTGGTGCCGACCAGCTTGCTGAAATCGGCCGTCCGGACCGGGCTCATAGACACTATCCAGATCGTCCGTACTGCAATCGCCGTCCGGCATGCGGTCGATATCGGCGGTGTAGAGCCAGCGATGAACGATGTCGGGGACGTCTTTCTTCGGCAACACGTAGGGCAGTTCGGCGGCCACAGCGATGTGGTCGGCCCGAAACGGGATGCTGAGAGGGGTGAACCCAATACTGGCGAAATTCCAGCGGCGATCGATCAGAGCTTTGGTCGAAAACGTCGCGGTGCCATCCGCTGCGGTGACGACATGCACGCCGGCGTTGGCCGACTGCCAATCCTTGGCGCCAAGCACCAGCCGGAGCGGCACACCGCCAAGCGGATGATAATCGATGTCGGTGAGCTTGAACTCGACGTCGAGAGAAACCGTTCGCGCCGCTCCGCCGCGTATGACAACAAAGGCCACAACCGCGAGGCAGAGCAGACCACCCAGCAGGATCAGCTTCATGGTTTCGCCCCGCAGCGGACTGTTCACAGATAATCGATATAGGCAGGTTTGGCGTCGCAGTGGCGGCAGGCAAAGACGTACGCCGTCGGACCATGGTCGCGATCGAACGCCTGCAGCAGGTTGGCCGCTGCAGCGCCGGATATCCCGAGGTCATGCACGATGTACATCATCAATGCGCCGCTGAGTTGAGGGTAACGGGCACAGATTTCGGCGTAGCCCGCGGGCTCCAGGAACGCCGCCGCATCGCCGCAGCAGGTGAGCCATTTCTCAGCCTGCCATGAATTGAAACCCGGAGTCCGGCAGGCGATCTCGTCGATCACTTCACGCGGAATCGCGTCGGGAAAGCGGGCCGGATCGGCAAAATAGGCGTCGAATGTCTCATGCGCCGCTCCGTCGGCGATGCACCACGGACAGAGCGCATGCTCCAATTCCGCCTCGCAATAGGCCGGGCCCGTGTAGATAAAGCCGCGGCGGGCATTGCAGCACATGCATTGCGCATTGGAAGCGACAATGCTGCCGCTTGCGATGGGGTCGGGATGATAACGAAAGACGGGCAGGTCCATGCGAAGTCCGGGCCCGCGCAGGCCGTCGAATGGCGGCCGCGGCGCAGGCTCAGATTTAGTCGCTGCCGGGCCCTGCCACGTTCAAGAGGGGTATTTTGCTACTCGCGGCGCCAATGCGGCGCGCGCTTGTTGAGGAAAGCGTCCATGCCTTCGCGGAAATCGCTGCTCATGTAGCACATGAGGATCAGATCCTCGCCCTCGTCGCGCGTCAGCCGCCGCATCAGCCGCGCCAGCGCCTGCTTGGTGGCCGACAGGGTGAGCGGCGCATTGGCGGCGACCGTCGCGGCAAGCTCACCGGCGCGCTTGTTCAGCGCATCGAGGTCTTCCACCACCTCGGTCAAAAGGCCGATCTGGGCGGCCTCCTCGGCGCCGACCAGACGGGCAGAGAAAATCAGGTCCTTGACCCGCGCCGGACCGACCAGGGCGGTCAGCCGGCTGATGCTCGCCATTGACAGGCAATTGCCGAGCGTGCGCGCAATCGGAAAGCCGATCCGCGTGGTCTTGGTGCCGACGCGCAGGTCGCAGCAGGCGGCGATAGCGCCGCCGCCGCCGGTGCAGGCGCCGCTGATCGCCGCAATGGTGGGCACCCGGCACTGCTCGAGTGCGGTCTGCACCCGATCGATCCGCGCCTCGTATTCGAGCGCATCCTGCGGGGATTTGAAGGCGCGGAACTGGTTGATGTCCGTGCCCGAGGCAAACGCCTTGTCGCCCGCGCCCTGCAGCACCAGCACCTTGATGGAGCGGTCCTCATTCGCCTGGGCGCAGATCTGCGCCAGCCGTTCGTACATGGCAAAGGTGAAGGCATTGCGGGCCTGCGGCCGGTTGAATGTTATCCGGCCGATGCCGTCGCGCAATTCGAAGAGGAGGTCTTCGTGTGATCCCGACTGCTCACCATGCGCCATCATTCCCAAGAAACTCCCATCGGCTGCGGCAACAGAAGACCGAGCCCTCAGTGAAAAGCGTGGTCAAACGGACAAATCGTTGTGCGCTGGCTTGCCGAAAGCTCGAGCGATTTTTGCAGAAACCATTTTGCCCCCTCATGTTGCCCTGAACCAGCAACTGTCTGCATCAGCGCACGCCCCTTGGCCTCCCCTTCAGTAAAATAAGTCAGATACGCTTCGGCATAATACGCCGGCCAGTAGTCCTTCCCCCGGTACTTTTTCGCCCTCTCCCAGTACGCCTCGGCACGCGCTGGATCGGAACGCAGCAGATCGGGCACCTTACCCTTGGAGCATCCCGGCCAGGCTGCGTACAGCCCGGCCCACACCAGCGCCGGCCTGTTCCCGCTATTCGCGGCCTTTTGGAAATCAATCCAGGCTTGCGTCTGATCGATCGGAAGGCTGGCCGGCTGGGCGTCAAACAAATATCCGCCGAAGGCCAATCCAAGAACATCCGCAGCTTGTGCGCTTCCCGCGAGCATCGCAAGCTGGGAAAGCCTGAGCATGGTTTCCGATGCCTGCGAGGCGGCGGCGGAGTTCCCCGCTTTGATCGCCTTTTTTGCCTGCACAAAGTAACCGCGGGCAAGCTGTATCAAAACACGGCGCCGCGCTTCCGGCGTAGACTGAGAGGACAGCGACAACCAGCACGAATTGATAGCTGCCGCTTCATTTACGCTCTCCACCTCGTTGTTGAAGGAAACATCATCCGGCCGGTCGGAATCGTATTCGTAGGCGGTGAGCTCGTTGCAATTGCTGATCGCCGTGACACGCTGTCTCTGAGCCTCAGTCAACGGTGCCAGTTCGGCCTGCGCGTTCTTGATTTCCTGATTTGCCTTGTCGAGGCGAGCGGTCAAGTCCTCGACTTGTTCCTGAGCTTTGGCCGTCTGCGCGCGAAACGAATCCAGCGCCTGCTGCGCGATTCGCTGCCGGCCCTGCAGCTGGCCATTGTCTGCATCGAGCTGCTTCACCCGTTCGTTGAGCTTGGCTATCGCCGTCTCCCGATCGGCTATGTCCGACTTCAGGGTTTGCACCTGGGCATTGGCTGCCCCGAGTTTTGTCCGAGCATCCTCAAGCGCGCCCGCCAGGTCTTTGGCCTTGAAATCTGCAATAACCGCGTTCGCTTGTTCCAGCCGTTTCTGCACGTCAGCCAAGTCGGTCTGCGTTGACGCAAGTCTTGTCTGAACCTCCTTGAGCTGTTTTTGCGCGTCAGTCACGCTTCCCCGCAGGGCGTTTCTTTCCACCGAAAAATCGGCGATGACTTGGCGGCCGTAAAGCAGAGCGGCAAGAAACACGCACGCCAGCACAATGAAACCCAGACGCCACCGATGCTCCGAGGCATAACCGGACTTTGCCCCACTCTTAGGACTGGGGATCACGGCGGCCGGAACACCCGTCTTCACCTTTGCTTCGTTGGTTGTAACGGGCGGACGCGGCGTTGCGCCTGCGCGCAAAATGTCTGCAAACTGGGCCAGCTTCTGTTCAAAGCTGTCGCGGCGAGCCTTCAGTTCAAGCTCGAATTCGCTGCGTTCGAGCTCCTTCAGTTCGGAAATAAACCGGTCGGCGAACGGGTCATCAGGATAATCGCGGACAAATAGACGCTTCGCCTTTGCAGCCTCCTCTTTCGCGTCATCGGCTTCGTTCTTGAGCGCTACAATTCGTGCCAGGCGGGCCAGGCCCGGCCGTCGGAGTTGCCGGCCCAGCATCTCAAGCGCGCTCTGCCACTCGGGATCGTCGGGGCGCGCCCCGTTCTCCGCCCAATTCGACAGATCGGGGGTTTGCAGCATGGTAAACGGCACCAGCAGACGTGTCGCCGGGATGCCGAAGCGAACCGGAACCAGCTTTCCCCCGGCGCGGGCGTATTCCGCTTCCCCGATGACGTAATCGGACTGCAGCGATGCCTCGGTCCAAATGACCATGACCGCAGGCACGGTGGCCAGCTGATTATGCAACGCTTTTATGAAGTTGCCGCTGTTGGGATCCTGACTGATCTTCAGGTCCATGAACACTCGAATGTCGAGCGCTTCCAGATTTTCGCGAACGGCATTGGCGCGCGTCGCATCCGCATCGTGTTTGTAGGAAACAAAGACATCAAACGCCGGCAACATTGGAAAACCCGCGCCTCACGCTGGAATTGTAGATTTGCGGCAGAAACAATGCAAGCACACGACCCCGGGGGGTGACGTAAGAGGTTCTGTGTCAGGGCGAGGAAGGGGTACTCCAACTGTGAACTGCCAAGCACACAGAGGAGCACCCCCATGTCACAGCGAGCTGCGACGATTACGAGTTTACCGATGGCATTTGAAGTCGTGAAGGCAATGCAGGCCGACGGGCTGGATTGGGGCGAAGGTTATCGGCCGCTTGGCCGGCAAGCGTTGGCGGAGATCATCGAAGATCAGATGGCCGCCGCGATCGACCGCTATCTGGACTGGATCGAGGCCGACGACGCTGCCGACCGCCGCAATGGGTATTATCGCCGGCATCTTCTGACCGAACTCGGCGACATCGAGCTCAACGTGCCGCGCACGCGGCGCTACAGTCCGGTCGAAGTCGTTCGCGCCTATGCGCGACGCACCCGGGAGATCGACCGGGTCATCCTCGCCGGCTTTGTGCTCGGCCTATCAACCCGCAAGGTAGGCGAGACACTGCTGGCCCTGCTGGGCCGGGCGGTGAGCGCCGCAACGGTGAGCCAAGTCGCCAAGACGCTCGATGCCGCGGTGGCCGCCTTCCATCGCCGAGCGCTGGCGAACCGCTACAAGGCGCTGATGCTCGATGGCGTCGTGCTCGCCCGCAAGACCGGCGCCGGTCTGCGGCGCCCGGTCCTGGTAGCCTTGGGGCTGCGACCCGACGGCAAGAAGGAGATCATCGACTTCCGCTTGGCCGGCTCGGAAAGCGCGGCAGAATGGGAGCAATTCCTCACCGATCTGTACCGTCGCGGCCTCACCGGCGAGGGACTGGACATGATCTGCGTCGATGGTGGCGCAGGCCTGCTCGCCGCCTTACCGACCACCTTGCCCAACATCCCCATCCAGCGCTGCTGGGCGCACAAGATCAGGAACGTTCTCGACAAAGTCCGCAACGCCGATCAGCCCAAAGTCAAGCGAGCCCTTCATAAGATCATGAATGCGGCCAACACGTCCGAAGCACGCTCCGCAGCCCGCCGTTTCGCTGAGCGCTTCCAGCAGCGCTATGCGGCGGCTGTCGCCTGTTTGCGCAACGACCTCGACCAGTTGCTCACCTGCTTCCGCTACAAGTCCGAAGCCGACCGCCGCGCCGTGCGCACCACCAACGCAGTCGAACGTCGCTTCCGAGAAGTCAGACGACGGACCAGGCCGATGGGCACCTTCCAGGATAAAACCTCCATGGATCGCATCCTGTTCGCCGTCTTCACTCATGAAAACAAGTCACAGGGCGTCAGTACCCCTTTCCTGCTGACACAGAACAATTGACGTTACCACCCCGGGGCTGGCCGCACCATTTCGCGCGAGGACGGACTTGTTCACGAGGCGACCGCCGCTCACACTGGCGGTTTTTCACGTTTCCGCCCGCCCCATGTTGAACCGTGATCCAGGCAGCGACGACATAGCGGTAGCAATCATCATCTGCCAAAAGGCAGGGGAAGACGACTGCCATGACGCTGCAACAGCTCGAAGCCGAAATCGCAACGCTGCGGCGCCAGCGGGGCGATCAGCAAAAACACTGGCTGCGCTGGGGCCTGGCGAGCAACGCCGTTGGCGTGATCCTGTGCGCGGCGGTGCTGCTCAGAGTCGCGCTGACGGGCGACGATCCGCCCTCGCCGACGATCTTCATCGTGCTGACATTATTGTTCATCGGCCTGGCGTTCATCACCGCCGGCCGGCCGCTGGCATTCGCGCGGTCGCGCAAGCAATAACTCTTCGCACGGCTAATGTGCCGTGCTGCTTTCGACGCCGTCGATCTCCTCGATGACCACCTGTCCGAGATGACGGATCGCTTCCGCCATCAGGGCAGCCCACTGCTCCTTCGGCCCAAGCATGATGGTTTCGGCGAGGCTTTCCGATATGCGCGCCACTATGTCGGCCAAGTCCACGCTCTCCTGGCCTTCGATGCGCTCGCGCACCAGTTCGTTGATGTCGCAGTGCAGGCAATCACTCATCGGATAACTCCATCGCTCGCGGACAGGCCGCACCGACAGGCGAAGCCCACGCGCTTCGGCTACGCCGAAGGGCCGCGTGGGCCACTGCGGTATTTCCGCCCATCCGCGACGGGCTTTCTGCCGCGCCTGTGCCGGAACGGCGGCGGCTAAGCCTTTATATGCCTGCCGATGAATTGCACCATCTGGGCAAACATGTCGCCGGTTTTGCTCAGGTCGGGCGTGTGGCTCGCGCTGCGATCCATCTCGATATATTGGAGCGCGATATCCCCGCCGGCCTTCTTGTAATTGGCGCAAAAGCGCTGCGGCTCGTTGCCGGGGAAATCCGACTCGACATCCTTGTAATCGTGCTGGGTGTCGTTCCTGCCCTGGAACCAGATCGCCGGCGGCAGTGAAAGCTTCTCGCCGCGCTCGAGCGCCAGCATCGGATTGCCCTCCGCCATGTTGGCCTCCGAGCCCCAATACGAGTCATGGCGCGGAATGATGTCCTTGCCCCATTGGTTGCCGCTCGCCATGCCGCGTTTGGCGTGCCGATACCGGCTCAGCGGATTGATCACCGGCCAGGACATGATCACGCAGCGGACGCTGGCGTCCTGCGCGGGCGTACCGGGAGGCAGTGCGATCGCGCCATAACGCGGATCGTTCGGCCGCATGGCGACCAGCATCGCCAAGTGGCCGCCGCTCGACTGGCCGGACAGACCGATCAGTTCGGGACGGGTCTTCAGGCTGCGGGCGTTCGCCTTGGCCCAGCGCACCGCGTAATTGATGTCCTGCACCGAGGCCGGATACGGGTCCTCATTGCCGGAACGGAAATCGAGCGCGATCGACACAACACCGTGGGAGGCCATGTATTCGTGGCGCTGGCGCTCGGACATCCGGTTGCTCATGCACCAGGCGCCGCCATGGCACTCGACCATGGCCGGGAACGGTCCCTCCCCGGCCGGCTTGTAGATAGTCGCCAACAGCGGCTTGTTGCCGTGGCGCAGGTACTCGACCTCGCTCACATCGAATGCAGCGGGTTTGGCTTCCAGGGTGGCCGTGGTCATGGGGAACATCCTTCAACAGGGTTGGGGGCCGGGGAAATCCTTGGTCGAAGCGAGTTTAGAACCAGGCTTTGACGCGCTCAACTACCCTGCCGGGCGCCCTCAGCCGGCAGGATGACCGCGCGCGTCATGGTGGCGAGCGCCATTGCGCCGATGACGAGGAGAATACCGGCGATCCAGAGCGCCCAGTCATACGAGTGCAGGCCGGCCACTACGTAGCCGGTGACAATCGGCGCCAACAGCCCGCAGACATTGCCGCTCAGGATCGTCAGGCTGATGGCCTTGCCAACATCGCGCGCGCGATGGACGAGATCGGTTACCAGCGTCAGATTGAGCGAGATGGCCGCGTTGATGCCGGACAGCGACAACGCAAACAGGGCCAGGATCAGGCTGGTGTTGTCGGTAAACGGCACGAACGCCACGACGGCGGCGAGCAGCACGCAGAGTATGACCATGCCGCGGCGACCGCCGGCGAGAAGCGTATGCGTTGCCAGGACGCGATCGCTGACAATACCGATCCCGATGCTCACCGGGACCGCGATCGCCCACGGCACTGCGGTGTAAAGGCCGGTCTTCATGATGGTGAGATGCTTGGTTTCCTGCAGATAGCTCGGCAGCCAGAACAGCAGCAGATAGAGCGCATAGATGCCGGCCGCCTGCGCGATCATGGCGCCCCACATCGACGGCGACCGCAACAGCTCCAACACCACCGCGGCACTGCCCGGCGTGCCGATCTCGTCGCGCGAGCCGGCCGAACGTTCCGTCAGAATCTTGCGGCGCTCGTCATCCGTGAGCCACGTGACCTTTTCGGGCCGGTCGAACCAGATAAGATTGCAGATCAGCCAGACAAAGCCGAGCGCACCGAGCACGACAAAGGCCGCGCGCCAGCCATAGGCGGCAGCGATCGATGCGGTAATCACGGCGCCGATCGCCGGACCGACGAAGCTGCCGGCACTCCAGAACACGTTGGCGACGCCGCGCTCACTCGCGGGCATCCACTCACGCACGATACGGCCGCTGGACGGAATCGAGGTCGCCTCGCCCGCTCCCATGAGAAGGCGGGTCAGCATCAGACCGGTAAAGCTGCCCACGGCGGCGGTCGCGGCCATCACCAGCGACCACAGCGCAATGCCGATGGAATTGATGTTCCGCGCCGAAAAGCGATCCAGCAGGATGCCGACGGGCAGGACGCATAATGCGTATGTCCACAGGAACGACGAGAACAGATAGCCCATCTGCACCGGCGACAGTTTGAATTCGCCGCGCACCGCCTGGGCCACAACGCCCAGCGCCGAACGGTCCATGTAGTTGATGGTGACCAGCGCCAACAACAGAACGTAAATCCAGCCGCGCCGAAAGTGCGTGGCGGGCTGCGCGCCCGTCTGAGTACTCATGCTCCCCTCCCCCTTTTACGTCCTCGGGTCTTGTTAACTCGACCCTTCTAACGCGCCCCTTGGCGGAACGCGACAACCGGACGCTGCACGCGCCGTTACTTCGGCTCCGGCTCGTCCGGCGGCCCGCCTGCGGCGCTGTGCGCACCGGGCGTTCCGACGGCGGGACCGCGCGGATCGTTCTTGCTCGACATGCAGCGGCTCAAAAACTGTTTGCGCTTGGTGCCGACGAGCTTTGGGCCGCCGCCTTCGGGGTGGTCGGCGCCGAATTCGCAAGTTGCCATCTTCTGCTTTGCGGTGACGGC
Organism: uncultured Alphaproteobacteria bacterium; assembly: GCA_963707175.1. GTDB lineage: Bacteria > Pseudomonadota > Alphaproteobacteria > Rhizobiales > Xanthobacteraceae > BOG-931. The sequence continues at coordinate 12,612 of CAVPQA010000021.1, forward strand.
GGACGCCGGAGCACTTGGCAGCAACACCGCAAGTGAAACAGCAAGCACGCTTCCAGCTACAGCCATGTATCGTTGCATTGCGAACCTCCTCGCTGCTGGACAGAGTTTAGCATTTTGTGGCTTTGCTGCGGAACGAACATCGTTTCTGCGCGTCGAATACGGCCGCCCGCAGCCGGAATCAGGGCGGCAGGCAGGCGCGCGGCGGATTATGCCACGATTCCCGACGCAGCGGATCAGTTTCCTTATGTCCTCGCCTGATGGACCCAGGACCGAAAGAGCAAGCGCACTCCTCGTCCGCATTTCGCCCGGCATGCGCGGAACCTCAGAGCTTGTGGTCGGCCCCGAGCATACCGCGCCTTTCGTCGGGTCAGGGCGAATCGCGGTGCTGGCGACACCGGTCATGATCAACGTCATCGAGGCCGCGGCGCTGGCGGCGATCGAACACCTGTTGCCAGAAGGCCATCAAAGCCTCGGTATTCATCTCGATGTCAGTCACGTCGCGGCAACGCCAATCGGCCTGCGGGTCATCGCGACCGCGGAGGTTTTGCGCATCGAGGGCCGCACCGTGACCTTCAGCGTCGAAGCCCGCGATGACTACGAGCGGATCGGCGGCGGAACGCACCAGCGGGTCGTCGTCAGCGTGGCCCGCTTCGACGAGCGGGTGCAGCGCAAGATGCGCCGCGAGAACTGAATCAGGGTGTCGCGAAGCTACGCGGCGCGCGACCGCCCGACAAACCAGCCGATCACAAACAGCACCACGGCCGCCACCGCGGCCGCCAGCGCGTGGGTATGATGAACATGCGTCGAGCCGGCCAAATAGCCCGGCATGAACGTCGGCAACTGGCCGGCCTGCATCGTGTAATACATCACCGCAACAATAATGCAGACGATGGCAAGGACATAAGCGAGCATTCGCATTGGATACGTTCCTGTTCTCCAAAATCGGCGCACCGGCGATTCGTCCCAGTTAACATGACGGCGGCAGTTTTGGCGAGACGAGGCCGCTGCGAGAGGGGAATTTTTCTCCGCGCGCGCCGCTTGTGTTCGTCCGCGCCTGCGGCGATGATCGGCAAAATTATCGGGGGAGGACGCAGATGGCGAACCGGCTCGCAACGGCCTTGGCCGCGCTTGGATTGACGGCTTCGGCAGTGCTCGGCGCGCAGGCGCAATCGCTTGACGACCTTTACGCTAAGGCCAAAAGCGAAGGCGCCTTCGCCTTCTATGTCGGCGGGCCGACGGCGCCCTGGGAGGCGCGGACCAAGGCGTTTGAGGAAAAGTACCCGGGCATCAAAATTTCCATCGGTGGCGGCTTTTCCAACGTGCTCGATCAGAAGATCGATCAGCAGATCGCCGCGAAGAAACTCGAAGTCGATGCCGCCATCCTGCAAACGGCCGCGGATTATGTGCGCTGGAAGGGCGAGGGCCGGCTCATAGCGTTCAAGCCGCCCGGCTTCGACAAGATGGACCCCGCCTTCAAGGACGCCGACGGCACGTTCTGGGCGTCAATGGTCAATGTCGTGCCTTACATGTACAACACGCAGAAAGTCGCCGCGGCCGATATCCCGAACTCGGCGATGGATTTCCTGAAACCGCAGTTTCACGGCAAGATCGTCACCGCCTATCCGGCCGACGACGACGTGACCCTGTGGGTGTTCTATCACATCGTGCAAAGGTACGGCTGGGGCTACATGGACAAATACATGGCAGCCAAGCCGACTTTCATTCAAGGCCACCTCGGCGAGCAGCGCAGCATCGGCTCCGGGCAAAATCTCGTCACCTTCAATTCCATTCTCGACATCACCACCGGCCTGAAACGGCAGGGCATGCCGGTCGAGTCCCACATTCCGACCGTGGACGCGCTGCCGATCTGGCCGCTGACCGGGGCCATCTTCAAGGATGCGCCGCATCCGAACGCCGCGAAGCTGTTCCTGTCGTGGCTTTTGGAGCCGGAACAGCAATCGAAGCTGCCGACCTGGTCGCCGCGCAGCGACGTGCCACCGCCGGCCGGCTATAAGCCGATCCTGTCCTATAACGTCGCCAACGATTATGTCGCCTTCCTCACCGACCAGACGCAGGTTGCCGCGCTGCGCAAGCGCTTCGAAGGCTATAGCGGACCGATCGTCAATACCGGCGGGGTGCGCTGATCCGGCGGCCGCTGCTCCGGCGCTCGCTCAATACGGCCGCACCGTCCCCTGCACCGTGGTGCGCAGCATCAGCCGGCGTTCGGTCGAGGGAAAGTCGGTGCGCGCGTGCGAGGAGCAGCGATTGTCCCACAGCAGCAGATCGCCGACGCGCCAGACGTGCTCGTAGACGAATTCCCGTTTCTCGGCGTGGTCGTACACGGCGTTAGGCAGCCGCTCGCTGTCCTCTTCCGGCATGTCGAGCACCTTCGCCGTCATCAGCCGGTTGACGTAGATCGCCTTCCTGCCGGTGTCCTCGTGGGTCCGGAACACCGGATGCACCCGCTCGGCAAACGCCTCGGTGCCGCGGTTGTCGCCGCGGATTGTCGAGCCGTAATTGTAGTGATGCAGCGCCTTCCTGCCTTCGAGCCGGTTGCGGATCGCAGGATCGAGCGTGTCGTAGGCAGCGTAGCCGCTGGCGAACAGGGTATTGCCGCCCGCCGACGGAATCTCCATCGAATAGAGCAGCGTCGCCTTGCTCGGCACCTCGGCATGGATCATGTCGTGATGAAACATCATCTCGCCGTCCGGCAGCGCGCCGATCGGCTCGCCGTTCTCGCGGATGTTTGAAATCATCATGATGCCGGGCAACAGCTTGGAATAGCCCTTGGGAAAATATTTGGGCGGCCGCGACAGTGCGCTTATCTCGCCGAAGAACCCCGTGGCGCGGATCAGATCTTCCTGGGCGAGTTTCTGCCCCGGAAAAATGAGCACGAGGTGCTCGAGCCAGGCCTGATAGATCGCCTGCACGGTTTCCGGGCTGAGCTTCGCGCGCAGATCGATGCCGCGGATTTCCGCGCCAATGTGTTTGGTCAGCGGGACGACCACGAACGACCGCTCCGTCCGGGACGCGCTTTGCCCGACTGAACTGCGTTGCTGGACATGCGTGGTAACGGACATGGCTGACCTCCGAATTGTCGCGGCGCTGCTTCCCGCTTGCCGCCAGAATAGATGACGCATTCCGTTTGCCGCAACCGGAACATCGTGGGTATATGGCCGGCATTCGCTTATGGAATGGGAAGGCTCGGCGAGGAGCTCATGACGGTGGCAGAAAAACCCAGTCCCTGGCGCGGCATCGGCTGCGTGCTGGCCGCTACGCTATTCGCATTGCTGTTCGCGCCGACCGCGCGTGGCGCCGACGAAAGCTTCTACGCCGGAAAGACCATCGGCATTCTGGTCGGCTACCAGGCCGGCGGCGGCTACGATCTCTACGCCCGGCTGGCGGCACAATTCCTCGGCAGAAATTTGCCCGGCCACCCATCGGTCATCGTGCAGAACATGCCCGGCGCCGGCGGGCTGAAAGCCGCGCGCTACCTGCTCGACGCGGCGCCAAAAGACGGCACGATGCTCGGCATCCCCAGCCAGACCATCGCCTTTGACAGTCTTCTGGGCTACAGCGCCGGCGTCGATGCCGGAAAACTCCAGTGGCTCGGCCGCCTCGCCATGAACGTCGAGGTTGGCGCCGCGTTCGCCAAGAGCGGCATTGCCTCAATCGCAGATTTGCGCGCGCGGCAGGTATCGACCGGCGGCACGGGAGGCACCGCCAGCACCTCGGTCATTCCGTTCCTGCTCAACAAGCTCGCCGGCACGCAATTCCAGATCATCAACGGCTACCGCAGCGCCGTCGAAGTCCTGCTCGCCATGCAGCGCGGGGAAATGGACATGGTCAGCGGCATCGGCCTCACGACAATCGAAATAAGGTTCGGCAAAGAGATCAAGAACGGCACGCTGCGCTTGATCTTCCAGAGCGGCGTCGGCCGCCAGCCGCAGATCGCCTCCGTCCCCAACATCTCCGAATTTGGCCGCACCGACGAGGAGAAACAGATGCTGGCGCTTTTCTCGTCGACCGCCTCAATCGGCCGTTCGCTGGTCGCGCCGCCGGGCGTGCCCCCAGCCCGCGTCGCCGTTCTGCGCCGCGCGGTCGCGGCGATGTTGGCCGACAAGGCGCTCGCCACCTACGCCGCCGCGCATTCGATCACCATCGATCCCGGTTCGGCCGACCAGATCGGCGCGATCGTCGGCAAGACGCTGGCGGCGCCGCCGGAACTCGCGCAAAAGACTCGCGCCGTGCTGGAGTTGATGAAGGGACAGTAACGAAGGGACTGAGGGGGACCGCAATGCCGATCATGATTACCGACGAAGACGCCATCCGCCTGCTGTCGATCAAGGAAGCGATCGAAGCGATGCGCGTTGCATTCGGCGATCTGGCGCAGGGTCGTGCGGTCAATCCGCCGCGGCTGCGATACAGTTCGGCGACGCCGGACCCGGAGCGGCGCTATTTCGCCAATATTCATGCCGGCGCCGTGCAGAGCTATCAGGTCGCCTGTGTCCGCGCCGGCTCGCATTTCATGCTGACCGACGACCGAAACGGACAGCGCCGGACGCTCGACAATCCCGATCCGGTGAACTGGTCGGTCGTTACACTCTTCGATCTCAAAAACGGCGAGCCGCTGGCCTTATGACGAACGCATCTGAGCGGCTTTCGCGTCGGCGCCACGACAGGCCTTGCGGTCGCCGAAATGGCCCGGCCTGACGCCAAGGTTTTAGGACTGTTCGGCACCGGCAATCAGGCTTTCCCCAATTGCCGCGCGATCTGCGCAGTGCGGCCGATCGAGCGGGTGCTGGTCTACAGTCCCAACGCCCAGCATCGCGCCGATTTTGCCGCCCGCATGGCGGGGGAGAAGGTCGATGTCGTGCTCGTCGATCAGCCGCGCGAGGCCGTCCGCGGTGCCGACATCGTCTGTTGCGCCACCAACGCCAAGCAGCCGGTGCTGAGCGGCGAATGGCTCGAGCCCGGGCAGATGGTCGTCACCATCGTCAACTCCGACGTGATCGACACGCGCAGCGAAGTCGACCGTGAGACTTTCGCGCGTGCATCATCGATTGTCGTCAATAGCTGGGAAAGCGTCGTCGCCAATCGTCAGATCGAACTGCTGGAGCCGATCGAGCAAGGCGTGGTCAAGCGTGAGGACGTTCACGAACTGGGCGACGTGGTTACCGGCAAGGTGAAGGTCCGCCAGCAGCCGGACTCCATTCTCTACTACAAGAACAATACCGGGCTCGCGATCCAATTCGCGGCCTGCGGCGCGATCCTCTACCGCAAGCTCATCGCCGAAGGCACCAACCGCGTGATTCCGCGCGAATGGTTCGCGAGCCAGAAATACAGCATTCCGACCGGGCGCTGATGCGCCCGGCTTACGTCTCACTCGGCGGCGACAGGAACCCGCGTCGGGATATGCGCCGCTTCGCCGCTCGCCAGCGCGGCCAGGATGCGATCGACCAGCGCGCGTGCCGACTCCGCACTCAGTTCGACAGCCACGCGATCGCGGCCGCCCTCGCCTTCATTGGTGAAGTCGATGGCCAGCACGTGGTCGAGCGTGGAGTAGAACGGGTGGTCGAAATAGACGTTCGCGGTGTCGATCTTCATCCAGCCCTTGCGGCCTTTGGCGCTGCCGATGAGGGCCGCTTTTTCGACGATATAGGAGCACATGGCGATCTTCCCGGTTATTCGGCCGCGATACTGGAAGCCGACGCCGCCAGATGGCGATTGAAGAAATCGAACACCTTGCGCCAGCCGTCCATTGCCTGGTCGGGCCGGTAAGCGTCGCGCTGCCAGTTGAAGAACGCGTGGCCGGCGCCGTTGTAGCGGTGGAATTCGTAGTTCTTGCCGAGTTTCTTGAGCACCGCTTCGGTGCGGTTGACCTGATCCGCAGTCGGATTGGCGTCATCGTTGCCGAAAATGCCGAGCAGCGGGCACTCGATCTTATCGGTAAGATCGATCGGCGCGACCGGCCGCTTGCTGTTGAGCAGCTTTGGATCGTCGACGATGACGTTGCCGCCCCAGCAATCGACTGCGGCGTCGATGCCCTTGAGCGTGCAGGCGGCGAGATAGGTGTGGCGGCCGCCGGAGCAGAAGCCGATGACGCCGATCTTGCCCGTCGCATTCGGCTGGGCGCGAAGATGGGCCATCGCGCCCGCCACATCGCCCATCACCTGGGCATCGGCGACGCCACCGGCGGCGCGAATGCGCGCGCCGAGGTCATCGGGACTTTCGTTCGGACCGCCCTCGCGGAAATAAAGATGGGGCGAAATCGCCGCATAACCGTGATGCGCCAGCTTGCGCACGACCTCGGTGGTCCATTCGCACCAGCCCGGTATGTGGTGGATGACGACGACGCCGGGGAATTTGCCGGCGCGGGCCGGCCGCGCGTAGTAGGCCTCGCCCTGGTCGTTATTGTGCCCGCGGTACTGCACCACGTCGGCCTGCAGGCCCTGGTAGTAGCTCATCGTGCGCTCCCAATATTGTTCATGCTCGCCCTTGGCGCGGCATTCATAGCACAACAAGAGCGCGGCGATAGCCGCGGCTCGGCACAACAAGGGCGCCGCAACAGCCGCACTCCGGCCTAACAGGAAAGCGGCGACAGCGGCGCAGTTCGTCTCGGATTGGCCCGCTCGCGGCGCTCATTTCGGGCAGCGGTGCAGGACCCCATGATAGGTGTTGTCGCGGTCGACGAACTTGATCGTCTTGTCGGGCTGCGGCGTGAAGGTGAGATCGCCGACCATCGGACCCGCAGGAAACTTGCACTCGACGTGCACCTTGTAGGCATCGCCGTCCTTCTTGTTGTCGAGGATCGTGCAGACGCCACTGTTTGAGTTGATCTCTTTCGGCGAAATTGTCACCTTGAGCACCGCGTTGTCGGTGCCGTCACCCTTGCAGGCGACGTTCTGCATGTAGGTCCCGGCGAGGGGGAAGTCGGCAGCCGAGGCAGTTGCGGCGTTTGCTGTTCCGGCCACACACACGACCGCCGCCACTGCGATGCTTGTACGAAGGATATTGCGCACGAAGTCCTCTATTTGCTGATTGAGCTGCGCCGCCGTCAAAAATGGCGGCGCCGCAGCGACCTGACGGAGCGCCTAAGCCTCTGGCCGCTCTCCACGAACGGGAACGCTGTATTGCCCCATATTGTGGCAGCTTAACGCCCGGCGCTGCCCTGAAAACAACAGCGGCGCCCTCACGGGCGCCGCTGGATTCGTTCCGCTTAAAGGATGCCGTCAGTGGGCGGTCAGGCCGGAGGCATCCTCCTCCACGACGGGCTCGGGAACGTCGACCGGCTTTGCCGCCTGTTCCTCCCAGACGATCGGCTCGGGCTTGCGCGTGAGCGCGCGAGCCAGCACCTCGTCCATGCGTGACACCGGAATGATATCGAGCCCGCTCTTGATCGAGTCGTTGATCTCGACAAGATCCTTGGCGTTCTCTTCCGGGATCAGCACGGTCTTGATGCCGCCGCGCAACGCGGCGAGCAGCTTCTCCTTCAAGCCACCGATCGGCAGCACCCGGCCGCGGAGCGTGATTTCGCCGGTCATAGCCACATCGCGATGCACCGGGATCCCGGTCATCACCGAGACGATGGCGGTGACCATGCCGACACCCGCCGACGGCCCGTCCTTCGGGGTGGCGCCCTCGGGCACATGGACGTGGATGTCGCGCTTATCAAACGCCGGCGGCTCGATGCCGAACGCCGCCGAACGCATGCGGACATAGGATGCCGCCGCCGAGATCGACTCCTTCATGACATCGCGCAGGTTGCCGGTAACGGTCATCTTGCCCTTGCCGGGCATCATGGCCGCCTCGATGGTGAGCAGTTCGCCGCCCACATCGGTCCAGGCGAGGCCGGTCACCACGCCGACCTGGTCCTCGTCCTCGACCTCGCCGTAACGGTATTTCGGCACGCCGAGGTAATCGGCGATGTTCTTGGCGGTGACCTGCACCGACTTGGTCTTCTTGATCGTGAGCTCCTTCACCGCCTTGCGGATCAGCGTCGACAGCTCGCGCTCAAGGTTGCGGACGCCGGCCTCCCGCGTATAGCGGCGGATCATGGTCAGCAGCGCCTCGTCATCGATCGACCATTCGTCGAGGCGCAGGCCGTGCTTGACGATCGCGTGCGGGATCAGATGCTTGCGCGCGATCTCGACCTTTTCGTCCTCGGTGTAGCCGGCGATCCGAATGATCTCCATGCGGTCCATCAGGGGCGGCGGAATATTGAGCGTGTTCGCCGTGGTGATGAACATCACATTGGAAAGATCGTAGTCGACCTCGAGGTAATGATCGTTGAAGGCGTGGTTCTGCTCGGGGTCGAGCACCTCGAGCAGCGCCGACGATGGATCGCCGCGGAAATCGGCGCCCATCTTGTCGACCTCATCCAACAAGAACAGCGGGTTCGACGACTTGGCCTTGCGCATCGACTGGATGACCTTGCCCGGCATCGAACCGATATAGGTCCGCCGATGGCCGCGGATTTCAGCCTCGTCGCGCACGCCACCGAGCGACACGCGCACGAACTCGCGTCCCGTCGCCTTGGCGATCGACTTCCCGAGCGACGTCTTGCCGACGCCGGGCGGGCCGACCAGGCACAAGATCGGTCCGGTCAGTTTGTTGGCTCGTTGCTGCACCGCCAGATATTCGACGATGCGCTCCTTGACCTTCTCGAGTCCGTAATGATCGGCTTCGAGAATCTGTTCAGCCAGCACCAGATCCTTCTTGACCTTGGACTTCTTGTTCCACGGAATCGACAGGAGCCAGTCGAGATAGTTGCGCACCACGGTTGCTTCCGCCGACATCGGCGACATCTGCCGCAGCTTCTTCAGCTCGTGCTGCGCTTTTTCGCGCGCCTCTTTCGACAGCTTGGTTTGCTTGATCTTCTCTTCAAGCTCGGCCACCTCGTCCTTGCCGTCCTCGTCGCCGAGTTCCTTCTGGATCGCCTTCATCTGCTCGTTGAGATAGTACTCGCGCTGCGTCTTCTCCATTTGGCGCTTGACGCGCGTGCGAATGCGTTTCTCGACTTGCAGCACCGAGATTTCGCTCTCCATCAGACCGAGCACCTTCTCCAGCCGCTCGGTGACGCTCGGCGTCTCCAGGATCGTCTGCTTGTCGGGAATTTTGACCGCAAGATGCGAAGCCACAGCATCGGCCAGCTTGGCGTAGTCCTCGATCTGCTGGACGACGCCGATGACCTCGGGCGACACCTTCTTGTTGAGCTTCACATAGCCTTCGAATTCGTTGACGACCGAGCGCGCCAACGCCTCGGCCTCGACCTGATTGCCCGTGGAATCCGCGAGCACCACTGCGTCGGCTTCGTAATAATCCTCGCGGCCGGTATAGAGCTGCACCCGGGCGCGCGCCGCGCCCTCAACCAGCACCTTCACGGTGCCGTCCGGAAGCTTCAAAAGCTGCAGCACGCTCGCCAACGTGCCGACGCTGTAAATGGAATCCGGCGCCGGATCGTCATCGGACGCGTTCTTCTGTGTCGCCAGCAGGATAAACGTATCCGAGCGCATCACCTCTTCGAGCGCCTTGATCGATTTCTCACGTCCGACGAAGAGCGGAACGATCATGTGCGGAAAGACGACGATGTCACGAAGCGGCAGCACCGGATAGGCGCGGCTTTCGCCGGCTGCTGGAACTGCCTTGGGCTTGGCGGCACTTGTCATTGGCCCCATTCCTTATGCTGTGCACATCCACCACGACCCGCAGGATGCGCTGTCGCAACGGACTGCAAATGAGCCGGGAGAGCATCGTGAGCGGTCGCCCGCCCGTATTTCATTGGTCGAGCGTCAAACTCTGCCCGGTTAGATCTGCACGATTCTTCGTACGCTCTGGCCATTCCGACGATATAGGTGGCGTCGCGCCACGAGCGTGTCAAGAAAGGCCGATTTTGGCGGCAACGCGCCACGCCGCACACTCGCGCCTGCGGTTGGCGCAGCGAATCGGGCCGCCCCTGCGGGCCCGATTCCACTCAGGCGCTCGCACCGCCGGCGTCGCTCGCCCGGTCCGAGCGGTCGGCGTAGATGTAAAGCGGCCGCTTGCTGCCGTCGACGACCTCGCGGAATATTTCAACCCGCACTACGCCTTCGAGGCTTGGCAGATCGAACATGGTGTCGAGCAGGATGCTCTCCATGATCGAGCGCAATCCGCGCGCGCCGGTCTTGCGGTCGATGGCCTTGCGTGCGATGGCGGCCAGCGCCTCCTCGGTGAGCTTGAGATCCACGGTCTCCATTTCGAACATGCGCTGATACTGCTTGACCAGCGCGTTCTTCGGCTCAGTGAGGATGCGCTTGAGCGAAGCCTCGTCGAGGTCCTCCAAAGTGGCGACCACGGGCAGGCGGCCGACGAATTCCGGAATGAGCCCGTATTTGAGCAAGTCCTCCGGCTCGACCTCGCGGAAAATCTCGCCCTGCTTGCGGTCCTCCGGCGCCATCACCTTGGCGCCGAAGCCGATCGAGGTGGAGCGGCCGCGCGAGGAAATGATCTTTTCCAGGCCCGCAAACGCTCCGCCGCACACGAACAGAATGTTCGTCGTATCGACCTGCAGGAACTCCTGCTGCGGATGCTTGCGGCCGCCCTGCGGCGGCACGCTCGCAATCGTGCCTTCCATGATCTTGAGGAGCGCCTGTTGCACGCCCTCGCCCGATACGTCGCGGGTGATCGAAGGATTGTCGGACTTGCGCGAAATCTTGTCGATCTCGTCGATATAGACAATGCCGCGCTGCGCCCGCTCGACGTTGTAGTCGGCCGACTGCAACAGCTTGAGGATGATGTTTTCGACGTCCTCGCCGACATAGCCGGCTTCCGTCAGCGTGGTGGCATCCGCCATCGTGAACGGTACGTCGAGGATGCGCGCCAGCGTCTGCGCCAAGAGCGTCTTGCCCGAGCCGGTCGGCCCGATCAGCAGAATATTTGATTTCGCCAGCTCGACGTCGTTGTGCTTGCTCTGGTGATTGAGCCGCTTGTAGTGGTTGTGGACCGCGACCGAAAGCACCTTCTTGGCGTAGTCCTGGCCGATGACGTAGTCGTCCAGCACCTTGCGGATCTCGCGCGGCGTCGGAATGCCGTCGCGCGACTTCACCAGCGAGGACTTGTTCTCCTCGCGGATGATGTCCATGCACAGTTCAACGCATTCGTCGCAAATGAAAACGGTCGGCCCGGCGATGAGCTTGCGCACCTCGTGCTGGCTCTTGCCGCAGAACGAGCAATAGAGCGTATTCTTGGAGTCGCCGCCGCCAACTTTGCTCATTCCAGTCTCCGTACCAGTCCTTACGTCTCACCACCCGGATGCGCCGGACCCGTCTGACAACTCGCCGCGCCCCAATCCGCCGCACTCCAGGGAAGTCTACGAAACGCTGCGCTAACATTCCGTAGCATTCGGCCCCGGGGACCGCACACTGGCAACCGCTCCTATCCAGCACAAGCGGCTATGCTAGCGGCGTGCCATTCAAGAATCCATTAACGATAACGCTACTTTGTACCAGGTGTGTTTTCCGGATCACACCCAGAAGCTGGGCTTGACGGCCGGACATCCAGCCGCTTTGCGCTGCCGAATCGGCCCATTTGATGGCATTGCCCGGGCGTCGCCCGGACAGTCCGGGACATCCCCGAGGGGGTTAACCCCTTTCCTGGCGGGGTCACCCCTTAATCGACGCCGGTTCCACCGCCTTGAGCGACGGCTCCTCCGGCCGCTTGGCGATGACCTTGTCGATCAGCCCGAACTCCATGGCCATCTCGGCGGTCAGGAACATGTCGCGCTCAAGCGCATCTTCGATCTTCTTCAGCGGCTGTCCGGTATGCTTGACATAGATTTCGTTCAGCCGCCGCTTCAGGTTCAGGATTTCTTGGGCATGCAACATGATATCGGTGGCTTGCCCTTGGAAGCCGCCGGACGGCTGATGGACCATGATGCGGGCATTCGGCAGCGCAAAGCGCAGGTCCTTGGCGCCCGCAGCCAGCAAGAGCGAGCCCATGGACGCCGCCTGTCCCGTGCAGAGCGTCGAAACCGCCGGGCGGATGAACTGCATGGTGTCGTAGATCGCCAAGCCCGACGTGACGACGCCGCCCGGCGAATTGATGTACATGGAGACTTCCTTTTTGGGATTCTCCGCCTCCAGGAACAGGAGCTGGGCCACCACGAGCGAGGCCATGCCGTCCTCGATCGGGCCGGTAATGAAGATGATCCGCTCCTTCAGCAGCCGGGAGTAAATGTCATAGGCCCGCTCTCCGCGGTTGGTCTGTTCGACCACCATGGGGACGAGATAGTTCATGTAGGTTTCGCGTGGGTCGCGCATGGTGCACCTGTTAGGGCGTTGGCGGGCCGGCTCCGGCTCGCCCGGTCAGTGTGTCTGAGTCGGACAAAGTGTCGAAGCCGAGATGTGTAACTTTAGGGCAGCCTGCTACTGCACATATGCGCGGAACTTGTGGCGACAAGACGGGCCGTATGCCGCCAGCCTCATTCCGCGTCTTCCTTGAACAACTCCTCGCGGGTGACCGGCTTATCCGTCACGTCGGCAAGCTCAAGCACGAAATCGATCACCTTGTCCTCGAATAGCGGGGCACGCAGCGCGGCGAGCGCGCCCGGATTGTTGCGGTAATAGTCGTAGACCTGCTGCTCGCGGCCCGGCATCTGGCGCACCTGCTCCATGACCGCGGCCCGCAATTGCTCCTCGGTGACCGTGATGTTGTTCTTCTCGCCGATCTCCGCGATCACCAGACCAAGCCGGACGCGGCGCTCGGCAATCCCTCGATAATCGGCACGCGCCTTTTCCTCGGTCGTATTCTCGTCCGCGAAGGTGCGGCCCTGCTGCTTGAGGTCGCTTTCGATCGTCGCCCAGACGTTGTTGAATTCCTGCTCGACCAGGCTCGGCGGCGGCTCGAATTTATGGCGTTCGTCGAGTTGATCGAGCAGGGCCCGCTTGAGCTTTTGCCGGGACGCGGCTGAGTGCTCGCGCTGGATGCGATCGCGGATCGCGTCACGCAGCTTGGCGAGCAAATCCAGACCGAGCGTCTTGGCGAATTCGTCGTCGAGCGTCACCGTGCCGGGTGCTTCGACCGTCTTCACCGTGACGGCGAATTGCGCGGTCTTGCCGGCAATGGCTTTGGCCGGATAGTCGTCGGGAAATTTGATGTCGAAGGTCCGGCTTTCGCCGGCCTTGGCCTCCATCAGGTTATCTTCGAATCCCGGAAGAAAGCGTCCCGAGCCGAGCAGAACCGGCACATCGTCGGCAGAGCCGCCGTCGAACGGCTGGCCATCGATCGTGCCCTGGAACGAGATCGTTACCCGATCGTCCTTCTCGGCAGCGCCGTCCTTGGCGTTGTACGGCCGGTTCTGGTCGGCGAGCGTTTGCACCGCCTTGTCGATCTCGGCGTCGCCAACCTCGGCGGTCAACCGCTCCAGCTTGATGGTCTTGAAATCGGTGAGCGCGATGGGCGGCACAATCTCCATTTCGACCGTGTAGGCGAGGTCGGATTTGCCCTCGATGATGCCGTCAACGGCGCCCTCCTCCGTCGGCAGCACGACCTTCGGCTCGGTGGCGAGCTTGAAGCCGTGCTCGCTCACGATCTTGTCGTTGGTTTCGCGAACAGTGTTCTCGATCACCTCCGCCATGGCGGACTTGCCATAGATGCGCTTGAGATGGGCGACGGGGACCTTGCCGGGGCGGAAGCCGCGCAACTGCACGCGGCCCTTGAGGTCGTCGAGCCGCTCGTTGACCTTGGCCTCAAGATCGGTGGCCGGGACGACAACCTTATATTCCCGCTTAAACCCGCGGCGGAAGTTTCAGTGACTTGCATCGAAAATTCTCTTTGACGGCATAGCGCCGTCGGCGGAATGCCAAGGGGACCGCCCGGCTGGTGCGGGCGGAGGGGCTCGAACCCCCACGACTTGCGTCACGGGAACCTAAATCCCGCGCGTCTACCAATTCCGCCACGCCCGCTCGCGCAAGGCGGCCCGGAGGCGCGGCTTATATCACGCTGAGCCGAGTTGGCCACTAGAAAAATAGCCGCTGAACAACAGTTTGCAATGTCGAGGCCCAAAGCCGGCGACAGCGCCCCGCCTTTAAGCCAGCACTGTCCGATACACGCCTGGCAGCGCCTCCGGCAGATCCTCTGAGATCAGGCCCGGACCGACCGCAGCGGCCGCCTCCCCATGCAGCCAGACGGCCGCCGACGCCGCCTCGAAGGCGTGGCATGCGCTGCGCCAACAGGCCGGCCGCGATCCCGGTGAGCACGTCGCCGGCGCCCGCGGTGGCGAGGATAGGCCGGCGCATTGGCCGCAATACTGGCGCGGCCGTCGGGCGCGGCAACCACCGTGTCGCCGCCCTTGATGAGGCACGACCGCACCCGTCAGAGCCGCCGCAAGGCGAGCTCTTTCGAGTTTCGACCCCACTTTGGTTCGCTCGTCCAATGCCCAGAAAAAGCGCGAGAATTCACCCTCATGGGGCGTCAAAATGGTGGCCCCTCCAGGCCGCCCGATCAGTGCCTGTGCGAGCCGGCGCGGCTCGGCCGCAAAGCTCGTGATGGCATCGGCGTCGAGTACCACGGCGCGATCCCCTGCCAGCGCCGCCAGGACCAGCGAACAGGTCGCTTCGCCGACACCAAGTCCTGGGCCTAGCGCGACGGCATTAAGCCGCCGGTCGCCGAGAAACGCCTTGAGTTCATCGGCGCCGTCGACTGGCACGCACCATGACCGCAAGGTTTGCCGCCGCATTGACGGCAAGCGCTTCGCGCGGGCTCGCGACGTGACCAGGCCGGCACCGGCCCGCAGCGCGCCGCGGGCGGCAAGCCGCGCCGCTCCCGTGGACCATGCAGGGCCCGGAGACCACGACCGCGTGCCCGCGATCGTATTTGTGGCCGGTGAGCCGGGGCACTGGGAAATTGCGGCGCGCCATAGCGCCGGGATGTTTTCGAAGCTTTTAGGGCCGATCGACGCCAGCACCGACGCTGGAATGCCGATCTCGGCGACGGAAATCGGGCCGCAATGAAGCCGGCCTGGAAGAAGGAGATGGCCAGGCTTTTTGCGAAAGAAGGTCACGGTCTGCGCCGCCTGGACCGCAGTCCCCATCACCGCTCCGGACGTGCCGTTAATCCCGCTTGGCAGATCGACCGCAACAATCGGCGCCGGCCTGGGCGTTCATCGCTTCGATCAAGGCGCGTGCCGCGCCCTCCACCGGACGGTCGAGCCCGGCGCCAAACAGGGCATCGATCACGACTTGGGCGCCGTCCAGCCGCTGCGTCTCGGCCGGCATCGTGGGCCCCTTCCATTTCGCCGCCGCTCGGGCGGCGTCGCCTTTCAACCGGTTCGCGTCCCCCAGAAGAAACACCTCAACTCGATAATTTCGCTCGGCAAGAAGCCGCGCGGCGACAAAACCATCCCCTCCGTTATTGCCTGGCCCCGCCACCACGGCGACCCGGCAACCCGACGGAAAAACGAGCGACAACCGCGGCGGCTACGGCCGCTCCCGCGCGCTCCATGAGGTCGATGCCGGGCACCCCGCCGGCGATCGTCAGCCGGTCGGCCTCGGCCATTTCGGCGGTGCTCAGAAGCTCAAGCATGGACGACAACGATAACGAAACGGGCAGGATGCGCCTACTTCAAATCCGAAACTGGCAACGCTTATAGCTATTGACGAGAAAATAGGCATTGTGCCTATTCCTGAGGCTGGGGCCTTTTCGAGGATTCCGGACGAGGTCCCCAATAGTACCCTATCGCCCTGATCCGGCTAACTTATCTTGCCCACCGCAGGCTTGGCACGGGACCTGCTAACATGGCGACGGTTCCGAGGCGCAAGGTGCCCGCCTTGGAACCAGGGAGACGAAAAGAGATGAAAAAAATCGAAGCGATCATCAAGCCGTTCAAACTTGATGAGGTCAAAGAGGCACTTCAGGAAGTAGGATTGCAGGGGATCACCGTCACCGAAGCCAAAGGCTTCGGACGGCAGAAGGGACACACCGAACTTTACCGTGGCGCGGAGTACGTGGTCGATTTTCTGCCCAAAGTGAAAATCGAGATTGTGCTCGGTGACGACATGGTCGAAAAGGCCGTCGAGGCAATACGTCGTGCCGCCCAGACCGGCCGGATCGGCGACGGCAAAATCTTCGTGTCGAGTATCGAGGAGGCCATCCGGATCAGGACGGGCGAGTCCGGACTTGATGCCATTTGAACTGCCAACCTGACTGCTTGCTTGGGCGGCGAAAGCACAGTCCGGCGGGCGCTTATAGCTTTCCACCAACACCACGAAAGGTACGCATGCCATGACGACGCCGAAGAATGTCATGAAGATGATCAAGGACAACGACGTCAAATACGCCGATTTCCGATTCACCGACCCGCGCGGCAAATGGCAGCACGTAACGTTCGACGTCAGCATGATCGAGGAAGAGACGTTCGCCGAGGGCCAGATGTTCGACGGCTCCTCGATCGCGGGCTGGAAGGCGATCAACGAGTCCGACATGTGCCTGATGCCCGACCCGGCGTCGGCCTGCCTCGATCCGTTCTTCGCCGAGACGACGCTGGTTTTGGTCTGCGACGTGCTCGAACCGACCACCGGCGAGCCCTACAACCGCGACCCGCGCGGCATCGCCAAGCGCGCTGAGGGCATGGTCAAGTCGCTCGGCGTCGGCGACACGGTCTATTTCGGACCGGAGGCGGAGTTCTTCATCTTCGACGACGTGAAGTATGCTGCGCAGCCGTACAACACCGGTTTTAAGCTCAATTCAGTCGAATTTCCCACCAATTCCGACACCGACTACGAAGGCGGCAATCTCGGCCACCGCGTCTGGACCAAGAAGGGCTATTTCCCGGTGCCGCCGCAGGATTCAGTGCAGGACATGCGGTCGGAAATGCTCGCCGCCATGGCGCGCATGGGCGTGAAGGTGGAAAAGCATCACCACGAAGTGGCGTCGGCCCAGCATGAGCTCGGCATGAAGTTCTCGCCGCTGACCGTGATGGCCGACCAGATGCAGATCTATAAGTACTGCATCCAGCAGGTGGCGCAGGTCTACGGCAAGACAGCAACCTTCATGCCGAAGCCGGTTTACGGCGACAACGGCTCCGGCATGCATTGCCATCAGTCGATCTGGAAAGGCGGCAAGCCGGTATTCGCCGGCAACAAATACTCCGACCTTTCGGAAACCTGCTTGTCCTATATCGCCGGCATCATCAAACACGCCAAGGCGATCAACGCCTTCACCAATCCGACGACCAACTCCTACAAGCGGCTCGTTCCCGGCTTCGAAGCGCCGGTGTTGCTGGCCTATTCGGCGCGTAACCGCTCGGCATCGTGCCGCATTCCCTACACCACCAACCCCAAGGCCAAGCGCGTCGAAGTCCGCTTCCCCGATCCACTGGCAAATCCCTATCTCGCCTTCGCGGCGATGCTGATGGCCGGCCTTGATGGCGTCAAGAACAAGCTCGACCCGGGCGAAGCCATCGACAAGGACCTCTACGATCTGCCGCCCAAGGAACTGAAGAAGATCCCGACTGTGTGCGGCAGCCTGCGCGAAGCGCTCGGTAACCTCGACAAGGACCGCGACTTCCTCAAGGCCGGCGGCGTGTTCGACGACGATTTCATCGACAGCTACATGGACCTGAAAATGCAGGAAATCATCCGCTTCGAGCACACCCCGCATCCGGTCGAGTTCGAAATGTATTACTCCGCGTAGCGTCTGCGTATCCTCCCAGCATTGCGTTGCGCGATGCGAACTTACGGGCGCCGCCCTGGGCAGGCGCCCGTTTTTTTGTGTGGACACGCGATTTCGGAAACTGCCGCTTCGAACGCGCCTGGGCTTAGCTGCCCCGTCGAACCACGATCGGTACCGGCTGGGGCTGGTCCGAAAGCGACTGCGCCACCCGCTGACGAACCGTCTGCAGATTGACAACCGGGGTCGAAGCACGGGCCGCGAGCGGCGCCTCATCGGCAAATTCAACGCGGTTACGCCCATTCGCCTTGGCGCGATAAAGCGCTGCGTCGGCGCAGGTGATGAGTTGGTCAATAGCAGTATCGGCCAGGCCGCACGCTACCCCGATGCTGACCGTCGCCGGAACGCCATGGCCCTTGGGATCGCGGGTGGCGGTCTCGAACGCGGCACGCACGCGCGCGGCGGCGATCCCGGCCTCGGCCTGCGTGCCGGACAGCACCGCAACGAATTCCTCGCCGCCCAGGCGGCCAATCACGTCGCTTGACCGCATGGTTTTGCGCGCGACGCTGGCGAACAATTGCAGCATCGTGTCGCCCATGGCGTGGCCGAAACTGTCATTGATCGATTTGAAATGATCGAGATCGAAAGCGAGCACGCTCACCGGGCGCTTCGAGGCCTTGCTGGCCGACACGACGTCGGCGGTCGCCTCGAAGAAACCCCGGCGGTTGAGCAGGCCGGTCAGCACATCGGTCGCCGCCGCCACTTTGTAGGCGCGCACCGCACGGTCCTTGGCCAGCACCAGCACGATGAACGCCGCGCCGACGACGTAAAGCACCACTTCGATGGCAAACACCGCGGCCCAGCCGGTCGCAGGATTGCGGCTGCCGTCGAGATCGAGCGACAGGCTGGCGAGCGTCATCAGAAATAGAAAGATGGCGCCATGGAGCATCGGGACGAAGATCGCGGGCCAGCGCCGGATCAGCGGCTTGCGCCGTTCGCGCCACAGCTCGGCGGCGATCAGGAACGTGTAGGTGGCGACGATCAGCGAGCTGACGATCACCCGGTAACCCGGCGAAGCGGCAAAAGCCGGAAGGCTGCACGCCGCAAGCCAGGCGCCGGCGCCGGCGAACATGCCGGGCCACGAGATACGGCGGCCGTGAAACAGCCGCGCCGCGCCCCAGATCATCCCGACGGCCACAAACAGAAGGACATTCGCGGTGCCTTGCGGCACGGGTGGCGAAATCTGATCGCCCAGCCGCCAGATGGCGCCGGACGCGCCGCCGAGCAGATAAGCGGCGCCCCACCACGCCAGCGCGGCGATACGATCCTGCAGGTAAGCGAACAGCAGGAACACGCCGAGCAGCGACGTCACGCAGGTGGCGATGACGAACAGCGTGCCGATGTCGAGCGAACTCGACAGCTCGGCGAGGCGGAACAACATGGACGAGCAGCTCCTCACCAGTACTAGGCAGAACTACCTATCACCGATCGCGAAGCCGCGCTGGACGTTTGCAATTCAGCCTTTGCCGACTGTTCGATGCATGAAGCGGGTTTTTGAGAAAATCCCGGAAAATTGCGAATTGTTTGTCGATCAAACTCTCTCTAAATCCGTCGCCGGCCGCCGTCACGGCGCTCAGGACGCCGTGCGCCAGCGGCGCATCACGGCGGCGCCAAGCCCGGCTCGCTCAGCGCCGATAAGAGGTACGATCGACGGCGCGGCCGCCGACGCAGCACCCTTGTCCTGCACTTCCATCTCAATCCGATTGCGGCCGTGCTCCTTGGCGCGATACAGCGCCCGGTCGACTATCGAGAGCAAGTCCACCACTTCGGCATCCGGATCGTACCCGAGCGTCACCCCGCCGCTTACGCTCGGCAGCAGGTCGCTCTTGCCGAAGCGGGCGGCGGCAGCGGCGAAATTGCGCCGCACCCGATCGGCGACCGCGAACGCCTCATCGAGGTCACCGACCTGCAGGCAGGCGGCGAATTCCTCGCCGCCGATGCGCGCGAAAAGAATATCGGCGCCAAACGTATTTGTCGCCGTGCGAGCGAAAGTCTGCAGCACGGTATCGCCGACGGCGTGGCCGAACCGGTCGTTGATCTGCTTGAAATGGTCGAGATCGAACAGCATGACCGCCAGCGGCTCGCTATCGGCATGCTGATGCCGCAACAACTCCGCGGCGCCATCGAGAAAGGCCCGGCGATTGGCGACGCCGCTCAACGGGTCGACCAGCGAATTGATCTTGTGCTTCAGCTCGGTGCGCTCCTTGGTCATGTTGAGCTGGAGGAACGCCATGACCACCGTGAACAACAGCGTGCCGAACGCCAGCAGCGCGAATGACAGTCCGCGCAACAACGAGTCGTCGGCGAACTGCGGCGACAGCAAGGTCGCGGGCACGCGCGCCAGCAAGACCGCCGCATAGGCGAGCAGCACGATGATCGAGGGCCAGCGCGACATCAGCGGTTCGTCACGGCCGCGCCAGAACTCCTCCGCCGTCATCAGGGCGAACAGCGCCAGCATGGTGGAGACGATGACAATGCGCAGGTTGGGCATGGCGTCAACAGCCGGGACGGCGCAGAGCAGCATCCAGCCCGCTGGCGCGAGCAGTACGAGCCAAGGCCGGATGACGCGCCCATCAAACACACGCGCGCCGGTCCAGGTGAGACCGTAGCCAAGCAGGATCAGCGCGTTGGCGAGGGTGGCGGTCACGAAGGCCGGCGCCGCGCCGCGTGACGTTAAAAGGCCCAGACCGACGGCGTTGATGATATGCGCCGAGCCCCACCACATCGGGGCGCGAATGCTGCGGTTCTGCAGTCCGGCAAAAACCAGGAGCGCCCCAAGCAGCGCCGTGACGAACACCGTCACCACAGAGAGGGTTTGCAGGTCGAGATGCATGGATCGGACCGCGGGCGTTGACCGGCGCACGCTATGCGGCAAGCGTTCCGTAGGGGTTACTGCGCGGTCGTTTCCGCAATCAGCATTGCCGGCGGGTAAAAGCAGGCGGTTCAATTTGAACGATGGGGCCAAGCGGGCCTTCACTTGGCTGCCGCCCACGCCTAAATTGCCGCTGCAGACAGCGGAGCGCACCTATGGTCCAGACCGCAGAACTTGACATCGCCCCCGACACGATCGAAGCGACGCTCAATTACATCGTCGACGAAGGCAAACCCGTCTTTACCATCGTGGCCCCTCCTGGCGGCAGCGACACCCGCTCCGGAGCCACGCCCGATCCGCGCCGCGTGACAATTCACAACGGCCGCCACACGGCCAAGGACTTCGTGCTGGAAAAGAACGGCTTCGTCTTCGTACGCCACGATACCAAGGTCGCCGACTTCTACGACGAGGACGCGATCAGGCGCGTCTACTACCCGGAAATGGTGGAGTTGATCAAAGCGCAGAGCGGCGCCAAGCGCGTTGTCGTATTCGATCACACGCTGCGCACCGCCGACGACGAACTGCGCGAGTCGAAAAAAATCCGCGAGGTCGTTCGCCGCGTGCATAACGACTACACCGAATGGTCGGCGCCGCAGCGCGTGCGCGACGTCCTGCCGGACGAAGCCGAAGATCTGTTGCAGCGCCGCTTCGCCATCATTCAGGCGTGGCGGCCGATCCGGCATCCGGTCGAAACCTATCCGCTCGCCATGGCGGATGCGCGGACGCTGTCGCCTGCCGACATGATCGTCTCCGAGCGGCGCGCGCCCGGCCGCATCGGACAGACCTACGCCATCAAATACAACCCGGCGCACAAATGGTACTGGTTCCCGCGCATGCGGCGCGAGGAAGCCTACGTCTTCAAGGTGTTCAACTCGATGAAAGACGGCCGCGCCCGCTGGACCGCGCACACCGCGTTCGAAGATCCGACCACCCCGCCGCACGCCCGGCCGCGCGAGAGCATCGAAATCCGCACGATGGCGTTTTTCTGATTGGTCATTCCGGGGCGCCGCAAGGCGGCGACCCGCAATCCAATAACCACAACCGATTCCGAACGGTTGCCGGAGATAATCTCATAAGCAGGGAATATCGATCGCGGGCTTTGCCCGCGCGCCGCAATGACGAGAATTACCGCTTGGAGAACTGGAAGCTGCGGCGGGCCTTGGCCTTGCCGTATTTCTTGCGCTCGACCACGCGCGGGTCGCGGGTGAGGAAACCGCCATGCTTGAGCGGACCGCGCAGGTCCGGCTCGTAGCGCGTCAGCGCCTTGGAGAGGCCGTGACGCACCGCGCCGGCCTGGCCCGACAGGCCGCCGCCCGAAACCGTGCAGTACACATCGAACTGACCCTGACGGTTGGCGGTGACGAGCGGCTGCTGAATCAGCATGCGCAGGACCGGCCGGGCGAAGTAGGTTTCCACCGGCTTGTTGTTGATGACAATATTACCGGCGCCCATCTTGACCCACACGCGCGCCACGGCGTCCTTGCGCTTGCCGGTCGCGTAGGCGCGGCCCTGCTTGTCGAGCTTCTGCACATATTTGGGCGCGGCAGGCGCCACCGCGGGCTTGAGCGTGGACAGCTCTTCGAGCG
The DNA here is from genome assembly GCA_963707175.1 of uncultured Alphaproteobacteria bacterium. Lineage (GTDB taxonomy): Bacteria > Pseudomonadota > Alphaproteobacteria > Rhizobiales > Xanthobacteraceae > BOG-931. The sequence goes on from CAVPQA010000021.1 coordinate 34,773, forward strand.
TTTGAATAGTCTCCGCCATCACGCGGTCCTCTTGTTCTTGCGGTTCATCGCGGCGACATCGACCTTTTCCGGCTGCTGTGCCGCGTGCGGGTGTTCGGCGTGCGGATAGACCCGCAAATTCGCGAGCTGACGGCGGCCGAGCGGGCCGTGCGGCAGCATGCGCTCGATGGCTTTTTCGACCACGCGCTCGGGAAAGCGGCTGGCCAGGATCGACTTCGCGGTGCGCTCCTTGATGCCGCCGATATAGCCGGTGTGCTTGTAATAGACCTTCTGCTCGACTTTGCGCCCGGTCAGCACCGCCTTGGCGGCGTTGATGACGATGACGTTGTCGCCGCAATCGACATGCGGGGTGAAGGTCGGCTTATGCTTGCCGCGCAGCCGCAACGCGACGATCGAAGCCAAGCGGCCGACGACGAGACCGTCGGCGTCGATCATGACCCATTTCTTGTCGACCTCGGCAGGCTTGGCCGAAAAGGTTTTCATCGTCAGCACCGATCTACAGAAACATTCCTTTGGGGAAAGGCACCGGCTGTGAGCCGGTACCGCGGCGGTTATCTAGCCGGGCGGCGCTATCGCGTCAATGCGAAAGAGTGGAGATTTACATAATAATTCAAGTATTTGGCATATAGGTATTATTTTACCGGAACCGAATAGGTCGAGGTCGCGTGGGCCACCATTTCGCTGTCGCCATCCGAGTAAAGGGCGATTTCGCCGACGGCGAGCCGCTTGCCGAGCTTGAACAGCCGCGCCTCCGCCAAGACATCGCGCGGCGCGGGTTTCCTCAGGAAATTGATGGAAAAGTTCGTGGTCACCGCAAGCGGCACCCAGCCGATCGCCGAGAGCACGGCGAGATACATGGTGAAATCGGCCAAGGCCATCATGATCGGGCCAGATACCGTGCCGCCTGGACGCAGCGTTCGCGGGTGAAAATGCCGCCGCACCCGGCAGCCGCCAAACCACAGCTTTTCCAGCGCATAACCGCTCTCTGCATCGAACATTTCCGGGAATTCGGCGCGCAGCCGGTCTTCAAGCTCCTTGTGCGTGAGCTTCGGCGGCGCCATTTCCTGAGATGTCCCCTGCTCTGCCATTGCCAATACTCCTCTGGCTCGCCGGATCGGATACAATGGCCGGGAGTAATCGCCAAAACCTCAGATAGGCCCGTGAATTCCGCCAGACCTGCAGTTCCCGCCCTCGCTGCCGACGCTGCCGGATTGATCCTACTGCGCGAGGATATTTCAGGCATCGTCCTCCTGACATTAAATCGGCCGGCGGCGCGCAACAGCCTCTCGGAGGCGATGCTGCAGGCGCTCAGCAAGGCGCTCACGGCGATCGCGCATGACCGCGATGTGCGCGCGGTGATCATCACCGCCAACGGACCGGCGTTTTCAGCCGGCCACGATCTTAAGGAGCTCAGCGCGCGCCGCGCCGACGCCGACCGCGGCCGCACCTATTTCAAGCACATCATTGCACTGTGCAGCACGACGATGCAGCAGATCGTCACGCTGCCAAAGCCCGTCATCGCGGCGGTGCAAGGTACCGCCACCGCGGCCGGCTGCCAGCTCGTGGCAAGCTGCGATCTGGCCGTCGCCGCGCGCACGGCGAAATTCGCCACCCCCGGCGTCAATATCGGGCTGTTCTGCTCGACCCCGATGGTGGCGCTGTCGCGCAACGTTCCGCGCAAGCAGGCGATGGAGATGCTGCTCACCGGCGAGCCGATTGCGGCCGAAGAGGCTCTCCGCATCGGTCTCCTCAATCACGTCGTCGACCCAGGCGGCGAACGCGCAGCGGCGATCGACCTGGCCAAGAAAATCACCGCCAAGTCGGCACTGACGCTCAAAATCGGCAAGGAAGCATTTTATCGGCAGATCGAGATGCCGCTCGCGGAAGCCTACGCATATGCCTCCGCGGTCATGGTCGAGAACATGATGGCACGCGACGCCGAGGAAGGAATTTCAGCCTTTATCGATAAGCGCCCGCCGACATGGGAGAACCGCTGAGATTGCGGCGCCCGTGATGAACCACAACTCCTATCCCGACACTTACATCCGCGGCATTCTCAACACGGTGAAGACCATCGCCATGGTGGGCGCCTCGGAGAAGCCGAACCGGCCGAGCTATTTCGCCTTCAAATATTTGCTCGAGCGCGGCTACAAGATGATCCCGGTCAATCCCGGCCACGCTGGCGAACAGATGCTCGGCCAGCGCATTTATGCACGGCTCGCCGACATCCCCGAGCCGGTCGACATGGTGGATATTTTCCGCGCCTCGCAATACGCGCTGCCCATCGTGCAGGAGGCGCTGGCGCTCAATCCGAAGCCGCAGGTGATCTGGATGCAACTCGGCGTCCGTAACGACGAGGCCGCGGCGCTAGCCGAGGCGAACGGCATGAAGGTGGTGATGAACCGCTGCCCCAAGATCGAATACGGCCGGCTGTCGTCGGAAATCGCCTGGATGGGGGTCAATACCCGCACCATCAGTTCGAGGAAGGCGGCGATCGGCGGCGTTCAGCGCATGACGCTCAACCGCACGACCGCACAAGGCGGCACAACCGAGGCCGCCGATCAGGCGCAGCGCCGGGAAACCGGGCGGTAACGCACGGCTGCCGCAAATCCGCCACGGCGTGACTTTAGCGCGAACGGCAAGCTGTTACCTTGAACAGGGGGCTGAATTCGTGATCACACATTTTCGTGTCGCGCTTATTGCTGGCTTGCTGGCGCTGACGATTGCACCGATGACGGCGCGTGCCGACAGGGCACAAGATAAAGCGGCCGAGGAGGAGCGGGGTAGAGTGGCCTGCACACAGGACGCGCAGAAATACTGCTCACAATTCTTTCCGAACCGCGACGATGTTGGGCATTGCCTCAAGCGCAATAGCAAGCGCATTTCGGTGGCCTGCCGCGTCCTGATCAGGCGCTTCAAATAGAATCAGCCTGCCCAATGAGACTGGCTGGCGGAAGCAGTTTCTGCGTCCGCGCGCCGCTGTAGCGGTGCAATTCTGCATTGGCGTGGCCTTTTGCTCGCGCCTTGACGGTTTCGGCCTGTCCGTTAAACCGGACGCGCGCTGGCGCCGTCCGCAGTGGCGCGAGACCGCGAACAAAGGGAGGGCGACATGACCGAACGCATTCCGGGGTTTTCGACGCTTGCCGTCCATGCCGGCGCGCAGCCGGATCCAACCACCGGCGCCCGCGCCACGCCGATCTATCAGACCACGTCCTACGTGTTCGAAAGCGTCGATCATGCCGCCTCGCTGTTCGGATTGCAGACGTTCGGCAACATCTATACGCGGATCGGCAATCCGACCTGCGCGGTGCTGGAAGAACGCGTCGCCGCGCTCGAAGGCGGCACCGCCGGCCTCGCCACCGCCTCCGGTCACGCCGCGCAGGTCCTGGTGTTTCATTGCCTGCTGCAGCCGGGCGACGAATTCGTCGCCTCGAAGAAGCTCTACGGCGGCTCGATCAACCAGTTCAATCACGCGTTTAAGAATTTCGGCTGGAACGTGGTGTGGGCCGATCCCGACGACATCTCCTCGTTCGAGCGCGCCATCTCGCCCAAGACCAAGGCGATCTTCACCGAGTCGATCGCCAATCCGGGAGGCGTCATCACCGACATGGCGGCGGTCGCCGAGATCGCGCGCCGCGCCGGCGTGCCCTACATCGTCGACAACACGCTCGCCACGCCCTACCTGTGCAAACCTTTCAAGTTCGGCGCCGATATCGTCGTGCACTCGCTGACCAAGTTTCTCGGCGGCCACGGCAATTCGATCGGCGGCATGATCGTCGACGGCGGCACCTTCAATTGGTCGCGCGATCGGCGCTATCCGATGCTATGCGAGCCGCGGCCCGAATATCACGGCATCGTTTTGCACGAGACGTTCGGCAATTTCGCCTTCGCTATCGCCTGCCGGGTGCTTGGGCTGCGCGATATCGGCCCGGCGCTGTCGCCGTTCAACGCCTTTCTTATTCTCACCGGCATCGAGACGCTGCCGCTGCGCATGCAAAAACACTGTGAGAACACGTTCGCGGTCGCCGAGTGGATTTCCAACCATCCGAAGGTCGCTTGGGTCAGCTATCCAGGCCTTGCCGGCGACCGCTACTACAATCTCGCCAAAAAATACTGCCCGAACGGCGCCGGCGCGGTATTCACTTTCGGGCTCAAGGGCGGTTACGACGCCGGCGTCAAGCTCGTCTCCAACGTCAAGCTGTTCTCCCACCTCGCCAATATCGGCGACACGCGCTCGCTGATTATCCACCCCGCTTCGACCACGCACCGGCAGCTGTCCGACGCGCAGAAGATCGCCGCCGGCGCCGGTCCCGACGTGGTGCGGCTGTCGATCGGGATCGAGGACAAGGAAGACATCATCGCCGATCTGGAAGAGGCGCTGGCCGAGGCGTAGCGCACCGTCGTATCGGGTAACTTTGGTTACGCCTGCGAAGACGTCGGCAACGGCAGTGCGGCTTGGAAGCCGGATTGCACAGGGCGGCGCGTAACCTGTGCGGCGTGGATCACTGCGACGGTGAGCACCACGATGGCCATCGCCTGATGCAGCATCGCGAGCGGCAGCGGCACGACCAGCAGCAATGTCGCGACGCCGAGCGCGGCCTGCAGCGTGACGGCGGCGAACAGCGTCAGCGCGCCCCGCCACGCCGTTTCATGCCGGGCCGTATCGACCAGATGACAGCCCGCCGCGAGCCAGATCGCGTAGGCGAGCATGCGGTGATCGAATTGCACTGTGAGCGCGTTGTCAAAGAAATTTCGCCACAGCGGCCTCGCCAAAAACAGCCGCGACGCATCGGGCACAAATCCACCGTCGATCAGCGGCCAGGTGTTGTAGACGTATCCGGCGCGCAGACCGGCGACCAGTGCACCTAGATAGATCTGCCCCAACACCAGGATCAGCAGCCCGACCGCGGTGGCGCGGAGCCTTCCTGGCGGAGGCGCCCGCTCGCCATCGCCAAGCCGCAGCGCCGTCCACAAAATCGCGATGTAGATGACACAGGCGAGCACGAGGTGCGTCGCCAGCCGATATTGCGACACCTCGACGCGATGCACGAGACCGGAGGCGACCATCCACCAGCCGACGGCACCCTGCAGTGCGCCCAGCCCAAAGATCAGCCATAGCCGCGCGCGCAATCCCTGCTCGATCCAGCCGCGCCAGAGAAACCACAGCAGCGGGACCAGAAAAACGACGCCGATCAGCCGGCCGAGTAGCCGATGTGTCCATTCCCACCAGAAGATCGCCTTGAATGCAGCGAGGCTCATGCCGGAGTTGAGTTCGTGGTATTGCGGGATCTGCTGATAGCGATGGAACTCGGTCAGCCACTGCGCTTCGCTGAACGGCGGCAGCACGCCCATCACCGGCCGCCATTCGGTAATCGACAGCCCGGATTCCGTCAGCCGCGTGGCGCCGCCGACCAGTACGATGGCCGCGACCATGGCGGCCACGGCAAAAAGCCACAGCCGCACAGCGCGCGTTTGCACATCCTTGCGGATGCCGGCTGAAACGATGCCCGTCATGCCATTCAACATGCCATTCGCTTGTGTGGGACGCGCGGACCATATAGTGCTGCCCCCTGCCCCGCAATCACGTCATTGCGAGCGCCAACACTACACCGCCAGTGTCCTCAGTGGCTCGTCGCGATGCCGATCCGCCTGCGCAAATTTCTTGGCACGATTGCCCTGTTCGTTCTGGTGATCGTGTGGGCGCTGGTCGCCATGGCGCTGGCGCAGTCGCCCGCCATCCACGACAGCACGGCCGCGTCCATCGCCTATTATGTGATTGTCGGCATCGGCTGGGTTTTGCCAGCCATGCCGATCGTGGCGTGGATGAGCCCGCGCCGGAATCCTAACACCGAGAAACCTGACTTCTGAATCTGAAGTCCCGGTCTACGCCGCTTCCAAGCCGCAAAAGCCGTTCCACACCGCCGTCGCCGAACCCGACAGCAGCACGCGGACATAGCGCAGGCGCTGATATTCGCCGTTGAGCGAAATACGCGGCAGCGCCGTGAGACGATCGCGATGACCGGGGAACAGTACGCCGGGGTGTGTGGTCACCGCGGTCTTGAAACCGAGTTCCGCTGCGATCTCGAACTCGCGCGGACCGGCCGAGCTTCGGTCGCCGACTGGAAAAGCAAGGTGCTCGGGACGCTTGTCGAGCGCCGCTTCAATCACCGAGCGGCTCAGGTCGAGCTCCGAGCGCACGGTTTTGGCCGGCAGTTTCGCCAGCATCGGATGGGTGACCGTGTGTGCCCCGATGGTCACCAGCGGATCGGCGGCAAGTTCGGCCAGTTCCTGCCAGCTCATGCACAGGTTGTTGCAGAAAGCCGCGATATCGACGCAGTAACACGCCGCCAGGTTACGAACGATCTGGCGCAGTTCGGTTTCGGTCGGGCGCGCGCGTAGCCACCAGTACAATTCATCGTAAAGTGCGCGCTTCTCCGCGACGGTCGCGCAGTCGAAGGTGCGATTGCGGCCGTCGATCGAGAGGCCGATGCGAGTGTTGTTCGCGATCACCGCTTCGAGCGCGAGCCACCACAATTCGCCGAGCCGGTCGGGAAAGCTTGTCGCGACGTAGACCGCGAACGGCACCCCTTCCGCCTTGAGCATCGGATAGGCGATCTGCAGCGTGTCGCGATAGCCGTCGTCGAAGGTCAGGCAGATAAAGCGCCGCGAGAAATCGCGCTCGACCAGACGTCGGTGCACCTCGTCGAGGCTGACGAGATCCACATCGGAACGGCGCAGATATTTGATGACCCGGCTGAAAAAACGCGGCGTCACTTCGAGCAGGCGGTTCGGTTGAAACCGGCCCGGCCGCATCGGCCGCACGTGATGCAGCGTCAGGATGGCGCCGACGCCGCCGAAGAACGGCATGAGCCAGCGATGCGCCCCGGTGAAATACAGCAACTCCAACCCGCCGCGGATCAGAGCCGGTCTAAGTCCAGCCACGAAACTTTACTCCAAACACCACTCCTCGCGAGCGCCACTATCGCAATGGCGGGTTGACAATTCTTTGCCGCCAGGGCGGACCATCAACGCTGACGAGCTATGCCGCGGCGGCCCTCAGCGCGGACTGGCCCGCGCGAGACAGTTCGGTCACCTCGTCGAACTCGGCCGCCAAGAGGCGCGCTCGAACGGCCTCAGCTGCGTCGTCCGTGGCCGCGTCTGTCAGCAGCACGGCCTGCGGAGCGATTTCGCCGATTGCTTCCAGATCCGCTCCTTCGGCCAGTCCGGCGTCGATGACAATGTAATCATAGGTGCGCGCCAGCGCGTCGAAGCTCGGCGCCAGCCGCGGCGAGGACAATAGCGTGATGCGCTCGACCGGCGTCCGCCCCGGCGAAATGACATGCACGCTCAACTCCGCATCCTTGTCGATGATGTCGCGGAACGAAGCCGTGCCGGCAACAAGTTCGGCGAGACCGCTCGCGGCTGGGTCGATCGACACCGCGGCGATCGGCGAGTTTTTCGGCTCGATTCCAGCCAGCAACACATGTCCGTCGCCGGCCAGCGAACGCGCGAGCTTGATTGCGGTTTCGCCGGTCTTGGCGCCGGGCAGCACGCCGAGGACGGCGATGCGCGCGGCGCCGCTTCGGTGCAGGCTCTCCGCGACGTCGGCTACGGCGTTGGTTCGCTCCATGGCCGGCGCCGGCGCTTTGGCGGTAGGCGCGGCCTCGACTGCCGGTTCCGGGCCGGCAACGCGCGCCTCGACCCGCGGCATGGCAGGAGACATGGCAGGGGACATGGCGGGAGACATGGCAGGACGCATGGCTTGGCCCGGAGCGCTCAGCAGTTCTTTGGTCAACACGAAGCCGCAGCTGAGCATCAGCGTTGCCACGGTCGCAATCAGCACGCTCGGCAGCTTCTTAGGATATGCCGGAATGTTGGAAACCGAGGCCCGCGATATCACGCGTGCGTCGGCCGGCGCCGAATTAATGGTGTCGCGTGCCGTGGCCTCGCGATATTTGGCAAGGTAGGATTCCAACAGATCGCGCTGCGCCTTGGCGTCGCGCTCCAGCGCCCGCAGTTCCACACTGCGCTCGTTGGTGCTCGCGGCCTGGTCCTTGAGCTGATCGAAATTCGCTGTCAGCGCATCGAGCCGAGCGGCGGCAATCTTGGAGTCGTTCTCGAACGAGCGCGCCGCCCGCGCCGCCTCGCCCCTTATCTGCTGGTCTAGGTCGGCGATCTGTGCCTTGAGTTCCTTGATGCGTGGATGCCGGTCGCCCAGCGAGGAGGATTGCTCCGCGAGTTGGGCGCGGAGCGTCACGCGCTGTTCCGACAGCCGCCGGATCAGCTCGGAATTAAGAACATCCGAGGCTTCGATCGGTTGCCCGGACCGGAGTATCTCGCGAATGATCTTGGCCTTGGCCTCGGCATCGGCTTCCTGCGCGCGCGCCGCGGCGATCTGTGCGTTAACATCGCCGAGCCGCTGCGCCGACAGCGTGGTGTCGTTCGGGCCGACCAGAAGGTTGGTAGCGCCGCGGAACGCCGCAACCTTGGCCTCGGCGTCGGCGACCTTCTTCTGCATGCTCTGAATTTCCCCCGACAGCCAATCAACCGCCGCGCGCGCCTGATCCTGCTTGGCGGCACGCTGGCGCACCAGATATTCGTCCGCTATGGCGTTGGCGACGTTGGCGGCAAGCCGCGGATCCTGCGACAGAAAATCGATGACGATGACGCGCGACTTGTCGATCGCGTAAGCCGTTAACCGGTCGTAATAGGCTTCAAGCACGCGCTCTTCGGGCGTCATGCTCGCCGGATCCTTGATCAGCCCAAGCCGGCCCAGAATCGCCTTGACCGGAGAAATACCGTTCAGGGCGGGATCAAATTCCGGATTTTTGTCGAGCTTGAGTTTGGCGATCACGGCGCGCGCGAGGTCGCGCGACAGGACAAGTTGGACCTGGCTGGTCACCGTCTGCTCGTCGACCGTGTTGCGGTCGAACTGGTCCTTGTCGGCTTCGGGCCGCAAAAAGACGTTGTCGCGGCCCTCAATGAGAACGCGGGATTCGGACTGGTATTTGGCCGGAATAATCTGAACGACGATCAGGGTCAGGATTGCAACGATGAGCGTAGGGCCCAGGATTTTCCACTTGTTGCGCCAGAGCGCCGCACCGAGGGCGGGAAAATCGAATTCCGCGTCGCGCAACGGACCCGCGCTCGAAGGCCGCGCCGATTCCGATACCACGCTCATCACCCTACTCCCGCAATCGGACCAAAACTCATGCCATTACGAACTATTAAGGTTGCTATCCGGTTAAGGAGGGCGCGGCCCGTGTGCAACGACAGCCAAGCACATCGTGCATTTCAGTCGCCGACGAACGGTGTCGCTATCCGCGTGAGAGTTTCTTAACTCCGGCAAGTCTTAAATTCGGGCAAGTCTTAATAACGCTTAACTGTCTTAACAGGGCTTAACAGTTTGCCTCGAGTTTTAAGGGTTCCTTCCATGGGCGAACTCCGGCGGCCCGCCGCGTCTATGCTTGCCCCCGCAGCCGGAGCCGTCGACCCGATCGTGAGCGATGCCGTTCCGGCACGAATTCAAACTGGCGGGGCGCCTGCCAGCTTGAAGATTTTGCACATCTTGCGCGCACCGCTCGGCGGACTGTTTCGTCACGTCGTCGACGTCGCGCAAGGCCAGGCCGCGCGCGGCCACCGTGTCGGTCTCATCGTCGACAGCACAACGGGCGGTGCGCGGGCGAGCGAAGTTCTGGCGCAGATCGCGCCAAAGATGGCGCTGAATATCGCGCGCGTTCCGATCGCGCGGCAGCTCGGTTTTGGCGATATCGGCGCTTTGCAATTCGTCGCGCAGCGGATTGCATCGATCGAACCGGACGTGGTGCACGGCCACGGCGCCAAGGGCGCGGCCCTGGCGCGGCTTGCCCCGCGCGGCGAAAATACCATCCGCGTCTACACGCCGCATGGCGGATCGCTCGTCTACGCGCCCGGAACGGCCACGGGCGGCTTCTATCGCGTGCTGGAGCGGCTTCTCAACCCGCGTACCGATCTCTTTCTGTTTGAAAGCGAATACATCGCGCAGATGTTTCGCGACAAGGTCGGTCCGCCGCACGGTCTCGTGCGCATCGTGCGCAACGGCGTTGGCGACACCGATTTTGAGCCCATCGCCGCGCATGCCGACGCATCCGACGTCGTCTGCGTGGGCGAATTGCGAAGCGTGAAGGGAATAGATGTGCTGATCGAGGCGCTGGCGATGCTCAAACATTGCGGCCGGCGCGTTACCGCCACGATCGCAGGCGACGGGCCTGACCGCGAGAATCTCAAGGCAATGGCGGAGCGTCTTGGCGTCGACGATCAGATCAAATTCGTTGGCTTCCGGCCAGCCCGCGAGGCGTTCGCCATGGGACGACTCCTGGTGGTGTGCTCGCGGGCGGAGTCGCTGCCTTATATCGTGCTCGAGGCCGCCGCCGCCGCCGTGCCGGTCATTTCGACCCGGGTCGGCGGCATCGGCGAAATCTTTGGACCGGAAACAACCCGTTTCTTTCCCGCCGACGATATCGCGGCGCTGGCGCACGCCATTCTGGATGCCCTCGACCATCCGGCGGAGCTTCGCCTGTTGGCGCAGACGCTCAACGCGCGCGTCCGCGACCAATTCACCGTGGACAAAATGGTTGACGGCGGGCTCGCCGCCTATCGCGAGGCGCTGGCACGGCGACAAGTCGCTCACTTTGGCTAACCATTTTTTGAACTTTGTTCACTATTCTGGCGCCGTGTGCCGACCGGTATGGGCAACCTGAGTGCCGGCGGAACGGTGGCGTGCGTGCGTAAACAATGTCCAGCCCCGACCGCAGTATGGTTTTAGAGTCGGCGGTGCCCTCGGCATCGGCCGCCGGCGCGCGGCGCGACAATTCTGCCGCCAAGCCGGCAAAACTCTCGTCCGCGGCACTGAAGATCGCAGCGGAACCGTCCAGAACCGCCTATTCGCCGATCGTGCTGGCCGGTACGGTCCGCCTGTTCGAGGCCGCGCTCGTGGTGCTGGTCGGCTTCGCCGTCTATGCCGCGCACGTTGTGCCGCATGACGGCTTTGCCTGGCGTTACGCCGCTGCGATCGGCGGCATCGCGCTGTTGGCGATGCTCGCCTTCCAGGCCGCCGACATCTATCAGGTCCAGGCGTTCCGCGGCCACGAGAAGCAGTACATGCGGCTCGCGTCGGCCTGGTCGGTGGTTTTCCTGCTGGCCATCGGCGTGTCGTTCTTCGCCAAGGCCGGCGATCAATTCTCCCGCGTCTGGCTCGCCGGCTTCTACGCGTTCGGTCTTGTCACGCTGATCGCATTTCGCCGCGCCCTGTTCCTGCTAGTGCGGCGCTGGACCCGCGACGGCCGCCTCGACCGGCGCACCGTCGTGGTCGGCGCCGACGGCAACGGTGAGTCGCTGATCGGCTCGCTCGCCGCGCAGCGCGACTCCGACGTACGCGTCATCGGCGTATTCGACGATCGCGGCGATCAGCGCAGTGCGGCAAGCTGCCAAGGCGTGCCAAAACTCGGCACCGTCGATGATCTGGTTGAATTCGCCCGGCACACCCGGGTGGACCTCGTGATCTTCTCGCTGCCGATCTCCGCCGAAAGCCGCATCCTGCAGATGCTGAAAAAGCTCTGGGTGCTGCCGGTCGACATCCGGCTCTCCGCCCACACCAACAAGCTGCGGTTTCGGCCGCGCTCCTACTCCTACATCGGCAACGTCCCGGTGATCGACATCTTCGACAAGCCGATCGCCGACTGGGACGTGGTGATGAAATGGCTGTTCGACAAGATCGTCGGCTCGCTCGCGCTGATCTGTGTTTCACCCGTCATGCTGCTCGTCGCGCTTGCCATCAAGCTCGACAGCAAGGGTCCGGTGCTGTTCAAGCAGCGCCGCTACGGATTCAACAACGAGCTGATCGAGGTCTACAAGTTCCGCTCGATGTACGTCGACCAGACCGATGCGACGGCGCAGAAGCTCGTCACCAAGGACGACCCTCGCGTCACCCGGGTCGGCCGCTTCATCCGCAGGACCAGCCTCGACGAACTGCCGCAGCTGCTCAACGTCGTATTCGCCGGCAACCTGTCGCTGGTCGGGCCACGCCCGCACGCCGTGCACGCCAAGGCCGCGGACCGCATCTATGACGAAGCGGTGGACGGCTATTTCGCCCGTCACCGGGTGAAGCCCGGCATCACCGGCTGGGCGCAGATCAACGGCTGGCGCGGCGAAACCGACAGCCAGGAAAAGATCCAGCGCCGCGTCGAGCACGACCTGTATTACATCGAGAACTGGTCGATCCTGTTGGACATCTACATCCTGGCGCTCACGCCGTTCGCCCTGCTGCGCACGGAGAGCGCGTATTGAGCGCGGCGAACTATACGACAGCCTTCGACCGCGGCGCGATCGGCGGTTCGCCGGCGCTGGCGCAGCGGCTCTTGAACGCCACATTGTTCATCACGATGTCGTTGAGCTCGATCGCCTTCATCGAGCCGTCGCCGCACGACGCGCTGATGTTCGTGCTGCTCGCGATGTGCGTCGCCGCCCGCGTGCCGTTCGACCGCAAACTGCTCCCCTTGCTGATCCTGACCATTGTCTGGCTGGTCGGCGGGCTCATGTCGCTGGTGCAGGTCGGCGATCAGGAAAACACCATCCAATATGCCGGCACATCGGTCTATCTGGGCGCGGCCGGCATCATGTTCGCGTGTTTATTCAGCGGCGGCGATCTGACACGGCTCGGCATTTTGCGCCGCGCCTACCTGTTTGCCGCTTTGCTTGCGACGCTTGCCGGCTATCTCGGGTTTTTTCACCTGGTGCCCGGCTCGCAGATTTTTCTCGACTACGAGCGCGTCAGCGCGACCTTCAAGGACCCGAACGTCTATGGGCCGTTCCTGATCTTTCCGCTGCTGCTGCTGATCATAGGCTTCATGACCCGCGGCATCCGCATCGGCGGCGTCGTCATCGTTGCGGCGCTGCTCGGCGGCCTGTTCCTGAGTTTCTCGCGCGGCGCGTGGCTGCACTTTGCCCTTTCGCTCGCTGTCGCGGTGGCGCTGCTGTTTGCAGTGAGCCCCGATCGGCGCATGCGCAACCGGATCGTGCTGCTCACTCTCGGCGCCGCTATCGTCGGCGTGCTGACGGTGGTCGCATTGACCTCGATCGAATTCGGTCCGCGATGTGCTGCTCGTCCGCGCCAAGGCGATCCAGCCCTACGATGTCGGGCCGGGCGGCCGCTTCTGGTTTCAAGAGCTGGCGCTGACGCAAATCCTCGAACATCCCAACGGCCTTGGCCCGTTCGAGTTCGCCCGCATCTTCGGCGGCCAGCAGCACGACGTCTACATGCAGGGCTTCCTGGTCTACGGCTGGCTCGGCGGCGCCGCCTATATCACGCTGGTCCTGGTGACGCTCGTGATCGGCGTTCGCGCGGTGCTGATCGCGACCCCCTGGCAATATTATCTGCTCGCCGCTTATGCGGCGTTCGTCGGCGAGGTCGCCGAGGGCTTCGTTGTCGACACCGACCATTGGCGCCACTTCTTCCTGCTGCTCGGGCTGGTCTGGGGCCTGACAGTGGCCACCATCAATTGCTGCCGTCGCCGGGATTATGCCTTCGGCGCCGGCCCGGCCGCCGCTGCCCTGCCCATTGCGTCATGATTCGTTGCGGCGGCAAACGCTGGCGCGAGGCAACGCATGCACATTCTGATCAATGATTTCATCGGCGGCGCCCTCGATCGCGGCATTCCGCTCTATGTGCGCAATCTGATCGACGGCCTGCGCGGTGAAGGGCTGCGCGTGAGCGTGGTGCGCGCGCCGGCCTTCTGTCGCAAGCTCCCCCGCGGCGTGCTCTATCTGATTGCGGTCGTGGTCGAGCAGACCCTGCTGCCGGCGATCGGCTTCTGGCTGCGGGCGGATCTGACGATCTATCCGTACAACTCCGTTGCCGTCATCGACCTGCTGACGCGGCGCGGGCGCATCGTGGTGCACGATCTCGAACAGCTCAACCGGCCCCTGTCGTTCTCCAAACTGTATTATCTGTTCTGCTATCGGGCGGTGAAGGCGTTCCATGCGCCGCTGTTCGCGATCTCTGACATCACGCGGCAGCGGCTGGCGCAAAGCGGTCTGTTCGGCAACGGGCCGGTCATCCTCCTGCCCAACACATTCTACGCGTTTGAGCGTCTCGCCGCCGCCGACACGCCGCAGCGCAGCGCATCGATCCTGCTTTGCACCGGCTCAACCGCGAACAAAGACCTGGAAACGGTCGTGGCCGAATACCTGCCCGCGGTTCTGGCGCGCGGCCATCGCGTTTGCATTCTCGGGCTGCACAAGGCGGCCGACATGGCAAAATTGCAGCCGCTCGCGGCATTCATCGGGTCGGGCCAGTTGCAGTTGTGCGGGCTGCTGTCGGACGCAGAGGTCGCGCACGCCTATCGCCTGCATGCTGTCGTGTGGGTGCATTCGCTGCGCGAGGGTTTTGGCCGCTGCGTGGTCGAGGGCCGGCTCGCCGGCGCCCGCGTGCTTGCGACCGGCATCGCGGAGTTCGCCGAGTTGCGCGACGGTGACGTCTATCTCTACAAAAATCCGGCCGGGTTCCTCACCGAGCTCGATCGTCTCATACATATGACCGCACCCGCCTCGCCCTACACCGGCTACCCGTATCGCGAGCTGTTGCGCCGCGCGATCGACGCGATGCGCGCTAAACCAGCCCGAACCGCAGCGCAATCGCCGCAAGCCATATGAGGCCGGCGAAGCACAGCGCACAGAAGACCGCCGCAGACCCGAAATCCTTGACCCGGCGAATTTCGACGTGCCAATCGCGCGTCACGTGGTCGGCCAGCTTCTCGACCGACGTATTCAACAGCTCGACCGCAAGCACCACCAGCAGCGAACCGATCATTGCCACATACCAGCCGACGCCCGGCGCCACGAAGACGCCGAGTGGCACGGCGATCACCAGCAGGATCGCCTCCTCGCGCACGGCCGCCTCGTGCACCAGACACCAGCCGAAACCACGCACCGTATTGAGGAAGGCGCTGTAAAGCCGCTTCACGTCGGATTCCGGGTTCGGCGGGGCCGGGGGGAACGAATCACCCTAGGGTGTCGGGCGCGCATGAGCGAGCGCCTTTGCGCGTCATGATTAGCGCTATTGTGACAATCGACGATTAATGGGGCCTGCATTCCGCCCGCCGGGCGGCCCGGATGGCAGCGTTCGCTCGCGAGGTGGCAACCTCCCCCACCAAACGGTACGGGGTTTCCGCCCCCCGGGTTGTTGCCGCCAGGATAACCACCCGGATTGGCCTTTCAGAATTTGCCTGGACGCGCCGCTCGGGGCGCATTAGCTATTCATTCCGTTGCCGATGGCGGAGCGTAGCGCAGCCCGGTTAGCGCACCAGTCTGGGGGACTGGGGGTCCCGAGTTCAAATCTCGGCGCTCCGACCAATACCACGCGCGGAGCGCTCATAAGCCGCATCTACTTGCAAGCGCTGATCATTTACAGCGACGCGCAGTACACAAACATCGCCACAAGCGCGTCCTGCGAATGGTCAACCTATTGCGAGATGGCAGGGGCAATTATACCGCCCGCAAGCGTCTACCCGACGATGTGCGCGAGGATTACGGGCGACTACACGGTGCCCGCTTCGAGGCCAAGTTCTCCGCCCCGGCGAGCATCGGGCCGCACGAGGCTCAGCGAAGATTTCGCGATTGGCAGGTGGAGATAACAGGGCGCATTGACGCCATTCGGAAAGCGCAGCGTGGCGAAGGCATCGACCTTAACCACCAGCAGGCCCATGCCCTCGCGGGTGAATGGTACAATTGGTTCACAGGGCAGCACGAACAAGAGCCGGGAAAGCCTGAGCAGTGGGATGCCGCATTCTGGCATCTCGTCGATACAATGGCCGAAGCCCTGCCGAAGATTGTTCAGCCCGAGGAAATGAGGCACAGCGAGCACGTCCTCACTGAATGGTTGGCCTACCCTGAGGTCCGCACGGCCCTGCGTCCGATCATCAGCGATTTCGGTCGCACAGCGCAGTTCCTTGCTATCCGAAACGTCGCGTTGACGAACTCGGGACGTGATCGGTTTCTTGATGCTGCCCTAAGAAATCTGTTGCCCGCCATGACGCTGTTGGAGCGACGTGCCGCAGGTGATTACGAGCCTGACGAACTGCCGAAATCGTTCGCCAAGTTCACAGCATCTCAACCCGCTGCAGACGGTGCGCCATCACCGCGAGAACTGTTTGATGAATGGGTCAAGGCTAAGGAACCGGCCCATTCGACAGTGGAAAGCTGGCGAACGGTCTTCTATCTAACGTCATTCGCAAATTCGAATGTATAAGCCTTCCCCTGAAGACGAGTTACCGGGAAACTTTTGAACTTTCCGACATGAACGAGTTGCATTTGGGTACCCTTGACCAGAGCACCCGGGCTGACATCGTTTTCTTGTGGCCGAAATTAATTCGCGATACATTGTTCGGAGATGAAGAAAACTCGAAAGCCCTCATGGCCGCTGACGGTGGAAGCGTATTACCCGAACAAATATCACGCGACATTGCCGACAAGATAGAGCACGCCACGAGGCTCGTTTCGGACCTTTATGGAACTCCAGCACTCCTAATTCTGGAACGAACGAATATTTACGAGACGAAACATTACCGGATGCCGCCTGCTCGATGGGTACTCACAATAAAGCGAAGTCCGGACAAAAAGGCTACTGGCTCAAATTAACGGGACAGTGTCAGCCTTGCCGCAGCATCGCTACCGTAAGGCTTGAATGATGGGATGCGCCGGTGGCATCTCTGCACGGAGCAGGCAACGCGATTTGTTTCGATCAAATTGGCCCTTCTGAATGGCCCCTCTCGATCCTCTAGGGAGCGCCAGTGCAGCCGTTCAATGACCTGATCGATGACAGGTTTTGACGCGAAAGCGTCGGCAGCCTACTTGCCGAGGGTACACAAGAGCCGTACACGCGGAGTGCAGTGCTTTGGGAAAAGGTCAGTCAAATCAATGCGCAACAGTAAGAGTAGTAATTCTTGGATTGCTGCTTCACGGGTGGGATGGAGATCAACAAGTAACGGCGTTCATCAGCAGACGTGTCATGGGCGACTGGGTCGATCCAAGACAGCCCTATGGAGGACGACCAAGCCTTTACCGCGAGCAGTACAACGCGCTTGGTAAGCGCAACCTCGCAGCGATCGACCGAATTGCCACATCAAAATATCAGCGAGGCCCGGCTTTCAACCGCCAGCACCCGTTTGTGGATGTTCTGCTGTCCGACATCGTGGAAAGCGGAGAGAGGCTCGATACAAGCGAACTGGTGCGCGAACCGCCGCCTCCCTCTTTCCGTCGAATGTCACGTTAGTGCGCGTGGATAGCCGCGTCGCAACAAACTCTGTTTTAGGGCAACGGTGCCGCGCAGGAGAACATCGCTATGAATTCACACAAAGCCCGAGAAAGGGCGGAGAGACATTTCAAAGGAGAACAGCGTGCGTACGACGGTCGAAAGGCGATGATCGAATATGAGAGTGAAGCACTGGCCACTCGCGAAAAGATCGCCCGTTTGAGGGCGCTTCGATTAGCTAAAGAAGCCCTGGCGAGATCGATTATAGCACTTTGAACGCGGCTCATCGGTGAATTGCTTTGTTCGGCCTCAATCTCTGCGGACGAACTTCATTTCGAAGTAGCGAGCGCTTGCCCTTGTGGCTGTCGCAATTCATCGCCATGTACGGTCGTTGTTTGAGTGATGCACATTCAGATGATACTTCACCGATAATCTGGAGATTATACTCATGAATACTATCAACCCGAACACCGCATCGACGAAAAGCGGCAGTCCCGCAGACACCAAGCAGACCCTTCTCAAGGACATCGGCGCCAAGTGGAACAAGTTTTCCCAGCAGGAACTCGGCGCGATCAACAGCAAGGACGATCTCGTCAATCAGGTCGTCGCCAAATACAGCATCGACAAAGCGCAGGCGCAGCGCGATGTTGACGCCGTGATGAAGGGCCGCCAGATCTAATCTGGATGCGAAATTGCGAAGTCGCCTCCCGGACAGCCTTGCGGTCTGTCGAAGCTTACCTTTCTTGAGAAGGCCCGCCGGTGTGCGCCGAGATGGTGCTGCCTGTCAGCGCGATCCGGCTCTATCGGCGGTTTCATCCGCGTTTGAAGTCGAGTGTTCCAATCCGCGGCGGCGACAGCAAATTCGAGCGGAGAATTAAGCGCGTAGGTTTGCTACAAAAATGGGAGTGTGAACTGCGGATACCATCCGTTTGGAGCCAGATGGCCGTGGATCGTTTGCTTTCTCATTTTCTTCGGGGCGCGGAGAGATGTCTGGCCGCGTCAACGCCGGAACCGAATGTCCCTCCGGACAGGCGGTCGACCGCAGACAAAGAGCAGGCGGCCAAGAATGAGATTCTGGCTCTGGCACGCGAACTCGCCCAGATCTGCGAATAACGGTCTGATCTGCGACTAACGGTTTTGGAATGGCGCTCGTCGCGCCAAATTGGGAGGGGGATCATGACGACAGGCTACGATACTGGCAGCTTCGTAATCAAAGTCGGCTATTATGTCTTGGCGGCGGCCGTGGTGGTCTTTGTCGCCATGTTGATGCTGACGCTTCATTCTTGAGCCGCAAGCAGAACGGCTGCCATGACAACGCGCACGACCAGCAAAACCGTAACTTTCGCTCATCCCTTCTTGCTTAAGGGCATCGATCGAATGTTGGGTGCTGGAGACTATCGCGTCGTAACGGACGAAGACCTTGTCGAGCAATTATCGTTCCCGGTTTACCGACGCGTGGCCACCATGATCTTCGTGCCCGCGGATTCTCAAAATTCCTCCTCGGTCGAGATGGTGACCATCGATCCTCGCGACCTTCAGGAGGCGCAAGATCGCGATACGGAATTATCGCGAATACCGCCCGCGGGTGCACGAACCGAGCCGCAGGAGGCCGGCGACAACAGCTGATTCGATATCGCGCAACGACGCACGGAGCGGCATGCTATCGTCCATGACCGCGCCGGGAGTCCCGTCGCGCCAGCGCGCCGTTAGAGGTCATGGCCTACCTCCTAGTGGCGTTTGCCCATAAAACTGCACTTGAGCCGTCGCCACATACGCGTCTACGTGCGGCGGCCGGTTGCCGGCGGGATGAATAGATGAGCAAATTCAAGATAAAGATGGCACGCATCGAAGCGACCAGAGGTGGCCGCGCCGATACGGACGTTTGCATTACGTTTCAGATCGATCGCGGAACCGTTGATTTTCAAGTGCCGATCCGTCTGAACGGCAGCGACTACGATGACACTGAAATTGTTCAAGCCGCCCGAAATATGCTGCATCAAACCTTCGCCGAGCTCACGGCCCAAACTCGGGATTGGAGCCTTTCGGCCAATGAGCTGCGGTCGCTGTCGGCCATAAGCATGCGTGCAAGAAAATGACAGGAGCGCGGCGCGGATCTCCCCTCGTCTAACGTCCGAGGATGGGAGACTTAGCTTTTGCCACCGGTCTTGCGTCGATGCGGCGAGGTTAGAAGATAGCGCGCCTTTTTGGCGGCCCCCTCCCAGCCTCCCCGTCGGTCACTTTATTGTGCGTTGCACAATGGATCCTCCGAGCACACGTGGAGTACGTGCGACAACAAAACGATCTAACAAAACGATCTGACAAAACGATCTAACAAAGGATTTGATTTTATGAAGAAATATCTTCCTCTCGCGCTTGGATTGGCGATTTTCGCCGCTGCCAGCGCCACGCCTGTGCTGGCCCAAACTATCCATCACCCTAGAGCGCCGCGACAGGTCATGAACAACCCACACGTCATGTATCCAAACCCGGTACAGACGACCGGGAGCGGATCGAACGTGGGGATGCGCGACTTTGGCTACTACGCTACCGAATAGTAAAGCGTAGCAAAGTCGCCCCGAATGCCGAGGGCACATTTCGGCTTGCGAGAAGCCCGGCAGTGTCCCGGGCTTCTTCGTTGATAAAGCGAGCGTTGAGCTGATTACCACGTTCTAGCGCGGCGTTGCACACGCGACAGTCCAGCCGCCAACGCGAATGTCCGCTTTGAGCAGAGGCAAAATTTTTCTTGAAACAGCTATCCATGGTTGATCGCTAATTAAGCAGACAATCAGTCTCGCCAGAAGCTTTTGAACCGGTCGGACGCCAATTCCGTGTAGCGCACGATGTGCTGGGTATTGCGGTGCCCCTGGAAAGCGGTGCAGTAGAACTGATCGGCACGCTGCTGGTGCCCGATACCTCGTTGCCTGGACTGCGGGTCGTGCGCGAACTCGATGGGCACATCGCAGTCCGTGGCCGTCCCGCGCGGCTCGAAGCAGCCGCCGCCGAGACAGCGCATCGCCATCTGCGGTAATACGCGCCGCCAAGACCCATTGCCTGCCCCTTTCCTCCATGTAACCTAACACCCTCCCCGCATCGGACGCTTTGGCACAATGACAACAATCGACGCCCAATCGCCCGCCGGCGCCTACGATCCGGCAACGCACCGCATGTTGAGCTTCCACGACGCCGCCGCGCAGTTCGCGGCCGGCGCCGACACGCCACGCGCTTATCTCGAGCGCTGCATCGAGCGCATCGAGGCGCTTGAGCCTGCTGTGATGGCGTTCGCTTTCCTCAATTTGCAGCGCGCCCGGGAGGCCGCGGACCAGGCGGGCGCGCGCTACCAGGCCGGCCGGACGCTCGGCCCGGTCGACGGCATGCCGGTCGGCATCAAGGATCTGATCGAGACCTATGACATGCCAACCGAGTTCGGCAGCGAATTGTTCCGCGGCCACCAGCCGATGACGGATGCCGCCACGGTGCGGGCGTTGCGCCTGGGCGGCGCCGTGCTGGCCGGCAAGACCGTCACCGTCTGTTTCGGCGGCGGCGATCCGGCGCGCACGCGCAATCCGTTTGACACGCGGCGCACGCCGGGCGGGTCGTCGAGCGGCACCGCCGCTGCGGTTGCCGCGCGCATGCTGCCGGCAGCGCTCGGCACCCACGCCCGCGGCTCGACCATTCGTCCGGCCAGCTTCTGCGGCGTCTATGCGCTCAAGCCCACTTTCGGCGCCATCAACCGGCAAGGCTCGTTTTCCATGGCTTACAGCATGGACCATGTCGGGGTGTTTGGCGGCACGCTGTCGGACATGTGGCGAACGGCGCGCTACATCGCCGGCCAGGCCGGCGGCGATCCGTCGCATCCCGGTCTGTACGGCGGCGAGGCGTCGCCTTCCCCGCACAAGCCGGCCCGTCTCATCCGGCTCGACACCGCGGGCTGGTCAGCCGCCGAACCTGCCGCCAGGGAGCAATTCGAACGCTTTGCGTCCGGGCTGACGCAGGCCGGTGTCGAAATCGTCACGCGCCGCGACGATCCCGCGATCGAGGCTTATGAGGCCATGCACGCGCGCACGCCGACGCTGTGGGCCAACGTCTACCGCTTCGAAATGCGGTGGCCGATGCTGCAGTATCGCGAGCGTTTCGCCGACAAGATGCCGCCGCGGCTGCTCAAAGGCATCGAGGAAGGCGCCAACATGACGTTGGAAACCTATCGGACCGCGCTCGTCGAGCGCGAAAGCTTTCGCGCCATGCACGATGAATTGGCGCGCCGCGCCAACGGGTTCATCACGCTGTCGTCGCCCGGTCCCGGGCCGATCGGCATGGATCAGGGCAGCGCGATCTTCAACGAGGCGTCATCGATCCTGGGCGTGCCCGTCATCAACCTGCCGCTGCTTGCAGTCGATCGCGCGCCGCTTGGCGTTCAGCTCCTCGGCGGCCGGCATGGCGACGAGCGGCTTACCGCGGTTGCACGCTGGCTCGCCGAGACGCATTTCGGCAACCCCGCGTAGCGGTCGCTGCGGCCGTCCGACGCTGGCGCGTCCGGCGGATTGGCGCTAACATTTTTGCTTCCGGGTTCGCGGGGGGATTTGTCATGCGCTTGCTGATCGGATTGTTCGCCGTTCTGTTGATGAGCGTGTCGATGGGGGGCACCGCAAGCGCCGCGCCGCAAGGCAAGCGCGTCGTCGTGCTGGCGACGTCCAACACCAATCCGTATATCGGCGCCTGGACTTCGACTTTCACCAAGTTCGCCACGCAGGCGGGCATGAAAGTCACCAATCTGTCCGCCAATTACGATGCCGCGGTGCAGTCGCAGCAGATCGATGACGCCATCGCGCAAAAATTCGATCTGATCGTCATCTGCTACGTCAACGATCAGGCGATCGTGCCGGCGCTGACGCGCGCCAAGGCCGCCGGCATTCCGGTTGTGCTCTACGCCACGCCGATGAAGAAAGAGCAGGAAGCGCTCTGGACCTCCTATATCGGAACCGAAAACGCCGATCTCGGCCGGCTCGCCGGCGAGGAGATGGTCAAGGGCCTGCTCGCCGAAGGCAAGAGCAAAGCCAAGATCGTCGCCGTGACCGGCCTTGCGCAACAGATCAACGTCATGGCGCGCATGGCGGCGTTCAAGGCCGCGCTGGCCAAGCATCCAGGCTTCGATCTCGTCGACAGCCAGGACGGCAAATGGAATACGGCCGTGTCTGAAAAGGTCACAGGCGAACTGCTGGTGCGATTCGCCGGCCAGGGCGGCGTCGACGGTATTTTTGCCATGGCGGACAACCAAGCGACCGGCGCCATCAACGCCGTCCAATCGGCCGGCCTCCCGCTCGGCATCGCCAAGAAGGGCATCGTTGTTGTCGCCAGCAATTGCATGAAGGACGGCATCGTCCACATCCGATCAGGCGAGCAATACGGTACGGCCACGCAAATTCCGACCGAAGAAGCCGAGTATGCCGCAAAGGAAGTGACCGCCTATTTCAACGGCGGTCAGTTGAAGAAATACGACATCATTCCGGTCTACGGCATCACCAAGGACAACGTCGACAAGTTTGCCGCCGGCTGCTCGTACTAACGAAGCCTGATGCCAGTTCTCGCCGTTGCCGGTGTCACCAAGCGGTTTGGGCCGAACGCGGTTCTAAAAGACGTCAGCCTCTCGCTCGAAGGCCGGGAAGTCCGCGCCATCTGCGGCGAGAACGGCGCCGGCAAAAGCACGCTGGTCAAGATCATGACCGGGCTCTATGCGCCCGACGAAGGCGCCGTCTGCCTCGACGGCAAGCCGCTCGCGATCGAAAGCCCGCAGCATGCCCAACAGCTCGGCATCGCGCTCGTCGCGCAGGAGCTGAGCCTGCCCCCTGCCCTCTCGGTGCTGGACAATATCTGGCTCGGCAATAGCGAGGTGCCGCTGTTTCATCGCCGCGCAACGCTGCGGCGGCGCGCCCGCGCGGCGCTCGACAAGCTCGGCCTGTCCGACCTCGCCCTCGACACGCCGGTTTCGGCGCTGAGCATCGGGCGGCGGCAGCTTATCGAAATTGCCCGCATGCTGACGCGCGAGGCGCGCGTCTTCATCCTCGACGAACCGACTGCAACGCTGTCCGACGTGGAAATCGAGCGCATTTTCGCGGCGTTGCGGACGCTCAAGGCCGAAGGCAAATCGGTGATCTACATCACCCACCGGCTCGGCGAGGTTTTCGACATCTGCGACACGGTGTCGGTGCTCCGCAACGGCGAATTGATCGGCACGCGCCCGACGTCCGAGATCGACCGCGGCACGCTGATGCAGATGATGCTCGGCCGCAGCATGAGCGAGATGTATCCGCGCTGGGACGATAGCGCGGGCGGCGCCATGCTGACGATCAAGCAGCTGCGCGTGCCGCCGCTGGTGCATGATTTCGATCTCGTCGCCGCGCGCGGCACGGTGACCTGCCTGGCCGGTCAGGTCGGCTCCGGCGCCATCACCGTGCTGCGGGCGCTGGCGGGCCTGATCGCCGGCGCAACCGGCGAGGTCAGCGTGCAGGGCAAGCCGATGCAACTGCGTTCGGTGACGAAAGCACAGGCCGCCAACGTGCAGTTCATTTCCGAGGACCGCGCCGGCGAAGGCCTGTTTCTGCGGCTCAACGCCGGACAGAATCTCATTGCCACCAAGCTTCGTGACTTCTGCCGCTTCGGGATTCTGGCGCGCCGCAGACTGCGCAGCGCAGCGGCCAAGCTTGCTTCCGCCGTTGGCGTGGACCGGGCGCGCCTACGCTCCCCGGCCGACGAACTCAGTGGCGGCAATCAGCAGAAGCTTGCCTTCGGGCGCTGGATCGGCAGCAGCCGGCCGGGCGTGCTCTTGATGAACGAGCCGACGCGCGGCGTCGATGTCGGGGCCCGCGCAGAGATCTACCGTCTGATCCGTCAGTTCTGCGATGACGGCTATTGCATCGTCATGGCATCGTCCGACATCGAGGAAGTGCTGGGCATGGCCGACATTGTGGTCAGCATGTATCGTGGCCGGCAGGTGGCGAAATATCGGCGCGGTGAGGTCGATATGCACCGCCTGCTGGCGGACATCACACACCCGGCGGCGACATCATGAGCGATCTCGCAGTTCCCGTTGCGCGGCCGCGCCGCGTGTTCGGGGCGCGCCAGTTCGGGCTGATCATTCGAATAGTGGCGATCGCGGCGATCGCAATATTTGCGCTGTCCACGCCCGGGTTTCTGTCGCCGCTGAGCATCAACGCGCTGCTTACGGCAATCTCGTTTGTCGGCTGCGTTGCCGTCGGCATGACATTCATTACCCTCACCGGCAACATCATGTCACTGGCGCTTGGCGCCACGGTTTCGGCGTCGGCCTTGATTTTTCTCGCCAGCCTTTCATTCGGTATGGTGCCGGCTCTGATCGTTGCCGCACTGTTCGGCACCGCTATTACTGCCGCGCAAGGCTTCCTTGTCGGCTATTTCCGGGCCAACCCGATCCTGGTGAGCATCGCCGGATTGTCGCTGCTGCTGGGCGGCGCGGCGTTCGCCACCGGCGGACACCGGATCTATCCAGCCGGCGAGGGCATCGAGTTCTTCAAAGGGCGGATCGGCGGCGTTCCCGTCAACGCGCTGGTCTTCTTCGCCACCGTCCTCGTCGGCCAGTTCGTGATGTCCTGGACCAGGATCGGCCGCCTGATGACAATGGTCGGCAGCAACCCGCGTGCCGCGATCGCGGCGGGGATCGATATCACCGCAACGATCACCATCGCCTATGCGATTGCCGGCGCCTGCGCCGCAATCGGCGGCGTGCTGTTGGCGGCACGCTACGGCTCAGGCGATATGGAACTTGGCGCCGGCTACGATTATTCGGCGATTGCGGCCGTGCTGGTCGGCGGCACTGGAATCTCCGGCGGCTCCGGCTCGGCGTGGCGAACGCTGATCGGCGTCATCGTCATCGCCGTGATCGAAGTCGTGCTGCTGCTGCGCGGGTTCAGCGAACAGCTGCAATATCTCATCACCGGATTGATCGTACTCAGCGTCATCATGCTGCATACGCTGGGCGAAAGGCGCCGGGGATGAGGCGAAGCGCGCTCCTGTTGCTGGCGCCTGCCCTGCGACCGTTCACCATCATGGCCGGCACCATCATTGCACTGGGACTGATCGATCGCGGCCGCGGATATTTTTTCAGCGTCGGCACCATCTTCAGCGTCATGCAGTTGTTCGCCACGCTTGGCCTCGTCGCGCTCGGATTGGGGCTGTCGATACTGGTGCGCGAGTTCGACCTGTCGGTCGCCGGCATGATGGGCCTGGCGGGCTGCATCGCAGTGCTGACAGGCGGCAGCAGCCCGTGGCTCGGCGCCGGCCTCGGCGTCGGAGCGGGCGTGGTCAGCGGCCTCGTTCAGGGCTTGATCATGACGCGGCTCAATTTGAGTTCGGTCGGCGTCACGCTGGGCGGCCTGTTGACCTTGCAGGGCATCACCTACGTGCTGACCGGCAATCAAACCGTCAGTTATCCCAACATGGCGGTTGCGCTCGGCCTTAACGCGCCGATTGCGCATCTGTTCTCGGTGCGCAGCGCCGCGGCCCTTGCGGTGTTTGCGATCGCCGCAATAGTCATGACCTTCACCCATATCGGGCGCGACATCATCGCTACAGGCAGCGACCGGCGCGCGAGCCGCATTGCCGGACTGAACACAGATCGCATCGTTATCGGCGTATTTGCCGCCTCGGGCGCCGCGTCGGCGCTGGCTGGCGTGCTCTTAAGCTACAGCCTCGGCGCCGCATCGCCTGCCGGACTATCGGACGTACTCGCGCCCGCGGCTGCAGCCGCCATTGTCGGCGGCGTGTCGGTTGTCGGCGGTCGCGGCAATGCGCCGGGCATTGCCGCGGGCGTGCTGACGCTGTGCATTCTGCGCTCCGGCCTGAGCGCGATCGGGGTACCACCGTATGTCCACGATCTCGTGACGGGCGGCATCCTCCTCGTCATCGCCGTGCTCGACGCCCCCGATCTGGCCCGCCACATAACGGCGTGGCGTTTTGCCCGCGGCGAACGCCGCGCTCGGATGCTCGCCAAGGATACACAGTAAGGAACCCCCAGTGATGTCGCAGCCGCCCGCTCCGCCATCGTCCTACAAATTCGTGCCGCTGCCGGATCGGCCGCCGCTGAATTTTCCGAACGGCGCGCAGATCGCGCTCATCTTCACGATCAACATCGAATACTGGGAGCCGTTTCGCCCCGGACAGAAGGAGCCGCTGTTTCCAGGAGGTCCGGCGACGATTCCGCATTCCATGCCGGGCGACGTGCTCGACACCGCTAACTGGACCTGGCGCGAATACGGTCAGCGGGTCGGCGTCTGGCGGCTCATGGAAACATTCGACGCAGCCCACATTGCGCCGTCCTGCACCTGTAACGGCGCTATCCTTGTGGAGCGGCGGCGGATCGTCGACGCGGTCAAGGAGCGCGGCTGGGAACTGGTGCCGCACAATTGGGCCCAGACTGACCTCCTCGCATTCTACGCTCACGAACCGGAGAAAGAGCGCGCCCTGATCCGCCGCGTGCTCGACACCTATGCGGAGGTCGTCGGCAAGCCGGCCAAGGCGTGGCTGTCGTCGGCCATCCGCGGCACGCCGCACACGCCGGCCTTCCTGAAGGAATTCGGCCTCATCGCCTATTGCGACTATCTCAACGACGATCAGCCCTATCTGATCGACACCATCCACGGGCCGATCGTCTGTGTGCCCTATTCGAACGACATCAACGATTTCAACATGTTCGCGCGCGGCGGCCTGTCGACCCGCGACGGCATCGATATGCTGCGGCAGTGTTTCGATCAGCTCTACGCCGAAGGCGCGACCACGGGCCGCATCATGAATGTCGGGCTGCATCCGCACGTGGCCGGGCAGCCGCATCGTATCGGAGCCCTGCGCGAGTTCATCGCCTACGCGCAGAGCAAACCGCGGGTCTGGTACCCGACGCGCGAACAGATCGCGACGTGGTACCTGGCGCAAGGTCAGCGAAGCACCGCGGAATAGGCTTGTTACGCCGGGGCGTTCGCATTTGAGCCGGATTGCTCGGCGGCGTCAGGCGCAGCCAGCGCGGCCTGCAGCAGCCGATTGCAGGCAACGAGTTCATCAAGCGCCGTACGCAGCTTGCGCCGATCCTCGCCGCCAAACCCTGCGGGTTTCGCCGGCGCCGCAGCAGGCCCCGCGGCCAAATTCGGCTCGCGCCGCTCGGCCAGGCGATCAGGACTTGCGGATTCTGCCGGCCGCGGCGACGGAACGGCAAATACCGACAAGTCCGGCGCGGATCGCCCTGACGCCGGGGCGGCGGCGATATCATCCTCCTCGCCATTGTCTTCATCCGCGGGGGGCGGCACCTCGGCGCCGGCGCGCCAGATCGACTGCACAAAGGCCGACCCCTGCTCGCGCAGAATGCGCTGCACGCCGCGAATGGTGTAGCCCTCGCCGTAAAGCAGATGGCGTACGCCGCGCAGCAGATCGACATCTTCAGGCCGGTAGAAGCGCCGGCCGCCGCCGCGCTTCATCGGCCGGATCTGCGTGAACCGACTCTCCCAAAAGCGCAGCACGTGCTGCGGCACGTCGATCTCGTCGGCAACCTCGCTGATGGTGCGAAATGCCCCCGGCGCCTTGTCCATTGGCTCGTCCCCGCAAAGCTGTGCGGCCGCTGCCGCCGTTACGGCGCCAGTTTAGCGTCCGCCTCGGAATTGTTGATCCGCTGCTTGAGAATCGCCGACGGCTTGAACACCATCACCCGCCGCGGCGAAATGGGTACTTCCTTGCCGGTCTTCGGGTTGCGACCGATACGCTGACCCTTCTTACGCACCACAAATGAGCCGAACGATGACAGCTTTACCGTCTCGCCGCGTTCCAGACAGTCGGTAATTTCCTTGAGTACCAGTTCTACGAGCGCAGCAGACTCGCTGCGCGACAGGCCGACCTTTTGATAGACCGCCTCACACAAATCCGCACGCGTGATCGTCTTACCCGTCATAGCCAGCCCCGCCCAGCACGCCCCCGAGTTCACCCCAGCGACCCCATATCGTGCTGAATTATCTACGATATTAACTTGTCGGGACAGGGTCAACGGGCTTTGCGGCCGCTACCAGCGGACCAGTGCCGCACCCCAGGTGAAGCCACCCCCCATGGCTTCCAAGAGCAACAGGTCGCCGCGCTTGATGCGCCGCTCGGCCAGCGCGTCCGCAAGTGCCAGGGGAATCGATGCGGCCGAGGTGTTGCCATGGCGGTCGACGGTGGTCACGACCTTTGCGGGGTCGATGCCAAGCTTATGCGCCGAGCCGTCGATGATGCGTTTATTGGCCTGGTGCGGAATGAACCAATCGATGTCATCGGCGGTATAGCCCGTTGCCTTGAATGCATCCTCGACAACGTCGGTGATCATCGCCACCGCGTGGCGGAACACTTCGCGGCCTTCCATGCGCAGATGCCCGACGGTACCGGTCGACGACGGCCCGCCGTCGACATACAGTTTCGATTTGTACCGGCCGTCGGAACGCAGATGCACCGTGAGGATACCGCGCGCCTCGCGCGTTTCCGGCTGCTCCTGCGCATCGAGCACCACCGCACCGGCACCGTCGCCGAACAGCACGCAGGTCGAACGATCCGTCCAATCGAGAATGCGCGAGAACGTCTCGGCGCCGATCACCAGCGCGCGCGAGAACCCGCCAACTTTGAGCAGCGCATCCGCCGTCGCCAGTGCGTAGACGAAGCCGGAACAGACCGCCTGCAGATCGAAGGCCGCGCCGCGGGTGATCCCAAGCTCGGCCTGCACCGAGACGGCGCTGGCGGGGAACGTATTGTCGGGCGTCGAGGTCGCCAGCACGATCAGGTCGATGGATTGTGCATCGACATGGGCATGCGCGAGCGCGGAGCGCGCCGCCCGCGCTGCCATCTGCGAGGTCAGTTCGCCCGGCGCGGCAATGCGGCGCTCGTGAATGCCGGTGCGCTGCACAATCCACTCGTCCGACGTATCGACCTTGCGCGCGAGATCGTCGTTGGTCAGCACCTGACTCGGCAGATATGCACCGCAGCCGAGAATAACCGAGCGGCGAACAGTCACGAGGCCGCTCCACCGGCCACGCGCTGCTGGTCGCGATGATGCCGCCCGATCGCCGTCGTGATCTTCTCGAGCAGTCCATCCCGGACCACGCCGTATCCTACTTCGATCGCCGCGGAAAAGCCTTGCGCGTCGGTGCTCCCGTGACTTTTGATGACGATGCCGTTGAGGCCCAGAAAGACCCCGCCATTGGAGCGGCGCGGATCGATGCGCTCCCTTAACTCCTGAAATGCCGAGCGCGCGAACAGATAGCCGATCCGCGAACTCAACGAGCGGCCCATGGCGTTCTTGATGTACTCGGCCATTTGCCGCGCCGTGCCCTCCGCAGACTTGAGCGCGATGTTGCCGGCGAAGCCTTCGGTGACCACAACGTCGACTGTGCCGCGGCCGATATCGTCGCCTTCGACAAAACCCAGATAGTCAAGGTCCGGCAGCTTCTCCTCGCGCAGGATGCGGCCGGCTTCACGCACCGGCTCAAGGCCCTTGACTTCCTCGACGCCGATATTGAGCAGCCCGACCGTCGGCCGCGGAATTCCAAGCAGGATGCGCGCGGTGGCGGCGCCCATCACCGCCAGGTCAACGAGATGGTCGGCGTCTGCTCCGATCGAGGCGCCGAGATCGAGCACAATCGATCGGCCGCGGATCGTCGGCCACGCCGCAGCAATTGCGGGCCGCTCAATGCCCGCCAGCATTTTGAGTTCGAATTTCGCCATCGCCATGAGCGCGCCGGTATTGCCGCAGGATACGGCCACATCGGCGTCATGTTTCTTTACGGCTTCGATCGCGAGCCACATCGACGACTTCCAGCGCCCGTAGCGCAGCGCCTGGCTTGGCTTGGCATCCATGCGCACCGCCACCTCGGTATGCTGAAGGCGCGAGGCGGTTTTGAGCGGCGGTCGGGCGTCGATCAGCGGCGCGAGCTGCGCCGCGTCACCGAAGAAAACGAATTCGCACTGCGGGTGGTGCTGCAAGGCAATTTCCGCACCCTCCACGACGACCGCGGGGCCGTTATCTCCCCCCATCGCGTCGAGGGCAATTCGTACCTTGTCTGGCATCGAATGATTGACCCTGCGGTTACCCGTCTCCGGACTGCGACGTCCGCGTGCGGGTGAACTCCACCCTCATGCCGCCATCGCAATCAAGGGAACACGAGCAAACCATGATTCCAGCGCAGCTTTAGGCTTTGCAATCGAGTACCCGGCTTTGCAGCAGAAGCTTCAAACTCACTACGCCAGAGTCCGGCACACAGGTTGCCGGAGCGAACGCGACAATAGCGTCTCGGCGCTCCGACACAAGGCGATCAACGGCCGTCCCGGCCCTTGGACCAGCCAGCCAGCGCCGCAAATGGTCCGCCGTCTGCGGCACCCTCGCGCGGCGGTTCGAACGCCGCCCCGGGTTTGCGCGGATAGGGATCGAGGCCAAGGATGAGGAACTCGGTTGCCAGCGCCCCAAGGTCGACAATGCCGTCCACAAGGGGTTCCGGCTCGTTCCATTTGGCGCCTGCCGGCACGTGCTCTGCGTCCTTCTCGCCCGCAGCCGACGAAGGCGCAGCCCGCGGCATGAACAATAGATCAACATCCTCCTCGATCGGGCTAAGCAAGGGCTCGAGCGTAACGACGCAAGTCTGTCCAGCTATCGCGGAAACCCGCCCGTGACGCGAACGCCATCGGAGCCCTGCCGCGTCACATCGAAGGTCGCCTTAAGCTGCGGCAAATCGCGCAAGCCCACCATCTTGGCGATGGCGGCGCGTGTCTCGGCATTGGCCTCGAGCGCAAGTGTCTGGCCGTCTTCGGGAATGTCTTCAACCGTGACCGGAACCCGCCACGGCGGCTCCGGGATTGCGTCGGATTTAGGATAGCTCGTTGACATTGGCGAAAGCCCTCGGGGCTGGGAAAGACGAGTTGACCTCGAATCAGAGCGCTCTCCTCTGGGCTGTCGAGCGCGCCGACGAGAGCGCGGGCGTAGCGCGCCAGATCGGCCGTTCCTTCAAGCGCGCCACCCTGCAAGATATTGCGTGCCAGGGCGTTCTCAAAGGCTTGGGCGTCCAGTCCATCCAATGCGGCCAGGTAGGTGGCCTGCCGGCCGTAGAAAGCCTCGCCAAAGCGCCGCATGTGCTTGGGCACGGCGAGGTCGCCAATCCCCATCTCACGCAGGTTCCCGTCGAGATCGCGGCAAAAAGCATCGAACAGCCCCTGCCCCAAGAGGCGTCCCTGATCGCCCGCCCGGTCAAGCCGGCGCACCAGCAACACAAGGTGAAGGACGATCAGATCGAAGCGGCCTTGCACAGTGTCGGGCACCCCATAATGAGCATAAAATGCGGGCTGTCTGGCCTGCGCCACGATCATGCCATACAGAGAAGCGATGGTGCGGCGCTCGGCACTGCGCCGAAACGGTCGTAGGATCATGGGGATAGCCTGTTTCGCCAAGGCCGCTCGAACGGGGTGCATTGCCAATGGCGAGGCTCCGGGGTACGGCACGCGGCGGGGCGACGCAAGGTGAAACGAGGATGCGGGGCACGGCTAGGGTAAGCGGTAGCGGCATTTTCAGCCAGCTCGCAACGAGGCGCAGCACGGTAGCATGCCTGTTCGTTCTCTCCCTCGGCTTGATGCCGGGCGGCTGCTTCGGGGAGACGTTTCAGCGAGGTTACGTGCTGCCGGAGGGGGCGTTGCAGCAGATTCCGCTCGGCGCCTCCCAGGAGCAGGTGCTGATCGTCCTTGGCACGCCATCGACCGTCGCGACCGTGAGTGGCGAGGCGTTCTACTATATCTCGCAGCGCGCCGAACGACCGCTGTCGTTCATGAACATGAAGGTGGTCGACCAGCGCGTTATCGCGGTCTATTTCGACAAAAGCCGCAAGGTGCGGCGGCTCGCCGAATACGGCCTGAAGGACGGTAAGCTGTTCGACTTCGTCAGCCGCACCACACCCACGAGCGGTGCCGATCTCAGCCTGCTCAACGGGCTGTTCCGCATCATCGCCGACAAAACCACCTGACGCCGCAAAACAGAAACAGAGCCTGGAATCGGAAGCCCAAAACCGGGGCCGCAATCGATGCGCACCGATTTCAGGCTTCCTACTCTCTTCCGCGTTTTCGACTTCGATCAGCGCGCCAATACTGCGAGCAGTAGCAGCGCCACGATATTGGTGATCTTGATCATCGGATTGACCGCCGGCCCCGCCGTATCCTTATAGGGATCGCCGACCGTGTCACCGGTCACCGCCGCCTTATGCGCGTCGGAGCCCTTGCCGCCGTAGTGGCCGTCCTCAATGTACTTTTTGGCGTTGTCCCAGGCGCCGCCGCCTGACGTCATCGAGATGGCCACGAACAGCCCGGTCACGATCACTCCGAGCAGCATGGCGCCGAGCGCCGAGAAGGCCGCGGACTTGCCTGGCGCGCCGCCGCCAGCGACGAAATAGATGATGAAATACCAGACAATCGGCGACAGCACCGGTAAGAGCGACGGCACGATCATTTCCTTGATCGCGGCGCGGGTCAGCAGATCGACCGCACGGCCGTAATCGGGCTTCTCGGTGCCCTTCATGATGCCCGGGTGCTCGCGGAACTGCCGGCGTACCTCCTCGACGATCGCGGAGGCTGCACGGCCAACTGCCGTCATCCCCATTGCGCCAAACAGGTAGGGCAGCAGGCCGCCAAACAGCAGGCCGACCACCACATAAGGATTGCTCAGCGAGAAATTCAGCGACACGCCCTGGAAATACGGGTGCGTTGCCGCATTGGCGATGAAGAAAGTGAGGTCCTGATTGTACGCCGCGAACAGCACCAGCGCACCGAGGCCTGCCGAACCGATGGCGTAGCCCTTGGTCACCGCCTTGGTGGTATTGCCGACGGCGTCGAGCGCATCGGTCGATTTGCGCACTTCCTTCGGCAATCCGGCCATTTCGGCGATGCCGCCGGCATTGTCGGTCACCGGACCGAACGCATCGAGCGCCACCACGATGCCGGCTAGCGCCAGCATCGTCGTCACCGCGATGGCGATGCCGAACAGGTTGGCGAGGTTATAGCTCACCAGAATGCCGGCGATGATGACAATCGCCGGCCCGGCGGTTGATTCGAGCGACACCGCGAGACCTTGAATCACATTGGTGCCGTGACCGGTCACCGAGGCGAGCGCGATCGAGCGCACCGGGCGATAGTCGGTGCCGGTGTAGTATTCGGTGATCCAGATGATCAGCCCGGTGACAACCAGGCCGGTCACGCCGCAATAGAACAGATCGGCGCCGGAATAATTGACGCCCGCCAGCTTGCCGAAGCCGATCAGGTAATACACCACACCGGCAATGCCGATCAGCGACAGGATCGCGGTGGCAATCATGCCCTTATAAAGCGCGCCCATGATCGACTGGTTGGCGCCGAGCTTGACGAAGAACGTACCGATGATGGAGGCGATGATGCAGACCCCGCCGATGGCGAGCGGAAACGTCATCATCCGCGTCACCATATCGGCCGATACCGGGCTGAAGAAGATCGCGGCCAGCACCATCGTGGCAACCGTCGTCACGGCGTAGGTTTCGAACAGGTCCGCGGCCATGCCGGCGCAATCGCCGACGTTGTCGCCGACGTTATCGGCGATGGTGGCGGGGTTGCGTGGATCGTCCTCCGGAATCCCGGCTTCGACCTTGCCGACGAGATCGCCGCCGACATCGGCGCCTTTGGTGAAAATGCCGCCGCCGAGACGGGCGAAGATCGAAATCAGCGAAGCGCCAAAGCCAAGCGCCACCATCGAATCCACGACCGTGCGATCGTTGGGCGCCAGGTGCAGGGTGCCGGTGAGGAAGCCGAAATAGAGCGTGACGCCAAGCAGCGCGAGGCCGGCAACCAAAAGGCCGGTAATAGCGCCGGCCCGGAAGGCAAGTTCAAGTCCGCCGGCGAGCGAACTGATCGCCGCCTGGGCCGTGCGCACATTGGCGCGCACCGAAATGTTCATGCCGATAAAGCCGGCCGAGCCGGAAAGTATTGCACCGACGGCAAAACCCACGCCCACGAGCCAACCGAGGAAGTAGCCGACGATAAGGAAGATCACGACCCCGACGACGGCGATCGTGGAGTATTGCCGTCGCAGATAGGCTTGCGCGCCTTCGCGCACCGCTGCAGCGATTTCCTGCATGCGCTCGCTGCCGGGATCGGCCTGCAGCACCGAATACGTGGCCCAGATGGCGAAAACGATGGCAAGAACGCCGCACAACACGATGAGCCACAAAATTTGCATGGCAACGACCCCGGTTTGTCTTTAAGGGCCGAAACTCAACGAGTTGGCCCGGGAGGAAGGCGCACGGCGGTCAGAGCGACATGCCGGGCGCAAATTTGGCGCGGAGATTGCACAAAACCCCCTCCCCGCGCAACGGCTTAACATTCTTCGCGTCTGCGATGCGGCAAGACGCTGTTTGGCAGAGTCCGCGCCCAGATTTCGCGCGCCTGCTGCGATCATTTTGGCCGGATTTCAACTTTCCGGCAGTTCGGGCAAGCGACGTGACGTGAACCGACTTATGCCAGCGGAGCGAGCTTTCTTGGCACGGCGGCGGCAAGAAAACAGTGCGACCCAGCACCTACCCGGAAAGGGAATTTCACAGTCGAAGCCATTTGACCGGCAAAGCGGGTGCGGCAACCTCCCACAGTACCTTGCCTGGACCTTTTATACGTATTTCCAGAATCGCTTGTAAGCCATTGGCCGATAGGCATCGGCCATTGGCCCGCCAAGAGAATCCGCCGCCGCGCCTGCTCCAACCATCACAATACGTGAAGGTTTGCAGCTTGTACGGGGCGGGATTCTATTACATGCCCGGCACCGATATGTGCATCAAGATCGGCGGCTGGGTGCGGGCGGAAATCACGAACGAAGCCAACGGCAACTTGGCCTGGGGCCCGTTCAACGGCAATCTGAATACCCGCAATACCAATAACATCACGGAGCGGGCGCGCGGCTATATCACGGCCGATGCCCGCGAGCAGACGGCCTATGGCGTGGCTCGCGCCTATATCGACGTCGGCATCAATTCCAGCGACGCCGGCAACACCGGCACCGGCGGCAGTCTTGGCTCACCGGCGTCAGCGGGCTTCGCGAACTACACCAACCGCGCCTTCGTGCAATGGGCGGGGTTCACCGCGGGTCTGGCCCAGTCGTTCTTCGACTTCTATCCGGCGGCGGCGCTCAACTACCGCGCCGGCTACCTCCCGCAGGAAGACTACCGGCGACGGCGGCTGGTGGGTATGGGGTTACACCGCCCAGTTCGGCGGCGGCTTCTCCGCCACGCTGTCGGCGGAAAGCCCGCGCATGACCCAGATCGCCGACCAAAGCGCAGTGGGCGCGTTCTTTGCTCCGCTCGGCGCCAGTGCGGCCGGCGGACTGCTCAGCGGCAGCCTGCGGACGTCATCGCCGGCCTTGGCACCGGCGGCTAGGTGTCGCCGGACATCGTCGCCAATCTGCGCGTCGACCAGGCCTGGGGCGGCGCGCAGATCATGGGCGCAATCCATCACGAAAACACCACGTACTATGACTCCGACATCGACGCGGCTGCCGATCTCGATGAGCTCAGCGGTCATCCCGGCGAGAAATGGGGCTGGGTCGTGGGCGGCGGCCTTAAGATCAACGCGCCGTTCATCTCGCCCGGCGACTATTTCGTGGCCGAGGTCAACTACACCGAAGGCGCGCTCAAGTACATCAACAGTGGTGAATCCACCAACGATCAATAACGTCCAGGGTGGCACCCAGTCCTACGGCATCCAGACCGACTGCGTTTACGGCGGCACAACCACCGGCGCGCTCGGAACCGGCTGCCACTTGACCACCGGCTGGAGCGCAATCGCCGCCTACGAGCATCACTGGACGCCGCAATGGCACCAGTCGTTCACCGGCGCCTACATGCACGTGAGCTACGATACCGTCGGCCAATGCCATGCTGTGCTCCGCCGAAGGCGACGGCGCGGGCGTCGGCACCGCGGCGGTGGCCAATGCCGGCTGCAACAACGACTGGTCGTACTGGGCCGCCGGCTCGCGCCTGCAGTGGGACGTGACCAAGAGCTTCTACGTCGGTGTGGAAGCACTCTACTCCGAGCAGATCAGCGCCAAGTCCTCGATCGGACTGGTTCCCGGACCCGCCGGTTTGACGGATGCGACCCTCTGCGACAGCGGCGTCTGCTCAATCAAGAACGAAGGCAACTGGGCCTTCACGCTGCGTATGCACAAGGACTTCCTGCCCTGATCGCCTGATCGCGGCATGAGTTCCGATCCCCGGCGGGACCTCCCGCCGGGGATTTTTTATGCTCCCAGAGCATTTTCCGGAAAAGTGGACGCCGGTTTTCCGAAGAAAATGCGACCAAATCTATAAAACTAGAGTGCTTTCCGATTCGACTTAATCGAGGAGCACTCTAGTCCGATGAAAGTTTTGCCGCCTTCCGGAGCCGGTGAACAGACCAGGGTGATTTCGGATCGTGCCGATGCTCGAAACGGGCCGAATTCAGCTCTGCGGAAACTCCAGACCCATCTCCCTATAGCGTTCGGGATCTTCACCCCAGCCTTCACGGACCTTGACGAAGAGAAACAGGTGAACGGGCTGTTCGACAGCCGCCGCGATGTCCGCGCGCGCTGCGGCGCCGATTGCCTTGATGGTCTGACCGCCCTTGCCGAGCAGAATTTTGCGCTGGCTTTCGCGCTCGACATAGATCGTCTGTTCGATGCGCACTGAGCCGTCTCTCAGTTCTTTCCAGCTGTCGGTCTCGACCGTCGACTGATAAGGCAGCTCCTGATGCAGCCGCAGATAGAGCTTTTCGCGGGTGATCTCGGCCGCGAGTTGCCGCACCGGCGCATCCGAGATTTGATCCTCGGGATAGAGCCAGGGGCCGGGCGGCGCATTGTCGGCGAACCATCGCTTGAGATCGCCAACTCCGTCTCCCGACAACGCCGAGATCATGAAAGTGGCGGCAAATTCCGCGCGTTCATTGAGCTTTTGAGCGAGCGTCAGCAACACCGGCTTCGGCACGAGATCAATCTTGTTGAGGACGAGCACCTTCTTAGCAGCCCGGACGGCGGCCAGCCCGCCCCAGATCGGTTCGTCGTCCTCTTTGACGTCGCGGTGGGCGTCGACCAGAAACGCCACGAGGTCGGCATCCTGCGCGCTGCCCCAGGCAGTCCCAACCATGGCGCGGTCGAGCCGTCGGCGCGGCAGGAAAATGCCCGGCGTATCGACGAAAATAAGCTGTGCCGCCCCTTCGATGGCGATGCCGCGAATGAGGCTGCGCGTGGTTTGGACCTTCGGCGTGACAATGGA
Organism: uncultured Alphaproteobacteria bacterium; assembly: GCA_963707175.1. GTDB lineage: Bacteria > Pseudomonadota > Alphaproteobacteria > Rhizobiales > Xanthobacteraceae > BOG-931. The sequence continues at coordinate 72,378 of CAVPQA010000021.1, forward strand.
AACTTTGGCGCCGACAAGCGCGTTGATCAGCGTCGATTTACCGACATTCGGTGCGCCGATAAGCGCGACGACGCCGCAGCGGGTGGGCGGCGCAGCGCCTTCATCGCGCGGCTCCGGGTCAACCATTGAGGCGCGCAGCCTTGGTCTTTACGCCCTCGCGCGACAGCATGGCGGCGGCCGCCGCCTGTTCGGCGCCGCGCTTGGAGCGCCCGGATCCTTCGGCCGGGGCAAAATGGGGTAGCTGCACGGCAACGCGAAACACCGGACTATGATCGGGACCGGTCCGCCCGACTTCTTTGTAAGCAGGCGTCGGCAATCCGCGCGCCTGCGCCCATTCCTGCAGGACGGTCTTCGGATCGCGCAACGGCTGCGCCGTCCCCTGCATGCGGTCGTGCCACAGGTGCTCGACTAATTTCTCTGCTGCGGAGTAGCCGCCATCGAGATAGACCGCTCCAATCAATGCTTCGCAGACGTCGGCAAGGATGGCTGGCCGCTTGCGCGCACCGGCGTTGACTTCAGACGAGCCAAGCTTGATCGACGCACCGAGTTCGATTGCCAGCGCAATCTCCGCGCAGGTTTCCTTGCGCACCAGGTCGGCGAGCCGGCGCGACAATTCTCCCTCGTCCGCCTTGGGGAAGTTGCGGTACAACATGTCGGAAATCACCAAGCCGAGCACGTGATCGCCGAGAAACTCCATGCGCTGATAGGAACTCGCGCGGTTGCGCGGTCCCTTGAGCGCTGAAATATGGGTCAGCGCGCTGGTCAGCAGCGTAGTATCGGCGAAGCGATAGCCAATCCGGTTCTCGAGAACGTTAGGCGTGCGGCGGCTGCGGCGCGGTTCCTTATGGCCGTCGCCTTGCGGTGCTTCGGCGGCTGTGCTCTCCGAGGTGCCTGGTTCCGGCTGCGGCGGCGCCGCAGCCTTGCTCTTTCGTCGGCCGCTCATCGTACCAGCGTGAACAATCGCCTCCAGCGCACCGCCCACGGCCAATTCCAGATCTCCCATGCCGGTGTGTCGCCGCCGATCGAGAAGAAGATGATCTGCGCCTTGCCGATCAAATTCTCGAACGGCACATAGCCGACCGCACCCAGCACGCGGCTATCTGTCGAGTTGTCGCGGTTGTCACCCATCATGAAAAACTCGCCGGACGGCACATGAAACACCTCGGTGTTGTCAAGGAGGCCGTTATCGGTGAAATCATGCGTGATGTAGGTGACGCCGTTGGGCAGCGTTTCGCGATAACACATCACCGGCTGGCCGACGTCCTCGTGGGCGACACAGCCTTGCGTCACGCGCTCGCGTTTGACCGGCGCGCCGTTGATGTTGAGCACGCCGTGTAGCACCTGGATGTTGTCGCCGGGCAGCCCGACCACGCGCTTGATGTAATCGATCGACGGATCTCTGGGCAGCCGAAACACCACCACATCGCCGCGCTGCGGCTGCGAACCGAATATGCGGCCCGAGAAGAGCGGAGGTGAAAACGGCAACGAGTAATGGGTAAAGCCATACGAATACTTGGAAACGAACAGATAATCGCCGACCAGAAGTGTCGGGATCATCGAGCCGGATGGAATATTAAACGGCTGGTACAGAAACGTGCGGATGACCACCGCGATGATGATCGCGTGGATCACCACGCGTATCGTTTCGCCGATCCCCCCTTCCTTGCGTTTGGTTCCGGTTTGCACGCTCATTCGCCTATCGTCCCGCACCATCAAACCCGCTGCGCGTGCGCCCCAAATCCTTGTAACCTCTGGGGCAGCCATGCGCAATTCTAGGCCGGATATGTCGCGGTCTCGGCCGGCCGAGAAATAGCTGAATTTCCATTGGCTTACAGAGAGTTTCGGGAAACCATGACAAATAATTCATGGTCGCCACTTGGCGGCGCATGACGGCTTGCGCAATTTGGTTGTGAGGCGCCGTTCAAGCCGCGCCATTGGCTATCGCCGAGATGATGACGAAGGCCTGGGCCATCGGACCCTCGTCGGTGATCGTGAGATCAATCCGCGCTTGGTGGCCTGCGGCGTGATCGCCTCCAACCGCCGCTTGGCGCCGCCGGTCAGTTCCAGGGTCGGACGGCCCAACGGCAAATTCACCACCCCCATGTCGCGCCACCAGATGCCCGCACGCAGGCCAGTTCCCGGCGCCTTGGCGCAGGCCTCCTTGGCGGCGAAGCGTTTGGCGTAGGTTTCGACGCGGTTCCGGCGCCGCTCGGCGCGCTCGCGTTCGGCGGCTGTGAAGATCCGGTCGAGGAAACCGGTCGCCATGGCGCTCGATAACCTTGGCGATGCGGGGCACGTCGGTGATGTCGGTGCCGATGCCGAAATCATCCTGCACCGCCGGTGATGTTCGCGCTCTGAGTTCTTCCCCGACCAATCGCCTCGCGCATTTCCGCGCCAGCACCTCGCTCAGCCCGTCGAAGATCGCTTCGCCGATAAGGAAATGGCCAATATTGAGTTCGGCGATTTCGGGCAGTGCCGCGATGCGTTCGGCGGTGACAAAATCAAGGCCATGGCCGGCATGCACTTCGAGGCCCGCGTGCTTGGCCAGGGCCGCTGCCCGCGTAATACGGTCGAACGCCGCCTGCGCGGCGCCGGCGCTGCCAGCCGCCAGCGCCTCGCACCAGGCGCCGGTATGGATTTCGACGACCGGAGCCCCGAGCGCGACAGCGGCGTCGATTTGCTCTGGTTCGGGCGCAATGAACAGCGACACGCGGATGCCGGCAGCGGTCAGTTGCCTGACCACGTCAGCCAAACTGGCGCGCAGCCCCGCAGCGTCGAGCCCGCCTTCGGTGGTGCGCTCCGCCCGCCGTTCCGGGACGATGCAGGCGGCGTGCGGCCGCACCTTCACGGCAATGCCGACCATTTCCGGGGTAGCCGCCATTTCCAGATTGAGCGGCTGGGCGATGCGCGCTTTGAGGCGGGCGATATCGTCGTCAACGATGTGGCGCCGATCTTCGCGCAAGTGCGCCGTGATGCCGTCGGCTCCGGCCGCAATGGCAATTTCGGCGGCCCGGACCGGGTCGGGATGGCGCCCGCCGCGCGCATTGCGCACGGTGGCGACATGATCGACGTTGACGCCGAGGCGGATGGTGGGAGGGGCCGGCATATCTGGTTTGCGCGCAACTATCCGTTCACGCGCTCGGCGGCGGCAACGACCTTCTTGGCCCGTAGCTGCGATATGATCGATGTCAGGTGCTTGAGATTGTAGACCTCGAGATCGATGGTCAGTTCGGTGAAATCCGGCGACTGGCGCGTCATCTTGACGTTATCGATGTTGCCATCGTGCTCGGCGATCACCTGCGCAATCTGGGCGAGCGTGCCGGGCTCGTTGACCGAGTGGACCGCGATGCGCGCCGGAAACCGCTGCGGCGCCTTGTCGTCGACGTCCCAGCGGACGTCGAGCCAGCGTTCCGGCTTGTCCTCGAAGTCCTTCAGTGCCTCGGAATGAATCGGGTAGATGGTAACGCCTTCGCCCGGCGTGATGATGCCGACGATGCGATCGCCGGGGACTGCGCCGCCATTGGGGGCAAAGCGCACCGGCAGGTCCGTGTTGATGCCGCGGATCGGAATGGCGGCACCGTTTTCGCCATCCCCGGGCAGTTTGAACTTTACCGCCTTGGCGCGTTTCAGCCCGAACCAGCCGCTTTCCGCCTTGGGCGCAACCGGCGTAACGCGCTCGTCCTTGTAGTCGGGATACATCGCGCGCACCACGTCGGCGGCGCGCATCTCGCTGCGGCCAACGGCCGACATCACGTCGTCGATGGACGCCCGCGCCAGCCGTGGCAACGCGCCTTCGAGCTTCTCATCGGAATATTCGATCTTGGCGCGCTGGCAGAGGCGCTCGACGATGCGGCGGCCGAACGCGGAATACTGGCTGCGCACGGCGTCGCGCGTGGCGCGTCGAATGGCGGCGCGCGCCTTGCCGGTGACCACGATCGATTCCCAGGCGGCCGGCGGCGCCATCTGCGCTTCGGAGGTCAGGATTTGCACCTCGTCGCCGTTTTTCAGCGGCGCGCTGAGCGGACCAAGCTGGCCATTGATCTTCGCGCCAACCGCCATGTTGCCGACGTCAGTGTGGACCGCATAGGCGAAATCGATTGGCGTCGCGCCGCGCGGCAGCGCGATGAGCTTGCCCTTTGGGGTGAAACAAAACACCTGATCGTGGAAAAGTTCGAGCTTGGTGTGTTCGAGAAACTCCTCGGGATTGGAGCCCTCGGCCAAGAGCTCGATGGTACGCCGCAGCCACGCATAGGCGTTCGAATCTCGCGTGACAGCATTTCGGTTGGCGACCCGACACCGTCCTTGTACAGCGCATGCGCCGCGATGCCGTATTCGGCGATCTGGTGCATCTCGCGGGTGCGAAGCTGCAGCTCGACCCGCTGTTTGCCGGGCCCGATCACCGTGGAATGGATCGAGCGGTAGTCGTTCTGTTTCGGCGTAGAAATGTAGTCCTTGAACCGGCCGGGAACGACCGGCCAGCTCGTGTGCACGATGCCGAGTGCCTGGTAGCACTCCGCCACCGTTCCGACGATGACGCGGAAGCCGAGAACGTCGGAGAGCTGCTCGAAGCCGACGGACTTGCGTTCCATCTTGCGCCAGACCGAATAGGCGCGCTTGCGCCTGCCCACGACCTCGGCGGCGATGCCACGCTCGCCGAGCTTCCTCGTGAGCTGCTCCTCGATCTCGGCGATCCACCGGCGCGAGCGTTCCGCCAGCGCTTCAAGCCGCTCGGTGATGACCTTATGGGCGTCCGGATTGAGCTCGCGGAACGCCAGATCCTCCAGCTCCTCGCGCAGTTGGTGCATGCCCATGCGCCCGGCGAGCGGCGCATAGATGTCGAGCGTCTCCTCCGCGGTCCGCCGCCGCGCCTCCGGCGGCCGGTAGGCGAGCGTGCGCATGTTGTGCAGCCGGTCGGCGAGCTTGACGAGCAGCACGCGGACGTCGTCGGCGATAGCGAGCAACAGTTTGCGCAGATTCTCGGCCTGTTTGGCCTCCCTCGACACCAGTTCGAGCTTCTTCAACTTGGTCAGCCCGTCGACCAGACGGCCGATGTCGTGGCCGAACAGGCGATCGATTTCGGCGCGCGTGGCGTCGGTATCCTCGATCGTGTCGTGCAGCAGGGCCGCCGCGATGGTGGCGTCGTCGAGCTTCAGTTCGGTGAGGATTGCAGCCACCTGCAGGGGGTGGGAGAAATAGAGGTCGCCTGAATCCCGCTTCTGCTCGCCATGGGCCTTCATCGCATAGACGTAGGCGCGGTTGAGCAGATCCTCGTTGGCCTTGGGATTATACTCTTTGACCCGGTCGACCAGCTCAAATTGCCGCATGAGCTGCGGCTTGCGGGGGTGTGCGGGCGCGACTTCGCCGGGCTCCGGCACCAGCTGCGGGCCGTGCGCGTCGGCCACCCTGAGCCTGGGCTGATTTTGCATCCGCGGCAGATCGACCTGCGAGCGCGCCATCGGGTCCCCTTGGCCATCCTTCGGCAACGTCGTGCGCGGACCGACAACTCCGCGCCTCATGCCTTAAGGATATCATGCAGCGCGGCCTGCGCCACAAGACGCGCAACGCCGTGCCCCTAAAAGGAGCACGGTCACCTTGCAAGGCCAAGTTTTCGTTAACGCCGACGCCGCCTCGGAGGCCGGCTTGCTGAAGGCTTACTCTTCCTCGTCGCCGGTATCCGGCTCGGGCTCGCTCTCCGGCGGGACCAGGCCTTCGAGGCCCTTGAGCAGTTCTTCCTCGCTCATGCGGTCGGTCGTGACGTCGGTGTCGTCAGCGTCGACCCCGGTGCCGGGAGCGCCAATCAGCGGTACCGCCTCGGGCTCGGGCTCATCCACCTCGACGTATTTCTGCAGCGAATGGACCAGTTCCTCCTTGAGGTCCCCGGGCGAAATGGCCAGTTCGGCGATTTCGCGCAGTGCGACCACCGGGTTCTTGTCCTTGTCCCGCTCCACGGCGATTTGGGCGCCGGAAGAAATCATACGTGCACGATGGGCGGCGAGCAGAACGAGGTCGAAGCGGTTCTCGACCTTGTCGATGCAGTCCTCGACGGTCACACGGGCCATGTCGGCTAAGCTCCTGGGATGGCTGTGCGCGAGACTCGGCACGAACCGCCCGCGCATGCAAGCTGTCAATTTAAACGACTAGGTATCGTCTACGGCCCCTTGGCGCAAGATTAATCCTTCCGGAGCCTTTGGGCTGATTTTTAACGTGCCAAGGGGGGCGCGCCCGGTTAGAAAAAACTTTGCGGAACCGGACCGCCGCGGCC
>CAVPQA010000022.1:0-98310 GCA_963707175.1 uncultured Alphaproteobacteria bacterium
CGCGCACCACCCACCGCGCCGGCTGCGCCGGCAAACACCAGATTGAGTGTCAGGGACCCGAGCAGCAGATGACGCGTCGGCGGCCCGCTTAAAGCGTTCGTGAAGATAGACATTGTCGCCTCCCGATAACCGGCCGGTGTCCCCTTCGAGCAAGCTCGAACCAACCGGCCGCCGCAATCATACGCCGCGGACGGAGCCGCACAAGCTGCGCGCTACGACGGATTTTCCAGGCTGAAAGCGCCGGAATCGTCATCGTAGGCGTAAACCTCGGCGAAGCGGCCCCAAGCGGTCACGGCCCGCAGCGTGCCTTCCGCGTCCTCGGTGCTCATGTGATCCTCGAGTTCGTCGAAGAAGCGGCTCTTCGGCGCCACGTGGTTGGCGCGCTCCTGCAGCACGCGGCGCACATGCGCTGCGAGCGGCACATAGGCGAGGAGCTGCCGCGCGAACAGCTTCTTGCGGTCGTCCATGCCGAATTCGGCGAACTGTTTCCCGTATCGGTCAGCTTGATGTCGCCGCCTTCGATCTCGGCAAAGTGAAGAAGCTGCAGCGACTCGGAGACCGGGAACAGCTCGTCGAGTTCCAGATGCAGTTCGTCGGCCAGCACCGGCAGGTCGGCCTTGCCGTTGAACGGCGCCGCCGCCAGCGTTTCGATGAGACCGGATAAGAGGTTGGCGGAGACGCGCGGCAGTACGGTATCGATCGTTGCCGCGGCTCCCCGGCTGTGCCGATCGGCTGCGGCGACGTTTTGCGCGCGGTCATCGCCACATAGATCTTCTCGACCAGGTCGCGGAACTGCGGATCGAGGCGGTTGCGCGGCTGTTTCAGATCGACCGCGATCTCGCTGATGATGCGGCCGGGGTTGGTGGAGAACAAAAGGATGCGGTCGCACATCAGCACCGCCTCCTCGATATTGTGCGTGACCAGGATCACGCCCTTGATCGGCAGCTTGCCTTCGCCCCACAGTTCCAGAAAGTCGGTGCGCAGCGTCTCGGCGGTCAGAACGTCGAGCGCCGAGAACGGCTCGTCCATCAGCAGAATGTTCGGATGCACGACCAGCGCGCGGGCAAAGCCGACGCGCTGGCGCATGCCGCCGGACAATTCGCGCGGATAGGCAGATTCGTAACCGTCGAGCCCGATCAGGTCGATGGCCGCGAGCGCCCGCTGGCGGATTTCCGTTTCGGGCAGGCCGAGCGCCTCGAGGCCGAGCTGCACGTTTTCCAGTACCGTCAGCCACGGGAACAGGGCGAACGACTGGAACACCATGGCGATGCCCGGCGCCGGGGCGTGCACCGGCTGGCCCAGATAGGTGACGGTCCCGCCGGAAGGCCGTGCCAGGCCGGCGATCAGGCGCAGCAGCGTCGATTTCCCGGAGCCGGTGCGGCCGAGCAGGCCGACGATCTGGCCCTGCTGCAGCGCGAGTTCGACGCCGTCGAGCACCAGATGCTCGCCGCCGTCGGCGCGCGGAAACGACTGACGCAAGCCGTGGATGTCAAGGAGCGCAGGAGCGGCGGTCATGTGTTTCTCCTCAGCCCAGCCGGTACTTGCGTTCGGCGAAGAAATACAGCGGACGCCAGAACACGCGATTAACGACGACGACATACAGGCTCATCACGATGATGCCGAGCACGATGCGGTGAAAGTCGCCGGCGTCGGTCTCGTGGGCGATATAGGCGCCTAATCCGGCGGCGTGCAGGTGCTGGTTGCCCCATGACGCCACCTCGGCGACGATGCTGGCGTTCCACGACCCGCCCGAGGCGGTGATGGCGCCGGTGACGTAGTACGGAAACACCGCCGGCAGGGCGATGCGACGCCACCACAGCCAACCGCGCACGCGGAAATTGGCGCCGCAGGCGCGCAATTCCGCGGGCAGCGCCGACGCGCCGGCGATGACGTTGAACAGAATGTACCACTGGGTACCCAGAATCATCAGCGGGCTGAGCCAGATGTTGGGATCGAGCTGCCAGGCGACGATGACCGAGACGAAGATCGGAAACAGCAGGTTCGCCGGGAACGCGGCCAGGAACTGCGCCACCGGCTGCACCATGTTGGCGACGCGCGGGCGTGTGCCGACCCACACGCCGATCGGCACCCAGATGATGCTGGCGATGGCAATCAGCACGACGACGCGAACAAGCGTCGCCAGCCCGAGCAGCAGCGCCGTGCCGAGATCGCCGAACGTGATCGAGCCGATGAAGAAATCGGCGACACGCCAGACCAGATACGCGGCGACCATGACCGCGAGCAGACCAAACACATAGCCGATCCAGCGACTGCGCTCGCGCGCTGCCGTCTCGGCCGACGACGGCTTGTCGCGCCGCGGCCGCAGCGTCAGCCGCCACAGTTTCGCGAACGGCTCCGTCAGGCGTTCGACAATGCGCGACCGGCGCAGCACGTCAAACACCCACGATTGCGGCGCGACCCCGCCCGGCTCCTGCTCGAAGCGAAACCGATCGGCCCAGGCCACCAGCGGACGAAACAGGACCTGGTCGTAGATCAGAATGACCACCAGCATCGTGGCAATCGCCCAGCTCACCGATTTGAGGTCCCGGCGTTCGATGGCGAGCGCGATATACGAGCCGACGCCGGGCAGCGTGACGGTGGTGTTGCCGACGCTGATCGCCTCCGCGGCCACGACGAAAAACCAGCTGCCGGACATCGACATCATCATGTTCCAGATCAGCTGCGGCATGGCGAAGGGCACGTCGAGCTTCCAGAACCTCATCCACGCGCTGAGCCGGAAATTCTGCGATGCCTCTTCGAGTTCGGCCGGAACCGTGCGCAGCGACTGGTAGAACGAGAACGCCATGTTCCAGGCTTGGCTGGTGAAGATCGCGAAAATGGCGGCGTATTCGGCGCCCAGCACGCGGCCGGGCGCCAGCTCCATGAAGAACACCACCGTCACCGAAATGAAGCCGAGAATCGGGACCGACTGCAGAATGTCGAGCAGCGGCACCAGGATGCGCTCGGCGTATTTGTTCTTGGCCGCCAGCGTCGCATAGGTGAACGTGAACGTCAGCGACAGCACCATCGCCACCAGCATGCGCAGCGTGGTGCGCGCGGCGTATTCGGGCAGATGGCGCGGATCGAGCGACGGCGGCTGCTTCTGCAATTCGGCCAGTGGCTCGAACAGATGGCGGCTCGCTTCGCCGAGAAATACCAGCAGGCCGATGATCAGCAGGACCGCGAGCACGTCCCAGCGGCTGAACAGCCGGACCCAGCCCCCGACCGAGATTGGGACATTCACGCGCATGCTCGATGTCCGGCTGTCACAGAACGGTCAAAAAAGCCGCGGCCCCGCCCCGCCGAGGCCGCGTCTGATCGCGACCACATAACACCGACTCTATGTCATTCAAATCACTTTGCGGCGGCGACGGCGATTTGTCTCGCGTTCGATGCGGCTGATATTGTGCCGCGTGCGCCCGATGCGGGAGAAGCTTGCTACTCCGCGGCCTGCATGTCGGCGGCGTCCAGAAAGCCGCCGGCCTGGCGGCGCCACAGCGCGGCGTAATGGCCGTCCTGCGCGATCAGTTCGCGGTGGCTGCCTTGCTCGACGACGCGGCCGTGTTCGAGCACGATCAGGCGGTCCATCCGGGCGATGGTGGAGAGCCGGTGCGCGATGGCGATCACCGTCTTGCCGGCCATCAGCGTGCCGAGGCTCGATTGGATCGCAGCCTCGACCTCGCTGTCGAGCGCCGAGGTCGCCTCGTCGAACACCAGGATCGGCGCGTTTTTGAGAATCACGCGCGCGATGGCGATGCGCTGGCGCTGGCCGCCGGACAGCTTGACGCCGCGCTCGCCCACATGGGCGTCGTAGCCGCGCCGGCCCTGCCAGTCCTCGAGATCGAGGACGAAGTCGTGCGCGTGCGCGAGCTTGGCGGCGCGCACGATGTCCTCTTCGCTCGCCTGCGGCTTGCCGTAGCGGATGTTCTCGCGGATCGAGCGGTGCAGGAGCGAGGTGTCCTGCGTCACCACGGAAATCTGCGAGCGCAGCGATTCCTGCGTCAGGCCGGAAATGTCCTCGCCGTCGATCAGGATGGCGCCATCCTCGAGATGGAAGAAGCGCAGCAGGAGATTGACCACGGTCGACTTGCCGGCGCCGGAGCGGCCGACCAGGCCGATCTTCTCGCCCGGATGAATCGTCAGGTTGAAATTCTGCAGCACGCCGGTCTCGCGGCCGTAGCCGAAGCTGACATTTCTGAAGTCGATGCGGCCGGCGCGCACCGTAAGCGGCTGGGCGTTGTCCGGATCGGGCAGTTGCAGCGGCTGCGCAATGGTGATCATGCCCTCCTGGACCACGCCGACATCCTCGAAAATCTCGGTGATGCGCATGGCGATCTGCCGCGACATGTTGGTGAGTTGGAGGGTCAGCGGCAGCACCATGGCGATGGCGCCGACCTCGATGGCGCCGTAGCGCCACAGCGTGACCGCGAGCGCGCCGGCGCCGGCGATCAGCAGCACGTTGAGCACGTCGAGCAGCGACACGAAGCCGGTCAGCAGCCGCTGCGCCGCCTTGAACAGGTCGACGTGCGTGTCCACCGCGTCGCGCACATAATCGTCCTCCTCGTGCGCGCGGGCGAACAGCTTCACCGTGAGGATATTGGTGTAGCTGTCGACGATGCGGCCCATCAGGGTCGAGCGCGCGATCGAGGACACCTTCGAGCGCTCGCGCATGCGCGGCACGAAATACACGAGCAGCGCCGCATAACCGCAAAACCACAGCACCAGCGGCAAGGCGAGCCAGCGGTCCGCCGCCGCCGCCAAGGCGATCGCGGACACGCCATACACCGAGATGTACCAGACGGTGGTGATGGTCGCGGTCAGCGTCGCGCGCACCGACGGGCCGGTCTGCATCACGCGGTTGGAAATGCGGCCGGCGAAATCGTTCTGAAAGAACGCCCAGCTTTGGCGCACCACATGCCAGTGCGATTGCCAGCGAATGAGGCCGGTGAACGGCGCCGCGATCGCCTGGTTGGAGATCAAATAGCGCATCAGCGTCACCGCCGGCCGCACGATGACGACGAACGCCACGATGCCGACCAGCAACGGCCAGTATTCGGCGAACAGGCGGTCGGGCGGCGTCTTCGTCACCAGCGTGACGACGCGGCCCATGAACCACGGGATGGCGCTGTCGGTCAGCGCCGACATCAGTTCGACAACGAACAAGGCCGCAAACAGCCATTTCGCCTGCCGGGCAAAGTGCCACAGGAAGGCGACCAGCGTGGCCGGCGGTTCCGGGTTTTCCGGCGTCGCCGTGGGCGTCAGGATTCGTTCGAAAAATTCAAACATTTCCGGATGGTTACGGGGCCGCCGGGGCAGCGTCAATCGGCCGGGCGCGGGTTCCGCCGAAGCCGTGGATATAAGGCGCTGCGGCGCGTCACGACAGGGCTGCTGACCTATTAGATCGGCGTCCGTCATGGCATCGTTGGGCAACGCGCCAAGCGACAAGAGCGCGAACACCACAGGGGAGGATGATGAAGAAGCTTACGCTCGCCATTGCGGCATTCGCCGTCCTGTTCGGAACGGCCGCCGCCCAAGCCGACACGTATCCGTCGCACCCGATCACGTTGATGGTGGGCTTCCCGCCCGGCGGCCCGACCGACGCGCTGGCGCGGCTGCTCGGCAAAGGCATGGAAAAGGCGCTGCATCAGCCGATCGTGGTCGAAACCGCCTCCGGCGCCAGTGGCACGATCTCGACCGGACGCGTCGTCCATGCCGCGCCGGATGGCTACACCATCGGCATCGGCAATTGGACCAGCCACGTCGGCGCCCCGGCGGTGGATCCACTGCCCTACAACATCGAGACCGATCTGCAGCCGATCTCGCTGCTCGCGGCCTCGCCGCTTCTGATCCTCGGCAAGAGTGCGATCCCGCCAAAAACAGCGCCCGAACTCCTTGCTTGGCTGAAAACAAGATCGCAGTCGACGACTTTCGGCACCGTCGGCGCCGGCAGCGCCGGCCATCTGTGCGGAATCTTGTTTGCGCAAAAGACCGGCGCGCGATTTCAATACGTGCCGTATCATGGCGCCGCTCCGGCCTTCACCGATCTGTTGGGCGGCCACATCGACCTCGCTTGCCTGGAAGCCTCGGCGTCGCTGCCCTACGTGCAGGCCGGCAAGTTCAAGGCCTTCGCGGTCATGAGCGAGCAGCGCTGGGCGAAGGCGCCCAACCTGCCGACGATGGTCGAATCGGGCGCGCCTGGATTGACCATCAACTTCTGGCATGGCCTGTGGACCACCAAGGGCACGCCGGCGGACATCGTCAATCGCCTCGACGGCGCGGTGAAGGCGGCGCTGGCCGATCCGGCCGTGAAGGACCGCCTTACCCAGCTCGGCCAGGTCATCTTCCCGGCCGATCAGCAGAACCCGGCGGCGCTCGCGGCCTATCAGAAGGCCGAGATCGCCAAGTGGTGGCCGATCATCAAGGCGGCGGGCATCAGGGCGAACAACTGATTATTTGTTTGGTGAACGCCGCTGGCGCAGCAATCCTTCCTGCGCCACCGACGCCACCAAGCTGCCGTCGCGCATGAAAATCGATCCGCGGGAGAAGCCGCGCGAGCCCGACAGGTTCGGTGAGTCCTGCGCATAGAGCAGCCATTCGTCGGCGCGGAACGGCCGATGAAACCACAGCGCATGGTCGAGGCTCGCCGCCATGATGTCTTCGCTGAACACGCTCTTGCCGTGCGGAATGAGCGCGGAGTCGAGCAGCATCATGTCGGACGCATAGGCCAGGACGCATTGATGCAGCGCCGGCGTGTCGGGCAATCGCCCGGTCGCGCGAATCCACACGTCGAAGCGGCCTTCCGGATTCTTCTCGCCGAGATAGCGGCCCATCTCGACCGGCCGCAGCTCGATCGGCCGCTCGCGCTCGTAATAGCGGCGTACCGGCTCGGGCATCAGCGGCCAGATGCGCTCTTTCATCTCGGCCTCGGTCGGCAGCTGCTCGGGCGCCGGCACGTCGGGCATCCTGGCGGCGTGCGACAGGCCCTGCTCGATCAGCTGAAACGACACCGCCATGGTGAAGATCGCGCGCCCGTGCTGGATCGCGACTACGCGGCGCGTGGTGAAACTCTGGCCGTCGCGGATGCGGTCGACTTCGTAGATGATCGGCACTTTTGGATCGCCGCCGAGCATGAAATAGGCGTGCAGCGAATGCGGCGGCCGCTCCGCCACGTCATCGACCGTGCGGCAGGCCGCCACCAGCGCCTGGCCGATCACCTGGCCGCCGAACACCCGCTGCCAGCGCGATTGCGGCGAGCGGCCGCGGAATAGATTGACTTCAAGCGGTTCGAGATCGAGGGTCTCGATCAATTCCTGTACGGCGGACATGACCTGTTCCTCGCGGCGACATCGGCCGTTCACCCTTTGCATACGGGGAACGCCCGCGGGGTCAAGCCCGGCGCCCTCAACCGTGCTAGACTTGCGGCATGACACTTGCTGACATGCCAGTTGGGAACACGCGTAACGATACGGATGTGCTGATTGCCGGCGGCGGCTTTGCCGGCCTGACCTTGGCGATCGCGCTCCGGCAGGCGCTCGGCCCGTCGTTCGCCGTGACGGTTGCCGATCCGGCGTTCGGCCGCAGCCACGCGAACGACGAACGGGCCTCGGCGATCGTCGCCGCGGCGCGCCGGCTGTTCGAAGCGATCGGCGTCTGGGATGCCGTCGCCGAGCAAGCGCAGCCGATCCTCGACATGGTGGTCACCGACAGCCGGCTCGGCGATGCGACGCGGCCTGTGTATCTGTCCTTCGGCGGCGATATCGAGCCGGGCGAGCCGTTCGCCCACATGATCGAGAATCGGCTGCTCGTCGATGCGCTCGAAGCCAAGGCCCGCGACCTCGGCGTGGCGTTGCGCAACGCCGCGGTCGCGAAATTCTCCCGCTCCGCGCAGCGTGTCGAAGTCGAATTCGCCGGCGGCGGCACGACCGCAACGCGCCTGCTCGTCGCCGCCGACGGCGCGCGCTCGACCATCCGCGAGGCGGCCGGCATCGCCACCCACGGCTGGACTTACGGCCAGTCGGCCATCGTCATCAATGTTGCGCACGAGCGCGATCACAATGGCCGCGCCGAGGAGCATTTTCTGCCCGCCGGGCCGTTCGCGATCCTGCCGCTCAAGGGCCGCCGCTCCTCGATCGTGTGGACCGAGCAAACCTCCGAGGCCGAGCGCATCATGGCGCTGCCGGACGAGGCGTTTCACGCCGAGCTGGAACAGCGCTTCAAGCTGCATCTCGGCGAACTCAAAGTGCTCGGCGCGCGGCGCGTGCATCCGCTCGGCTTTTTCGTCGCGCGCTCGTTCATCGCCGATCGCATCGCGCTCGCCGGCGACGCCGCGCATGTCATCCACCCGATCGCCGGGCAGGGCCTCAACATGGGCCTCAAAGACGTCGCCGCGCTCGCCGAAGTGATCGTCGATGCGGCGCGGCTCGGGCTTGATCCCGGATCGGAGAGCGTGCTCGAGCAGTATCAGCGCTGGCGCCGCTTCGACACCATGGCGATGGGCTTTGCCACCGACGGTCTCAACCGGCTGTTCTCCAACCGCTCCGATGTGCTCCGCCTCGCCCGCGATGTCGGCCTCGGCATGGTCGAGCGTCTGCCGGGATTGAAGCGCCTGTTCATCCGCGAAGCCGCCGGCCTCGTCGGCGACGTGCCGAAACTGCTGCGCGGGGAATTGTTGTAATTCACGGCGTCCCGTTCCGCTCATTCCCGCGCAAGCGGAAATCCAGGAGCGGCCGTGCGGTATGTTGCGAGCGGGCTGGGTCCCCGCTTTCGCGGGGACGAGCGGACGATATTATCGGAACTAATGTCAAACATGGCCTTCAACGACATCGCGGTGATCGGCGGCGGCGCCTGGGGAACGGCGCTGGCGCTGACCTGCGCGCGCGCCGGCCGCAGCGTCACGCTGTGGGAACACGACGCCACCAACGCGGCTAATCTGAAAAACCAGCGCGAGAGCCTGTTTCTGCCCGGCGTGCGCCTCGACGACGGCATCGTTCTCGCAGCCGACTTGGCGGCCGCGGCGCGCGCCCAGGCGATCTTGCTCGTCGTCCCCACGCAGGCGGTGCGCAGCGCCGCCACCGCGCTGGCGCCGCTGCTCGCCGCGCAGACGCCGGTCGTGGTCTGCGCCAAGGGCATCGAGCGCGGCAGCAAACAATTCGTCACCGACATCGTCGCCGCCTGCGCGCCGCAGGCCGAACCCGCGATCCTGTCCGGGCCGAGTTTCGCCGCCGACGTGGCCCGCGGCCTGCCGACCGCGGTGACGCTCGCCGCGCGCGACGAGGCGCTCGCCGCCGAACTCGCCCGCGCTATCGGCTCGGCGAGCTTCCGGCCGTATCATTCCACCGACGTCCGCGGCGTCGAGATCGGCGGCGCGGCCAAGAACGTGCTCGCCATCGCCGCCGGCGTGGTCGCTGGCCGCGAGCTTGGCGCCAGCGCCGCCGCGGCGCTGACCACGCGCGGTTTCGCCGAGCTCGCCCGCTTCGGCCGCGCCTACGGCGCCAGGGCGGAGACCATGATGGGCCTGTCCGGGCTTGGCGATCTCTTGCTGACCTGTTCGAGCCCGCAGTCGCGCAATTTCTCGTTCGGCGCAGCCCTCGGCCGCGGCCAGCGGCCGTCCGAGATTCACGGCGGCCTTGCCGAAGGCGTCTTCACCGCGCCGGCGCTGCTGGAGATGGCGCGCGAGCGCGGCGTCGACATGCCGATCTCGGCCGCCGTCGCCGCGCTGCTCGACGAGCGCATGAGCGTCGGCGAAGCGATCGAATCCCTGCTGACGCGGCCGCTGCGGGCGGAGCAGTGATCCGCAGGATCGTGCCGCTGTCATAGTCGTGCCGTATCGGCAGGCATGGATTCTCTCTCGCCATTGCGAGCGCAGCGAAGCGATCCAGGGCGGCTTGCGAAAGCTGCGAGGTCGTTCCTGGATTGCTTCGTCACTTCGCTTCTCGCAATGACGATCTCTGGTCCGCAACCGCAATAGCGCAGGTGCGCCCATGAACCAGCCGCTCGACATCACCCCCGGCGCCTGGATGGTGTTTGCGCCCTACACCTGGCTGCACGGCGTCACGCTTCTCGTCTGCCTCGCGCTGATCGCGGCGCCGAGTCTCTTGGGCCGCGCGCTGCAAAAAGAGGGCGAGCGCGCCCTGCGCTACGGCCTCGCCGCGTTCGCGGTCGCGGTCTGGCTCGCCTATAACATCTGGTGGAACTGGCGCGGCATCGACTGGCGCGGCGGCCTGCCGTTGCAGCTGTGCGACATCAACGGGCTGATGGCGCCGTTCGCGCTCGTTACCGGCCGGCGCTGGGCCCGCGCTACGCTCTATTTCTGGACCGCGGCGCTGACCGCGCAGGCCTTCATCCAGCCGGCGCTGATCGACGGCCCGGCCTTCCTGTTGTTCTGGGCGTTCTGGATCGACCACACCGTCATCGCCGCCTGTGCGACTTACGATGTCGTGGTCCGCGGCTTTCGCCCGTTCTGGCGCGATCTCGGCGCCGCGGTGATCGCGAGCCTCGTCTATGTGGCGGCAATCGTGCCGGTCAATCTCTGGCTCGGCGCCGATTACGGCTTCGTCGGCAATCCGCCGTCCAACATCGTCGTTCCGCCTTTCGTCCTGGCGCTCGGCCCGTGGCCGCAGCGCGCGATCGTGCTGGTCGCGCTCGTGCCGATCGGATTTGTTATCGTGCTCGTCCCATGGCTGATCGCACGAGCGCGGCAAGCGATGGTGAGCGTGCGCAGCTGAAAGGCGTGATGGCCTATATTCTTTTCATTCCTTTCCCTCCCCCCTTGTGGGGGAGGGTGGGGAGGGGGGTCGAGAGGTAATGTGAGGGCGTCAACGCCTGCAAATAACCTCGCGACCCCCACCCCTGACCCCTCCCCACAAGGGGGAGGGGAAAAGAGCGAGCCCTTGGAACGGAGCAAACAGTCCCCGGTCTCCCAAGCCGCCGCGCGTTACCTCGCGCGCGGCTGGTCGGTCTTGCCGCTCCGGCACGGCGACAAGCGGCCGCTGATCCAATGGGAGATGCTGCAGCAGCATCGCGCGGCGCCCGCAGAGCTGGCGCAATGGTTTGCCCGCTGGCCCGGCGCCAATATCGGCATCGTCACCGGCGAAATCTCCAACTTGATCGTGCTCGACGTCGACCCCAAGCACGGCGGCGGCGATTCGCTCGCCGCGCTGGAGCGCCGCTTCGGCACGCTGCCGGACACCGTGGAGGCGCGGACCGGCGGCGGCGGGCGGCATCTCTATTTCGCGCATCCGGGCGGCTTCGCGCATGTCCCGGAAAAGTGGATACCGGTTTTCGGAACAGGACATGCGCCAACGCATGGCGTGCCGAACCGCGCCGGCCTCGTGCAAGGCATCGACCTGCGCGGCGACGGCGGTTACGTCGTGGCGCCGCCGTCATTGCATCCGAGCGGACAAGCGTATGCCTGGGCGGCCGGCCGTTCGCCCGACGAGATCGCGCTGGCCGCGCTGCCGCGCTGGCTTCTCTTCGCCGGCCGCGGCCCGCGCGTGCAGCGCTCGCTCGCCGACTGGCGGCTTTTGGTGCGCGAAGGCGTCGCCGAAGGCGAGCGCAACACCGCCATCGCCTCGCTGACCGGCCATCTGCTCTGGCACGGCGTCGATGCGCAGGTTGCGCTCGAATTGCTGCTGGCCTGGAATCAAATGCGCTGCCGCCCGCCGCTTGCCGACGACGAAGTCGCACGCGTGGTGGCGAGCATCGCGAAGCTGCATGCGGGCGAGCGGGCGGAGATGACCCCGCCCGCTCCCGATGCGGCCAAGCCTAGCCGGTGATCACGTCGGCGATCGTCCGGTCGGACGGGTTCACGATCAACAGCTTGCCCTTCACCATGGCGAAGTCATAGGGCCGCAGCTTCGGAACCGCGCTCGCGGTCTTGCCCGGCACCGGCTTGATCTTCAGCGTGCTCGGCACCGCCGTACCGGATTGGGCCATAAAGCTCGACGGCGCGGTCTGCTTGTTCCTGGTATGCAGGTCTTGCCACGCGGTCTTCTGCTGCGAGGCGGTCAGCGTCAACGAATCGCTGGCGGTAGCCTGCGCCATGCCGGCGGCGGACGCCACGGTGACGCCGGCCAGCAGCAATGCGGCGGCCAGCGCGATCGGTGTTTGTTTCTTCATTCGGCGATCTCCTTGTTCGCGCAATGAACTCACCCGTGTGGCAAACGCGGTGCGCCGACGCGGCGTTGCGTTAAATCGCGTTCATGTGGCGCGGCGGCTGGTCGCGGCAATATCCGCTTCCCGGGACTTCGTTGAGCGCGCTGCAACGTCGGGCGGTCGGGCCGGGCGGCGGGCGGGGCTGATGGCGCCGGGCACGGCGGTGAGCTAGGTTGGCTGTTCGTGGACGAATTAACCCGTCGAGCCCCGGAGGACGCCATGGCGAAAGGCCAAATGCGAAGCAACAAGGAAAAGAAGAAACCGAAGCAGGACAAGAACAAGAAGAAAGGCGCCGCCGCTCTCTCGCCGTTCGCCGGGATGCACAGCCAGCAAAATTCCGGCGCCAATACGTATGGGAAGAAGAACTAGTGTCCCGATTCCTAAATCCATTTCATTCTACGCGTTTGCCGCGAGAGTGCGATGGCAGAAGCGTTGGATGCTGGCCAGGATGTCGTTGGCGGTCTTGGTCCAGCGGAAGGGCTTGGGATCGGCATTGGTGGCCTCGATGTAAGCTTTAATGGCCTTTTCGAGATCGGCCACCGAGCGGAACACTCCTCGCTTGAGGGCGCGTTCAGTCAGCAGCGCGAAGAAGCGTTCGACTTGGTTGATCCATGAGGCTGATGTCGGTGTGTAGTGCACGTGCCAGCGCGGGCGCTTGGCGAACCAGTTGCGAACGAGCTTGGTCTTGTGCGTGCCGTAGTTGTCCATGATGACATGAATGTCGAGATCGCTGGGCACGCTGCGCTCGACCTCGTCAAGGAACTTGCGGAACTCCGTCGCGCGGTGCCGGGACATGCATTTGCCGACGACGGTTCCGGCCTTCACGTCGAGCGCTGCAAACAGAGATGTCGTTCCGTTCCGCTTGTAGTCATGCGTGCGCCGTTCGACTTGGCCGGGACGCATCGGCAGCAGCGGCTGCGTGCGGTCGAGCGCCTGCACCTGGGATTTCTCGTCGACACACAGCACAACGGCGCGATCCGGCGGCGACAAGTAGAGCCCGACGATGTCACGCACCTTCTCCACGAACAACGGATCGGACGAGAGTTTGAAGGTCTCGACGCGGTGCGGCTGCAGCCCGAACGCGCTCCAAATGCGATGCACGGTGGAGGGCGCGCGGGCAATCTCCTTGGCCATGGTCCTCAGGCTCCAGTGCGTCGCGCCTTTCGGACGCGTTTCCAGCGTCTTGCGGATCGTGGCTGCAATCTCGTCATCACCGATCTCGCGCGGCGCACCAGGGCGCGGTTCGTCGTAGAGACCATCCATCCGGCTTTGCGCGAAGCGATGGCGCCATGTGCCGGCCGTTGCGGCACAGACACCCACCTTGGCCGCGATCTCCTTATTGTTGAGCCCAGCAGCCGCAGCGAGAACGATGCGCGCCCGCTCCGCCAAGGCCTGCGGTGCGCCGTGCTTGCGCGTCAGCGCCGTCAATTCGCTCTTCTCCCCGGCTGCCAGTACGATCGCCACCGCTCGGCCCTTCGCCATTCTCGCCTCCTTGCGTCAAGTCGCGAGAATGTAAATGATTTGTCGATCAGGACACTAGCGTCCCACTTTAACATTCGCATGCCGCTTCGGCATGACGAAACCGGGAAAGACGCCGATGGCCGGGACAAGCCCGGCCATGACGCGGCGCTCCTCCTAGCCGGTGATCGCGTCGGCGATCGTCCGGTCGGACGGGTTCACGATCAACAGCTTGCCCTTCACCATGGCGAAGGCATAGGGCCGCAGCTTCGGAACCGCGCTGGCGGTCTTGCCCGGTACCGGCTTGATCTTCAGCGTGCTTGGCACCGCCGTGCCGGACGCGGCCAGGACGCTCGACGGCGCGCTCTGCTTGTTCCGGATGTGCAGGGTTTTCCACGCGGTCTTCTGCTGCGCGTTGGTCAGCGTCAGCGAGTCGCTTGCGGTGGACTGCGCCATGCCGGCGGCCGACGCCGCGGTGACGCCGGCCAGCAGCAATGCGGCGGCCAGCGCGATGGGTGTTTGTTTCCTCATTCGGCGATCTCCTTGTTCGCGCAATGATCGCCCGCGGGAAAACACGGCGCGCGGCTGCGGCGTTGCGTTAATTCGCGTTCATGTGGCGCGGCGGCTGATCGCGGTGGTGGGTGGCAGGGGGCAAGGAGCCGAGCGGAAGGGAGCGGTGCGCAACTCGTGGTGCGGGCATTCCTTTCTCTGTTATCTGCTGCACCCGTTCAGGCGTTGTTGCGGTGTTGCATTGCCGTGCTTCATCAAAACTGATTTTATCGTGCACCCAAGGCTAAGCTCCGGCTGGACTCATTATGAAATTGGGCTTCGAAGAGCCTCAAAGTCCTTATAGCAGCGGATCACAAAGCGCCCGGGTTTGGACGGAGCGTTGGGTCGGCGACCAAGTCTTTTGCCCCAATTGCGGCAGCCAAAAGATAAGTGCGTTTCCGAATAACAGCCCGGTCGCGGACTTCTTTTGCCTCTCGTGCAGCGAGGAGTATGAGCTGAAGAGTCAGAAAACTCCGTTTGGCAAGAAGGTTCTCGACGGTTCATTTCGAACAAAATGCGAGCGCCTCGCCGCCAACAATAATCCGAATCTCTTCCTTTTGAATTACGATCTCAAGAAACACAGCGTGGTCAATTTTCTCGTCGTCCCAAAGCATTTCTTTATCAAAGAAATCATAGCAGAACGAAAACCGCTGGCTGAAACAGCTAGGCGGCCGCGTTGGGTCGGTTCGCATATCCTGCTCGACCAAATTCCGGAATCGGGAAAGATATTTATCGTCCGGGCGGGAAAGCTGGAATCCAAGGAGTCGGTTCTCGAAAAGTGGAACAGAACCCTCTTCTTGCGTGATCAAGGCCTGGAAGCGCGCGGTTGGTTATTGGAAGTGATGAAATGCGTAGAATCCATCGGGAAGCCGGAATTTCAGATTGACGACGTTTATGCGTTCGAAAATCGACTGGCCCAAATATATCCTGGCAATCAGAACGTCCGACCAAAAATTCGACAGCAGCTTCAGTTTCTGCGAGACCGCGGCTATCTCGATTTCGTCTCGCGTGGATATTATCGTCTGCGATCGGATCGTTGATTCCGGCTTGGGGTGCTTGGATGGCCTGGTATCGCAACTATTACGAATGCGCCCGCTGCGGCCACCAATGGGAGGATGATTGGTCGTGCATGTGCGATGACGACTGTCCGGATTGCGGTGCCCGCCACATGGAGGCTTACGAATAAATGCGAATCATGGCAGCAATGCCACAATTTCCGCGCCCGCGAATCAAACAAAGCGCGAAAAAATATTGCGCCGGATCAGAGAGATGGCGTCGGCTCGCGGAATTTCTTGAAATCGCATCGCGCAGCGAACTAAAAGAAACCCATCCCGCTTGCTTGAAAGGACGCCAGCCAGTGACGACGGCCGGCGGAGCGGGTTGCGGTGCCTGCGGGCAGAGGGTTCGTCCCCTCTGCTCCCGGGCGGCTCGGGCATCATCCTGTCGGCATAACGACCGGCGCGCGAGGTGCTCGCTGCACTGGGACGGCTTCGGCGCGGGTAACGCCCGTGGAACAGCGCAAGGTCTCCGCCCCCCGGTCGGGGCGGCCGTATAGGACCGAACGCTCCGGACCGTCCCGGGAAGCATGGCCTGACGCTGAGCCTTGGGGACCAGCTGTCTCCCTGGCGAGAGCCGCTGTGGAACGCCGGAAGGCGAGCTGCCCCCTCCCTATCCCTCCGCTGCAACCGGGGGAGGGTCAGGGCGGGGGCAGCGCCGCACCTTGCAAGTGCGGCGGTGACGTTGCGCCTTTCGGCGTTCTGCTTCCTTTTCTTTTCCGTTCGTTCTTGGCTTTCGTGCCGCACCCGATCGTGATGCCTTCGGCCATCCACTGCCGAAGCCGTCTGACGAAGATCGAAGTGTGGTGATTTGCGAATAGCGAAACCGCGAATAGCGAATTGGGCTTTTCCATTCGCTGTTCACCGCTCGCTACTCGCCGTGCAGCAAAACTCGGGGCGCGAACAAAAAGCGCAGCGCGAGAACGGGAAGCTGCTTCCTGCGTCCACGACAGCGGTGGAGGGGCCGTATGATTCGACGCATCGCGTTCGTTGCCGGCGTTTCGTCGAGGCCCGCGCCGGTCTCGCTAACATGCGTTATTAATGCACCTTATCCAACTGACGGCGGTGTTGCTGCGCGAACGGATCGGCTTGTTCGAAACGCCTCGCGGCGGCGCGTTCACGAGGCGCCGCCGCGATGCGCAAACGGGGTTTGAGCCATGTCAAAGTGCGCGGCGAATTTACCCGTAGGTTACCCTCGACAAGTACCCTGGAACGCTTCTAGAACAGTCCGGTTACAACCACTTGCTTGCCGGGACTTTCATCTGATGATCGATCGGCCGAACACCCCTGTGAATTACCACGCCTATTTTGCCGATGCGCTCGACCGCCTGCACGCGGAGCGGCGCTATCGCGTGTTCGCCGATCTCGAACGCATTGCCGGTCGCTTTCCGCACGCCATCTGGCATTCGCCGGACGGGCCGAAGAACGTCGTGATCTGGTGCTCGAACGATTATCTGGGCATGGGCCAGCACCCCAAGGTGATCGGCGCCATGGTCGAAACCGCGACCCGCATGGGCACCGGCGCCGGCGGCACCCGCAACATTGCCGGCAACAATCATCCGCTGGTCGAACTGGAGCGCGAACTCGCCGACCTGCACCGCAAGGAAGCGGCGCTGGTCTTCACCTCGGGCTACGTGTCGAACGAGACCGGCATCTCGACCTTGGCGCGGCTGATGCCGAACTGCCTCATCCTGTCGGACGCCTGGAACCACAATTCGATGATCGAGGGCGTGCGCCAGGCGCACACCGAGAAGCAGATTTTCCGCCACAACGACATGGCGCATCTCGAACAGCTGTTGGCGGCGGCCGATCCGAAGCGGCCGAAGCTGATCGTGTTCGAGAGCCTCTATTCGATGGACGGCGACATCGCGCATATCAACCGGATCTGCGATCTCGCCGAACAATACGGCGCCATGACCTATGTGGACGAGGTGCACGCCGTCGGCATGTACGGGCCGCGCGGCGCTGGGATTGCCGAGCGCGACGGCGCCATGGGGCGCATCGACGTGATCGAGGCGACGCTCGCCAAGGCGTTCGGCTGCGTCGGCGGCTATATCGCCGCGAGCACGGCGATCATCGACGCGGTGCGCTCGTATTCGCCGGGCTTCATCTTCACCACGGCGCTGCCGCCGCCGGTCGCCGCCGCGGCGACCGCCGCGATCCGGCATCTGAAAACGTCGAGCTGGGAGCGCGAGCGGCATCAGGACCGCGCCGCGCGCACCAAGGCGGTGCTGTCGGCGGCGCGGTTGCCGGTGATGATGAGCACGACGCATATCGTGCCGGTGTTCGTCGGCGATCCGGAACAGTGCAAGGCGGCGAGCGACATGCTGCTCGCCGAGCACGGCATCTACATCCAGCCGATCAACTATCCGACGGTGCCGAAGGGCACCGAGCGGCTGCGCATCACGCCGAGCCCGTATCACGACGATGCGCTGATCGACCGCCTGGCCGAGGCGCTGGTCGACGTCTGGCACCGGCTGAAGCTGCCGCTGAAAGCGAGCGCGCTCGCGGCGGAGTGATTACAGCGGCAGGCTCAGCGCCGGAGCCGCGGTGCTCTCGATCATCACGTTGACGCAGGCCGGCTTGCCGCTTGCGAGCGCGCGCTCGATGGCGGCGGGCAGGTCGGCGGCGCGCTCGACAAATTCGCCATGACCGCCAAACGCGGTGACGACCTGATCGTAGCGGGCCGGAAGAAGCTCGCAGCCATGCATGCGGTTGGCGCCGTAGCTGCGGCGCTGGATTTCGCTCTCGGCGTTCCAGCGCGCGTCGTTGCCGAGGATGGCGACGAAGGGCAGCGCGCGCCGCACCGCGGTTTCGAATTCGCTGATGTGGAAGCCGATCGTGCCGTCGCCGAGCACGGCGAAGACCGGCGCCTTCGGCTCGGCGAGCCGCGCCGCGAGCGCAAACGACAGCGAGCTGCCGATGGCGCCGGCCACGCCGTTGATGAGCCGGCGCCGCGCCGGGAGCATGCTCTGGCCCCATTGGGCGAATTCGCCGCCGTCGCAGATGAGAACGGTCTCCGGGTCGCGTTCGACGAACGGATGCAAGGCGCGGAACACTTCGGCGGGATGCAGCCGGCCGGGCGTGTTCGACACGACGCTGCGCCACGCCGTTGGCCGCGCGTCGAGCGCTTGCCGCGCCTCGGCGAGCCATGCCGTATCGCGCGGGCGCGCTTGCTTCGCGGCCGCTGCGAGTTTCTGCGCCGCCGGCGCCGGGTCGGCGACTGCGGCGAGCGCCAGGGAATCGGTCTTTTCGCGCAGCGCCCGCTCCACGAGCTTGGTGTCGGGATCGATGGCAATGACCCGCACGGCGGGATCGAACTCGGGCGCGGCCATCCATTTGATGGTGAAATCGAGCGCTTTGCCGAGCAGTACGACGAGATCGGCACGTTTCGCCACGTCGCGCAGTGCACCGAGGGTCGCATCCGCAAGCCCGCGCGGACTTTCCAGAACGATCGCCGGCGTTCCGGTCGCGGCTTCAAGCTCAGCCAGCAGGGCGCGGCCGGCCGGACTCGACAGCTGCGGCCCGGCGAAGATGAGCGGGCGCTTGGCGGCGCCGAGCAACGAAACGATCTTGGCGCAATCGGCGTCGCCGAGCGCGACGCGCGCGGCCGCTCCGGCCGTCGGCCAAGTCACCGCGCCTTCGTCCATGCGCGCATCGAGCAGATCGGACGGCAGGCTCACATGAACGGGTCCGCGCCGGCCCGTCAGCGCGATGCGGATGGCGTCGCCAATGTCGCGGCCGAGGGTCTTCACGCTCTCGGCGGTCCAAGACGCCTTCGTCACCGGCTTCGCCATTTCGGCCTGGCGCAGTTCCTGAAAGCCGCCGCGGCCGAGCTCCCAGGTCGCGGCGTGTCCCGACAGCAGCACCATGGGCGATTCCGCAGCGAGCGTCGTGTACAGCGCGCCGACCGCATTGGCGTGGCCCGGCCCGCCGGTGACCAGCGCGATGCCGGCCTCCCCGGTCAGCCGGCCGTGTGCGTCAGCCATGTGGACGGCGGCGGCCTCGTGGCGGACGTGTACCAGGTCGAGGCCGGCATCGAGCGCGGCGTCGAAGATCGACATGATGTGGTTGCCGGACAGCGTGAAGACGCGCCGGCAGCCGAGCCGCTGCAGCGAGCGAGCGACGATGTCGGCGCCGCGGACAGCATTACTCATTGTGCGGTGGACCTTTTGCCGGCGTCACATCGGCAGTTCGCGGTGGCGCGCGAGACCGTCACGGCGCATGAACGCCGAAGATTTCCAGCATGAGGACGGTCGCCGCGAGCCAAATGCCGCCCGCGATCGCGATCGTCAGAACCTTGCTCCGGAACAGCCAGTTCATGGCCCGGGATACTAATGCCAGACGCCCGTAACGTCACCACACGACAGCGCCGCTCAGTCCCACACCTCATCGGCCAATTCCACCACCATGCGCAGCTTGGCCCATTGCTCGTCCTCGGCCAGCACATTGCCTTCTTCCGTGGAGGCAAAGCCGCATTGCGGCGACAGGCAGAGCTGGTCGAGGCTCGCGTATTTGCTTGCCTCCTCGATGCGGCGCTTGATGTCGTCCTTCTTTTCCAGCGTGCCTGATTTGGTGGTGACGAGGCCGAGCACGACGATCTTGTTGCCTTTCGGCAGAAAGCGCAGCGGTTCGAAGCCGCCGGCGCGTGCGCTGTCATATTCGAGGAAATAGCCGTCGTAATTGAGCTTGGCGAGCAACGTCTCGGCGACCGGCTCGTAGCCGCCTTCGGAAATCCAGGTGGAGCGGAAATTGCCGCGGCAGACATGCGTTGTGATCACCATGTCGGCCGGCTTGCCTTCGAGCGCGGCGTTGATGAGCCGGGCGTAGTCCTGCTGCAGCCGGTCGGCGTTGAGCCCGCGGTCGCGCGCCTTTTTCAGCTCGGCCTGCGAGCACAGATACGCCCACGCGGTGTCGTCGAACTGCAGATAGCGGCAGCCGGCGTCATAGAACGCGCGCACCGCCTGGCGGTAGGTCTTCCCGAGATCCTCGAAGATCGCATCGCGGTCGGCGTATTCCTTGGCTACGACGGCGCCCGGCTCGAGCCGAAAATGCAGGGTCGCCGGGCTCGGGATGCACATTTTCGGCGTCACCTTGGTGTGGGCTTTGAGAAATTTGAAATGCTCCAGCATCGGGTGAGTGGAGGAGAAGCCGAGCTTGCCTTTGACCCGGATACTTTCCATCCGGCTTTGCACGCCGTGAAACTGAATGCCGTGATCGAGCGTGTAGCGCTCCATGCCGTCGAGCAGACCGTAAAAATCGAAATGCCACCACGAGCGGCGGAATTCGCCGTCGGTCGCGACTTTAAGCCCGACGTCCTCCTGTTTCTTGATGATCTTCTCGATTTCGCGGTCCTCGACCTCCTTGAGCTGCGCCGCGCTGATCTCGCCCTTCTCGCGCTTGGCGCGGGCCTCTTTGAGCGGCGCGGTGCGCAATATCGAGCCGACCACATCGGCGCGGAACGGCGGCTTCTCTCGCATCATCGGCGTTTCTCCTTGAATTTCTTGAACCGGTACCAAGCCGGGTCCGCGTGCTTCGTCAACAGCAAAGCTGAAATCGACGTGGGCGTTATCCCAACACTGTCATGGCCGGGCATAGCCGTTCGAAGAACGGCGTCGCTTCGTTCCGGATCAAGTCCGGCCACGACCATTGAAGTGTGTTTCACAATTCAATGGTCACCTTGTCGTCCACCACCATCACCGGATAGGTCTTGATGGGCACCATGCAGGGCGGCGACACCACCTCGCCGGTGCGGACGTTGAACTGGCCGTTATGGAAATTGCACTCGATGACGTCGTCTTCGAGATAGCCTTCCGAGAGCGAGCCCGGCCCGTGCGTGCACAGGTCGTCGGTGACGAAGAACTCGCCGGCGACGTTAAATACCGCGAGCGCCAGCCCTTCGGTTTCGACCTTGAGCGCGGTGCCGGGGGCAACCTCGCCGGTGCTGCACAGTTCGATACGCTTTCCAGGCATGGAAGATTAGCTTTCAGTGACTTGCTCGGCGTGACCGACGGCCGTTATACCCAACAGGGCGGGGAATGAAATATCCCCGCCGGGGCGCCATATCCAGGCTGGGTCAGGCGGGCAAGGAGACGGAGCCATGCAGAGCGAGTCGGCGCGGATGAGTTCGGCCGCGGAGGCGAAATTCCGTATCGATCGGCCCAATTCGCAGCCGCGTGCCGTTAAGGTGATCGCGCTCGATGCGCCGAGCGAACGCGTCGTCAAGGACCTCGCGGCCGGGTCATGGCAGCGCGCAAGCTTTCTTACCGCGTCATCGTTTTCAGGCGCGCCACGCCCCGGCGAGCCGTTCTCGATGGGCGGCTGGTTGAACGATCTCGCCGGCCGCACCAAGGATCTGGTCGACGAAATCAACTCAGCCGATCTTGTGGTGATGGTGGCGACCGCGGGCGAGAGCGCCGCCGCGGCGTCGATCATCGGCGAGGCCTGCAACGTCAAGCACGTGATGACCACCGCGCTCATTCTCGGCGGCGCGGCGTCGAGCGACGAAACGCTGTCGAAGATGTTGGCGCAGCTGCGCCCGCACGCCATGATGCTGGTGATCTCCAGCGCCGACGAATACATCAAGGACATGCTCACGGCATTGCGCGCCTGAGCCCAGCGCGCGACCCATGTCTGATCAAGAGGCCAAAAGAATCGTCGTGATCGGCGGCGGCCCGGCCGGCGTGTTCGCCGCCATCGAGGCCAAGCGCGCCGATCCGGCTGCATCGGTTCTGCTCCTGACAGACGAAGCCTGCGAACCCTACGAGAAGCCGCCGCTGTCGAAGGCAGTGCTCACCGGCAAGGCGCTGCCCGAGCATGCGCTGATTGCCGGTCCCAAAGGCACGGCCGCGCACAACGTGGTGCTGGAGCGCACCGCTGTCGTCACCGCCATCGATCGCGCCGCGCGCGAGGTGCTCGCCGCGGATGGCCGGCGTTACCGCTACGATGCGCTGGTGCTGGCGACCGGATCGCTGGTGCGCGAATTGGCGCAACTGCCGCTCGGCATGGCGCGCGTGCATTATCTGCGCAGCGAGGCGGATTCGCGCGCGCTCGCGGCGGCGTTGCGCGGCTGCGAACACCTGGTCGTGGTCGGTGGTGGGCTGATCGGACTCGAGGCCGCGGCCTCTGCGGCGGAACTCGGTCTGCGCGTCAGCGTGCTTGAAGTCGCGCCGCGAATCCTGGCCCGCGTCTGCGATGAGGAAACCGGCGCTTTCATCGCCGAAGAACATCGCCGGCATGGCGTCGATCTGCACACCTCGACCGCCATCGTCGGCGTTCGCGGCACCGCCGACGCAGTCGAGATCGAGACCAGTGCAGGCGCGATTCTCGCGGCAGACACTGTCGTGGTCGGCACCGGCGTGCGGCCGAATGATGCGCTGGCCGCGGCGGCGGGGCTTAAAACGGACAATGGCATCGTGGTCGATGAACAGTGCCGCACCGCCGACCCGGCGATCTTTGCCGCCGGCGACGCGGTACGCTTTCCGGCGCCGCATGGGCTCGTTCGCCTGGAGAACTGGAAGCACGCCCAGGATCAGGGCGCGGTCGCCGGGCGCAATGCCGCGGGCAGAAGCGAATCCTATCGTACTGTGCCGTCGTTCTGGTCCGAGCAATACGATCTTTATATCCAGGGCATCGGCTACGCGCCTGTGCAGCCGGACGCGCGCGTCCGCCGGCAGCTTGCCGGCAAAAGCATGCTCAGCTTTGAGATTGCAGACGGCGTCTTGGTCTATGCCATGGGTATCAACGCGCAACGCGACCTCGCCGCTGCGCGCCGATTGATCGAGCGCCGCATCCCGGTCGACGCCGCGGCGCTCGCCGATCCAGCACGCCCGCTCGCTTCGCTGCTGAAGGCGACGGCATGATAAGACAACGTCTTCCCGCGTGCGGGGAGAGGGAGATCACAAGGAGCCGCGATGAAATTCTCCGGCGAACTGACGGTGAAGGCCCCGCGCCCGCAAGTCTACGAAAAGGTGCGCGATGCGCGCTTTTTCGCCTCCTGCGTCGATGGCGTGCAGGATCTCAAGGAGACCGCGCCCGACACCTATTCGGCGGTGTTCGCCACCAAGGTCGCCTACATGAGTTTCAAGTTCAGCGTCACGGTCCAGGTGGTGCGCGCCGAGGAGCCGAGCGAGATCGAGGCCAAGGTCGAGGGTACGCCGCTCGGCATTGTCGGCCGGCTGACCGCGACCTCGCTGACACGGCTCGCCGAGGAAGGCGACGAGACGAAAATCAGCTACGACGTCGATGCCGCGCTCACCGGCAAACTCGGCAGCCTAGGCCAGCCGGTATTGCGCTCCAAGGCCAAGGAGATGGAACGGCAATTCGCCGCGCGACTCGCGGCGGCATTCGCCGCCAAGGCGTAATGTCTTCCGCTCATTCCCGCTTTCGCGGGGACGCACGGCATTCTATTTTCAGCAAATGAAACTGGACCCTATCACCATCGACACCGATGTGCTGGTCATCGGCTCCGGCGCCGCCGGTATGTATGCGGCGATCGAGGCGGCGCGCGCCGGCACAGAAAACATCCTGCTTGCCGACAGGAGCCTGATTGGCCGGGGCGGCGCCACAGTGATGGCGCAGATGACCGTAGCGGCGGCGCTCGGCGAAGAGGTGCCGGACGATCCGCAGGCGCATTACGACGACACCATCGCGGCCGGCCGCGGCCTGTGCGAGGACGCGCTGTCGCGGCTCCTGTGCGAGGACGCGCCGGACTGCATTCGCGAACTCGACCGCTGGGGCGTTGGCTGGGCGCGCAAGGATGGCCACATCACCGCGACCACCGCGCCGGGTCATGACCGGCCGCGCTGCGTCTATGTGGATTTCATCAATACCGGACCGGCGGTGTCGAAGACGTTGCGCGCCGAGATCGCGCGGCACCAGAAAAACATCCGGAAAGCCGGCGATCTCTGTATCGTCGACCTCGCCGTGCAAAATGGCGAGTGTGCGGGCGCCGTCGCCTGTCACTTGCCGACCGGCGCGCCGGTGCTCATCGCCGCCAACGCGACCGTGCTGGCGACCGGCGGACTGACGCGGCTTTACCGGCGCAACAGCGCCTCAACAAACATGGGCGGTGACGGCTATGCGTTGGCGGTCCGCGCCGGCGCGCCACTGATCGACATGGAGTTCGTGCAGTTTTTCCCGATCGGCCATCTCGCGCCGCGCCTGATCGGGATGGATCCGATCATGTGGGATCCGTTCCGCTACAAGCTCGGCGGCCGGCTGCTCAACGGCCGCATGGAGGAATTCACCTCGGCTTACGGCTCCGACGAGGACGGCAAATACGTGCTGACGCGCGATCTCGCCACTTTCGCCATTCTCAAGGAAGCCGAGGCTGGCCGCGGCTCGCCGCATGGCGGCGCCTATTTGTCCTTCCAGCATTGTTCACCGGCGGCATTGCGCGCAGCTTTCGGACCGGTGATCGATCGGCTAGCGGCCAACGCCATCGATCTCACCAAGATGCCGGTCGAGGTCGCGCCGATCGCGCATTACCATATGGGTGGCGTCGAGGCCGGCGCCGACATGAGCGCCGCCGGCGTGCCCGGCCTGTTCGTCGCCGGCGAAGTCGTCGGCGGTGCGAACGGCGCCAACCGGCTGTCGGGCAATGCGCTGACCGAAGCCTTTGTGTTCGGACGCCGGGCCGGGCACAGTGCCGGCGGATACGCCAAACGAACCGCGCGCCGCGAGTTGCGGCCGCGGGATGCCGGCGCCGCCCTCGATTTGCTGGGCGCCGATCAGGGCACGCGTCCGTCCGCCAACATGGCGGCGCTGATCGCCAGGCTGCAGGCCGCCATGGCGGACAATGTCGGGCCGCTGCGCACCGGCGCCAAGCTGCGCCACGCCCTGACCGATATCGCAGCGATCGGCGCCGAAGCTGGCGCTCGGCCGCCCGGCCGGCCCGGCGCTTTCGATCTCGAACGGCTCGACTGGTTCGACTTGCGCAACATGCTGATGGTGGCGCGCGCTGTGGCCGAGGCGGCGCTCGCCCGCACCGAAAGCCGCGGCGCGCACCAGCGCGAGGACTTCCCCCACCTTGAGCCGCAATGGCAGCGGCATCAGACCGTGCGGTGGCGCGACGGCGCCCTGGAAGTCTCCGGCGCCAAAGCGCCGCTGGAGCCGGCCGTCCCATGAGCGCTGTCGCGAAGCTCAAAATCTGGCGCGGCACGGCACGCGATGCCGGCCGCTGGGACGCTCACGATGTCCCGTTCGAGTCCGGCCAGTCGGTGCTCGACGGGCTGCGCTGGCTGCGCGTCAACCGCGATCCTTCGATTGCGGTGCGCTTCTCCTGTATCAACGCCAATGCCTGCAAGGAGTGCATGATCCAGGTCGATGGCGAGACGGTCTATGCCTGCACGGCGCGGCTTGAGCCGCGCGAGATGACGCTGACGCCTTTGCCCAACAAGAAGCTTGTTCGCGATCTGGTCACCGAGATCGCGCCGCCGAGTGAACGGTTCAAATAAGCTTGCAAAAACGAGGAGCCAATGCCGATCTCATCCAAATATCTGTTCGTCGTCAGCATGGACGTCGAGCCCGACAAGGAGGCGCTGTTCAACGAGGTCTATGACGTCGAGCACGTGCCCACGTTGCTAAAGGTGCCTGGCGTGAAGGCCGTGTCGCGCATGGCGGGCGAGCCTTTCACCGTCAGCCTCGGTGGCGAGGAGCGCCGCATAGCGCATGACGGACCGCGCTACAGCGCGCTCTATGAGATCGACGATCCCAAGGTGCTGGTGAGCCCCGCTTGGGCGAAAGCGGTCGAGGAGGGACGCTGGCCGACCCATGTGCGGCCCTTCACCCGCAACCGCCGGCACGCGCTCTACAAGCTGCGGTAGCGTCCGCCGCGCAGCCCATTGGGGCGATTTCGCGGCCTCGCCGCTTGCATCTATGCAAAAGTTCGGTAGCGTGACCTAAAAGCTGCCGCAATGATCCGGCACTGGGGATATTGACCCTTCGGGGGTCGGGGACGTGTCTACATATCTGCCCGTGCCTGCGGACCGCCGCCGTGGCGGTGGTTGCCGCTGTGTGCGGGGCGTGCGGGATCACTACGGGGACGTGAGGGGGAATGACGGTCGGGGTGACGTGGCCCTATAATTCGCGGGCCTACGATCAGGGGATTTCTTCGGTCAACGCGCTGCCGCAACGCATCTTGGGCGGGGCGGCGCTGGCTGGCGTTGCGCTGGCATGCGCCTGGACCATCTGCGTCAATCTCGGCGGTCTGCAGGCCGATAAGGCCTCAGTCGGGCGCGGTGATCGCCTTGCCATCCCGGGCCGCGCCGACAAGCTCGCCGTGAGCCCGGCGCAAGAACTCAGGTCTGCCAAGACCGCCGCTCTGCCGTTCGACACGCGCTTTTCCGCAGC
This sequence comes from uncultured Alphaproteobacteria bacterium, assembly GCA_963707175.1. Classification (GTDB taxonomy): domain Bacteria; phylum Pseudomonadota; class Alphaproteobacteria; order Rhizobiales; family Xanthobacteraceae; genus BOG-931. The sequence goes on from CAVPQA010000022.1 coordinate 26,568, forward strand.
CTTCACGCCCGGCGTCCCGGAGGGTCGCTTCCGGCTCGCGTCGGTCGAGCAGCCGGATATCCACCAAGAGCTGCCTGTCCGCCGCTTCGCCCGCAGCGAATCATTGCCGCATGGCACCCGTCGCGGTCAGCGGGCCGTCGCGCGGGCGGCGAACGCGAATCAGCAGACTGCAAGCGTCGGCACCTGGTCGCCGCCTGCGGACCACCGCAGCATCTTCCAGCGGCTGTTCGGCGGCTCATCCGCCTCGCCGTCGATCTTTGCCAAGCTTTTCGGCGCGCCGTCCTCCGGCAAGGTCGAACTGGCTTATGCGTCGGCGGATACGGACGGGATGACGGCCGGCGCAACCGGCGGTCTCTATGACCGCCAGACCGCGGTCTACGACATCTCCGCCCACATGGTGTACCTGCCGAACGGCACGGCGCTGGAGGCGCATTCGGGACTGGGCGGCGATCTCGACGATCCGAGTTCCGCCAAAAAGCGCGATCGCGGCGTTACGCCGCCCGACGTCTATAACTTGCGGCCGCGCGAGCGTCTGTTCCATGGCGTGGCGGCGCTGCGCCTTATTCCGGTCGACGACAGCAAGGTGTTCGGCCGCAGCGGACTTTTGGCCCACACCTTTATGCTCGGCGCGAACGGCCAGTCGAACGGCTGCGTCTCGTTCAGGGATTACACCGCTTTCCTGCAGGCCTATCAAAGCGGCGAGATCACCAAGCTCGCCGTGGTAGCGCACCTTTGAGGCGCCGCCGCGCGTCGGCGCGGCGCGAACAGCAAAACAAGCCGGTGTCCTTCACCACGACGCGCGTGCGTCGGGGTATTCTTGAATGCCGCGCTGCCGCTGGCATAATCGCCATATGGCGAGACTCGGCGCGCGGCCTGCGCCGGGTCACGCAAGCTTAATCCGGACAGTTCAAGCCGGAACAACTTAAGCCGGATGGTGGGGAGGGGAGCGACATGAAAAAGCAATCGCTGCTGGCGTTGGCATTATGTCTCGTGACCGTCAGCGTTACGGGCGCCGCCGCCGCGGAGACTTGGCCGGCGCGGCCGGTGAAAATGATCGTCGGCTTCGCCGCCGGCGGCCCGACCGATCTGTTCGCGCGGCTGATCGCGCAAAGCCTTACGGCGCAGACCAAACAGAATTTCTTTGTCGAAGACGTCGCCGGCGCCGGCGGCAATGTCGGCACCGAGCGCGCGGCGAAGTCGCCGCCGGACGGCTATACAATCCTGGTCACGGGCGGCAACCTCACCAACAACCCGTTCCTCTACAGCCACGTGGCGTTCGATCCGATCAAGGATTTCGACGCCGTCACGCTGGGGGCGCAGACGCCGGTGGTGCTTGCGGTCAATCCGCAGGTCCCGGCGCACAGCGTCAAGGAACTGGTGGCGTGGATCCGCGCCAATCCGGGCAAGGAGAGTTTCGCGTCGCCGGGCACCGGCACGCCGCCGCAGCTGGTCGGCTCGCTGTTCCAGCATTCGTTGCATCTCGATCTGGTGCATGTGCCGTTCAACGGCGGCGGCCCGGCGGTCGAAGCCACGGTCGGCGGCCATACCCCGATCTCGTTCGGCGCCATGGCGCCGGCAGTGCCGCTGATCAAATCCGGCGCGCTGCGCGCGCTGGCGGTGACCGGCAAGGCGCGCTCGCCGGCACTGCCCGATGTCCCCACCATGGCGGAGGCGGGATTCCCCGACGTCGAAGGCGCAACCTGGACCGCAGTGGTGGTGCCCGCGGGCACGCCCAAGGAGATCATCGTCAAGCTGCACGACCTGATTGTCAGCGGCCTCAAGCAGCCCGCCGTGGCCGCCAAGCTCTCGGCGATGGCCTACGTGCCGATCGGTAATTCCCCGCAAGAGTGCGAGGCATTCTTCAAATCCGAGATGGCCAAGTGGGGCCCGGTCATCAAGGAAGCGGGACTGAAGGCTGAATGACCTAGCCGACCTTTTGCGCGAGCCGGGACAAGCGACAGCGGAGATAGTGCCGCCCACACAGCACCCCTCTGATTGACACCGCCCGCGCCGGCGGCGCACAACCGCGCTTCCTTATGACCAATTGGAATTGGCAATGACAACGATGACTCGCAAGGCGGCCGCGTTCGGCGATATGCGCAGCTGGATGAAGGCGCTCGCCGCTGCCGGTGAACTGCACCAGGTCGATGCCGAGGTCGATTGGAACGTTGAACTCGGCACCGTCACGCGGCTGGCGCAGGGTTCGGGCACCGGCCCGGCACTGTTGTTCAACAACATCAAGAATTACGGCAAGAACGCGCGCTGCCATCAGGTCCTCACCTCCGGGCTATCGAGTGCGCGCCGTGTCGCCTTGATGCTTGGGCTTTCGCCCGACACGCACGCGCGCGAACTGGTGAAGATCGGCCGCACCCTCCTAACCGAGAGCATCGCGCCGAAGATCGTCAAGACCGGCCCGGTCAAGGAAAACATAGTCAAGGGCAAGGATGTCGACCTTTACGAGTTTCCGGTGCCGCAGTGGAATCGCATCGACGGCGGCCGTTACATCCTCACCTACGGTGGCGTCGTCACCAAGGATCCGCACACCAACGTGATGAATGTCGGCGTCTATCGCGGCATGGTGGCGGACAAAAACAAGATTCCGATCCTGATGTGGCGCGCGCAGCACATCGGTCATCACGTCACTGCCTGGCAGGAAGCCGGCTACAAGGAAATGCCGATCGCGGTCGCCATCGGCTGGGAGGATTCGCTGCCTTTCGTCGGCGGCTCGCCGGTGCCCAAGGGCCTGTGCGAATATGATGTCGTCGGCGCCATCCGCGGCGAGCCGGTCGAACTGGTCAAGTGCGAAACCGTCGACCTCTACGTGCCGGCCAGCGCCGAGATCGTGATCGAGGGCGTGCTGAAATTCGATCCCGGCACCTACACGATGGAAGGCCCGTTCGCCGAGTTCACCGGCTATGTGGCCGGCGACCGCTCGCTCAAGCCGACCATCCACGTCACCGCCATCACGCACCGCACCGATCCGATCCTGCGCGGCACCATCGAGGGCTCGATGCCGGGCAGTTTCTCCGAGAACGGCGTGTGCTCGTCGATCATGCGCGCGGCGACCGCCTGGAACGTGCTCGATCGCGCCGGCGTGCCGGGCGTCACTGACGTATGGTGCCCGCCGGTGCAGACCGGGATCAACGTCTACGTGCAGATCAAGCAGAGTTACCGTGGCCAGGCCAAACAGGTCGCCAACGCGCTGTGGGGGTCCTCTGCCGCGCATGTGCGTTACAAGCACGTCATCGTGGTCGATGACGACATCGACATCCACGACTACGCCGCGGTCGATTGGGCGATCGCATACCGCGTCAACGCCGGCGAGGACGACGTCGTCATCATGCCGTCGACATTCGGCGCCGGCCTCGATCCGTCGACGCGGCGGCGCGATCGCAACGTCGAGCAGTTCGGCACCGGCAAGTGGAACCGCCTCTTGATCGACGCCACCGTCAATCTCGATTACGACCCGGATCCCGATCTCGGCGGCGCGCGCTTTCCGCCCAAGGTTTGGCCGGAGCAGAAAGACATCGACGCAGCGCAGAAACGCTGGGGCGAATTGGGCCTGGATGGCAAGAAGAAATAACATCCTCCCCTGCGTGGCGGGGGAGGATGAGTCTAACCGACCGGCAAAACCGGCTTGCCCTCCGGCACCTGCATATCGAAAGCGCAAAGCAGCGCCGCCGTCGAAGCGTAGTTGCCCATGAGCAGCACGAGTTCGACGAGTTTGTTTGGAGGAAATTTGGCCTTCACGCGCGCGAACGCTTCCGACGTGACCTTGTGATCGCGGAAAATCTGCCGACCGAATTCGATGATGGCCGCGTAAGTCTCGTCGAGGCCCTGCGTGCTCTTACGGTGCTTGATCACGTCGATGAGATCCTGCGACACGCCTTCCTTGAGGGCTTCCGGCTCGTGCGCGGCCCATTCGAAGCGGCTGTCCATCTCGCGGGCTACGGTGAGGATCGCGATCTCGCGGGTCTTGGCGTCGAAGCACTTAAAGCGCAGATGCTGGTTCATCACCTGGTGCGCTTCCACGGTCGCCGGGCTGTAGAGATTTAGCCCGGACGGTCCGCGCAGGCCGACGATGGTCTTGCCGGGCGTCGAGGCGCGGTCGAAGGCGCGTTTGCCGACCTCGTCCAGGTCCTCGCGCTTGGGCAGCGGCAGACGGGAGCCGGATTGCGGGTCGATATCGGAAGGCATGGGCATTTGGGGAAATCCTTGGTTTCTTTTGCCGGCTGAGATTAGCGCCTAAGGTTCGTCATTGCGAGCGGAGCGAAGCAATACAGTTCTTTACATCCGCCACGGATTGCTTCGTCGCTGCGCTCCTCGCAATGACCGATTGGGACTGTTAGTATTCACTCCGGATTGGCGGAGGCGGCATGTTCTTCGAGGGCTTCACGCGCACCGAGATCAAGACTTCCGGCGCCCGCATCGTCACGGTGCATGGCGGCAAGGGGCCGCCGCTCCTGCTCATGCACGGCAATCCGTTCAGCCATCTGTCCTGGCAAAAGTTCGCGCCGCGGCTCGCACAGGAATTCACCGTGGTCGCCACCGATCTGCGCGGTTACGGCGATTCGGAAAAGCCGCCGGGCGGCAGGAACCACGAGAACTATTCGTTCCGCGCCATGGCGCAGGACCAGATCGAAGTCATGGCGGCGCTCGGTCACGACCGCTTCTACGCCGCCGGCCACGACCGCGGCGCCCGCGTACTGCACCGCATGTGTCTCGATCATCCCGACAAGGTCGCGCGCGCGGCGATCCTCGACATCGTGCCGCAGCATCACGTGTTCAATCACCCGAACAAGGCCTGGGCGACGTTTTCCTGGCACTGGTTCTTCATGATCCAGCCGGAGCCGTTTCCCGAGCACCTAATGAGCGCCGACCCGGACTTCTTCATTGAAAAGAAGCTCGCCAAGACCGCGCAGGGCCTGAGCTTCTTCGATCCGCAGTGCCTTGCCGAATACAAGCGCTACATGCGTAATCCGGCGACCGTGCACGCCATGTGCGAGGATTATCGCGCCTGCGCCGGCGTAGATTTCGACATGGACACGGCGGATTTCGACGCCGGCCGCAAGATCGCCTGTCCGGTGCTGTTGCTGTGGGGCGCAACCGGCGGGGTCGGCCGCAACACCAGGCCCAGTCCGGGCGAGGTGTGGCAGCGCTATGCCGCCGATATCAGGGGCGCCAGGGCGCTGCCCTGCGGTCATTACCTGTCCGAGGAGGCGCCGGAAGAAACTTATGCGGAGCTGCGGGCGTTTTTCGCCGCCGGAGAGTTGTCGTAGAGCCCGGCTAGCTGCGCTCGCGTCAGTACGTAACATCTGCTAGTGGGTGCGAGTTGCGGCAGGGGCAACATGGGACCGTGGATTGATGCGCACGAAGCCGCCTCGGAGCGCGCAATGCTGACGCCGGAAAGCGGCAGCGCGCCCGCCGCCGGGCGCAGGATCCCATTCACCCGTATCGGCTACGTCCTGAGCCTCGCAATCTTCGTCGCCGCGGTGATCGTGCTCTATCACATCCTGCGCGACATCAATCCGCGCGCGCTGCTCGCGGCGCTGAAAGCGACCGACCCGCGGCCGCTGCTCATTGCCGGCTGCTTCGTCGCCGGCGGCTATGTGACGCTCACCTTCTACGATCTGTTCGCGCTGCGCACGATCGGGCGTTTCGACATACCCTATCGCGTTGCCGCGCTCGGCAGCTTCACCAGCTATTCGGTCGGGCACAATATCGGCGCCAGCGTGTTCTCCGGCGGCGCCGTGCGCTACCACATCTATTCGAATTGGGGACTGAGCGTCGTCGAAGTGACCAAGATCTGCTTCGTGGCCGGCCTGACATTCTGGCTCGGCAACGTCACCGTGCTCGGTCTCGGCGTTCTCTATACGCCCGCTGCGGCGCACGCCATCGATCAGATGCCGCTTTGGGTCAACCGCGGCCTGGCGATATTGCTGCTCGGGCTGTTTGCCGCCTATGTGAGCTGGGTCTGGGCCAAGCCGCGCATCATCGGGCGCGACGACTGGCAAGTGGTTCTGCCGGGCGGTCCGCTGACGCTGGTGCAGATCGTGATCGGCATCTTCGATTTGTCGTGCTGTGCGGCCGCCATGTACATGCTGATGCCGGGTGAGCCGAATGTCGGCTTCGCCACAGTGGCGGTGATCTTTGTCGCCGCGACACTGCTTGGCTTTGCCAGTCACGCGCCCGGCGGTCTTGGGGTGTTCGATGCCACGATGCTGGTGGCGCTATACCAGTTCAACAAGGAGCAATTGCTGGCTGGGCTGCTGCTGTTTCGCCTGCTCTATTACATTATTCCGTTCGTGCTTTCGCTCATCGTGCTCGGCGTCCGCGAGGCCCGGCTGAAGACTGCGCGCCGTGCCGCCCGCGCACCGCCGTTATCGTGCAAGCGAGTATGTGCGCGAACAGTCGGACGTGCCCTGAAATGTGGGTCCTGAATATGACTGTCACGGCGGTGCATGCCGGTCGGGACGGAACGCGCACCGAAGGCGCACTGACGCGGTGCCGCATGAGCTGGCCCAAGAGTTTCGCTGATGAGTCTCGTTGACGATCGCGCGCTGCGTTCCGCGACCGCTGCGGCGCGGTGATGTGGCTGGTCATCGTCGTGGCGGCCATCGTGTTCGCCGGCCTGGCGATGACCGGCGCGCTTGCCGGCGGTTACGCGCTGGCAGGCTTTGGCATCGTTGCAGCGGCGGCGCTACTGGCGATGCGCGACGGCAAGGAGGGCGCTCAGGTTTCGCCGGCGCTGGCGGCTTCCGAGCGCGGCGGCGATCCGTTGGGCGCCATAGTGTCGGGTCTGCCCGATCCGGTCATCGCCCTCGACCGCGACGGCCGGGTGGTCGCCCTTAACGAACCGGCGCGCGCGCTGGCGCCGGCGCTGCGTCAGGGTGAGCCAGTCACCTTGGCTCTGCGGATGCCGGAACTGACCGAGGCGATCGACCGCGCTTGTACGCGGGGCGAACAGCAGCGCGTCGAATATTCCGAACGGGTGCCGATCGATCGCTGGCTCGAGGCGGTTGCTATGCCGGTCAAGCGCGCGCCCGATGCGCGCGTCGCGGACCTCGTGCTGCTGACCTTTCGCGATCTGACGCCGCTGCGCCGCGTCGAGGAAATGCGCGCCGATTTCGTCGCCAACGCCAGTCACGAACTGCGTACCCCGCTTGCGGCGCTGTCCGGCTTCATCGAGACGCTGCAGGGTTCGGCGCGCGACGACGCCAAGGCGCGCGAGCGTTTTCTGGCGATCATGCAGGAGCAGGCGCGCCGCATGGCGCGGCTGATCGACGATCTGTTGTCGCTGTCGCGCATCGAACTCAATGCGCACCGGCGGCCCGATGCGCCGGTCGATCTGATCCCGATCGTGCGCCAAGTGATCGACGGCCTGCAGACGCTGGCGCGCGACCGCGGCGTGACCATCGAGATTGGGCGGCCGAACTGCGCTGATGGTGCTCGGCGACCGCGACGAACTGGTGCGCTTGTTCGAGAATCTTGTCGAGAACGCGCTGAAATACGGTGCCGCCGGCAAACGCGTCGACGTCAAGCTGTCGCGCGGCGTCGCGACGGAAGGCGAAGCCGAGGCCGTCGCCAGCGTGCGCGATTATGGACCGGGCATCGCTCCCGAGCATATGCCGCGGCTGACCGAGCGGTTTTATCGCGTCGATGTGCGCGACAGCCGGGCGCAGGGCGGAACCGGGCTTGGTCTGGCGCTGGTCAAGCATATCCTCAATCGCCATCGCGGCCGGCTGTCGATCGAAAGCGCGCCGGGGGCAGGCGCCACCTTTACCGTTCATCTGCCCATTGTCACGCCCCGGCCGGGCCCATAAACTCCATAAGTTTCAAGGAGTTTGCGCATGTCATCCAATTGTCATCTGCTGCTGGCAAACAATCTGGCGAGTTCGCCGCCGTCGGCCGTCAGGCGATCGGGCGGGCTTATCACACTCGACAGTGGCGCGTTCCATCCCGCCGCGGCGGCAACGCCGGACCAGAGTGCCGATCGTGAACGTCGTGTCAGTCCGCAAATCGAGAACGCAGTCATGAACGTAGCCTCCGTTGCCGTACCGCTCGTCAGCAATGCGGCTGCCGCCGATCGCAGCACGATGTCCGACAAGGTCACGATCAAGGACCTCAACTTCTATTACGGCGAGGTGAGGGCGCTGAAGTCGATCAGCCTCTCGCTGTTCGAAAACAAGGTGACGGCTTTCATCGGCCCGTCGGGTTGCGGCAAGTCTACTCTGCTGCGCGTGCTCAACCGGATGTACGATCTCTATCCGCACCAGCGCGCTACCGGCGAGGTGATGTTTGACGGCGTCAACATTCTCTCGCCGCGCAGGACATCAACCTGCTGCGCGCGCGCATCGGCATGGTGTTCCAGCGGCCGACGCCGTTTCCGATGTCGATCTACGAGAATATCGCCTTCGGCATCAGGCTGTACGAGCGAGCTGGCGAAATCCGAACTCGACGAGCGGGTGGAAAACTCGCTGCGCCGCGCTGCATTGTGGGACGAGGTCAAGGACAAGCTCAATGCCAACGGCCAAAGCCTGTCCGGCGGCCAGCAGCAGCGGCTGTGCATCGCCCGCACGGTCGCGGTGCGGCCCGAGGTGATCCTGTTCGATGAGCCGTGCTCGGCGCTCGACCCGATCTCGACCGCCAAGATCGAGGAATTGATCGACGAGCTGAAGGACGACTACACGATCGTGATCGTCACGCACAACATGCAGCAGGCCGCGCGCGTCTCCGAGTTCACCGCGTTCATGTTTCTCGGCGAGCTGATCGAGTTCGACTCGACCAGCAAAGTCTTCACGGCGCCGCACGATCAGCGCACGCAGGACTACATCACCGGCCGCTTCGGCTGATCGCCCGATGAAGCGCCCAGGAAGTGCCTAGGTAACGCACCATGACCGAAGCCACCACGAGAATCGACCATACCGCCCGCGCCTTCGACTCCGATCTGCAGGAGATCGCCCGCAGGGTCGCCGAAATGGGCGGGCTTGCGGAAAAGCAGATCGCCGACGCCGTGCAGGCGTTGCTCGACCGCGACTCCGAGCTTGCCGAGCACGTCATCACCACCGATCCGATGATCGATCAGATGCAGCAGCGACATCGAGGAGAAGGCGATCCTGACCATCGCGCGGCGGCAGCCGATGGCGGTCGACTTGCGCGAGATCGTCGGCGCCATGCGCGTCTGCAACGATCTGGAACGGATCGGCGACCATGCCAAGCATATCGGCAAGCGTGTCGTCGCGCTGTCCGGCGACCTCTACCCGCAGACGCTGATCCGCGGCGTCGAGCACATGGCGGCGAACTGGTGCTGGCGCAGCTCAAGCAGGTACTCGATGCCTACGCCAGCCGCGACCTGAAAGCCGCGCTGGCGGTATGGAGCGGCGACGAGGAGGTCGACGCGCTGTGCACCTCGCTGTTCCGCGAACTGCTGACCTACATGATGGAGGATCCGCGCAATATTAGCTTCTGCATGCACCTGATGTTTTGCGCCAAGGACATCGAGCGCATGGGCGACCACGCCACCAATATTGCCGAGACCGTCTATTTCATGATCGAGGGCCGCCCGATCGCCGACCAGCGTCCGAAGGGTGACACCACCAGTTTTCCGTCCGCGCTGATGCAGAAATAGAGGGAGCCACCCGGATGGGAGCCAACATCCTGATCGTCGAGGACGAGGAGCCGCTCACCACGCTGCTGCGCTACAATCTCGAAGCCGAGGGCTACGAGGTCGATGCCGTCGGCCGCGGTGACGAGGCCGATATACGGCTGCGCGAAACCGCCCCCGATCTGGTCGTGCTCGACTGGATGCTGCCGGGCCTGTCCGGCATCGAACTGTGCCGGCGGCTGCGCGCGCGGCCGCAGACCCAGTCGCTGCCGATCATCATGCTCACCGCGCGCGGCGAGGAAAGCGAGCGCGTGCGCGGGCTCGCCACCGGCGCCGACGACTACATCGTCAAGCCGTTCTCGGTGCCGGAACTGCTCGCGCGGATTCGCGCGCTGTTGCGCCGCGCCAGCCCCGAGCGCGTCGCCATGGTACTGATGATCGGCGATCTGGAGCTTGACCGCGAAAAGAAGCGCGTGTCGCGGTCGAGCCGGCCGGTCGAACTCGGCCCGACCGAATTCCGTTTGCTGGAATTCTTGATGGAGCGGCCCGGGCGGGTGTTTTCCCGCGAGCAATTGCTCGACGGCGTCTGGGGCAGCGACGTCTATATCGACGAGCGCACCGTCGACGTTCACGTCGGCCGCCTGCGCAAGGCGCTCAACCGCGGCCATACCACCGATCCGATCCGCACCGTGCGCGGCGCCGGCTATTCGCTCAACGACCGGTTCGGCAAGGCGAGTTGATCGAAGATCAGCTCGTCCCCGCGATGAGCGGGGACCCGGCAGTTGCCGGCGGAATTCTCCCGACATTGCACTACCGCGCCGCGCGGCGATCGCGGCGGCGGTCGGCGGCCGGCTGATAGGCGATCCGCGAGTGATAGGCGCAATAGGGCAGGCCGGTTAGCGTATTGCCGCCGCAGAAAAAGAAATCGCCGCTGCCCGGGTCGCCGACCGGCCACCGGCAGGTTTGCTCGTTCAGCTCCAGGAGCGTGCGGCGCTGGCCGATCGGGATGATGTTGTCGATCAGCTCCGGCTCGGCTTCGGCCTCGATCTCATAGGCATGCGCCAGCGCGGTATTGCCGCGGATCGCCGGTCGCCCAATGCGCAGCATATGGGTCGCCGAGCGCGGCTTGCGCGGCCGCGGCGCCCCGGCGCTCGCGCTCTTGGCGCGGCCGGACAAGCCGAGCCGATGCACCTTGCCGATCACGGCGTTGCGGGTGATGCCGCCGAGTTCGGCCGCAATCTGACTTGCCGAAAGTCCGTCGGACCACAGCTTCTTGAGAAGCTCGACCCGCTCGTCCGTCCACGACATGCTGCCCCCCTCTCCTGGCATTGCGATCATTTTGATAGAATCCCTCCTTGAGCCAGGAAGCGCGTAGCCGCCCAACACTCGACGCAAAAACCCAACGCTGGAGAATACCGTCCGCCGACTGTCCGCCGCACGAGATGTCGTACTTGACAAGCAAAAAGCTACAATATGGCGGGAGTCGGGCGCAAGAGTCGGGCGGCTTGCGTCCACATGTTCCTTCCCCTGTGGACGGAAACGCGCATCACCTGTGGACGGCACGAGAACGAACCAAGGTCGCAGTGCCGTTTTTTCCCGTGTTGACAGTGCGCCGCGCGCAAATAGAATGTGCAACGGTGCCGCCCAACAAGAGGCGGCACATTTTGTTTGGCCGCGCGGGTTATTGCCGCAGCGGCTGAGAGCCTAAACCAATGACATCGCATCTGATGCCGACCTTCGCGCGCGTGCACCTCGCTTTCGAGCGGGGCGAAGGCGTGTGGCTGTATGCCGCCGACGGCGAGCGGTACCTCGATTTCACCTCCGGCGTCGCGGTGAATGCGCTGGGTCACGCCCATCCGCACCTGGTCGAGGCGCTGAAGCAGCAGGCCGAAAAGGTCTGGCACGTCTCCAATCTGTACGACATTCCGGAGGACGAACGGGCCGCCGAGCGCCTGTGCGCCGCAAGCTTCGCCGACCTGGTTTTCTTCTGCAATTCCGGGGCGGAAGCGTGCGAATGCGCGATCAAGACCGCGCGTAAATATCAGTCGGCCAGCGGCCGGCCCGAACGCTACCGCATCATCACCTTCGAGGGCGCGTTCCACGGCCGTACGCTGGCAACGCTCGCTGCCGGCGGACAGAAGAAATATCTCGACGGTTTCGGTCCCGTCGTCGACGGCTTCGACCAGATGCCGTTCGGCGATCTCGCCGCCACCAAGCGCGCGGTGGGGGCGGAGACCGCGGCGATCATGATCGAACCGCTGATGGGCGAGGGCGGCGTGCGCATCGTCGAGCCGTCGTTCCTGCGGGCGTTGCGCGAGTTGTGCGACCAGAACGGTCTCCTTCTGATCTTCGATGAGGTGCAGTCCGGCATGGGACGCACCGGCGAACTGTTCGCCCATCAGCGCACCGGCGTCACGCCGGATGTCATGCCGCTCGCCAAGGCGCTCGGCGGTGGCTTTCCGGTGGGCGCCTGTCTCGCCACCCGCGAGGCGGCCAAGGGCATGACCGCCGGCACTCACGGCTCGACCTTCGGCGGCAACCCGCTGGCCATGAGTGCGGTCAACGCCACCCTCGACGTGATGTTGGCGCCCGGCTTTTTTGATCGAGTGAAGCGCGTGTCGTTGCTGTTCAAGCAGCGCCTGGCGGAGATCAAGGACCGCTATCCGTCGTTGATCGCCGAAGTGCGCGGCGAGGGCTTGCTGATCGGCCTGCGCGCGCTGGTCCCGGCCGGCGAGCTGGTCGATGCGTTGCGCGCGGAAAAAATGCTCACCGTTGCCGCCGGCGACAACGTCGTGCGGCTGTTGCCGCCGCTCATCATCAGCGAGCAGGAGATCGCCGAGGGCGTCGCGCGGCTCGATCGCGCCTGCGCCCGGCTGAGCGATGCCCGCGCGACCGAGCACGCCGGGGAAAAGGTGCCGTGAGCGTGCGTCATTTCCTCGATCTGATCGATGTGCCGGCCGCGGATCTGCGCGGCATCATCGAGTCGGCGCGCGCCATGAAATCGAAGCGCATGTCGGCCGCCCGGCCGCTGGCCGGCAAAACGCTGGCGATGATTTTCGAGCGGCCCTCGACGCGCACGCGGGTTTCGTTCGAGGTCGCCATGCGCCAGCTCGGCGGCGACGTGATCCTGCTCACCTCCGACGAGATGCAGCTTGGCCGCGGCGAGACGCTCGCCGATACCGCGCGCGTACTGTCGCGCTACGTCGACGCGATCGTGGTGCGTACGCTCGACTCCGGCGAGCTTGAGGAATTGGCCCGTCATGCCACCGTGCCGGTGATCAACGGACTGACGCGGCGCTCGCATCCGTGCCAGATCATGGCCGACGTCATGACGTTCGAGGAGCACCGCGGCTCGATCCGCGGGCGGACCGTGGCCTGGAGCGGCGACGCCAACAACGTGCTGACGTCCTGGATGCACGCGGCCGAGCGTTTCGAGTTTCGTCTTCAGGTCGCCACGCCGCCGGAATTGGCGCCAAAAAAACCGCTGCTCGATTGGGTGAAGTCGGCCGGCGCTTCCATTCAAATCGGCACCGATCCGGAGGAGGCGGTCAAGGGCGCCGACTGCGTCGTGACCGACACCTGGGTGTCCATGGGCGACCGCAACGGGGCGCGGCGCCACAATCTGCTCAAGCGCTACCAGGTCAATCAACGCCTGATGGCGCGCGCGAAGCCGGACGCCATTTTCATGCATTGCCTGCCGGCGCATCGCGGCGAGGAAGTCACGGACGAGGTGATCGACGGACCACAGTCGGTGGTGTTCGACGAGGCCGAGAACCGGCTGCATGCCCAAAAGGGCATCTTGGCGTGGTGCTTGGCGGCCAACGTGGGATAGTGGGTGCTCCGGCGACGGCAGGGCTCACAAATCGACCGCCGTGCCCTATATTCGCTGTCAATGAACGATCCTCAAATCGGTATCCCGACCCGGGCGCCCGCCGCAGAAGCGGTTGACGACACCATCCTGCCCTTCGCGGTGAAGGCGCTGGACCTGCGCGGCCGTATCGTCCGGCTCGGCGGCGCCGTCGATACCGTCCTGAGCAGTCACGACTACCCGGCGCCGGTGGCGAAGCTTCTGGGCGAGGCGATCGTGCTCACGGTCATGCTCGGATCGGCGCTGAAGTTCGACGGCCGCTTCATCCTGCAAACCCAGAGCGACGGGCCGGTCCGCATGCTGGTGGTCGATTTCACCTCACCCGGCAAGGTGAGGGCCTGCGCCCGGTTCGACGCCGCACGCGTCGCTGCGGCCATCGCCGCCAATGCGGCGGAGCCCGGCAAGCTGCTCGGACACGGCCATCTGGCGATGACCATCGACCAGGGTCCTGACATGAGCCGCTATCAGGGTCTTGTGCCGCTTGATGGTGGCGACCTCGAAGACGCCGCCCATGAGTATTTTGCCCGCTCGGAACAAATACCGACGCGGGTGCGGCTTGCCGTGGCCGAGGAGTTTCGCGCCGGCCCGAATGGCGCGCAACGGAACTGGCGCGCGGGCGGCATTCTGCTGCAGTTCCTGCCTGGCTCGATCGAACGCGCGCGGCAGCCTGATCTGCATCCCGGCGATGCACCCCCCGGCATCGAACCGCATCTGGTTGCGGAAGACGAAGCCTGGGTTGAGGGCCGTTCACTGATCGCGACAGTCGATGACATCGAGCTGATTGATCCGGAGCTGTCGAGCGAGCGTCTGGCCTTTCGGCTGTTCCACGAACGCGGCGTGCGCGTGTTCCGCCCGGCGCCCGTGGAGGCGCATTGCTCCTGCTCGCGCGACGGTGTCGAGGCCATGCTGCGCAGCTTTCCACAGGCCGATCGCGATGACATGGTCGAGGACGGCAAGATCACCGTCACCTGCGAATTCTGCAGCTCGACCTACGTGTTCCAGCCGAATGAAATCGCGTCCGCGGATGTCGCTTCGGCCTGACGCCCATTAGTTCCGCGCCGCCGCCAGTTTTGTTGCTCCGTGCGATCGCTCCCCTTGGAACAAAACCGCACGCAATATCATTTATGCCGTATAACAATGCGGAGGCGATGATGAATAGGATCTTGGTCGGTGCCGCCACGGCGGCAGTGTGGTTTGGTCTGTCGTATGCGGCGCATGCGGAACGCGTCTGCCGGCAGGTCTGCGATCATGGAGCCTGCGTATCCAAATGCGTGGAGCATCCGGACGGTGGCGTCGTGGTGCACGAGCATGAACGCCCGGGGGCTGGCGTGCACGTTCCTGGCGTCGGCGTCGAGATCGGCCGTTGATTGAAGCCGAAGCCTGGAGCGCTTCCCGATTACGTTGAATCGGGCAGCGCTCCAGTTTTATAGAGTTGATCGCATTTTCTTCGGAAAACCGGCGGTCGCGTCATCTCATTTTTATTTTCAGTTGAGCGTCCGCTTGGTTTCGACGGAGTCGAGCGAGAAGGCAGGCACTTCGATGTCGAAATGCTCGCCACTGGCACTCACCATGCCGTAAGTGCCGGCCATGAAACCTGAGGGCGTCTGCAATGGCACGCCGCTGGTGTATTCGAAATGTTCGCCGGCCTTGAGAACCGGCTCCTCGCCGACCACGCCCGCTCCGCGCACGTCTTGACGGCGGCCGTTGGCGTCGGTGATGCGCCAGTGGCGGGTCTTGAGCTGGACCGTTTCCGTGCCCTGGTTGGTGATCGAGATCGTGTAGGCCCAGAAGAAATAATTGTTCTCCGGCGACGAACGGTCGGCGACGAAGCGGGGGGTCACCACGACCTCGATGTCCCGGGTGATGGCACGGTACATGGTGCGTTTCTTGGTGCCTTCCTGAGCCTGGTCCGCGGCGTCACGCTGTGAGCGAATCGCGCCGGTCGCGCAATTGCAATAACCGTGCGAACGCGCTTTCTCAAGCTGGCGGTTGTGCGCCACCGCGGCGTTACCGAGCGATCTATGCGGTCTCCAAGGCGGTGAGCACGTCTTCCACGATATCGTCGGGGTGTTCGAGGCCGACCGAGACGCGCACCAGGCCGTCGCTGATGCCGAGTTCCGCGCGCGCCTCCGGCGTCAGGCGCTGATGCGTGGTGGTGGCCGGATGGGTAATGAGAACTCTTGGCGTCGCCGAGATTGTTGCTGATGCGGACAAGCCGGAGCGCATCCTGAAAGCGGAACGCGGCCGGCTTGCCGCCCTCGATCTCGAACGCCACCAGCGTCGAGCCGCCGCGCATCTGTTTCTGGGCGATCGCGGCCTGCGGATGATCGGGCCGGCCCGGATAGATCAGGCGGGAAATCTTCGGATGCTCCGCGAGCGCAACGGCAAGCGTGGCGGCGCTGTCGGTCTGGCGGCGCACGCGCACCGCCAGCGTCTCCAGTCCCTTGAGCAGCACCCAGGCATTGAACGGCGACATCGACGGCCCGGTCTGCCGCAGCAGCGTGTGAATCTTTTCCATGATGAATTTCTGCGAGCCGAGCACGACGCCGCCCAGGCAGCGGCCCTGGCCATCGATATGTTTGGTTGCCGAATAAACGACGCAATCGGCGCCGAGCGCGAGCGGGCTCTGATAGAGCGGCGTTGCGAATACATTGTCGACCACGAGCGTGGCGCCGGCCGCATGCGCGATCTTCGCCACTTCGGCGATGTCGATAATGTCGAGCGCCGGGTTGGTCGGGCTTTCGAGGAAAAATGTTTTGGTGTTGGGCCGCACTGCGCTGCGCCAGGCATCGAGATTGCAGCCGTCGACCAGCGTCGACGCGACTCCGAATCGCGGCAGATACTCCTCAATGACGTAGCGGCAGGAGCCGAACATGGCCTTGGAGCCGACAACGTGGTCGCCGGCCTTGAGCTGGCCGACAAGCGACAGGGTGACGGCCGCCATGCCGGTCGCGGTCGCGCGCGCGGCCTCGGCGCCTTCGAGCGCCGCCATGCGCCGCTCGAACATGTCGACGGTGGGATTGGCGAAACGCGAATACTGGTAGCCGGGATCCTCGCCCTTGAACCGCGCTTCCGCCTGCGCGGCGTTGTCGTAGACGTAGCCTTGGGTGAGGTACAGCGCCTCCGATGTTTCGCCGAACGGCGAGCGCAAGATTCCGGCGTGAACCAGGCGCGTTTCCTGGCGGTAGTTTTTCGTTGCAGACGCGGACATGCAGGTCGGCCCTCCTTGGCCCAAACAAAAACCCGGCCGGGAGGAAAATCCTCTGGCCGGGCTCACACGTCCCCGGCCTTTTAGCCCTTTGTTTAACGTGGCGGCAAGCCGGCCGGCTCAAATGACCACGGGATAAAGGGGCTTATACGCCGCAGGCATCTTTCCGTCAAACGTTTCGCCGGGTTAGATCGCTGCAGGTTCAGTCCATGCCGCTTCGTTTCTCCCCATCCGACCACGGTATCCTGCCCGACCGCTTGATCGCGGCGCTGGCGGAGGACGGCGCCATCACGGCGGCGCGACGGTTCGCGCCCGACCAGATCCAGCCCGCGAGCATCGACCTGCGGCTCGGCGCTGTTGCCTATCGCGTGCGCGCAAGCTTTCTGCCGGGGCCGGGCATCGCGGTTACGCAGCGCATCGCCGACCTGAAGCTGCATGAATTCCCGCTGGCGGGCGGCGCCGTGCTGGAAACCGGCTGCGTCTACATCGTGCCGCTGCTCGAGATGCTTCAGCTGCCCGCCGACATCGCGGCCGCTACCAACCCCAAGAGCTCGACCGGGCGGCTCGACGTGTTCACCCGCGTGATCGCCGACGAGACGCGCGGCTTCGATCGAGTCGCGGCCGGCTATCGCGGCCCGCTTTACGCCGAGATCAGTCCGAAGACGTTTCCGGTGCTGGTGCGCGAAGGCTCGCGGCTGTCGCAGATGCGCTTGCACCGGGGCAATGCCGCGCTCGATGCCGAGGCGCTGCGCGCGCTGCACGCGCGCGAACGGCTGGTCGATCGCGCCGAGGCGGTGATGGGTGACGGCATTGCGGTAAGCATCGATCTGTCCGGCGGCGCCGCGCGCCAGCTCCGTTCCGCAAGTGGCGGAATTGTCGGCTATCGCGCCAAACGTCACACCGCCGTGATCGACGTCGAGCGCCGTGCCGCGTACGACGTGGACGAATTCTGGGAGCCGATCGCGGCGCGCGCCGATCACAGCCTGATCCTCGATCCCGACGAATTCTACATTTTGGCTTCGACCGAAGCCGTGCAGGTGCCGCCCGATTATGCCGCCGAAATGGTGCCGTTCGATCCCCTGGTCGGCGAATTTCGCGTCCACTATGCGGGCTTTTTCGACCCCGGTTTTGGCTATGCGGGAGCCGGTGGACTTGGCGCCCGCGCGGTGCTCGAAGTGCGTTCGCGCGAAGTGCCGTTCATCCTGGAGCACGGCCAGGTGGTCGGCCGGCTGGTGTTCGAAAAAATGCTGGCGCGGCCCGACCGGTTGTACGGTGCCGGTATCGGCTCGAATTATCAGGCGCAAGGGTTGAAGCTGTCAAAGCACTTTCGCGCCTGATCCCGGATTCTCGCATTGTTACGCTGTTTGATGCTAACGGTGTCAGTGAGCTCGACTGGAACTGGAATTTTCTAGTGTTTCTTTGATTGCCGAAAACGGGACGCGAACATTGGAATCGGACCGCTCGTCATGCGCACGCTGATCAAGCGCGCAATCTTCCGCTTTCTTCCGCGGCGCGAGTTTTTGCCGAACGACGGTTGTGTCGCCGATGCTCCCTCGCCCCAAGCGACAGTCGGCATGATCGAGGGCTGGCACAGTTCATTTCCGGCCAACAGCGGCATCGATACCGGCGGTTATGCAGGAGTGTTCGAAGACCCAAGGGTATCCTGGGCCATCGCGCGCCTCGGCGGCGTCGAAGGGGCCAACATTGCCGAACTCGGGCCGCTGGAAGGCGGCCACACCTACATGCTCGACCGTGCCGGCGCGAAGAGCATCGTGGCGGTCGAAGGATACAAACGCAGCTACCTGAAATGCCTGGTCGCGAAGGAGGTGCTCGGCATCAAGTCGGCACACTTTCTGCTCGGCGATTTCGTCGCCTGGCTGGAGAGCGAGCCAAGCAGATTCGACGTCGTCTGGGCGTCCGGCGTGCTCTACCACATGACCGAGCCGTTGAAGCTTTTGCGATTGATCGCCCAGCATACCGACAAGCTGTTCCTCTGGACGCGATTCTATCCGGACGATTTCTCGCCCAGGCGGCCGTTTCGGCCGCCGCTCGTCGGCATCAGGCAGGTGCCGTTCGACGGCAAACTCATCCCGCATTTCGAGCGCAGCTATGTGATGACAAGTCGCCCGTGGTTTTGCGGCGGTGTCTACTCGGGATGCGCCTGGCTGCGGCGCGGCGATATCCTCGATGCATTGTCGGCGCTCGGTTTCGCGAAGATCGAGATCGGATTCGAAGAGCAGACGCAGGACGGCGAGCCGAGCTTCGCGCTCGTTGCACGCCGCGAAGGCGCATGACGTGACGGCCCACCGGACGCTGCGGCGGGCATTGTTGTGGTATTTTGCTTGCGTCGGCGTTGTTCTATGAAAGAATCTTGGGCGCGGGGCCAGAGCGTGGAAGCGCATCCCATGATGCGGGGACTGATCGTCGGCATTGCGGTCTGCATTGTCGCCGCAGCCGGGAGCGGACGCGCCTTGGCCCAGTCGGGCTATGACCGGCCGGGCGGCGATTACGCGCATTTTTCGATTGCCAATGGCGATCCGGCGGTATGCGCGAACCGGTGCGAGCACGACCGCAACTGCCGCGCCTGGAGCTTTCATTATCCGCCGCCGGCGGGCGGGCCGGCGACGTGCTGGCTCAAGCGCACGGTGCGGCCGCCGTCGCCGTCGCCGTGCTGCGTGTCGGGTGTGCGCGGCGCCGGCGTGATCGAGCCGCGCCTCGGCAGGCTCGAATATTCGATCGACCGCATCGGCGGCGACTACCATGCCTTCGAGACCAGACCCGATCCGGCGGGCGCGCCCTGCGCGACCGCCTGCCAGGCCGATGCTCGCTGCAGGGCCTGGACCTACCGCCGGCCGGGCTACGGCACGGTCGGCGCCCGCTGCTACCTGAAAAACGTGATCAAGCCGCCGCGGCGCCGGCCCTGCTGCATTTCGGGCGTGGTGCGTTAAGCGCAACAAACAACAACCGCGAGGGGCAGGCGCGGTCGTCGGCTATCGCACCGCCGTAAAAAACCGCGACAGCCGCAGGCCCGACGGCCATTTCCACAGCGGCTCATGCGCCATCGCGAGATCCCAGGAGCCGACCAGCGCATCGACCCGGCCGACCAGATCGCCGACCGGCAGCAAACCGACGCCGCCGGCACGGACCGGGACCCGGCTGTCGGCGGAATTGTCGCGGTTGTCGCCCATGACGAACAGGTGTCCGCCCGGCACGGTGAGCTCGGGCACGTTATCGAGCGGATCGAATTGCTGAGACTTGAAGATCGTGTGCTTGCGGCCGCCCGGCAGCGTCTCGACGAAGCGCGCGACCGCTTCGTGCGACCCGTCTTCCTCCTCCATCGAGCCGAGGCCGTCCGGGGTGAGACCGACCGGGGCGCCGTTGATCCACAGCCGTCCGTCCCGCATGGCGATGCGATCGCCCGGCAGGCCGACGACGCGCTTGACCCAGATTTCCGAACGGTCGCCCGGCCAGCGAAACACCACGACGTCGCCGCGCTGCGGCAGCGCGCCGAGGATGCGCTCCGAATCCGGCAGCGTCACGAAGCTCGGCAATGACGACGAGCTGTAGCCATAGGCAAATTTCGTCGCCAGCAGTTCGTCGCCGATCTGCAGCGTCGGCTCCATCGAGCCGGACGGCACGTAATAGGGCTCGGCAATCGCGGTCTTGGCGGCGATCACCAGCAGAACGAACAGGACGACGTCGACGATCGATCTGATCCAGCGCGGCATACGAATGACCTTCGGCTCCGAATTCGCCCGGGCGATTGTGACGGACTTTACGGCTCTATCGCGGCGTCAGCCGGTGCCGCCGACGGTGATGCGGTCGATGCGCAGCGTCGGCTGGCCGACGCCGACCGGCACGCCCTGGCCGTTCTTGCCGCAGGTGCCGATGCCGTTATCGAGCGCGAGATCGTTGCCGACCATGGAGATGCGGTGCAGGTCGGTCGGGCCGTTGCCGATCAGCATCGCGCCCTTGATCGGCGCGCCCAGCTTGCCGTTCTCGATGCGATAGGCCTCGGTGCATTGGAACACGTATTTGCCCGAGGTGATGTCGACCTGGCCGCCGCCGAAATGCACGGCGTAGATGCCGTTCTTGACCGAGGCGAGGATCTCGCCCGGGTCGCGGCCGCCGGCCAACATGTAGGTGTTGGTCATGCGCGGCATCGGCACGTGAGCGAAGCTCTCGCGCCGGCCGTTGCCGGTGGCTTTCATTCCCATCAGGCGGGCGTTCTGGCGGTCCTGCATGTAGCCGACCAGGATACCGTCCTCGATCAGCACGGTGCGGCTGGTCGGCGTGCCTTCGTCGTCGATCGACAACGAGCCGCGGCGCGCCGCCATGGTGCCGTCGTCGACCACGGTGACGCCCTTGGCCGCAACCTGCTGGCCCATGAGTCCCGCAAAGGCCGAGGTCTGCTTGCGGTTGAAGTCGCCTTCGAGGCCATGCCCGACAGCCTCATGCAGCATGACGCCGGGCCAGCCGGGGCCGAGCACGACATCCATCTCGCCCGCGGGCGCCGGCACCGATTGCAGATTGATCAGCGCCTGGCGGACGGCGCTGTCGACCGCGCCCTGCCAGGCCTCGGTGGTAATGAAGCGCTCGTAGCCTTCGCGGCCGCCATAGCCGTCGCCGCCGGTCTCCTGGCGGTCGCCGTCGCCGACCACGACCGAGACGCCGACGCGCACCAGCGGCCGCACGTCGCGATAGATCTCGCCGTCGGCGCGCACGATCTCGACCGCCTGCCAGGTCGCCGCGAGGCTCGCCGAGACTTGCCGCACGCGCGGGTCCTTGGCGCGCGCGTAGGCGTCGATCGCCTCCAGCAGCCGCGCCTTGGCCTCGAAAGTCGGGCTGCCGAGCGGGCTGTCCTCGCCGTAAAGTTTCGCATTGGTGCGCGACGGCGGCGCCGCGTAGGTCCCCGAATAGCCGCCCTTGACGGCGCGCACGGCCTCGGCGGCGCGCTCGATCGCGGCCTCCGACACGTCCGACGCATGCGCATAGCCGACCGCTTCATCCTTCACGGCGCGCAGCCCGAATCCCTGGGAGGTGTCGTAGGTCGCCTGCTTGAGCCGGCCGTTGTCGAACGACAGCGCCTCGACCTGGCGGTATTCGAGATAAAGCTCGCCGTCGTCGGCGCCATCGAGGCCACGCGAAATGATCTTGGCGAGCTTGGGCCGGTCGAGCCCGGCGCGGTCGATCAGGGAGGTGGGGCTGTCAGACATGAAGGGACTCCGGAACGAGGGGCGCTGCAAGGATTACATAAGCCATGCTGGTGCGCTTTGCAGCAGGGGAAACGTGAGGCAAAAGCCCTCCCGTTCTCGCGCTGCGCTTTGTTCGCGCCCCGAGCTTTGCCAAAGGTTTTTACGAACGGCCGCCTCTCAATAAGGGAGGCGGAGCGCCGAAAGGCGCGTACTTAGAGGCCGCTCCGCGCATCCGAGCGTTGCCGCCCGTGCGGGTTCGCGGCGCGCGCCGCTTTTGGCGGACGCGCTCGCCTTCCGGCGCTCTACCGCGGCTCTCGCCAGAGGGCTTTCGCCCCAAGGCTCAGTCCGGTCCCGCGCTTCATGGTCGCGGACAACCGATCCGCGCCCCGGGCAGCCAGCTCCTGGCAGGCCGACTTTCGCCAGCCGGGCGAGTTTCCGAACCGCCCGCAGATGGAGTTACGAGCCCCATCCCGGGCACCGCCCCCGCTCGCATCAATCGGCCGTCACCGGTTGACGTCCCTCAAGACGAGCAGGATGATTTCTTTTAGTTCGCCGCGCGGTGCGATTTCAAGAATTTCCGTAGGCCGTCGCCATCCCACTAATTCAACAAAGAATCATCTGACGCTGTTAGTTTGATTCGCGCCGCGGCAATTGTGGCACGCTGCCATGATTCGCCCTTTTCCCCGCTAAGGCGCGGAGAATGCGGACATTTTGCAATCGTGGCAGCGTACCGGAGCACATGCAGGCGGGACTGGGGGCCAAAATTAGAGCGTCAGAAAAACAGGCGCTCCAAATCTCGCGTGGTCACCGCGGGACCGCTTGGTGTTTCGCGCCGCGCGCTGTAACGTGCCACGTTCCAGTGCGGCAGATTCGCACAATCCCTGTGGTCGCCATAACAAGGCATCCTTGTCGAAGCCATCGGCCACGAGCCGCGCCTCCTGCCAATCGCGGTCTTGCTGCTGGACCAGTGCGCGGTACCGTCGCGGCGGCAGGCTGAAGCGCGCGTGGAACGCCCGAGTGAACTGGCTCATGCCGGCGAAGCCGCAGCACCTGGCGATCTCCTTCAGCGAGCGCTCGTCCTTATTGTCTGCCAGCATGAGCCGAATGGCTTCGTCGAGCCGGCGCTTCAACAAAATGCCGCGAATGCCGCCCTCCGCCGCCAACAGCCGGTAGAGCGACGCGCGCGACACATTGGTCGCATTGGCGATTTCGTCGGGGCCGAGCCTGGCGTCGCCGAGATGTGCGTCAATGTAATCCAGCGCGGCCCTTCGCCTCGACTTCACATGATCCGCTTCATCGACCGCCGGCGTCGTGCGTGCGCAGGCGCTCGTCAGCGCCACGATGCCCTCGACCGCCGACTCGGCTTCGCTCACCGTCAGATCGTCGGCCGTGGCATAAAACTCTTTCATGGCTCCGCCGATCAGGCGCGCTGCGCCGCTGCCGCGTGGAAAGACAAGCCCGTGCGGCCTGACCGCCAGCAGTGAAGCGGGCACACTGTCGCGCGTCAGCACAATCATCAGATTCACGTAGTCCGTCGACGCGATACGGAACGGCCGCGCGTAATCCACGATAGCGACGTCGCCAGGCTCGCGACGCATGTGACGCTCGCCGTAGTCACCCTCTGCCGATCCTTCGGTCTGGAGAACGATAAGGAGCTGGTCCGGGCCGCGCGCGGCCAGGGCGTGCCCCCGCGTCACAATGAACGCCGTGCCCTGACAGCGCATCAGTGTCCCCCGAGGCGTGGCGTAGCTGCGGGCGGCGAGAGTGAAGCGGTCTTCCTGCGAAGGGTGCGGCAGCGACAGCGTGTCGTAAAAGCGAACGGCGCTGTCGCGAAACGCCTGCCAGAAGCGCGGGCCGAAGGCGCCCTGCGGATTGCTGTCGAACCCGCGCAGTTGCGGCGGCGAGCTGCCTTCTGCTGTCCCCGCAGGGACATCCCTCCGAGAAACGTCAGTCTTGCGCGGGATCATCGTTAAAGTGGTAAAATCGCTAACAGCATCCCAAAAGTGTATAATGTCTTTCGCTCTGAAGCAACCGCACGTGTGCGCGATTGGGTTCAGACGTCGTGCCCCACGTCGTCCTGACATTCAGCGTCATCTGCACTCCGCGGCGAGAACTCAGTCCAATCAGACTGACGCATCATTGCGCGGCGCCAAGGGAACCGCGTGAAGTCGCGCGGCCGATGACAGGCTTCGCGAAACAATCCAGATGGCATGGAATCCGGATTGCTTTATCGCCCTTCGGGTTCTTCGCAATGACGGCGCTGATTCAATCCGATCGAAAACCGCTGCTCCAAAGGGGCGAGGTCTCTACCCAAATTCCAATAAAATTGACGCTGGAGATCAATTCATTGACGCTGCGTCTCAATGTTTGATGTAGCGCCGATTTGCTCTTGCGCCTGAGCGCGATGAAAGTTTTGCTTGTTGGCCAACGCCCGTCGAGTCCGTGCAGGACGATAGGTTTGCCGGCCCCCATATTCGATCATGGAGGGTCAGCTATCGCGATGAGAAACCGAGGGAGCTGACATTCGGCACCTATCCGGGAAACAACCTCGCAATGGCGTGGGAGTTGGCGCAGGAGGTCGCCCGCCGTTTCTCGACGCGGCGAATGCATGGGAGGAGGACCGCAATGGTAATCAATATCAATCCAAATCAGGGAGTTGCCTTACCGGCAGGCACCATTCAAGGCCTGATGCATGTTTATTGCGTAAACACGGTGACAACCTTTGGCATCGCGATCGTTAACGCACCTCCTCCATACGTATGGCATCAATTGAATGCCGGGCACATGTTGGATTTTTAGGTCGATGGCTTCGCCGTGTGGGTTTACAACAATGGCCCATCGCGGATTTAGCTGCTTGACCCAAACCAAGCATTCGAAGGCAAGTCGATCGGTGACGTTGAGGGCGCGATCCTAATAAATCAGCCGGATCGAACCTCTCACCGCGCGCACCTTCAAACATCAAGCGATGCATCACCAGAAACAGGAGCAATAGCTATGAAGGCAGCTGAAAAACTGACGCGTAGTGAAGCTTTCGAGCTTGCGATGTGGCTGACCCCCTTTGATTTCGAACCGATCCCTCGTTGTGCCGAAGAGTTGGGCCCTCGGCGACGACGAGAGTGTAGATCAAGCAATAGGAAATGATTTTGCGAGTGATGGGAGCGCGCTTCCCGATTTGGGGCCTCTGGAAAAGCTCGGTTCGTGGCCGAACGTGGCAGCGGTTCTTGATCGAAAAGCGCTGTCGATATCAGGGTTCAATCCGGCATCAACGGTATTCGATGAGACAAAGTGGGAGGCCTATCTCTATAAATTTTCGACCCTTCCTTTTTTCACAACGACTTCTAAAACTGATCGCAATACCAGCATTACGGAGCTCAGCCTGAAAGGAGCGATCGGCGCAATTTTTGACTTGGTGGAGAATATCGTCGCGGGCGCGCAGATCGAGACCATCGTTACTTCAGTCAAGAAAATCGCTGAGCTGGCAATGACAAACAAAGAGAGAACGCAAAAAGACAATTACCAGAAGCAGGGACTTATTTCGATTAAGGAAAGTATACTAACGCTGGCGTTTTTGAAATGCAGCGTCGAAATGAAGTATCAAGAAGGCAAAGGCTATCAGCAGCTGACGCAGGTCATCAATATCTTTCAATTTTCTGGGCGCCTGGATTTTGAAAAGTGTAAGCGATCCGCAAATCAGATCCTGAGTTGGGATCAGACGGACGTTGATGGGTGGGAGCAAAACACTGGCAGCTCCAACCTGGTGCCAAATAGCTGCCAAGCGTGGAGTAATTAGCCATGAGTCGGTTTCGCAACATGGCGAGCACAGCCGGGAAGGCTCGGCGAGTGCTCGCGCATTGAGGCCGTAGGGCACGGCTGAATGCTGACTCCGAAGGACGTGGGCCAGGCATTGCGCTTCGATGCCCGCGAACAACTCTTAAGTTCGCGATCCTTGCCAAGAGGCAAGGGGAGACAGAAGGTCCCTCAGTGCTTCGGAATGTGCGCTTTGGCGATCACCGCGCCCCATCGGGCGATGTCTGATTTCATGCGCGCGGTCATTTCGTCGGGCGTGCTCCAGCGCATCTCCATGCCCATCTGTTTCGCCTTGTCCTGGATGGCGGGCTCGGGAATGACGTCTTTCATCGCGGCATTGAGCTTGGCGACGATCGCGTCCGGCGTCTTGGCCGAGACCGAGAGCCCGTTCCAGCTCACGACATCGTAATCCTTGATGCCGCTTTCGATCGCGGTCGGAACATCCGGCAGGTAGGCGGTGCGTTTGGGACCGGTGGAGACCAGCGCCACCAGTTTTTTGCTGTCGAGCAGGCCGTGGATGGCGGCGTAGAATTCGAATTCGACATCGATGTCGCCGCGCATCAGCGCATTGGCCATGTCGGGCGAGGTGCGGAAGGTCACGATCGTCGCCTTGATGCCCGCCGTGGTGAGGAACAGCTGGGCGGCGAGGTTCTGCGTGCTGCCCGGCACGATGGTGCCGATATTGAGCTTGCCCGGGTTGGCCTTGGCGGCCTCAATGAAGTCGTGCAGCGATTTGTACGGCGAACCGGGGCGGGTCACGATCAACAGATCGAAAAAGGCGGCGGTCGAGACCGATTTGAAATCGGTCAGGGTGTTGTACGGCAATTTGTTGAACAAGGCCTCGGCGATGGCGTTGTTGTTGCCGGTCATCAATGTGATGTAGCCGTCGGGCGCGGCCTGCAGCGCGGCCTCGGCGGCGACGATGGCGCCCGGCCCGGGCTTGTTCTCGATGACGAATTGCTGATGCAGCTTTTCGCCGAGCTGCTGGCCGAGGATGCGCATGCCGACGTCGGCGACGCCGCCGGGGCCATAGGGGACGATCAGCACGACCGGATGGTTGGGATAGGTGCTGGCGCTCTGTGCGCCGGCCGGCGCCATTGCGGATGCCAGCAGCAAGGAGACGCCGGTAGCGATGTTGGCTGCGATTTTCTTGTGCAGGTTCATGTGTTCCCCCGTTTGCGTGCCGACCCTACGCATAACGGGCGGCCGGTCAATCGGGCCGAGACGGCGACGCCGCGACGAGTTCGCGCAGGCGCGCTCCTGCGCCGGACGGGAACGGCTAGGGCAGGTGGTCGTAGCCCTCGCCGAAGCCCTTCAGGCTCATGGGAAAGCCGATGCCTTCCTCGGGCGACTGGAAAATGATGAAAGTCGAGGTGTGGCCGTTGCGCAATTGATTGATCAGATTGTCGTCCATGGTGATTTCGGCGATGCAGCCGTTGGGCAGGCATTTGACGAAGCCGGCGCGGCCGACGTCCTTATCGTCGATCTTCAAGCCCAGCCCCGACGGCAACAGGATACCGAGCGGGGCGACGACCCGCATCAGCCGGCTCTTCTGGTCGGCGGTTTTCAGCACGATGACGGTCAGCCCCACATTGGGCCGGTCCTCGGCGGTGACGCTCTGCATCAGCGCGCATTGCTCGTTCTGGGCGCCGGGCGGCGTCTCGCAACGGATCTGCCAGTCGCCGTAAACCGATTTGACCACGCCCTGAGCGGATGCCGTGCCGTGGCCGGCGACGAGCGGCGCGACCAGCATGGCGCCCGCGGCAATCGCCCGGCAAAATGGGCGCAAAATCGCGGCGAACAGCGGATGTCGCTTGGGCCGGCGGTGCCGCGCGCAATCGCCAATCGGCATTATGACGTTTCCCTTGCAGACGCCCCCGAAAAGCCGCCCCGCGCCGCCCATTCAAGCCGAATCACCTGCACCGGCCGGGTCCCGGGCGAGCCTGCCTACAGGTTGCGCTTTGCGTGTCAACAATGTCGAAAACACGGCAATGTGGCTGCGCCAAGGTCGGCAATTTTGCGATCCCTGCGGCGCATTGGCGGCGCCCCGCACGCGAACAATGAGTGCATTGCAGCAGGTCCGGATTTGTGGTTTGAGGGGCTGGGATTCCCTCATCCCGTCGAGGCCTGCCAGGGACCCACCCGTTGCCCCTTCTTACTTTTCGCCCTCAGGAGGGCGCAGCAGGAATTGGGCTGCACGCAGGCGGCGTCATAACTGTTGCGGTCCGCTCCGAAAACCGGTCAGCGGTGCTCGTGGGCGGTTCTGGCCGGCGGTCATGGCGGAGACAAGAAGCACGGAGCACAATCAAGAGATGGCAAGACAAGAGATGAAGGTGTTCTCGCGCTTGACCGCCGTCGGGGTAACCGCCGCGACGCTGCTCGCTACCACGGCGGGCGCTGCGTTTGCCGGGCTTGGCCAGCCTTCGCCGTGGCAGATGGGGCTGCAGGATTCGGCCACGCCGGTGATGGACGACATCACGGGTTTCAATACGTTTCTGTTTTGGCTCACCAGCGCGATTGCGGTCTTCGTGCTCGTTCTGCTGGCAGTGGTGATCGTGCGGTTCAACGCGCGCGCCAATCCGAGCCCGTCGCGGACCACGCACAATACGACGCTCGAAGTCCTGTGGACCATAGTTCCGGTGGTTATTCTGGCGGCGATCGCGGTGCCGTCGTTCCGGCTGCTCTATGTCGAACTCGACGTGCCGAAGCCGGACCTGACCGTGAAGGCGACGGGCAAACAGTGGTTCTGGAGCTATGCCTACCCCGACAACGGCAATTTCCAATTCGATTCGGTGATGGTCGCGGACAAGGATCTCAAGCCGGGTCAGCCGCGGCTCCTTGCCGTCAACAATGAGATGGTCGTGCCGGTGAACAAGATCGTGCACGTGCTGGTGACCGGGGCCGATGTGATTCATTCCTTCAACGTGCCGTCGTTCGGCATCAGGATCGACGCCGTACCGGGCCGTATCAACGAAACCTGGTTCAAGGCGACCAAGGAAGGCGTGTTCTACGGCGAATGTTCCGAGTTGTGCGGCTCGAACCACTCTTACATGCCGGTCGCCGTGCACGTGGTGAGCCAGGCCGATTTCGACAAATGGGTCGGGCAGGCCAAGACGCAATTTTCCGCCGACGAACCCGCTGCGCCGCCGAATGCGGTTGCGTCAGCCGCCGCGCCGGCGCAGTAGGAGCTTAATAACAGGACTTCGTCCGGGGACGGACGGCCGCCAACGAAGGAACCGACAATGGATGCGATGGTACACGCGGCACACGGGCATGGCGACGACGGCGGGCATGCAATCCCGCACGGCTGGCGCCGTTTTGTCTATTCGACGAACCACAAGGACATCGGCACGATGTACCTGGTGTTCGCGATCATCGCCGGCACGATCGGCGGCGCCCTGTCGATCGCGATCCGCGCCAACCTGATGTATCCGGGTGCGCGGCTTATTCCCGATAACGATCTCTACAACGTTTTCATCACCGCGCACGGCCTGATCATGATCTTCTTCATGGTCATGCCGGCGATGATCGGCGGCTTCGGCAACTGGATGGTGCCGTTGATGATCGGAGCGCCCGACATGGCGTTCCCGCGCATGAACAACATCTCGTTCTGGCTGTTGCCGGCGTCGTTCTCGCTGCTGTTGATCTCGATGTTCGTACCGGGCGAGCCCGGCACCCACGGCGCCGGCGTCGGCTGGACGCTGTATGCGCCGCTCTCCACCGAGGGCAGCCCCGGTCCGGCGATGGATTTCGCCATCCTGTCGATCCATCTCGCCGGCGCGTCGTCGATCCTCGGCGCTATCAACTTCATCACCACGATCTTCAACATGCGCGCGCCAGGCATGACCATGCACAAGATGCCGCTGTTCGTGTGGTCGATCCTGGTGACGGTGTTCCTGCTGCTGCTGTCGCTGCCGGTGCTCGCCGGCGCCATCACCATGCTGCTCACCGATAGGAATTTCGGCACCACCTTCTTCGATCCGCAGGGCGGCGGCGATCCGCTGTTGTTCCAGCACCTGTTCTGGTTCTTCGGCCATCCCGAGGTGTACATCCTGATCCTGCCCGGCTTTGGCATGGTCAGTCAGATCGTATCGACGTTTTCGAAGAAGCCGGTATTCGGTTATCTCGGCATGGCCTACGCCATGGTGGCGATCGGCGGCATCGGCTTCGTCGTCTGGGCGCACCACATGTACAACGTCGGCATGTCGGCCAACGTGCAGGCCTATTTCATCGCCGCCACGATGGTCATCGCCGTGCCCACCGGCGTGAAGATCTTCTCCTGGATCGCGACGATGTGGGGCGGCTCGATCGAGTTCAAGACGCCGATGCTGTGGGCGATCGGCTTCATCTTCCTGTTCACGCTTGGCGGCGTCACCGGCGTGGTTCTCGCCAATGCAGGCATCGATCGCGAGTTGCACGGCACCTACTACGTCGTGGCGCATTTCCACTATGTGCTGTCGCTCGGCGCCGTGTTCGCCATCTTCGGCGGCTGGTACTACTGGTTCCCGAAGATGACCGGCTACATGTACAGCGACACGCTGGGCAAGCTGCATTTCTGGATCACGTTCATCGGCGTCAATCTGGTATTCTTCCCGCAGCATTTCCTCGGCATGGCGGGCATGCCGCGGCGCTACGCCGACTATCCCGATGCGTTCGCCGGCTGGAATTTCATTTCCTCGATCGGCTCGTACATTTCGGGCTTCGGCGTGCTGGTGTTCTTCTACTGCATGGCGCAGGCCTTCATGCGCAAGGAACGCGCTTCGGCCAACCCTTGGGGCCCCGGCGCAACGACGCTGGAATGGACGCTGCCGTCGCCGCCGCCCTTCCACCAGTATGAAACACTGCCCTTGATCCGATGAGCGTTACACTGGCACGCGCCGAGCCCTCGATCGCGGGGGCCGGCGATTACATCGAGCTGATGAAGCCGCGGGTGATGTCGCTCGTGGTGTTCACGGCGCTGGTCGGCATGCTGGTTGCGCCCGGCCAAATTCATCCGGTGATCGGCTTCGCCGCGCTGCTCTGCATCACGGTCGGCGCCGGCGCCGCCGGTGCGCTCAACATGTGGTACGACGCCGATATCGATGCGCGCATGGCCCGCACCGCCGGCCGGCCGATTCCGCGCGGCCGCGTCGCGCCCGGCGAGGCGGCGGGCTTCGGCTTCACGCTGGCGGTGTTCTCGGTCGTGACCCTCGGCCTGCTCGTCAATCTGTTGGCGGCGGCGCTGCTCGCGTTCACGATCTTCTTCTATGTGGTGATCTATACGGTCTGGCTGAAACGCTCGACGCCGCAGAACATCGTCATCGGCGGCGCCGCCGGCGCGCTGCCGCCGATGATCGGCTGGGCGGCGGCCAGCGGCCATCTGGCGATCGAGCCGATCGTGCTGTTTCTCATCATCTTCTTTTGGACGCCGCCGCATTTCTGGGCGCTGTCGCTCTACCGCATCGGCGATTATGCCCGCGCCGGCGTGCCGATGCTGCCGGTCGTGGCCGGCGAGGGGGAGACGCGCCGCCAGATCTGGCTTTATACGTTGCTGCTGGCGCCGCTCGGCGTCGTGCCGTGGCTGCTTGGCTATGCCGGTCTGGTCTATGGCGTCGCCGCGCTTGTGCTCGGCGCCGGCATGCTGGTGCTGGCGCTGCGCGTGCGCCGGGAGAGCAGCGGCCACACGGCGTGCAAGCAATTGTTCGCCTTCTCGATCCTCTATCTGTTTCTGCTGTTCGCCATGCTGCTGGTCGATCGGATGTCGGGAGGGCTGTTCGGCCATTTCGCGGCATGACGATGGCGAGTGAGACGATGAACGAGTTGCGTAAGCCGCCGACGAACGACGAGTGGCCGCGCGGTGGCGTCAGGCTCACCGAGGAGCAGCTGCGCGCGCGGCGCGCCCGTTCGATCGCCATCGCGCTCGCGCTCGGCGCGTTCGTCGTGGTGCTGTTTGCGGTGACGATCGTGCGGCTGGGATCCAACGTGTTGACGCGGCCGATATACATGCAGCCGGTGCAGCCCACGCAAGGAACGAAATAGCCCCGATGCATCAGCCGATCGACCCGCAACCGCAGCGCAAACGCAGAAACCGCGACTTTCTGGTCGCCTTCCTGTGCGGTGCGTTCGTCGCCGCGATGGTCGGCGTGTCGTATGCCGCGGTGCCGCTTTATTCCTGGTTCTGCCGCACCACCGGTTTCGGCGGCACGACCCAGGTGGCGAAGGCGCTGCCGAGCCGCGAATTGGCGCGCAAGATCACCGTGCGGTTCGATTCGAACATCGCCGAGGGGCTGCCGTGGTCGTTCGAGCCGGAGCGCCGCACGATCGACGTGCGGCTCGGCCAGGTGGTGACGATCTACTACAAGGTTACCAACCAATCGGCGCGCGTTACCGTGGGGCAGGCCGGCTACAACGTCAGTCCACCGACCGTCGGCGTCTATTTCGAAAAGATCAACTGCTTCTGCTTTACGACGCAGACGATGAAGCCGGGCGAGAGCCGCGATATGGCGGTGGTGTTTTACGTCGATCCGAAACTCGCCAAGGATGCCGAACAGAACAATGTCAGTACGATCACGCTCTCCTACACGTTCTATCCGGTCCGCCAATCGGCGGAGCCGGTGGCCGAGAGCGGCGGTCCGGAAAAATCCGGCCGCATCTGAGAGATAAATCGGAGAAAATGACGATGGCCGACGCCGCTGCTCACGCCAAACCGCACCACGATTACCATCTGGTCAATCCGAGCCCGTGGCCGGCGGTCGGCGCGACGGCCGCTTTCATTACCGCCGTCGGCCTGATCCTGTGGATGCACGGGATCGTCAGCTACGCGCCGCTGGTGTTCGGCGTCGGCATGATCGGCATCGCCTACACGATGATCGGCTGGTGGCGCGATGTGATCTACGAGGCCGAAGTCGAAGGCGATCACACCCGGGTCGTTCAGATCTCCCACCGCTACGGCATGCTCCTGTTCATCGCCTCCGAGGTGATGTTCTTCGTCGCCTGGTTCTGGGCCTATTTCAACACCGCACTGTTTCCCGATGAAGTGAAAGACGTCGCGCGGATCGCGTTTACCGGCGGCGTCTGGCCGCCCAAAGGCATCGCGACCTTCGATCCGTGGCATTTCCCGCTGCTGAACACGCTCATTCTTCTCACCTCGGGCACGACCGTGACCTGGGCGCACCACGCGCTCCTGGAAAACAACCGCAAGGGTCTCGTCTGGGGTCTGGTCTGCACCATCGCGCTCGGGCTGACCTTCACGTGCGTGCAGGCCTGGGAATATGCCCACGCGGCGTTCCATTATTCCGGCAACATGTACGGCGCCGCTTTCTTCATGGCGACGGGCTTTCATGGCGCCCACGTCATCATCGGCACGACATTCCTGATCGTCTGCCTGTTCCGCGCGCTCGCCGGTCAATTCAAGCCGACGCAACATCTCGGCTTCGAGTTCTGCGCCTGGTACTGGCACTTCGTCGACGTGGTTTGGCTGTTCCTGTTCGCCTGCATCTACGTGTGGGGCGGCGGCGCCGCCGCCGGATAGCGGCGGCCTCTTCGCTCAATCCCGCGACCCGCCTGGCGTTGCGAGCTTCGGCGGGCTGAGGTCCGCCGGAGCACGAAGCGAAAAGCTGGAAATCAGGCTTGATGAGCTGGTCCCCGCTTTCGCGGGGGCGAGCCTATGTCTACATAACCGCTATGAGCCAAGAACCGGTCAAGACGGTTGCGAGCGCGATGCGCGCCGGATTGGCCTGCAAATGTCCGCGCTGCCACAAGGGGAAGCTGTTCCAGGGCTTTCTGACGCTGCGGCCGCGCTGCGAGGTGTGCGGGCTCGATTACGCCTTCGCGGATTCCGGCGACGGACCCGCGGTGTTCATCATGTTTTTCGCCGGCTTCATCGTCGTCGGCGCGGCTCTGGTGACTGAAGCGCTCTATCACCCGCCCTATTGGGTGCATGCCGCGCTGTGGGTGCCCTTGATTCTGATCGTGACGCTCGGTCCGCTACGGCCGTTGAAGGGCATGATGATTTCGCTGCAATACTATCACAAGGCCGCGGAGTCCCGCTTCGGCGGACCCGAGGCGCCATGAGCGGCGCGGTCGCGAACGAACCGGCGCGGCGCCGCCGTTCGTGGGTCGGTTTGCTGGTCCCGGCACTGATTGCGTTTATCGTGCTCATCGGGCTCGGCACTTGGCAGATTCAGCGCAAAGCCTGGAAGGAAGGGTTGATCGCCACACTCGATGCCCAGCTTGCGGCGCCGCCAATCGCGCTGCCGGCACCTGCAACATGGGCGGACCTCGACCGCGCCCGCGACGAATATCGCCGCGTCACGTTCAGCGCCACGTTCGACAATGCCAAGCAGGCGCTGGTGTTTGCCGCGCCGTCGACCTTTCGCCCCGACGTTGCCGGGCTTGGCTATTGGGTATTCACGCCGGCCCGGCTTGCGGATGGCAAGATCGTGATCGTCAATCGCGGCTTTGTGCCGGATGGCCGGCAGGATCCGAAAATGCGTCCGGCCGGCGAGATCACAGGGCCGGTCGCGCTTGTGGGTTCGATGCGCTGGCCCGGCGACCATCACTGGTTCACGCCTGCCGATGAGCCGGCGAAGAATCTCTGGTTCACCGCCGACCCGCAGTCGATCGCGGCTGCGAAGAGACTGTCCGGCGTCGCGCCATTCTATGTCGAGCAGGAAAGCCCCGTGCCGCCGGGCGGGCTGCCCAAGCCCGGCAAGCTTATGGTGACGCTGCCGGACAACCATTTGCAGTACGCGCTGACCTGGTATGGACTGGCGCTCGTTCTGGTCATCTGGTTCGGCACCTGGGCGTACGGGCAGGGCCGAGAACAAAAAGCCGGCGCGTAGCTAAAGCGCGTCTTCATAGCCGCGGCGGCCGACGTTCCCGCCCGCTGGCGAATGCCCTGAGGAAATACGCGCTTTAATCGTGACCGTCGCTGCGCGGGACTTTGATCATCGGCAGAGCCCCACGCCATGAACAGAGCCCCACGCCATGAACGACGTGGCAGGTCAAGTCGTTCACGGCCATCCGATGGCGACCGTCAGCATCGCGCCGCCGACATCGCCCCATAAGTTGTATAGAGAGTGCGTGATCATGCTGGCGGTCGTGCTGCCGGTGCGCCAGCGGACCAAGCCCAAAATGAGGCCGCCTGCGGCGACATCCATAAGGCCCCCCGGGTCGGTGTAATCAAGAGCGTGGCTCGCGGTAAACAAAACCGAAGTCAGCAGCCATGCGCCCCTATTGCCGAGCCGGGACGCCGCAAGACCGCGCCAAAGGAAACCACGGAACACCGTCTCCTCGACGATGGGCGCGTAAACGTAAGCTTGATAATCGTTCAACAAATAACGTGATGGCGTGCCACCGGCACCGAGGTAATGGCGATATGCATTGTCAATGTTGACGCCGACGATCGACGTGCCTCCGCTTGCGACATAGAACAGGACGCCAAAGCCAAAACAAACGACAAGTGCGGCGCCGACAGCGACGATCACATCGCTCAGGCTTGGCACGGTCCAGCCCATATAGGAGGGGACGGAGAGATGGCGGACCAAGACCGCAACGACGAGCACGATTGGCGAGATGGCCCACAAGAGAAGGTAGACGATAGGGCCAAGGCTGCGCAGTGACGGCGAACGGATGATCCAAAACAAGAGCAGCAACTGAAGCGCTATCACCGCCACGACCCAGGCGATCGATGTCCAGGGGCCCCACGGCCTGCCAGCGGCGACGTCAGCCCGGGAATTGGCGGTGGTGTCAACGCTCATCGCTGCCGCTCTCACTTTCCGAACTGCCGGGTAAAAGCACACGATGCCGACAGTGGCCGAACATCATTGCTGGCTCGCCTCCGCCATAAATCTTGCACTGCCAAATTACTTCCCGGCCCCGCATTTCTCGTTCAGGGCAGCCCACAGGTCCATGCCGCCGGCGAGGATTTTGCCTTGGCGGATGGTGGTCGGGCCGAACAAGTTGACTTGCTGTTGGCTGCCGGGCGGCCCGTAGTTCAGCGAAACATCCTTCGCGGACCAGCTGCCATCGGAATTATGCTTGAAGTCCTTGCATTGGATGGCGTCCTTCAACGTGACATTTTGAGCATGCGCCATTCCAGGTACGGCAACGCAGGCGAGAATAAGCAGAGCTGGCGAGAACCGGCGGATCATTGTATCTCCTTTGCATGGCGGCCCTATGGTCGTCAGGCCCGTGCGAGAGGAATTTCGCGCGCCTTGAAGATCGCGCCGCCAAGCAGCGCATAGCCCAACAGCGCCAGAAAGAGATAAAGCCCCAATTCCACGAAGGCGTTATCGAAGATCGACGAGGTCGCATCCCAGGCGCCGTGCAGGGCGGCGGCGCTCAGATAGCCGATCGGCAGCAGATAGATCCCCATTCTGGGCCGCAGCACCGAGAGCCCGATGAAATATCCGAACAGGCCGCTATAGGCGGAATGGCAGGTCAGTGTAGGCAAGGCACGCCCAAGCAGAAGCACAAGTCCCTCGAAAGCCTGGGTTCCGGTATCTTTCACGGCGTGCATCGCGTGCGGCACATATTGTTGCAGGGTCTCCTTGAGAAAAATCCGGTTCCCGAGGCCACACCGAGGATGATGCCATCGAGCGGTCCGGAAATACGGACGTGCTTTGCCAAGCGCGCCAGCACCGTGCCCAGCCCGCCCAGAGCATGGCGGCTGAGGAAAGCCAATCCGGCGGCCAGCGCAACCAAGACGAACAACGGCATGGCCTTCAGGCCCTCCTCGGACAGGCCGGTACCAATAATATTTCCGGTGAGGATAGCGATCGGGTTCGAGGAGTGTTCGAGGCTCTGTCCCGGGATCACGACGTAGAACAGATAAGACCAGGAATTTAGAAGCCATCCTCCCACGTGGGCCGGCCCGCCCAACTGCAGGAACGTGAAGGCCGCGACACCGACGATCAACCACCAAGGTGCCGCACGCTCGCACATGTAATAGATGTAGGTATTGATCATCAATGCGATGTAGATAGCAATAATCCAGTAAAGCAACCAGGCTTGCCGGATTTGGTCGGCGCCGGCGGCGCTCGGCTGCAGCGCCAAAAATGCCAGTGAAACGGCGATTGTAGCGATGATCGCAAAAAGGTGTTCCTGCTTCCAGGTGGACCGGCCGCCGACGAGCGGAAATACCATGCTGCGTGAGAGCTGGAATCCGGCTTCCCCGGCCGGAGCGGACACTTCGTTCGCCGTCACTTCATCGTTCCTTGCAAGGACGCGCGCTGCACGCGCTCGCTATCGCCGCGAAGCGCGCCACGCATCGACTTCGTTTGTGCTGGCGTCGACTGCCCCATCAACCGCCGCGCGCTTTAGTGGCGCTAACATCTGCGGTGTTGCTCGTCCACAAAATTTCGGCAGATGACGCCA
This sequence comes from uncultured Alphaproteobacteria bacterium, assembly GCA_963707175.1. Lineage (GTDB taxonomy): Bacteria > Pseudomonadota > Alphaproteobacteria > Rhizobiales > Xanthobacteraceae > BOG-931. The sequence goes on from CAVPQA010000022.1 coordinate 63,608, forward strand.
CAAACGGTCGGCTGCAGACAAAAAGTCGCACCGCTTTGCGGCGCCGCCAAGTTTGTATGCGACGTGCCAACTCATGTGTTTCGCGGCCCGCGCGTCGGTGACAATCTGGATCGTTTCTGCAATTCCCTGCGTTCCGATCGGGCGCGCGCCGATTGTCAATCGGAGTTTGGCCCGCTACAGAAGCGTTTTAGGCATTTGCTGCGCGTCCTGCGAAAGTTCCATTTGCGGAACTAAGAGAATGATGCGCGCAAGAGGTGAGCCACAAGAGGGAAAATGACCAAGAGGGCAACTTGCGGCGCGATCGCAATCCATGTGGCGTCAGCCGCCTTCATCGCCGTTGTATTCGTCGGCCAAACGGCTGCGCCTGCGACTGCAGCCACGCCAAGTTACTCGTGCGCCGGCAACCTGGCGCCGACTGAAGCCGTGATTTGTTCGGACGAATCGCTCGCGGCGCTCGACCGCCAGCTCGCAAATGCCTACAAAAGCATGTATGCCAGCTTTCCGGCCAACGAGCGAAGCTCGTTGACCGCCGTGCAAAGAACCTGGCTGGCGCAGCGTAACGCGTGCAGAACCGACAAGACCTGCATTCGCAACGCTTATCTCACCCGCCTCGGGCAACTCAGCGGCGGGCCCAGGCCCGCTCCGCAAATGTCCTGCGCGGCGAGTGTCGGCGCCCAGCAGGCGGCGATCTACGTCAGGCAATGCACCGAGGTTTCGACCGCCACCCGTCCGCCATGCAATGCGAGCAACGCCTGCGCATTGATTATCTCCGAAATCCGTCGCGGTTGCGCCATGATCGGGCCGCGCGCGCCGGCTTTCTGTGCGGCCTACAGGTAGGAACGTTGGCTATTGGCCGGTAGCGAGAAAACATGAAAACCATCCTTGCCGCCGCCGCTCTTTTTGCAGGGCTTCTGCTCGCGGGCTGCGATTGGAGCAGTGTTGGCTTCAACGCCAAATGCAAGGAATACTGCGCGAGCATCAAGGTGACAGAGAACGAAAGCCAGGCGGACATCAACTCGGCTATGAAACAGAAGTGTGAAGCTATGGGGCGGCACGGCACGCCGCGGGTGTTGGACAAGAGCAAGACTGAAATCGGATTCACCTGTCCCGGGTAAAGCAATCGGCGAGGAATGACGGCAATGAAAATAATTCCTGCAGTGATACTCATCCTGCTGGTTTGCGGAGTCGGTTGGGGCGCCTATGCCTATTATGAGCATTGCGGCGGCTTCAATAGCTGTAACAATCCGGTGTGCAAATTTAACTGCTACGAAAACGGAAAACGCGTCAGATAATATTGCGATTGGCTGGCCGGCTTCGTGGATCAAGGCGGGACACGGAGGGATTGAGTTATTGCAGCTTGGCGGCCATGCGGGCGTTGGTTGCGGAGTCAGCGGCTGCAGGCCCGTGAGCGGCTGAATGGGTAAACGGGAGCATTTCGCCTTCCTTGTGAAGCGGTCGGCTTTTCTATTAGTGTGATTCCCGGAGCGTTCGGCGGCTTTCGCGTCGAAATAAAAACGCTTATAAATCAATATCTTACGCTACGTGCCGGTGACTGGCCCGGCGCGCGGGAAGACAACGATGCGCTACGTTTCGACCCGGGGCGAGGCCCCGCCGCTCGGCTTTGCCGAAGCCATGCTCGCAGGCCTTGCCCGCGATGGCGGGCTTTACGTGCCGCAGTCCTGGCCCCGGATCGAGCCGGCCGAGATTGCCGCCTTCGCCGGCCGCCCTTACGCGGAAGTGGCGGTCGATATTATCGGCCGATTCGCCGACGAGACGATTGGGCAAACCGACCTGGCCCGCATGGCGCGCGAGGCTTACGGCACGTTTCGCCATCCGGCCGTCGTGCCGCTGACGCAGCTCAACGTGAATACGTTCGTCCTCGAGCTGTTTCACGGGCCGACGCTGGCGTTCAAGGACGTGGCCATGCAGCTCCTGGCGCGGCTGATGGACCATGCACTGCGCGGGCGCGGCGAGCGCCGCACCATCGTGGTGGCGACCTCGGGCGATACCGGCGGGGCCGCCGTGGAGGCGTTTCGCGGGCGCGATCAGGTCGATCTGATCGTGCTGTTTCCGCAGGGCCGCATTTCCGACGTGCAGCGGCGCATGATGACCACGACCGGCGCCGCCAATGTCAGCGCGCTTGCGATCGAGGGCACCTTCGACGATTGCCAGGCGCTGGTAAAGGCGATGTTCAATCACGCCGACTTTCGCGAGCGCGTGCGGCTGTCAGGCGTCAATTCGATCAATTGGGCGCGCATCGTGGCGCAGGCGGTCTATTATTTCACCGCCGCCGTCACGCTGGGCGCGCCGCATCGCAAAGTGGCTTTCACCGTGCCGACCGGCAATTTCGGCGACGTCTATGCGGGCTATGTGGCGCAGCGCATGGGCTTGGCCGTGGATCGGCTCGTCATCGCCACCAATGTCAACGACATTCTGGTGCGGACGCTGGCCACGGGCGCCTACGAACTGCGTGACGTGGTCGCGACCACCTCGCCATCGATGGATATTCAGGTCTCGTCGAACTTCGAGCGATTGTTGTTCGACGCCCATCGCCGTGACGCCGATGCGGTGCGCCGGCTGATGGCTTCGCTTGCGCAGTCGCGCAGGTTCGTGCTCTCGGCAGCGGCGCTTGCGGAAATCAGGACGCTGTTCGCGGCGGGTCGCGCCGACGAGGATGAAGTTGCGGCGACGATCCGCACGGTGAAGCGCGAGACCGGCAATTTCGCCGATCCCCATACCGCGGTCGGCATCGCGGTCGCGGAGAAAGAGCCGCGCGATCCGGCGGTGCCGATGGTGGTGTTGTCCACGGCGCATGCAGCCAAATTTCCCGATGCGGTGGAGGCCGCCTGCGGCGCGCGGCCAAGCCTGCCGGAATGGCTTTGCGATCTAAGTACCCGCGAGGAGCGCGTCACCGTGCTGCCGGCGGACCAGTCAGCGGTCGAGCGTTTCGTCATGTCCACGAGTTCGCGCCGCGCATGAAGGAGCGGCAGCATGAGTGTTGCGGTAACCAAGCTTAAATCCGGCATCCAGGTGGTGACCGACACCATGCCGCATCTGGAGACGGCTTCGCTCGGCGTGTGGGTCAACGCCGGCAGCCGCGATGAGCGCCGCGACGAAAACGGCATCGCGCATTGCCTGGAACACATGGCGTTCAAGGGCACGCGGCGGCGCACCGCGCGGCAGATCGCCGAGGAAATCGAGGCGGTGGGCGGCGATCTCAATGCGGCGACCGGGGCCGAGACGACGGCGTATTATGCCCGCGTGCTCAAGGCCGACGTGCCGCTGGCGCTCGATGTGCTGGCCGACATTTTGTCAGAGCCGGCGTTCGACCGCGAGGAGCTCGTCCGCGAGCAGAACGTCATCATCCAGGAAATCGGCGCGGTCGCCGACACGCCGGACGATCTGGTTTTCGAACACCTCCAAGTCGTCGCCTTTCCCGACCAGCCGCTCGGCCGCTCGATCCTGGGCACGGCCAAGACGGTGAAATCGTTCGATGGCGGCAGGCTGCGCGAGTACATGGCGAGGAACTACCGCGCCCCCGACATGGTGGTGGCCGCCGCCGGCGCGGTCGACCATCAGGCCGTGGTGGCCGACGTGGAGCGCCGCTTTGCGAGCTTCGGCGGCCCTGCAAGCGCGGCGCCGGAGCCGGCGAGTTTCGGCGGCGGCAGCCACGTCGAGAAGCGCGAACTCGAACAGGTGCACATCGCGCTGGCGCTGCCGGGCATATCTCAGACCGACCCGTCGCTGTTTTCGCTGCAGGCCTTCACCAGCGTGCTGGGCGGCGGAATGTCGTCACGGCTGTTCCAGGAGGCCCGCGAAAAGCGCGGGCTGTGTTACTCGATCTATGCTTTCCATGTGCCATACGCGGATGTGGGCATGTTCGGCCTTTACGCCGGCACCGACGCGGCCGACGCCTCCGAGCTGATGCGGGTGATCGTCGACGAGATCGCCAGCGCCGCCGAAACCGTGTCCGAGCATGAGATCGCCCGGGCCCAGGCGCAGATGAAGGCCGGGCTGTTGATGGCGCTGGAAAGCTCGGGCGAGCGGGTCGGCCAGCTCGCCCGCCAGATGATCATCCATGGCCGGCCGATCCCGGTCCAGGAACTGGTCGCCAAAGTCGAGGCAATCACTGTCGAAAGCGCGCGCGCCGCCGGACGGGCGCTATTCGGGCGCGGCAAGCTCGCCACCGCCATGCTCGGATTGGGGTCCGGGCTTGAAAGCGCCGCCACGATTGCTCAAAGTCTATCGCTCCGGGCTGCCTGATGAGGGAATCCGGCGAAAGCTCCGCGCACGGCAGCGCATCGGCGTTATCGGGCGAGCGGCTTGTTGGCCGGTAAGGCGGGCGACGATGGCGTTCTTTCGCACCATCAATTTTTCCGATCCGCTTGCGACGATCACCGGCGAAGGCGTCACGTTGCGCACGCCGCAGATGACCGATTACGCCGAATGGTCGGCGTTGCGCGAGGGCAGCCGCGAGTTTCTCAAGCCCTGGGAGCCGACCTGGCCGGCCGACGATTTGACGCGCAGCGCGTTCCGGCGCCGCATCAGGCGCTATGCCGAAGATCTGCGCACCGACCAGGGCTACGCGTTTTTGATCGTGCGCAATACCGACGGCGCGCTGGTGGGTGGATTGACGCTGGCCAACATCCGCCGCGGCGTCGCCCAGGCTGCCAGCGTCGGTTATTGGATGGGCCTGCCGTTCATCCGTCGCGGCCACATGACGGCGGCGGTGCGCGCGGTCATCCCGTTCGCCTTCGCCACGCTGCGGTTGCACCGCGTGGAGGCTGCCTGCATCCCGACCAATGCGGCCTCTACCAGGCTCCTGGAAAACACCGGCTTTGTCCGCGAGGGCTATGCGCGGGAATATCTGTGTATCAACGGTATCTGGCAGGACCATCTCTTGTATGCGCGGCTCGCCGGGAGCGCTGAATCTTAACGATTTGCGAGCGGCGCGGCGTCGCGGTAGGCCGCCTTGGGATGGCCACGGTTCGCCTGCAGGGATTAACTGGGATGCGCGCGAATTTGTAGATGTATCGGCGCAGTTGGGACGGTCGATCGGGGGATGCCGGGAAACAGTACATGGCGGCGCTGGCGCGATCGCGCTGCGATCGGCGCGACGCTTGCGCTCGCGCTCTTGGCGTCGGGTTGCGGCGGCGGCGGTAATCTTTTCGGCGGCCCGTCAGCCTCGGCGCCGACGCCCGCGGCGACCCCGGCGTCTTCGTCCGGCGGCCTTCTGCCGGACGACATCGCGAATTTCTTCTCCGGTTCGTCCGATAAGGGGCCGCAGGCGGTTGCCGGTGCGGCGACCGATGTCGAATGCCCTTACATCCAGATCCGCGAAGGCGCATCGACGCTGACCGTCAACGGTCCGGGCGACAACGCCGCGATGTCGTTGAAATACCAGGGCTCGTTCGTGCGCGCAGCGCGGCAATGTGCCGTGGTCGCCGGTCAAATGGTCATGAAGATCGGCGTGCAGGGCCGGCTGGTGCTGGGCCCGCAGGGTGGTCCCGGCGAACTGACCATCCCGCTGCGCATTGCCGTGGTCGATGAGAAGCCGGCGTCGTCGAAGACGATCGTGACCAAATTGATTCTGATACCTGTCGCGGTGCGCTCCGCCGACGACAACCCGACCTTCACGCATGTCGAGGACAATGTGACGTTTCCGTTGCCGTCTTCGAGCGAGTTGGACAATTACATCGTCTATATCGGGTTCGATCCGATCGCTGCGCAAGCGCAGGAGAGGCACCGCGCGCCGCCGCGGCCGAAGGCCAAGCGCAGGCCTGCGCCGCGAGCCCGCGCCGCGCCGCCGTTGCGCACGAACTGATGCCATTCGTCATGGCCGCGCTTGTCGCGGGCATCCACGTCTTAAATTGCCGCTTGCATCAAAGACATAGATGGCCGGAACGAGTCCGGCCATGACGAGATGAGCGAGCCCGGCGACTGCTCGACCGGATTTTGTTATCAGTTGAATTTCCGCTTCACATCCTCGATGCCGCGCGCCAGCAGCTCTTCGGCCACTTTGCCTTTGGCGGCAACCGACAGGATCTTTTCGGCCGCGGCGATCGCCGCGTCTGCTGCCGCGGAACGCACGTCCGCCAGCGCCTGCGCCTCAGCCTGAGCAATCTTTGCTTCCGCCATCTTGGTGCGGCGTCCGACGAATTCTTCCATGCGCTGCTTGGCCTCGGCGGCGAGCCGCTCGGCCTCGACCTTGGCGCTGGCGATAATGGCCTCGGCTTCGCTCTCCGCGGCGCGGCCCTTGCGCTCGAATTCCGCCAGCAAGGCCTGCGCTTCCTCGCGGAGCCTCATCGCTTCGTCGAGCTCCGACTTGATGCGACCCTGGCGCTGATCGAGCGCGCCGGTGAGCTTGGTGTGCACGCCCAGATAGCCGAGCAGGCCAAGGAAGCAGATGAAACAGATGGCGACCCAGGCTTCGGGCGTAGGCATGATGCGCTGATCCTTTAGCGTTGCTCGAATTTACCGTTTGCCGAGTTCGCCGAGCGCGGCGGCGACTTCGTGCGCCTGCGGCGCCTTGCCGATCAGCCGTTCGACAATTGCGGATGCGCTCTCGCCGGCGATAGCGCCGACATTGCCCATCGCCGCGCTGCGCGTCGCGGCAATCGATTTTTCCGCCGCCGCCAGCCGCTCGTGCAGCTCCGCCTCAAGCCGCTTGTTGGTCGCCTCGGCCGCGGCCGCCTGCTGCTCGCGCGTCGCGTTGGCGATGCCCTGCGCGCGGCTGCGCGCGTCGGCCAGCGCCTTCTCGTAAGCGGCGTGCGCCGCGTCCGAGCGCTGCTTGAGCTGTTGCGCCGCCGCAATATCGTCGCCGATGCGCTTCGACCGCTCGGCCAGGATCGAATGGATCCGCGGCAACGCGATCCTGGACATCAGCACGTACAGCAGCACGAAACTCAACGTCAGCCAGAACAGCTGCGACGGAAAGTTCTCGGACTGGAACGGCGGGAACTCGTGCTTCTTTCCCGCGGGTGCTTCGGTCGTGGCGGTGGTCGGCGTGGCCATGGCCGGCTGATTTTCAGAATTGATACAGCAGCAGGAGCGCGATCAGCAGCGAGAAAATGCCGAGCGCCTCGGTGATGGCGAACCCGAAGATCAGGTTACCGAACTGGCCCTGCGCTGCCGACGGATTGCGCAAAGCGGCCGCCAGATAATTGCCGAAGATCAGGCCGACGCCGACGCCCGCACCGCCCATGCCGATGCAGGCGATGCCGGCCCCGATCAATTTCGCGGCGTTTGCATCCATGAGAAGGCTCCTTTTCGAGGTTGCATAGTTCGGGCCGTCAATGGCCCGGGTGGATCGCATCGTTGAGATAGATGCAGGTGAGGATGGCGAACACGTAGGCCTGCAGGCACGCGACCAGAAGCTCGAGCGCGCACAGCATCACCACCATGATGAACGGCAGCACCGCGCCCAGCCAGCCGAGCACGCCGGCGCTCGCCAGCATGATGATGAAGCCGGCGAACACCTGCAGCGTGATGTGCCCGGCCAGCATGTTGGCGAACAGACGGACGCTGTGCGAGACCGGCCGTGATACGAACGACAGCACCTCGATGGGGACGATCAGCGGTAAAAAGACCCACGGCACGCCGGACGGCACGAACAGCTTGAGGAAACGCAGGCCGTTCTTCCAGAAGCCGTAAATGACGACGATAAAGAACACCAGCAGCGCCAGCGTCGCCGTCACGATGAGCTGGCTGGTGACCGTGAAGGAATAGGGAATAAGGCCGATCAGGTTGGCGACCAGGACGAACATGAACAGCGTGAACACGAAGGGCAGGAACTTCATGCCCGCTTCGCCGGTCGAATTGCGCAGCGTGGTGGCGACGAATTCGTAGGACATTTCCGCGGCCGATTGCAGCCGGCCGGGGATGATCGCGCGCGATGCGGTCGCGCCGATCAGCAAGAGCGACACCAGCACGACGATGAGCAGCATGTAGGCGGCCGAATTGGTGAAGGCGATCTGGTGACCGCCCGCAGTCAGAATCGGTATCAGATTTTTGATCTGAAACTGCTCGATGGGATCGAGATGCATGGTCCTATCGTGTCGCCTGGCTGGAGAGCCTAGTTGTTCGACGTCGCCGAGCGCACCACATTGAGCACGCCGGCGGCAAAGCCGAGCATTCCAAATACAATGAGCCCCCAGGGCGAACTCTTGAGCCAGTGGTCGATGAGCAGGCCGAGGCCGGCACCGACCACCACGCCTGCAACGAGTTCGCTCGAGAGCCGGAAGCCCTTGGCGTAGCCGGATGCAGTCGTCGCCCGATCCCCAACCGGACCATCGGAAGACCGCGTCGCCTGGTCGCGCGCCAGTCTTTCGCCGAGCCGCTGGAGCCTCGCGGTGAGAGCGGCCTCATCGGAATTCGCTTTACCGCCCTCGCCGTTGTCGCGCGCGCCGTCGCTCATGCTTCCGACACTCGCGGTCCTGCGGCGATTGCGGCACGGCCGTCCGCTGAAACCGCGCGGACCATACTGAGGCGACTCAGGTCGAGTCAAGAAACGGCAATCCCTTATTAACCGACTGATTCCAAAGGATATATGGTCATTATGCCGGGGCCTGGGGAGCGCGCCTCGCGCAGCTTTTTCGGCGCCGAAGGCATCAAGCCAGTCTCTCACGCCTGCCCCCTTGTTATAATGACAGCCATGAATGAACGCAGCCGCCTCGCGGCTCGTTCCGGCAACCCGTCTCGTGCAGGAGGTAACCATGATCCTGAGGGCATCGGCTGCCGCCGTCATCGCCGCCTCGGTTCTGACCGCATCCACTGCCGTCGGTGAGGCCACGCCGCCGCCGTTGGGCGAGGCGCGTTACAGCTTCCACAAGGTGCCGGACGGCTTTCTGCGGCTCGATACCCGCAGCGGCGAAGTCGCGCTCTGCGGCAGTCAGCCGGTAGGTTGGGCCTGCGTGACTGCACCGGAGGACCGCGCGGTCTTTGAAAACGAAATTGCGCGGCTGCGCCGCGATAATGCGGCGCTCAAACGCGAGCTGCTGGCGCACGGTTTGACGCTGCCGCCGGGCACGCGGCCGGAGCCGCCGCCCTCGGGCGATGACGAGCCGCAAGTTGTGATCCGGCTGCCGGACAGCGCCGATATCGACCGCGCCGTGGCCTTTGCCGGCAGGATGTGGCGACGCTTTCTCGATGCGATTGTCGACGTGCAGAACCAGATGATGCACAAGAGCTGAGCCGCGAACGTGCCGAGAGCCGATCCCGCCGCGAGCGAATTATCCGCCGTCCGAACGGCCCATGCGGAGACGATCGCCAGCGCGGTTCTGACGCTGCAGACGAGCGGCGAAGGTTTTTTCGACATCACGCGCGAGGCGGCCGGCTTTCTGGCCAGCGCCAAGGCGGCGGATGGTATTCTGCTCCTGTTTCTGCGGCACACGTCGGCGTCGCTGGTGATCCAGGAGAACGCCGATCCGGACGTGCAGACCGATCTGCTGACGGCGCTGCGGCGGGTGGCGCCGGAGAATGCCGGCTGGGTGCACGATACCGAGGGGCCGGACGACATGCCGGCCCATATCAAGGCCATGCTTACCGGCGCCTGCCTGCACGTGCCGGTGAGCGCCGGCCGGTTGGGTCTCGGGACCTGGCAGGGCATCTATGTCGCCGAGCACCGCCGGGCGCCGCACCGGCGCGAAATCGTGCTGCAGTTTTTGGGGTCGTGCCGGCAGGGCTGAATGCGGTGCGAGCGTGGTGGACCTGACGAAACGGTGAACGCTAAAATGTGACGCCGCGGCAGAGGGGTCGGATAATCTCGGTGAGCGAATCGCAACTTCATCGCCTGGTGATCGCCGACGATCATCCGCTGTTCCGCGGCGCGCTGCGCGAAGCGGTGTCCGGCGTGCTCGGCCGCGCCGAGGTTGGCGAGGCTGCCACCTTTGAGGAGGTTGTCGAGCTTTTGGAGCGCGGCGGCGAGGTTGACCTTATCCTGCTCGATCTGCGCATGCCCGGCGTGCGCGGCTTTTCCGGCCTGATGTATCTGCGCGCCCAATATCCCGGTGTGCCGGTCGTCGTGGTTTCGGCCAACGACGATCCCGCCGTGATCCGGCGCTGCATGGAGTTCGGCGCCTCGGGATTTTTTCCGAAGACACTTGGCGCCGACGCGCTGCGCGCCGCGCTCGCGCGCGTCCTGCAGGGAGAAGTATGGACGCCGCCTGATGTCGATCTGGCGCGCGCCGACGCGGAGAGCGCGGCGATGATCGCGCGGCTTTCGACGCTCACGCCGCAGCAGGTGCGCGTGCTGATGATGTTGTCGGGCGGATTGTTGAACAAACAGATCGCCTACCAGCTCGGCGTCTCTGAGGCGACCGTAAAGGCGCACGTCTCCGCGATCCTGCAGAAGCTCGGGGTCGACAGCCGCACGCAGGCCGTGATCGCCGCCGGCCGCATCGAGGCCGGCCAATGGCCGCTCGCGACGTAATGCACGAAATTTCAGATGTGGGTTGGAATGAGCGGCCCCGCCGACCTCGGAGCGCTATGTCATGACGCGGGGCCGCTCACCAGTGTCAAACCATCGTCTGACGCGGCCAACACTGCCCGACGATGGTTGCCGGTATCCTAAGGACCTCATCCGCAACATCCCGCACGTAATTCTACCTAGCGGCGGCAGTCACGCGGCAAGTTCGCGCATGATACGGTAAAGCCGGGCCTGGCCCTCGAATCCGATGCCCGGGCGGTCCGACAGTTTCAAATAACCGCCGCTGAGTTCGGCGTCGTCGGCGAAGCCGCCGAAATCGCCAAATACGCCCGGGTAGGATTCGGCGCCGCCGAGACCGAAGCCGGCGGCGATCGCGAGCGACATCTGATTGCCGCCGTGCGGGAACAGCAAACTGCGCGGCCATTGATGCCGCGCCAGCATGTCAAGCGTGCGCGCATACTGCACAATGCCGTAGGCCTGCGGCGGATCGACCTGGATCACGTCGTTGCGCGCGGCCTTAAGCCCGCCGAAGCGCACCAGGTTTTCCACGTCCTGGGTGGAGAACAGATTTTCGCCGGTGGATAGCGGCGCGTCGTAGATGCCGGCGATCTCGGCCAAGAGCGCGTAGTCGAGCGGATCGCACGGCTCCTCGAACCAGCGCAGGCCGAACGGCTTTAGTCCGCGCGCATAGCTGAGCGCCTCGTCGCGGCCGAATTTCGAATTGGCGTCGACCGCGAGCTGCGCGCCGCGCGGCAGAATGGATCTGACCGCGTCAACGCGGGCGAGATCGGTGGCCAGCGGCATGCCGCCGACCTTCATCTTCACCATGGTGTAGCCGGCCTCGAGATGACCCCGCATCTCGTCCTGCAAGTCTTTGGTGGTCTTGCCGGGCCCATACCAGCCGCCGCCCACGTAACAGAATACTTTCTCGGCCACCTTGCCGCCGTTGTAGCGCGCGGCGAGCACACGGTGCAGCGGCTGTTCGGCGATCTTGGCGACAGCATCCCAGACCGCGACTTCGATGGTGCCGATGCCGATCGAACGCTCGCTATGGCCGCCGGACTTTTCGTTCTGCATCATGATGGCAAGGATTTTTTCCGGCGCGAAATTGGCGCCGGTGTCGTCGAGCAGCGAGTCCGGCGGCGCATTAAGAATGCGCGGAATGAAACGCGCCCGCATCTGCGCGCCGCAAGCATAGCGTCCGGTCGAATTGAAGGCGAAGCCCGTGACCGGCTTGCCGTCGCGTTTGACGTCGGTGAGGACCGCGACCACCGACGTGGTCATTTCGGAGAAATTGAAGCTCGAATTGGCGAGCGAGGAATTCAGCGGGATCGCGGTTTCGCGGACGTCGGTGATGCGCAACGGGCTGTCCCTCCTCGGTTCGTTCTCGCTATCATCCCTTGCTGCAGCGGTGCAGTAAACGGCAAACCGCCGCACCAGGGGAGGGTGGTCCGATGCCGGTTCCGGCGTTTCAAATCACCGGCCATTTCGGCCAAGGAATTGGCAAAGGAATCGGCCAGCGAATTTCCGAACACTGACCATCAAGGAACCCATCATGCCTGCAAAGAAAGTGACGCGTGACGATCTCCGCCAAGCCGCGGAGAAATACAAGAACTGGGGCAAGTGGGGCCCGAACGACGAGATCGGCACGCTCAATTACACGAGCGCCGACGACATCGTCGCCGCGGCGCGGCTGGTCAAAAAGGGCAAGGTGATCTCGCTGGCGCTCAATTTCGACAATAACGGTCCGCAGGGCGGCAAGACCAATTATCCGGCGCTCGGTCGCATCAATCCGCTGCACACCATGTTGCGCACCGGCACCGACGCCTATTCGGGCGTGCTCGACAAGCGCGGCATCCGCGCCGCCGACGACATGGTGGTGATCCCGCTGCAATGCGGCACGCAGTGGGACGGGCTCGGCCACGTGTTCTACGAGAACGACATGTGGAACGGCTACGACTGCCGCGAAGTGTCGTCGTTCGGCGCGGCGAAATGCGGCATCGAGAAGACCAAGGACAAGATGGTCGGCCGCGGCGTGTTTCTCGATGTGGCGCGTGCGCTCGGCAAGGAGTGCCTCGACGACGGCTACGGCATCACCTGCGACGATCTCGACATGACGGCGAAGCAGCAGAAGGTCGAATTCAAGCGCGGCGATTACATCATCGTGCGCACCGGCCAGATGGAGCGCTGCCTCAAGGCCGGAAGCTGGGACGGCTATCCGGGTGGCGACGCGCCGGGCTTTGCGTTCGAAACGCTGGAATTCGTCGCCAAGACAGAACTGGCGGCGCTCGCGTCCGACACCTGGGGCTGCGAGGTGCGGCCCAACAATACCGAGGGCGGCATCAACCAGCCCTGGCACTGGATCACGATCCCGATCATGGGCATGACCATGGGGGAGATTTTTTATCTGAAGGATCTCGCCGAGGACTGCGCCGCTGACGGCGTCTACGAATTCATGTTCGTGGCGCCGGCGATCCCGATCACCGGCGCGGTCGGCTCGCCGACCAATCCGCTGGCGATCAAATAACGCGGAGTGTCATCCGGGACCGGCGAAGCCAGATCCGGGATCGTCACGGGCGGCGGAGGCGAACGGTGAACCGCATTTACGGCAAGGTCGCGGGAGCAATGGTCGGCATCGGGGCGCTGCTCGCTGGCAGCGGCGCTTGCGCCGCGCCGCCGGCGGCGGCTGCGATCTGCGCCTCCTGCCACGGCGCCAACGGCATGGGCAATGCGAGCGCCGGATTCCCGCCGCTCGCCGGGCTGCCAGCGCCGTATCTCGCAGCGCAGATTGCGGGCTTCCAGAAAGGTACGCGCATAAACGCGGTGATGAGCGGCGTCGTCTCGAATCTCACGATCGCGCAAATCGAGTCGATCGCCGCCTACTATGCGGCTTTGCCCGTACCGCCGACACCCGAGCCGACAAAGCTGCCGGGCGGGCCTGGAGCTGTGCTCGCCATCGCGGGGGACTGGAGCTACAGCACCGCCGGTATTCCGGCGTGCGATTCCTGCCACGGCCCCTACGGCCTCGGGGTCGGCAGCGCCGTCCCGCGGCTTGCCGGGCAGCCCAGCGCCTATATCGTGGCCCAGCTCGAGGCCTGGCAGAAAGGCAGCCGCAAGGGTGATCCGCAGGGCCTGATGAAACGTGTCGCAGACAAGCTGACTGCAATTCAGATCAATGCGGTCGCAGCTTACTACGCGGCGCTTTCGCCGAACCCGCCGACTTTGCCGAAACCCGGCGCCACGGAGTTGCGCCAATGAGGTATTTTTCGCGCGCCGTCGTGACCTTCGCGGCGCTCGGCGCGTTCGGCGCGGTTGCCTCCCTCGCGCTTGCTCAGGAGTCCGGCCCGATGCCGATCCCGTTCACGCCGCCACCTGAAAGCGCGATGCCGCGCGGTCCACTCGGCGATGCGGTGAAGCTCGGTGAAAATGTCTTCCGCTACACCACCACATATGCGAGCGGCGTGATCGGCGCCAAGCTCAATTGCACCAACTGCCATCTTGGCGGCGGCTCGATCGCCAATTCGGGCCCGCTCTGGGCGGCCTATACCGCCTATCCCGAGTATCGGGCGAAGAACAAGAGGGTCAACGACTACGTGATGCGCTTGCAGGATTGCTTCCGCTTCAGTGAGAACGGAAAGGTGTTGCCTGCCGACGACCCGATCCTGATCGCCGTAGAAGCCTATTCCTACTGGCTCGCGACCGGTGCGCCAACGGGCGCCGAACTCGCCGGCCGCGGCTATCCGAAGCTGGCTGCGCCGGCTTCTCCACCCGATTACGCGCGTGGTGAAACAGTTTACAAGGCGCAGTGTGCGCTCTGCCACGGCGCCGGCGGCGATGGCCAATATGTGCGCGGCGCGACCGTCTTCCCTCCGCTGTGGGGCAGCGCTTCCTACAATTGGGGCGCCGGCATGGGCAACATCGACGCCCTCGCCAATTTTGCGAGGGCCAACATGCCGCTCGGCGGCGCCGGGACGCTTTCGGTGCAGCAAGCCTGGGACGTTGCGCAATACATCGACAGCCACGAACGCCCGCAGGATCCGCGTTTTGCCGGTTCGGTCGCCGCGACACGAAAGCAATTCCACGACAGCAAGTTCTCGATGTACGGCATGACGGTGAACGGCGGAACGCTTGGCGCACCGGGCAAGTGAATTTGCCAATTCACAATCCAAGATGCGGCCGAGATTCGAAACATAGTCGCCGAGCAACTTCGCCGGACGACCACGCCGCAAAACGCCGCCGCCCTGCTCAAAGCGTTTTTGATGTTGATCTTCTTGATGTCGCTCCGAAAATTCGCTGTCCCGCGCTCGTATTGCATGCGCACAACGACTCGGTTCTGGAATTTGATGAAGGTCGCGCTGTGGCAGCCTTGATCCCACGGGCGCGATTCGTGCCGCTTCCAAGTCGCAACCGAAACCAGGTGTCCATTATCGCCGAAAAGCTCGGTGTCGAGAGACGTTTGCAGGCAGTGGTCAGGGCGCGGAAGGCCGGTTTGGGCCGCAATCCCAATATCAGATGAGTGTCCAGGAGCTTCCGCAGTCCCGCTATCCGCGACTGTCAGGACGGCGAGTGCCAGAGAATGTCTTTGGTTCCGTTGCCGGCGAAATCCCCGACGCCCGCAAGCTGAAAGTTTCCCGGATGGGTCCCCAAATCGATGCTGCCGGCCCAGGTGCCGTTGTTGATCAGCCATTCGTCGACGTCGCCGGTGCTGGGATTCTGCCAGAGAATGTCACTGGTGCCGTTGCCGGTAAGGTCGCCGATACCCACGACCTGATAGCCGGCCGGATGCGTGCCGGGGTTGACGCTGTTGACCCACAGACCCTTCGGGCCCAGTTCCCAGATGTCGGTCGATATCGTGCCGTCGCCGTTGACGCTGGTCCATAGCACGCCGTCGATGCCATTGCCGGTGAAATCGCCGATGCCGGCGATCCGATAGCTGCCGGGATGCACCCCGAGATCGACACTGGCAGCCCATCGGCCATTGACGATCTGCCACTCGTCAACATCGCCGGTGACCGAACTTTGCCACAGCATGTCGCTGGTGCCATTGCCGGTGAAATCGCCGATGCCGGCGACATTATAGTCCGCAGGATGACTGCCCGGGCTGACGCTCGCCACCCATTTGCCGTCCGATCCGAGCTCCCAGATGTCGGTCTGCACCGGGCCGCCGGACGGGCCTGGTGCGTCGGGCGCCGCGGTCCACAGCACATCGTCGATGCCGTCGCCGAAGAAATCGCCGACGCCCGCGATCTGATAATTGCCCGGATGGACACCGAGATCGACGGTGCCGGCCCAGGCGCAGTTGTTGATCAGCCATTCCTGCGTGTCGCCGGTGCTCGCGTTTTGCCACAGGATGTCGCTCGTACGGTCGCCGTTGAAATCGCCGGTGGCCGCGACCCGGTAGCCGGACGGAATGGAGCCGGGCTGGGCGCTCGCGGCCCAATTTCCATTCCTCAGGATCCATTCGTCGACGTTGCTGTTGGGCACGTGCGGGACCCTGGCAAGCGCGATCGTCGTCTGCTCCGGCGTGCTGGCGAACGAGCCGTCGTTCACGCTCCAGGTGACGGTGCGGGTATCGTCGTTGCCTGAATTGGTCGGATCGGCGGCGCTCGACGAAAACGTGACGCTGGCCAGCACGGCCGCGTAATCCGCCAGCGTATCCGAGCCCGTCAGCGTCAGCACCTCGGTCGCGCAGTTGTAGCTCGCGGCGATTGCCGTCCCGTTCGTATCGGCGGCGAGCACATCGCCCGCGAACATGCCGTCGGTGATTTGGACGGCCGCACAATCGAGCGTCGTGCTGCTCACGTCGTCGACGCCCAGATCGGGCGACAGCGTTACCGGAGAAGCGAATGCGGCGTAGGACGCATTGGAAAGTCCGGCGATCGTCGGCGCCGCCAGCGTGCAGCTGAAGACATACGGGTCAATCGAGAAGTCGACCGGGTTGCCGCTTGCATCGGTCAGTTTGAAACCGGCCGCGCCCATGGTTCCGGTGAAATTGCGCTGCAAAGTCAGGTTGGCGAACTGCGCGTCGGTGCCGTCGTCGGCATTCGACGCGCAGAACGTCCCGTAGAACGTGTTGCCGAGGCTCGTGAGATCGAAGAAGTCGCCGACATACGGCTGGAATTGAACGCTCGGGGTGGCGTTGGTTTCGGTGGCGAGGACTGTATCGCTGGTTGTCGCAAAGTCGTTGGTGGTGGTCAGAAAGTGTTGCGAGAGTTCGTTTGTCGCCGGGCTGTAACTGTCATAGAGGAAGCCGACGGCGCCGTTGCCGAGGATCGCGATTGCCGGCTGGCCGGATCTGGTGGACGACGAGGTCGTGAATTTGGTGCTCCAGGTGGCGCCGCCGTCGGTCGATTCGGCAAGCACCAGCTGAACCTGTCCCAAGCCGTCCGCCCCCGGCGCGTCCTGATAGGCGACCAGCACGCGGTTCGGATCGCCCGGATCGACGGCGATCGCGACTTCGGCGGCGATGCGCTCCTTGCCGACGCTGAGCACGGAGCCCCCGGTTGGGGTGAACACATCGATCGGAGTCGCGACCTGAACGCCATTGCCGCCTGAGCCAAGTGCGGTGAAACCGTCCGTGCCGCCATTATCCGAACGTTCGACGATGACCTGAGAATTATAGCGGTTGCCGCGGGAGTCGCTTTCGACCGAACTGTTCCAGCGCACGAAAACCGCATAGACGGTGCTGCCATTGACGGCCACGCGCACGGACGGGTCGTCCTGAAACGTCGTTCCGACCCGATCCAGCGTGACCGGCGTATAGTTGTTTCCGCCGTCGGCGGAGACGAGCACGCTCGCCGTCTTGCCATCGCTGCTGCCCCCTGCGTCGGGGCCGGAATTGCCCAGATTGTTGTAAGCAACATAAATGTGGCCATTCGGCCCGGTCGCGATCCAAGGCTGGTCCACAGTGTTCACGCCCGGCTCGAAGACATTGATCGCCGAGCCGAAGTTGCCGGCGGACGTCGTGCCCGAATAGGTCGAGAGCGCGGACGATGTCGTCCCGTAGTCGGTCAACGATACGGTCAGTGCCGCCGATCCGTCCGCGAGCCACGCCAGCGACTTGTCGTTGGAAGCAAGGTTGCCGTAATCCGACCAGGCGACGCCGCCGTCGGTACTCACGAAATAGTCGGAACCGGTTGCCCCGAACGCTCCCGCAATAAGCTGGCTTGGATTAAGCGGGTCGAGCGTTACGCTGGGCTCCGAATTTTGCACGCTTTCACCGCTGTCGCCGTTGGGAATGACATCGACGAGCGTGTACTTGAGCGCCATGGAGCGATCCTCGAATTCGATGACAAGCGACAAGCGGTCGCGAAGGCGCTCGCCTGCGGTGGGGCCCGCCAAACCGGCCAAGGTCGCAATCGCAGCTTCCGTGACTGAAGGTTGTATAAGCTCCAAACCGAAGCTTAGGATTTTAGCGAACGATCAAGGCGTCCTGACGCGCGCCACAGACGCGCCGTCAAATGAGGTTGCCAACTACCTCTTCCGTGCGATTTTACTCGGCGACATCGGCCAGGTGAAAAGGCGAAATTATCCGCTGTTTCTCAGCAAGGTCTGCAAATTCCCGAAGACGCCGAAGGCGGCGGCAGTGAACGCAATCGCTCCGCTTGGGCGCGCGACATCAACTTTCCGCGATGCCGCATTGCCCGACCAAAATCTCGGCATCGGCTGGCGGCCCCGGGCAGCCGGATTTGACACCGTCGGCGCTTGACCCCGAGGGGCGAGGACGGCGATGTCTGTCGCGGGCCGCTCGCGTCACATCCGGTGCTCCTTTGCCTATCAACGACTTCAGCTCACTTTTTCCTTCCGGATCGGGCGGCCTTCCAGGCCCGCGTTGCGGGCGTCGCGGTGCGGCCCTCCGGGGCGCATCGTGAACGACGATTCCACGCTGGTGTAATCGTGATAGCCGAGCCGCGCGAGCGGCCGGATTTTCACCACGTCGAGCTTGCCGTCAGGCGTCAGCGCATCGTCGCGGATGTGAACGCCGATGACGCGGCCGATCACCACGTGATGGACCTGATCATGCACGCGCGCCGGCAGCGCCACCGCACAGTGAAACTTGCATTCGAGGTGTACCGGCGAAGCGGCGACGCGCGGCGGCCGCACGAGGCGCGACGCAATCATCTCAAGCCCCGCCAGTTTCGCCTCGTCGACGTCAGGTGGCACGAACTGCGAGGTGATGTTGACCGCCTCGCGGAGTTCGTAGGTCGCCATGTTGACCACGAACTCGCCGGTGTCGGCGGCGTTCTTGGCGCTGTCCTTGCGGCGGCCGCTCTCGGGAAACGAACTTGCCGAGAACATGACGTAGGGCGGATCGTAGGCGAGATTGTTGAACTGGCTGTAAGGCGCGAGGTTGACGACGCCGTCATGGCTGACGGTCGAAATCCAGCCGATCGGCCGCGGCACGACGATCGACTTGTAAGGATTGTACGGCAGGCCGTGATCGTCCTTGTCGGGTTCGTAGAACATCGTGAGCTGCCCCTTTTTGCTTCGGGCCAATTCAACACCACGGCGACGCGCTACGCTAGTCAACCGAGCGCGCTAATCCACCTTGATATTCGCCACCTTGACGACCTTGCCCCACTTCTTGGTTTCGTCGGCGATGAATTTTCCGAACGCGGCCGGCGTCATCGGCATCGGCACTGCGCCCAGGTCGGCAAATCTGGCTTTGATTTTGGCATCGGCGAGAAACGCACCGACCTCCTTGTTGAGCTTTTCGATGATCTCGGCAGGGATACCTTTAGGCGCGCCAAGCCCTTGCCACGCGATGGCCTCATAGCCCGGCAAGAACTCGGCCACAGCCGGAATGTCCGGAAGCACTTCCAGGCGGCGTGCCGTCGTCACCGCGAGAGCGCGCAGCTTGCCCGCGCGGATGAATCCCACCGACGAAGGCAAGGCACCAAAGTAGACCTGGACCTGCCCGGCCATAAGATCGGGCAGTGGGTTGCCGCGATACGGCACGTGGACCATGTCGATGCCGGCCATCTCGCAGAACAGTTCGCCATAGACATGGGGTGCGGTGCCGTTGCCGACCGAAGCCATGTTGATCTTGCCCGGATTGGCTTTGGCGTAGGCGATAAATTCCGGAACCGTCGTTGCCGGGAACGACGGATTGACCAGCATGACGAAAGGAATGCCGCCAACGCTCGCGATGGGCACGATGTCGCGGATGAAATTGAAATTCAGATTATCGTAGAGCGCGGCGCTGATCGCGTTCGATGCCAGGACAAAGAGCAGCGAGTAACCGTCCGGTGGCGCGCGCACGACCGTCTCGGTGGCGAGATTGGTGCCGGCGCCGGGACGGTTCTCGACAACGAATGGCTGGCCAAGCCGTTCCGACAGCCACTGCGCCAAAAGGCGCGCGACAATGTCGGGTCCCGTACCGGCAGCAAGACTAACAATGAGACGCACTGGGCGCGCCGGATAGGATTGCGCCATTGCAACGCCGCAGAGAGCCGGCAGCGCGAGCACACTCGTCGCGAAATTGACGAAGCTACGGCGAGAAACTTTCATCTGAGGCATTTCGGCGGTCATGTCGGCCTCCTTCAAGTGTTATCGCCCGGCGTGCGGGAGAGGTTGCGCCTGCGCCGCCGTGGCGGTGTTTTCTGATGCACGAGATTGCCTTCGATCACGCGGATCAGAAGGTCCATGAACGGCTTGCGGTCGCGCAGCTGCAGCGGCGCAAGCAGTTCGGCGTTGACGTGGTCGACGGCCGGTCGCAGGCGGGCGTAAAGCTTTTTGCCCTTGGCGGTGAGACTCAGAAGCCGCGAGCGCCGGTCGGCGCCGTTTACCTGGCGTGCAGCCAAGCCCAACTTCACCAGCTGCTCGACGACAACACTTGCGGTGTTGCGGTCGACGTTCAGACGGGCGGCGAGGATATTCTGCTCGAGGCCTGCGTTCTCGGCGATCCAGTTGAGATGTTGCAGCGCTCCCCATTGCAGCGGCGTGAGGCCGTGTTCGCCGACCACTGTGCCTACCTGCGCTGCACAGATTTGATGGAAACGCCGCGCCGCGGCGGCCGGTATTCCGTGCCAGTGCGGGGCTTTCGCCCCGCCTGAGCGCCGCGCCGCTTCGTTTTCTGCCTTTTTCGGAGAGGGCGGCATTCCATCTGCTCATTCAACATGATCATCATTAGATATGATCATCCTATAATATGATTATAATGGCCCGTCAAGGGCGAAGGCGCGGGAGCACCGGGGCGCCGGCAGGAATAGACTGCAGGGGTGTTGGGCTAAGCCCTCGCGTCTAGGCCGCCGGCGGTGCGACGCGGATGCCGCTCCAGGAGGCGCGGTCGATGGCGCGCTGCACCAGGCGTGAGGTCTTCGCGTCCTCGGCGAAGGCCGAGAGGTAGGCGAGGCGGCCGGCGTGACCTTTCGCGACCGCCATGCCGAGGGCATTGAAGCCATAGCGTCCGGCAAATAGTCGCGAGCCGGGCAGCCGCTCCACATAATGGCGCAGCACCTCGTGCAGCGAGGCGAACAGATCGGCCTCGCCGGCCTGGAATATCGCGGCCGTGGCGGCCGGCGTGTCGGCATAGACCAGCGTGGCGTGTTTGATGAGTTTTTGCAGCGCGATGGTCGAGGCGTGGTGGCGCACGGCGGCAATCCGCACGCCCGGCCGGTCTGCGTCCGCCAGGGTTTGAAACGGCGAGCCGGCCGGCGCCAGCAGGGTGTAGTCCGCTTCAACGAGCGGCGGCGTGTAATCGAGCTTGGTGGCGCGCTCGGCTTCGATGCCGATGATGCCGGCGTCGCAGGCGCCCGCCACGATGCCGGCCAGCGCATCGGCCGGATTGGGATGCTCGACCGGCACGCCCTCGATGCCGATACGTTCACCGAGCGCGGTAACAAGATCGACCGGCCAGCCGCTCAGCGCGCCGGTGACCGGGTCCTTGTGATATTGCGGCACATAGAGCGCGACGCGAATGCGGCCGGCGTGGACCAGATCGGCGACGCGCGGGTCGGTGGACGGCTGTATTTCGGTCATGACGCTTCTCTCAATTAATCCGGCGCGTATTTGATCCCAGTCAGTGCTGCGACGCCGGCGAGCACCGAGATCACCGCCGCAAACGTGACGTGCGCGACACGCGCATCGCTTAGGGCTGCCAACACGCCGATGCCGATCACCGGCAGCGAGTTGCCGGCAAACAGCGCGATCAGATAGCTGGAAACCACTTCGCTGCGCCGGTCGGCGGGCGCGATGCGGTTGATGACTTCGAGGCTGCCGCGATAGCCCAGGCCGCCGGCGACGCCGCCGGCCGCCGTGGCGGCCAGCAGGATCGGCAGCGACTTGAAGAGTTCGGCACCGACCAAAAGCCACACGCTCGGCAACAACAGCGCCAGCGCGCCGAACATGGTCGCCTGGCTGCCGAGCCTTGCGGTCGACAGAACCGTGATTGCCGCGATGCCGAACAGGGCGCAGACGACGGCGCCTGCCACGATGGGCGCATGCAAATGCAGGCCATCGCCGAGCACGTTGGGGATCAGCGCGGAATAGAAGCCGATCAGAGCGAAGGTGCAAAACCCCGCAACTGCCGGCGAAATGAACGGCAGCCGGATGTTTGGCGGCACGCCGAGCCGCGGTCTCAGCTCCACGTCGCGCCAGTTTCTCGGGTTCGCCACGGTCTCCCGCGGGACCAGGATGGCGGCGCCGACTGCAAACAGAACCGCGAGATACACGTAAAAGGGCAACCGCAGCGGTGATGGCGCAAGTTGCGCCAGCAGCCCGCTCAGCAACGGCCCCGCAGCGTTGCCGAAGAAATTTCCCGCCGCTGCAATTCTTGCCGCGGCTCCTCGCCTCGAACCGGCATAGAGCTCGGCAATCCAGGCCGTGGCTGTGCCGGACACGAGGCCGGTGGCAAAACCGCTCAGCGCCCGCCCGGCAAACAGCCACGGCGTGCTCGATGCGGCCGCGAATACTGCCGCGCTGATGATGGCGATGCCGATTGCAGGCAGGCTCACCTTGCGGCGGCCGATCTGATCGGACAGCCGGCCGAAGAACAGAAGCGCCATCAGATTTCCCAGCACGTACACTGCGTAGATGAGTGTGAGCATCACGCCGGAAAATCCGAACGCCGCCTTGTAAAGCGGATAAAGCGGCGTCGGCAAAATCGCGCCCAGGAAGACCGCCGCGAGTTCGGTGGAGACGATCACGAGGGCGACGACGCCGTTGCGCTGTCGATTCACTGACGCGCCGATCGAGGATTGCGAACTCATGCGCGCTAGAACGTCATCCAGTCGCCGGCGTGCTCGAACGCCGCCGCGGCACGATAGATCGTGCTTTCGTCGTACGGGCGCCCGATCAGCATCATGCCGATCGGGCGGCCGTCCTCCATCCCGCATGGAATACTGATGGCCGGATGACCGGTGATATTGAACGGGCAGGTATTGCGCGTCGCCTCCCAGCTGCGCCGCGTGATCTCCTGGGGCGAGGCGCCCTTGGCTGGGATCGGCGTCGCTTTCATCGGCGTCGTCGGCAGCAGCAGCAGATCGTGCGCCGCAAGCGCGCGATCGTAGGCGGCGCGCAGCCGGGGGCGGATGTTCTGCGCCTTGCCGTAGTAATGGCCGCCGTAGCGATGCAGCGTGTATTTGCTGAAGATCGAGGCGATCTTGATGGTGTCGGCGAAATCGTCGGCGCGGTCGCGCCAGCCCATCGCCTTGTCCATCAGGCTGGTGACGTAGAGGCCCTCGTGGTTGATGCCGGCGCCGTTCATTTCCAGAAGCGTGACGCACGCTGCGTCGCCGCGGACCGCGGCCCAGACCGCGAAACCCTGCAGATGCTCCGGCAGCGACATGTCCTCGACCGCGGCACCGAGGCCGGCGAAGCGTTTGGCCGCTTCGCGCACGCGCGCGTCGACATCCGGCTCGGAATTCGCGTGCCCGAAGCCTTCCTTGAGCATGCCGATGCGCAGGCCTTTAATGCCGGCGTCCAGCCCATTGGTGTATTCGCCCGCCGGTACGCCGCGCTGGCGCGAGTCGATGCCGTCGGGCCCGGCGATGACTTCCAGCAGCAAGGCGTTGTCGCGTACGTTCGCGGTCATCGGCCCGCAGGCATCGATCGTCATCTCCAGCGGCGCGATGCCGGTGTAGGGCACCAGGCCGAATGTCGGCTTCAACCCGACGATGCCGCAAAAACTCGCCGGGATGCGGATCGAGCCGGCCTGATCGCCGCCGATCGCCATGTCGACGTCGCCCGCGGCGACCAGCGCGGCGCTGCCCGACGAGGAGCCGCCGGTGGTGTAGCCCGGCTTGCGCGGATTCTGCACCGGCCCGGTCGAGCTGGTATGGCTGCCGCCCGACACGCAATAATATTCGCACACCGCCTTGCCGGCGATCTCGCCGCCGGCGTCGAGGATGCGGTCGACGATGCTGGCGTCGACATCCGGCACATAGCCTTCCAGAATGTCGGCGCCGATCATCATCGGTACGCCGGCGAGGCAGACATTGTCCTTGAGCGCAATGCGCTGGCCGCCGAGCTTGCCGCCCGGCTTGCCCTTGATCGATGTTTTGACATACCAGGCGCCGTATTTGTTCTCGTCGCCTTGCGGGCGATGCCACGGACGCTCCGGATATTTCACGGCCGGCAACTCGTCCGGCATGGCATCGAGCGCCGCATAGGCTTGCGCCAGCGGGCCGACAATCTCCTCGACCGCGCGCAGATAGTCGTCGCTGGGATGCATGCCCAGCGCCTGAGCCGCCTGCCGCAGGTCCGCAATGGTCGGCTTTTCAAACATCGGTTCCTCGCCGTAACATCCGGTTTGCGCAGACGTGAGCGGAGCGTGATGCGGTTCCGTGTTGCGCTTTGCCGGCTATCGACTACCTTTGTGCATGTACCATCATTCTGACCCGGCAGCACAATCATGAGCACCGCGACGGATACCAGGCAATATCCCGTGACCCACACCGAGGCGGAGTGGCGCAAGATCCTCACGCCCGAACAGTTTCACATCATGCGCGAGCACGGCACCGAGCGGCCGGGAAGCTGTGCGCTCAATTATGAGAAGCGCGCCGGCGCGTTCTATTGCGCCGGCTGCGAGCAGAAGCTGTTTGCCTCGAAAAAGAAATTCGACAGCGGCACCGGCTGGCCGAGCTTCAACGATCCCGAGCCGGGCGCGGTCGAGACCTCGACCGACAACAGCTATTTCATGGCCCGAACGGAAGTGCATTGCAGCCACTGCGGCAGCCATCTCGGCCACGTGTTCGAGGACGGCCCGCCGCCGACGCACCTGCGCTATTGCATCAACGGCGTGGCGATGAATTTCAAGCCGGAGTGACAGCCGGCGAGCGCAGCAGCACTTCGGCGCCGTTCGGCGTGTTGCGCATGATCGCCGACACGATGACGTTGCCGGCATCGGCGTCGGCGATGCCGACCTGCAGCGTGTAGACGCCGTCCGCGATCAGTTCGGTTTCTGAATCGGCGCGGCAGCTCGGAGCCTCGTCGAGCGCGAGACCGATGCCGTGGCCGACGCTGGCACTCAGCGCGGGGTGAAGCGAATACGGCGCCAGCGCCTCGGCAGCCGCCGCCGCGAGTTCACCAGCGCGCGCGCCGGGCTTCACAGCGGCGATGACAGTGTCGAGCGCCGTCGCAGCATGCTGCGCCGCCGGTGACAGGTTTTCATCCGCGGTGACGAACAGATCGGCCCAGTAACCGGCGAACTTGACGGCGAGATAGCCGACCAGCGGTCCTGTCGTTTTCTCGAAGCGTCCGGCGTAAGGAATGAGCGTGCGTCCGCCGTCGAGGCTCACCAGCGTGCGCACATCCTGTGCGGCGAGCGAACGCGCCAGGCGTTCGGCGTCGAGCGCAGCCGTCTCCGGCTCGCCGTTGTTGCGCCAGCTTTCGACAAATCTCTGCGCCGCGGTTTCAACCAGCTTGCAGGAGGCGCGCAACATCGTCAGTTCGCGCGGCCGCTTGCGCTCAGGCGGAACAAGTAGGATGTCGTCGGCGCGCCGCAGCGTGAAATGTTCGCCCAGGCTGCGGCGCACCGCCTGGTGCAGTACCGGCGCCATCAGATCGAAGCCGAGCGTGCCGAGTTCGGCCGCCGGGTCAGCTTTCAACTGCTCGAACCACGGATCGAACGCCTTGCCCCATTCGGGGCCCATTCCGGAGCGCACGTCCGCGATCCAGGTCAGGCCGCGCATCGCCGGCAGATCGCGTGTGCTCATGGCGCACAGGAGCCGCGGATCGCCGCGGCGCGGCAGCAGCGCCATGCCCCAGCGCACCCGCGGAATGAAGTTGCTCAAATAGGCGAGCGCGCCGTGATCGCGCACATCGCCATAGACCAGCACCGCCGGCCACGACTCTTGCGCCATGGCGGTGCGCAGGTCGTCGAGGCGCAATTCGAATTCGTCGGACGGCAGACGGTCCTGCGCCCAGGTGTAGGAGCCGATCGTCACGGAAGGCTGCATGGTGCGCATGGCGGCGTCTCAGACCGGGATCACATCGAGCTGCGCCAACTGCGCCGACAGCGCGCGGCAGCCCTGATCCGTCACCACGACCGGCTCGCCGCACATCAGATAACCGCTCTCCGGCAGATACTGGTTGGGATGCATGACAAACACCATGCCGGTCTCCAGCACGCGCTCGTTGCTGTCGACGATATCGCCGGGGCGATCCGAAGTGATGCCGAGGCCGTGGCCACGCACCCGCATATAGGGCGGCCGGCAATAATCGCCGTAGCCGGCTTGCGTAATGACGCCGTTGATGGCGCGCGTCACGTCGGCGACGGTGGTGCCGGCGCGGCCAGCCTCGAGGCCGGCCTGCATGGCGTCCTGCAAGATGGCGAACTTGTCGCGCACCACCGGACGCGGCTCGCCGATCGCCGTCGTGCGGCAAATCTGCGCGAACTGGCCGCGGTAGCACGGCGTGATCTCGGAGAGGATGATGTCGCCGACGTCGAGAATGCGCTCGCCCGCGGCGCGCACCGCGAGATTATGCTGCGAGGCGCTCATCAGCAGAAAGTTGTCCTCGGCGCCGAGTTTCTTGGTGAAGCAATAAAGCTCGGCCGCCAGCTCATATTCCCGCATGCCCGGGCGTGCGCATTCGATGAGCCGCTCGTAGCCGCGTTCGGCGATCCAGGTGGCGTGCTCTGCCGCCTTCAGTTCGTCGGCGGTTCGTATCCGCGCCAGATCGCGGGCGAGTTCGTCCGCTGCCTGCGGCAGAGCGCCCAGCGCCGCTTCGATGTCGGCCACAACGCCGGAGCCGAGCAACGACAAGCCGACCGACAGGCTGCGCGGCACGGCAATGCGATACTCACTGACCGCGCCGGCCAGCGCCGCGGCAAGGTCGTCGGTCGCGACTGTCTGATCAGTCCAGGACAGCGCGTTGGCGCGCTCGGCGTCCCAGGCCGGCGTCACGATCAAGGTCGAGCGGCCGTCGCGGTCGACCACCACGGCACTCTCGCCGATCGGGCGGACGCCGGAGAGAACGTAGACTGCGTTCGACTCCAAAAAATTGTTGAGTCCGTTGCTGGCGGCAATCAGGCCGTCGCGGCTGTTGATGGCCAGATATTTTGCAGCCGCGGCCAAGCGAATATTTTTCTTCACCACAATGCGTTCGTCCATTCTCATGCCTCGTCTAATGCGCCGCCGCTGAAAAATCCTGCATCACCGCCGAGCGCGCGACGCGGGCCTTGCGCGTGGTCGGCGGCGTATTGCGGCTCCGGCCGATGAAGCGCGGGATGCCGGCAGTAATGACGCCCCCGATCGCCGCGATGTCGCCGTGCTTGATGGCGGCGAGCGCCGTCGCCTGGGTGCCGCCGTCAGGCGCGTCGATCAGCACGATGTCGGCGGCGTTTCCCGGTGCAAGCAGCCCGGAGTCAAGCCCATAGACCCGCGCATTGCTGCCCGTTGCGGCGCAGATGAACTTTTCCGCCGGCAGGTCGGTGAGGCTGGCGCAATGCGCGATGGTGTAGAGCATGCCAAGCGGCATGATGCCGGAGCCGGTCGGCGTATCGGTGCCGATGATGAAGCGGTCGAAGGCGCCGTGCTGTTCGGCGAGACGGGCGCATAACAGCGTGGTGCGCAGATTGCCGGCGGTGCACACCTGCAGGGCGATCTCGCTTTCCTTGATGATGCGCTCGAAATCGCGATCGGGCATCGCGGTCGGACCGCCGTTGACATGAAACGAGACATGCGGCCGCATCGCCAGCAGATGATCGCCGGTAATCGCGCCCGAACCGGGAATGGAGGCGCCGCCGGTATGGCAGGTCGTGATCAGGCCGGCTGCCTTGGCGTCGCGCACCAGCGGCAGGTAATCGTATGGCGATTTCACCGCGCCGAAGCCGGCCTTGGCGAGGCGCACGCCGTTGACGGCCAGTTCGACGAAGTCGGCGGCTTTCAGGCCCGGTTCGAGGATCACTGAACCGGCCAGCACGCGCATGCCCCCCGGCCGGTAAGCGGCGAAACAACGCTGCGCCGCCAGCGCCAGTGCCTTGACGCCTTCCGGATCGCTCGGCCGTCCCGGCACGTGCACCTCCGACGCCGAGATCACCGTCGTGGTGCCGCCGTGGATATAACTTTCGAGAAACCCGACGGTGCGCTGGCGCGGCGTGTAATCGCCGAAGGTGACGTGGACGTGCGAGTCGATCAGTCCCGGGATCGCCGTCATGCCACCGGCGTCGATCACCACGTCGGCGCTCTCGATGGCGGCGGCAGGTGCGGAGCCGACATGAGCGATGCGCTCGCCATCGCTGACGATCGTATCGCCCGCCGTAATCGGCGCGCGCCAGTCGCCCGAGACGATGGCTCCAAGGTTAACAATTGCGATCTTCACCCGACGCGCTCCGCGATCACCTTGCGCGCTTCAGCCTAGCCTGGATTGTGCAGCGGCGGAATGCCGGATGGTCGACTGCGTGGCGGCGGTGTCCGTCGAACTTGAGTGCGCATGACGCTGTAGTAGAATCGATCGAACCGCTTTGGCAAAGCGCAATGGGGGCCTTATGACGCACGTC
The DNA here is from genome assembly GCA_963707175.1 of uncultured Alphaproteobacteria bacterium. Taxonomy (GTDB): domain Bacteria; phylum Pseudomonadota; class Alphaproteobacteria; order Rhizobiales; family Xanthobacteraceae; genus BOG-931. The sequence goes on from CAVPQA010000022.1 coordinate 91,975, forward strand.
CCGCCACCGATGCCGGTCGCTCAGTACGCGGAAGGAGAATTCCGCGTCGGTCAAATCCTGAATCGAACCTTCTCGGTGCTGTCGCGAAACCTGCTCCCGTTCTGTGTGGTCACGGCGATCGCGTATCTGCCGAACCTTCTGCTGCTCGAAGGTCAGGACGCCAGCGAAGATCCTGAGCGCGCCGCCGTTATGGTAGGAATCGGTGCCGTTTTATCGCTTGTGCTGGGCGCGCTGAGCCAGGCCATTGTGCTGTTTGGTGCGTTCGAAGACATGCGCGGGCGGCCGGTCGATATGGTGGCGTCGCTCAAGGTTGGCCTGGCCCGGTTCTTTCCGGTGATCGGTGTGGCGTTTCTGGTCGGTATCCTCACCGCGCTCGCTGCCATTCTCCTGATCTTTCCAGCCTTCATGGTCATGACCATGCTGTTCGTGGCGATGCCGGTTTGCATCGTCGAACGGCTGGGCCCGGTGAAAAGCCTGGGTCGCAGTTCAGCCCTGACCAAGGGCCATCGTTGGAAGGTGTTCGGGCTCTGGCTCGCCGTCACGCTCGCCACCGGGGTTGGCAGCGGAATGCTCGGGGGCATCAGCTACACCACCGGTCCGGTCGCGGGTAACCTGTTGAAGCTGATCTGGGGCGCGCTGTCATACGCCTTCAACGCCATCATGGTCGTGGTTGCCTATCACGATCTGCGCGTCGTCAAGGAGGGCGTCGACACCGATCGCATCGCGTCTGTATTCGATTGATCGGCTTCATGGCGGTGCGGCCGGTACCGCGTATTTGTTTGCCTTCGATTTGCCGAACAGCTGTTCGCGCTCCAGATAGGCGCGCTCGGCGGTGTAGAAGTCGCGCAGGAACGCGGTCACGTCGCGCCGGGGCACCGAATCGGCCCACTCGATCTTGCGGCAGATCTTGTCGCAGACTTCGTCCAGCACCTGTGTGGTTTCGGCGCTCGGCGGCCGCCGCAGCAGCTCTTCCAGGACTTGCAGTTCGAAGGCGCCGTAGGCCTGGAGCTGTTGCGCCGTGAACGCATATTGCGTCGTGCGCTCGACCAGGTCGCTCGACAAAGCGCGGCGGGAGAGCGCGATGACCATGGTGCCGGCGATCAGATCGCCGCCGCGCATGCGGTCGCGATTGATTGCCGGCAGTGCGGCAAAGAACAGCAGCCACACGGCGGTCGAAAGCTGGCCCCAGTCGATGCCGCCGCCGACGGATCGGCCGCCTTCAAGCAGCACGCCCAACGGAATGAACATTTCGACTTCGCGGGTGAGATTGCGCGCAATTACCGCTGAAGGCAGCAGCGGACCGCTGCGGCGGTCGATTACGCGCAAGCCCACCACGCGCTTGCCCGGGGTCGAGCCCTGCCACGCCAACTCGAAATAGACGAAATAAAGATTGCGGACCACGAAGCCGATGAAGAGCGCGATCGAGATGGCGATCAGGCTGCCGCCGATCCGGCCGATGACCAGGAATACCGGCAGGTAGATGAGAAGCGTGAGCAGGCTCCAGATCGCAAAATCGATGCTAAACGCGGCGAGGCGTTCGCCGTAATCGGCAATCTCGACGCTGACCGGTACGCCCTCGGGCGTGACGATCTCCCGTCGCTGACGCCGCAGGTCGCCGAACAACTGCGTGGCGCGCTCCTGCAGCGCCGATGCGAGCGGCGGCGGTCCGCGGGGTGAATCTTGTACCGACATCACTTTGGCTCCCGGCGGCCGCAGCGGCTGTAATAGATCAGCCACAACGCGCCGATGCCGAGCCCGATGGCAAATCGCAGCGGCGTGCTCTGCACAAGCTGGCGAAAACCGCCTTCGAGCACGCCGGCGACGAACAGCATCAGCACGCCGCCGATTCCCATCATGGCGGCTTGGCGGCCGTGCAGCGCCAGATTTTCGATGCGCGAGTAGCGGCCCGGAAAGAGAATCTGGTCGGCGATCACCAGACCGCCGGCGGAGAGCAGAATGAGTGCGCCGATCTCGCTGGTCCCGTGGATCGATATCCAGGCCAAAAAGTCCACGGTCAGGCCGCGGTCAAAATGCAATGCGAGAAACGCACCCAGCGTCAAACCCTGATAGATCGTGAGCAGCAGCGTCGGGATGCCGGCTGCGAGACCGAGCCCGAACGACAACAGGCCGACCAGCGTGTTGTGGCTGAACAGCACGTTGGCGAAAACGCCGAACGCTTCGGCGGCACCCGGCCAGGGTGCGAACAGCTCCTTGCTGCGCAGGTCTGCCGCCGACGTGGCAGGTCCGCGGCCGCCCGCCAGGTCGGCCGGCACGAACGCCGTGAGCCAGGCTTCGTCCTGAACCGTCAGGATGAAGCCCGCGGCGACGCCGAGCAGCAATGCGACGGTCACGATGAGAATATGCCAGCGCGCCGCGCGCACCGCCGCCGGCAGATCGTGGACGAAAAACGCGCGCAGCCCCTCAAGGGCGCCGACGCGCGGTCCGTACACCGCCAGATAGGCCCGCAGAGCCAGGTTTTCGAGATAGAGCAGCAGATTGCGGTCAAGCGCGATGGTCCGCGCCACCGACAGCGAGGACAACGCCGCGCGATAGAGCATCGGCAATTGCTGCAATTCGTCGAGCGTCAGCGAGCGCACGCCGCGCCGCTCGACGCGCTGGACGAGCTTTTCCAGTTCGCGCCAGCCCGCTTCGCGGCCTTTGCGAAACTCGCTGCTTTTGAGCACGAGTTCGGATTTGCCGCCGCCTGGCTGTGCCTTTGGGCCGGCAATCCTGGATTCGTCGATCAAGTCGGCGGTTTGCGTCATATTAGCCCGCGTTGCTTGATGAGCAGATATCGGTTGATCAGCGCAACCGGAAGACCGCGGCTCGGCACATCGAGACAGTGGATGCCGAGCCGCTCCAGGCGCTCGAACACGATGCTGCGCTCGCGCAGGAAGTCGTGGGTGATCACCGCCTGCGCGACATCGGCGAAACGCGCGGGCGGCGCATCGACCGCGCTTTGCAACAGCGAGCCGCGTTGCGTGACGAAGACCACGAGATGCCGGTTGGCGACCCGCTGCATGCTTTCGATCAGCAGTTCGGCCGTAATGGTGTCGACGAAATCGGTGAACAGGATGACCAGGGCGCGGCGCTTGAGCCGGGTGCTGAGTTCGGCAAGCCCGAGCGTGAAGTTGGTTTCCTGATGATGGTAATCGAGCTCCGCAGTGGCGCGCTGCAGCCGCGAGAAGCCCGAGATGCCGCGGACCGGCGCCATGAATTGCCGTACACGGGCGTCGAATCCATAGGTGCCGACGAGATCGCCGCCGTGCAGCGACACCCACGCCAGTACCAGCCCGGCGTTGATGGCGTGATCGAGCCGTGCCATGCCGTCGACCGGCTCGAGCATCAGATAGCCGGTGTCGAACGCCATGATGACCTGGTGATTGCGCTCGGTGCGGAATTCCTTGGACAAGAGCCTGCGGTGACGCGCGGAATGCTTCCAGTCGATGAAGCGGTTGTCCTGCCCCGGGGCATATTCGCGCAGCGCTTCGAACTCGGCGCCTTCGCCTTTCTGAACTTGCGCCTTGATGCCGTAGATCGCTTCCTGAACGAAGAACTGCAGCGCCGTGCCATGGACGCCGCGCACGTTTGGGACGACTTCGATGGTCCGAGCCACGGGAATGCGGCGGATCAATTCCACGAGCGAGAGCGGACCGCGCCAGCGCAGCCAGATTTGATCTACATTGACGCGGCCGCGCCGTCGCGGGACGACCGGCAGCGCGATGCGAGCCTCGCCGCCGGGCGGAACGACGCCGGACACGATTTCGGATGGCTCGACGTCGCCACGCTGTTCGGCAATCGCCTCGAAGGGAATCGCACGCCGATATCCGCGCGCAGAAAGCGACAGCGTCGTCGCTCCCCGCTCGCCGATATAAAGCCGGTCGGGCATCGAAATCCTGGTGCTCAGCCTGCGCCACGGGCAGGCGAGGGCGAGATCGCTGATGCCGGCGATGAGCGCAAGCAGCGCATAGTTGAATGACAGCGGCCACAAGCCGCGATCGTAAACGACGATCAGCAGCGCCAGCGGAATGCCGGCCGCGAAGATCAGAAGCGCGCGCAGCGTCGGCCGGATCATCGCGGCGCCGGCGTTTGATCGAGCACCTCGCGCAGAATCCGATCAGCGGTCAGGCCCTCGATCTCGGCGCTCGGCGCGATCGTGAGGCGGTGGCGCAGCACCGGCAATGCAAGTACCTTGATATCGTCCGGAATGACGAAATCGCGGCCCTGCAGCACGGCGAAGGCGCGGACCGATGACGCCAGCATGTTGGCGGCGCGCGTCGAAGCGCCGACTTCAAGCGAAGAATGCGCCCGGGTCGCCCGCACCACGTCGACGATGTAGTCGACCAGGGGCTCCGTAAGACGGATATTCGTCACCGCTAGCCGTGCCTTTGCCAGCGCCGAGCTTTCCGCGATGGCCTTGATGTCGAAATCCTCCAGGCGCGGCATGGCGGAGCGATGCCCATGCCGGCGCACGATCTCGCGCTCTTCGTCGCGGCTCGGGTGATCGACGATGATCTTGAACAGAAACCGGTCGAGCTGCGCTTCCGGCAACGGATAGGTGCCTTGCTGTTCGATCGGATTTTGCGTCGCCACCACCATGAAATCGTCGCCCAGCGCATAGTCCTTGCCGTCGATGGTGACGATGCGTTCGTTCATCGCCTGCAGCAGGGCGGCTTGCGTCTTCGGCGGCGTGCGATTGATCTCGTCCGCCAGCAGAAGCTGCGTGAAGATCGGTCCTTTGGTGAGGACAAAGGAATTGGTCTGGAAATTGAACAGATTCGTTCCCAGCACGTCGCCGGGCATCAGGTCGGGCGTGAACTGGATGCGGCCGAACTGCAGCGCCAGGCTGGCCGCGAATGCGCGGGTGATCAGCGTCTTGGCCGTACCCGGCACGCCTTCGAGCAGGATGTGGCCGCCGACCAGAAGGCTGGTCAGCATCAGATCGATCACTTCATCCTGGCCGACGACCGCCTTGCGCACTTCGCCGCGAATGCCGTCAGCGATCGCGCGGATGCCTTGTACGTCCATCAACGATCTCTCCCCGCCATCGGTGAATTTCCCGTGCCAGCCGCACCAGCGATGCAGCGCTGTGCCGCCGGCCGTCGGCAAGCGCTTCCGTCTCGCTCATCAGGGCGGCGCAATCGGTGGTAATGCCGCGCGCCGCTCCGACGCGCTGCAGCCAGGCAACCAGCGCCGCCGTCGAGAGCCCGCGCGGCGCGTGCAGCTGACGGGCGACGTCGCGCATGGTTTCAAACACGTAGCGCCGAATCATTACCTCGTGATGGCCGGTGAATTCGACCAGCTTGGCGATGTTTTGCAGCAATCCGAGGCGGCCGGCGCTCATCGGCTGCGGCGCCGGCTGCGGCGCGCCGAAGCGTCCGAGTGTCGCCCATAGCAGCAATGCAATCGCGATTGCGCCCTGGAGGGTCGCGACGATGAACGGAAAGCGGAACAGCAGCAAAAGCGGACCGGCGGGTTCGCTGGTGAAGCCGTGCAACGTTTCGTCGAACACAACCCGTCCGGAGCCCGTGAGCAGATGCTTGAACATCGCCGCGGCAAGCGCCGCATTGCCTGCCGCGGCGAAGCCGTGATTGGCGATGACGTCCGGATCGGACAGCACCCAGACGGTGTGTTTGTGGGTGACGGCGGCGCCTCTTTGCAGCGGTTTGAGCTGATCCGAGAGAAGCAGGAACTGGCCGTTGCCCGGCGCAATCTCTCCGAGCAGTATGCCATTCTGATCGCCGATGAGCGGCCGCAAGCCGCCGCCGCGCATGAGCTGAACCGGCGCCTGCAAGGTGGGCGTGATGTTGAGCAGGTTCGTCGTCCAGGACGTTTGATCGCTCCGGGTCACCTCCGCGCGCGGCGCCACGAAATGCAGCACCCAGGCGGCCTCGGCGCGCGGCAGCAGCTCGGCTTTGCCGATCCAGCCGGATTTGCGCCGGCTTGGCTCGCCGGTCCATTTGGGCAGGATCATCAGGATCGTGTCGGCCTTGAGCAGCGTCCTGAGGGTCCGTTCAGCCGCGGGCCCCGGGCGCGGTTCAGCGATCACCAGAACGCTGCCCGGCGTGAGCTTGCCGAGCGAATCGTAACGGCTCTTGACCACGTCGACGTCGAGCTTTTGCAGGACATCGGCGATGCCGGCATAGCCGATGGCCGACCGCGAGAAGGCGCTGGGCCCGATCGTGTCGCCCTGGTCTTTGCTGCCCATGAAATAGAGCGAGACCGCAAACGTCAAAGCCGCGGCGACGATCCAGCCAATCAGCAGGCGTCTGGAGAAGATCGATTCACCGTTCATGCCGCCGCGCTCCCGTACAGGCAGCGGGCGAGCGCGGCGAA
>CAVPQA010000023.1:0-44401 GCA_963707175.1 uncultured Alphaproteobacteria bacterium
GCGTCCGATGCCGATCGGCGCGAACGCCGCGGGCGGCCACTTCGTCGCCGTCACCGACCCGGGCTCGACGCTCGACCGGCTCGCGGCCGAAAAGGGCTTCCGGCGGGTCTTCCATGGCGATCCGGCCATCGGCGGGCGCTATTCGGTGCTCTCCGACTTCGGGATGGTCCCGCCGCCGCGATGGGCCTCGATGTGCGCGCCTTCCTGGGGGACGCCGCGGTGATGGCCAACGCCTGCTCGGCCCAACCCGCCGGCCGCCAATCCCGGCGTCGAGCTCGGCCTCGTCATCGGGGCCGCCGCGCGCGCCGGTCGCGACAAGATCACCGTCTGTCCTCTCCGGCCTTGCCGACCTCGGCGCCTGGCTCGAGCAGCTGCTGGCCGAGTTGACGGGCAAGCTCGGCAAGGGCGTGATCCCGATCGCGGCGAGCCCTTGGGCCGCCTTCGGTCTATGGCGCGGACCGGCTGTTCATCTGCGGCTCGACGGCGCCGCCGATCCGCGCAGGATAAAGCGATCGTGCCTTGAGCAGGCCGGACAGCCCATGGTGCGGATCGCGTCGCATCGAGAAAAATCTCGGACAGGAGTTCGTCCGTTTGGAGTTGGCGACCGCCGTTGCGGGGCGATCATCGGCATCAATCCGTTCGACCAGCCGGATGTCGAGGCGCGAAGGTGAGGACACGGGAGCTGACGGATGCTTACGAGAAGAGGGCACGTTGCCCCCGAAAAGCCAGTGTACGCAAAACGGCGTCGCCCTCTACATCGATGAGCGCAACGCCCAGGCGTTGCGGCAGGCCGGCGACAATTCCACGCTCGAAGCTGGCTGCGGCGCGCAGTTCGGCCGCCTCCACGACGGCGATTATTTTGCCGTGCTGGCCTATCTGGAGCGCAGCGAAGCCCACAACCGCATGCTGCAGGAGCTGCGCAGGGCGGTGCGCGACAGCAAACGCGTCGCGACCGCCTGCATTCGGCCCGCGCTTTTTTCACTCGACCGGCCAGGCCTACAAGGGCGGGCCGAACAGCGGCGTGTTCCTCCAGATCACCGCGGATGCCGCGCGCGATCTGACTATTCCGGGCCGCAGGGCCAGTTTCGGCGTGGTCGAGGCGGCGCAGGCGAACGGCGATATTCGCGTGCTGGCGGAACGCGGCCGGCGCGTGCTACGCGCGCACGTCGGCGCACGATCTCGATGCCGGCCTCGCTGCGCTCAGCGAGGCGGCGCGGGCGGCGTTGCGATGAGGTAGGCGGATGCAGATCGGCATGATTGGTCTGGGCCGCATGGGCGGCAACATCGTGCAGCGCCTGCAGCAGCACGGCCACTCTTGCGTTGTCTATGGCGAAACGCCGATGCAGTGACGGCGCTGACCAAGAAGGGCGCCGCCGGCAGCAGCGGCCTCAAAGATCTGGTGGAAAAGCTCACCGCGCCGCGCGCCATCTGGCTGATGCTGCCGGCCGGCGAAGCGACCGAGGAGGCGGTCAGGGAGCTGGGCGGCGTGCTGCAATCCGGCGACATCGTCATCGACGGCGGCAACAGCTTCTACAAGGACGACGTGCGCCGCGCACGCACGCTTAAGGAGAAGGGCATTCACTACGTCGATGCCGGCACCAGCGGCGGCGTGTGGGGCCTCGACCGCGGCTATTGTCTGATGATCGGCGGCGACAAACAGGTCGTCGACCATCTTGATCCGATTTTTTCCGCGCTCGCGCCCGGCCCGGGCAATATCGAACGCACCGCCGGCCGTGACGGCCGCGATCCGCGCGCCGCAGCGCGGCTACATGCACTGCGGCCCGTGCGGCGCCGGGCATTTCGTCAAGATGATCCACAACGGCATCGAGTACGGCATGATGCAGGCCTACGCGGAGGGCTTCGCCATTCTCAAGGGGGCCACCTCCGAGGCGCGGCCGCCGGACGAGCGCTACGATCTCGACGTTGCCGATATCGCCGAAGTGTGGCGGCGCGGCAGTGTGATTTCGTCCTGGCTTCTTGATCTCACCGCGATCGCGCTGGCGGGCGATCCGAAGCTGGAACAATACACCGGCACGGTTGCGGATTTCGGCGAAGGCCGCTGGACCGTCATGGCGGCTATCGAGGAGGCGGTGCCGGCGACCGTGCTGTCGGCCGCGCTCTATGCGCGCTTTCGTTCGCGCGACGATCACGGTTTTGCCGACCGGCTGTTATCGGCGATGCGCAAGGGGTTTGGGGGACACATCGAAGCGAAAGGACCCTGATCATGGACGTCGCCGCGCCGGGCATGGCCGTGACGGCCGCGCGCGCGCCGCGCCCCGCCGACCCTTGCGCCTTCGTCATCTTCGGCGCCGCCGGCGATCTGACCAAGCGGCTGTTGCTCCCCGCTCTTTATAATCTCGCGGCCGGCAAGCTGTTGCCCGATGGGTTCGCGCTTATCGGCGTCGCCCGCGCGCCATGGTCCGGCGATGAATTCCGCAATCGCATGCGCGCGGCGCTTGATGAATTCGCCACCGGCCACATCGAGGCGAAAACGGCCGATGCGCTGCTGCGCCATTGCGTTTGTGTCCGCGGCGACTTCGACGATGCGGCGACCTACGAGCAACTCAAGCGTCAGTTCGCCGATCTCGGCCGCAGTGTCGACATCCGCGGCAATGGCCTGTTTTATCTCGCGACGCCGCCGGAATTGTTTGCTCCCGTCGCGCGCCACCTTGGCGAGACGGGCCTCGCCAATGAAGACAACGGCGGCTGGCGGCGGCTGATCATCGAAAAGCCGTTCGGCGTCGATCTCAAATCGGCGTGCGCGCTCAACACGGAGCTGCTGCGTTTCTTCGCCGAGCACCAGATTTATCGGATCGATCATTACCTCGGCAAGGAGACAGTGCAGAACATCATGGTGCTGCGCTTCGCCAACGGAATGTTCGAGCCGATCTGGAACCGGCACCACATCGACCACGTGCAGATCACCGTCGCCGAGACCGTATCGGTGGAGAATTGCGGCAAGCTCTACGATCACACCGGCGCGCTGCGCGACATGGTTCCCAATCACCTGTTCCAGCTGCTGGCGCTGACCGCGATGGAGCCGCCAAGCTGTTTCGATGCATCCTCGGTGCGTGCCGAAAAGCTCAAGGCGATCGAGGCGATCCATCCGCTGACGCCGGAGGAGGTTTTCACCGACGTGGTGCGCGGCCAATACGTTGCCGGGCGCGTCGGCGGCAAGGACGTTTCCGATTACCGCGCCGCGGCCGGAGTCGCGCCGCAAAGCGTCACCGAAACCTACGTCGCCATGCGGATAGCCGTCGACAATTGGCGCTGGGCCGGCGTACCGTTCTATCTGCGCACCGGCAAGGCGCTCGGCGCGCGCAAGACCGAGATCGCCATCAGATTTCGCAGCGCGCCGCTGGCGCTGTTCCGCGACATGCCGGTCGATGCGCTGGCGCAGAATCTTCTGGTGCTGCGCATCCAGCCCGACGAGGGCGCGGCGCTGCATTTTAACGCCAAGATACCCGGCCCCGAAATCCGCATCGAAAACGTGCGGATGAATTTCAAATACGAGGATTATTTCGATGCCGCGCCATCCACCGGCTACGAGACCCTGATTTACGACTGCATGATTGCCGATCAGATGCTGTTTCAGCGCGCCATCGACATCGAGGCCGGCTGGCGCGCGGTCGATCCGATTCTCAAAGCCTGGCGCGGGGCGGGCGGACGCGATCTGTGCAGCTACCGGGCCGGCAGCGGCGGGCCAGACGCGGCGCAGTCTCTCTTTTTGCGCGGCGGGCAGCAATGGCGGCCGATCGCATGAGCGGCGCCGGTGGTGGCGCATGTCGCGTCTTCGATACGTCCGAACAGCTCGCGCACGCGGCTGCCGACTGGATCGTGGCGCGTGCAGAGAGCCGCGCGCCGTGCTTCGCCCTGTGTCTGAGCGGCGGCACGACGCCGAAGCGGGTGTACGAACTGCTCGGCGAGCCGCCGCGCCGTGATCGCATTCCCTGGCAGCGCACACATTGGTTCTGGGGCGACGAGCGTTTCGTGCCGCACGACGATCGCCGCAGCAATTTTCGCGAGGCGTACGAGACGCTGCTGCGGCATGTGCCGGCGCCGCCAGCCAACATCCACGCGATCCCGACGGAAGAGGGCACTCCGGCCGGCGCAGCGGCCGCCTACGAGACCATGCTCAAGCGCTTCTACGGAGCGGACTCGCTCGATCCGGCGCGTCGGCTGTTCGATCTGACGTTGCTGGGGCTCGGCGAAGACGGCCACACCGCTTCATTGTTTCCCGGCAGTCCGGCCTTGGCGGAAACCGCGCGCTGGGTTGTGCCGGTTACGGGGCCGGACGGCCTCGATCGGATCACGCTGACTTATCCGGCGCTGGCGAGCAGCGCCGTCGTCGCATTTCTTGTCACGGGCGAGCGCAAGCGCGCGGCGCTGGCGCGCGTACAGGCCGGCGATCCAGCGCTGCCGGCCGCCGGATTACGGCCAAACGGGACCGTGCACTGGTTCGCCGACCGCGCTGCGGCGGCGGCATTGGCAGTCGGTGGAGCTTGAACGATGGATATGGCGCAATCGGATTTGGCAACGGGCTCGCGGCCGCGCGTCGGCTCGATCGACGCGGCGGCGCTGCCTTCCGTTCTCGTGGTCATGGGGGTGTCCGGGAGCGGAAAATCCACCATCGGCACCCAGCTCGCTCTGGCGTTGCACTGGGAATTCGAGGACGGCGACTGGTTTCATCCCGCGCGCAATATCGACAAGATGCATGCCGGCATCCCGCTGACCGACGAAGATCGCGCGCCGTGGCTGATCGCGATCGCCGACTTCATCGATCGGGCGCGTCTTGCGGGCGACCACGTGGTCATTGCCTGTTCGGCGCTCAAGCGCCGCTATCGCGCCGTTATCATCGGTAATCGGCCCGACGTGGGGCTGGTGTATCTGAAGGGCGATATCGAATTGATCGCCCGCCGGGTGGCCACGCGCCACGAGCATTTCATGCCGGCAAGCCTGCTGGAGAGTCAGTTCGAGGCCCTAGAGGAGCCGGGCCCCGACGAACATCCGATCGTCGCTTCGATCGCGCCGCGCCCGCGCGAGATCGTCGCCCAGATCCTGGCTGATTTGCAGGCAGACCGCCGCGACGGCGGGACAGTGGCCGGCGCCAATGGCGGCGGCCCGCCAAGTACCTGAAAATCCGAAATTTTTCGGAACCGAATGACGACGGATGGTCGAAAATGCGTCGTCAAATCTCCTCATTGTCGAGCCAGTATTTGTGCGGCACCAAGGCTATGATTTCGATTCGGCCGGAGAGTCAGAAAACGGAGCCCCAATGATAGCGCATTTTCGAACCCTCGCATTGGCGGCCGTGGCGCTGCTTTTTGCTGTCAACGCGGCCGCAGCCGCCGAACCGTCCGTGACCGGACTGTGGCAGAAGATCGATGAGGACACCGGCAAGTCGGTCGGCTGGTTTCTGTTTTTTGAGCACAGCGGCCTTTACGAGGGCGTCATCGCCAAGTTCACGGTGCGGCCCGGCGAAAACCCCGACGAGGTCTGCTCGGCCTGCGCGGACGACCGCAAGGATCAACCGATGCTCGGCCTGCCGCTGATCCGAGGAATGAAACGAGATGGCCTGTCCTACAAGGACGGCAACATTATCGATCCGCGTGACGGCAACATCTATCATGCGTTGATGAAGGTCAGCCCGGACGGACAGACGTTGACAGTGCGAGGCTATCTCGGCATCGCGCTGTTCGGCAAGGATGAGATATGGCATCGCTTGCCCGACAGCGCCCTCAAGCAGCTCGATCCGAAAATCGTCGCCCGCTACGCACACTTTCTGCCCGGGAAGATGTCGCCGTCCGGCTCGAGCGCCGCCAAGCACCATCCCGAAACCACGGCGCGTTCGGGCAGCCCGGAGCGGTAATAGACTCGTCTGCGCGTCACGCCTGATGCGCAGATGGGCCGCCTTTGGCGGGCCGTTCGCGGTAGCGCGCCGCCGGGGAAAGCCCTAACCTGTCGGCCGAAATTCAACATCGGACGCCGCGATCCTGCGGCGTCCGATGTTTATTAGGAGGCCGAGAGTGTTTCAGATCGAGATAACGAAGCGCAAATTCACGGCGGCTTTGCTGGCCACGCTGGCGGGCGGGGTCGTCAGTGCGGCGCCAGCGTCGGCGGATTCCTATCCAAACAGACCCGTTCGAATCATCGTGCCGTTTTCGGCTGGCGGCATCACCGACATCCTTGCCCGCGCGCTCGCTCAGAAGCTGTCTGAGGCCTGGAGCCAGCCTTTCATCGTTGAGAACAAGCCCGCCGGCGGCGGTCTGGTCGGCGTGGAGTATGTCGCGAAATCGCCGGCCGACGGCTACACCCTCCTGGTGAGCGCCGACGCCACCTTCGTCACCGACCCGCATACGCACCGCAAGCTGCCATACGACCCGATCAACGATTTCGCGCCGATCACCGGTCTCGGCATCAGCCCGCAAGCGCTGGTCGTTCACCCATCGGTGCCGGTGAAAACGTTCGCCGACCTCATTGCGCTCGGCAAGCAAAAGCCCGGCTCGCTCAACTATGGCACCTTCGGCATCGGGACCAGCGGCCATCTCAATATCGTCCTGATCGAACAAACGACCGGCGCCAGGTTCACCGCGGTCCATTACCATGGCGCAGCGCCCGCCATTGTCGACCTGCTCGGCGGTCACATCCAGATGATGATCGTCAGCATCGGTCTGGTGGCCCAGCCGTGGCAGGCGGGCCAGCTCAAGGTGCTCGGATTTGGCTCGGCTCAGCGGATACCACGATTCCCTAACGTGCCGACGCTCGCCGAAAGCGGGCTGCCCGGCTATCAGGCAGGCTCCTGGTATGGTCTCGTGGCGCCGAAAAGCACGCCACGGGATGTCGTGGAAAAATTGAATGCGGAGACGGCGAAGATCTTCGGCGATCCGGAGTTCCGGAAAAAATTTCTCGATGCCAATTTCATCTATTCGATCGTTTCATCGCCTGAAAAATTCGCCGAACGCATTCATGCCGACTCGGCGAAATGGGGGAAGATTATCCGCGACGCAAAAATTCACGTCGATTGAGGTTCGATCGACCGAACGGCCGCGCAATGCCGAACGTCAGATCGCTCGTGCCTTGGGCGCGGCCCTGGCGGCTATCGGGCCAGAGCGGGACAGTCTGTTGCGGCAACAAACCGGCGATGCCGCCGGCGGGATCAAGACTTAAGAATGCTTGGCCGTTTCGCGGTGGACCGAGTAGCTCATGTCGGCCTTGTCGCCCTGCCAATAGAACGTGTAGTCGACCACCACAATGCCGCCGTCCGGCAACGGCATCGCCGCATTGCAGACGACCCTGTCTTTGCTCGACGAAACGGTCTTGATCGGTGCGTAATGCACCGGTTCGAGCTTCAGCTGCTTGAGCACCTGGGCGAGCGTCTGCTTGGCCGCCGCCGAATCGCATTCCGGCAGCACGAAATGGGAGCGCAGGCCGCGGTAGAGGATCACGCCGGCCACGGCGAGGACCGGAATGCCGAGCAGGCGGAAGGCCATGCGATAGGGGCGGTATGGCGACGGCCGGGAAGGCGACCACCGTCTGGCACGGATCGGGGCAGCGGGCTTGTCGGGCGGAGAACTGTCTGAGGTCATCCGCGCTCGCCTTTACACGTCCTTGGCGATCTGTTCCGTCATCTTCTTGGCGTCGCCCAAGAGCATCATGGTGTTGTCGCGATAGAACAGCGGATTGTCGATGCCAGCATAGCCGGAGGCGAGCGAGCGCTTGTTGAACATCACGGTGCCGGCCTTCCACACCTGCAGCACCGGCATGCCGTAGATTGGCGAGGTCTTGTCTTCTTCGGCCGCCGGATTGGTCACGTCGTTGGCGCCGATCACGTAGGCGACGTCGGCCTGCGAGAATTCGGAATTGATGTCCTCCAGCTCGAAAACCTCGTCGTAGGGCACGTTGGCCTCGGCGAGCAGCACGTTCATGTGGCCGGGCATGCGGCCGGCCACCGGATGAATTGCGTATTTCACTTCGACGCCTTCGGCCTTGAGCTTGTCGGCCATTTCGCGCAGCGCATGCTGCGCCTGCGCCACCGCCATGCCGTAGCCCGGTACGATGATGACCTTGGAAGAATTTTTCAGAATGTAGGCGGCGTCTTCCGCCGAGCCGAGCTTGACCGGCCTCTGTTCGCCGCCGGCGGCAGGCCCCGCCACTTCGCCGCCGAAGCCGCCGAGGATGACGGAAATGAACGAGCGGTTCATGCCCTTGCACATGATGTAGGACAGGATCGCACCCGAGGAGCCGACCAGCGCGCCGGTGATGATCAGCGCGGTGTTTTCCAAGGTGAAGCCGATGCCGGCCGCCGCCCAGCCCGAATACGAATTGAGCATCGAGATCACGACCGGCATGTCGGCGCCGCCGATCGGAATGATGATGAGCACACCGAGCAGAAACGACACGGCGGCGATGGCCCAAAAGCCGATGTGCTGCTGCGACTGGAAGAACCAGACGATCAGCGCCACGAGGCCGATGGCGAGCGCGCTATTGATGATGTGGCGGCCGGGCAGCACGATCGGCTTGCCGCTCATGCGCCCGGAGAGTTTCAGGAACGCAATCACCGAGCCCGTAAACGTGATGGCGCCGATCGCCGCGCCGAGCGACATTTCGATCAGGCTCTGGCCGTGGATGGCGCCGACCGTGCCGATGCCGAACGCCGTGGGCGCATAGAGCGCGCCGGCCGCCACTAGCACCGCCGCCATGCCGACCAGCGAGTGGAACGAGGCGATCAGTTCCGGCATCGAGGTCATCGGCACGCGCCGCGCGATCACCGCGCCGGCGCCGCCGCCAATCGCCATGCCGACCACCACCAGCACCCAGGCGGAAAACGAGGCCGGCGGATGCGCGGCGAGCGTGGTGACGATCGCAATCGTCATGCCGATCATGCCGAGCAGATTGCCGCGCCGGGCGGTCTCAGGATTGGAAAGACCGCGTAGCGCCAGAATGAACAGAACGCCGGCGACCAGGTAGCAGAGGGCGGTTAGGTCGGCGCTCATTTCTTCTCTTTCCTATGGAACATGCTGAGCATGCGCTGCGTCACCAGGAAGCCGCCGAAAATGTTCACAGACGCGAACATGAGCGCGACAAAGCCGAGCGCGCGCGCCCAGATCGGCCCGCTATCGTTGGCCGCCAGCGCCACACCGACGGCGAGCAGCGCGCCGACCACGATCACCGACGAGATGGCGTTGGTCACCGACATCAGCGGCGTATGCAGCGCCGGCGTCACCGACCACACCACGTAATAGCCGACGAACACGGCGAGCACGAAGATCGACAGCCGGAATACGAACGGATTGACGATCTCGCCTCCCGCCGCCGGCGCGACCGGCACCGCCGCCGCCATGGTGTTGACCTGGGCGAGGATCGAAAGAGTGACCATGAGGGTCTCCGTTCTCTCCCTCTCCCCGCTTGCGGGCAGAGGGTCGGGGTGAGGGGGCGTTGCCGCTCGGCTCAGACTCGCGGCAAGGCCCCCTCACCCTCGCTCACTATCGTTCGCTCCTCTCCCCGCGCGCGGGGAGAGGTACAAAACCTACGCTGCGCTTTTCGGCGCGAAATTCGGATGCACGATCGCGCCGTCGCGGGTCAGCGCCGTGGCCTTGACGATATCGTCGTCCCAGTTGACGGCGAGCGCTTTGGCTTTCTTGTCGATCAGATTTTCCAGGAACGCGTACAAGTTCTTGGCATAGAGGTTCGATGCCGTCGCGGCGAGCCGGCCCGGCACGTTGCGGTAGCCGACGATCTTGACGCCGTTGATCTCCGTCACCGCGTCCGGCGCGACCCCTTCGACATTGCCGCCGCGCTCGACCGCGAGATCGACGATCACCGAGCCGGGCCGCATCGACGCAACCATCTCCTTGGTGATCAGCCGCGGCGCCGGCCGGCCCGGAATGAGCGCCGTCGTGATCACGATGTCCTGTTTCTTGATGTGCTCGGCGACCAAAGCGGCCTGCTTTAACTGATACTCCTTCGACATTTCCTTGGCGTAGCCGGCGGCGGTTTCGGCGGCTTTGAATTCCTCGTCCTCGACGGCGATGAACTTGGCGCCGAGGCTCTCGACCTGTTCCTTGGCGGCCGGCCGCACGTCGGTGGCGGTGACGACGGCGCCGAGCCGCCGCGCGGTGGCGATCGCCTGCAGGCCGGCGACGCCGGCCCCCATGATGAAGGCGCGGGTCGCCGGCACGGTTCCGGCCGCGGTCATCATCATCGGCAGCGCGCGGCCGAACTCGGCGGCGGCGTCGATCACCGCGCGGTAGCCGGCGAGGTTCGCCTGGCTGGAGAGCACGTCCATCACCTGGGCGCGGGTGATGCGCGGCAACAGCTCCATGGCAAACGCCACGATGCCGGCATTCGCCATGGCGCGCAGCGCCTCGTCATGCCCGTACGGGTCCATGATGGCGATAACGAACGCGCCTTTCTTCACCTTGGCGAGCGTCGCTTGATCGGGGCGCCGCACCATCAGCACGACATCGGCGCCGTTGAGCGCGTCAGGCGTCACGTTGGCGCCCGCGTCCGTGTAATCTCCGTCAAGGATGCCGGATTTGATGCCCGCGCCGGGCTCGATGGCGACTTCGGCGCCAAGGCCGATCATCTTCTTGACGGTCTCGGGGCTTGCCGCCACCCGCGGCTCCGCGGTGTCACTCTCATGCGCGACGGCAATGCGCATTTCGCTCCTCTTTGGGTGAGAAAGCCCCTCGGTTGCGCCGGTCGGCCTTAGGCGGCGGTCAATGCCAGCAACACGAGCGAGATGACCACCATGACGGCGCTGGGCATTCGCGAGCCGTTGGCGAGGTCGAACCCGGCGATAATCAGGGCCACGATCAGAATGCCGACCATGACGCCCGTGTGACCGACGACGGTGCCGATGGCCAGCGCGACCAGGATGTTCACCAAAAGGCAGATGCCGACGACCGCAAAATGGACGAAGCCTTCATAGGTCTGCTCGTGCGCGCGATAATCGTTTCCCGTTGCAGTGGCATATTCGACTTCGCCGTGGTCGGCCATCGCATCCTCCAAACCTCGCCCGGTGCGGGCCGACTTAGCGTAATCGCGACTGCAGAGCAACCGCAGCCATGCGGTGCGCGGCTTGCCCGCCGAAGCCCGAGTCCTTACTGTTATGGAAGGATTATGACTCCGACCGATGACGGACACGTGCAATGCTGCGAAAAGAACAGAACGACCTGCTCACCCAGACCGGGCCCGGTACGCAGATGGGGCAATTGTTCCGCTGCTACTGGCTGCCGGCGCTACTCGCCGAGGAACTGCCCGAGAACGACTGCCCGCCGGTACGGGTGAAGCTGCTGTCCGAGCGTCTGCTGGCGTTCCGCGATTTGGAGGGCCGCTACGGCCTGATCGACGAGTTCTGCGCCCATCGCGGCGTTTCGCTGTGGTTCGGCCGTAACGAGGAGGGCGGGCTGCGCTGCCCGTATCACGGCTGGAAATACGACGTGAGCGGACAGTGCGTCGACGTGCCGTCCGAGCCGGCCGAGAGCGGCTTCTGCAAGAAGATCAAGCTCACGTCCTATCCGCTGGTCAAACGCGGCGCCGTGCTGTGGGCCTATATGGGGCCGCCCGACAAGAAGCCGCCGCTGCCCGAATGGGAATTCGCGATGGTGCCGCCGGAGCAGACCTTCGCGTCGAAGCGGATCCAGGAGAGCAATTGGCTGCAGGCCATGGAAGGCGGCATCGATTCGAGCCACGTGTCGTTCCTGCATCGCGGCGACCTGTCATCCGATCCGCTGTTCAAGGGCGCCAAGGGCAACCAGTACAACCTGTCCGACATGCAGCCGCATTTCGAGGTGGTCGAGATGCCGGGCGGGCTGTTTATCGGCGCGCGCCGCAATGCCGAGAACGGCAATTACTATTGGCGCATCACGCCGTGGGTCATGCCGTGCTTCACCATGATCCCGCCGCGCGGCGATCACCCGGTGCACGGCCATTTCTGGGTGCCGATCGACGACGAGAATTGCTGGGCGTGGTCGTACGACTTCCACCCGGTGCGGGCGCTGAGCAAGGTGGAGCTTGACGCCATGAAAGACGGCCAGGGTATCCACTGCAAGTACACGCCGGGCACCTTCCGGCCGCTCGCCAACAAGGACAACGATTATCTGATCGACCGCGCGGCGCAGAGGGCCGGCAAAACCTATAGCGGCGTCGCCGGCTTCGCCATGCAGGACGCCTCGCTGCAGGAAAGCATGGGTCCGATCTGCGATCGCACCAAGGAAAATCTGGTTTCCACCGACAACGGCATCATCATGGCGCGGCATCGGCTGCTGCGCGCCGCCAAGGCGCTCGCCGACAAGGGCACGGTCCCGCCGGGCGTCGACACCGAGCACCAGAAAATCCGCTCATGCTCGGTGGTGCTGCCGGCGGAGGTGGCGTTCAAGGATGGCGCCAAAGAAGCGCTCAAGTTCAAGCCCGGCATGGCGCAGACCACGGTGTAACGCGCGGCCCGCCAGATGACCGGGCCGGGCGGCGCGCGCGAGCGGAACCTGACCGGTGTCTGGAACGGTCTCTTCACCTATCTGGACGGCCGCTCGACGTCGTTCGTGGCGACGCTGATCGAGTCCGGCGGCGCGCTGTCCGGCACGACGCACGAGCCGAGCACGAGCGCTCCCGGCGCGATGCTGTTCGCAAGCCTGGTCGGTGCGCGCAGCGATTCGGCCGTGACGTTCACCAAGACCTATGACCAGCCCGATGTCTTCCATCGCAGTCCGATCCGATACGAAGGCGCGCTCAACGGCGAAAACACCGAGATCGAGGGGCGCTGGACCATCATGCGCTTTTGGTCCGGAAAGTTTCTGATGGTCCGTTCGCCCGGCCAGGAAATGAAGGCCGAGCGCAGGGCCCACGAGCGGACCTGAGCGCTGGTCTTAAGCTTCGACAATCAGCTTGGCTGCGGTCACCTCGCCGTCAGTGACGTAGTGATTGACCTGTTTTGTGACCACGTGCTGGCCGGCTCGGTAAGAGGTCACTTCGGTAATGACCCGGCTTTCGCTAAGCTGGGCGACAATAAAGTCGCGCTCCTCATTCGTATCCTTATCTGTGGCGTGGGTAATCTGAAACGTCAGACGGGTGAAGGACAGGCCGGTGTCCTTGGTCCCCGCCCCCACCCAAAGTGCGGGGGCGTCGGCCGGCGGTGGCTTCGCGCCGCGCCAGAAGCTCGGGTCTCCCAGATGGGCTTCGTGCGAAAGGCTCAATGCCCAAAAGCGAATGTGATGGCGTTTCCGCGGGCTGTTATCGATGCACTTTTGAAACCCGATGTCCTGCTTGCGGCCGAACATATAAAGGGGGCTGAACGGAGCGGTGGCGTAGGGCTTATTGAGGACGAAGGCGCGGACCATGCGCCACGCGCTTGTTAGATTGAGTGGATCGGATTCCGTCCACCCGGCGGCGGCAAAGGCGGCGCGCAGCTGCTGGTGGGTGCCGATGAGCACCAGATTGACTGGGTCGCCGGGCAATCCATCGCCGGTCAACGTGAAACTCGGCACCCGTCTGCGATGGAGGATCTTCAGGCCGAGGTGGACGCTGCGCGGAAGAATAATGTAGGCCGCGATCGCGTAGCTAAAGACCAGGGCAAGCACCGAAGGCAGCCGGCGGTCCACCAATCTGAAAACGTAGACGATCAGCCAGACGCTGAGGACGCCCAGCCCCAGAACCAGCACACGCTGAAAAAAACGAATGAGTGCTCGCACCATCGCGCCGCCCAATAGCGCATTGCAATGCGTCCCAGCTAGGACGCGTCGTTCTGCCTCACCGCGTTCCTTCCCGCAATAAATCCCTGACAGGCGGCGCGCGGCAGGCCGTGCATGGAAAAGCCGCCGGCGGATTCGCCGCCGCAATAAAGGCCGGGGATGACCTCGCCCTTCATGTCGATCACCTGGCAGCGCGCGTTGATGCGCAGGCCGGCGCGGGTATCGTGAATGACCGGCGTCGCCCAGGCCGCATAGAACGGCGGCTTGGCGATCTTGTAGCGCGGCGCCGGCTTGCCGAAATCGGCGTCCTTGCCGGTATCGACGAAGGAATTGTAACGCTCGACCGTGGCACGGAGATTTTGCGGCGGCATCGGCACGCGCTGGTGTTTCATCACGATGTTGTTCGCCAGTTCCTCAAGCGTGTCGGCGCTGAAGAAAAACCCGGCGGCGGTGTCGACATGCGGCGGCTTCGGATCCCATTTTTCGCGCACGCAGGCCTCCGCGTCGAAGATTGCCCAGATCGGACCGCCGCCGTTGTGACCGTCGCCAATGCCGGCCAAAGCGGCGTTGATGAAATTGTTCGGATTGTAGTTGCGGTTCTTGGCGTTGAGGTAGCTGCTCGGCGCGTAGGGATCGATCGTCTTGTAGCTCGAATAGGTAAAGTGGCCGCCGGTCTCGTCGTAAAAGCGTTTGCCCAGCATGTTGACCAGGATCGCGTCCTGCCAGTCCTTGACCGCAAGCCCGCTGGCGCGCGCCTTGTGGAACACGTCGCTGCCCGGATACCAGCGCACATTCACATAGCCGTACTGGCAGCCGACCGCGCCCGGCTTGGTGATGCCGGAGCCGAACTCGCCCGTGTAGTTGAAGCCGCCCCACAAAGCCGCGCCGACGTCCATGGCGGCCAGTTCGCCGCTGGCGTCCTGGTCGGACCACGGCATGCCGGCGAGCCCGCAATATTCCTCGGTGAGCCGCGGATCGAACATGCGGCGGAAATTGACGTTGCCGGTCGAGCCGCCGGTGGCGACGATCACTGCTTTGCGGGCGCGAAAGTTGAGCGTCGCGCCGTTACGGCGCACTGCGATGCCGGTGACGCGGCCGGATTTCGGCGCCTCGCGGTGGATCGCGGTCATGCGGTGTTCGAGCAGAATCTCGACGCCGGCCTTGCGCGCGGCGATTTCCAGCGGCCGGATTAGGCCGGCGCCGGCGCGGATTTCGTCGTCGTCCGGCGCGGCCGGGCCGCCGGTATGCACCATCGGCCAGTCCTCGACCGAAACCTGCATGGTGCGCAAAGCCGACGCGCCGATCTCGTGGCCGACGCTGTTCGGCTTGCGGTCGATGACCTTGACGCCGTGCGCCAGCAGAAATTCGAAGGTCGGCACGCTGTTGTCGGCAAAGGCGCGGATGATCTCGCGGTCGTTATAGCGGTAGGGCGGGAAGCCGTTCGGCTCGACCACGCTCCAGTCGGTCAGGTCGTTGAAGAACAGATCGGGCGAATCCGCGATGCCGTGCTTCTTCTGGTACGACGTGCCGCCGCCGAGCGGCAGGTTGCCGCCCGAGGTGATGGCGTGGCCGCCGACGTGATTTTCGGCCTCGACCATGATCACCGAGGCGCCGGCCTCGCGCGCCACGATGGCGGCCGGAAATCCGGTCGCGCCCGTCCCGATCACCACCACGTCGGCTTCGCGGTCCCACTTGTCGACACTCATCAGTCCCTCATTCCTCGTTCCTGCCCCAAGGGGCGGGGAGACTAACAGCATTCCGCATTTTGTGTCATGGGAGGCCGGCTAACACGCAAGGACTGATGCCATGCCGGATTTCGTTGCCACCCATCGGCTCACCGAGGCCGCGAGCCTCAAGATGCTGCAGGCCGGAGTCGCCAAGGCGAACGCGCTCAAGTGCAAGGTCTCGCTGGCGGTGGTCGACGCCAGCTGCCGGCTGATCGCGTTCCTGATGATGGACGGCGCGCGGCATTTCTCGATCATCACCACCAAGCGCAAGGCCATCACCGCGGCGTCGCAGCGGCAGCCGACCGGCTACGCGCCGGAGGAGAACGCACTTTCCATGGCGGTGCGCATGGGCGACTTCACCAACGTGCCGGGCGGCTTTCCGATCACGGTCGAGGGCGAGGTGATCGGCGCGGTCGCCGCCGGCGGCGCGAAGATCGAGCAGGATGTCGAAGTGGCGAAGGCGGCGCTGACGGCGCTTTCTTTGTAGCTCGGATGAGCGAAGCGAAATCCGGGGACGATGTGCCGGCTCGTGCTCAGCTCCCGGGTGTCGCTTCGCTCACCCGGGCTACAGTCGGTCAATACCCGCGCGTCCGATCCACCGCCTGAGGAAGCGGAGCGCCGGCGCGAAAGTCGCGGATCATCGCGCAGATGCGCGCAGCGACCTCCTCAGGCACCAGCCGGCGCGCGACGTGCGGCATCACCGTGACCTTTGGATGCCGCCACAACGGGCGGTCCTTCGGCAGCGGCTCGACTGGATAGACATCGAGCGTCGCCGCGGCCAGGTGGCCGGAATCGAGCGCCGCGATCAAATCCGCTTCGACGACATGATCGCCGCGGCCGAGATTGATGAAAGCGGCGCCCTTGGGCAGCGCGTTGAGCATTGCGGCGTTGACGATGCCAACGGTCTGCGGTGTCAGCGGCAGCAGATTCAGAAGGATTTCGCTGCGCGCCAGAAATGCGTTGAAGCCTTCGCGGCCGCTGAAGATTTCAATGCCGTCTGCCGCGCGCGGCTGCCGTACCCAGCCCGCGACCGGGAAGCCGAGGCCGGCAAGCGTCTTGGCGATGGCAAGCCCGACCGAGCCCAGCCCCATGACACTGACCGGCCGCTCGCGCGCCGCCTTGATCGGCCGTCTGATCCATTCGCAGCGCTGCTGCGCCTGGAGATAGTCCGGCATGTAGCGATGGTGGCGTAGCACATGCAGCAGCGCCGTTTCGTTCATCATCACGTCGCCGTCCGGATCGGCGGTGCGGGCGATCGGTACGTTCGGCAGACTGGGATCGCTCAACAGCGTGTCGACGCCCGCCGTCAGCGACAGGATGAGGCGCAGGTTGGGCAATTTCGTCAATGCACCGGGCGGCATCGAGCCGACTGCCGCGATGTCGATCGCAACCGGGTCGCCGATCTCGGGCCAAACGCGGACTTCCAGCTCAGGCATGGCGGCCGCGAAGGCGCGCCGCCAGACGTCGCCGGTGCCGGGCTGTGGCGCGAGAAGAAGGGCCATGCCTAGGCTGGGGCCAGCGCGCGCATCTTGTCGCGCGCCGCCTTCACCGCCTTGATGATGTTCTGATAGCCGGTGCAGCG
Source organism: uncultured Alphaproteobacteria bacterium (assembly GCA_963707175.1). Classification (GTDB taxonomy): domain Bacteria; phylum Pseudomonadota; class Alphaproteobacteria; order Rhizobiales; family Xanthobacteraceae; genus BOG-931. Next base: position 16,998 of record CAVPQA010000023.1, read on the forward strand.
GCACAGGTTCGAGGCCAGCACGTCGATCAGCTCTTCGTCGTCGATGTGCGGGTTCTTCTCTAGCGCATTGGTCGCCAGCATCAGGAAGCCGGGCGTGCAATAGCCGCATTGCAGGCCATGATTGTCGATGAAGGCCTGCTGCAGCACGGAGAGCTTGTCGCCGTCGGCGAGCCCCTCGACGGTGCGGATTTTCTTGCCCTGCGCCTGCACCGCGAACATCAGGCAGGAGCGTACCGCCTCGTCGTTGACGATGACCGTGCAGGTGCCGCAGACGCCGTGCTCGCAGCCGATATGGGTGCCGGTCTGGCCGCAATCGTCCCGAATGGCGTCGACCAGCGTTTTGCGCGGCTCGACGCGGATCGGATAATCCTGGCCGTTGATGTTCAGCGTAATGTCGAATTTTTCGGTCATGGCGGTTTGCATCACTTCGGCAGCACGTCGGAGAACTTCTTCCGCACCAGGTCGTCGACTTCCTTGCTGGAGCGGACCACAACAGGGAATGTGTCGCGCCGTTTGAACGGCTTGCAGGCGTCGATGACCACGCGGGCGTTGCGCGGATCGTCGCTCGCATAGGCCATCGGGTCGAGCGCGGTCGACCAGCAGCCGCGCAAGGTCTCCATGCCCTCGCGCGGATCGAACCGGGTGCACATCGCCCAGATCACCTTGTCCATGTCGGCCGGATCGATGTCGTCATCGACCACGACGACGAAGCGGTTGGCATAGGCGCCGGCGTGGCATTGCGAGGCGATCAGCCCGGCCTGCTTGGCGTGGCCGGCATATTGCTGCTTGATCGCGACGGTGAGCCAGAGCCGGCTGCCGCCGGCCGCATGCGCCCACACGCCTTTCACCTCGGGCACGCCCGCGGCTTCGAGCTGATTCCACACCGCGCCGGCCCGGTAGGTGCCGCGATAGAACGAATCGTCATCGGGCGGGATGCCCGGAATGGCGCCGAGCAGGATCGGATCGTCGCGGTGCATGAAAGTTTCGATGCGGATCACCGGCTCCTTCTTCAGGCCGCCGGCGTAATAGCCGGTCCATTCGCCGAGCGGGCCTTCGTCGCGCAGCTCGCTCGGATGAATGAAGCCCTCGAAGGCGATCTCGGCATGGGCCGGAATCGGCAGCCCGGTGCGCGGCCCGGCGATCACCGCGATCGGCTCGCCGATCAGGCCGCCGGCGACGTCGTACTCGTTCTTGCCGTAGGGGATTTCCAGCCCGGCGATCATGAACTGCGCCGGATGCATGCCGCACACCACCGCGATCGGGCACGGCTCGCCGCGCTCGTGATAGCGGCGCTTGATGATGTCGCCATGCTTGCCCTTGGAGAACATCACGGTCGCGACGTTGGGCTCGTGCGCCTGCACCCGGTAGGCGCCGTAATTGATCCAGCCGGAATCCGGATCGCGCATGATCACCATGTCGCCGGTGCCGATATAGTAGCCGCCGTCGTGCTCGTGCCAGCGCGGCACCGGGATCTTGAAGATGTCGATGGCCTTGCCGGTGTGGACGTTCTCGAGCAGCGGCCCGTTCTTCACCGTAACCGGCGCGATGGCGCGCGCCTCCTTCATGTAGCGGCGCCAGTAATGCACCAGTTCGACGGCGCTGGCGTCCGGGTCCAGCCCAAGCGTGATGTTGATGCGCCGCACCGAGGTGAGGATGTTGGCGAGGATGCGCCGGCCGCGCGGAAATCCCGGCACGTCGTCGAACAGCACCGCCTTGTTGCCGATGCGGCGCTGGTAGATGTCGACGATGCCGCCGATCTCCTTCTCGCGCTCGGCGCCGGTAATGTCCTGCAATTCGCCGTTGGCGCGCAGTTGCGCGATCCAGGCGCGCAGGTCCTGGCGCTCTTTCGTCGCCGTCTTCTTCGTGGGGCGAGTTTTGACTGCCGTATCCATGTCAGTTCCGAATCTCGTAGTATGTTATCAGCCAGCCGTAGCGTGACGCATCTTACGAGCTTCTATAGTCCGGCTAAATAGCGCCGTCACGGCCCATTTCGATGGTCTTGCGGATGCCGATATGGCGGTGCTGCCCAACAGCGAACAGGCGATCCTCGATATCCGTAAGATTGACGAATATTGCCTCAATTCGGAGCACCCGCGAGGCCGCCACAAGGCTCGGCTATTTCGAGAATCGATTGGACTCAGTCGAGCCGACAGTGCGTGGCTGCGTCTGACATTGCTCGCCGCTGTAAGGACAGCCGACGCCGTTCAACTTGACGCGGATCGGTTTGGCAATCGTTGGCGGGTCGACGTTCTGGTATCGCGACACGGCAGAAGCGCTGTGATAAGAACCGTATGGATCGTGCGGATCAGCGAGGAATTGCCGCGGTTCGTTACCTGCTGGGTCATGTGATGACTGATCAATCAGCTAGACGAGAGTCAGCCGCCGTTCTCGACGTTGTCGCATTGCTTGCTGACGCGCCGGCGGAAGGGCTTGCGCGCGGCCAGGTAGGTACGGTGGTCGAATCGCTCGACGAGCGAACCGCGCTGGTGGAATTCGCCGACGATCAGGGTCGGGCTTACGCGATCGTGCCGTGTGCGCACTCCGACCTATTGGTGCTGCACTACGTTCCCCAGGAGGCGTGATCGGCGCGTGGCTTCCTATGCACGCAAACAACAATCACATATCCAGCACCAGCCGCTCGGTGGCGCAGCCGCAGCAGCAGATCATCACCTTCTCGTTTGAGGCCTGCTCTTCCTCGCTCAGCACCGAGTCGTGGTGGATCGGGATGCCCGAGATGACCTTGGTCTCGCAGGAGCCGCAGATGCCGAGTTCGCACGAATAATCGACATCGACACCGGCCTGGAACAGCACTTCGAGGACCTTCTGACCCTCGGGGATGAAATACTCCTCGCCGGAGCGCGCCAGTTCGACCCAGAAGCCGCCGAGCTTGTTCTCCTGACCCGCCGCTTCTTCCTTCGGCGTGAAATACTCGACATGGACGAGATTGCGCGGCCGGCTTGAGGTCGCGGCCTCGAACGCCTTGAGCATCGGGTTGGGGCCGCAGCAGTAAAGGTGCGCGTTCGCCGGAATTTCGGCGACGGCCTTGGCGAGGTCGAGCACGCCGCCTCCCTCGTCATCGAAATGCAGGTGGCGCAGATTTGGTTCGAGCTTTTCCAGCGTCTCGACGAACGCCATGTCGGCGCGCGACCGGCACGCATAGTAGAGCTTCCACGAACGGCCGATCGCCACGAGCCGCTGCGCCATGCACCAGATCGGCGTGATGCCGATGCCGCCGGCAAACAGCACGACATGCTCGGCGTCCTCGACCAGCGGGAAATTGTTGCGCGGCGCGCTGATTTTTAGTTCGTCGCCGACCTTCATTTGTTCGATGATATAGCGCGAGCCGCCGCGGCTGTTTTCGTCGCGCTTGACGCCGACCACGTAGCTGTCGGGATTGCCGTCCGCCGGACGCACCAGCGAGAACTGCCGCAGCATGCCATTGGGCAGATGCAGATCGATATGCGCGCCGGGCTTGTAGGCTGGCAGCTTGGCGCCGTCGCGGCGCGCAAACGTGTAGAGCTTGGTGTCGCGCGCGACGTCCTCGATCTTGATCAGGCGCGCGTCGATCAGGCCGGTATGCGGTTCCGGCAAGTGCGTGCCGGTCTGGGCGGCTGCGGTGTTCATGGGGGCTAAATAGGCGGCCGGGGTGCGGTTCCGCAACCTGTATCTCCCTCTCCCCGCGTGCGGGGAGAGGGTCGGGGTGAGGGGGCGTTGCCGACGCGCTCAGAATCGCGGCGAGGCCCCCTCACCCGCCGCGCTTCGCGCGGACCTCTCCCCGCGCGCGGGGAGAGGTGAATTATTTCTCTGCCTTGCGCACCAACTCTTCCGGCATCATGTCGCCGCGCTGGCGGGCCAGCGTCTCCCGGCCGGTGATCTCCCAATCGCCGGCCGTGGCGCGCTTCGCGAACGTTTCCCAGCGCTCGATCCAGTCGCCGAGCTGATAGCCGTGCCAGGGCGAGGTCACGGTGAGCGGATGCAGGCCGAGCCGCTCCCACAGGGCGCGCGCGTGCTCCATGTGCTCGCGCGTCGGCAGCGCGAGCGGCGGCATCGGCCGCTTGCGGGTGGCGTCGATCAGCATGCTGGAATCGGACTGGTCCGGCCCATATTGCGCGCCCTGGACGCCGCCGCGATAGGGCACGAGCTGCACGTCCTCGCGCGGATTGGAGCGATAGGCGAGCGACCACAGCACCGCATCGACGCTCGCCGGATCGATGTCGTCGCTCACCGCGACGACGATCTTGCCACAATTCGACATCAGCGACGAAGCGCCGTGCAGCGCGCGCCAGACTTCGGTTCTCGGCGTGCCATAGGCGATCTGCAGGAACAGCACCGGCCGCAGATTGGTGAGCCGCTCGTGCATGGCGACGCGGCGCACGCCTTTGATCGACAATCCGTCGCGCAGATGCGCGAGGAATAACGGCTCGTAGGCGACTTTCTTGATGATGCTCGATTCGCTCGGCGTGACCTGGCTGATGATCGAGCAGAACACCGGCCTCTTCTTGCGCGTGATCGCGGTGACCCGCATCGGCATGTTGAAGGCTTCGAGCGCCACGTAGCCGTTGCTCTCGCCGAACGGCGCCTCGGGCTCCAGCACCTGCGGATCGATCACGCCCTCGATGACGATTTCGGCGTCGGCCGGCACAACCAGATCGACGGTCTTGCATTTCACGGTGCGGATCGGTTCGCCGGCGAGGCCGCCGGCGACGCCAAGTTCGTCGAAATCGATGGCGAGCTTCTGCGGACCGGTGAACACCACCACCGGCGCCGCGCCGATCACGATGGCGATCGGCATCGGCTCTCTGCGCTCGCGGTATTTGAGCCAGTGCAGAAAGCCGCCGGCGCCCGTCGCCTCGCGCGCCACCATGCGCACCACGAGGCGATCGGGGGCTTTGAGCGCCGCCCGATAGGTGCCCATGTTCTGTATACCGGTCTCGGGATCGCGGGTCGTGCACAGCGTCGCGGTGAGATACGGCGCCGAGTCGAAGCCCGGCGTCGAGACCGGCACCGGCAGCGCCGCCAGCCCGCCGGGCGCTTTTAGGTCGTCGCCGGTGATCACGACTTCCTGGCACGGCGCCGCATCGACCGTGACCGGCGCGATCGGATGGGCGATGGCGTTCATCCAGGCTTCGCCGATGTCCTCCACCTTGCGGCCCATGCCGGCCGCGTAGATGTCCGGCGATGCCGCCAGCGCGCCGACCACGACCGGAATGTCGTATTTGCGGCCCTTGGCGTCGGTGACGTTGGTGAACACGAAGGCGCGGCGCTTGTCTTCCGGCACGCCGCCGACGAACTGCCAGCGCACCAGCGGGTGCAACTCGGTATCCTTGTTGATCGGCGTGTCGATGCGCTGCACGAGGCCTAACGCGTCGAGCGCGGCGAGATGCTCCTGGAAATCGAGGCAGGGTCCGGTGCGCGAGGCGGCCTTGCGGCGCAGGTCGTCGGCTTGGTCGAGCACTTTCTTCGGCGTCCTTCTTGGGGACGCCGACCGTATCACAGCGGACGGGCAGGGTGGACTCGATTGCGGATCGCGGCGGCGAACGCTGTCAGTGCTGCCGGTTCAAAGCGCCGGCCCGCGGTCGCGCCCCATACCGGTTTCGGCCACAGCGGATCGCCGATCCGGCGCGCGACGATATGGATGTGCAGCTGCGGCACCACGTTGCCGATCGCCGCGACGTTGAGCTTGTCGCAGCGCGCCTCGTCCTTGAGCGCGCGCGAGACCGCCGCGATTTCATCCATCAGCAGCACTTGCTCGGCGCCGAGATCGATCATGTCGCGCGCGCCGGCGCGCCGCGGCACCAGAATGAGCCACGGGAAGTCGGCGTCGTTCATGGCGAGGAGCCGCGACAGCGCGAGATCGCAAACCGTTACGGTGTCAGCGGCGAGTTGAGGATGCAGCGACCAGCCGGTTTCGTTCATTGCCGTCTCGATCGTCAGGTTCGGCAGTGAACGCTTTCGTCGCCGCGCTTTCAATATATTCCGCAAGCACGCGCCCGATCATGACGACGACAGGGCCCGTCGGCGGTTCGGCAGCAAGTCGCGCCGGCAATTCCGCAATCGTTGCAGCGACGATGCGCTCGTCGGGGAGAGTCGCGCGTTCGACCGCGACGGCAGGTGTCTGTGGATCGAGTCCTGCCTGTACGGCCCGGGCGACAAGTTCCGGCAGCGTCTTGACCGGCATGTAGACGACGGTCGTGACCGCCGGATCGGCGACGCTCGTCCAATCGGTATCGGCCGGCAGCTTGCCGTCGCGGCCGTGCCCGGTGATGTACTGCACGCGGCGTGCCTTGGCGCGGCGTGTCAGCGACACCAGCAGCCGGCTCGCGGCGCCCTGCGCGGTGGTGATGCCGGGCACCACTTCGATCGAAAGTCCCGCCGCGCGGCAGGCGGCTATTTCCTCGTCGACGCGACCGAAAATCATCGGATCGCCGCCCTTGAGCCGCACGACGCGGCGGCCGGCCTTGGCGAGCGAGATCATCAGCGTGTTGATGTCGTCCTGTTTGCACGACGGCGCGTGGCCGGTCTTGCCGACCAGCATTTTCTTGGCCTCGCGGCGAGCGAAATCGAGCACGTCGCGCGAGACCAGATCATCGAACAGAATGACGTCGGCGGATTGCAGCGCGCGCACGGCGCGCAGCGTCAGCAGTTCCGGATCGCCCGGGCCGGCGCCGACCAGTGTGACCGAGCCGCTTTGTGAATCGTCGGCGGGCTCAAGCAGCACCGCGAGATCGGCCTCGGCTGGTGGCGTGTCGGGTGCCGCAATCGCGCGGGCGGTGAAGCGTTCCCAGAAATTGCGCCGGCCGCGAAACGGCATTCCGAGCGCCTGCACGCGCGGCCGCCAGTTGCGGGCGGCCTCGGCCCAGCGCGCAAAGCCTTTCGGGATCAGCGCCTCGATCTTGGCGCGGATCGCCTGGCCAAATACCGGCGTGGCGCCATCGGTCGAAATGCCGATGACAAGCGGCGAGCGGTTGACGATGGCGCCGAAGGAAAAATCGCAGAATGCCGGACGGTCGATGACATTGACCGGCACGCCCGCGGCGCGCGCGGCGGCGGCGAATTGGGCGGCTTCGGCCTCGTCCGCGCAGTTGGCGACTGCGATGGCGGCCCCGGCGAAATCCTCGTTTGTCCAGCGGCGACTATGAAGCGCGACCGCGCCGCCGGGAGGCGCAGCGGCAAGCGCCTGCATGTCATCCCCAGCTTCGGAAGCAAAAACGTCGATCTGTGCGCCGGCGGCGGACAGCAGTTCGGCCTTCCAGGCGGCAGCCGGCGACCCGCCAGCCACGAGCGCGCGCTTGCCGCCGAGTGCGTAAAAAACAGGCAATCGTGCCAGCGCCCCCATTCGGGGCGCGCGCAAATCGGTCGGCAGTCTGCTCATGCGGTCGATCCTGACATGGCCATCCAGATAGAATTTTCTCCGTCAGACAGCAATCCGCCACGCATAGTTTGCAATAATCCTTCCTTTAGTGCGCAAATCGTAGAATGATAGATGTGGAATCCTGCGATTAGGTACTTGGTCCGACGTGCTCTGCTGGCTCATTTCAATTCAAGCGGCGTGCCAGCCACACGGCGCTGAGCCTCGCCAGAAGTTTGGCGGGCGCGCGACAGGAAAGCCGCCGTGCGCCCCTGGGGTCTTAGTGCCAGCCCTCCTGTAAGCAGGGCATCACTTGTCATAGGAATGCCGAAGCGCAGGTGCCGCTGATCGGCAGACAAATCCCGTGTCACGGCACCTTGGCGGGGCGCGGGATTTCGGTGCTCTGGGGAGGCAGCTCGGATGCCGCTGTACTATTATCACCTCGCGGCGATCGTCGCCGTTCAGTTCGCGCTCGTCATCGCCTTAGGTTTAAGATCCGGCCGGCGATGTTGGAGCCCGCAGCGCTTGCTGGTTCTCATTGGCGTCGGCATCCCTGTTGGATTGGCATTCGACGTCTTCATCGGACACCACGGCGATGTCTTCTCCTATCCCGACGCGGGATTATCTCCGACGTTTTTGTTGTTCAACGCGATCTTCTCTTATGGAGCGGCCCTGTGCATGGCGTGGCTCTTGCCGTGCAGACTGACACCTTGCGACGGCGGAAGGCTTCGTCTCGTCATCGCGGGCGTTGTTTTTGTTGCAGCGCTGATTTACCTGCAAACCCGGGTTTCTTTGCCGCTCGTCGACGCGTGCCTGGTCAGCATGTCGATCATCGGCAGCGGCGAAGTGATCGCCGTAGCTTCCGGCTATCTGGGCCCGATTGCCGCGATCGGCAGACGAAATCTTGCGCCGCTCGTCTGCCTCGCAAGCTGCAGTGTCGCGGTCGGTGCCGTTTACGAATCCGCGAACACGCTCTTTCCACTATGGCGGTGGCACCTGGGTGAGCTTTCCGGTCCCGTTACCGAATGCTTGATCGTGCTGTTCGGCTACTTCGTCCTGTTGCATCCGATGTTTATTCTGTCGCGCGTGATGCTGGGCGAGCGGTCCGATCCGACCAAACCGGTCTGAAATATCCTAATGTGAAATAAGACCGAAAAGCTCGTGAACGGTAAGCACTATTTGAATTGCGTTGGCGACCAGAATGAAGGTCAGCGCTTTGGGATTGAACGGCCACACATTTGTCGCTCTGAAGGTCTGGAAAAGCTCTTTAACCTCGCTCAATTCCGAGATGATCCGATTCGCCTCGGGCAGATTGCCGCTCTGGATGGCGGCGTCTGCCGCGCCAAGATTGCGATTGAGAACTGTACCGAGGCGATCGAGCGCGGCACCCTGCACTTTCCTCACCGCTCGCAGCGCCGCCAGTAGCGGAATGATGGCAATCGCCGGGATCGTGAGCGACCCCAGCAGGGCGAGCACCCAGATAATGGGCGTGTGCTCGATACCGAGATAGCCCAATCGAAGCGCCACATAGATCGCTAGGCCGCCGAGCAGAGCGTTCCACCACAGTAAAAAAATTTGCCGGCCGAGCGGCGCCAAGCCGTTGCAGCCGTCGCGATGAAATGGCTTGAGTTCAACCGGAAAGGTCATCAACCCGGCGAGCATCAGCGCGCCGAAAATCAGGATTATAGCGCCCTGCAAAACGGCGAATACCATCAGTCCGATGATAATGGCGAAAGTGGTGCCCGCGGCACCGTAATGGTTGCTGTCCCACCAGTAATCGAGCTGTGCGGAACGGCTCAGATGAAGAAACAGTAGCGATGCAGCCAAACCAAGCGCCGCCGACAGGCAGGAATATCTTTTTGAAAATGCTCTGCGCCGGTAGTCGCCATAAATGCGGGTAACAGTTTCGACGTCCGCGCATGGGATGCCTTCATTGAAAAGCTTTGCGGTCGTCGTGTTGAAATTTTTCAACGTGATTGCGGCGATCGATGCCCCGACACTAAGAATGATTGTGAATAGAAAATGCGTCGCGTCCTGCAGATAGGGCAGCGCTCCGGGACTCCGAATTTTCTGATAAGCGGCAAATTGTTGAGCGGCGTCGATCAGGCTTTGGGGCGCCGCGGACTGACGCAGATAATCCGCGCCGGCAGACGCGTTAGCAAAGCCGAACAAGGTGCCGTCCCAGGCCGAAAAAGCCAGCGGTATGGCCCAATAAACTCCGGCAGTCATCAGGCCCACCAGCACGATCGGGATTTTCAAACGAAACAACAGCCAATCGACGAGAAAGTCATCCGACCACGGGGCAAACTCTTTTCGCGTCTGATCGCCCTCGACGAGGCGAATAGCCATTTCCTGGAGTTTAGCCGATGCGTCCAAATCACTTGGCGGAGCGCTGCTGCTTGCGCCGGACGAAATACTGGTCTCGGCTGCATGTCCTGGCATCGACAACGGACCCTGCACGAACCGCAATAATCGTCTGCAGCAATGGCGCGGTGATGCTTTATAGGTGAAATAACGCCGACGATCCACGGTGCAACTGCTCGCTCCGTCGGCGATCTGGCTGGACCAACGGCGGTTCCGAAGGCTTGGCCAGAAACTTGGATTTGGCCAGAATCGCGGGCGCCCGGTGGGATTCCGCCGGGCGCCCTTAAGTTAAGCGTCAGTCCGCCTATAAGCCGGGTTCTGGATGGCTTGCGGGCGCTAACCCGCAAACGTGACGGCCATTCCTCTTGGACGCCGGTTGCCCGGCGCCTCCAGCAACCTACCCGGACGGCAGGGTCTGGACACGACCCCGAAGCGCTTCGCGCTTTTGGCGCAAAATGCTTCGCGCCGTCCCTATTCGGTCTTGCTCCCGGTGGGGTTTGCCGTGCCGCCGGCGTTACCGCCGGCGCGGTGCGCTCTTACCGCACCGTTTCACCCTTACCGCGGCTGAATACGCAACGCGCCGCGGCGGTTTCTTCTCTGTGGCACTATCCCTGGATTCGCACCCGCCGGACGTTATCCGGCACCGCTTGTCCATGGAGCCCGGACTTTCCTCCCCGGCCGTCCCGCTCCCTGACCCTCCCCGCAAGCGGGGAAGCGAAGGGTGGGCGCCCGGAGCGGCCGTCCGGCCGACTGACGAAAACAGGGATGGGGACGCCGTCGGCCGCCGTCAAGGGGCGGCGGCGACAACGCGCTCGAACGCGCGCAGCCGCGCCGCCATGTTGCGCGGCCGATTGCGGTGCGTGAGCACACCGGCCAGCGTCTTGAGCGTCGAGATATCGGCCACGCCGTCGACGCGCTGCGGGCGGAAATGGCGCTGGAATGCGACGACGACGTCATGCATGGCGGAATCAAACATCCCGTTGGTCGGGATGCCGTAGCCGTATTCACTGAGCGATTTCTGCAGATCGGCGACTGCGTCGCCGCGATCGCCGAGCGAGAGCACCGAACTCTCAATGATCGGCGCCGGATCCACCCAGTGGCCGACGCCCGAATCGTGCAGCACGCGCCACGGAAATTTCTCGCCGGGGTCCTGCTTGCGGGACGGAGCGACATCGGAGTGCGCCAGCACGCGTGTCGGCGGGATCGTGTGACGCGTGAAGATGCTGCGGCACAACGCCGTCACCGCCGCGATCTGCCGCGCTGGAAACTCCGGATAGCCATAGGTATGGCCAGGATTGACGATTTCGATGCCGATCGAGCACGAATTAATGTCGGTTTCACCGGCCCAAAACGCCACGCCGGCATGCCAAGCGCGGTGGCTTTCGGCGACCAGTTGGACGATGCGGCCGTCTTCGAAAACGAAATAATGCGCTGAGAGTTCGCTGCCGCGGCTGGTCAACAGCATGAGTGCCGAGTCGGCGTCCGGCATGCCGGTGTAATGCAGCACAATCATATCGGGCCGGCAGCCGTCCTTGCGCTCGCCGAAATTGGGCGAAGGCACGACGTCGGCTACGACGCACGAATCCGGCAAAAACGCACCACGCACCGTCATGCGACGACTTTAAGTTACCGGGTGTCGCGCACAAGCCAATTCAAAGCTTGGCGGAACAGCCTGTGGAAAAAGCCGGCATGCGTTGCCCTAGCGCAACGCAGCTGTCGGTCGCGCGACAAGTCAGTGTCAGTAACGCGACCAACCAACCAACCACCTTACGGCTTGCGTCGCACGCCATCGTTGGAGTGCCGCTCCGAGATCGAAGTTTGCCGCGGCTTGAGACACTTCCTCGTCAAGGTCGGTCCAATTTCAACCATTCCTTAAGCTTGACGCTCGCTAATCAAAATCGAGGAAAAGCTGCGCGTCTGGCGCAGCCGGTGCGTTGACGTCCCATATAATCCCATGGTAGCCCAAAATATCCCAATTGATGCGTCCTGGGCTGACCGATGGCGAGGCCCCCGATTTGGGATCCCGCGCGGAGCACCGCCGCAAGAGGGGCGAGATGGACCGGTTTGTGTCCCATTATGTGCTCCGTCTGGACGCCAAGGGACGGGTCTCGGTCCCGGCGTCATTTCGCGCCGTCTTGGCGCGCGACGGTTTCGACGGCCTTTATTGCTATCCGGCGCTCGATCGGCCGGCGCTCGACGCCGGCGGCAACGCCTTGCTGGACGAGATCGAGGCGCTGACGGCAGGCTTCTTGCCCTATTCGGATCAGCGCGAGCAGTTTGCGCTGGCTTTATACGGGACCAGCGAGACGCTGAAAATCGACAGCGAAGGCCGCGTCGTCCTGACCGATACGCTGAAGGTCCATGCGGGGATCACCGATACGGTCACGTTCGTCGGTCTCGGTCACAAATTTCGAATCTGGGAGCCTGGCCGCTTTCGCACGGAACTCGCGGAGGCCACCGAGAAGGTCCGTGCCTTCAAGCAGGAGCTGGGCGCCCGGGTGATGGCAGCGGAACCACGTCCAAAACCGCTCGGAGCACGGGAATCATGACAGGCAGCGGCAGCTCTGCTGTCGCTGGCGGATCGGCTCGTCATGTTCCCGTGCTCGTCCATCGCGCCATCGAGTGGCTCAACGTGCACGACGGCGGCCTTTACGTCGACGCTACATTCGGCGCCGGCGGCTACACGCGCGCAATTCTCGCCATCCCGGGTGCGCGCGTGATTGGCGTCGACCGCGACCAGAGCGCGATAGCCCGCGGTGCCGATCTGGTCGAGCAGGCGCAGGGCCGGCTCGACCTGGTCGAGGATCGCTTCAGCAACTTGGAATCGATCCCGCCGAACGGCGGCGCCGCCATGGTTGATGGCATCGTATTCGATCTCGGCGTCTCGTCGATGCAGCTCGACGAGGCGGAGCGTGGCTTCTCGTTCCGGCTCGATGGACCGCTCGACATGCGCATGGGCAGCGCCGGTCCGACCGCAGCCGATGTCGTCGCGCTTGGCAGCGAGCGCGATCTGGCAGCCATCATTGCGACGCTCGGCGAGGAACACCATGCTCGCGCCATCGCTCGCGCCATCGTCAAGGCGCGCCAGCAACAGGTTATCGATACGACACGGGCGCTTGCCCAGATTGTAGCGCGTGCGGCTCCGGCGCGGCCGGGCGCGATTCATCCGGCGACCCGCACGTTTCAGGCGTTGCGGATTTTCGTCAACGACGAACTCGCCGAACTCGCCGGCGGCCTCGCCGCCGCCGAGCGGGTGCTGAAGCCGTCTGGACGGCTGGTGGCGATCTCGTTCCATTCGCTTGAGGACCGCATCGTCAAGACGTTTCTCGCCGAGCGCAGCCGTGCGCCGACAGCCTCACGTCATCGGCCGCTGACCCCCGCGCCCGCGCCGACCTTTCGCGTGCTGACGCGGCGGCCCGAGACGCCGGACGAGGCCGAGATCGCTGCCAATCCTCGGGCTCGCTCTGCCAAGCTGCGCGCGGCGGAGCGTACCGGGGAGGCCGCGCGCGCTGCTGAAATCGAGTCTCTGCTGCCGCGCCTTCCGTCGCTGGGCGCCGTTGTTCGGGGGCGGCCGTGATCTTGCGCATCCTCAATCTCGATTGTCATCGGCGCGCTCGTGCTGGCCGCCGCTTACGTCTACCGCATCAAATACGAGGCGACGGCCCAGGCCGAATATCTCGCCAAGCTGCGCAATCAGGTGCGCCACGAGCGCGACAAGATCGCGGACCTTCGGGCGCGTTGGGGCGAACTCGACGATCCGGCCCGCATCCAGGACTTGGCCAAGCGCTTTCTCAAGCTGCAGCCGGTCGCCCCTACCCAGTTCGACACGCTCGATCACCTGCCGGATGAGCCGCCCGCATACATGCGGCCGGGCGCCAAGGATCCGATCGGCGGCATGATTGAGCATCTGGAAGTCCCTGTCGAAATAACGGGCAGCGTGCAGCAGGGCGCCTCACCGACCCAGACGCCCGACAGGACCACAGCGCCGCCGGCGCCAGCGCCGGCACAATCCGGAGCGGGCAGCGAATGAGCGCGATTGCCGAACCCTCGCCGGTCGAGCCCGCCGAGCCGTGGCTGCGGCGGCTCAAGCGCACCATGCTGTACGGCCGCAATGTCGACCGCAACGCCAAGGCCCGGGCCCGGGTCGGTTTGGCGATCGTCGGCTTTGTCGCCGTCTACGGCATTATCGCGCTGCGCCTTGTGCTGTTCGGAATCGTTTCCGACAGCCGCGCGCCGCAGCGCGTCATTGTCGACGACGCCGTCGCGACCGCGCGTCCGGACATCCTCGACCGCAACGGCGAAATCCTGGCAACCGATGTGCGCGTGCCGTCGCTCTACGCCGAGCCGCGGCGCATCATCGATGTCGACGAAGCGGTCGAACTGCTGACCGCAGTTCTGCCCGACCTCGACCCGACCGAACTGCGCGCGCGGCTCTCCTCCAAACGCGGCTTCGTCTGGCTCAAGCGCGACATCACGCCGGAGCAGGAGAAAGAAATTTATCGCCAAGGCCTGCCCGGCATCGGCTTCCTGAAAGAGAACAAGCGCGACTATCCAAACGGTTCCGAAGTGTCGCACCTGATCGGCCACGTCAACATCGACAACCAGGGCATCGCCGGGATGGAGAAGTGGCTCGACAGCCACGGGCTGGCGGCCTTGCACATGGCGGGCCTTGCCACCGACCGTCTGCAGAATCCGGTGGTGCTGGCGGCCGATCTGCGCGTGCAGCATGCGCTGCGCGACGAACTCGTGCAGGCGCGCGAGCACTTCCACGCGCTGGCGGCGGCCGGCGTCGTGCTCAACGTCAAGACCGGCGAAATCGTCGCCATGGTGTCGGAGCCCGACTACGACCCCAACGATCCGCGCCAGGCGCTGGAGCCGTCGCGCATCAACCGGCTGACCACCGGCGTTTACGAGATGGGCTCGACCTTCAAGGCCTTTACCATCGCGATGGCGCTCGATTCCGGCAAGGTTCCGCTCAATTCGTCCTGGGATGCCCGCATGCCGCTGCGGATGGGCCGGTTTCTGATCCACGATTTCGAGCCGGAGCACCGCTACCTCACGGTGCCGGAGGTCTTCTACTATTCGTCGAATATCGGCGCGGCGCGCATTGCTCTGTCGCTCGGGGCCGGCGCGCAGCAAGCGTTCCTGAAAAAGATGGGCCAGCTTGATCGGCTGCGTACCGAATTGCCGGAAAGCGCCGAGCCGATCCTGCCGCGGCGCTGGAGCGATCTGACCACCGCCACCATCGCATTCGGCCACGGCCTGTCGGTGGCGCCGTTGCAGGCGGTGATGGGCGTCGCCGCGATCATGAACGGCGGCATTCTGATTCCGCCGACCTTCCTCAAGCGCACGCAGCAGGAGGCCGACCGACTGGGCAAGCGTGTCATCTCGCGTCGCACCAGCGTGATGATGCGCTACCTGATGCGGCTCAATGTCGAGAAGGGCACCGCCAGGAAAGCCGACGTTCCAGGCTACTATATCGGCGGCAAGACCGGCACCGCCGACAAGGTGGTCAACGGCCGCTATTCGAAGAGCAAGGTGCTGACCGATTTCATGGCGATCATGCCGGCCGACCATCCGCGCTATTTGCTGCTGATCATGCTGGACGAGCCGAAGGCGACGCCGGAAACCCATGGCTTTACAACCTCGGGCTGGAACGCGGTTCCGACCGGCGCCAAGGTGGTGGCCCGCATCGCCCCGCTGCTTGGCATCGAACCGCGCATGGACCTGCCGCCGGCCGATCAGCTGATACTGGCCTCGCTCAAGGAAAGCAGGTAAGGCGGCGAGCCATGAGGCTTCGCGAGATCCTGCCTGCTGATGTGGACATCGCGGCAGGCAGCGCCGATATCGACGTCGGCGGCATCACGGCCGACAGCCGCGCAACTCTGCACGCTTCGATTTTGCGCAGAAAGGATATATATCTTTATAAATCACACCTGACCGCTGAGGCCTGATACCACTCCCTACTGGACCTATGAATGGCACCGGAACTTGAGGATCCAGACCAAATTAATGTGCCGCGCCTCCAGCAAGAGTTTACTGGGCGAAAGTCACTGATCGCAGCCTTTGAAAAGTTGCTTCGGCTGCCGTGCCCCGTCCCTGTGCTCGCATACTTTGGTATCGGTGGAAGCGGTAAAACTTGGCTGCTCAATTATTTGCGTCAAATTTCTGGGCCGCCGCGACCTTCCGCCCTCGTCAATTTTCGCCCAGGACATACTGGCACAAGCGCACAAGAAGCGCTCTGGTCAATACGCTCGCAACTTGGTCAGCAAGGTAAGCATCTTTCCTTTAGAAGATTTGACCTCGTTTGGGGAATACTCTGGCAAAAACAATATCAAGTTTCAATTCGACAAAACCGAGCTCTGTTGCCTGAAGAGATTGAGCAGATAGCGGGGATACTCGAAACTTCGGAGGACATGCCCGGACTTGGAAGAATCGTAAGGGTGTTAAATCTCCTTTACAAGAATTTTCGCCGAACCCGCGAATGGCAACATCGGAAGAAGGTATCGAGCTGGGTTTATCGAACTTTGGGAGTCAAACCACCTGAAGGGCTAAAATCCACCTTTGATACAGGTACGAGAGCACTCAGCGCCGAAACAAATGCGCGACTAGAAGCGCTTCTGCCAATAGCACTTGCTGACGATCTCGCTGACGTTGCCGCAAGTAGGCCATTGCCTGCCGAAAGGATTCTTATCTTCATAGATACATATGAATTTTTGGAAGACGGGTTTCACGCGATCTTCGGCCCGGATAAAGTGACTTACATTCAAGTTTTCAGCGAGCGGATCGAACGCGCAGAGGCGAACATACTAATTGCGATTGCTTCAAAAAATCCCATTCGTTGGGCGGAGACCCGGCTCCGTGATGGGCATTTCGTTGTCAAAAAGGATTCGTTCTGGGCGGCCGATATAACGGTTGACACTCCGGAAGTGCGTCAAGGTCGGCATCTTTGGCAGTACAGAGTCGACACGTTTTCCGAACCCGAAGTTGAAGAGTATTTGCGGGACAAACATGGTGTCAGAAACATAGCCCTGATACATGAGCTACTGAAGGTTACCGCAGGCTATCCGCTAGCTTTAGCTACTGGGGTACAATTGCTTCGAGAAGATTCGGTGGGTCTGTCGAATGATCTAGTTAATTTGAGGGCGCGGCTATCAAGTCTAAAGACATTTTCTCCCGCATGGCGGGATGAATTATGCGCCTTTTTCCTCGAAAGAATTTTCGAGCAACTCAAAAAGAGGGGGCGGTATGATCTGATTTCTTTGATGGGTGTGGCCTCTATACCACGATGGTTTGATACTGGCTTGTTATCGATGATGACGTCACGAGCTTATGATATACGTTCGCAGATTTCAGATTTGGCCGGACATCCCTTTGTTGAACTTTACGGAAAGCGCGGATCTCGAAAATTGCCGACGTATAGTGTGCACTCTGCGGTCAGAAAATTGATTTTAGAGACACTTGGCGGAATTGAAGAGAGAGCGGCATTGCATGAAAAGGTTAGATTTTACTGCCAACAAGCAAAGAAAAATTGCGAGAATCCTGAAGACGCGTTCGCTTTTGAGTTAGAGAAAATCTATCACTCCGCCGAAGTTAGTCGATCAAGTGGCGTTAATTTGGGTGAAGAATGCTTCGCCCGTGAATTAGAGCGCACTCGGTTTGATAGGTGCGAGTCTATCCTTGAAACACTTCGTGACGTTGAAGGTTGGCCGCAGGAAAATGAAGCACAAATTCTATGCCTGACCGCTCGGCTCCGGATGGTTTTGGGTGAATATGACAGCGCATTACAAATCTTTAAAGCCGCGAACGAACTGGAGCCGCTGACCAAGGGCTTCGCGCCATTTCGTGCAAAAATTGTCTATTACGAAGTGGAGTGCCTTCGGTTGGCAGGTAAGTATCCGGAAGCACTTCGAAAATGTGAAGAACTCCGGGCTGCGGGAAACCGATTCAATTCCAAGTTCATTACGAATCTCGCTGACTGGCGCGCGCTCTTGATATATAAGCTTCTTGACGACGTTCCCGCGGCGCTACACATTTGCAGTCGCCTCGTGGGATTGAGCGGGGCAGAGATCGAGGCGGAAGCCGCCGCGTTTGGAGTTTCCTCTCCGCAAGTCAGATTAGCGAATATTCACCGTCAAGAAGCGGAATTAAAGCGGTATGTTGGTGACTATGTCGGCTCCGGACGAGCTATAGATTTGTGTTTTTCAATCTATCCACCGGGAACGCTTGAATATGCTTACACGCATTTATGCTCCGCTCACCTTTTGAGTATGGAGGGCAAATGGGACAGGGCGTTGATCGCGGCTGATCAGGCGACCGCTGTCTTTAGTCGAATTTCGGTACCCCACATTAGAGGTATGCTTTCGGTCAGTCGCGTCCGAGGATTCGCTGTATATGGAATGGGAAACACAGAGCTTGCCGGGCAATATTTCCAAGAACTCCTGGAGTGCTCTCCGCGCCTCTACCCCTATGGACCGATATATGGACACCTTGGTTGCGGAGAAGTCGCTAGGATGAATGACAGACTGGATGATGCAAAATTTCATTATTCGAAGGCTGTCGAATTCTGTAATGAGCTGCGAGGACGCATAGAACAAGGGTATTCGATGTTGGGGATGGCAGAGATTGCACGCCGAGAACGTAAATACGACGAAGCGGTGGATGCCATCCTAAAGGCGAGGCATATCGGAAGAGGTTGCGGTTATCCGTGGCTAGAATTCTATTCTAATCTAATTGGCGCGCTGTCTAGCTCGAACGACAGGCGGGACTCCTTTTTGGCTGCGAGCGTCGAAGTGGTTCGCAGGTTCAAGCGTCGGGACGGCGACAGCAATTTAGAGGATAAAATATATCAGCAAATCGTAGCAGACATCGCGTCTCATCAACCCACCTTGCCTCTTCGCTTTCAGTTTCCCTGAAATGCAAGCGCCATGACACCATTCACTTTACGACACCTCCAAATCGAGGGTGAGCCGGTCGAGCCGCAATTTGGCGAAATCAGCGTCACCGGCGTCAGTGCCGACAGCCGTACGGCCCGACCCGGCGATATCTTTTTTGCGCTTACTGGCGCAAAAAATGATGGGTTGAAATATGTTGATGAAGCCGTTGCTGCTGGTGTGGTTGCGGTCGTTGTCGAAGAGTGGACGCTGCGGCCGCCTATTAGCGTGCCAGTTATTAAAGCTAAAAACCTTCGGCGATCATTGGCGCTTGCTGCTGCCCAAATATACCCTCGTCAACCAGAAGTCATTGCGGCAGTCACAGGAACAAGTGGCAAAACATCCGTCGTGTCCTTTACGCGACAGATCTATACATCGCTGGGACATGCGGCAGCTAGTGTTGGAACTGTCGGCATTGTTACTCCCATATGGCAAGACAAAAATTCGCTTACCACTCCTGACCCAATTAAGTTGCATCAGGTTCTCGATGAACTCGCAATTGGTGGCGTCACGCATGTCGCAATCGAAGCATCATCTCATGGCCTCAAGCAGCACCGGCTTGACGGCGTACGTATGACAGCAGTTGGGTTTACGAATATCACTCGCGATCATCTGGATTATCATTTAACGCAAGAGGATTATTTAAAATCAAAACTTAAGCTCTTTGAGCAGGCTCGCCCAAATACGCCCGCGATAGTCGCGGTTGATCATTCTGAGGCTAAAAGCTTCGTGGAGGAGGCGAGGCGGCGCCGCCTTTTGCTTTTTACTGTAGGACGGGGTGGTGAAGATATCGCGTTGGTCGATAATACAATTGATGACTTTGGTCAGCGGCTAATCATTCGATGCGCCGGAGAAAACTATAGGGTATATCTTCCGCTTGTCGGAGATTTTCAAATTGAGAACGCATTAGTTGCTGCAGGATTTGCGATTGTAAGCGGCGGAAATCCGAAGATAGTGTTCGGCGCCCTTGAACATTTGAAGGGTGCTAAAGGCCGCCTCGATTTAGTCGGGCAGAAGAACGGCGCGCCAATCTTTGTCGATTACGCGCATAAACCCCATGCGCTCGCGAACGTGCTTGATGCACTCACGCCCTATGCCAAAAATCGATTAGTAGTCGTTTTTGGCTGCGGAGGCGATCGTGATACGGGGAAGCGGCCCATTATGGGGGCCATTGCTGCTGAAAAAGCGGATCGCATCATTGTTACCGATGATAATCCTCGCAGCGAGGAACCGGCTGATATTCGGTCGGCGATACTCGCGGGCGCTCCGCAAGCAATCGAGATTGCTGGGCGGGCGAATGCAATCCGTCAAGCAGTGGCGGAACTCCAGCCTGGTGATGTTTTGCTAATCGCCGGGAAAGGACACGAAAGTACTCAAGAAATTAAGGGCAAATTCTTTCCTTTCAGTGACCATGATGTTGTCGCAAAGGCACTGGAGGAACTTGCGGCATGAGACTGGGCGTATTGTGGACCGTCGATGCGATGGCGGCGGCGATGGGGGCCGAGCGGCAGGGCGTATTGCCGCAATCGGTATCCGGGATTTCGATCGACAGCCGCACCATTGCGGCGGGCGAAGCCTTCTTCGCCATCGCGGACCGCCGCGACGGTCATGAGTTTGTTGCCTCCGCGCTGTCGGCGCATGCCGGCCTTGCGGTGATCGCGGCCGAGCGGCGCGCGCAGTTTGCCCAAGAACATTTTGCCAAGGACACGCCGCTGCTTGTCGTGCCGGACGTGCTGGCCGGCTTGCGCGATCTCGCCCGAGCCGCGCGCGCCCGCACGGACGCCAAGGTGATCGCCGTCACCGGCTCGGTCGGCAAGACCGGCACCAAGGAAGCCCTGCGGCTCGCGTTGTCGAAGGACGGCCAGACGCACGCTTCGGCCGCCTCCTACAACAATCATTGGGGCGTGCCGCTGTCGCTCGCGCGCTGCCCGGCAAGCGCCCGCTATGCCGTGCTGGAAATGGGCATGAACCATTCCGGCGAGATCGAGCCACTGTCGCGGCTGGCGCGTCCGCATGTGGCGGTCGTCACGACCATCGCGCCGGTGCATCTCGAGTTCTTCGGTTCGCTCGACAAAATCGCCGACGCCAAGGCGGAAATTTTTCTCGGCCTGGAGCCGGACGGCGCCGCGGTCATCAACCGCGACATCGCCCAGTTCGCGCAGCTCCGGCGCCGCGCGCGGGAAGCGGGCGTCGCGCGCATCGTGTCGTTCGGCCAACACCCGAAGGCCGATGCACGCCTCGTCAAATGCGCGCTGCATCCGCATTGCTCGACCGTGGCGGCGGAAATCTTCGGCACCGAACTCACCTACAAGATCGGCGCGCCCGGCCGGCACCTTGTCGGCAATTCGCTCGCGGTGCTGGCGACCGCGGTGCTGGCCGGCGCCGATCTCGCGCTGGCGGCGCTGGCGCTGTCTGAGCTGAAACCGGTAAGCGGCCGCGGCGCGCCGATCGAAATCGATGTGCCCGGCGGCGCGGCTCTGGTCATCGACGAAAGCTACAACGCCAATCCGGCCTCCGTCGCCGCGGCGCTGGCGCTGCTCGGCCAGGCGCAGATCGGGCCGCAGGGGCGGCGGATTGCGGTGCTCGGCGACATGCTGGAACTCGGACCGGCAGGCTCGTCCTTGCATCGTGCGCTCGCCAAACAGGTCAACGCCAACGCGGTCGATCTCGTGTTCTGCTGTGGGCCGCTGATGCAGAATTTATGGAAGGCGCTTCCCGCCAGCCGCCGTGGCGGCTATGCAGTAGACTCTGCTGCGCTCGAATCGCAGGTGCTGCCGGCTGTTCGCGCCGGCGATGCCGTCATGGTCAAGGGTTCGCTCGGCTCGCGCATGGCGCCCATCGTCAAGGCCCTGCAGCGCGCTTATCCGCACCGGGATACGCGCGACAATACCGTTGAAGCGCACCCGTTCGAAAGCGCGTCCGCGCAGGGTTGATGCGATGCTCTATTGGCTGGTTGACTTTTCGGACAAACTTTCAGTCCTCAATGTTTTCCGCTACATCACATTCCGCACCGGCGGCTCGATCATCACCGCGCTGTTGTTTGTGTTTTTGTTTGGTCCCGGCATCATCGGCCGGCTGCGAAGCTTCCAGGGTAAGGGCCAGCCGATCCGTCCCGACGGTCCGCAATCGCATATCATCGCCAAGGCCGGCACCCCGACGATGGGCGGGCTGATGATTCTGTCAGGCATGCTGGTGTCGACCTTGCTGTGGGCCAATCTCGCCAACCGCTATGTCTGGGTGGTGCTGTGGGTGACGCTCGGCTTCGGTCTGGTCGGCTTCTACGACGACTATCTGAAAGTCACCAAACAGGCGCACAAGGGCTTTTCCGGCCGCGCCCGCCTGCTGGTCGAGGCGATGATCGCCGGCGTGGCCTGCGTCATCCTGGTCAAGCTCGCCCAGGTGCCGACCATGCCGACCTTCGCGACATCGCTGGTGTTCCCGTTCTTCAAGGAGCTGGTGATCAATCTCGGCTGGTTTTTCGTCATCTTTGCCATGTTCATCATCGTCGGTGCCGGCAACGCCGTGAACCTGACCGATGGGCTCGACGGGCTTGCCATCGTGCCGGTGATGATCGCGGCGGCGAGCTTCGGCATGATCGCCTATCTGTGCGGCAACACCGTATTCGCCGACTATCTGCAGATTCACTATGTGGCCGGCACCGGCGAGCTAGCGGTGGTGTGCGGCGCCGTGGTTGGCGCCGGCCTCGGCTTTCTCTGGTTCAACGCGCCGCCGGCCTCGATTTTCATGGGCGATACCGGCTCGCTGGCGCTCGGCGGCATGATCGGCGCGGTGGCGGTGGCCACCAAGCACGAGATCGTGCTCGCGGTCATCGGCGGCCTGTTCGTGCTCGAGGCGGTATCGGTCATCGTCCAGGTGGCGTCGTTCAAGCTCACCGGCAAGCGCATCTTCAAGATGGCGCCGATCCACCATCATTTCGAACAGCTCGGCTGGACCGAGCCGCAGATCGTCATCCGTTTCTGGATTGTCTCCGTGGTCCTCGCGCTGGCAGGCCTTTCGACGCTGAAACTAAGGTAGCGCCGTCGTGATTCCGATCACGGCCTTTGCGGGCAAAAGGGTCGCGGTGTTTGGCCTGGGCGGCTCGGGGCTGATCGGCGCCAGCGCGCTCCTGGCCGGCGGCGCCGACGTTGTGGCGTTCGACGACAACGCGCAGAGCGTCGCCAAGGCCGCTGCCGCGGGCATTCCGACCGCCGACTTGCGCACCGCCGACTGGTCGCAGATCGCCGCGCTGCTGCTCGCTCCCGGCGTGCCGCTCACTCACCCGGCGCCGCATCGGGTGGTGCAGCGCGCGCATCGGGCGGGCGCCGAAATCATCGGCGATATCGAGCTGTTCTGCCGCGAACGCGCGCGCCTTGCGCCTGGCGCGCCGTTCGTCGCCATCACCGGCACCAACGGCAAATCGACCACCACGGCTTTGATCGGACACCTCGTGGCCTCGGCCGGCATGGACGCACAGATCGGCGGCAATATCGGTACTGCGATCCTGTCGCTTGCGCCGCCGCGGCCAAGTCTTGTTAAGCCTTTGCGCGTTCATGTCATCGAATGTTCGTCCTATCAGATCGATCTTGCGCCCTCGCTCGATCCATCCGTCGGTATCCTGATCAATCTGTCGGAAGACCATCTCGACCGGCACGGCACCATGGCGCACTACGCGTCGGTGAAGGAGCGCCTCGTCGCCGGCGTGCCGCGTGACGGCGCCGCCATCGTCGGCGTCGACGATGAATGGTGCAGCGCTATCGCGGAACGGCTCGCGTCGTCCGGCAAGCGGCTCGTGCGCATTTCGGTGCGGCACGCGCTGCGCGACGGGATGTACGCCGCGGGATCGAAAATCATGCGTGCGGATTCGGCCGGTGCGCGCGCAATCGCCGATCTGTCCGGCATCGGCTCGCTGCGCGGCGTGCATAACGCGCAGAATGCCGCATGCGCGGCGGCGGCGGCGCTGGCGCTCGGCCTCGATGCGGCGGCGATCCAGGCCGGGCTGCGCTCATTCCCCGGACTTGCCCATCGCATGGAGCAGCTCGGCCGCCGCGGCAAAATTCTGCTGGTCAATGACTTCGAAAGCCACCAATGCCGATTCGGCGGCGCAGGCGCTCGCCTGCTTTTCCGACATTTTCTGGATCGCGGGCGGAAAGCCCAAGACTGGCGGCATTGAGTCGTTGCGCTCGTTTTTTCCCCGCATCCGCAAGGCCTATCTGATCGGCGAAGCGGCGGAAGAGTTCGCCGGGACGCTCCATGACGGCCATGTGCCGCACGAGATCGACGGCACGCTCGACAAGGCGCTGGCGGCAGCAATCCGCGATGCCGAGGCTTCGGCCGCACCGGAGCCGGTAGTGCTCTTGTCGCCGGCCTGCGCGTCGTTCGACCAGTATCGCAATTTCGAGGTCCGCGGCGATGCCTTCCGAGACCTCGTCCGGGCACTGCCGGGGATCACTTCGGCAAATTCTTAATTCCCCTTAAACCATCGCAGTGTCACCTGTAGGCGGGGATTCCGGGGATCGATCATGGGCTCCCGCGCGCAACGCACGGCGTTTAACGACTGGTGGTGGACGGTCGACCGGCCGACGCTGGCGGCACTTGTCGCCTTGATGCTGGGCGGCATCGTCCTGTGCCTGGCGGCCAGTCCGCCCGTCGCCGAACGCATCGGGCTTGATCCCTTCCATTTCGTCGACCGGCAGGTGCTTTTCCTCATTCCGGCGGCCGTGGTCTTGTTCGCCACGTCGTTTCTGCCGCCGCGCGAGGTGCGCCAAATCTCGTTGATCGTCTTCGCGGTCAGTTTGGTGCTGGTAGCGCTGACGCCCCATTTCGGCGCGGAGATCAAAGGCGCGCGGCGCTGGCTCGTCATCCTCGGCGTCAACATCCAGCCGTCGGAGTTTCTTAAGCCCGCCTTTGTGGTGCTGATCGCCTGGCTGTTTGGCGAATTGGCCAAGCGGCCCGAAATGCCGGCGAACTTTTTGGCGCTGGTGATGCTCATCGTCGTGGTGGCGCTGCTGGTGGCGCAGCCCGACTTCGGCCAGACCATGCTGATCGCACTGGTCTGGGGCGCGCTCTTGTACATGGCGGGGATGCGCTTCATCTGGATTGTCGGGCTCGCCGGAACGGCCGGAGTTGGCCTGCTGACGGCGTTCTACACCGTGCCGCACGTGGCACAGCGTATCAGGGGATTCCTCGATCCCAGCTCGGCGAGCTCGTTCAACGTCGATATCGCCACCGAATCTTTCATCCGCGGCGGCTGGTTCGGCCGCGGCCCGGGCGAGGGCACCATCAAGCGCATCCTGCCGGAGGGCCACACTGATTTCGTCTTCGCGGTGGCGGCCGAGGAGTTCGGTGTCGTGTTGTGCCTCATTCTGGTCGCGCTGTTCGCCTTCATCGTCATTCGCGCGCTATTGAAAGCCATGCGCAACGACGATCCCTTCACCCGCTTTGCCGCCTCCGGACTCGCGATCCTGTTCGGGCTGCAATCGACCATCAACATGGCGGTGAACCTGCATCTCATGCCGGCCAAGGGAATGACGCTGCCGTTCATCTCCTACGGCGGCTCGTCTTTGATCTCGCTCGCCTATGGCATGGGCATGCTGGTGGCGCTGACCCGCGAGCGGCCCAGCGCGCAGCTTCCCGGCGAGATCGTGATCGCCGGCAGCCGGGTGTGATGGAGCCGGCGGACCGGGCTTCCGCGGCGCCGGTGCTGCTGGCGGCCGGCGGCACCGGCGGCCATCTGTTTCCGGCCGAGGCTTTGGCGTCGGCGCTGGTCCAGCGGGGCAGCAAAGTTCATCTGGCAACGGATCGCCGCGCCGCGCGCTACGGCAGCGCCTTCGCCGACGATGCGATCCACATCATCTCCAGCGCGACGCTGCGCGGCCGAAACCCGGTGGCGGTGAGCAGGACGGCCGCGCTGCTCGGCATCGGCATGTTGCAGGCTTTCGCGCTGGTCGGCCGGCTCAAACCCGCCGCCGTGATCGGCTTCGGCGGCTACCCGACCATCCCGCCGGTGCTGGCGGCCTGCTGGCGCGGCGTCCCCAGCCTGATCCACGACGCTAACGCAGTGATCGGCCGCGCCAACCGATTGCTGGCGCCGCGCGTTTCGGCCATCGCCACGACTTTCCCCGACGTTTTTCACAACGATCCGGGATTGGCCGGCAAGGCGACGCTGACCGGCAACCCGGTGCGGCCCGCGGTCATCGCGGCGGCCGCAACGCCCTATACGACTGAGCCCGGACGATTGCGGCTCCTGGTGTTCGGCGGCAGCCAGGGGGCGCGGATCATGGCCGACATCGTTCCGCCGGCGATCGGACAACTGGATGCAGGCCTGCGCGGCCACCTCGCCATCGTGCAGCAGGTGCGCGAGGAGGATTTGAGCCGGGTCCGCGAAGCTTACGCCAACCTTTGCGTCGCCGCCGAGGTGGCGCCGTTCTTCTCCGATCTGCCGGCCCGGATGGCGGCGGCCGATCTGGTGGTGGCGCGCTCCGGGGCCTCCACAGTTGCCGAACTCGCCGCGATCGGCCGTCCCGCCATCCTCGTGCCGCTGCCGCATGCGCTCGATCAGGACCAGTTCGCCAACGCCGGCATCCTGGAACGGGCCGGCGGCGCACGCCGAATCGCCCAGGATGCGTTTACGCCACGGCGGCTCGCCGAGGAGATCGCGGGGCTTGCCGCGGCGCCGGCCCGGCTGCAAGCGATGGCCGCGGCGGCGCGATCCGTGGGCCGGCTCGATG
Organism: uncultured Alphaproteobacteria bacterium; assembly: GCA_963707175.1. Lineage (GTDB taxonomy): Bacteria > Pseudomonadota > Alphaproteobacteria > Rhizobiales > Xanthobacteraceae > BOG-931. The sequence goes on from CAVPQA010000023.1 coordinate 43,370, forward strand.
CCGCCGAGCGCCTGGCCGACCTGGTGCTGAAGGTGGCATCGCGGCACGCAACCAAGTAGATATTTTTGCCGCCGTCCCCTCGACGGGCGAGGGGCAGGGAAGGGGTTTCAGAGCACCCATGAGATTGCCGCGCGACATCGGCCCGGTGCATTTCGTCGGCATCGGCGGCATCGGCATGAGCGGTATCGCCGAGGTTCTGGTGAACCTCGGTTATACGGTGCAAGGCTCCGACGTTGCCGACAGCGGCAATGTCAAGCGGCTGCGCGACAAAGGCGTCACCGTCGCGATCGGGCATGCGGCCGCCAATCTGGCCGGCGCGCGCGTCGTGGTGGTGTCGTCGGCGATCAGGCGCGACAATCCGGAACTCGTCGCCGCGCGCGCCGGGCGGCTGCCGGTGGTGCGCCGCGCCGAGATGCTGGCCGAGCTGATGCGGCTGAAAAGCTGCGTCGCCATTGCCGGCACGCACGGCAAGACGACGACGACATCGATGGTGGCCGCCCTGCTCGACGCCGCCGGCTTCGACCCGACCGTCATCAATGGCGGCATCATCAACGCCTATGGCACCAACGCGCGGCTCGGCGCCGGCGAGTGGATGGTGGTGGAAGCTGACGAGTCCGACGGCACGTTTCTCAAGCTGCCGGCTGACATTGCCATCGTCACCAACGTCGATCCCGAACATCTCGATCATTTCCATACCTTCGATGCGGTGCAGGATGCGTTCCGTACGTTTGTCGAAAACGTGCCGTTCTACGGCTTCTCGGTGATGTGCACCGATCATCCCGTGGTGCAGAGCCTGGTCGGACGGATCGAAGACCGGCGCACGATCACCTACGGCGAAAATCCGCAGGCCGACGTGCGCCTCGTCGATATCTCGCATGCCGGCGGCACGTCGCTGTTCACGGTGCTGTTCCGCGATCGCACCGGAGAGGCTGTTCACGAGATCAGCAAAATCGCTCTCCCCATGCCGGGCCGGCACAACGCGCTCAATGCCACCGCGGCAATCGCCGTCGCCCACGAGCTTGGCATCGGCGG
>CAVPQA010000024.1:0-166785 GCA_963707175.1 uncultured Alphaproteobacteria bacterium
TGCCGTTCTACTGGTTCAGTTGCGTATTGCTGTTGAGGTCGATGAAACTTCCATCGGCGGCAAGGCTATCAACAAGCACGGCATGAGAACCGGCGAGGGTGGCGGCCACAGAAGCAAAACCCCGATCATTGGCGCAGTGCAGCGGAGGGGTAACGTGGTCGCCCGCGTTCTGGCGCGGGTTACCACTGAGGCCGCAGAGGGTTTCGTCCGTTCCGACAAAGTGAGTTTGCTCGCCACCGACGAAAGCAAGGTCTATCAGCACCTGACCGATTACCCGCACGAAACGGTAATGCACAGAGCCGGCCCCGGAAATCTGCACAGGAGGATAAGTGGAATTTCTGCCTGATGGCAGGCACGCTATGGCCTGCGAATCAGGAGCGACCATGCAGAGACGAGCACGCCGGAACCACACACCGGCTTTCAAGGCGAGAGTTGCGCTTGCCGCCATCAAAGGCGATCGGACGTTGGCCCAGCTTGCCGAGCAGTTTGACGTTCACCCCAATCAGATCACATCGTGGAAGGCGCAGCTTGAGGGCGGTGCTGCCGATGTGTTTGGCCCGGGCAGCAGCAACGGAGCGTCACAGCCCGCCATCGACGTGAAGTCGTTGCACGCCAAGATCGGCGAACTGACACTGGAGAACAATTCCTAAGAAACCGCAGCACCAGCTTTTGGCTCCATGGGCTGGAGAACAAAACCGAATGCCTTGGCACGCCGGTGCAGATTATTGACCACTCGCGTGCGGTAGCGTGTCTCGTACGACGACGCTCCGGGATCGAGGTATTCCATTCCATGACGCACGGCGTTGTAAAACAGCACTGCGATCTTGCGGGCCGTGGCGGTGACGGCCTTGGCCTTGCCGATGCGGGATGAGAGCCGCCTGTAAAAGGCGCCCAGCGCGGTGTCGGTGCGTCCGACGGTAATGGCAGCAAGGCGCAGAAGCGCCGCTGCCCGGCCGCCGGACCGGCGCGTTCGTGACGATAGCATTTTGCCGCCGGAGATCTTGTTGCACGGCGCCAGCCCCAGCCAGGAGGTAAAATGCTTGGCGCTCGGCCACGAGGACAGGTCGTCGCCGCATTCAGCGATCAACTTCAACGAGAGGTAAGCTCCAAGGCCGTTGATCACTGTGATGTCCCTTCCGAGCAGCGCGAAGAGCCCGGCGCGAACGTCGAAAGCCAGGGCGTTCGCCTGATCGGTTCGGTGCCGACGCCGCGGCGGTGGCACTGCCCAGTGACCACGACCGCGATGGATGCTCAGTTCCTTCAACACGGCTTCGATCCGCACGTCGCAGGCCGATGTCTTTTCGTGGTAGGTGTCGTAGAGGGTGAGCGCCTGCTCGAGCGCAAACAGATGCTCGGACCGGTAGTTGCCGGTGAGTGCCTTCGCGATCGTCTCGGCACTGGCTTGGCACCGGAAATCGCGCAAGCTTGCCAACACCTCGGGGTCACGCTCGCCGGCGAGGATGGCGCGGATGATGCGCAGGCCGGTGGCGCCGGTGATGTCGGCGACGACGTGATGGAGCTGAACGTTCATCTCGGTCAGCGCCTTCTGCATATGCTGGATGTGCGAGGCCGCGTACTCAAGAAGACGCTCGCGCTGACGCACGTAGGATCGCAGCTCCGCAATCTGTCCTTTGGGTCGAAAGCTGGCCCGCAGCAGTCCAAACGAATGGAGACGCTGCAGCCATTGGGCATCGCTGACATCGGTCTTGCGCCCCGGCACGTGCTTGGCGTCACGCGCGTTGACAAGAAACACAGTGAACCCCCGTTCATCGAGAAGCTCGAAAATCGGAATCCAGTAGACGCTGGTCAATTCCATGACGACCGTCTCGACGCCGCATTCCGTAAACCAGTCAACCAGCCGATACAGATCGGCCGTGAAGGTACCAAAACTGCGGACTGGCTCCGGTGTGCGATCGGCCCCTACGGCAGCCATATGCATTGTCGCTCCGATGTCGATGGCGGCTGCGTTCGGGTTGACCAGCGGCATCGTGCGGGCGACTTTGGACTTCGATCTGTTGCGATTCATCATCAAGCCTCCTGCTGACATGAGCGGAAGGGCTGGGCTGCGCAATTGGTCAGATTCCTAAACGGGATCGCCGAGACGGCGTCACCACTGTCAAGTCCGCAACAGCCCATGGACCAGGTTTTTTGACGGGGTCACGTGCCACCAAAATCATATCGGCCGCTCCCTTCCGACCGCAGTCTACCCGTTTCTATCCTACAGGGGGCGCGCAGCGCCGTGCTCAGTTTTTTAGAAGGCGCGCTCACCAAGGCGGGATTGCTGAGCGCAAAGCGATGATCGACCGTAAGCACGATCTGCCGATCACCAGGCAGGCCGAGGTTCTGAGCATCAGCCGCGGCAGCGTTTATTACCTGCCGCGGCCGGTGCCGGACGCCGACCTTGCGATCATGCGCCGTCTCGACCGGCTGCATCTGGAGTTTCCCTTCGCCGGCTCGCGCATGTTGCGCGGCCTGTTGGTCGCCGACGGGTGCAAGATCGGCCGCCGTCACGTCAAGACGCTGATGCAGCGGATGGGGATCGAGGCGCTTTATCGCCGTCCGCGCACCACCAAGCCCGAGCCTGGCCACAAGGTCTATCCGTACCTGCTGCGGGGGCTTTCGATCGAGCGGCCGAACCAGGTGTGGGCGATGGACATCACCTACATCCCGATGGCGCGCGGCTTCGTCTATCTGGCGGTGGTGCTCGACTGGTTTAGCCGTCGCGTGCTGTCTTGGCGGCTATCGATCACGATGGAGGCGGCGTTCTGCGTCGAGGCGCTGCAGGATGCCTTGGCTCGTCACGGCAAGCCGGACATCTTCAACACCGACCAGGGTTCGCAGTTCACCGGCCAAGCCTTCACCGGCCTGCTCGCCGACAATGGCATTGCCATCAGCATGGACGGCAAAGGGGCTTGGCGGGACAATGTCTTCGTCGAGCGGCTGTGGCGCAGCGTCAAATACGAGGAGGTATATCTGAAGGCCTACGACAGCGTCAGCGAGGCCCGCAGTTCGATCGGCCGCTACCTGGACTTCTACAACAGCCGTAGACCGCATTCGAGCCTTGACGGCGCCACACCCGATCAAGCCTACTTCCCACCGCTGCCTATCCGCTTGGCAGCCTAACCCTGGCAGAGGCTCCACTTATCGAGGCGGAAAATCTGTTCAGATAACCGGGACCACCTCACACTCCGCGCGGCAATACGTGGTCGGCGCGGTGCATACAAACACGATTGAGGGTTTTTGGAGCATCTTCAAGCGTGGCATCGTCGGTAGTTTCCACAAAGTCAGCGCCAAATATATGCCGCTGTACGTTGCGGAATTTCAATTCCGGTACAACAACCGTTTCAACACCGATATTTTCGGAACGGCGATAAGTGGTGCTTAAATGAGCAGGAGAGATCGCGGTCACCAGCATTCCGACCATCACAGAAATAATAACAATCAACAACCCAACAACCTGCCGCAATCCGCGGCTGCAAGTAAACCACATGAATCCCGTGCTGGCGCCAATGAAAGCGATCAACAACGCCCCGATGCGGAGCACCGACAAAATGAACACTCGCTCGTAAAATGGACTAGAACGGTTGCGTGGCTCACGGGAGGATTGGTTTTCGTTGGCGCAATTACTGGTGTCATCTTTTGGCGACAACTGGGAGTTCATGCAAGGCCAATTGGACGCTATGCAGAGAGATGAACGTCCTGATATTTGGATTACCCAGAATATCGGGCAGCCAACTTTCCACATAGAAGATCAAACTAATAAATTGGGACAGGTAAACTGGAGCGCCGAATTGACGAATTACGGAAAAGGACATGCCTATGGACTGACTATCGAACATTTTATGAGGCTTGGCCCCAAATCCTCCTTTGTATACAGTTACGAACTGAAAGGACCGGCCAGTGCATCGGAAATGCCTCCTACAAAGCTTGATTATATAACGACCGTTTCTGCCCCAGGAATCAGTCAATCCACCTTCGATCAGTTGTTCAAAATTGATCTTGGCATCAGCATACTTATCCGGCTTGTTTATTTTGATGCTGTAGGAGCTCGGTTCAGCGGCAACATATGCATGGGCCATCTCGCCACCGGCGCACTCGCCAATTTGAACAACTGCGCCTAACGCCAAGGCAACCGCCAAACGCCCCCAATCGGGGGCTTTTTTGCGCCAGCCTGTCGGAGGCAATATAGTACATATATTCCCGTTCTGTCGAGTCCGGGTACATCGCCATTAAAGTCAAATCCGCGCCTGCAACGTTATGATTTTTCGGCGGGGCACGCATCGCCGCATGCCGCCCGGACGGCTTTGCAAACGGCCGTGCGAGACACTATACGTCTGGCAAAGGCCGGGAAATCGCCGTTTATCGACCAAAAGCCCCGGCCGCCATCGGATTTAGGGACGCCATCGGCCAATCCTTTGGCCCCACCTTTTGCAGGAGAGATCAACATGGCCACGGTGACAATGAAGGCCCCCGCGCCGGGCGGACTGTCGAACAGGGCGCGCGAATTGATGGAGGCCATCAACACCGATGCCGGCAAGCACAACGTCTGGGTCCGGACGCAGGCCAACGCACCGGCGCAGCGGCCGTGGTTCAGCGAAACCGGTGGCGAAGGTTCCGGCCAGGTAGCCAGCGGGCGCGTCGCCGTCGCGCAGCTGAAGACCCAACCGTACATGTGGAAGTGGAACGAATACAGCGGCTACCTCAAGCAGATTTCGGAAATCGCCCGGAAGGCCGATGTGTCGCCCATCGAATTCGCCGACCGCCAGAGCATCCTTTTGCTCAATCCCGGGCTCAATGGCCGCCTCCAGGTCACCAACACCATCCGCTGCGCCATCTCGATCTATAATCCGGGCGACGTCGCACCGGTGCATCTGCATTCGCCGAATGCGAGCCGTACGATCCTGTCCAAGACCGGCGGCTACACCGTCGTCGAGGGCGAGCGTGTCACCGCCAATCGCGGCGACCTGATCCTCACTCCGAACGGCACCTGGCACGACCACGGCAACGATTCCGAAGAGCCGTGCGTGTGGATCGACACGCTGGACTGGCCGCTGATGGAATTCCTCGACGCCGCCTGGGTCGACCACAACATGCCGGGTGCGCAGGGCAATACCAACGTGCAGGCTGTCACCGTCACCGAAGGGTATTCGCGCCACCTCTACGGCCACGGCGGCCTCAAACCCGCCTTCGTCAGCCATCAACGCGGTGTCGGCCACGATCCCGCGCCGCTGTTCCATTTCCGCGGCGAGGACGTCAAGGAAATGCTGCACAGCCTGCGCAAGGAAAAGGGCGACCCGCGCGAGGGCATCAAGGTCGACTTCGTCAACCCGGTCACCGGCGAGCCGGTATTCAAGACGCTGAACTATTCGGCGCAATTGCTGCGGCCGGGCGAAGAGACCGAATGGAAGCGCGAGACCGCTGGTACCTATTATGTGTGCATCGAAGGCACCGGCGCGACCGAAGTCGGCGGCAAGCGCTTCGAGTGGAGCCACAACGATCTGTTCGTGGTGCCGAACTTCATGTGGCGCCGCCACATCAATACCGGCAAGGAGGACGCCATCGTTTATTCGGTGTCCGACGCAGCCCTGATGCGCAACATCGGCCAGTACTACGCGCAGGGCCGCGACAAGCACGGCAAAGTCACCGAGCTGACGCTGCAGTAAGCGCTATCGCACCTTCCTAATCCGAAACCGCGTCATGGCCGGGTCATGGCCGGGCTCGTCCCGGCCATCCACGTCTTTAAGGCGCCCAGCTTTTAAGACATGGATGCCCGCGACTGGCGCGGGCATGATGACCCGAGTGTCTAATTATCACGGTATCAGTGCTCGTGCTTCGGCATTGTCCCGATCATCTCGCCGCACCCGCACTTGGTGGCCCAATATTCCCAGGCGCGCCAGGTCGTCGGCGAAGTCGGCATGTAGCTTTCGCCCTTGCCGCGCGAGGCAATCTCGCCCTTGGACAACGGCTTCGGCTTGCCGCCCATGCGCATCGCGTTCATCTGCACACGCGCGTTGCGCGGCAGGTAGACCGAGAGCCGCACCACGTCGATGATCGAGCGCCCCGCCGAGGCGAAACCGTGGCCGCGCATCAGCGCGACGCTGCCCTTGCCCATGCATTTCGCCAGGTCGCGACCCTGCGCCATGTTGCGTACCAACAGGTCGGTGTCGCCAAACTTCTTGCGGATATCCCAGACCGGCACCTTGCCGCCGATGAAGCTGCCGGAATGGATGACCGGCTCCAGCGGCTTGTTGATCAGCCCGAACGGCAGCGTGTCCTCGGCATGCGCGTGCACCACCGCCACCACGTCCGGCCGCGACTCCAAAATCGCCGCATGAATGAATCGCTCGAGATAAGGCGGGCGCTTGTCCTTGATCGGCTCGCCCTCCTGGTCGAACTCGATCAGGTCGTGGCGCTCGACGAGTTCCGGCGCGCGCGAGCGCGACATGAAAAAACGCTTGGGGTTGTCAGGATGGCGCACGCTGATATGGCCGTAAGCGTCGACCACGTCTTCGTTGGACAGAATGCGGTTGGCAACGACGAGATCACGCAGAATGTCTTCGAGTTGGCTCATGATGGGCTCTTCCAGCTTGGTTCAAAAAGGGTTTGGCTATCAGCCGAAGGTCGGAACGAACAGGTCGTCGGCCTTTACGGCCCGGTCGGTCAGGCCGAGCGTCTGCTGATAGGTGATAAGCGCCTCGATGGTCCGGCGCATCGGCTCGACGCCGTAGGGCCACGGATCGCCGTTGAACACCTCCCAGATGTCGTCGATCTCACGCATCAAAAACGGCGTCATGTAGCGCACCGCGCGCAGGTTGAACAATTTCGCCAAGGCGATCTTCTTCGATCTGACGAACGCGTCATATAGGCTCGTGGCCACGAACGGATAGCGTTCGTAGACGCTCTTCTTGATGGCGACGGTGTGCATGATCGGGTAGATGCCCTTGCGCTTCCAGAGATCCTTGTCGACCTCGACGTAGTTCGGAAACAACCTGACGATATCCGGATTGGTGCGGATTTCCTCCGGCAGGCTGGTGCCGAGCGTGGCATCGAGTTCACCATCGGCCAGCATCTCGCCCAGCGTCCTTTTCGACGTGTTGTTCTCGATCGACATTTTCTTCAAAAGCGGCAGCACGGTCGGATGCCCATGCGAACCCGCTTCATTCATCGCACTCTGCACCCATTTGACCTTGGTCAGGTCGACGCCGAATTCGTGATGCAGGATGCCGTTGATAAAGATCGCCGCGGTCATCGTATAGAGCGGCACGCCGATGCGCTTGCCTTCAAGGTCCTTCGGCGTCTTGATGCCTGACTTCTTGTTGATGGCGATATAGCCCATGCGGAAGGCAATCGACGGAAAAACCGGAATGGCGACAAACGGGCACTCGTTGCGGGTAAAGCGCTGGGTGAATTCGGACAGCGAATATTCGGCGACATCGAATTCCTGCCCGCCGGACATGCGGTCGAAGATCGGCCGCGGCTGATCGATGGCGATGAAATTGAGATCGATTCCGTCGGGCTTCACTTCGCCCGTATAGAGCGGCTGCATCCGGTCGTAGAGGCCGCTCGCGAACGAAAGCTGTAGCTTGGGCATTTCCTGCCGTCCTCGCGCATTGTGAATTATACGCTTACGGTTAGCATGCCGTCCTGGACGCAGGAAGGCGGTCCCGCGGCATGGCTGGGCATCGCGCCTGTCGGCGAACGTCAGGCCGGCGGAACGCTCTGGGCGTGACGAAACACGTTGTCGGGGTCGAACGCCGATTTGATCTGTTTAAGCCGCGCGAGGTTTGCGCCCCAATAGGCGTTCTGCCAGTCGGACAGGTCGAGGTCGCAGTAATTGACGTAGGCTGCGCCGGATACGTAGGGCCGCATCGCGGCGTACAGGTCGCGCATGTCGGCGAGGCGCTGCGGCGTATCGGCTGGGCTGCTCCATTGGCTGCCATACTGAATCGAGAACAGTGTTCCCTTGCGATGCGCAAAAGCCGTCGCGCCCGCCGCCACGTCGACTATGGCGCCGCCGTAGGCGTCGCAGATCACGTAAACCGTCTTCTTGGCATCGACCTCACTCATCAGGGCGGCGAGCCCGGCATCGCTCAACGGCGACGTCGCATAGTCCGACTTCCCCTTCATCGGCGCCGACTGATAGTCCCAGCCGCTCGTTCCGCCGGCAAAATAATTGATCGACGCGGAGAACGGCATCGACCTGATCTGCGGCGCGGATGACAGCGCTTTCAGCTCGCGCTTGAGTTCGCTCTGCGTGCCAATTGACTGGCCTGAACAGCGTAGTTCGATGCCGCCGCCGGCGTGATGGGTAATCAGCAGGGTCGCGTTGATGGAGGACGGCGCTTGCGGAGCCCAGGCCTGCCATTGTTTCATGATCGCGGCGGCGCGCGCTTGCGAAAGCCCGGACCAGTCGATCTTGAACACCAGCACGCCGGGCAGACGGCGCAGCGCGAAGCGGTAGCTCGTCGCCACGCCAAAGCTGCCGCCGCCACCGCCGCGGCACGCCCAGAACAGATCGGTGTTCTGTTGCGCGTCGGCGTTCACCGGATGGCCTTGCGGATCGATCAGATCGATTGACAACAGGCTGTCACAGGTCAGCCCAAACGGCCGGGCGAGATTGCCGTAGCCGCCACCAAGCGCATGGCCGGATATGCCGACCGTTGGGCAGCTGCCGGCGGCAAAGGCCAGATTGTGCGGCCAGACGGCCTTGTATATGGCGCCGAGGGACGCGCCTGCGCCGGCGGTCACGGTCTTGGCCGTCACATCGACGCTGATCGCATTGATCAGACGCATGTCGATAACGACGCTCGCGCTCTGCGAAAAACCCTCAAAGGAGTGCCCACCACAACGGAGCGCAAACGGCAGATCGTTGGTGCGGCACCAGTCCACCATGACGCCGACGCCTTGGGCGGTCTTGCACATCGCCCGCAGCTGCGGCGTCAGCATGGTGCGGGCGTTGAAGGCCGGCTCGTAGGTCGCAAACTGCGCGTCGCCCGGACGCAACAGCGTCGCGTCGCCCGGCGCGACGTTAGGCAGCTGTGGCAGTTGCGCCAAGGCCCGGCGGCTTGAAAACACCACCGGCGCAAACACCGCGCTCGCCGCAAACCGTCCAAGCGCGCCACGCCGTGTGATTTGGGTGCGAATTAACGCAGCTCCTTGCGCAAGATTTTGCCGATATTGCTTTTCGGCAGGCTGTCGCGGAATTCGATGATATGCGGCCGCTTGTAGTTGACAAGACGCTCCTGCAGGAATTTCGACAAATCCGCCGCGGTGAGCGCCGCGTCGCGCTTGACGACAAAAAGCTTCACCGCCTCGCCGGTGCGCGCATCGGGCACGCCGATCACCGCGGCTTCGAGCACGCCGGGATGCTGCATGGCGACATCCTCGATCTCATTGGGGAAGACCTTGAAGCCCGACACGATGACCAGGTCTTTCTTGCGATCGAGCAGCCGCAAAAAACCTTGCTCATCGAACGCGCCGATATCGCCGGTGCGCAGCCAGCCATCAGTGGTGAGTACACGCCGGCGTTTCCTCCGGCCGTTGCCAGTAGCCCTGCATGACCTGCGGACCGCGCACCCAGACTTCGCCCTCCTCGCCGGGACCGAGAATCGAGCCCATGTCGTCGCGGACCGTGACTTCGGTTGACGGCACCGGCAAACCGACCGTGCCGAGCTTCGGACCGTCGATGGGGTTGATGCATACCACCGGCGAAGCTTCGGTCAGGCCGTAGCCTTCGACCAGAGGTTTGCCGGTGATGTCGCGCCAGCGGCGGGAAACCTCGCTCTGCACCGCGGCGCCGCCGCCGATGGTGACGCGCAAACCGCTGAAATCGAGCGCGGCGAATTCGGACCGGTTGACCAGCGCATTGAACAGCGTGTTGACGCCGGACGTCGCGGTAATGCGGCCGTCCCGCATGGTGCGGATGAGGCGGTGCAGATCGCGCGGATCGGGGATGAGCACGTTCAGGCCGCCGAAATGGGCGAACACAGGAGGTTCGCGGTGAGCGAGAAGATGTGATAGAGTGGCAGCGGCGTGAGCGCGCGCTCGCCTTCCGGATCGAGACCTGCGCCGGTCCAGGCCGCGCACTGCAGCGCATTGGCGATCAGATTGCGATGCGACAGCATCGCGCCTTTCGGATACGCCGGTCGTACCGCCGGTATATTGCAGCAGCGCGACCGCTTCGGGCCTCGGCTCCGCGTCGGCGTAATGCGTGCTCGGCACGTGGTTGCAGGCATCCTGCAGCATCGTGAATTTGCCGAAATGCCAGGTCGGCACGTGCTTGATGTAGGAGTTCGCCAGATTGAACGCCCAGCGCTTGAACAGCGCCGCGAAATCGCCGAGCCGCGCCACCACGACGTGGCGGATTTGCGTGTCGGCGATGATGGTTTCCAGCTTGTGAGCGAAGTTTTCCAGGATCACGATGACGCTGGCTCCGGAGTCGGCCAGCTGCTCTTTCAGCTCGCGCGGCGTGTAGAGCGGATTGACGTTGACGGCGATCATGCCGGCTCGCAGCGCGCCCAGGAATGCGACCGGATACGAAAGCAGGTTCGGCAGCATGATGGCGATGCGATCGCCCGGCCGGCAGCCCGCCTGTTCGACAAGGAACGCCGCAAAGCCGCGACTGTGCCGTTCCCACTCGGCATAGCTCATGCGCGCGCGCAGGCATTCGAAGGCCGGCCGCTCGGCAAACTCGCGGCAGGCTTCGAGCAGCATGGCGTGCAACGATGGATAAGCGCCGGCGTCGATTGTCCGGGGCACGCCGGCCGGGTAGGAGGCGAACCAGGCCGGCTCGCGCGCGGCAGGCGCTGCGAGCGCGCGCACCGGCAAGGACGGCCGAACGGCTTCATTCACCAGCATCATGATTTTCGATCCTCCGCAGGAACGCCGGGATTTCGTGGGCCGCTGCGGCGGCGGATGGTGGGACAGCATAGATGGGCAAAGTAAACATCTGGCAAAACACGCCGCATTCCCATTCGCGGCAAGGCGGGCGATAATGCCGTTTCGCGGCGCTCAGACACGCCGGGACCGGCGGCAGGTCAACGATCGAGCTTCCGTATAACGCCAAGGAGATGAATATGTTGCAGCCTAAATCCGCTGTTGCGGCGCTGGCCGTCTGCGTCAGCGCGTTGTGCATTGCCGCATGGTCGCCGGCGGCGGCCGAAGATGTTCTCATCACCCAATATAAGAACGACCCGTCCGGCGCGCCGTACGGCGTCGCGATCGAGAAGGGCTTCTTCAAGAAAGCCGGCGTCGACGTCACCGGCGTCATTTCCGGCGAAGGCGGCGGCTCTTCGGTGCGCGCGGTGATCGCAAGCTCGCTCGGCTTCGGCGAGACCTCGCCGGCGGCCGCAATCGCCGCCATCAGCCAGGGCCAGGACCTCAAGATCGTCGATATCGGCACCCGCTCGCTCGCCGACAACGTCATCATCGTGATGCCGGGCTCGCCGATCAAATCGGTGAAAGACCTCAAGGGCAAGAAATTCGCCATCAGCAACCCGAAATCGCTCGGCGAGATGACCATCGTCGCCGCGGCCGAGAAGGTCGGGCTTAATCCGGGCGATGTTCAGCGTGTCGCGCTCGGCAACCTGTCCGGCGCCTTGACCGCGCTCGAGAACCACGTCGTCGACGCCACGACCATTCCGGGCATTCTGTTCATGATGCGCGGCGGCGAAAGCAAGTACCATGTCATTATGGGCCCAAGCGAACTGCCCTTGCTGCCGCCCGCGGCCGGCATCGCGACGGACGATCTGATCAAGAATCATCCCGGCAAATTGCGCGCCCTGCTTGCCGCGCGGCGCGAAGCGGTGCAATTCATCGACCAGCACACCAACGACGCCAGCAAGATCCTGGAAAAAATCTACGCGCCGCTGCCGCCCAAGGATGTCAGCACCATGATGCACCAGCTGGTCGCGGCAAAGTTCTACAGCGAAGGCCGGATCGAAATGCCGCTGCTGCAGACCACGGCACATGTCATGCGCGCCGTCGGCATGCTCGACAAGGACGTCGATCTCAACAAGATGATCGATTCCTCCTTCCTGCCGGCCGATCTGCAGAAGTGAGCATGTCATCCGTGCCTGCCGAGGTCCACGCGCGGATCGAGAAAGTCACGCGAGTCTATGCGGGCGCCGGCGGCCATCCGCCGGTGCATGCGCTCGGCCCGATCGATCTCGACCTTGGTCAGGGTGAATTTTTCGCCGTCGTCGGGCCGTCCGGCTGCGGCAAGTCGACTTTTCTCGAGGTGCTCGCCGGCCTGCAGCCGCCGAGCGCCGGTACGGTGACGTTCGAAGGCAAGCCAATTCACGGCGAAGTCGCCGACGGCATCGGCGTCGTGTTTCAGGAGGACGCGAGCTTTCCCTGGCTGACAGTGTGGGACAATGCCGCATTCGGGCTGCGCAGGAACGGCGTCGCCGCACCGGAAATCCGCCGCCGCGTCGATGACGCCCTCGCCTTCATGGGGCTGAAGGATTTTGCCAAAGCCTATCCTTCGCAGCTGTCGGGCGGTATGCGCCAGCGCGTCTGCATTGCGCGCACACTGGTGCTGCAGCCGCGGCTTATTCTGCTCGACGAGCCGTTCGGTGCGCTCGATGCCCAGACGCGGCTGTTGATGGGCGACGAAGTGTTGCGGCTGTGGCGGCGCACCGGCGCGACCGTGCTGCTGATCACGCACGCGCTCGACGAAGCCGCCATGCTGTCCGACCGCGTCGGCGCGATGTCGGCGCGGCCGGGACGCTTCATCGAGATCATCGAAACCGGCTGGCCGCGCGAGCGCAACTCGACCATCGTTGGCGAAGCGGCGTTCGGCGAAATCACCGGCCGGCTGTGGGAACGGCTGCGCGGCGAATCGCTCAAGGCGCTCGGCCATTCGGACGAAAGCGCGCTGGCCGCGGAATGAAGATTTGCAGGCCATGACCCGCATCGGCCTCATCCGCCTCGTCGTCATCGTGGCGGCGATCGGCGCACTTGAGCTGGCCTGCCGGCTCGGCCTCATCAACCACAATGTCATCATTCCGCCGTCCGAAATGGCGAGCGCGCTCTGGACGCTGCTCGCATCGGGGACGCTCAACGCCGAGATCGAACGCACGCTCGGCATGATTGTGCTCGTCACCGCGATCGCCATTGCGCTCGGCTTTGCCATCGGCTGCGTCATCCATGCGCTGCCGCGCGTGCGCGCGGCGCTCGATCCATTCTTCGCCACCTATTACGCGGTGCCGGTCTTCATCTTCTATCCGGTCCTGATCGCGATCTTCGGCCTGTCGATCATGCCGATCGTGCTGATCGGCGTCGCCACCGCCGTCGTCGCCATGATCATCGCCACGCTCAACGGCCTCGACCGCGTGCCGCGGGTGCTGACCAAGGTCGCGCGCGTCCACCGCCTTGGCCGCATCGCCACCGCGTTGCAGCTGCAGCTTCCGGCCGCCGCGCCGTATCTGTTCACCGGCGTCAAGCTCTCGGTGTCGTACGGCTTCATCGCCGTGATCGCCGCCGAATTCATTCTGTCGCCGGCGGGGCTGGGCCGCGACATCGCCGACGCGTATGCGGATTTCAACAACCGCCGCATGTACGCACTGATCCTGTTCCTGCTGATCGTCGCCACCCTGGTCAACGCCATCCTGCATGGGCTCGACATGCGCCTTGCCGAGCGGCGCGGCGGAGGCCGCTCATGACCGCAACACGCCGCGCCACGGACACGCTGCTCATTCTGTTCGCGCTCCTCGTCACCTGGGAGCTGCTGCACAAGATCGCCGGCGAAACCGCGCTGCCGGCGCCGCTGCCGACACTGGCCTACCTCCTGCGCAACCTGACCACGCCGCGCTTTCTTTCCAACCTGTCGACCACCGCGATCGAACTTGGCTACGCCCTGATCCTGTCTTATGGCCTCGGGCTTGGCCTCGGCGTGTGGATGGGCGCGCATCGGCTGTCCGGCGCCGTCGGCGAGCCGATCCTGGTCTCGCTGTATTCGCTGCCGAAGATCACGCTCTATCCGGTCGTCCTGCTCATGTTCGGGCTCGGCATTTCCGGCAAGGTGGCGTTCGGCGCCATGCACGGCGTCCTGCCGGTCGCGCTCCTCACCATGGGCGCGATCCGGGCGATCCCGCCGGTCTATCTGCGCGCTGCGCGGACCATGCAGCTGTCGCCGTGGCAGACGATCGCCCACGTGCTGCTGCCGGCCGCTTTGCCCGAAGTGTTCACCGGATTGCGCATCGGTTTCACCGTGACCTTGCTGGGCGTGCTGCTCGGCGAAATGTTCGCATCGAAAGAAGGCCTCGGTTCGATGATCATGAATGCGGTGCAATTGCTGCAAGGCCAGGAAATGATGATGGTGGCGATCGTGCTGTTTGCCTTCGCGGCGATCGCCAACGGCCTGCTGCTGTGGATCGAGCATCGCCTGCATCGGCGGGTGTGAGTTTGTCAGTGCCCTGCGCCGCAGGTGTGATCTTCCAAGCGACCGCCGGCACCGAAATCGAACAGCAGCGCATTGACGCGGCCGGTGAGCAGGACGAAACCCGGCGCACCGCCGTCGAACTGCATGCCGATGACGACCAGCGTGCGCATCTTCATGTCGTCGCGCGCCTTCGGTACGCCGTCCGCCAACAGCTTGAACGGGTTATGGCCGTCGAGCGTCGCGCCCATGACTCGCATGGCCCAGTACGGGTGGCCGCCGACCGGCTCGTTCAACGGCGCCCACTTCTCGCCAATCGATGAACGCAGCCGCGCCAGCGTGCCGCGCACATCGGCACGCACGCAGTCGACGTGGATATGCAGCTGGCTCTGCGAGCGCGACAGCACCGAGTTGACCGCAAGCCCGACATTGTCGCGTGGCAGATCGCGGCCGAGCGCCTTTTCGACGAAGCTGCGCGCCTCCCACGCCGCGGCGAAATAATCGGTCGCGCCGGGCGCCTGCAGCTCGGGGCTTTCGATGCCGACGATGCGCGCGGTCGGGATGAGCAGATACTGGCTCCGGCCGTTGATGTCTTTGAGCACGGCGTAACCGTGGTCGACGCCATTTTTCAGATTGACTTCGGCGCACGGCTTCGGATCGCCGTGCTGCTCCTGGTTCGGCACGCATTGGCCGTTGACGATCTTCCACAGCGCGTTCGGATCGAACACGCTCGGTGTCGCGGCCGGCAGGACCAGCAGCGCGGCGAACGCCGCGGTCGCGGCAAACAACCGTCCGATGACACGACGCGGCATCCCGCTCCCCTACCCGTCTTCCCTTACGCCCGCGCCGACATAGCGTTCGAGCGTCATCGGTTACCCTTGCGTGCCGGCTCGCGCGGCTCGACCCCGGCAAACCGGCTCGCCTGGGTGTACCACTGGGCGCGCGCCGGCAGCTGCCAGCGCCGCCCGGCCGCAGACGAAACATCCCGGCGCACCCGCTCTTGCTCGGCGCGGATCACGTTCAACGGCGGATGATAGTTCGGCTTCGGGATCGGCACGGCAGGCTCCTTGAGTGGCGGAAAAGCGTAGCATAGCCATTGATGCAACGGGCGCGTCCCTCCCCCTCCTCCGCCATCGCCGAGCCGGATGCAATAGAGTCCCGCGCTCGCGACACCTCTTTCTCCCGCCGTGCGGACCGCACCCCGGGGAGAAGTGAAAAAAAATGGATTTCCGTTCTCGCGGCTCGTTTTTCTGTTCGCGTCCAAGTTATGTGCCATCCGCGCTGTCGACGCGGGCTCCTGCAACGGCTGCAATCGTTCGAGATGGGAACGCCGCATACCGGTTCCATTTCGATTACATTTTTTGCACACCAGAAAAAATCAATGCTGATGTCTGAAAAGGGTCCTTCGCTACATATCGCTATCCAGACCGCACGTCTCTGATTGCGTCGGAAGCGCACATTCTATGCGCCCGTGTGAGAGCCGGCGCGAGATGGAGGCGCCCCGGACGTCAAACCCTTCTGGCGTGACGGTCAACCGCGCATCTCCTGCGCTGTCAGCGAGCGGCGCGGGCGGTTTCGCGTTTGCACTTATAATGCAGGGTCGCTGAGGTCGGCGATCCGCCTCGTCAGCACAACATTCTGTTCCCTTAACGCCCTGATTTCGCGGGCGGCCTCGACCGATCTTCGACCGTCATCATACGCCGCGAACCGGACGCCGATCTTTGCTTGATAGCGCCATGCGATCCGGGCGCGCCGACTATCGCCTGTATGCGCGATCATCAGATCGAACTCGTCCGGGATCAGCGGATGCTCCGAAAAGACGAGTTGCGCACCATTTTGAGACAGATTTCTGACGAGGCAATCGAGAGCGCAATATCGCCATCCGAAGGCGGCTTGCCCTCCGAGATAAGTCAGCCTCCGTTGATGCTCGCGACGTTCCTGCATGGTGTTTCCCTATGGCACATCGCCCCTGTTTCGACGCCGACGAGCAAACGCCGGGCCATTTGCCTTTACGGGCCAACGAAGGCCCATAGGGGTCGAGCCTCAAGGCCCGAAAACCGCTCCCCTCCCCCAAGGCTCGCGACTTCCTTGCGTCCCGGACCGGCATTCCAGCCTCAGTAAGCTGTTGGCAAGCCGACCGGCCTTCCCCTATTGTCTCCGGCATAAAATGCCATCCAAGGAGAAACCAAAATGGCGTATTCGCTGTACGACGCGGCTGTAACCCCCTGCGCCCAGCAGCTCGGCGCGCTCGCCGGCATCATCGACAAGGCCGCGGCGCATTGTGCCGCCAACAAGATCGAGGAATTGGCGCTGCTGCAGGACAGGCTGTATCCTGACATGTTCTGCCTCGCCCGCCAGATTCGCCAGTCAGCGGATTTCGCGATGAATACGGGCGGCCGTCTGGCCGGCGTTACGCCCCCGGCCCTGCCGGCTGTCGACGATACGAGCTTCGCCGCCGCCAAAAGCCGCGTCGAAACTGCCCTGGGCTTTGTGAAGTCGCTCACGCGCGAACAGGTCGACGGCGCAGAAGGCAAAGTCATCGCGTGGACCGCCGGCAGCAACAACCGAAAAATGAAGGGGAACGACTATCTGCAACAATTCGCGTTGCCGAATTTCTTCTTTTTCGTAACGACGGCGTACGACATCCTGCGCCATCGCGGCGTGCCAATCGGAAAGCGGGATTTCCTCGGCCCAGTCAACTGGCTTTAGGTGCGCGGCGCTTTGGCGCCCACGAACCTCATATCGAACCCCCTCGCCGGGAGCGGTTGCTCCCGCGTCCCGCCCTGAGGCGGCGCTACTGACACTCCTTCGGCTGCCGGCTGCCCTGTCAACCGCGACATGCCAAGGCTATCCTTGGTCTGCGCCGTTGAGGCCGGCGAGGAATACCGCTCCGGTTACTCCGCGCAGGGCTATGCTGTACGTCACAGAACTGCTATCGCATCTCGGGTAATTTTCCTCATCAGAGCTGCCGACGGGACATGCCGACGTTCCGCGAATTAAAGGCAGCGACTGTGCCTGCGGCGGGCGAGCAATCAGACGTCAATTAGTCTCGGATTGGCAGCTTGTGCGTTTCGCGGAAGGCTATTCGTCTTCATGGAGGCGATACTATGAAACTTCGCCGTCGCAACTTTCTTCATCTGGCAGCAGGTGCAGCCGCGCTCCCGGTAGCGTCACGCGTTGCGTGGGCGCAGGCTTACCCGACGCGGCCGGTGCATCTGCTCGTCGGCTTTTTCGCCGGCGGACTGACCGACATTCTGGCGCGCGTACTGGCCGAATCGTTGTCCCAGCGCGTTGGCCAGCAATTCATCGTCGAAGATCTGCCCGGCGCCGGCACGAACGTTGCCACCGAGAAGGTCGTAAGATCGGCTCCAGACGGCTACACGCTGCTCATGGCGACATCGTCCAATGCCATCAATGCCAGCCTCTATACTCACCTGAATTTCGACTTTATCCGCGACACAGTGCCGGTCGCGAGCATTGCGCGCACGCCCATGGTGATGACGGTCAATCCGTCATTTAAGGCAAAGACCGTCCCCGAATTCATCGCTTACGCCAAGGCCAATCCCGGCGGCATCAACATGGCGACGGCAGGCAAGGGCAGCTCCCTCCATTTGGCCGGCGAGCTGTTCATGAACATGACCGGCATCAAAATGACCGTCGTGCATTACCGCGACAGTTACATTCCCGATATGCTCGCCGGACGCGTACAGGTGGTTTTCGGGCCGATCCCGACCATGATCCAACAGATCAGGGCCGGGAAGCTGCGTGCCCTTGCGGTCACCACCCGCACGCCGTCACCGGCGCTGCCCGGCGTTCCCAGCATCGCCGAGTTCGTACCCGCCTTCGATGCCGTCATATGGAATGGCATGGTTGCGCCGAAAGGTACGCCGCCGGACGTCGTCGACAAGCTCAACCGCGCGGTCACGGCGAGTTTGACCGACCCGAATGTCATGGCAAAATTCGCCCACGTCGGCAGCGTTCCCAAGGCGATGACACCGGGCGATTTCAGCAAGTTCGTCGTCGAAGACACCGAGAAATGGAGCAAGATAATTCGCGCGGCAAATATCACGGTAGGCTGAACGGCCGATCCGCTCCGCCGCATCACCGTGTCAGCCACTCCAACAGATCGCGCATCACCGGCTGCTTCACGGTCGAGGCCTTGTAGGCGATGACGAACTGCTCGACGCCGAACGATCTGCCGAGGTCGATGGCGCGGATGCCGTCGGCGTCGACCTGTTCAAGGCAGAAGGTATGCACGATCGCCGGTCCGGATTCGCGCTTCACCAGATCGATCGCAGTGTGGCAGGTCGGGCACTCAAGATAATTAATCGACGGTTTCAGCGCCTGCGATTTGGCAAGCCGCGTGCGCACGGTGGCGCTGCGCGGCGCCACCAGCAGCCGGTCGCCGATTGCGCTCAGCGGGTGTTGCGGATCGGGCCGGTCGCGCTCGTTGAAAATGATCGACATGGTCGAGGTGGCGACGGTGCGAAACCGCAAGCCTTTCGGCCGGCGCAGGAAAGCGCCGATGGAGAAATCGGCCGTCCCCTTCTGCACCGCGGTCATCGACTCGGTGCCGCGGTGAATCTTGATCGTGGTCGTGAGTTTCGGATGCTGCGCCGAGAATGAATTGATCTTAGGCATGAACAGCCAGGCATAGTCGCCGCCGAGCGAGATGTTCACGTGCCCCGAATGGCTGCCGCGCTCCTCCAGCCGGATCAGCGCGCGCTCCGCCATGTCGAGGATTTGCGTCACGTCGGCGGCGAAGCGCTCGCCTTCTGGCGTGATGATGAGTTTGCTTGGCGTGCGGCGGAACAATTCCACGCCGAGCAACTCTTCCAGGCGCTTGAGCTGCGTCGAGATCGCCGACACGGTGAGATTGAGCCGCGCGGCCGCGACCTGCAGTGTGCCGTTATGGGCGACAATTTCGAAGGCGCGCAGCTTGGCCAGATCGAGGTCGTGGACTTTGGCGGGCATTGGCTTCCTGCCTGAATTTACACCCGGCGAGTCAGCGGACCCCCACTCTATCTCTCCCCCTTGCAGGGGGAGAGAAGCGCAAACCGCCGGCACAGAATTTCACGTCTCGTTCCGAGCGAGCCGAGTTCTCGTTCCCCCCTGAAAGGGGGAGGAACGAGGTGGGGGTCGCGGGCCGCTCGCACAGCCATGCCAAGCGGTGTTTCGAGCGTGCCGCAGGTTAAACAAAATCGAACCTATGTTGCAAGTTATTCAATTGACGTAAATGCGGTTTTGCCGTGATTTACCGCCAAGCATTGTCCATTCGGGAGATCGCCATGAAGACGCTCAGACTGGAGACCACGGCGCCGTTCCAAGGGCTGGCGGAACTCGTCGCTTACGACGAGGGCCTGTTCGAGAAGGAAGGCATCAAGATCGAATGGGTGGACCGCGAAAAGGGCGTCGACAAGACGCCCGCAACTGCACATCACCGAGTCACAAGGGCGCCAAGCGCTTCGCCAGCCACGGCAAGATGATGAAGAGGGCAACGCCGATCTCTACAACGCCTGCGAATGGGGCAATTATTGCCGCGTCGAAAGCACCAAGGTCAGCAGCCGGCAGATCGGCCGCCGCTCGATCGTCACCTACGCGGCGTTGGTGGTGCGCGGCGATTCGCCGGTGCAGACGCCGCAGCAATTCGCCGACCGGCAGATCGGCGTGCCGATGTTCTTCGGCACGCATTACCTGACCTTGCAGATGCTGGAAGGCTTCGTGCCGCGCGACCAGATCAAGCTCGGCCGCGTGCCGAACGGCTCGAAGTATCGCTTCAACCTGCTGATGGCCGGCACAGTCAATGCGACGACGCTGACCGAGCCTTATATCTCGCTCGCCGAGAAGAAGGGCTGCCGGCTGATCATCTCCGCGTTCCATCACGGCACCGAGGTCGCCTCCGACCGGGTCGATGCCGAAACCTATAGCGCTTTCAACCGCGCGGTGCGCGAAGCGGTGCGCCGCATCAACGCCAACAAGCGCGCGTATCTGCATTATTTCATCGACTATTATCAAGGCGAAGGATCCGCAAATCGCCGAAGCTGACGATCGACGATTTGCGCGAAAGCCGGCTCTTCCTCGTCGATCCGGCGCCGATCCCGGTGGCCGAGATGCAGCGGACCTACGATTGGATGAGGAGCTGGGGCTTCCTCGACGAGACGCCGGAAGCGCTCAAGCTCATCGACGCGCACGTGCAGCAGCACGGCTATGCCGGCGGCCAGCACGCGGCACAGTAGCGAGCACGCGTCTCCGGTAACTCTCTACCTTTCTTTCCTCCATTCGCACGGCGAATGGAGCGATTTCATACATTCCGCGACAACACTGGAGGGAATCCGCTATACTTCATCGTCAGAGTAATTTCGCGGCCCCTCCTCGGAACTGAAGGCTCCTGACAAAGTTGGCTTTTAACGGCTCAGCGGAGGAACTCGCTATGACCGTGATCGCGCTTGACATTTCGGACCGGCTCGCGCGTGCCTTGGGCGATGCGGTGGTGAGGATGTGGGGCCGGCTGCCTGCCGACCTGCAAACCCAGCTGTTCGAAGAGGCGGTCAGTTCGCACGACGAAAAAATCCGGCCGCACCTCGCCATCTATCTGCATGACAAGCACCCGCGCACATGCGCGGCGGTGCGGGCTCGCGCCATGCTGGAGCCGGACAGTCTAGGCGGTTAAGTCGTCTCGGCGGTTAGCTCAGCCTGGCAGTTGGGTCATCTTAGCGGCTGACGCCGTCATCACCGCGCGCATAGCTGCTCGCCTACCCTCGCCATGCACGCCGAGCGATGACGGCGCTCGCTTGACACGTCTCGGACCGCAATTCATACCGCTATTTGCTCGATTTCAGCGGTATGGAGACGAAAATGGCGGGCGTCACGTCAGCACAACGCGAGGCCCCAAAGTATCGCGGCTTGCGCGGCTGGCTCGATGAAGTGGAAAAGCTCGGCGAGCTCGAACGCGTGTCGGGCGCCAGTTGGGACGCCGAAATGGGCGGGCTCACGCAGATGCTCACCGAGAACAGCCGCGGCACCGCGCCGGCGCTCCTGTTCGAGGACGTGCCGGGCTATCCGAAAGGCTACCGCACGCTGTACGGCCAGCTCTCCTCCATCCGGCGCATCGCGCTCACGCTCGGGCTGCCGCTCGAATACCGGCGCAAGGTCGACATCGTGCAGCTTTATCACGAGCGCATGGCCGAGCTGAAGCCGCTCAAGCCGCGCTACGTCAATGACGGCCCGGTTTTCGAGAATGTGATCGAGGGCGACAACATCGACGTGCTGAAATTCCCGGTGCCGCGCCATCACGAGGCCGACACCTCGCGCTTTATCGGCACTGCCTGCGCGGTGGTCACCAAGGACCCGGACGACGGCTGGTACAATCTCGGCGCCTATCGCAGCCAGGTCTATGACGGCAAGACCGTCGGCTGCCAGATCACCGAGGGCAAGCATGGCCGCATCCACCGCGACAAATATTTCGCCCGCGGCGAGCCGATGAAGGTCGTGATCCTGTGCGGCCAGGACCCGCTCCTGTTCATGCTGTCGTCGAGCCCGCTGCCGGAAGTGAGCGAATACGACATCGCCGGGGGGCTGCGCGGCGAACCGATCGACGTGGTGCGCGGGCCGTTCACCGGCTTCCCGATCCCGGCCGATTGCGAGATCGCCATCGAGGGCGAGACGGTGCCGGGCCAGGTCAAACCGGAAGGCCCGTTCGGCGAATGGATGGGCTATTACTCCGACGATACGCAGGACCGGCCGTATGTGAACGTGAAGACCATCCTGCACCGCAACGAGCCGATCCTGACCTGCGCGCCGCAGCACAAGCCGGTCGACGAGACCGGGCTCTTGAAAGGCATCGCCGGCGCGTCGCAAATCTGGCGCGCGCTGGATGCCTGCGGCATTCCCGAAGTGCTCGGTGTGTGGAATCACGAGGCCGGACCGGCGACGCGCTTCACCGCGATCCAGCTCCGACAGCGCTATCCGGGCCACGCACGCCAGGCGCTGCACGTTGCCTGCGCCTGCCAAGGCGGCGCCTATGCGGGCAAATGGACGGTGGTGGTCGACGACGACATCGACGCCGGCGATCTCGACCAGGTGCTGTGGGCGATGTGCACGCGGTTCGATCCAAAGGCCGACATCGACATCGTGCAGAAGGCGTGGGCGTCAAAGCGCGATCCGCTGTTTCTGCCCGGCAATTTCAACAACCGCATCCTGATCGACGCCTGCATTCCCTACGACATGAAGCTGAAAAACACCTTCCCGCAGACGGTCGACGTCAGCGGCGATCTGCGGCAAAAACTGCGGGCGAAATTTCCGAAGCTGTTTCATTGATTTTGTAGCGTGGGTTAGCGCCGAAGGCGCGTAACCCACCAATCATCCTGGCGGGTCACGCCGCTTCGCGGTTAACCCACCTACCCGCGCCTCGCTCCCATGCGTCAGACGGTAAAGAAATCGAAATAGCCGTCGATCACGTATTCGAGCAGCAACACCTTCTTCGACGCGATGCGGAAGCCTCCGCCTTCCCGCCGCAACAGGTACTCGCAGGAGGCGTTGAGTATCTGCTGGCCGCGCGGTTCGCAGAATGCCGCGATCTGGACGTTGGCGAAAGCCGCGATCCCTGCCGGCCCTTCAGCGTCGACCATGAATTGGTGACGAGGTGCCGCGTGTGCGGCAAGGGATTGGAAGCGAGGGAGCCGCCGCTCTCGACCCGAAATACCCGCGCCTCCAGTCCGGCGCGGCCGACGATATAGATGAAGTTGAGGCTGGTTTCCGGCTCGCTGGTGTAATTACCGTCCATGCCGACGGCGGGCACCCAGAAGATCGCGTCGTCGGCGAACAGGCCGAGCCATTCGCCGAATTTGCGGGTGTCGAGCAGCCGGGCTTCGCGGTAGAGGAATTCCGCGACCGCCGGCGTCAAGGCCGGATCAGCCATTGCGGCGCCCCTCACCGCGTTCCATCATGTCGCGCCAGCGCCGGTAAACGCCCTGCATGGCGATCTCGTGATCCCAGCTGTTGCTGGAGGCCTGCGGCGAAAAGCCGAGTTCGCGCGCCGCGCCGTCGGGTCCGTCGATCTTGAAGTCGATGCCGCGGCCCATGTTGGTCCATTTGCTGTCGAAGGCGAAGCTTGCCTTCTGCGCCGATTCGGCGACCGCGACGTCGTCCGGCGTGGCCATGCCGCTCGGCAGGAAGAAATCTTCGAACTTGCGCAGCCGCGCCGCGCGCATTTCCTGCGGTTCGCCGGCCGGCGCAATGCACCAGATCATGGTTTCCATACGGTCGACCGCGAGCGGCCGATAGGTGCGCAGATGCGTCGAAGCGAGATCGTTGAGCAGCAGATTGGGAAAGATCGTCATATGGCGGCCGCGGCCGATGATCCATTCCATCTGGCCGGGCGTGAACCGCCGCGACAGCTCTTCGCGCTGCGCATAAACCGGAAACGCCTCGGGATTGGGGCGCTTGTGCCAGAACGCGGTGTGGCCGTTGCCGAGATCATAGCTCGCCGATTCGAGCCGGCCGGCGGTGAGCCGGCCGGTGTCGGTCTTGGCCACGCCGCTGCGCGCCTCGCGCTTCTCGCGGTAGGTGATGGCCTGCGCGAAATTGTTGTGCACCACCGGCGCATGATAGGCGTCCGGCCCGTTCTCGTGCATGATCTTCCAGTTGCACGCCGTCTCGTAGATGGAAAAGCCCGGCACGATTTCGAGTTCGGCCGGCGCCGGCGCGACGAAAATGTCGATCAGCGCCGCCGCCGCGCCGAGATGCTCGCGCAAGCTCGGCACCGCGGCGGAGAGGCTGCCGAAAACGAGGCCGCGGTAGCTGTCGATGCGGGCGATCGGCGTGAGATCGAACTCCGACAGGGCGAGGTGCTGCTCGCTCCAGCCGGTCCTCGGCGCCGAGACCGCCGTGCATTTGCCCGCGGTGTCGAAACAGAAGCCGTGATAGGGGCAGACGAACCCCTGGGCATTGCCGATGCGCTTGGTCACCAGAGTGGCGCCGCGATGGCCGCAGGCATTCAGATAGGCGCCGAGCAAGCCGTCGGGCTGGCGCACCACGAATACCGGCTGGCGGCCGATATGCGTGGCGAAATAGTCGCCGGGCTTGCGGACATGCGCTTCGTGGCAGAGGAAGACCCAGTTGGCCTCGAAGATATTGCGGTACTCTGCCTCGAGGATGTCAGGGTCGTTGTAGATCGCCCGATCGACGCGGAACACACGGTCGGCGGGACGATCATCGATGTAGTCGGCAAAGCTCCGCCGGTTGCGGAGTATCGCTGGCGCGTTCATGCTGAGTATCAGTCCACTTTCAGGTTTGCGGCCTTGCCGACCTCGACCCAGGTGCGATGCTGCTCGGCGATATAAGCGGCGAATTCCGCCGGCGAGTTCGGCTTCGCCTCGCTGCCCAACACGGCGATGGTTCTCTGGATTTCCGGCGTCGTCAATCCCGCATTCATGGCATCGCTGAGTTTCTTGATGATGGCCGCCGGCGTCTTCGCCGGCGCCACCAGGCCGAAAAAGGTATTGGCCACACAGTTCGGTACGCCCGCCTCCGCCATGGTCGGCAGATCGGGCAGGAGCGGCGTGCGGGTCCGGTTCTGCGCGGCGAGCCCGCGCAGCTTGCCCGACTTGATCAGCGCGCGAAGAATGGCGATGTTCTCAAACGTCGCATCGACGGCCTTGCCCAACACCGCGGTCGCCGATTCGCCGCCGCTGCGATACGACACGCCTGTGAGCTTGGTGCCGCTGCGCAGCATGAACAGCTCGCCGGCAAGGTTCGGCAGACCGCCCGCGCCGGTATGCGCATAGTTGATCTTGCCCGGATTGGCCTTGGCGTAGGCGATGAAGTCTTTCAGCGTCTTCCAAGGGGAAGCGGGATTGACCACGAGAATCTGAAATCCCTCGGTGATGCGAACGATCGGCAAAAAGTTCTTGGTCGGATCGTAGCCGGCACTTCGCGAAACCGCCGGGATCACCGCAAGCGTTGAGGTGTTGCCGGCAAGGAGCGTGTAGCCGTCCGGCGCCGCGCCGGCGACGTCACGGGCACCGATTGCGCCGCCAGCACCCGCGCGATGCTCGACGACCACGGCCTGGCCGAATTTCGCGTGCAGAATCTCCGAGGCAATCCGGGCCGGCACGTCGGTCGGGCCACCAGCCGCTGCCGGGACGATGATCTTGATCGGTCGGCTGGGATAGTCGTCGGCCGCCATGACTGGGCCGGCAACAGTCGATGCCAGCATGGCAAGCTTGAGCACGCTTCTACGCGTCTGGAGCATGAGCTTCCCTCCCTCAGCCTGTGTTATTGGGGCACCATCGATCGGCTGAATCCTGACGCCCGTCAGCCGGCGGACGCCTCAAGCGAACGCGCCATGCCAAGCAGACATACGACACCACATGCGACGTGCGCTGACAACGGCGGCAATCTTACGTCGCTTTAATGCACGGGGGCCACGCGGCCAAAGGGCGCCCGCTCCGCAAATAGTCCGCTGACCAGTCTCAGCGACCCAGCCTACTTCGCCTTGGGGCAGCTATCGATCCGGTGGCCAGTGCTTTGATGACGCTGCGCATGCCTTCAAACCTTCCGCTGCGGCGTATGGGATGCCCCGTTCTCATAATTTTTCAGCCACCAGTCTCTGACTTGATCGTGCGTCGCGAACACGACGCCTTCATGCTCTTTCGCATAGGGAATGAACTGATCGAGCACCGAGGAACGCGACGGCCGGCCGACGATGAAGTCGTGCACGGTGAGCGGCATCAGCACGGGCTTGTCGGGGCCGCGCTCGTACAGCGCATCGAACTGCGCCCTGAGTGTGCGCAGCATGAATTCCGGCGTGTTGGAGTGCCACGTGCCGAAGGGCGTCGGCGGCATCGGATTGGTGATCTGGATCGCCCAGGCCGCGTCGCTGTAGGACGAGAACGGGATTTCGAGGAGTCTCTTGCCGTAGCCTTCGATCATGTAGGGCAGGTCGTCGTTCCAGATGCTGGCGTCCCATTCGAAGTCGAAATGCTCCAGCAAAAGATCGATAGTGTGATGGCTCGCGAAACAGGTGCGCCAGCCGCGCAACTGCTCGCCCAGCAGATCCTGAAAAACCGACACGGTTTTCTTGATCAGCCGCAGTTCCTGGTCGGGCGGGTAGTTGCACATCATTTCGTGCTCATAGGTGTGGCCGGCGATGGCGTGGCCGGCCTGCTGTACGGCGCGGGAGATCTGCGGATATTTCTCGACCGTGGCGCCGCAGATGATCCAGGTGCCGCGCACGCCGTGCCGTTCGAGAATCTCCAGAAGGCGCCACGCGCCACGGCGGCCGCCATACTGGCGCTCCGAAAAGTCGAACGGATCGGCCTGGCCGTCCGGATAGACGACGGCGGCTTCCTCGGACTGGTGATGCACGCTGACGATGATCGGCAGGCGCACGCCGTCCGGCCAGTGCCCCGGTTTTTGCAGCGCGATTTCCTTCCACATCGTCTTTCTCTCTCAGCTCCGCTTGCCGGGCGCGTCCGATTGCGCGCACCACCCCGCGATGTCGTGGCAGCGGGCGAATTGAATGTCGTTGTACTGCACGAGCCGCTGCAAGAACTGCTTGAGCGCCCGCAACGGCGCGGGCCGCCCGGTGACCCAGGTCTGAATGCTCAGGATCAAAAACCGGCTGCCGCGTGCGCTTTCGCGGTACAACACGTCGAACTCGCTGTTCCAGACGCCGGCGAGGCCGTCAGGACTGGCACGCATCGGGTACGGATAGCCGACGAAGGTCTTGTCCGCAGTGCTGGTGGTGAATGGCAGTTCGATCATTGTGCCGCCGGCGCAATCGAACAGACAGGGATGATCATCGTTAAGCAGGCTTGAATCCCAGACGAAGCCTTCCTCGGACAGGATATCGAGCGTCTGCGGACTGAGGCGATAATCCGGGCAGCGCCAGCCCGCGACGCGGGCGCCGGTTATGTCCTGCAGCGCCTTCACGGCTCTGCGCACGACGCCCCGCTCGCGCTCCACGCTCATGGTGCGCACGCGATCGAAGCCATAGCCCAGGCCGCCGATCTCGTGGCCGGCCCGGTGCGCAGCGCGGATGGCGTCGGGATATTTTTCCGCGGTCGTGCCGCATGCCAGAAAGGTCGCCTTGATGCCGAAGGCATCGAGCAGTTCGAGAATGTTCCAGATGCCGGTGCGGGCGCCGTATTGCATGGCGCCGCCGATCATGGCGTTGGTCCGGTCGCCCGGCAGCAGCGGCGCGCCCTCGCCGGATTGATGCTCGAATGTCAGCGCCACCGGCAGCCGCAAGCTTGCGGGCCATCGCACATCGGTCAGCGGCTTGAGTTCGGTTGCCATCGCTGTGCGTCCGGGTCTGCAATCCGTCTTCAACCTGCCCGCTTGGCCGCGGGCCATGTCCGGTCCAGGCCATAGCCAAGCTTGCGCGAGATTTCGGCGGCAGCGGCGGCGGTCCACGTTCCCATCTGGGTCGCTTTCGCGGCGGTCAGCCGGTGCGACGGCAAGATGATTCCGATCGACGCGACCGCATCGCCCGGCGCTCGGTCACCATATTCATTAATCGGGACCGTGGATGAAAGCCGCAGGCCTGTCAATTTGCCAGAGCGGCGGCCGCTTTCGATCAGCCGGCGAAGCAAAAACGGTGCGGCACCCGCGAAGGGCCGCCGCACCAAGCGTCATTGCGTTTGAAGGTATTGCCGCTTAGAACGCGCGGCGCGAATGAGCGAACAGCAAGGCTGTTTCGCTCTTCCGGCTAATGAGCTGGACGCGTGGCGAGCGCCTGCTGCCTGCCCGGCGGGAAGGCGGGATCGTGCTTGGTGCCGCGCAACAGCGCCAGCGCCGTCTGCAATGCAGCGTCGTCTTCGGGCTTGCCGGGCACGTATGCCTGCGAACCTTTTTCTTCCTTGCCTTGCGCGTGGAAATGGCCCGGCAGGCTCGCCTCGCTGACCTCGACCTCGCTGCCTTGCAGGCTTTTCGGCACCTTTTGCAGAACCGTGATGTCCGGCGTAATCCCTTCGGCCTGAATCGACCGGCCTGAGGGCGTGTAGTATTTGGCCGTCGTCAGGCGCAATGCGCCGTTGCCGGTGCCCAGCGGTAGGATCGTCTGAACCGATCCCTTGCCGAAGGAGCGCGTGCCGAGGATGGTCGCGCGCTTCTGGTCCTGCAAGGCGCCGGAAACGATCTCCGAGGCGGACGCCGAGCCGCCGTTGATCAAAACGATGAGCGGCTTGCCGTGAGTGAGGTCGCCCGGTATGGGCTTGGCAAAAAACCGCTCGTCCTCGCCGGGGTTGCGGCCGCGCGTTGACACGATCTCGCCCTGGCTCATGAAGTCATTCACCACGCCGACGGCCTGGTCGAGCAAGCCGCCCGGATTGTTGCGCAGATCGAGGATATAGCCCTTCATCTTGTCGGCGGGAATTTTCGCCGAGAGGTCCGCGATCGCACTCTTCAGCTCATCGTTCGTGAGTTCGTTGAACTCCTTGATGCGGACGTAACCGACGTTTCCGCCCTCATCGCGATGGCTGACCGGATGGACCTCGATGATTTCCCGCGTCAACGTCACCACGATCGGCTTCGCGGCATTTTTGCGCTGGATCTGGAGGGTCACTTTCGAACCAACCGGCCCGCGCAGTTCGGCGACCACCTTGTCGAGCGGAAGGTCTTGGATCGGCTTGCCGTTGATCTGCATGATGACGTCGCCGGCAAGGATGCCGGCCTTTGCAGCAGGCGTGCCGTCGATCGGCGAAATCACCTTGACCAGCTTGTTCAGCGTCGTGACTTCCATGCCAAGGCCGCCGAACTGGCCGGTCGTCTCGACCTGCATTTCCTCAAAATCCTTGGCATCCATATAATTAGAATGAGGATCGAGGCCGCCTACCAGCCGATCGAGCGCCGATTTGATCAGCTTGTCCGGATCGGGCTTCGTCACATAGTCCTGGCGCACCGCCTCGAACACTTTGCCGAACAAAGTCAGCTCATGGTATGTGGCCGCGGCGTCTGCCGACGGCGAAGCGGTCGCCCTGGCGATTAAAGGCGCCACGTTGGGCGAGGTCGCCAGCAGCACCAGCGCGGCGCCGCTCGCGGCGCCGATCATGACGTAATGAAGGCTTTTCATCGGTATTCTGCGCTCCTGGCCGCCGCATAGTCCGCCATTGTGGCGGGGTGGTGTCCCTAACCCAGAGTTTGCGGGATTGCGCGGCTCGTTTGGCTGAGACCTCCCGCGCGGCGAGCGCTGCGGCAATACGGTCCGGACGGCTGACCCACCATACAGGGCGAATTGTCATGCCCGCAAACTTGTAGCGCTGGTCCTACAGCAAGGCCGCGTGACGGCCCATGCGTCATCTTGACGGGGCCGTTTTCGCGGGCGAGCGCGAGTTGCGAACATCGGCATCGGACCGCTTGTCCGCTGTGGCCGATCCGGCGACCGCAGCCAAACAGAGCGCTGAGGCCGTTTGCCACGACGGTTCCGGAAGGCTTGGTCACAACCGCTCCCACGAAAGTGAGCATTGCGCGCATGGGCGTGATGCTGCGACGCAGATACTGGGTCCGCGCATCGCGCTCGATTGCGCCCTGACGGCTTGCTATGGGTACAGCCTCTCAATTCGGGGCTTAGCGGGAATTCGACATGCAAAAAGGCACGTTCGCCTGGCCGAAGGGCCAGCGCATCGCAATCGCCGTCACGGTGATGCTGGAACAATGGTCTGAGGGCAAAGCACCGCCCTGGGGCGTCCAGGGCACCGGGCTCAAGGCCGGCACGCTCGACCGCGGCCGCATCTCATGGGGCACCTATGGCGGCAAGATCGGCGTGTGGCGGATCATGAATCTGCTCGGCGACAACGGCGTGCGCGGCACGTTCTGCGTCAATGCGCGCTGCGCCGAAATCTGGCCCGACGCCGCCAAGGCGATCGTCAGGCAGGGCCACGACATTGCCGGGCACGGTTATCTGCAGGATCATCTGCTCGCCTACATGACGCCGGACGAGGAGAAGGACAGCATCAAACAATCGCTCGCCATTCTGGAAAAGATTTCCGGCACGAGGCCGCAAGGCTGGATCAGTCCGGTTCTGGCATGGACCGAGCACACCACTGAGTATCTCGCCGCCGAGGGTCTTGCCTGGCACGGCGACTGGCTCGACATCGACCTGCCGCGGATGAAGCGGACCAAGAGCGGACCGATCGCTCTTATCCCGGCAAGCGATTTCACCGACAGCCGAGTGTCGCACTCGAGCCCGACGACACTGTGGGACGTCTACAAGGACACTTTCGACTATCTCTATCTGCGCGAAGCGCCGGCCTTTCTCGGCCTGACGCTGCACTGTCATTTCGGCGGCCGGCCGCTGGTCTGCGCGGTGTTCGACCGGATCCTGAAATATTTCGCCCAGTTCCCGGATGTCTGGTTCGCCTCTCACGGCGAGGTTGCGCGCTGGGTGCTCGATCAGAACATTGAGGCTGAGACGCACGCCAAGCGGCAGCTTTCGGAGCATGCCGCTTCATGAGGCTCCGGCTCGCGCATTACCGCAACCGGTTCACGATGTTCCGCATCTACTACGCGCTCGGCGCGGGGCTGATCAAAGACCACGGCATCGATTGGACTATGATCGAGGTGCCCGATCCGCCGAGCCGCGAGCTGGAAGAGTGTCTGATCCGCGGCGACGTCGATCTCGCCAACGTGTATCTGCCGAATTTTCTGGAGCGGCGGCTCGCCGGTGCGCCGCTCGTCGGGCTGTGCACCGAGTGGAAATCAACCGGCAAAGGCAACGGCCTGTTCGTCCGGCGCGGAACGTTCGCGCAGCCGCAACAGCTTGAGGGTAGAAAAATCGCGACCCACCAGGGTCGACACGCCATCCATCAATATCTCTTGAAGCATTCCTACGGCGTCGATCCGACGCGGCTGCAATGGGCGGCAAGCCCGCAGCAAACCTTGCTCGACATTCTGCGCCGCGGCGACGCCGACGCGGTCGTGCTGCTCGACCAATTCTTCTTTCATGGCGAACAGGCACGCGACGCGCAGTGCCTCTACACCGACGGCGACGCCTGGAAGGTGCTGACCGGCTTCGACGAGATGATCAAGCATATGGTGGCGGCAAACGAGGCGCTGCTGCAAAAGAATCCCGGCCTGCGCGAGCCGCTGTTGGATGCGTTCCGCAAGTCGTTCGCCTACAGCGAGCGCAACATCGAGGAGGTTGCCGATATCTTCATCGCATCATACGGCGGCGACCGCGAGACGCTGCTGATCTCGGCGCGCTACCCGCGCATGGAATTCACCTTCACCGAGGCCGAGCGGCGGCTGGCGCAGCGGCAGATGGACATGTTCGTCGAAGTCGGCCGCCTGCCGCGCAGCGCGCCAATCGAAAGCTTCTTTGCGAGCTGACGGCGCCGACTTTCCAAATCGGGACCCGGAACAGGGCGAAGCGGACAGACGTTCCTCCCTGAAGGACGACGTCGCGGCTTACGTCGGCCAATTGACGACACGAGCGAACCACGACAAAAGCTGCCATCGTCCCACGAGGGGAACGATGATTTCATCGTCTCAAGCTCGGCAGCTCATCCAGTCAAACTTTCCGGCCGCACCGGTCCCTTCCCTGCCGCAGATTGTCTTGCATAGGGCCGGGCCAAGGAGCGGGCTCTGGCGCCTTGCCGAAATGGATGAAGACTTTGGCGTCCCCTACTGGGCTTTTAGTTGGGGAGGCGGCCTCGCACTTGCGAGCCACATTCTGAACTGTCCCGGATTAGTGGTCGGCCGTACAGTGCTTGACCTCGGGGCAGGCTCGGGAATTGTCGGGATCGCAGCAGCCAAGTCAGGGGCCAAACGCGTGATCGCGGCCGACATCGACCCGTGGGCAATTGCTGCAACAAGCTTGAACGCTGCCCTCAACGCAGTGGCGATTTCAGCAATCTTGGGCGACCCGACAACAGGGTCGCCACCCGACTTGGAAGTCATTCTGGTCGGCGATCTGTTCTATGCGGAAGACTTGGCGCGGAGAGTGACGGCCTTTCTTGATCGCTGCTCCGAATCGAACATTGAGGTCTTGGTCGGAGACCCCATGCGCCGCTTTCTGCCCCGAAGCCGCCTGCAGCCTCTGGCCGTGTATCCGGGCCCGGATTTTGGCCCGGATTTTGAAAATGGCAATCGCGCTGAGCCGAGGCGCAATGCCGTGTTCTCGTTCACGACAACGCCATCACCGGCCGACGCTTGCAACGCTTAGCCGCCTTTCTTCTTGCTAACCATCAACTTGCGAACGTAATCGAACACCTGGGGCGACGCCTTCGACAGCGTGTCGATGGCGCGGTCGATGTCCGCGGCGCTCACCGGCTCAATCGGAACCTTCAGCTTGGCGGCGTCGGCGAGATAATCCGGATCGCGCGAGGTTGCCATGAACGCGCTCTGCAGCGCGGCCGCCCGGTCGGGCGGGACGCCAGGCGACGCCACGAACGGCCACGCCATCGTCAGCAAAGGAGACTCCGTGAACTCGATCAAATCGCGCGCCGCCGCATTGGGCGCCAGCTCGCGTGCCGTCGGGACATCGGGAAACCGCGGATCGCGCTTCTTGCGCGCGTACATCAAGAGGATGCGATAATCGCTGCCGGGCTCGAGCCATTGCGGCCGGGTGGCGCGTACAGACGACAATTCCACCGTGCGCCCGGCAATCTCGGCGTTCTCCATGGCGAGAAACAGTGCCGCCGAGTTGCGATAGCCGAGAATGAGCTTCATCCGGATGCCGAGCGCGTCCTGTAAAATCTTGGGCACATCGGCGCTGCTGGAGCCTTCGGCCGTACCGCCGATCACAAGCACCGGGCCGCCGGCGCGCCGCGCATCGGCAAGCGTCTTGACCGGCGAATCCTTGCGGACGATGAGGACATAGGCATCGTCGGAAAAATCCGACGACGAACCGATCCAGGTGAATTTGCGCGGATCGAACCGCACGTTGGCATCGCCGCCGACCAGACTGATCAGCGGCAGGTTGCGGGCGATGATGCCGAACTGGGTGCCGTCGGCGGGCGCGCGGTTATAGAGGTAGTTCGCCAGCAACAGGCTGCCGGCGCCCGGCATGTTCTGCACCACGAAGCTCGGATGGCCGGGAATATGCTTGCCCATGTGACGGGCGAGAAGCCGGCCCATGACATCGAAGCCGCCGCCCGGGCCGTAGCCGACATAGAGGGTTATGACCTTGCCGCGGTAGAAGTCGGCGACGGAATTTTCGCCGGCCTGGGCCGCTTGGGCCCCCATTGCAGCGAGGAGCGCAAGCCACAGGCCGAACACAAATCTCCGCACGTTCGTCTCCATGGCGGCGCGGACCGGCATGAGATTGGGTCACATAAACGGCGGCGAGACAAGGCCGATTAAGGTGCAGCCGCGGTTCGCATCTGCACAGCTTCGATGCAGCAGCGCGACCGGCGGACGGTAGACGGCGCACGCGCTCTGTTATTAGTCTTTCAGCCGCCGAGCGCGATCCAAGGCTGCCGTCATGTCCGCATCCAAGCTTATCCATCTCGCCGCCGATCTGTCGCACTACCACACCGATTATCTGTGGAAGATGCCGGGCTCCTGGGAAGGCTATCCGTATTACTCGAGCCCCGAATTCTACGAAGATATCGCCCGCACCGCTGCGCGCGGCATCATGGACATGCTGTTCTTCGGCGATTCCGGCGGCACGCCGGAGGACTACGGCGGCAATCATCACGCTGCGGTGCGCTACGGCACCAAATGGCCGCGCCACGACATGATGCCGATGATCCCCTGCATGTCGCGCGCCGCTGCCGGCGTCGGCTTCGGCATCACGATGTCGACCACCTACCATCACCCGTTCCACATCGCGCGGGTGTTCAACGGCCTCGATCACGTCACCAAGGGCCGCATTGCCTGGAACGCGGTGACGTCGCGTTCGAAGAACGAGGCGGCGAACTATGGCTACAAAAAAATGATCGAGCATGACGTGCGCTACGAGCGCGCGCAGGAGCATCTGCAGGTCTGCCGCCTGCTGTGGGACAGCATCGAACCGGACGCCATCAAGCTCGACCGCGAGAACGGGATCTTCGGCGATCCCGCCAAGGTGCATCTGCTCAATTTCAAGGGCGAGTATTACAGCGTGCGCGGCCCCCTGCCCGCGTTGCCGTCGCCGCAGCGCCGCCCGGTGATCATTCAGGCCGGGCAATCCGGGCCCGGCATGGATCTGGCGGCGCATTACGCCGACCTGCAATTTTCCACGCGCCGCACCCCGGCGAGCATGAAGGCGCATCGCACCGAGCTTGACACGCGGCTCGCCAAGTTCGGCCGCAAGCCGGAAGACTGCGGCATTCTGTGGTCGGTGCGTATCCAGGTCGCGGGCTCGGAAGCCGAAGCCCAGGCGATGGAGGAGCATTATCTCGATTCAATTCCGCCGGAAGCCGGGCTGATCGAATTGTCGTCGATGTACGGGCTCGACTTTTCCCGCTTCCGCCGCGACATGCGGCTCGCCGACGTCGCCGCCGAAGTCAAGGCGCAGAATGTGCATTGGGGCAGCTTCGAGGAGATCCTGAAAACCACCGACCCCAGCCTCACCGTCGAGCAGTTCGGGCGGCGCTTCATGACCGAACGCATTCTGGTCGCCGGCGGTACGCCAAAACAGATCGCCGACAAGCTCGAACAATGGCATTTCGAAACCGGCGCCAACGGCGGCTTCATGCTGGCGCGCGGCTTCTCCGCACCCGGAAACCTGCAGGAATTCGTCGATCACGTGGTGCCCGAGCTGCAGCGCCGCGGGCTGACGAAAAAGCGCTATGCTGGCGCGACGCTGCGCGAGAATTTGTTGAACTGAGTGCAGCCATCCAAAGATGGCGCGTCGCTATGAACGAAGCGACGCGCCCGCCCGGAGATTTGCGGAAACTTGCCGCTCGCCAGCTTATTTGCCCGGCATCGGCGGCGGCGCGGCTGTCGGCGCCCCAGCCGACGGTGCGGCGGGCGTCGCAGCTGGTGGCGTGGCCGGCGCCGGAGCGCCGGGTTTCGGCAGGCCGCTGTAAACGGCGGGCGGCACAACGACCATGACAAATTCCGCAGGCGTCTGGGTGGGGCCATAGGGTCCGCCGACCTGATGCGAGACAGGAGGCAAGCTCCTGAGATAGTCGACAATCGCCAGCGCATCGGACTTCGTCAGATTGGCGTAAGCGTGCCAGGGCATGACCGGCGCCAGCATGCGTCCGGTGGGCGTCTTTCCCGTCGTGAACGCCGTCACGATTTGCTCGTCAGTCCAGCTGCCCAGCCCGGTCTTCTTGTCCGGCGTCAGGTTCGGTCCGACGAAAACGCCCAACCCCGGAATTGCGAAACCTACATCCGATCCGCCGAGGAATCTGGTCATGTCCGGCTTGCCAAAGAAACTGCCGGGCGTGTGGCAATCCGTGCAGCTGCCGAAGGTGACGAGATATTTTCCGCGCGCCACTGCCGCGCGGGCGGACCTTGTCGGCGCGCCATGCTTCAGGGCGGCGAACTGCCGATGGTTCATGGCAGCGTCGGCGCGATGGAGCGGTAACGCGAGGCACGCGCCCGCGACGATTGCAGCAAAAATGCCTTGTCCGCTACGGCACACTTTCACGACATTCTCCTCTGGGATGCAGCTCGCCCGTGCAATGACTTTGACGTTGATAGCTTGAGTCGTCAACGCACGGACCATCACATGTAACGGGCTTTGAACGTCAACGCCGCGGCGGCAAGGAATGATCGGCGCGTCATTGCCGCCGCGTGCTTCGTCGCGGTCGCTACCTTGCCGCCGCGACCGGTTCCATGCCGCTGTTGCGAATGGCCTCGGCAGCGCCGGCGGAGGATAGAAAGCCGATCAGCCGCTTCGAGCTTTCAGTCTCTCGCGCACCGGCGACGATTGCGGCCGAAAACATCTGCACGAACTGAATCTCGGACGCGAGCGAG
The DNA here is from genome assembly GCA_963707175.1 of uncultured Alphaproteobacteria bacterium. GTDB lineage: Bacteria > Pseudomonadota > Alphaproteobacteria > Rhizobiales > Xanthobacteraceae > BOG-931. The sequence continues at coordinate 36,233 of CAVPQA010000024.1, forward strand.
CCCGCGAACGCGACACCCGGCGCGGACAAAATTTCACTTACCGGCATGACCGCAAGGTCCACTTCGCCCGCGGCCACCATGCGGGTTGCGTCGGTGCCGCGCGGCGCCAGCTTGGTGCGGACCGTTCCGGCGATGCCAAGCCGCGGAAGCAGATCGTTCGTCATCCAAATGCCGCTGGTGCTTGCCGGCATCGCAATAATGTTCGCCTTGTTCAGGAGTTGTTTGAAGGTCTCGACGGTGCCGACGTCGGGGTTCGGGGAGCCGGCGCGTATCGCCACGCCGAGCGGCACTTGGGCGAGATCGACATCCGTTCCGGCGACGATCTTGTTCGCGGCGATCAGTTCGCCGAGGCCCTCCCTGGAGAGGATCACGACGTCGGCGTGCATGCCGTTGGCAAGCTGCGCGGCAATCGTCTGCGGCCCGGCGCCTTGCGACGCCCCTGAGCGCGTTGTGACACTGATCCCTGTTGTCCGCTGGAATTCCGGCAACAACCGCTCGTACGCGCCGGAGAAGCCCCCCGACATGAGCACGCTCAACTGAGCCGGCCCGTTGGTCATCGTATCACACCGCTTTCGTTGACCGGTCGCGGGCGCTGCCTGGTTGGTCCGCCCCCGACCTGCCAACACGCTATCACATGCGAAGCGGTAAAAGTGGTGCGTGGCCGCGAAATGACGCGAATTGTCGTTTTGGGCCGCACGTCGCCGCAACGACAATGCTTGTTTGGCTTGCACAAGATTGTCTGCAACCATCGACCACGCCAGAGAACGCGCAACTGCGCGACCGAGGCAATGATGCTGGTAGTTTCCAGCGCCGCCGAGTAAATTAGCCAATATGCTTACGGCATTGCGGGCCGGAAGCCCGTATGCCCTGGGGGATGACATGACCGACAATCGCGCGCGGAATATTGTCGTGATCGGCGGCGGACCTGCCGGCGTATTCGCGGCAATGGAAGCGAAACGGACCGATCCTTCGGCCGAGGTTGTTCTGCTCACCGAGGAGCACTGCGAGCCATATGAAAAGCCGCCTCTGTCCAAGGGAGTGCTCACCGGCAAGGCACTGCCCGAGGATGCGTTGATCGCCGGCCGGGGTGGCGCTGCAGCGCATAAAGTCGTGGTCGAATTCCTGGCGAAGTGCACCGCCATCGACCGGGTGGCGAAGCGTGTCGTGACCGCCTCCGGACGACAGTATCCCTATGATTCACTCGTGCTTGCGACCGGATGCCTGGTCCGCGAACTGCCGCAATGGCCGGCCGGCATGCCTCGGGTGCACTATCTTCGCACCGAGAAGGATGCCCGAGCGCTGGCGGCCGGACTGCGCCGAAGCAAACATCTGCTCTTGATCGGCGGCGGCCTCATCGGCCTCGAAGTCCGCCGCCTCAGCCAGACACCTCGGGGTAAAAACGACCGTGCTCGAAGTCGGACCTCGAATTTTGGCGCGCGTCTGCGACGAGCAGACCGGCGCTTTCATCGCGGAAAAGCACCGCCAGAATGGTGTCGAAATCCGCACCGGCACCACGATCACAGCCGTGCAAGCGAGCGATTCCGGCTTCGACATTACGACCAGCGCCGGCGATAAATTTTTCACCGACATCGTCGTCGTCGGCACGGGCGTCAAGCCGAACTTCGCGCTTGCCGCGGCGGCCGGCCTTACGGTCGAAGACGGCATCGTCGTCGACAAGCACTGCCGCACGTCCGATCCGAATGTTTTCGCCGCCGGCGATGTGGTGCGCTTTCCGGGGCCGCACGGCATGGTACGGCAGGAGAACTGGCACCACGCCCAGGATCACGGCGCGGTGGCAGGCCGCAATGCGGCAGGAGCGAACGATGCCTATCGCCCGACGCCACTCTTCTGGTCGGAGCAGTATGATCTCTACATCCAGGGGGTAGGCTGGCCGCCGCCCAAGCCCGACTTGCATATCCACCGGCCCGTCGACGGTCACTGCCCCCTTGTTCTGGAGCTTGTCGGGGGTGCCTTGGTGTACGCCATGGGCATCAATGTGCAGCGCGATCTTGCTGTCGCGCGGCGGCTTATTGAACGGCAGATTCCAGTGGATCCCGCGGCGCTGGCCGATCCCGGCAAGCCTCTCGCTGCGATGCTCAAGATCGACGCCTGAGGCCAGTGTGGGGCGTCGCCTTACTGGAAATGCCCGCCAACACCTCAGGTGGCGGACGACCGCTGCGTGTAGCGGGTGGGTTTGCTCACGCAGCGCACGGCAAATTGACCGCTGCGAATTCCGATGTTAGCCTTGAGGCAACAATTTCAGTTCGTCCAAACGAACGATTTGGTTAATTCATTTGACCCAACGGGGGCTGGGACATGTGGTCAGATACCACTCTTTGGCTGACGCTACTTACGGTTCACGGCATCTTGGCGTTTTTTCTGTTGGGTGCGCTCACGCATCAGGTCATCGCGGTGTGGGCGCCTGTGCGCGCCCGCGTCAGCAATTTTCTAGGGCACGTCCGCGCCGTCTCGGCGCACGATTACGGTAGCGCCATCGTCTGGCTCTACGTGCTGACGTTCATCCTCGGCATGATCGTTTATCCGGACTACAAACTCACATCGAGCACCGTTCTGACCAACTTCAAGTGGGTGAAGGCGCTCGACAGCTTCGAATTCAAGGAGCACGCCCTCGCCATCGGGCTCGCGCTGCTGCCCGCCTATTGGTATTACTGGCGGCCTCCGCTCGTACCCGCGCGCGATTTCGTCCGCGCCATGCTGACCACGCTGCTGACCGCCATTGCGTGGATCGGTTTTCTCGTCGGGCACATCCTCAACAATGCGGCCGGACTGGGCTTAGCGCCCCACTAGGACCGGGCTTTCAACGAAACGAGAGAGCAGACAGATGGCTACGCCACCGCATGCAACATCACACGATCCCGACGCTTTGGGCCGCTATCCGGTTTTCGCCATAACGTTCGGATCGGTTTTTTCGGTCTTCTATCTATTCGTAATGAACTACAGCTGGCAGCTGTTTAGCTACTATCCACAGGCCGGCAAATTCACCTTCCTGAGGGACACGCTGCCGGCGGCGTCTTCACCGGGGCCGCAAATGAAGTGGTACGGTTTCGTCGCCACGTGCGCCTTGGTGTCTTTCGTCGCCGGACTCATCGTATGCCTCCTGCCGCCGAGCTTGCTGAAACGGATTTGGTGGCCGGGATTGATCTGGCTGGTTCCCGGTTGCGCCATACTGGTCGTACTTTATCTCATCATCGCGGTCGGTGACTGAAAGAGCTCTCGATTGCGACATTCATGCCGGCACCAGGCCGGTTCTCGATGACCAACGGTTGGCTAAGCCGCTGTGCCGGTGAAGCCCGTTCCCGAATTCATCGCCTACGCGGCTGAGTTCGGCAAATTTGGCGCTGACGAAACGGAAAAGTGGGCCAAAGTCATTAAAAGCGCGGGCGTCAAAGCGGACTGATTTTGCCGCCGGCTGAGTTGCCTTATTCTGGAAGACGGGTGCGGTGATGATCCTGCCCCGGGATCAACAGCCACAACGCGACAGCACCGACGGCGGCAAAGGCCGCACCGTAGTAAAACACGGCTGCGTGCGAGACGTGGTCCCAAAGCAAGCCGGCAACCAGACTCGCAACGAGTTGCAACACTCCGACCGTGGTGTTGTACCAGCCGATGCCGCTGGCGCGCAGACGATCGGAAACGAGACTTGACGCCAAAGCCTTTCCGGCAGTGCGGGATATGCCCTGAAACATGCCGTAGAACACGAACAATGCACCGACCAGAACGGCGTTGCGTGTCAATGCAAAGCCCAAATAGCCGATCAGAAAAATGATAAATGAAACGATCAGGACGTTCTTTCCGCCCCAACTGTCCGAAAGCGAGCCAGCCGGATACGACGCCAACGCGGCAACGAGATTGAACGCCGCGTAGATCAGGATCGTATCCTCCAGCGAAACGCCGATATCTTGGGTGCGCAGGATGAGAAACGCGTTGCTGGAATTGCCGAGACCGAACAGTGCGGTCGCCAACAGATATTTCCAATAGATCGTAGAAAACTGCCGCAGACCGACGTCGATCTTCGCCTTTGCTGCGACAGCGGCCGGCCTTTCCTTCACCAGGATAACCATAAAGAAGGCCAGCAATCCCGGAATGACAGCGAGATAAAAGACGGAACGGATTTCGACGTGAACCCAATAGAGCAGGAATACGGCCAACAGCGGCCCAAGAAAGGCCCCGGCATTGTCACCCATTCCCTCAAGCCCGAATGCGCGCCCCCTGTTTTCTTCCGAGACCGAAGCCGCAACGAGCGCATCGCGCGGCGCCGACCGGGTGCCTGCGCCGAAGCGGTCCAGCAGCCGCGCTCCGAACACCACTTGCCAGACAGTGGCAAGGCCCATCACCGGCTTGCCGACAGCGGCGAGAAAATAGCCAAACAGCGCAATAGCCTTATGTTTTTGCAGCTTGTCTGACAGCGTTCCGGAAAATCCCTGCACAATATTCTGGGTGGCTTGGGCAAAGCCGTCGATCAGCCCGACGACGCTGCCGCTCGCGTTCAGCGTCTGCGTGAGAAACACCGGCAGAATCGGATAAAGCATCTCCGTCGAAATGTCGGCGAACAGACTGGTACACGCGAGAAGAAACGTGTTCCTCGAAAGACCGGCAAAGTAGCGTTGGATCGAGTTGCTCATGACATTGTGCGAAGCCCGATGGCGGCTCTGTGCGGCGTTGCAATGATGCAAACTTGCGCGGCGAGCATGCGTCCGCCGGTTATGCAACTCTCGCAATCAAACCGAAGATGTAGCCCAGAATGGCACCGGCGGCCGGGCCGATGATCCAGCCGCGCAGAATGCCGAAGATGACCTTCTTGTCGATCGTTTCGCGGCCGCGCGCGAAGCCGGTGCCGGCCATCGCACCGATCAGCGCCTGGTTCATCGATGTAAAGTAGCCGAAGAAAACCGCAGTCAGGACGACGAGAGCCTGCACGAATTGGGCCGCAGTCGCCATCGCCATATCGAGCTTGACGACATCGAAGGCGACGCGTTCGAGCAGCGGCCTTCCCCAGGTGAGCACGCCGACCGCGAGGCCGACGCCGCCGATCAAGCCGGCGAGCAGCGGCCCTGACAATCCGGTGGTGAGAAACACCGCGGTTGCGTTCGACACATCATTGGCCCCCATCGTCAGCGATGCGGCGCCGCCGACAATGACCAGGGCCCGCCCGATCTGGCCGGCCGCTCCGCTGCTGGCGAATCCTGGAACGGCGTCAAACAGCTTGGTGAAAACGTAGCCGAGCGCAAAGGCGATGAAAGGAGCGAGAATCCAGAGTACCGCAAGATGGATCACAGTATCCCAGCGAATGGCAAGACCGAGAGCCGCGCCGGTTCCAATGATGCAGAATACAAGAATTTGGATCGTCGATGTCGGGATCCGCCGCTGCGTGAAAATCGTCGTCAGCACGAAGGCTGCCGCAATGATGGCAATAGCCGCCGGCGTGCCCGCTCGATCGGCGACCAGAATATTGTGACCGACGTTGACCAGCACCTTATGGCTGAGGAACGTCGCCCCGAGCAGCGTCAGCGGAGCCATCGTCCACAAGGCGCCCCGCAAGCCGATGCTTCGCGTCGCGTAGGGCATGCCCATGCAGGCGCCGGTGTAATGGGCGCCCATGCTCCAGGCAAAAGCCAATGCAACGAGCACCAAGGCAATATCGACCGTACTCATTGTTCCTCACCCGCAAGAAGGCCGAGACGCTGGCGCGCAATTGCGGGGCCGGCGCGCTTTTGTCGCCCTGCACCCGTCCCGTCGATCACGCGTAATTGACCATCGCCATGAAGCCAAAGTCCATGTGCAATTGCTGATGGCAGTGGAATAGCGTCGGCCCCGGATTATCGGCGACGAAGTCGAACTCCACTTCCTGGAAGCCGCCCAGCATGACGACGTCCTTGATGACGCCGGCGGTCGGCTTGCCGCCGGAGCGCACCAGTTCGAAGCTGTGCCGGTGCAGGTGCAGCGGGTGGATGTCGTCGCTGGCGTTGCGGAATTTGAAGCGATAGCGCCGGCCCTGATGGACCGTCCAGGCCGGCTTCATCGTCTGCATCGAGAAAGCCTCGCCATTGAGCGTCCACCGGTTGAAGCCGCTGTCCGCGCCGTTCTGTTTGACGATCGTTACGTCAAAGGTTTGATCGGGCGCGGCCGGCGTCGCGCCGGCTCTGCCGAAGTTCGTGTAGTCCCATTTATAGGGTTCCGGCTTGGTCCATCGCGGCTCGCCCTTGGCGTCCGCGTATTCGACGACGACGCCCATGCCGTGCCCGCGGTCGTCATCGGCGAGATCGCCCATCACCCAGACGCCCGGATGGTTCATCTCCACGATGGCCGAGATCCGCTCGGCCGTGCCGAGCCACAACACCGGCACGTCCGCGGGAGTCGGCACCGGGTTGCCGTCGAGCGCGACGATCCTGAAAACATGGCCAGGCAGCGCAAGACTGCGGATTTCGCCGGCGCTGGCATTGAGGACGTGAAACAGCACACGCTCGCCCTGCTTGACCCGGATCGGGTCGCCGCGGCCGAGCATCCTGCCGTTGATACTGAACAGATCGTAGCCGACTTCGTAGCCTTTGGGCCCTTTGAACTGATCGTCGGCCTTTTTGCCGATGTCCTGCAGCTCCTTGATCGGATCGCCGACCAGAAAATCCATGGCCATGTCGCCGCCGCGGCTGAAGGACGGCAGGAACTCCTTGAGTACCAGGAAAACCTCGCGGTCGTAGGCGCCGGGATTGTTGACCGGTTCGATATAGACCGGCCCGAACTGTCCCGTATACGTGCCGCGATTGAGATCGGCCCCGGCAACCACATGGGTGTGATAGAAACGGAACCCCGCCGGTCTTGGCACGTACGCGATGCGGCGCATGCCGTGGGCGGGAATGAAGGGCGTGCCCTCTTCCGAAGCGCCGTCGACGTCGCTCGGAGTCATCTGGCCGTGCCAATGCAACTGCTCGGGCGTATCGGTATCGTTGTGAATGTCGACGACAACGCGCTTGCCTTCCCGCAGCCGGATCAGCGGACCGGGAAATTGGTCATTGTATAATGTCGTCGACACGATGTGGTCGTCGGCAAGATCGACGAGGCCGGTCGCAATTCGGATCGTGTAGTCCGCCTTCTCGGCCGGCGGACTGGCTGCGGTCTGCGCGAACAGCGGTCCGCCGGACATGGCCGGCGCAACCGCGGCGGCTTTCAACAGCGAGCGGCGATCGATCGACATGGATTACTTTCCTGCTTCTGTCTGCCCCCGGAATTGACGCCTTAACGCACCATACGCGATTACGCTCCATCTATTGCACTATCGAAGCTCGATATCGCACGCGATCGCGCCGCACCGGCTTTCACGTAACGGTGATCGGGCTGATATGCAGAAGGTCCGTGCTCTGAGAGGTCAGAGCCCTTTTGAGATTTCTCAATGTCAATAGCCGGACCCAAGCGCCGCTGACGGCACCGGCGGCCCTGGAGGAATTATTTGCTGATGATTCCGGCCGCCTCGGCCGCCTGGCGGTAGACCGGCAGGTCGGCCTGGATCGCGGCAGCCAGCGCCTCGGGCGTACCGCCGACGGCATCGACGCTCAGGTTCGCCATTTTCTGCTTGATCGCCGGCTCGCTGCAGACGGCGGCGATCGCTTTCGACAATCGCTCGATGATCGGCCGCGGCGTTCCGGCCGGAGCGAAATAGCCGTTCCATCCGGTCATGACGAAGCCGGGTACGGTTTCCGAAACGGTCGGCACGTCGGGGAATTGCGGCATGCGCTTCGCCGTCGATACCGCCAGCAACCGCACTTCGCCCGAACGGACCGAAGCGACGATGTCGGAGATGTTGCCGAAGAACAATTGGATCGTGCCGCTGATCAGCGCGAGGATCGATGGCGGCGTGGCCGTATACGGCACGCCGACCAGTTTCAGGCGTTCGCGCGCGGCGAACGCCGCCGGGGCGAGATCGCTGCTCGAGCCGCGCCCGACCGAGCCGTAATTGATCTTTCCCGGATTGGCGCGCGCATAAGCGATGAACTCGGCGAGCGTATGCACCGGCAGGTCGCGATTGACGGCGAACGCCATGCCGTTGATCGCCGTCATGCTGATAGGCGCCAGATCCTTGATCGGGTCGTAGTTAAGCTTCTGCATCAGCGGCACCACCGAAAATTCGGCGCCGCCGGCGTGATAGAGCGTGTAACCGTCCGCCGGCGAGCGCACGACATATTCTGTGCCGATGGCGCCGCTGGCGCCCAGATGCGTTTCAACGACAAAGCGCCGGCCGAACTTCGCGCTCAGCGGGTCCGACGTCATGCGCGCCAGCACGTCGGATATGCCGCCGGGACCGTACGGCACGACGATCTTGACCGGGTGAACCGGCCAGTCCGCCGCAACTGCACGTGGCGCCTGAAACGCGAACAGCGCGAGTGTGAGCAGACACAAAGCAAAGACGGCAATGCCGCAGCATGGCTTACGCATCGACTTTCAACGCCCCCGTTCTCGCTTCGCTCGCCTTACGAAGCAAGATACGGGCCAGTGGAGCAGGTGGTAAAGTCGAAGGCAACAGGGCGGTTCATCAGCCGCAGCACCGCATGATGCGCGATCCCGCCCTGCGGCGGCGCCTTCGGCGGTCAGGTTTTTCGTATGATGTGAATTCATCGCCGTGAGAGTACTGCAGAGGAAGACGTGGCGAGCAAGCTCACCAATTCGGCTTGGCGACGCACGCCGGTCTTGGCGAAAACCGACTTGAGTTGCATCCGTACGGTATTCGGCGTCACGCCCTGCTTGGCGGCGATGACGGCAACGGATTTGCCTTCGACCAGGAGGCCTGTAACTCGCCTCCGCCGGCGTCAGATCAAACAACGCTTCGAGCAGATCAGCGGGCGGTGCCGCTTGCCGCGTCATCGTCGTCTGCGCAGCGCCTCAACGGCGCGAGCGCGGCCTCCGCGCCGATTTGCGCACCGCGGCTCGCGCGGCTTTGCGCTTTTTTGCCGGCCGCGCTGCGCTCTTGCGTTTGGCCTTGGGCGCCGCGGCGCGCCTCGTCTTTTTCTTCTTTGCCGTCGGCCTTTTCGGCGGAGCGGCTTGCTTGGCGCGCCTGGCCTTGCCGGCGCGTTTTGGCGCCGCGGGCTTCGTTGTCGCCTTCAATTTTTTGCCCAGCGCGCGCTTGGGCGTGCCCGGCTTGGAAGGCGCCGGCTTCGCCTCCTCCGCTTCCTCCTCCTCACCAGCCTCCTGCGCAAGCTTGGCGAAATAAACGCGCATCGGCTCGAAATAGTTCGATTCCCAGCCGCCCTGCTCATAACTTCGATGATCGTCGGGCACGTTGCTATGCACCAGCGTCAGCAGGGTGCCGTCGCCGGCATCCGCGAGCGTAATCGTGATGATCGAGTCCTCATGCGCATCGGCGAACTCGCTGGTGCGCCACGACTGGACGATGCGCTCGCCGGGCACGAGTTCCAGATTGCGGCCGTTGATGTAGCCGTCCCAGGCCGATACCTCGGCGCCGATCTCATCCGACATGCTGGCTTCGCCGCCGGTCATCTCGGTGTGGGAAAGGCTGTCGAGCCAAGCCTCGTAAATCTCTTCCGGCGTCGCCGGAATAACGCTGGTCAGCGTGTAGGCGTACGGCATTTGCACCTCCGTTGGCGAACGGGCGCGGGCCGCGATGAGATGGGCTGGCCATAGCTGCCCGGCCCGCTCCACTGTCGCCCGAATATCACATTGTCCCACAGAAAGGATGACATAAGCGGCGCTCCGGGGCGGTAGTGTTGATCTTCACCCATGCGTGGGGCAGCATACTCATGGTTAACGTGAACGCCCGGGGGGCCGGAATCGACACGGAAACGGGCTCAGACTCGCCGGATTCCGCTTCCTTCGGCGGGACTCGGCCCGCACTTGTTCGTGAATTGCGTAGCGTCTGCGTTTGGTCGGATTCGTCAGTGGCGGGTTTTCAACAGTGCAGGCGTTGGCCCATGCGGGGTTGCGTGGCGTTGGTTGGGTGCGTCGCGCTCGCCCGATCGCGACGACTTTATTAGCCGCATCGAGCCTGGCGGTTTTCCTGTCCGCCTGCGCGGTCGGCCCGGATTACAAGCCGGCGGCCGCTCCGGTGCCGGCGAAATTCAAGGAACTCAAAGGCTGGAAGCTTGCCGCGCCGAGCGACGCGCTCGATCGCGGGGAGTGGTGGAACATTTACCGCGACAAGCGGCTCGATCTGCTGATGCGGCAGGTCGAGATTTCAAATCAGAATGTGGCTGTACAGGCCGCCGCCTACGAACAGGCGCGCGCCATCATCAGGGAAGCGCAAGCCTCCCTGTTTCCCCTGCTGGCCGGCACTTACACGTTCACGCGATCGCGGCGCGGGCCGGGCGTCAGCGGCGGATCGGGCTTCAGCCCCGGCGGAGGAGGCGGCGGTGGCGGCGGCGGCGGTACCTATTCCACAACCTACACGCCGGCGCTGAATGGAAGCTGGGACCTCGACGTCTGGGGCAAGGTGCGCCGCCAGATCGAATCCGATACCGCCGCGGCACAAGCGAGCGCCGCCGATCTTGCCAACGTCAAGCTGTCCCAGCAGGCGTTGCTCGCCACCGCCTATTTCAATCTGCTGGCGACGGATTCGCTGCACGATCTGCTCGCTCGCACGGTTGCGGAATACAAGCGCACGCTGCAGATCGTGCAGAATCAGTTCAAGGCCGGCTATTCGGTGACGAGCGGCGACGTGGCGACGGCGCGGGCGCAGGTCGAGAATGCGCAGGCGCAGGAGATCGCCACCGGCGCGCTGCGTGCGCTGTACGAACATGCCATTGCCATGCTGGTCGGCCGCCCGCCCGCCGAACTGACCGTCGCTCATCACGATCTGATCGGAACGATCCCGCATATTCCCGTGACAATTCCCTCGACTCTGCTCGAACGGCGGCCCGATATCGCGCAGGCCGAACGCACCATGCAGGAAGAGAACGCGCTCATCGGCGTCGCCGAGGCGGCGTTCTTTCCGGACATCAGCCTGTCGGGCGTGTTGCAATGGATCGGCAAGAATCCGCTTCCGTTCAGCGCCGCCAACGAAGTGTGGTCGCTCGGCGCCGCCGCCTCCGAGCCGATCTTCGACGGCGGCCTACACGCGGCGCAGCTTGACGCGGCGCGCGCCGCCTACTGGCAGAGTGTCGCCACCTACCGGCAGACGGTGCTTACCGCATTCCAGGGCGTCGAGGACGAACTCGCCGCCATCCGTTTCCTGTCGCGCCAGCTTGCGTTCCAGGAAGCCGCCGTCAGGGACGCCCGCACGGCGGTCAACATTTATATGAATCAGTTCAAGGCCGGTACGGTCGCATTCACCACCGTGGTGACCGCGGAGGTGACTTTGCTGGGCGACGAGGAATCGGCACTCACCACGCGCCAGAACCTGTTCCAGGCGAGCGTTACGTTGATCGAGAACCTCGGCGGCAGCTGGGATACCACACTGTTGCCGACCCAAAAGGAGCTTCAGCAATCGTTCTCACTCTTGCCGCAACTGCCGACACAATAGAAGGGCGATCGGGACGCCGGCCGCGCGGCCCGGACTGGGCACAAGCCATTGATTTATAGGCAGATTCCTAAGAGACTGCGTCCCAGGAAGCGATTCGGCCAGCGGACATAACTGTGGCTCATTGCAAGCGCGCAATCGCGCCGGCTTTGAACCTCATCGCCGGAATTATTGGCAAAGATTCATTAGGCGTAGTCTCCGGCTCACATTATATGGCGGCACCTGCAGGGCGAATGAGCGCGCAAGATGGACGAGCGAACGCGCACCACGGACGATGACCTGGCGCCGGATTTGGCGCCCGGCCTGCGGCCAGCCGCGCCACCACCCGTCAAGGCGCGCCGGTTTTCGGTGACCCGTATCGTAGTCGGGCTCATCATCGTCGCCCTGCTCGCGCTCGGCACGTATCAGATCGCCCGTTGGGTCACGGCCGGCAAGGCGCCGGCCGGACGCGTCATCGTGAACGCGACGCAATCCGTCGGCGCTTCGACGGTGGTGACCAACAATGTCCCGGTGATTGTCAACGCACTCGGTACCGTAACACCGATCGCCACTGTCACCGTGCAGTCCCAGATCAGCGGCTATCTCACCAAGGTTGCCTTCACCGAAGGCCAGATGGTGCAGAAAGGGCAATTGCTGGCGCAGATCGACGACCGGCCCTACGTGATCTTGAAGGCCCAATACGAAGGTCAGCTCGCCCACGATCAAGGCCTGCTCAGCCAGGCGCAGATGGATCTCAAGCGCTATCAAACCTTGGCGGCGCAGAATTCAATCGCCAAGCAGCAGGCCGAAGACCAAGTCTTCATCGTCCAGCAATATCAGGGCACGGTCAAACAGGATCAGGGCCTGATCAACGCGCAGGCGCTCAACATCGCCTACTGCCACATCGTTTCGCCGGTCACCGGCCGCATCGGACTCCGCCTGGTCGATCCCGGCAATTATGTACAGCCGAGCAGCACGACCGGGCTCGCGGTTGTCACCGAACTGCAGCCAATCACCGTGATTTTCTCGATCCCTGAAGACGAACTGCCGGATGTTCTGCCGCAGCTTAATGCCGGCACCAAGCTCCAGGTCACCGCGTTCGACCGCGCCAACGTCAAGCAGCTTGCCGTCGGTAGCGTCATGGCCGTCGACAGCCAGATCGACACCACCACCGGCACAGTGCGGGTGCGCGCCCAGTTCGACAACGCCGACAATGCGCTGTTCCCCAATCAGTTCGTCAATGTGCAGCTTTTGGTGAAGACGCTGCAGAACGCGCTGACGGTCCCGACCGCAGCGATTCAGCGCGGCGCCCCCGGCGCCACGCCGGGCGGCGCCATGGGAACGTATGTTTATCTGGTCAACGCCAACAATACCGTCTCGGTGCGGCAGATTACCGTCGGCCCGACCTATGTCGATCCACACGGCAACAGCATGACGACCGTGGAGTCCGGACTGGCGGCCGGCGACAAGGTGGTGACCGACGGCGCCGACCGGCTGCGCGACGGACTACGCGTCAACGTCAGCAGCATCGACGGCAAACAAGTCGCGCCGGCGGCCGCTCCGGCGGGAGGCAGCGGACAAAGGGGCAAGGGCGGCGGCCGCTCACGGCGGCAAGGCGGCGGCGCGGGCCAGCAGCGGTAGCGGATGGCAGCGAAGCCGCCGCGAGCCAGGCGCAACGATGAAATCGATGAGATGAACGTCTCGGAACCCTTCATCCTGCGTCCGGTCGCCACCACGCTTCTCATGGTGGCGATCCTGCTGTCCGGCATCATCGCCTATACGTTTCTGCCGCTGTCGACCTTGCCGGAAGTCGACTATCCGACCATCCAGGTGCAGACGCTTTATCCGGGCGCGAGTCCGGAAGTTATGACCTCATCGGTCACGGCGCCGCTCGAACGGCAATTCGGCCAGATGCCGGGCCTGAATCAGATGACGTCGGCAAGCTCGGCCGGCGCCTCGGTGATCACGCTGCAATTCAGCCTCGATCTCTCCCTCGACGTCGCCGAGCAGGAGGTGCAGGCCTCGATCAATGCGGCCGGCAATCTGCTGCCGAGCGACCTGCCCACGCCGCCGATCTATGCCAAGGTCAATCCGGCCGACGCGCCGATCCTGATCATTGCGGTGACGTCGAAGACGCTGCCGCTGACGACGCTCGAGGATCTCAGTGAAACCAGCCTCGCGCAGAAGATCTCGCAGCTCAACGGCGTCGGGCTGGTCAGCATCAGCGGCGGCCAGCGGCCGGCGGTGCGCATTCAGCTCAATCCGCAAACGCTCGCCGCCTACGGGATTTCCCTCGACGACATCCGCACCACGATCGGCACCCTGAACGTCAATACGCCGAAGGGCAATTTCGACGGCCGCGCGCAGGCGTCGACCATCAACGCCAACGATCAGCTCACCAGCCCCGATCAATACCGCAACCTGATCATTGCCTACCGCAACGGCGGCCCGGTGCGGCTCTCCGACGTCGCCAGCATCGTCAGCGGACCGGAGAACACCAAGCTCGGCGCCTGGTCCGACACCACGCCGGCGATCATCCTGTCGGTGCAGCGCCAGCCCGGCGCCAATATCATCCAGGTGGTCGACCGCATCCAATCACTCCTGCCGGCGCTGCGCGCCACGCTGCCGGCCGCCGTCGACCTCACCGTGATAAGCGACCGCACCGTCACCATCCGCGCCTCGGTCGCCGACGTGGAATTCGAACTGGGGCTTGCGGTCGTCCTGGTCGTGATCGTGATCTTCGTGTTCCTGCGCACGCTGCCCGGAACGATCATCCCAAGTCTCTCGGTGCCGCTGTCGCTGGTCGGCACGTTCGGCGTCATGTATCTGCTCGGCTTCTCGCTCGACAACCTCTCCCTGATGGCGCTGACCATCGCCACCGGCTTCGTGGTCGACGACGCCATCGTCATGATCGAAAATATCGCCCGCTATGTCGAAAGCGGCATGGCGCCACTCGAGGCGGCTTTGCGCGGTTCGCAGCAGATCGGCTTCACCATCATTTCGCTCACAATCTCGCTGATCGCGGTGCTTATTCCGCTGTTGTTCATGGGCGACGTGGTCGGCCGGCTGTTTCATGAATTCGCCATCACGCTCGCCGTCACGATCGTGATTTCAGCCGTGGTTTCACTGACGCTGGTGCCGATGATGTGCGCCAGGCTGATCCGGCATCGTCCGGAGTCGGAGCGCAGCGCCTTCGACATGCGCTCCGAGCACGCCTTTAACGCCATGATCAGCGGCTATGGCCGCGCGCTGGGCTGGGTGCTGGATCGCCAGCCGCTGACATTGCTGGTCGCGCTGCTGACGCTCGTCTTCACCGTCCTGCTCTACTACGAGATTCCGAAAGGCTTTTTCCCGGTGCAGGACACCGGCCTCATTCAGGCCATCACCGAAGCCTCGCAGAGCGTTTCGTATCAGCAAATGGCGAAGCTGCAGAACCAGCTCGCCGGGGTGGTGCTCAAAGACCCTGACGTCGTCAGCCTGAGTTCCTATGTCGGAGTCGACGGCACCAACCGCACACTCAACACCGGGCGCTTTTTGATCACGCTCAAGCCGCATGACCAGCGCAGTCTGTCGGCGAGCGCGATCATCGGACGGTTGCAGCGGGAAGTCGCCGGCGTGACCGGCATCACGCTCTACATGCAGCCGGTGCAGGACCTGACGATCAATTCGACGATCACCCGGGCGCCCTACAATTTTGTGCTCGAAGATGCCAACCCGACGGAATTCAACGCCTGGGTGCCGAAGCTCGTGGACCACCTGAACCGGCTGCCGCAGTTGGCCGGCGTCGCCAGCGACCTGCAGCAGCAGGGCCTTGCCGTCGATCTCGTCATCGATCGCGCCACGGCCAGCCGTTTTGGCATCACGCCGGCCACGGTCGACAACGCGCTTTACGAACTCGTTCGGCCAGCGCATCGTCTCGACCATCTACACGCAGTCCAACCAGTATCGCGTCATCCTTGAACTCGATCCGGCGCTGCAGCACTCGCTCGCCGGACTGTCGAGCATCTATCTGCCGTCGTCGTCCTCGGCGACCAACGGCCAGGTGCCGCTGTCTGCCATCAGCCACGTCGAGCAGCGAACCGGTCCCCTGGTCATCACCCACTATGGCCAATTTCCAGCAACCACGATTTCGTTCAACACCGCTCCCGGTTACTCGATCAATTCTGCGATCGCGGCGATCCAGCAAGCCGAAACCGACATCGGCCTGCCGGCGAGTTTCATCACCGCATTCCAGGGTACGGCAGCGGCGTTTCAATCCTCGCTGAACAACGAGGTGTTCCTTTTCCTCGCCGCGATCGTCGCGATGTATATCGTGCTTGGCGTGCTCTACGAGAGCTTCGTCCACCCGGTTACAATTCTATCGACCTTGCCGTCGGCCGGCGTCGGCGCGCTGCTGTCGCTGATGCTGCTCGGTTACGACCTGAACGTCATCTCGATCATCGGCATCATTTTGCTGATCGGCATCGTCAAGAAGAACGGCATAATGATGATCGACTTCGCGCTCGAGGCCGAGCGCGTCGAGGGCTTGCCGCCGCGCGAGGCGATCTATCAGGCCTGCCTGCTGCGCTTCCGGCCGATCATGATGACGACCATGGCGGCAATCCTCGGCGCACTGCCGCTGATGCTCGGCACCGGCACCGGTTCCGAGCTGCGCCATCCGCTCGGCCTCACGCTGGTCGGCGGCCTAATCGTGAGCCAGCTGCTCACGCTGTTCACCACGCCTGTCATCTATCTCTATTTCGACCGGCTGGCCGTGCGTCTGACCGGACGCCCGCGAGCCAATCGCCCGGCCCACGGCGAGCCCGCCGAATGAATATTTCCGCACCCTTCATCGCCCGGCCGGTGGCGACGACGCTGCTGACGCTCGGCATCGCCTTTGCCGGAGCGCTGGGCTTTTCCAGATTGCCGGTCGCGCCATTGCCGCAAGTCGATTTCCCGACGATTTCGGTCAACGCCCAGCTGCCCGGCGCCAGTCCGATGACCGTCGCGACCAGCGTTGCGGAGCCGCTGGAGCGCCATCTCGGACAGATCGCCGACGTCACCGAGATGACGTCGCAGAGCGGCATCGGACAGGCGCGCATCACGCTGCAGTTCGACCTCAACCGCGACATCAACGGCGCCGCCCGCGACGTGCAGGCGGCGATCAATGCGGCGCGCGCCGACCTGCCGGCGTCGCTGCGGACCAATCCGACCTACCGCAAGGTGAACCCGGCCGACGCGCCGATCCTCATCCTGGCGCTGACCTCGGACACACTCACCCAGGGGCAGATTTACGACGCTGCCAGCAATATCCTCGCCCAGCGGCTGTCGCAGCTCTCCGGGATCGGCCAGGTCATCATCGGCGGCTCGGCGTTGCCGGCGGTCCGCGTCGATCTCAATCCGCAGGCGCTGTTCAAATACGGCATCGGCCTGGAAGACGTGCGCGCGGCGCTGGCTTCCGCCAACGCCAACAGTCCAAAGGGCTCGATCGACGACGGTACGCAGCGCTATCAGCTTTACACCAACGATCAGGCCACCAAGGCGGCGGATTACATGCCGCTCGTCATTGCCTACCGCAACGGCGCCGCAGTGCGTCTATCCGACGTGGCACACGTTTTCGATTCGGTCGAGGACGTGCGCAATCTCGGCCTCTCCAACGGTAAGCCCTCGGTGCTCGTCATTCTGTTCCGCCAGCCCGGCGGCAACATCATCGACACCATCGACGGCGTGAAGGCCGAATTGCCGAACCTGGAAGCGGCCATGCCCGGCGACATGCATGTCGACATCGCCATCGACCGCTCGACCACGATCCGTACCTCGCTGCACGACACGGAAGCGACGCTGGTCATCGCCGTCATCCTGGTCACCATGGTGGTGTATCTGTTTCTGCGCGATTTCCGCGCCACCCTCATTCCGACCATAGCGGTGCCGGTTTCGCTGCTCGGCACCTTTGGGGCGATGTATCTGTTGGGCTACAGCCTCGATATTCTGTCGCTGATGGCGCTGACCATCGCCACCGGATTTGTGGTCGACGACGCCATCGTGGTTCTGGAAAACATCTCGCGTCATCTCGACGAAGGCATGCCGCGCCTGGAGGCGGCTCTGCGCGGCGCCCGCGAGGTCGGCTTCACCGTGCTGTCGATCAGCCTGTCGCTGGTCGCCGTATTCACGCCGATCCTGCTGCTGGGCGGTATTGTCGGCCGGCTGTTCCGCGAATTCACCCTGACGCTGTCGCTCGCCATCCTGATTTCGCTGTGCATCTCGCTGACTACGACGCCGATGCTGTCGGCGCTGTTTCTGCGCGCGCGGCCGCGCGAACAGGCGCACAGGCGCAACAGGTTTTTCACGCGCGTGCTCGATGGCTATGACCGCTCGCTCACCTGGGCGCTGCGCCACAGCCGGCTCGTATTCGTGATCTTTTTGTCCGCAATCGCGCTCAATTTCTTCCTCGCCTACCTCATTCCCAAGGGCTATTTCCCGCAGGAGGATACCGGGCGGCTGATCGGCGCATTGCAGGCCGACCAGAGCGTGTCGTTCCAGGCGATGACGCAGAAGCTGCGGCAGATGATGGCGATCGTCCAGGCCGATCCTGCGGTCGACCATGTGGTGGGCTACACCGGGGTCGGCAGCGGCGGCGGTTTTGGCCAGATCAATACCGGCTCGGTGTTCGTCTCGCTCAAGCCGAACTCGCAGCGGCCGCCGATCGACCAGGTGATCGCGCGGCTGCGGCCGAAACTGGCGCAGGTGCCCGGCGGCCGCCTGTTTCTGATTCCCGTTCAGGATATCCGTGCCGGCGGCCGGCAGAGCAACGCGCAATATCAGTACACCCTGCAGTCGGACAATCCCGACGATCTGGAAACGTGGACACCGAAACTCGTCCAGGCCTTGGAGCGCAGCCCCGCTCTTGCCGACGTCAATTCCGATCAGCAGCAAAAGGGCCTCGAGACCGATCTGATAATCGATCGCGATACCGCATCCCGGCTCGGCGTCACGCCCGCCCAGATTGACAACACCCTGTACGACGCATTCGGCCAGCGGCAGGTGTCGGTGATCTACAGCGCCATCAACCAGTATCACGTGGTCATGGAGATCGATCCGCGCTACACGCACAATCCCCAGTCGCTCAACGACATCTACGTCTCGACATCAGGCGGCGGCGCCTCGGGCACGGCGACGTCGAATTTGCCGGCCGGCAACGTCACCGGAACGGCCACCGGCAACGCCGCGACGGCGGCCGCAACCGCGGCTGCCAATGCCAACAACAACTCCGCACGCAATGCCGCCATCAACGCGCTTGCCAATACCGGCAGAGGCGCCACGTCCTCCGGCGCGGCCGTGAGCACCACCAAGGAGACGATGGTGCCGCTGTCGGCGGTCAGCCATTATCGACCCGGCAACACCCCGCTCTCGGTCAGGCATCAGGGCCTGTTCGTCGCCTCGACGATCTCGTTCAACCTGCCGCCCGGCGCCACATTGGGCGAAGCTTCGGCGGTCATCGACAACGCGGTGAACGAGATTCGCATGCCGGCGTCGATCCACGGCAGCCTCGCCGGCACCGCACAGCAGTTTGCCCAGTCCGCGAATAATGAAATCGTTCTGATCGTGGCCGCGATCGCCGCGGTCTATATCGTGCTCGGCATCCTTTACGAGAGCTATGTACACCCGATCACAATTCTGTCGACGCTGCCGTCGGCGGGCGTCGGCGCCTTCCTGGCGCTGATGCTGTTCCATACCCAATTCGACATCATCGGCACCATCGGCGTGATCTTGCTGATCGGCATCGTCAAGAAGAATGCGATCATGATGATCGATTTCGCCATCGACGCGAAACGGTCGCGGCATTTGAGCGCGTACGAGGCGATCTATCAGGCCTGCCTCCTGCGCTTCCGCCCGATCATGATGACGACCTCGGCGGCGATACTCGGCGCCGTGCCGTTGGCGCTGAGTTTCGGCGCCGGCAGCGAGATCCGCCGCCCGCTTGGCATCTCGATCATGGGCGGCCTGCTCATCAGCCAATTGCTGACGCTCTACACCACGCCGGTGCTGTATCTTTATCTGGATCGGCTCGGTCAGTGGACCGAGCGCCTGCGCGCCCGCTGGATGCCCGGGCTGTTCGGGACGCCGCCGCCGGCGCCGGCGGAATAGCGAGGCTGTTAGGTCTGCCGAAATGTGCCTCCCTTGCTGCAAGCCAGAAGGTTTGCGTCTGAGTTGAGAATTATCCCAAAGTTTCGCAGATTGATCCCATCACCGGCTCGCTATTGTTTAAACGGGAATTTATCTTTCGTTCACCTGACGATATTCATCAGGGGAATGCTGATGTGGCAGAGCCGTGAGCATAGCTGCTGATACCTCGCGCACCTTGGTCATCGAAGGATCGCCGAGGCAACTGCTTGTCATCGTCGGCGCCGGCGTGCTGATGACGGCGGTCTCGCTGGCAGTCGCGCTGCAGCCTAGCATTTCGGACAAAATTTGGGGTTACTTGGGCGCCGCTTTTTTCGGCCTGTGCACGGTCGTGTCGCTGTGGCGCCTGCTGATCTCCTCAAGACCAGTAATTGCGATCTCGCCCGAGGGCTTGCGCGATACGCGCGGCGCTTCCGCGCTCATCCCCTGGAGCGCCGTCACCGGCATTTCGACCTGGGAATATTTTGGCGTGAGAACGATGGTGTTCGCGATCAAACCGGGTGTCGAGGACCGCTTGGGCCTCACCCCCGTTGCGCGCTGGACGCGCGGCGCTAATCGCGCGCTCGGCGCCGACGGCCTTTGCGTTTCGGCCTCTGGGCTGAAGATCGATTACGATACGCTGTTGCAGACCTGTATGGATTACGCGCACATCAAGCGCGATAGGCCGCGACAGCACGCTACCAAGGGTCCCCTCGCACCGCTACCAGATGCACACTTTACGGCTTTGCGGCTATGGGCCCTGAATACCAGGGCGTCGCTTTGGGCCGTTGGTATCGCGATCTGGCCCTCAGGCTACACGTCCGTGCAGAACGAGCGGTTGCGCACAATGGCGTACGCGACCCCGCCGGATATTTGGCTGATCTGGGTGCTCATTTTCTCGGTCATGTGGTTTGTTTCCTCTTGCTTTATCCTCGCCGTCGCAATGCTTCCGCTCGGTGCACTGTTGACGAAACATCCCGGCGGTTTGGCGACAGGCCTGGTTCTGGTTGCGGCATGCGCGACGATGCTATCCGGATACGTGCTCGGGAGCATTATCGGAAGCTGGATCGCTGGGCGAATAACCAATGCATTAATGCCGTTGCCCGCGCTGGAACAGGCGGAGGGCGATACTGAATTATTTGAGGCGACTCGACGGCAGATCGGTAGGCTCGTGAAGCATGGTCTGCTCAGCGCGGGACTATCGTTTACGTTGCTGATACTTCCTCTTTTGGTCTAGCCCATGCGCCGACAAACGGCGGACTGATAAATTATGATCTGAAGCTCTACAGAGACCTCTCGAGCCGGCCAACCGGCTAAATCATTGACGGCTCGTTGCATCGTGCGGCGCCATGGCGCGCTGTTGCCACTGCGACAGCAAGCGCGCCAAATCCTCCATTGGCAGACCGAAGGAGGAAGAGCCAGAGGGATCCGGAATGAAGCAATCGCGCTTAGTCATCGCCCTGGATATGCCCTCGCCCATCGTCTGGGATAGGCTCTTGGCGGACCTTTTGTCGTTGAACCCGATGCGCTTGCGCAACGAGGCTCTCGGCACGGCGGGCGCGTATTCGACGACGGCAAAGTCGGCCACGTCGGTCCATCGCCATCGCTCGGATAACCGGCCGCCACGCCAACCGAAACCATCCTTGTCGAGGGTCATCCTGAAATTGGCAAACAACGCCATCCAGGCGAGTAGCAAGGTGCCCAGACCGAAGAAGGCAACACCGAACCAGTCCGAAATGCCGGCTGAGTTCATAGCTTCGCCGATGCCCCCAGCAGTAAACACTCCGGTCACTGCGGCTAATCCGAGCCATTTCCATTTCGAGGACTTCAGCACGATTGGACCCGGAAATCGTGTGAGCAACTCCGACGTACGATTCATGCGCAACTCACTTCGGCCGGCATCGCCCCTGTGGGTCCTTTCTCAGACCGTCCATAGTATACCACCTATACGCGACACCACATCGCAGCCGGCTCGGCGGTAAGGGGACGCGGGGCCGCGCGGCCAGACGGAGATCAAACTTAGGGTCGAAGTCGTGTCCGAACGACCCGCAAGCCTAAGCCGCTAGCCCGGTGAGTTGGATCGCGCGCGAGACGACGTCCAGCGCGCAGGTATGTCGGCCCAGCCACGCGCCGTCGCGAACGACGCTACCCAAAAAGCCGCGCGCCGACCGCGTTCCCGGATCGCTGCACGCTCGCAGTCAATCAACTGAAATCGCTCAGCGGACGTAGAGCGGCGGCCGGCTATAGCAGCACGGCGTCGGCCAATGCGGCCAGCGCGGCCCGATATAGGCGCGGATATGCAGCACCTTGCGGTGGAGGTGGGTGATGATCCGGCCCTTGATACCGTCATCGACGTCCGGATTCGCCTCCAGAAAGGCGATGTGGTTCTGCTTGTGAGTGATGACGCGGTGCGCGCGCAGCCAGCAATGTTCGCTGTGCAGATCGCAGCCGCCAGCCATCGCCGGCGAAGCGGCGCAAATGAGCCAGGCAATACCGCAGAGATAAAGTACGCGCCTCATCCGCATGGCTCTCCGTCGTCAGAGCGGACAATAATAACCGGTCGCGAGAGCGGAGGAAATGAGATTTCGGCACGGTGCGGCGCCCGCGTCGTTTCACCGTGCAGTGCAAGCATGTTAGTCCTCACTCATCGACGCAACATGGGACACCGGCACAATAATGAGTAAATTCTCGATCGGCATACCCGGCAACGCGGCCTTCGCAGGCCTGGCACTGGCCGCAGCGCTCGCCGGCTTCGCGCCGGCGCAAGCGGAAAACGCTGCCGCGTTCTACCAGGGACGCGACCTCAGCCTGATCGAAGGCTTCAATACCGGCGGCGGCGCCGACCTCTACACGCGCATCATCGCCAAGCACCTCGCCGGTCACATTCCGGGCCATCCGAACATCGTCGTCCGCAACATGCCCGGCGCCGGCAGCATGAATGCGGCCAACCACGTGTTCAACCTGTCGCCGAAGGACGGCTCCGAGATCGGGCTGTTTGCCGGCAGCATCGCGGTCGATCCGGTGATCGGCGGCGTGCCGAGCCAATACAATTCCCGCAAATTCAACTGGATCGGTGCGCCGGCTGCCGAGAGCGACGTTTGCGTTGCCGCCAAAAAGTCGTCGTTCAAGACATTCGGCGATGTCTTCAAGCGCGAGATGATTACGGGTGCGGCGGGCACCAGCACTTATAATTTTCCCATCGTGCTCAACAGTCTGCTCGGCACGAAGTTCAAGCTGGTCAAAGGCTACAACGGCAGCTCGGGGTTGCGGCTCGCCTACGAGCGCGGCGAGATCGAGGGCTTCTGCGGCCTCGGCCTCGATTCGCTGCACAGCCTCGGCATCGGCAAGGACAACGCTACCATCCTGGTGCAGACCTCGCTCAAGGGCGATCCGAGGCTTCCCGGCGTGCCGCTGATCACCGATTACGCCAAGACCGCCGAGACGCGGCAGATCATGCAGCTCATTTTCGGCTGGCTGGTGATGGATCGCCCTCTTGCCGCGCCGCCCGGCACGGCGCCGGAGCGGGTCGCGGCCTTGCGCGAGGCCTTCGACCGGACCATGGCCGATCCGGCGTATCGCGCCGATGTTGCCAAATCGGCTTTAAGTTTTTCGCCGATGCGCGGCACCGACATCGCAAGCTTCATCGATGAAGTCTACCGCACGCCCGCCGAAGTCGCCCGCAAGGCGGCCCGATTGCTGGGACGGAGCGGACCTTAGACTAGAAAGCAGGAATTGGATGGCGATGCGAAGATAAAGTCATCCCATTCCAGGGTGTGGACTTGCACGCGCGCGCTATGTCGGCTGTCGGAGCCTTTCCGACATGCAGCGCTTTTCGGCACGCACCGATTTGAAGCAAATGACCCAACTGAGACGTGGCTTACCGGCGAAGCAGTCCGCAACATCTCAACGCTTCGTCCGCGGAGCCCATACGCAAGGCGCGCATAATCCGCCAATTTGCGCTCATTTCACGCCAAAAGCTGAACGGATCGGCGCCGATGTCGTAAAGCCTCGGGGCGTCTGCTGGCAGACGACTAATACGCTTTTTGCTGCGGTGCATTGTGGTCGAAATTGGCCCATCGCGACCGATGCCAATGCCTGACTTGGCGTACGCTTTTGGGGTGGAGCGGACTTCACTGGGACGCCAGCGCGGGCGCGTTTATGGCGTTCACGCCCTGGCGCGGATGAATTGCAATGGGCCGGCGGCCGCGCCACAATGAACCAAAGCGGAGGTACGTCCGCACGCTCGACAAGCGATGGAGGTTGGCCCTTGCTGCCGCAGCACGAAAACGAGCTTTTGACGCGCGTCGGTCCCGGAACCGAGATGGGCGCGTTGATGCGCCGCTACTGGATTCCCGCGGCGTTTTCCTCCCAGATCGCCAAGCCCGACAGCCCGCCCTTGCGGGTGCGGCTCCTGGGCGAGAACCTCGTCCTGTTTCGCGATACCGGCGGCCGCATCGGTCTCGTCGATGAAAAGTGCCCGCACCGCACCGCCTCGCTGTTTTACGGCCGCAACGAAGGGCACGGATTGCGCTGCGTCTATCACGGCATCAAGTTCGACGTTGACGGCAACTGCGTCGACCTGCCCTGCGTGCCGCAGATGAGCGAAGCGCACCGCGCCAACGTGCAGAAGCAGCTCGCGGTCAAAGCCTATCCGTGCATCGAACGCGGCGACGTGGTGTGGACCTATATGGGGCCGGCCGAGCACAGGCCGGAATTTCCGGAACTGGAATGGACGCTGTTGCCGGCCGACCAGCGTTACGCCACGCGCCACGTCCAGGAATGCAACTGGCTGCAGGCGCTGGAAGGCGGCTTCGACGCCACGCATCTGAGTTTCCTGCACGGCGCCGAAGGCGATCCCAGCCGCCGCATCGTGGCTTCGCTCTACGAAGTCATCCCGACGGATTTCGGCTTCGTCGTCGGCACCGGCCGCGAACGTGGCGACGGCATCGTCATGTGGAACATGAATGTGATGCTGTCGCCGTTCCACAAGATCATCTCATCGATCCCACATGCCGCCCATGTCTGGGCGCCGATCGACGACGAGAACACCATGCTCTACAGCGTCGATTTTCATCCGTCGCGCGCGCTCACCGAGCAGGACGTCGAACGCTCCAAGACCGGGCTCGGCATCCACACTGAAAATATACCTGGCACGGACCACGCGATCCGCAATCGCGCCAACGACTATCTGATCGACCGCGAGCTGCAAGCCAGCGGCAAGTCGTATACCGGCCTCAAAGGCTTCGGCACGCAGGATTGCGCCATTCAGGAATCGATGGGCCCGATCGCCGATCGCACCGGCGAACATCTGCTCGCGTGCGATGCAGCCATCGTCAAGATCAGGCGGTTGCTGCTGCAGACGCTCAAGGACCACGCCGCCGGCAAGCCGCTGCCGGGCATGAACCCGGCAAGCTACCGCGTGCGTTCCGGCCGGTTCGAGGCGCGGAGGGGCGTGCCCTTCACCGAGGCCATGGAGCAGTTCATCAGCCGCGACACGCCGATCGCCGCCGAATAGATCGTTTGCCCTCTGCCCGCCCGGGCAATTCGCATCGTCATCGCATCGTCCTCCGACACAGCGAGTAAACAGTCATGAACGGCGCCGAAGTGATTGCCCAGATCCTCAAACTTGAGCGCACCGAGTTTTTCTCCTGCTATCCGCGCAATGCCGTTATCGAGCCGTGCGCAGCGATCGACATCCGCCCGATCCTATGCCGGCAGGAGCGCGTCGGCGTCGGCATTGCCGACGGCTATAGCCGCATCAAGCGCGGCAAGCGCAACGGCGTGTTCGGCGCCCAGGCCGGTCCCGGCATCGAGAACGCATTCCCCGGCATCGCCCAGGCGTATTCTGAGAACGTGCCGATGCTTGTCATCGCCGGCGGTATCGCGCTGGCGCGGCAATACGTGCGTCCAGTGTTTCGCGCTGCCGACGTCTATCGGCCGGTCACCAAATGGTCGGCGCTGGCGCACAACGTGCAGGAGCTGCCCGACCTGATGCGCCGCGCCTACCATGCCATGCGCTCCGGCAAGCCCGGACCGGTGCTGATCGAACTCCCTGAAGAAGTCGCTCGAAGCGGAATTCAAGGGCACGCTCGACTACACACCGGTGCCGGTGCAGCGCAGCGCGCCCGATCCGGACGCCATCAAGAAAGCCGTCGAAATGTTGCTGGCCGCGAAGAACCCGGTGCTGTGGGCCGGCCAGGGCGTGCATTACGCCGAAGCCGGTGACAAGCTCGCAGCGCTCGCCGAAATGCTGCCCGCGCCGGTGATCGCCACCAATCCCGGCAAGAGCGCCATCGCCGACAGTCATCCGCTGGCGCTCGGCGGTGCGACCCGCTCGCGTTCCAAGATGTACGCCGACTTCTTGAAAAAAGCCGATGTCATCATGGCGATCGGCTCGAGCCTCACGGTCACTAATTTCGGCCCCTCGGTGCCCAAGGGCAAAACCGTCATTCATTCGACCAACGATGCCGGCGATATCAACAAGGATTATCGCGCCGACCACGCGGTGGTGGGCGACGCCGGCCTTGTGGTCGACGCGCTGATCGCCGAGGTGTCGCGGCAAAAGGGTCCGGGCGGCGGCAACGCGCTCGCTTCGCTGAAGGAAGAAGTCGCGGCCGGCAAAAAGGCCTGGCTGGGCGAGTGGGCAAAGCTTCTCGATTCCGAGGAGATGCCGCTCAACCAGTACCGCGTGATCCGCGACATGATGCGCACATTCGACCGCGACAACGTCATCATGACGCACGATTCCGGCAGTCCGCGCGAGCAGATGATTCCGTTCTGGGAGACCACGGCGGCCGGCTCCTACATGGGCTGGGGCAAGTCGACCCAGCTCGGCTACGGGCTCGGCATCACCATGGGCGCCAAGCTCGCCGCGCCGAAGAAACTCTGCGTCAATGTGATGGGCGACGCCTCGTTCGGCATGACCGGCATGGATATCGAAACCGCCGCGCGCAACCGCATCGCCATCCTCACCGTGGTGTTCAACAACGGCGTCATGGGCGCCGAGCGCGAGGTGCTGAAGATCTCCGACGCCAAATACGGCTCGATGACGGTCGGCGGCAATTACCAGAAAGTCGCCGAAGGCCTCAACGTCGCATCGCGTCGGGTGGAAAAGCCCGGAGACATCGTCGGCGCCCTCAAGGAGGCCGTCGGCGTCACCGAGAAAGGCTCGCCGTTTTTGCTCGAATTCGTGGTCAAAGAAGGCCACGACTTTTCGCGCTACAATTGAGCCCGGGCCGACCGTGGCCGCGGACCTGACAAAAGCCGTTTCGCGGCGGGCGTGCCTCACGCATGCTGCCGCTGCTGCGGCGCTGCTGCCGGTCGGCAAGCGGGCGCTGGCGCAGCCGCCAGGCGATACCGGCTTCTTCAAAGGCAAGACCATCACGCTGATCACGTCGACCGGCGTCGGCGGAACCTACGACACGGTCGCGCGGCTGTTTGCGCGGCACATGCCGCGCCACATTCCCGGCAATCCCACCATCATCGTGGAGAACATGCCGGGCGGCGGCAATGTGCTCGCCACCAATTACATGTACAAAATCGCCGCCAAGGACGGCACTGCAATCGCCACCATTCACAGCGCCATGCCGCTGCAGCAAGTGCTCAATTCCGGCGGCATCCGCTACGACGCCGACAAGTTCAATTGGCTCGGCTCGACCGGCCCGCAAAACGAAGTGATCCTGGTCTGGCACACGGCCGGCATCGCCAGCATCGCGCAGGCTCAGCAGAAGCAGGTCGTGCTCGGCGGCACCGGCGCGGGCGCCGGCATCGTGCTGCTGCCGATGGTGGTGAACAAGCTGCTCGGCACCAAGTTCAAGATCGTCACCGGCTATCGCACTTCCGAGGACGTCAACCTCGGCATGGAGCGCGGCGAAGTCCAGGCGCGCGCCTTCAGCATCGGCTCGATCGAGAGCCAGCATCCCGATTGGATCAGCGAGCACAAGGCGGCGTTTCTGGTTCAGGCCGGCGTCCGACGAGACAAGGCCTTGCCGGACGTGCCGCTGCTCACCGAGCTCGCCAAAACCGACGAGCAGCGCCAGATTTTCAAGCTGATCTCGTCCTCGCCGGCGCTCGGCCAGCCCTATGTGGCGCCGCCGGGCGTGCCCGCGGACCGGCTCGCGATTTTGCGCAACGCGTTGGCCGCGACGATGAAGGATCCTGCCTTCCTCGCTGAAGCAGCGAAGATCCGTTTCAGCATCGAACCGATGAGCGCCGACGAAGTCGCGCAGATCGTTCACGACACCGTCGCAACCTCGCCCGATATCGTCGCCAAGGCGAAAGCCGCCATGGGGCTCGCGAAGCGGTAACAGCTTTTGCCAATAGCGAGATTGGAAAGGGAAAACGCCAATGGCCGAGATCAAGATTTTCAATCCCGACGGCATGAGCAAGCCCGCGCCCTACAGCCACGTCGCCCACGTCAAGACGCAGGAGCTGGTGTTCATCGCCGGCCAGACGCCGATCGATGCGACCGGCGCTGTCGTCGGCAGGGGCGATTTCGAAGCGCAGTGCGAGCAGGTTTTTGCCAACATCACACTGCTCTGCGCGCGGTCAACGCCGATTGGAAAAATGTCGTGCAGTTTCGCACCTACGTTCTGCGGCCGGAGCACACCAACGCGTATCGCGCGTGGCGTGCCAAGGCCTATCAAAAAATGTTTCCCAACGGCGCCTATCCGCCGCACACGCTGCTCATCATCAGCCGGCTCGCCGACGAAGCCTATTGGCTGGAAGTCGAGACGGTAGCGGCGCTCTGAAGCCGGACCAATTCACGTCGACGAGAGCGCACGCTCTGCCCTACTTTGCCTTCAGGCCGGCGGTGTTGATCACCTTGGCCCATTTCTCCGTTTCCTTGGCCATGTACGTTCCGTACTCGGCAGGCGACATCGGCGCCGGCACGGTACCGAGAGCGGCAAGCCGGACCTTGATTTGCGGATCCGTCACGGCCGTCGTCACCTCCTCGTTCAATATCTTTATGACTGCGGCCGGGACGCCTTTCGGCACCGAGAGGCCTTCCATGATGCTCGCCTCATAGCCGGGCAGAAACTGTCCGATCGTCGGCAAGCCGGGAAGCGCATCGGAGGCAGCCGCGGAGGTCAACGCCAAAGCGCGCAGCCTGCCGGCCTTCACGTGCGGGACGGCCGGCGGCATGGTCGAGAAGATGGCCTGCACCCTGCCACCCATGAGATCGGTAAGCGCCGGCGCCATCCCGCGATAGGGGACGTGCACCATCTGAACGCCCGCCTCGGCTTCAAACAGCGCGGCGGCCATATGGACGATCGAGCCGACGCCCGCCGAGCCGTAATTGATCTTGCGCGGGTTGGCCTTGGCGTAGGCGATGAATTCCGGAACCGTCTTGGCGGGAAACGATGGATGCACTACCAGCACAAGAGGGCTGCGGGCAATGCCTGCAACCGGCGCAAAATCGCGCAGGAAATTGTAATTGAGCTTATCGTACAGCGTCGCCGTCACGGCATCGGCGCTGCCGGAGACCAGCAGCGTATATCCGTCGGCTTGCGCCCGCGCCGCAGTCTCTGCGCCGACTGTCCCGCCCGCGCCGCCGTGGTTTTCGACGACAAACGGCTGACCCAGTTTTTGCGAAAGCCTGTCACCGATGAGACGGGCGAGAATGTCCGAAGCACTGCCGGCCGCAAATGGGACAACGACATGCACCGGCCGACTCGGATAGGATTCGGCTCGCACCATGCGCGGCAGGATCGGCAACGCGGCAGTACCTGCTGCCAGGCGAAGGAATGTTCTGCGAGCAAGCATCATAGCCTAACCTCCTGGAATGTTTGGAATAAGCGGGCATTTCCGGTGTTCATTGCGGCTTGTTCGGTCGTCGGCCCAATGTCACACAGTCAGGCGACCATTTGATGCTGGACCGTAACCGGGGGGGCCGCTTAAGGTCCATGGTTCAGGAGCTTAATTGTCCTGAATTTGCCGCCATGACGGTTGAGAGCGATGGACCGGGATGAGTTCAGCCTTGGCCGGTTTCGGCTGGACATGAGGCAACGTCAGCTGACCCGCGACGGCGCCCCGGTGCAGCTCAGCGGCCGGGCTCTCGACATTCTTTGCGTACTTGCCGGAGCGAATGGTGAGGTCGTCAGCAAAGACGAGCTGATGACTCGCGTTTGGCCGGGACTCGTTGTCGAGGAAAACAACATCCAGGTTCACGTCTCCGCGCTGCGGAAAGCGCTCGATGATGGCAAGAGCGCTGAAACCTATCTCATGAACGTGCCCGGGCGCGGCTACCGGCTGGTTGGGCTCAAGGCTTCGCGTTCAGCGGCAGAAGACCCACGCGGAAATCCGCCGCTTACCACGACGTCCAGTCAGCCGCTCATCGCCGTCCTGCCGTTTCAGAACATGAGCGGCGATCCCGAGCAGGACTATTTCGCCGACGGCATGGTCGAAGAAATGATCACCGGACTTTCACGCATAAAATGGCTGTCCGTGGTGTCGCGCAATTCAAGCTTCATCTACAAGAACAAGCCGGTGACGATTACCGAGGTGGCGGAGAAGTTCGGCGTTCGCTACGTGCTTGAAGGCGGTGTGCGAAGGGCGGGAACCGGATCCGGATCAGCGCGCAGCTTATCGACGCGAAGACTGACACTCACCTATGGGCAGAGCAATATGACCGGGTCCTGCAAGACGTGTTCGCCCTGCAGGACGAAATTACCATGTGCGTCGTCGGCGCCATGGAGCCGAGCTTGCGGAAAGCCGAGATTGAGCGCGTCAAACGTCAACGGCCGACAAACCTGAACGCCTATGATCTTCTGTTGCGGGCGCTGCCGTTCCTTCTGACGCACATCCCGAGCAACTCCGCCATCGCCATCCCGCTTGCTGGAAGAGGCGCTGGCGCTGGAGCCGGACTACGCTGCCGCCCATGCATTCTTGAGCCGTTGCCTGCATCATCGCTATACGCGCGCAGGAGGATGACGCGAGGAAGATCGCGCCGCGGCGATTCGGCATGCCAGATCGGCCGTTGCCCACGGAACCGACGATGCCACTGCGCTCGCAGTCGCGGCCCAAATTATCGCATGGGAGGAACACGATACTGTTACAGCGCTGAATCTGTTCGATCGTGCGCTGGATTTGAGCGGCTCCAACATTTTTGCGCTCGCTTTGAGCGCCATCGTGCTCGCATTAATGGGCAAGGCCGAGCGCGCTATCGAACGGGCTGAGCGGGCGATTTTATTGAGTCCATTCGATTCCTATAATTTTCGTTCGCATCACGCGCTCGCGGTCGCGGTCGCGCATTTTACCCGCCAACGGTACAAAGATTCAGTCGACGCGGCACGGAAGATGCTCGATTACAATCCGCGCTTTAGCACTGGCCGCGCGTTCCTGGCAGCCGCACTGTTGCGCGAAGGACGGGCCGCAGAGGCGAAATCGGCGGCGCGCGATGTCTTGCAGCTCGAACCGACTTTCACGATCCGCGGGCTGCAGGGCGCCGAGCTCGAACCAGCGGTCTTTCAAGGTTTCGCCAACGCCTGGCGCGAACTCGGCTTACCGGAATAGCCTGCAAGCGTACGGAGCGGCCGTCCGCTTTCCGTAAGACAATCCAACATGTCGCGCGATCCGCCGCAGTTCGGCACCTGGCTCCGGCTATCGCGGCACCCTCCTCCAGGCTGCAACGACGGGTCTTGACATAGGTGCAGTTACGCCTAATTATGCGCATATGCACCTTTATCAAGGAATAGCGTCCGACGATCGACAAGGAATCCGGCTATGACCGTCACGACAGCCGACTGCAACTGTTTTGCCGTGCGTTCGGCGGCGCGGCACGTCAGCCAGCTCTACGATCAGTTTCTGGCGCCGTCTGGCCTGCGCGGGAACCAGTTCTCGATCCTGGCGAAGCTCGATCGGCTCGGCCCGATGACGATCAACGCGCTCGCCGAGGCAATGGTGACCGACCGCACCACGCTCGGGCGCAACATCAAGCCGCTGCAGCGCGACGGGCTGATCGGTATTGAAGCATCCGCCGCCGACCGCCGCGCCAAGGAACTGCACCTGACCAGGACCGGCACGAAGCGCCTGGATGAGGCGCGCAAGGCCTGGGCGCAGGCGCAGACGCGGTTTGAGCACACCTTCGGCGTCAAGCGCGCCGCCAGCCTGCGCGACATGCTGCGCGCCGTGGTCGAGAGCGATTTCGGCCAGGGGCAGTTTCAAGTCCGCTAATTAGGCGCGCGCGCCGCATCCATCGGCATCAGGATCTCACCAGGATTGCAACCATGTCATCCGCGAGTTTATCCATCGCCGGCACGCGACCAGATCAGCCACTCACCGCAGCAAGTACCGACGCACCGCGCTACGATCCGCGCACTGCCGCGCTGATCGACGGTCCGATCGCCTCCACGCTCGTGCGGCTCGCCGCGCCGAACATGCTGGTGATGCTGGCGCAGACCACTGTCGGCCTGGTCGAAACCTATTTCGTCGGCAAGCTCGGCACCGCGGCGCTGGCCGGTGTGGCGCTGGTGTTTCCGGTTGTGATGCTGATGCAGATGATGTCGGCCGGCGCCATGGGCGGCGGGATTTCGTCGGCGATTGCGCGCGCGCTCGGCCGCGGCGACCGCGCCGACGCCGATGCACTCGCCGTCCACGCGCTCGTGATCGGACTGATCTTCGGACTGGCCTTCACCGTCGCGCTGCTCGCCGGCGGGCGCTGGCTGTACGCAGCGATGGGCGGCAGTGGCGCTTCGCTTGGCGCAGCGCTGACCTATTCGGGCGTCGTCTTTGCCGGCGCCATCCTGGTGTGGCTGTTCAATTCGCTTGCCAACGTCATTCGCGGCACCGGCAACATGGCGACACCGGCGATCGTCACCTGCGCCGGCGTTCTGGTGCTGATTCCGCTGTCGCCGTGTTTGATCTTCGGTTTCGGACCGTTTCCGCGGCTCGGCGTCGCCGGCGGCGCAGTCGCGGTGTTGATCTATTACGCCATCGGCAGCGCGGTGCTTGCGGCCTACCTGCGCTCAGGCCGCAGCATCATTCGCCTGAGCTTTGCCGGCGTGCGGCTGCGCTGGCCACTGTTCCGCGACATACTCCGCGTCGGTCTGGTCGCTGCTCTCATCACCGTGCAGACCAATCTCACCATTGCGATTGCCACCGGCTTTGTCGGCGTGTTCGGCGCTGCCGCCATCGCCGGCTACGGTACCGGCTCCCGCCTCGAATATCTGCTTATCCCGCTGGTGTTCGGGCTGGGAGGTCCCCTCGTCGCCATGGTCGGAACCAATATCGGCGCCGGCCGCCGCGACCGCGCGCTGCGTGTTGCCTGGATCGGCGCCGCAATCGCCGCCGCTTTGTGCGAGGCCATCGGACTGACCGCCGCCGCCGCGCCGCGGGCGTGGCTGTCGCTGTTCGATGCCGATCCGGCAATGATCGATGCCGGATCGCGTTATCTGCACGCCGTCGGTCCGGTCTATGGCCTGTTCGGCCTCGGCATGGCGCTTTATTTCGCTTCGCAGGGCGCTGGCCGCCTGCTGTGGCCGCTCTTGGGCAATTTCGCCAGATTGATCATTGCCGCGAGCGGCGGCTTTGTGGCGTTGCGCTTTGCCGGCAGCCTGAGCGGCGTGTTCATCGCGCTTGCGGTCGCGCTCGCCGCTTTCGGGTTGATCAATGCCGTGGCCGTTGCTAGCGGAGTCTGGTTTCGCGGCGTCAAAGCATCGATGCCGGCGCGCGCATTCCGCGGGGAGCCCATCAAGCAATGAGTCGCATCTATTATTTTGAAGATTTTGCCGTCGGGCAGGTTTTCAACACCGGCCGGCTGCGGCTCGACGCCGATCAGATCAAAACCTTTGCCCAACAGTTCGACCCGCAGCCGTTTCATCTCGACGAGGACGCCGCACAGAATTCGGTGTTCCGCGGCTTGGCGGCGAGCGGGTGGCACACCGCGGCGCTGACCATGCGGCTCATGGCCGACGGCGAGTTCAATCCGGCCGGCGGCATCATCGGCGTCGGCTTCGACGAGCTTTCCTGGCAACGGCCGGTACGCCCTGGCGACGAACTCTACGCCAAGAGCGAAATCCTCGAACTGCGGCCGTCCAAATCGCGTCCCGACCGCGGCCTGATCCGGGCGCGTACCACGACCTACAATCAGGATGACGAAGCTGTCCAGAGCTTCATCGGTAATCTGATCGTGCCGCGGCGCACGCCGCTGGGATAGAGCCGGATTTTAAAGGTCCAATCCGCCTCGGCCGCGACAACGCGGCGGGGTTTGGGGTTGCCAGACCGCCAATTGAGACGCCAAGATCGATCGGAGCCGACGACAGGATCATCCCTTGGCAAAATCGAGACGGGCCGGTCCAAGCTTAGGCTGGCGAGAACTGCGTGAAGCGACGGCGTTCGCCCAATTCTGGCGCCTGCACATCCGGCTGTTGGTGTCCGCATCGTTTGGGCTCGCGGTCACGCTCTTGCTGCTGGCCGCCCCTTGGCGCATGCCGACACGCATTCTCGCCGGCTGGGACAGCGGTGTTGTGCTTTACCTGGTCCTGATCTTCTGGATCATGGACCGGTGGCCAACCGACCGCATCCGCCGGCGGGCGTGCGTCGAGGATGAAGGCGCGATCGCCCTTCTCGTGCTGACCACGGCATCGGCGGTGGCCAGCCTCGCCGCGGTGATATCCGAACTCGGACACGCGCCCAGCGCGTACCAGGTGGCGCTCGGTGCGGTGACGATTCTGCTGTCCTGGGCCTTCATGCATGTCATCTTCGCGTTGCATTACGCGCACGAATTTTATGGTGAAGGCCGTGATGACCGGATCGGCGGCCTCGATTTTCCGGGCAAGGAAGAGCCGGATTATTGGGACTTCCTGTATTATTCGCTGGTCGTCGCCATGACGGCGCAGGTGTCCGACGTTCAGATCACCAGTAAAACGCTGCGCCGGCTGACGACGGTGCACGGCGTCGTCGCATTCTTCTTCAACGTCACCGTGCTGGCGCTGACCGTCAACATCGTATCCTCGATGATGTAAGCTATCGCGGCGTCTGCTCGGTGATCCGCCCGAGTCGCGGCATTCGGGCCCGCACGACAGGCCGCCGGCCACGTGCTAGCCTTGCCGCAATCAAACGCGATCCCGGGAGGAAGCTGTCATGACAGGCGGCAGGATTGCACGGGTGCTCGCCGTTTGCGGCACATTATGCTGCCTCGCCGGTCTGCAGACGCAGCCGGCTGCGGCCGCCGAAACCACCGTGCAGACCGGCATGATCGGCGCGCCGAATGCGGTCGGCTGGCCGTGGTATATCGGCATTGACAAGGGGTTCTTTGCCGCTTCGGCCATCAAGCTCGACCTGATCTATGTGCCGACCGCGTCCGGACTGGTGCAGCAACTCGCCGCCGGCTCGCTCGACATCGTCGCCGATGTCGGCGTGGTCGAACCGATTCACGCCGTTGACCGCGGCGCGCCGGTCGGCATCATGCGCATCGTCGGCCAGGTCCCGCCTTACGAGCTGCTGGCCAAGCCGACGATCGCCTCGATCAAGGATCTCAAAGGCAAGACCATCTGCATCGGCGGCCTGCGCGACATCAACCGGGTCTATTTTGAACGCGTCATGACGGCAAACGGTCTACACGATAACGACTACGATATCACCGTCATCGGCAATACCGGCGGGCGTTTCGCTGCGCTCAAGTCGGGCGCGGCCGACGCCACCATGCTGGCGCCGCCGGTCAATCTGTTTGCCGAGGACGCGGGCTTCCGCAATATCGGTCTGGTGCTCACCTATGCGCCCGATCTGCCGTTCTCAGCCTCCGATGTCTCGCAAGCCTACGCGCGCAAGCACCACGATGCCCTGGAAAAACTGCTCGCCGCGCTCGACAAGAGCGTCGCCTGGTTCGACGATCCGGCCAATCGCACCGAGGCGGTCGACATCATGGTGAAGGCAATGAAGGCGCCGCGCCCGCCGGTCGAGCGCAGCTACGACTTTCTGCGCAAGATCGACTATTTCGCGCCCAGCAGCGACGTGTCGCGGTCGCGTCTGCAGAACCTGATCAACACCATGAAAGCGTTGGGCGACATCAAGGGCGGCATCACGCCGGACCGCGTCGTGATGCCGGGGCTTGCACGCCTCGTCAATTGATTGCCAGCCCAAAGCCTCAAGGAGACACCATGTTCGGCAAGCTCAATCATCTCGCCATCACCAGCGACCACTACACGCTCCTCGGCATGTTCTACCGCGCCATGTTCGGGCTGAAGGCGTCGGGCGACACCGCGCGCGAAATCGGCGCCATTTCGGTCGGCGACGGCTATGTCGGCATGACGCTCATTCCGCGCCGCGGCGGCCGCAAGGCCGGGCTCGATCATTTCGGCATCGAGGTCGAGGACCTGGAAAAAGTCCGCCAGAAGGTGGCGAAAAAATATCCCGACATCGAGATCGTCAAGCGGCCGGGTAATCGTCCGTTCGCGAGCTACAGCGCCCACGATCCGGCCGGCAATTATTTCGACCTGTCGCAGCCCGGTCACGAAAACCGGGCCGAAGTCTATGCCAGCGGAGAGTGGAAGCAGGAAACGACGTTCAGCCATTTTGCCATTCGGGCGCGTGAGGCCGAGCGGCTCGCCGCCTTCTACACCGACGTGTTCGAGCTGGAAGCCCGCAATCTGCCCTCCGAAGAAGGCGGCTATCATCTGACCGACGGCCGCATGACCATGGCGATCGTGCCGTGGAAAATTTCATCCTTCAACGGCGCCGGCATCGAGCAGCCCGGCATGGATCACATCGGCTTTCGCGTGCCCGACCTGAAGGCGTTTTCGGACAACATCGCGATGGTGACGAGAACCAATATCCAGCTTGCGGCGAAGCCAATTCCATTCGATGACGAAGGCGCCGCGCGGCTTAAGCTGTTGCAGAAATGCCCCCACGGCACGCTGCAGCTGGCCGATCCCGACGGCACGCTGATCGACGTAGCGCAGGACCACGCCTAGACGGGCATGAACGGGGCCCAAGTCCCGCAACGCAGCGGCAAAGTCGCAATGTCGTCACCGGAGCAGCGTACGGCGGGCCTGCCGCGTACTGTCGAAACCGCCCTCAGCGGCTACGAACTCCTGAACGATCCGCTGCTCAATAAGGGCACCGGCTTCACCGACGCCGAGCGCGACGAATTCGACCTGCACGGCCTGCTGCCGCCGCGCGTGACGCCGCTGGATATGCAGGCCAAACGCCGGCTCGATGCCTTTCGCAGCCAGACCAGCGACCTCCATCGCTACGTGTTCCTGCGCGGCCTGCAGGACAGCAACGAAGTTCTGTTCTATGCGCTGCTGACGCAGAACATCGAAGAGATGATGCCGATCGTCTATACGCCGACGGTCGGGCTCGGCTGCCAGCTGTTCAGTCATATCTTTCGCAAGCCACGCGGCCTGTTTCTGAGCTTGCCTTACAAAGACGCCATCCGCCGCATCATCGGTCATCTGCGCTTTGACAACGTCGAGGCCATCGTGGTCAGCGACGGCGAGCGCATCCTCGGGCTCGGCGACCAGGGCGCGGGCGGCATGGGCATTCCGATCGGCAAGCTCGCGCTCTACACCGCGTGCGCCGGGTTGCATCCCTCGACCACGCTGCCGATCCTGCTTGATGTCGGCACCGACAACAAGGAGCTGTTGGCCGACCCGCTTTATATCGGCTGGCAGCACGAGCGCGTCCGCGGCGCCGAATACGATGCGCTGATCGAAACCTTTGTCGATGCCGTGCGCGAACGCTGGCCGCACGTGCTGCTGCATTGGGAGGATTTCGCCCTTCTCAACGCCAACCGGCTGCTGGCGCGCTATCGCGACCGGCTTTGCACCTTCAACGACGACATTCAGGGCACCGCCGCGATCGCGGTCGGGACGCTGCTCGCCGCCGTCAATGTCACCAGCGCGGCGCTTCGCGGCCAGCGCATCGCAGTGCTCGGCGCCGGCTCCGCGGGCACCGGCATCTGTGCGCTGCTGTTGCGCGCCATGGTCGAGGAGGGCGAGAGCGAACGCGACGCCCGCGGCCGCTTTTATCTGGTCGACCGCGACGGCTTGCTGATCGACGACATGCCGGGGCTGCAGCCGTTTCAAATGCCGTTCGCGCAGCCGCGCAATCGCGTCGCCGATTGGACATTACAGAGCCCGGAACGCATCGGGCTCGCCGATGTCGTCGCCAATGCGCAACCGACGGTGCTGATCGGCACCTCCGGGCAGCCGCACACCTTTACCGAGGACATCGTGCGCGCGATGGCGCGCCATGCCCCCTGCCCCATCATCTTTCCGCTGTCGAACCCGACCGAACGCAGCGAGGCGACGCCGCACGACCTTCTGGCCTGGACCGACGGCCGCGCCGTGATCGGCACCGGTAGCCCGTTTCCGCCGATCCGGCGCCACGGCCGCGATGTCCGCGTCGATCAGACCAATAACGCCTATGTGTATCCGGGCATCGGGCTCGGCGCCATTGCGGTTGGGGCGCGCGCCATTTCCGACGCCATGTTTCTTGCCGCCGCGCGCACGGTCGCCGAGCTGTCGCCCGCACGCCACAACCGGGAAGCGAACCTGCTTCCCCCACTTGTTGAATTGCGGCGAATCTCGTTCCGCGTGGCGTTCGCCGTGGCGAAGCAGGCCGTCGCCGGAAGCCTCGCTCCGCCGATGACCTCCGAGCAAATCGCTGCGGCGGTGAGAGCAAAAATGTGGGAGCCGGTTTATGCCGCCTATCGACGGCTGCGCGCGGGCGGCGGATAATAATGTCGCTGACCGGCCCGACGTGGCTCGCCGTGTTTGCTACGCCTTCCAATATTCTCGAAGAATATCAGCTCAATTGGCGTGAG
Source organism: uncultured Alphaproteobacteria bacterium (assembly GCA_963707175.1). Lineage (GTDB taxonomy): Bacteria > Pseudomonadota > Alphaproteobacteria > Rhizobiales > Xanthobacteraceae > BOG-931. Next base: position 74,596 of record CAVPQA010000024.1, read on the forward strand.
TGGGCGCGCGCTCCGATAAAGCTGCCGGTCGCGTGGGGCGACTTCTACGTGCCGGCACCGAGCGTGCCATCGGCTGCGGGGCGCCAATAGCAGGCGACGCCGACCGGCCGGACGAGCACGACGGCACGCCGGCAGACGAACCATCGCGCACGATTTCACAATCTTGATCTCGGCTGCTACTTTCTATGATGTTTTAGTTTCAACAGATTTCGACTGCCTTACAGGCATTCTAATCTTTGCTTTTCATCAGTTTAGAAATACTCCGAACTGTTCACAGTGTGAAATCCCTCTAATCTATTGAATTTACGAGCGTTTTTCCTTGACGGAAATGCTTCTTCGCGCGCATTTGTTGGGAGGGATTACGCGTGCGCAATCGTGGGCACGCGTACATCGGGGTGGAAAGTCATGCTGAAATCTGAGCCGCAACGGCGTCGCGCAGTGCGCTGGTTGTTCGTCACCACCATGGCGGCGGCGGGTATTTGTTCGCCGGCTGCTGCGGCGCGGGCGCAGGACGCCAGCGGCTTCCACGACCTCGAAACCAAATATATTTTCGGCAATTTCACTATTGGCGCATCGACCGACAAGGCAGGCGACAAGGCTATCGAACCGGAAACCGAGGCTGATTTCGGCAAACGCGCCGGTCATTATGCCGCCGCCGGAACCGAGATCGAATACGAATACAGCCCGACCCGTTTTCTGCAGATCGAGCTTGGTCCGACGATCTCCGGCTACGACATTCGCAACGTTCCCGGTCTCGACGATCGCAACATGGCGGGCATCAACGGGTTCGAGGCGGACATTCGCTCGATGATCCTCGACCGGAAGTCGTGGCCGTTCGCCGTCACCGCCTCGGTTGAGCCGGAATTTCACAGTCTTGACGAAACGAGCGGCACCAAGGTCGTCAATTACGGTCTGGAGAACCGGCTCGAAGCCGACACCGAGTTGATCCAGCATCGCCTGTACCTCGCCTTCAACCTGCTTTACGAGCCGGAGACGACCCGCGTCGACCTCGGAGCGTGGGAAGACAAATCGACCTGGGGCGCGTCTTCCGCGATCGCCTACCAGATCGTTCCCGGAGTGGCGGTCGGCGCCGACCTCTGGTACTTGCAGCACTACGAAGGGCTGACGTTCAACACCTTCACCGGCGATGCCGTTTTTCTCGGCCCGACTTTTTATTGGCATATCATGCACCACGTCCAGATGAGCGCCGCGTTCGAATCACAGGTCGCCGGCCATGAGGTCGGCGCCGCAGCCGGCAACCTCGATCTGACGGATTTTTCCCGCGCGCGCGCCCGGTTGCTGTTCGAATTCGAGTTCTGAGCGGAATTTCGAATTGACAGGACGCCGGCGTGCCGAAATCACTCAGCACGCCGAAATCGTCCGGCTTGCGGCGGATCAGTTCGAGATAGTCGCGCTTTGCGTTCTCGAAAGCGCCCAGTTCGCGTAACCGCCCGGCTCGCTCACGGCGCGCTTTGATCGCATCCGGCTCACGCTGCAACACGTGGTCGAGTTCCGCAATGCGGACTTGGCGTGAATGGCGCGGCGCTGCCTCGTTCACGTCGTGGCGGCCTTCTTCGCGCCGCCAATCCGGCGCGTCTTCCGGTGAGAATGAAATTTAGCATGGCACAGCATGCCCGCGCCGGGCGCGCCCCGTAGCCGGCTTCAGCCCGCGGCCGAGGCCTTCGGCGTTACCGCGAAAATCCTGCGCAGCATGTCGCGCTCGATCGGCTTCTGCAGAATCGGGATCCCGCGGAAACGGGCATCGACGCTGTCGGCCTCGTAGCCCGTGACGAACACGAACGGCACGCCGCGCGCCGCCAGCATATCGGCGATCGGGTAGACCGCGCCGTCGCCAAGATTGATGTCGAGCACCGCTGCTTCGAACTGGCTGTCTTTGGCCTTGGCCGCCGCCTCGGTCGCAGTCGAAATCGGACCGACGACCTGATAGCCGAATTCGGCGAGGCATTCCTAAATCATCATGGCGACCAGCGCTTCGTCCTCGACCACGAGCACGCGCGGGCCACCGGTCACTTTCAGGCTCGTCGCGGTCGCGGGCGCACGCAGCTCGGCCACGTTATTGGCAGTCGGATTTTCCCTCGCTTTCAGCATGGAGCGCCGCGGAATCCAGAAGCTGCAGCGCACTCCACTCGGTTCCCAGGTGAATTTCGCACTGCCGTTGAGCTGCTGCTCGATGCTGGCGCGAATGACCCGCAGACCGAAGCTCCTCGACGTCGGCCGCGCGACCTGCGGACCGCCGCTCTCCGTCCAGTCGAAGATCAAGGCGTCAGGTTGCAGTCGCCAGCTCAGATTGACCTTGCCGTCGACCGAGGACAGCGCGCCGTACTTTGCCGCATTGGTGGCAAGCTCGTGCAGCGCCAGCGCCAGGCCTTGGGCGGTCGAAGGCTGCAACGAAATGCCGGGACCGTCGAAGCTGACCTTGTCGCCAGTCCGGTACGGCGCAAGCTCCTCGCCAACCAGCGTCGCGAGATCGGCGCCGTGCCAGCGCGAATCCGACAACAGCGTGTGGGCGCGCGCCAGCGCCTTGATGCGGCCCTCGATGGCCGCAACGTAATCATCCACATTTCGCGCCCGGGTCAGGCGGATGATCGATTGGATCACCGCCAGCGCATTGCGCGCCCGATGATCGACTTCTCGGGCCAAGAGATTCTGCTGTTCCTCGGCCTCCTTGCGGCCGGTAACGTCGAGCGCCGTGCCGATGACGCGCACGCACTTGCCGTCCTCGTCGAAGATGCCCTGCCCCTTGGCGGCGACCCAGCGAATAACGCCGTCTTCCTTGCCGATCGCGCGGTACTCGACGTCATACACCGCCCGCCTGGTGGGATCGCAAGCCGCCTCATAGGCCGACGTGACCGCCTTCTTGTCGTCCGGGTGCAGCCCGGCGAAAAAATCGGCCATGCTTACCGGCACATCGGGCGAGATGCCGAACATGGCTTTGACGCGCGGCGGCCAATACAGCGTATCGGCGACGTTATCGACATCCCAGATGCCGACTTCGGCGGCCTCGGTCGCCAGGCGCAACTGGCGCTCGCTTTCATGCAGCCTGGCGTTGGAGGCTTCAAGTTCCGCGGTGCGCTCGGCGACGCGGCGTTCGAGCTTGGCGTTGAGCTGTTCAAGCTCGCGCGTCTTGCGGAACAGTTCCACAAAGATGCGAACCTTGGCGCGCAACACTTCGGGAACGACCGGCACCGGCACGTAGTCGACCGCGCCCATTTCGTAGCCGCGCAGCCGGTCGACCTCGGTCACCTAAATCGCGGAGATGAAGATGATCGCCGTTTTCTGAAACCGCGGATGTTCGCGGATCATGGCCGCAAGCTGAAAGCCGTCCAGTTCCGGCATGCAGACGTCGATAAGCACAACGGCGACGTCATTCTTGAGCAGAAACGCCAGCGCGTCGCCCGCCGACGACGTCTTGACGAGATTTTCGCCGAGACCGTTGAGAATGACCTCATAGGCCAGGAGCTTTTCCGGCTGGTCGTCGACCAGAAGAACGTTGACTTTGTCGCTCATGACCACCCGCCTAGCGATGCAGCCACATCCGCAGCGCGGACAGCAGTTGCTCGGTATTGACCGGCTTGGCAAGGTAATCCGAGGCGCCGGCCTCCAGACACTTTTCGCGGTCGCCCTTCATCGCCTTGGCGGTGAGCGCGATGATCGGCAGACGGCGGTAAGCCTTGTTCTGCCGGATGGTTTCGATGGTCTGATAGCCGTCCATCTCGGGCATCATAATGTCCATGAGCACGATGACGAGCGACGGGGTCTGTTCGATCAGTTCGATCGCCTCGCGGCCCGTTGTCGCGGTGAGCACGTTCATGCCGCGCCGCTCCAGGGCGCTCGACAGCGCGAAGATGTTGCGCGGATCGTCGTCGACGAGGAGCACGGTGCGTCCCACCAGATCCTCATCCGACGAGTTGAGCTGTTCCAGCATCTGCTGCTTTTCAGCCGGCAGGTCGCTGATGACGCGATGCAGGAACAATGCAGTTTCATTGAGGAGGCGCTCCGGCAATTCCACCCCTTTGACCACGATCGAACGGGCCATGGTGTGCAGCTGGGCATCCTCCTCCGCCGACAGTTCACGGCCGGTAAAGACCACCACCGGCACGTCGGCAAGCGCGTTGTCCAGGCGCATCCGCTCGAGCACCTCGAAGCCCGACATGTCGGGCAAGCGCAGATCAAGCACCACGCAGTCGCACGGCTGTTCGCGCAGCGCGCTCAATGCTTCGCTGCCGGTCGCGGCATTGACGATCTCAATGTCGTCGTGCCCGAGCAGTTCGCGAATGCTCATCTGCTCGGCCGGGTTATCCTCGATCACCATGAGCCGTTTGCGGCGCGGCTGGGCGAATTTCTTGATCCGCCCGAGCGCCTCGGCGATGCCCTCCCGCGTCGTCGGCTTGGTGACAAACGAGAACGCGCCGCGCGCCAGCCCGTGCTGGCGATCTTGATCGAGCGTGACGATCTGCACCGGGATATGCCGCGTCAGCGGATTCTGCTTGAGCTGACTGAGCACGGTCCAGCCGAGCATGTCGGGCAGGAACACGTCGAGAGAGACCGCGGTCGGTTGATATTGCTTGGCCAGATTGATCGCGTCGTCGCCCCGCATCGCCAGCAGCGCCTTAAATCCCTTCTCGCGCGCCAGGTCGATCAGGATGCGGGCGTAATGCGGATCGTCCTCGACGATCAGCAGGATATTGTCTCCGGGAGCGATCTCGACGCGATCGTCCGGAATCGGCTCGATGGCGCGCTCCGCCGGCAGGTGAAGACCGGCAAGCTGCGTCGTCGGCGCGGTCGTTGCCGCCGCGGCTCGGATCGGCGAACTCGGGCCGACATATTTGATCGGCAGATAAAGCGTGAATGTCGAGCCGGCGCCCGGCGCGCTGCGGAGATGGATTTCGCCGCCGAGCAGGCTGGCAAGCTCGCGGCTGATGGCGAGGCCCAGGCCGGTGCCGCCGTATTTGCGGCTGGTCGACGCATCGGCCTGCTGGAACGCCTCGAAGATGATCTTCTGCTTTTCCAGCGGGATGCCGATGCCGCTATCCGAAACCTCGAACGCGACCACGCCCGGCGCCTGACTGAGCACCGGATGATCGCCGCTCCAGCCGCCGACCGCGGCGTTGACGTTGAGCCGGATGCCGCCCTGCGCGGTGAACTTGAAGGCATTCGACAGCAGGTTTTTCAGCACCTGCTGCAGCCGCTTGGTGTCTGTCGTGATGGTGCGGCCGAGATTGGGGTCGATGTTTACCTCGAACGACAGCTGCCGTGTCTCCGCTTCGTGGCGGAACGGCCGCGCCACCATGTCCAGCAGGTTGGCGAAGAACACGTCCTCGGCGTCGACCGTAACCGTGCCCGATTCGATCTTCGACAGGTCGAGAATGTCGCTGATCAGATTGAGCAGGTCGGTGCCGGCGGCGTGGATGGTGCGGGAGAACTCGACCTGCTTGGCGGTCAGGTTGCCTTCCGGGTTGTCGGTCAGCTGCTGGCCGAGAATAAGGATCGAATTGAGCGGGGTGCGCAACTCGTGCGACATGTTGGCCAGGAATTCAGACTTGTATTTTGACGTCAGCGCAAGCTCGGTCGCTTTCTCCTCAAGCGCGCGGCGCGCCTGCTCGATTTCCTGGTTCTTGCGTTCGACCTCGACGTTGCGTTCGGCGAGCTGCTGCGCCTTCTGTTCGAGCTGTTCGTTGGTCTGCTGCAGCTCTCTCTGCTGCGCCTGCAATTCGCCGGCGAGCTGCTGCGACTGCTTGAGCAGCCCCTCGGTCTGCATCGTCGCCTCGATCGAATTGAGCACGATGCCGATCGAAGTGGTGAGCTGATCGAGAAACATGGTCTGCAGCGCGGTGAACTCATGGATCGAGGCAAGCTCGATCACCGCCTTGACCTGATTCTCGAACAGCACCGGCAACACGATCAGGTTGCGTGGCGTGGTCTTCATCAAGGCCGAACTGATCGGAACGGCTTCGGCCGGCATCCCGGTTATCAGCATGCGCCGCTTGTCCTGCGCGGATTGGCCGATCAGTCCTTCGCCGAGCCGCAACAACGGGCGATGGCCGTTGGCGCCGTCATCCGCATAGGCCGACAACAGCTTCAGGCTTTGCGCGTCCTCTTCGCTCTCGATCTGGTAGATCACGCCCTGATGGGCATTGACCAGCGGCGTCAGCTCGGAGAGCAGCAGGCGGCCGACCGTCGTCAGATCGCGCTGGCCCTGCAGCATGTTGGTGAACTTGGCGAGGTTGGTCTTCAGCCAGTCCTGTTCGGTATTGCGGTCGGTGGTCAGCCGCAAGTTGTCGATCATCGTATTGATATTGTCTTTCAGCTCGGCCACCTCGCCGCGCGCGTCCACCTGGATCGACCGGGTAAGGTCGCCCTTGGTCACGGCGGTCGCCACCTCGGCGATGGCGCGCACCTGCGTGGTCAGATTTGCGGCCAGCAGATTGACGTTGCCGGTCAAATCCTTCCAGGTGCCGGCGGCGCCGGGCACGTTGGCCTGCCCGCCAAGCCGGCCCTCGACGCCGACCTCGCGCGCCACGGTCGTGACCTGATCGGCGAAAGTCGCCAGCGTCTCGGTCATGTTGTTGATCGTTTCGGCGAGCGCCGCCACCTCGCCCTTGGATTTCACCGCCAGGTTCTGCTTGAGATCGCCGTTGGCGACCGCAGTCACCACCTTGACGATGCCGCGGACCTGTTCGGTGAGGTTGGCGGCCATGACGTTGACGGTATCGGTTAGGTCCTTCCACGTGCCGGCGACGCCGGGCACCACCGCCTGGCCGCCGAGCAGGCCTTCGGTGCCGACTTCGCGGGCGACGCGCGTTACCTCGGAGGCAAAGCCGTTGAGCTGGTCCACCATGGTGTTGATGGTGTTCTTCAGCTCCAGAATTTCGCCCTTCACGTCCACCGTGATCTTGCGGGAAAGGTCGCCGCGCGCCACGGCGGTGGTCACCTCGGCGATATTGCGGACCTGCGTCGTCAGGTTGGCCGCGAGCAGGTTGACGTTGTCGGTCAAGTCTTTCCAGGTGCCGGCGACGCCGGGCACCACCGCCTGGCCGCCGAGCCGGCCGTCGGTGCCGACCTCGCGGGCAACGCGCGTCACCTCGGCGGCGAACGAGCGCAACTGCTCGACCATGGTGTTGAGCGTGTCCTTGAGCAGCAACATTTCGCCACGCACGTCGACGGTGATCTTCTTCGACAGGTCGCCGCCGGCGATGGCGGTGGCGACCTCGGCGATGTTGCGGACCTGCGCAGTCAGGTTCGACGCCATGAAATTGACGTTGTCGGTCAAGTCCTTCCAGGTGCCGGCAACGCCGGGCACGCCGGCCTGACCGCCGAGCTTGCCTTCGGTGCCGACTTCGCGCGCCACGCGGGTCACTTCCGAGGCGAACGCGTTGAGCTGGTCCACCATGGTGTTGATGGTGTTTTTCAGTTCGAGAATTTCACCTTTCACATCCACCGTGATCTTGCGGCCCAGATCGCCGCGGGCCACCGCAGTCGTTACCTCGGCGATGTTGCGGACCTGCGCTGTCAGGTTACCGGCCATCGAGTTCACGGAGTTGGTCAAGTCTTTCCAGGTGCCGGCGACGCCCGGCACGTTGGCCTGGCCGCCGAGGCGGCCTTCGGTGCCGACCTCGCGGGCGACGCGCGTTACCTCGCCGGCGAAGCGGTTGAGCTGATCCACCATGGTGTTCAGCGTTTCCTTCAGCTGCAGGATTTCGCCGCGCACGTCGACCGTGATCTTGCGCGACAGGTCGCCGCCGGCGATGGCGGTCGCCACCTCGGCGATGTTGCGGACCTGGCCGGTAAGGTTCGATGCCATCGAATTCACCGAGTCGGTCAAGTCCTTCCAGGTTCCGGCAACGCCGGGCACGTTCGCCTGACCGCCGAGCTTGCCTTCGGTGCCGACCTCGCGCGCCACGCGGGTCACCTCGGCGGCAAACGCGTTGAGCTGATCCACCATGGTGTTGAGGGTGTCTTTCAGCTCCAAGATTTCGCCGCGCACGTCGACCGTGATCTTGCGGCTGAGATCGCCGCGCGCCACAGCGGTCGCCACCTCGGCGATATTTCGCACCTGGCCGGTGAGATTCGAGGCCATCGAATTCACCGAGTCGGTCAAATCCTTCCAGGTGCCGGCAACGCCGCGCACCGTGGCCTGGCCGCCGAGTTTGCCTTCGGTGCCGACCTCGCGCGCGACGCGCGTCACCTCGCCGGCAAACGCGTTGAGCTGGTCCACCATGGTGTTGATGGTGTCTTTCAGCTCCAGAATTTCCCCGCGCACGTCGACCGTGATCTTTTTGGATAGGTCGCCCGTCGCGATCGCGGTCGACACCTCGGCGATGTTGCGGACCTGTGCGGTGAGGTTCGACGCCATCGAATTGACCGAGTTGGTCAAGTCCTTCCAGGTGCCGGCCACGCCGGTCACGTTGGCTTGACCGCCGAGCCGGCCTTCGGTGCCGACCTCGCGGGCGACACGCGTCACCTCGCCGGCGAAGGCGTTGAGCTGGTCCACCATCGTGTTGATGGTTTCCTTAAGCTGCAGGATTTCGCCGGAGACGTTGACGGTGATCTTCTTCGACAGGTCGCCGCCGGCGATGGCGGTCGCCACGTCGGCGATATTGCGCACCTGCGCGGTCAGGTTGCCGGCCATGAAGTTGACGCTGTCGGTCAGATCCTTCCAGGTGCCGGCGACGCCGGGCACCTGCGCCTGGCCGCCGAGCTTGCCTTCGGTGCCGACCTCGCGCGCCACGCGCGTCACTTCGGAGGCGAAGGCGTTGAGCTGGTCCACCATCGTGTTGATGGTGTCTTTCAGCTCCAGAATTTCGCCGCGCACGTCGACCGTGATCTTGCGCGACAGGTCGCCGCGCGCCACGGCGGTGGTCACATGGGCGATGTTGCGGACCTGGTCGGTGAGGTTGCCGCACATGGCGTTCACCGAGTCGGTCAGGTCCTTCCAGGTGCCGGCGACGCCCGGCACGATGGCCTGGCCGCCGAGCTTGCCGTCGGTGCCGACTTCGCGCGCCACGCGCGTCACTTCTGAGGCGAACGACCGCAGCTGGTCGACCATCGTGTTGATGGCTTCCTTGAGCTGGAGGATTTCGCCGCGCACGTCGACGGTGATTTTCTTCGACAGATCGCCGTTCGCCACCGCAATCGTCACTTCGGCGATGTTGCGGACCTGCGCGGTGAGGTTCGACGCCATCGAATTGACGCTCTCGGTCAGGTCCTTCCACACCCCCGTCACGCCGCCGACCTGCGCCTGGCCGCCGAGCTTGCCCTCGGTGCCGACCTCGCGCGCCACGCGCGTCACCTCGGAGGTGAACACGTTGAGCTGCTTGATCATGGTGTTGACGATCTCGGCAGCACGCAGGAACTCACCCTTGAGCGGCCGGCCGTCGACGTCGAGGCTGACGGTGCGCAGCAGGTCGCCCTGGGCCACCGCGGCGATGGCGCGGGTCACCTCGGTGGTCGGCCAGAGCAGATCGTCAATCAGCGAGTTGACCGAGGATTCCATCTCGCCCCAGGCGCCATCGGAAAGGCCGAGGCGGACGCGCTGGCGGGTCCGGCCTTCCCGGCCCACCACCTCCCCGACCAACTCGAGCTGTTTGGCCATGCGCTGGTTGGTGGTGACGATCTCATTAAAGGTGTCGGCGATCTTGCCCATGATCCCGACCCGGTCGCCGGCCATCCGCACCGAGAAATCGCCGACCCGCATGGCTTGAAGGGCATGAAGCAACTCGGCGAGACCATGGGCATCGCCGTTAAGGCCGAGGCCGACCCCGTTTTCAGGCGCCGGCACGGCTGCGGCAAGCGAGGAACCGTTGGCGTTGGCCGGGGCGGCGACTTCATCGGACGTTTGCATCGGTGTCTCCGGAACCCCTTTTGGGGCCGCGCATGGCACTGGGGGCGGTCAATGTGGCGTAGACCTTCGGTGCGGCGGGTGCGGACGCCACTGAGGCGGACGCCACTGAGTGCTGGCATTGCGGCGCAATGGCAGGTTCCCGCCGCGACAGCGGCATAAGCCGCCCGGCGCCGAATTGGACGCGTTCCACCCTCGAGAAGAGTGTTTAAACCCGCGCGGAATGCCCCTCACCATAGGGCCCCACCTTCTGTGCCATGACCGCAAACGCCGACAAGCGGCGATGGTTCCAGGAAAAAATTGCGCCAGGACGATTTTTTGGCCAACCCGCCGTTAGGGTTCTTCGGTGGTTGCAGCAGTGCCAAGGCAGCAGGGGCTGGAGGGCGGCCTAAATCGGATGGGTCGGCATTTGGGGGTGATGGACCCCAACCAGCGCGGGGTCGACGACCTCGCGCTTACGCCGGAAGAAATCCGGCAGCGCGAACCTCGCCAGGACCATCAAAATCACCCCCGCGAGCAGGGCGCTGACGCCGAAAACCAGAGGTGGACCGAGGCCGAAGATGGCGGTGTTATCCTGGTCCGGGCCGAAATAGCTGCGGCAAGCCATCACGAACAGCGCCAGCATGATCAGTCCGCCGAGCGTCGGCACCAGCCCCATGGAAATGAAATTGCGCAGGCTCTTGCCCAGCTCACGCCGGTAATAGATCGCGCCGGCAAATCCGGTCAGCGCGTAATAGAAGGCAATGCCGAATGCGGTCGCAGTGACCGAGTCGGTGAGGATATCGGCGTTGGGCAGATAGGCCAGGATCAGATACCAGACGATCGAGACTGCACCCATCGCCAGTGTGGCAAATCCCGGAGTCATGTTGCGGTAGTGCACGTCGCCGAATTTTTTCGGCAGGGCGCCGGCATGCGCCATCGAAATCATGGTACGCGCCGCGGGCAGGATCGTCGTCTGCGTCGATGCGGCGGCCGAGGTGACCACAGCCAGGATCAAAAGCTCGGCAAGCCAGCCGGGCAGCACGCTCCGGGCCAGCGGCGCCAGGAAATCGTCCCCGCTGTTCTTGGCGAGGCCCGGCTCGGCGAACGCAACCGCCGCCACCGCGACCAGCACATAGACCGCGAGCAGGATCAGCGTCGAGACGATGGCGGCCGACGCCGGCGCAGTCTTGGGATTCTGCGTTTCTTCGTTGACGGACGCCCCGGTGTCCCAACCCCAGTAAATGAACACGGCGATCAGCATCGCCTGCCCGAACGCGCCTGAATCGCTGACGCCGAACGGATTGAACCACGAAAGCGCGACATGCTGCGCTCCAGCAGGCGGCGCTGCCCCATAGACTTTGGCGAGCGCAACGACGGCGAATATGGCCAGGATGACGATTTCGGCGCCGAGCAAAAGCTTTTGCAGGCGCGCCGATAGCTCGATGCCGAGATAGCAGATAGCGGTCATGACAACGATCCAGCCAACGCCGACGATGGCCTGGGCCGTCCACCCCGGATGCGCGATGCCGAAGAGACGAAACGAGTACAGCGCGGCGACCTGCGAGAGGCCGGGCATCACCAAAATATCCGTGGCGATAATCCCCCACCCGGCCATCCAGCCCCAGTAGGGGCCCATCGCGCGCGTCACCCAGGAGAAACTGGTGCCACAATCGGGATCGGCACGATTGAGATGATAATAGGCTGTCGCGACGAACAAGATCGGCACGAAGGCTGCGATCATGATGCCCGGCACATTGAAGGCGACGGCGGCGACGACCGAGGCGAGGGCAGCCGCCAGCGAATAGGCCGGCGCCGTCGACGCTATGGCGATGACGAGGTTGGACCAATATGACAGTGCGTCCTTCTTCAACCCTCTGTGGTTGGTCACGACGTCGGCGAGCGCGGCGCGCGGACGTGACGTTGGTGGAGCGGTCACCCCTGTCTCCCTCGATAGGCATCGACCAGTACACCTTCATGTTCGAACCAGCCTCAAGCCTGCGATCGGACCTGCAGCTGGCCTTGTTTCGCGGCGAAACGCCGCTTGGCAAGCCTCCCGCGGCCATTATAGTCGAGCGGTCTGCGGCGCTGCCAGCGCGCCGCCAATACATTCGAAAATAATCAGCGTCAGAAACAAGGGGTGGGGACAGATGCGCGCAGGCGAAACATCTATGCCTTGGAGCTCGAGGATCGGCACACGCGGGACGCGGCGCGCGGCAGCCGCTTTCGGTTGCGGCTGCGCTGTTGGCGTCTGGCCCCTGCGGCTCCGGCGGCGGCCGCCGATTTCGTCATGAAATTCGGCACCGCGACGATGAACGAGGGCCAGCATCAGTTCCTGAAATTCTACAAGGAAGCGGTCGAAAAAGCGTCGGGCGGCCGCATCGAGGTGCAAATCTATCCGAACAGCCAGCTCGGCCCGATCCCGCGCGAGATCGAAGGCGTCCAGCTCGGCAGCATTCAGGGCTACATCGGCCCGGCCGACTTCTTCGTCGGCGTCGATCCGCGCTTCGGCGTATTCAGCGCGCCGATGGTGTTCCGCGACGAGGCCAATGCCGCCGCCACGGTTCAAGATCCCGCGGTACAGAAGGCGATGTACGCCCTGGTCACGCCGAAGCGCATGACCGGCATCGCCACCTTGAGCCTCGGCGCGTCCGACTATGGCTCCAAGAAGCCGATCATGCGGCTTGCCGATTTCCAAGGAAAAAAGATCCGCATCAACGGCACCGCGCTCGAACGCGCCAAGATGGCCAAGCTCGGCGCCAGCGGCATCGGCATGCCGCTCTCCGAGGTCGTGCCCGCGCTCGACCAGGGCACCATCGACGGCACGATCAGCGGCTTGTCGATCTTCGTCGCCTTCAAGATGAACGATCTCATCAAGGTGATTACCGTCACCAACGATACATACATCAATTCGCATCGCCGTGGTCAGCACGGCGTGGCTCGACACACTGCCGCCCGACCTGAAAAAAATCGTGATCGACAGCGGCAGCGCCGTCCAAGGCAAGACTGCAGCAATGGGAGTTCGAATTCTCGAAGAAGCTGGTGGGCGACTGGACCGCGCTCGGCGGTACGGTCCACACATTGCCGGCCGATGATCTCGCCAAGATGAAGACGCTGCTCGATCCGGTGGCCGACGAAGTGACCAAAAGCCAGCCGGCGGTTCACGACATGCTGCAAATGGTCCGCGCCGCCGCCGCCAAGCATTGAGGACTGCGTTTCCCGCGCCGGGAATTTGCGCTGATCCGCGCCAGCGGCGCTGCCAGATTGCGCCGGGCCCGGAGTCAGGCGAATGGACCGGCGATGGGCAACATCTTCATGCGGTGCGCCAACGCGCTGATGGCCGCCCTTCGCGTCGCGGCCGGCGCCATGCTTGTCGCCAGCGTCGCCATCAATTTCGTCAACATCATCGGCCGCTACGTGTTTCTCGGTGTCGATTACCGTGGGCCGAGGAGGCGATGTTGTTCCTCATGATCGGCTGCGTCTTCCTTGGCGCCGGCCCGGTCGGCTGTCTGGGCCGCCACATCCGCATGGATGTCGTCGTGCTGGCGCTGCCGCCGCGGGCGCGCAATTTTTCGAGCTTTTCTCCGATGTGGTCACGATCTCGACTTGCGTCATGTTGGCGATCTTCGCCTGGCCGGTCGTGTCCATGCTGGCGGAGCTAAACGAGCGCAGCGATACCGCCAACATTCCGCTCGTCATTCCGCAATCCGCCCTGCCGCTCGGGCTCCTGCTCATGGCGTTCCTGATCGCCGTGCGATTGATCGTGCACGGCGCCCGGCCGCGCCGACATCGAACCCCGCGAAAACTCCGGCCACTGACGGCGGATCGAGAGCGCATCCATGCCGGCCATATTCGTCTATTTCGTTCTGCCGGCGTGCTTGCTGATCCTCGGCCTGCCGATTTTCGTCGTGCTCATCGCTGACCTCGCATGGCGGCGATCGTCTTCGTCGCCCATGTGCCGTCGACGCGATCCAGACCAACATGTTCGGCAGCCTCGACAATTTTCCGCTGCTCGCGGTGCCGTTCTTCGTGCTGGCCGGCGAGATCATGGGCCGCGGCGGCATCGCCAACCGCGTCGTCAACTGGGTGGTGTCGCTGATCGGCGGCGTCCGCGGCTCGCTCGCGGTGACGACGGTGGCATCCTCGGAATTGTTCGGCGCCATGGCGCACACCTCCGTCGGCACCGTCGTCGCCATCGGCCGGCTGTTGTTTCCTTCGCTGACCAAACACGGCTACAGCGAGCGCTTTGCCGTCAGCCTGATCACATCGTCCGGCGCCGTCGCCGTGATCATTCCGCCGTCGATTTCGATGATTCTGTATGCGATGACGGCGCAGGTTTCGGCGCATCCAGCTGTTCACCGCCGGCATTCTGCCGAGCCTGCTGATCGGCCTCGTCGACGCGGTCTATGTGCTCGTCTACGCCCGTATCAAGGCGGTACCGCTGACCTCGCGGAGCGCGCTGGAAGAATATCTGGGCCTCGACCAAGGAGGCGAGCTGGGCGATCGGCACCATCGTGGTGATTTTCGGCGGCATCTACGGCGGCGTCTTCACCCCGACCGAGGCGGCCGGCGTCGCCGTGGTCTATTCGTTATTCGTGGCCATGTTCATCTATCGCGAGATCGGGCTGCGCGAGCTGTGGCAGGTCATCGTCAGCTCGGTTTACCTGATCGCGCAGATCCTGATCATCGTGACCGGCGCCGGCATCTATTCCTGGCTGATGACGACGAGCGGCATTCCGCAGCACATGATCGGCGGCATCGACGCGCTGCACCTGCCGGCGTGGGAGACGCTGCTGTTTGTCAATGTCGGCCTGCTGCTGGCCGGAAGCTTTCTCGAGCCGCCGGCCGCGATCCTCATTCTGACGCCGCTCCTGCTTCCGGTCGTCGAGGCCGCCGGCGTCAACGCCATCCACTTCGGCATCATCATGGCGGTCAATCTGAGCATCGGCCTCTACATGCCGCCGTTCGGGCTCAACCTGTTCGCCGCGCGTGCGATTTTCAACGTTCCGATGGGCATGATTTATCGCGGCGTCCTGCCGTTTGTGCTGTCAATTTCATCGCGCTGTTGCTGATCACCTACGTGCCGGCAATCTCGATGGTGCTGCTGAAAACCGCGCATTGAACGCCCCGCCGCGCGCGGTTGGCGGCGTGCGAAAAAATTTTTTGAAAAGATTGAACCAATATCGTATTGCGCGCGCCACCCCCGCCGCAACGGCATTAGCGCGTGCCGCCCGACCGCCCCCGGCCCCGCGGCGCCGGCACATCGAAGCCCAACTTGAAAGCTGATGAACCTTTCCGGGATGGCTGCGACCAAAGGACATCAAACCTCTCACGCTTGGAGACAGCCATGTCACGGAAAATCTCACGCAAAGTCATCATCACTCTCGCGGCGGCCGCGGCTTTGGCCGCTCCCCTGCTCGGATCCAGCGCCAGCTTCGCTCGGGGCATGGGCGGCGGCGGCGGCATGCATTTCGCCGGCCGTATGGGCGGCGGCGGCGGTCATGCCATGTTCGCCCATCGCGCCGTCCATTTCTCCCGCGTCGGCCACGCCCACCTGCTCTTCCCGCGTCGCCCGCATCGCCCGATCCGGATCGGACATTGGTGGTGGCATCACCATCATCACCACCACTGGCACTGGGTGTTCCGCGGCGGCCGCTGGATCCAAGGCGAGGACGTTGCGGCGGTCGATGCCACGCCAGCCCCGGCCGTTTCACCCGGACCGTGCAGCTGCCTGACCAAGACCTACACGCCGACCGGCCTCGTCGTATTCGCCGACATCTGCACCAAGGAATCGGCCAGCGCGCCGGCGATGGACGACACCGCCGACGCCAGCCAGGCTCCGAGCACCCCGGTGCCCGCCAAGGCGACCCCGATCTCGGAAGTACCGACGACCCCGAACTACGCCGGCAAGACCTACGAGCAATATCTGGCGGCCAACCCGCAGGTGAAGCCTCAGGCTTCCGCCCAGTAGAACTGAAAAGGCGGCACAACAACATAACAACTGCCGCGTCGAAAACTCGGACCGCCTGCGACGCCCGCAGGCGGTCTTTGTTTTACGGCGGCGGGAGCCTGTTCGCTTTCAGGAAAATACCGGCCGACCCTCGGGGCCGATCTTGCCCTTGAAGGCAATGTAGCCGCCGTCGATGAGCAGATCGGTCGCGGTGACGAACGATGATTCATCGCCGGCCAGATAAAGCGCGCCAGCCGCGATTTCCTCCGGCTCGCCCGGCCGGTTGAGCAGATGCCGCGGTCCGTTGACGACACGCGCCTGCTCCTTGCCGCCGACCCGCGCGCTCGATCTCTCGGTGAGGATAAAGCCCGGCGAAATGGTGTTGGCGCGGATATTGTCGACCGCATGGTCCATGGCAAGAATGCGCGTGAAATGAATGAGCGCCGCCTTGGTGGTGCAGTAGGGCGCACGCGACGGCACGCCGAGATGGCCGAGCTGCGAGGCGATGTTGATGATGCTGCCGCCGCCCGCGCGGCGCAGCTCCGGCACCGCGAACTTGCACATCACGAAGGCGCCGGTGAGATTGACCGCGATCGCCTTGTTCCACTGTTCGAGGCTTAAGGTCTCCACCGTTCCGTCCGGCGTCACCGTCGCGGCCACGTTCACCAGCGTGGTGAGCTTGCCGAACGCCTCAATCGTGCCGGCGACCGCGCTCTTGGCGCTTGTCTCATCGGCTACGTCGGCGCCAAGCGCCCGCGCCCGGCCGCCGGCCTCGACAATTGACCGGGCAACGTTTTCGGCCTTGTCGGGATCGAGATCGGCAATGACAACGCGGGCGCCTTCGCGTGCGAACAACCGCGCGATGGCGCCGCCGATCTCGCCGCCGCCGCCGGTGACGAGCGCCACGCGATCCGCCAATCTGCCATCGCTTGTCATGTCAATGCACCCTTGCACGAACGCTGCCGTCGAAGATGGAACGAGTTTGCAGCGGGACGGCGCAACTGCCTGCCCGCGCCGTGTGACGGGACACTATCAAGTGAACCCGGCGAGGACTATCACGTGCTCTTATTAGTGACGGCCGCTCTCCCATAATGCCGCGAAATATCAGGATCAATAACTGCTCTCGCGCCGGCGGCGCAGTTTCCGCGCGAGCTTAAATCTTCAGTTAAGGACCAGCGGATACACTCATTGATTGTAGCGTGGCGACTCGTTCCAATCGTATCTGCCAGTTCGGAGCGTCCATGATCCACGTCACCGCCGTCAACGGCACGTGTGCCGGCGTCGATGAGCTTTTCGGTCGGACCCAGGAAATGGCTCCCCGCCTCCCCGATGATCATGTGCACTGGCCGTCGGGCGTCGGCTTGCGGAGTGTCTCGTGTTAAGACGGCACCATTCGCCGAGGACGCTCACGCTCAATACCGGAAAGATCATCCTCCGCGACGGCGGCTTGAGCGTGGACTGCGCGATCCTCGACTTCTCCGGCAACGGCGCGTGCGTTCTGGTGCCCGATGGCGCCGAGATTCCGGCCGTGTTTCTTCTGGCGATCGACGGCACCAGGACCACCTATTCCTGCGTCGTCAGATGGCGGACCCGCAGCAGGATCGGGGTCGCCTTCGAGCCCGTAAACGTCACGGCTGCTGATCGCATGCAAGACGTTAGGTAGGCGGCATATTTCCTGACTATATTGGAAGCGTTTTTGAAACAGGGGTGCCGGCATACCGAATTGAACTTTGGAGCGATCCTCGATTTGGTGGTGACTGCAAGTCTGGAATGCCAAGATTTGAAGACCTTCCTGGAAACGTCCGTGCGCTGATACTTGCGAAGTTTGCCGCCGAACTTACGGCACATAAGGCGGCCAACCTTCATGTGCTCGCAAAGCTGCAACGGACCAGCGCCATGCACGTGTGGCGGGACATCTGCCGCAAGGCCGGCCAGCCCGCCTGCACGATTCCTGCCGACGTGATGCAGTAGAATTGACGCCTGCTGTGCTCAGCTCTTCGACGGACAGGCCTGAAGTGCACGGTCACAGGCAGGCCAATCGGCAGTGCCGGAGTATTACCATCCACTTTCAGAACCACGGCGACGACGTCAGTTGCGTCCGCATTGGCCGCGGCGCCGCCCGTGACGTCCAGGGTGGCGCGGGTGACGGTGGGGCTGATGGAAGCAACTTCAGCCTGGATCGCGGCAGCATCGGACATGGCGTCGGCGGCGATCGTTGCATGCTGCTGCAGGCAGACATGGGCCAAATCGTGCAGGGCGACTTCGGCGCGCACGCGCGCCTGACCGTCGGGAACGATGTGCATGAGCGGCTGCGGCACCGCCAAGCTGAGAAACTGGCCGCGGTTGACCAGAACGTCGAGCACGACGCCCGAGACCGGCGCACGCACCGAACATTGCGCCAGCCTGGCGCGGCTTGCATCGAGCTCGGCGGCAGCGGCATCGCGCAGCGCCTTCGCCTGGCGGATATCCTCCTCGCGTGAACCGGCGCGCAACAGACTAAGCTGCGCCCGCGCCTCGGTAAGCTGCGCGGCGGCGATCCGGGCGTCACGCTTGACTTCGAGCACGTGTGCCGCGGTGACGGTGACGCCCTCCTGAAGCGCCAGCGTGCGCTGCAGCGTCTTGTCGGCCTCCTCGGCGCGCGCCAGCGAGAAGTTGACGACCGCCTGGCCGACGGCGATTTCGTCGGGGCGCGGCCCGTTGCGGAATTTGTCGTAAGTCGCGTCGGCTGCGGCAAGCTGCGCTTGCCTGGTGCGCACATCGGCCTCCTGGGCCGAGCAGGCGAGCTGCAAAAGGGGCTGTCCCGCCTGAACGCGACTGCCTTCCTGTACTGCAATGTCGCTGACGATTCCGGTCGCCGCCACGCCGATCGACAGCGGCGGCCCGGCACCTTCCGCCCGGCCCGGCGCGGTAAAGACGGCGCTCTCACCCATCATGTGCACAGGCACCGCGAACATCGCGATGACCGCCAGCAACAGCACCGCGCCCAACCATTTGGCGCTTCGCGTGATGCGCTTTGGCCGAGGCTGCATCGCCTGAAACTCCCGGACGCGCCATTCGCATCGGCGCGGCGCGCCTTGCGGTTCGCCCCGCCGGGAGTCGTAACCCGCTTTCGCCGCGGCGGCAATGTGGAGACGCTGCGGCCGCTGCAGCCTGCCGCTTCGCTCAATACGAATGAGGACGGGCCCGCAAAAGGCCCGTCCTCACCGGCTGGCGACCCGAGACGTGTCTGGAGACAACGGCACGACGGCTGGCCAGCCACTTGCGGTACGCGTCGCCTGTTACGCGTTGCCGAGCGGCACTGCCACGAATTGCGTGGCTTTGCCGGATTTCACTCGCATCAAGACATCGTGCTTGCCCTGCGCCTTGGCTTCGCGCAGCGCCTTGGCCACGTCGGCGCCGGTCGAAACCGGCTTGCCGCCGACGTCGAGAATGACGTTACCGGTCTGGAAACCGGCCTCGGCCGCGGGCCCGTCGGGATCGACGCCCGTCACCACCACGCCCTGGTGACCGGCGCCGTCCACGTCGGCGGCGGGCGCCACGCGGAGGCCGAGCTGCGGCACGCCGTTGGTCGGCCGCTGCGTGTTAGCGGCGTTAGCCTCCTGTTGTGCCGGCATGCGCCCGAGCGTCACCAAGATGCTCCGCGCTTCGCCATTGCGCAGCACGTCAAGCTTGACGGCACTGTCCGGCGCCAGCGCCGCGACCTGACGTGCGAGTGCGCGAGCATCCTTCACGCTCGCGCCGTTGACGGCGGTGATGACATCGCCGGGCTGCAAACCGGCTTTGGCGGCCGGGCTGCCGGGCTGCGCGCTGTCGACGATGGCGCCCTCGGCCTTCTTCATGCCGAGGCTATCCGCAATGCCGGCGCTGACCGGCTGGATCTGCACGCCGAGCCAGCCCCGCGTCACCGAGCCGTGCGCTTTGAGCTGGGCGATCACCATCTTGGCGGTCTGCGCCGGGATATCGAAACCGATGCCGACCGAGCCGCCCGACGGCGAATAGATCGCCGTATTGATGCCGATCACGTTGCCGTTGACGTCGAAGGCGGGTCCGCCGGAATTGCCCTTGTTGATCGGCGCGTCGATCTGAATGTAGTCATCATAGGGACCCGAACCGATGTCGCGGCTTTCCGCCGAGACAATGCCGGCCGTCACGGTGCCGCCCAAGCCGAACGGATTGCCGACCGCAATCACCCAGTCGCCGACCTTGGGTTCTTGATCGGCGAATTTCACGTAGGGAAAATCTGTCTTGCCGTCGATCTTGATCAGAGCGAGGTCGGTCTTCGGATCGGTGCCGACGACCCTCGCCTTGTAAATGGTGCCGTCAGCGGTCGTCACCTGGACCGATTTGGCGTGATCGACGACATGATTGTTGGTCACCGCGTAGCCATCAGGTGAAATGAAGAAGCCCGAGCCTTCGCCGATGATCATTTGGTGAGCTTGCGGAGCGCCCATGCCGCCCTGCCCGTGCTGATCGCCGAACTGCTGGAAGAATTTCTGCAGCGGCGAACCCGGCGCGAACGGAATGACTTCGTCGTCGCTGCCGTTATGTCGCAAGCCGGCCGCATCGGCTGTTCCCTCGATCTTGACCCGCACGGAAATGACTGCGGGTTTGACCTTGGCGACGATGTCGGCAAAGCCCGCCGGGTGCGACAGTGTCGGCTCGGCGGCGCTCGCTGCCGGCGTGCCGAAGCCGAGATCGGCCGGCCGGTAGCCGCCCGGACCTGCGAGCAGGACAAACGCGCTCAAGCCCGCGACCGACGCCATCAGGGCGAGCCGGCGGGCACCAAATGCGCTGCGCTTGTTGGACGTTTCGGGTTTCCTGCCAGTCATTGCTATCTCCATCGCTGAAATCGGCCGGCGGTGCATCCGCCGTTACGACTATCAATTGGGGATTGCGAATTACGCCCACGTTGAGGGCGGATTAATTCTCAGCAATGATGCACATTACAACGCGGTAATGATTGCGGGCGGCGGCGGGGCGATCCGCGCGATATTTGCTCCGCATCATCAGTTATCAGTTCCGCATTCCCGCGAAAGCGGGTTCTCCCCGCTTTCGCGGCGACGAGCGGAGCATGACCCGTTAAGCGAAGAACAGCGGCGGTTGCTATTTCATCGGCGCAGTGTCGGGCAGAAAGCGCTGGCCGAATACCGGCTCCTTGTAGGGCGTCGGCGGCAATTGCCAGGCGCCGGTCGATGGCGGCCGCACTTCGGCATCGACATGCACGTCGAGCAAATAGGGCTTGTTGGCCTTTACCGCATGTTCGAGCGCGCCGCGGAAATCCTGCGAGCGCGTCACCGTAAGCGCGTCGACACCCGCAGCCTTGGCCCAGGCGGCGAAATCCGGATTGTAGGGGTTTTTGTTGGCGCCCTGATGGAACATGGTGCCGTGTTCGCGGCCGCCGAACAAACCAAGCTGAATGTCGCGGATCGAGACCCAGCCGAAATTATTCCAGACAACCCAGACCACCGGAATGTTGTATTCGACCGCGGTACACAGCACGTGCGGCACCATGGTGAAGCAGCCGTCGCCGGTGACCGCGACCACCGGCCGGTCCGGCGCGGCGAGCTTGGCGCCGAGCGCACCGGAGGCGCCAAAGCCCATGCCGGAGAAGCCCCATGAGTTGAGCATGGTCTGCGGCTTGCGCGCGTTCCAAAACTGCATGTACCAGTTATGGCTGACGCCGACATCGCAGCAGATAATGCCGTCCTCCGGCAGCACCGCCTGACAATCGGCAACCACGCGCTCGGGCCGCAGCGGCGAAGTGTGCGCCTCGAAATTCGGACGAATGAATTTTTCCCACTCGGCTCGCCACTTGACGATGTCGGCGAGCCACTCGCTGGTGGTGGACTTGGCGTTGCGCCGGTCGAGTTCGCCGAGAAGCTGGCGCAGGAACGTGCGCGCATCGGCAAGGATGCGGAAGATCTGGCGGATAATTGCGGCCGAGTTCGTCCGGATCGACATCGACGTGGATGAGCTTTGTGCTCGGAAAATTCCACGAAAAGCCCGGCAGCCACGATGACGCTGAGCGATCATCAAACCGCGCGCCGATGGCCAGCACGAGGTCGGCGCGGCGGCCGGCTTCGTTGGCGGGAAACGCGCCGTTACGCCCGATGAAGCCGAGCGACAGCGGATCGGTCATGTCGAGGCAGCCCATGCCGTTGGGCGAGGAGATCACCGGAATGCCGAGCTTCTTGGCGAACTCCGTCAGTTCGCGGCTTGCTTCCGACAGCGTGACGCCGTGACCGATGAAAATGACCGGCCGCCGCGCGGCGAGAATGAGATCGAGCGCGCGCGCAATCTGTTCGGGCGAGCCCCCGCCCCGCTGCGCGTTAAGCGGCGGCGCCGGCGGCGGCAGTTCAACCTCATCTTCTTCCTGAAAGACGTTGAACGGCACGTCGATGTTCACCGGGCCCGGCCGGCCGGACAGCATCGCGGTCGTTGCCTGGCGCAACGCCAGCGGCAGCATATCGACACGCGTCGGCTGG
Source organism: uncultured Alphaproteobacteria bacterium (assembly GCA_963707175.1). Classification (GTDB taxonomy): domain Bacteria; phylum Pseudomonadota; class Alphaproteobacteria; order Rhizobiales; family Xanthobacteraceae; genus BOG-931. The sequence goes on from CAVPQA010000024.1 coordinate 96,869, forward strand.
AAGCTGCGCTTGACCACCGGACGCACGATGTTGACGAAATCGGCCTGAAAATGCCGGTTGACCTCCTGAAACGGGCTCCTGTTGAACTGCTGCGTTGGCACGTTGGCGGTGATCGCCAGCAGCGCCGAAGAATCCGTAAGTGCGCAGGCGAGCGGCATGATGATGTTGCAGGAGCCCGGCCCGCACGACGTAAGCGTGGCCACCGGCTTGTGGCGGACGCGGAAATAGGCGTCGGCCATGTGCGCCGCGACCTGTTCGTGGCGCGGCGACACCAGTGTAATGCGGTCGCGCGCGGCGTAGAGCGGATCGAGCATCCCGACATTGCCGTGCCCGCAGATGCCGAACACATACGGAATGTCGTTCGCGATCAGATATTCGGTGATCAGCTCCGCGCCTTTCATCCGTGGCATTGTTTGCTCCTACGCCGTTTTTGTCCGCGCCATCGGCCGCAACAGGTGCGGGGTGATATAGATCGGAAACTGCGACAGCGCGAAATAGAGCCAGGTCGCCGCCGGCAGCACGCCCGCCGTCGCCGCCAGCATCAGCCCCATATTGCGTTGCGCGACCATCAGCCCCAGCGCCAGCGCGTGCTCCCGCCCGAGCTTCTTGAAGATCAGCACGGTGAGGCCGAGAAATACAAAGAACACCGCAAACGACAAGATCAAAATCGCGATAACCTGCAGCGGATTGGCCAGAAAGCTGCCAGCCACCGTCCCCATCACGGCAGTAACGAACACCAGCAACAGCAGAATGTTGAGGCCATCGATCGGCTCACGATGCCGCTCGATGGCGGCGGCGCCGGCGATGCGGCGGATCACCGCGGCCACCAGCAGCGCGCCGGCGAGGATGGCAAAAAGTTTCACGCCGAGCGCCAGCGGCGACAGCGTCAGCTCCGCACCATAGAACGTGTAGGCGAAAATCGGCGCGGTGAACGGCACGAGCGCCGTGCACGTCACCAGCGTGATCAGCACCAAGGTGGCGTCGAGCCCCATCAGCGCCGCGAGCGCCGGGGCCGCCATCATCGGTGAAGCGACCGCCTGCAGCATGAGCCCGAGAAACAGCTCGGGCGCATGCCTGTCGAGCCCGGCCGCCACACAGGCGAAGCCGACCAGGAGCGGCACGACCAGCGTCGACCACGCCGTCGCCGCCAGCACCACGCCCGGCCGCCGCATGTGGGCGCGCAACGCCGCGACATCGACGCGCATGAACGAGACGCAGAGCAACAGAAAAATCGCCGCCGTGACGTAAGGCTTGAGCAAGGCGCCGAGCGGCGGCACCGCGATGCCGATAAACACCAGCGCGGCCAGCGCGCGCGTACCCTGGCGGCCGAGCCAGGTAAATGCCCGGACCGTGGCGCTTGCACCTTTTGCGACAGCCGAGGCCATAGCAGCGTTATGCGGCATTCGCCGCGAGTGCGCAAAGGCGGCACACCAGCCGGCGGCGTATCCCGTAAGGATCGCTACGCGATCTTCAGTGCGCGCGTCGTATCGTCGAACAGCTCGTCGACAGAAAAGCGTCGTGGGATGAGCTGCTGCCGGTAGCAGAAGTCGATGATGATCTCCAGGATCGGCCGGCAGGCCTCCACGCCAAAGCGGTACGGGTCGAGCGCGCCGCCATCGGGCAGGCCGGCGGCCAGTTTGCTTTCGTGCATTTGCCGGAAAATGTCCTGCACCACGTCGGGCCGCGAGCGCGACAGCTCCTGCCTGACCACCAGCATGTGATTGATCGGGACGCCGCCGTGACGCTCGGCCCATTTCTGCGCGACCGCGTCGGCGTCCGGAATGAGCTGCTTCAGTTTCGCATCGGGCAGCTTGTCGCCGACAATGCCGGCGGCGACTTCGCCGTCAAGCAGCATCTGCGTCAGGTCCTTGCCGGCCGGCGCGCGCTTGGCGATGGCCGGATCGTGATACTCGGCAACATGCGGGTCCTCGAAGGTGATCCACTCGACCTTGTTGATGTCGACGCCGTAATCGCTGGCCAGAATACCCCGCACCCACGCGCCTGTTGTCACCGTGTAGGCGCGCACGCCGACCTTCTTGCCGTTGATGTCGGAGGGCTTGAGCGCGCCGCGCTCGGGATTGTAGGCGATAGTGTGATGCTGCCCGCGGCTCACCACAACGGCGGGCACCAGCACATACGGCTTGCCGTAAGCCTTGGCCTGCAAATAGGTGACGATGGCGAGTTCGGCGACGTCGTACTTGGCGTCGCGCACGACCTCCTTGAAGTGGCTGTTGGCGACCTTTACATCGGCAAAATCGAAATCGACCAGATCCGAACGAACAGCCCCACTCTTGAGCGGCTTGGTGTTCGGATAGTTGCCGAGCATCGTTTGCAGTTTGACTTTCGTGGCAGTCGCCATAAGCCTGTCCTCTTTCTACTTGGCCGAGGCAGGATAGAGCGTCGGCGCGTCCTTGCGCAAAATTACGGATCGATCGCGACGAAGACATGATCAAGCCGGGGCCGTGACGGGATCAGCTGCTGCTGCAGGCTGAAGGTGACCAGCGCCTCGATGCTGGCGCGGTTCGCCGCCATGCCGTAAGGCAAAGGATCGTCCATCAGCGACAGGAATCTTGCGGTAGCGCCTGTCTTCCGGCTGGTCGCCCTCGCCGCGCTTGAGCGCTTCGAGATAGGGCTCTTTGGCCGCGACGAAGGCATCCATCAGCGCGCGCGCGAGCCACGGATAGCGCGCGATGTGTCCGTCCTTCACCACGATCAGGCCGTGGATCGGGTAAATGCCGCTCTTGCGGTACCAGTCGGCCTCGACCTGTTCGGCGTCGGCGATCAGCTCCGGATAAATGCCGGCGTCGGCGGCGGCAGCCCCCGCCTGGTCCCAGCCGCCGATCGGCGGACCGGCGCGGCCGACGCCGGCAGCTCCGGTGAAGCCCGCCTGAATCTCGCCGGACTTCATCATGCTTTGCAGCGATTTTCCTGCCGGCGCGTGGATCACGTTCGGCGGCGGTTTCAGCGCCGTGACGTGTTCCTCGTCATCGACCACCCAGGTCACCTTGCTTGAGTCAAGACCGTACTCGTTGACGAAAATGCCGCGGGTCCACACCCCCGTGGTGACCGAGTAGGCGCGAACGCCGACCTTCTTGCCTTCCAGATCCTTCGGTACCTTGATGCCGGCATCGGGGCGCACCGCGAAGCCGCCGTGATGGAAGCGGCGCATCAGAAAAATCGGCAGTGCGATGAACGGCGCGCCGAACGCACGGGCAATCATGTACGTGGTCGGCGCCATCTCGCAGATGTCGAACTCGAGGTCGCGCACCATGCGGCGAAACGCGCCGATAATCGGGACGACCTGCACGAAATCCGCCGCGATGCCCTCGATCGGCACCGCGCCCGACGTCACCGCGCGGGTATGACCGTAATCGGCGATGGCGATCTTGAGACGCGGCTGGTCCGGCATGTCAATCGAGTCAGTCGCGCGCGAAACGATGCCGGGTCGTAGCCGCGGGCTCGTGTTGATGATGATGGCGATGCCCGGCTTGGTGATGGGGCGACGTCTCGTAGTGCAGGCGCAGCAGGTCCATGCCGAAGTCGTTGCCGTTGGGCGTGTGGACGATGGTATGGACGTGAAACTTCTGCGGCTCGGGATTGTTCAGCACGACCCCGCTCTGGTGATCGAATTCAATCATCACCACTGGGCTCTGGATGCGGTAATAGAATGGGCTGTCATCGCCCAATCCGCCGGCCCAGCAGAAATGCGTTTCCGCGAAATGCCGTTCAACGTCACCCATACGGGCCGCAAGCGGCCCTGGCGGCAGCGCGGATAGATAGCACTGAGTTAGATCGAGCAGCGCCTGGCGCTGCTGCGGCGCAAGCTCGGCGCCGCGAATTCCCTCATAGGGAATGATTGCGTTGCTCTTCTGACGAGCAGCGAGGATCAGCCCGTCGACGCCCTGATGCCGGCCCGGCGGAAGCCGATCCGGAAGCAGACTGTCGGAGAAAATGGCCTTGCGCTTCTGCTCCGCCGACAGGTTGCGGGCAAATTGCAATCCGAGGCGCTCTTGGTCCTCGAATGCGACCAGGCCGGCATATTGTCCCACATCGGCATGGCTCGGTTCTGCTCCCATGAAGGTCGGCGTCAACGTCATCTGCTCGCCCAAAACGAAGCAGGTGATGATCAGGTGATGGCCGCTGATCTGCCAGCCCCAAGGCTCGGTCGGAGACGGCTCACCGTAGATGTGCAGCTGGTATGACCACTCGCCAAGCAGCAGCGGGGCGCCGACGAGTTCGCCGAGAAAGGCGTTGAGCTTCATCAGATTGCGCGCCTTCCGGTAGCCTGCAGCGCTGAGGCTCGACCGCACGACCGCCATGGCCGCCTCTTGGAGGGCCGGAGAAACTTCGTCGAGCCGAAGACCAAATCGCTCGTAGCGCGCGATGCTGTTCTGCCACAGCTCCCGCTCCCGCGACTCGATCGGCAGGCAGACCGTGTTTCTTTGTTCCGGACTGAGCCGCGCCAAGAGTGCGGAAACTGCCTGCAGGATTTCGCGTGTTGGGGCGGACTCAGGCCGCAGCGTGAAGAGACCAGGAATAATGTTGCCGTCGGTGGTGATGCCCTTGAAAGGCGTCGCTAGATACTTTTCGACGCCCGCTTTCTCTTTCGGGCCACGCTCGGGTATCACCGCGTCAAAGAATTGCTGCGTCGACTTTCCGAAGTGAGGGGCCTTGCCCATTTCCGGAACGAAGCGGCGAAAATCGGATTTGGCCATCGCAACGCGATCCTTTTCTAGTCCCGCAGCCCCGCCTGCTTTAGCAGCGGATAGGTCACGTCGCGGAACTCGCGCATGCCCTCGATGTAGCGCGGCCACGACAGCAGCACGCCATCGAGCCCGATCTTCGACAAGGTCATCAGGCCGTCGACGATCTGCTCCTTGGTGCCGATCAGCGGAAAGCCGCCCCAGCCCGAGATCATCATCTCGGCCATGGCCTTGCGGCGCTCTTCCGGATAGTCGCGCGCATTGATCTCCGCCCCCATCGTATCGATGACATGGCGCGCGGCGGCCCAGTCGCCCTTCTCGTGCACGTAATACTTATAGAAGTCGCGCGCTTCTTTTTCGGTCTCGGCCTGGATGATGGTGGCGTTCGACCACACCCGCACCTCGCGGCCGTATTCCTCGCGCGCCAGCCGGTAATAGGCTGCGACGTGCGCGGTGTTGGTGGCGATATCGTGGGTGCGGATATTGGTGAAGACGAGATCGCAGTGCTTACAGGCGAAATGCCGGCCACGCTCCGAGGAGCCGGCATTCATGATCGCCGGATAGGGATACTGGATCGGCTTCGGCTGCAGGTAGCCGCCCTTGATGCGGTAGAATTTGCCCTCGTGATCGAAGCGCTCGTCGGACGTCCACAGCCGCTTGACGATGCCGAGCCATTCCTCGGCGCAGGCGTAGCGGTCCTCGTGCTCCAGGAGCGAGACGCCGAACATTTCCATTTCGGGAAAATTCCAGCCGTTGACGATGTTGAGTGTGTAGCGGCCATTGGAAATGTGGTCGATGACGGTCGATTGCTTGGCGGCAATGATCGGATGGTTGAGGGCGACATGCGAGGTTGACACCACGCCCGAGGTTCGCGTCGCACCGGCAACGCCGGCCGCCCAGGTATAAGTCTCGAAACCGGGCCCCTGCGGGTCGGTGGCACCGCCAAAGCCACGCCAGCGCGCCACCGGCACCAGCGCTTCGAAATCCATCTCATCGCCGAGCTGCGCCAGGGTGATGGTATTGGGCCACGTGATTTCCAGCCGCCCTTCGAGGTCGGACATGACGCAGCCGGAGTCGAGGTTGGTCTGGAATGTGCCGAGCTTGAGCTTGCGGGCGCCGAACGCCGGGTTGCTCAGGGTCCGGTCACGCTGGTGGGGCTTGGCTGGAGGACTTTCGGGCAACGACTTTAGTCCAACTTGCTTTTAGGGTTCAGTCCGCTCGATAAACTTCACTGCCCCAAGGCAAAAACCGGCACTGCCGTGTATTTGCCCGGTCCGGGGGCGTTAACGCAAAACGCCGGTCCATAGCGACGGACCGGCCATCAGTGTAATCTGTACCAAACAGCACTGCTAACGCTACCCCTGCCGGACAGGGAAATATCGAAAGCGCGAGCAGAATGCGATCAAGGGAGGTAATTATGACCAAGGACAACTCGACGTCCGCCAGCGGGCTTTCACGCCGCCGCCTGCTGCGGCAAGCCGTCGCAACCGGCGCGGGAATTGGCGCCTTTTCTTTCGGCGGTCCCGGAAGTCTGCAGTTCATCCCGACGGCCTTGGCGCAAAATCAGCCGCCCATGGGCACTTGGCCGGCTGGTTCGCAGGGCGACACAGTCACCATCGGCGCGACGGTGCCGCGCACCGGCCCCTATGCGGTGCAGGGCGAGGACGAACTCAAGGGCATGCAGCTTGCCGTCGAGCACATCAACGAAGGCAATGATCTGGTCAAGAAGATCGCACCCAAGGTCACCAAGGGCGTGCTCGGCAAGAAGGTGAATCTTGTGGTCGCCGATTCCGGCGCCAAGCCGAACGACGCCGTGCAGGGGCAGCAGACCTTCATCAATAACAACAAGATCATCGCCATGACCGGCTCGACCTCATCGGCGGTCGCGGTGGCGCTCAACAAGTTCGCCGAGCGCGAAAAGATTCTCTATCTGGTCGCGATCTCCGGCTCCAACGACACCACCGGCAAGGACTGCGCGCGCTATTCGTTCCGCCAGTGCTTCTATGGCGAGACCGCGGCCAACGCGATCGGCCCGGTGCTGGTCAAAGCCTATGGCAAGAACCACAAGGCGGCGTTCATGACGCCGGACTATACCTACGGTCACACCGTCACCAAGTCGATGAACGATTATCTGAGCAAGAACGGCGGCTGGACCATGGTGACCAACCAGGTCTCGCCGCTCGGTACCCAGGACTTCAGCCAGTACCTCACCAATATCGCCAATTCGGGCGCCGAGTTCATTGTCAACGTGAACTGGGGCCGCGACGCCGTGCTGTCGATCCAGCAGGCCAAGCAGTTCGGCCTCACCCCGAAGATGAAGATGGTGGTCCCCTACCAGATCCCGTTCCTCGCCAAGGAAGTGGGACCGGAGCTCGTCGAAGGCGTCTACGCGGCCACCGACTTCTGGTGGACGCTGGAAGACAAGTATCCGCTCGCCAAGATGTTCGTCGAGGCCTTCAACAAGAAGTACGGCTACCGGCCCGAGTGGGGCGCCAACAACGCCTACATGCAATTCGTCATCTGGGCGCGCATGGTCTCGGAAGCCGGCACCTTCTACCCGCCCGATGTCATCAAGACCTATGAGAAGGGCGAAACCTTCGACTCCACCGTGGGCCAGGTTCACTTCCGGCCGCAGGACCATCAGCTGGTGCGTCCGGTCGTCATCGTCCGGGGCAAGGCGCCGAAAGACATGAAGAACAAGGAGGACTACTGGGAGGTCACCGAGGTCGTGCCGGGTGAGCCGCTGATGCAGAAGCCCGACGCGTTCGGCTGCAATCTCGGCTCCTATACCTGAGGATCACGGCCCGAAAATCTTTCTCTGCTGGGCGGAGAAGATCGCTTCTGCTCGTGGAGGACCGCGCGGAATGCCGGTCCTCCACGGCGTGTCTGTTGTTAGAAGACCGCTGCCTGCCGGGCGCATAACGGCACGCAGCTGAGGCCAGCGCACCGACGGCGGACGATCGCGTGATCAACTGGGGCAACTTCATATCGCAGTGTTTCAACGGGCTGGTGCTCGGCGCATTGCTCGCGCTGATCTCGTCCGGACTGACGATCATCTACGGCACGCTCGGGGTGCTCAACCTGGCGCACGGCGCCATGTTCATGCTCGGCGGCTATGCCGGCTGGGTGGCGTACCACTACACCGGCTCCTTCATCGTCGCGGTCATTGCCGGTTCGCTGTTCGTCATGCTGGTCGGGGTGGTGATGGAGCGCCTGATCATTCGCTACTTCTATTCCAGGCCGCACGAGGATCAGCTGCTCGTCACCTTCGGCCTCGGCATCGTATTCGTCGAGGCGGTACGCTTCTTCTTCGGCAGCCTGTCGAAGGCCATTCCGGCGCCGCCGCCGTTCGTCGGCATCACCTCACTCGGCTTCATGTTCTATCCGACCTACCGCCTTGCGCTCCTTGGCATCGTCGCCGTGGCGCTGCTCGCGCTCTATGTCGTGCTCTACCGCACCCGCATCGGCATGATCGTACGCGCCGGCATCGAAGATTCGGTGATGGTCGATTCGCTCGGCATCGATGTCTACAAAGTTTTCATGCTGGTATTCGGCATCGGCGCCATGGCGGCGGGCTTTGCCGGCATCGTCAACGCGCCGGTAGTCTCGATCGCGCCCGATGTCGGCGAGTTGATCCTGGTGCAGACCTTCGTCGTCGTCGTCATCGGCGGCGTCGGCTCGTTTCCGGGCGCGGTGCTCGGCGGTCTGATCGCCGGCGAAATCATCAGCATTACCTCGATGTTCAACCCCGGCTATTCTTACGTCATGCTGTTCGTCGCCATGACGCTGGTGCTGGTGCTGCGCCCCTACGGGCTCCTCGGCACCGCCGGACGCGAATGAGCGCGGCGACCTGATGCTCAGGCAACGTCCCCTCATCGTCGAGTTGCTGATGGCGATCGGCCTGGTCGCGGCGCCGTTCATCCTGCCTCACCTCGGCTTCGCGCCGACCACGATCAATCGCATCTTGGTGTGGGGCCTGTTCGGCCTTGGCTTCGATATTCTGTTCGGCTTCACCGGCCTGCTCTCGTTCGGCCAGTCGGCGTTTTTCGGCACCGGCGGCATGGTGGCTGCTTACCTCCTGACGGTGCTGAACTTTCCGCACGTCGTCACGGCGGTTTTCGTCGGCATGATCGCGTCCGCGATCGTCGGCTACCTGGTCGGCCTGATCGCACTGCGGCGCACCGGCATCTATTTCGCCATGATCACCGTGGCGATCGCCGAAGTGTTCTTCTTCGTCGAGTTCAATCCGCTGTCGGCCTATACGGGCGGCGAGAACGGGCTGCCGGGCGTGCCGACGCCGACATTCCATCTCGGCTTCACCACCCTGCAATTCAACAGCGATACCTCGCTCTACTGGTTCCTGGCGTTCTGGTACTTCGTCGGCATGGTGATCGCGCTCCGCATCGTGCGCTCGCCGGTCGGCGCCATCCTGCACGCCATCCGCGACAACCCGCTGCGCGCCGCCGCCGTCGGCCACAACATCCATGGCTACAAGCTGACCGCATTCGTGATCGCCGCCGCCTATGCGGGCTTTGCCGGCGGCCTTCTCGGCATCATGCAGGGCTTCATGCCGCCCGATGCCTTCATGTTCGACACCTCAGGACAATTGGTGATGCAAACGGCGATCGGCGGCGCCGGCACCTTGTTCGGTCCGCTGGTTGGCGCCACGATCTGGCTTTATCTCAGCGACTTCCTGCAGACCACGCTGCATCTCGGCGCCACGTGGAAGCTGGTGCTCGGCGTGGTGTTTGTGCTGCTGGTCTGTTTCCTGCGCCATGGCCTGATCGGCGGCCTCAAAGACCTTTACGAATTGGCTACTCGCCGTTCTGAGGCCGGCCCCAAACCGGCGGAGGCTACCCTGCCGGCCGCGGCAGCAGCCCCGGCACCACTCGCACCCACCCCCGCGCCGACAGCCCCGATGCCGGCGCTGCGCCGCAAAGGCGGCGACTACTCAGGGCCCATTCTCGAGGCGACGCTGCTGACCAAACGCTATGGCGGCCTCCTCGCCAACAGCGAGATCAACTTTTCCGTCCGGCAGGGCGAGCGGCGCGGCATCATCGGCCCGAACGGCGCCGGCAAGACCACTTTCTTCAAGATGCTGACCTGCGAGATCACGCCGACATCCGGCCAGATCGTGTTCGAGGGCCGCGACATCACCGGCATGACCGTGACAGACGTGTGCCAGCTCGGCCTGACCAAGAGCTATCAGGTCAATCAGCTGTTCACGCGGCTCACGGTGCGCGAGAACGTCACCGTTGCGGCGCTTGCCGAACGGCGCGGCAAATTCCGCCTCGACCTGTTCCGCGGCCTGCCGCGCATTGCCGGCCTGTCCGAGCAGGTCGAGCACACGCTCGCGCTGGTCAATCTGACCGAACGCGCCGATTGGCCGGTGGCGGCGCTCGCCTATGGGGAGAAGCGCCGGCTCGAAGTCGGCCTAGCGCTGGCGAGTTCGCCGAGCCTCCTTCTGCTCGACGAGCCGCTTGCCGGCATGAGCCCGCTCGAACGCGTCGAGATGGTCCAGCTGCTCAAATCGATCAGCCAGGGCCGCACCATGATCATCATCGATCACGACATGGATTCGCTGTTCGAACTGGTCGAACGCGTCACCGTCCTGCAGGAGGGCCGCGTGCTGGTCGAAGGCACGCCGGCCGAGATCAAGAGCAACAAGACAGTGCAGGAAGCCTATCTGGGCGGAGTGATGGCGGCATGAGCCTGCTCGAAGTCAACGCCCTGAATTCCTACTATGGGGATTCCCACATCCTGTTCGACGTGTCGCTCAAGGTCGAGCGCAACGAGGTGGTGGCGCTCCTCGGCCGCAACGGCGCCGGCAAAAGCACGACGCTCAAAAGCCTGATGGGCGTGGTGACGCCGCGCACCGGTTCGATCCTGCTCGACGGCTCCGAGCTTGCCGGCAAGAAGAGCCACGCCATCGCGCGGGCGGGTATGCAGCTCGTGCACGAGGACCGCCGCATCTTCGGCAGCCTCAATGTCGAGGACAATATCATCCTGGCCGGGCTGACGGCGCCGAACCGCTGGCCGCTGGAGCGGGTCTACGCCACGTTTCCACACCTCAAGGAGCGGCGCGGCAGCCGGGGCACCGATCTGTCCGGCGGCGAACAGCAGATGCTCGCAATCGCCCGCGCGCTGGTGCGCGAGCCGAAAATCTTGCTGCTCGACGAGCCGTTCGAAGGACTAGCGCCGGTCATCGTCCGCGACCTGCTCGCCACCTGCCGCAAGCTTGCCGACGCCGGCCAGACCATCCTGATCGTGGAGCAGAACATCTCGGCGGCGATGCTGCTGGCCGACCGCGCTTACATTCTCAACAACGGCCACATGGTCGAAGCGCTGACGGCGCAGGCCGTGCGCGACCAGCCGGAAATCCTGCACAAGTGGCTTGGAGTATAGCGGTCACGCCGCCCGCCGCCACAGCCGGCCGGAGGCGATGCGCGCGCCATCCACCAGCGCCTTGAATTTCGCCCAGACAATCGACGGGTGCACCTCGTTCGAGCCGGCGAATGAGGCGAAGCCGCAATCCGCCCCGGCAATGACGCGGTCGCGGCCGACGATGCCGGCGTAGCGCTCGAGGCGCTGCGCCACCAGTTCCGGATGCTCGACCAGCACGGTCGACTGCGTGATCACGCCGGGGATCAGGATCTTGCCGTCGGGAATGTTGGCGCGTTTCCAGTCCTCCCATTCGTGCTCGTGCCGCGGGTTGGCAGCCTCGAACGAATAGGCGCCGGCACGCACTTTCAGAATGATGTCGGCAATGTCCTTGAGCTGCATGTCGTGAATGCGCGGACCCATATTGATACTGTAGCAGGTATGAAAGCGGATGCGGTCCTCGGGGATGCCGGCCAGCGCGCTGTTGAGCGCCTCGACGCGCAACTCCGCCCACTTGCGGCACGCGGCAACGTCGAGATCGGGACGCGTGATGTAATAGGTGACAAGGAACGGATCGTCGATCTGCAGCACAAAGCCGGCGTCGACGATCGCCTTGTATTCCTCGCGCATCGCCTCGGCGATGGCGAACACGTAGGCTTCTTGCGTCGGATAGTATTCGTTGGGCGTGGTCGCTTCGACGTTAGACGGCGCGATGGCCGGCACGAAAGCTTCGGTCGCCGTCACTTTCGCCAGCGCGGATTTGAGCACGGCGAGGTCGGCCTTGAGCGCCGCGTGGCCTTTGTACTTGATCGGCCCGGTGCAGACCGTCAGCGACCGCCGCCGCCGTGCGGTCACCTGCTGCGCCAGCGCCAACTCATAATAGTCAGGGAAGGCAATGGTCTCGCGCGAGGTTGCGAACGGGCTCGGCCGCGATCCTTCGCGGCTGGTCAGGCCATCAAGGCGCGACGCCGCATAGGTGATGAAGCTCGGCTTGCTCATCTCGCCGTCGCTGACGACGTCGAGCCCGATATCGACCTGCTGGCGCACGCATTCATCGACGGCGAGCTGGACCCGCGCGGCATACGCGGCTGCATCCACCGTCTTGCCGTCCATCCGCGCCAGCATCATCTCGAACAGATCGTCGGGCCGCGGCAGGCTGCCGACATGCGTCGTCAAAATCCGGTCGGTGCTTGTTTTCATTGTCTCGTTTCCGTTCGCTGCAAACAGAACGCAGCAGTTCACTGGACTTTATTCTCTGGGTATTCGCTTACGCCGTCTTCTAAATCTTCAGTCCCAGTTCGGAGATCGTGCGCTCGCGCATGATGAATTTCTGGATCTTGCCCGTCACCGTCATCGGGAATTCGTCAACGAATTTCACGTAGCGCGGCACCTTGTAGTGTGCAATCTGATCGCGGCAGAAGGCTTTGATTTCCTCCTCGTTGGCGCTCGCGCCGGGGCGAAGCTTGATCCAGGCGCAAATCTCCTCGCCGTAGCGGTCGTCGGGCACGCCGATCACCTGCACGTCCTGGATTTTCGGGATGGCGGTAGAGGAATTCCTCGATTTCGCGCGGATAGACGTTCTCGCCGCCGCGGATCACCATGTCCTTGATGCGGCCGACGATGTTGCAATAGCCCTCGGCGTCGACGGTGGCGAGGTCGCCGGTATGCATCCAGCGCGCTGCGTCGATCGCCTCGCGCGTGCGCTCCTCGTCGCCCCAATAGCCGAGCATGACCGCATAGCCGCGCGTCAATAGTTCGCCGGGCGTGCCGGGCGGCACCACCCGCCCGTCCGTATCGACGATCTTGACTTCGAGATGCGGCTGGATGCGCCCGACCGTGGAAACACGGCGCTCCAGCGGGTCGTCGGTCGAGCTCTGGAAGCTGACCGGGCTCGTCTCGGTCATGCCGTACGCGATGGTGATTTCGTTAAGGTGCATCTTGTCGACCGCGCGCTTCATCACTTCGATCGGGCACGGCGAGCCCGCCATGATGCCGGTGCGCAGCGAGGTGAGGTCGAAGCGGCCGAATTCAGGGTGATCGAGCTGCGCAATGAACATGGTCGGCACGCCGTGCAGCGCGGTGCAGCGTTCCTCGGCCACGGTTTCGAGCGTCACCAGCGGATCGAAGCCTTCGCCCGGAAATACCATGCAGGCGCCATGGGTGACGGCCGCGAGATTGCCCAGCACCATGCCGAAACAATGATAGAGCGGCACCGGGATGCACAGCCGGTCCTCTGGCGTAAGCCGCATCGCCTCGCCGATGAAGAAGCCGTTGTTGAGGATGTTGTGGTGCGACAGCGTCGCGCCCTTGGGAAAGCCGGTCGTGCCGGAGGTGAACTGAATGTTGATCGGCTCGTCGAATTGCAGCACCGGCGCAAGCTCCGCAAGCCGTTTGGCTTCGGCGGCGCCGCCGCGGTCGAGGATATCGGAGAAGCGCAGACAGCCGGGCTGCTCCGAATCGCCGAGCACGATGACCGCGCGCAAAGCCGGCAGGCGCGCGGATTCGAGTTTGCCCGGCGTTGCGCGCTTAAGCGCCGGGGCAAGCTCGCGCAGCATGCCGACGTAATCGGAGGTCTTGAAGCGTTCGGCGAGGATCAGTGCCTTGCAGCCGACCTTGTTGAGTGCGTATTCGAGTTCGGCCACCCGGTACGACGGGTTGATGTTGACCAGGATGAGCCCGGCCTTGGCGGTGGCGAATTGCGTGAGCACCCATTCCGAATTGTTGGGCGACCAGATGCCGATGCGATCACCGGGCTGCAAGCCGAGGGTCAAAAGCCCGGCGGCGAGCTTGTCGGCGGCTTGCCGCAGTTCGCCGTAGCTCACGCGTACCTTCTGATGGCGCACGACTAGCGCCGGCCGCGAAGCCCATCTGACGCACGCCGCGTCGAAGAAGCGCCCGATGGTCTCGCCAAGCAGCGGCTTGTCGCTTGCCCCGTGGACATAGCTCTGCGTCAAAGCCATGGCGTTTCCTCCCTACTTATTTTCCGTCACCCTGAGGTGCTCGGCGCTCCGCGCCGAGCCTCGAAGGGCGACGGCCCCAGCACCTCGGCCGTACATCCTTCGAGGCTCGCTTCGCTCGCACCTCAGGATGACGGTCACTTCCCTCCCCGCTTCACCCGGCGCACCAGATAGTCGAAATTGATCTGAAACTGTTCCGGCTGGCCAATCTCGCCTTTCAGCTTGGCGATGTCGTCGGGCGGAAATTCCGGCGCGGGATCGCCGGCCGCCTCGATCGCGAGCTGAATCATCGCGGCGTTTTCCAGCATGGTGGCGGCGACGACCGCCTCGGCGATGGTCTTTCCGGTCACGGCCGTCCCATGATTTTTCAGAAGCACGGCGCGATGCGGGCCGAGCGCCTTGGCGACGCCGGCGCCCATGGCGTGGCTGCGAATGAGCGCAATCGTGTCGGTGTAGAGGCCGATTTCCCCGCAGAACAGCGCGCCGGGCTGGCTGTAAGCGCGCATCGGCCGGCTGATGCCCGACAGCGCCACCGAATACGGCGAATGCGTATGAATCACGCAGTTGAGATCGGGGCGTGCCTTGAGAATCTCGGAATGGATATAGACCTCGCTGTGACGGCGCGACGTACCGGCGACCACGTTGCCTTCGAGATCGATGGTCAAAATGTTCGCCACGGTGATCTCGTCGAGCCCCATGCTGTGCGGCTTCATGAAGAACAGTTTGGGATTATCCGGCAACCGCATCGAAATATGGCCGCGGGTGAAATCGTCGTGGCCCTCGGCGACCAGCACCTTGCCGGCCATGACCATCTGCTGCTTGATGTCCTGATGCGCCTTGTTGGTCTTTTGGGTCTTTGTCTTTTTGGCCATGTCGCTTGCTGCGTCCCTCGTCTGCGTCTCTTGTCCGCAATGTGTCATTGTACCGCCGGCGGCGGTCTGCCCGCATGATGCGGCCTGGCGCGCTCCACCGCAATAGAATCACGCCGTGAAGCGTGATAGCGGTGGCGTTTCGCGCCATTTGCCGCTGCCTCCCCCAACCCGCCCTCCCTCGCCCATGAGCAAGCCAAAAACCTTCATCGACCGGCACGGCCTGTGGTCAGATGACGAGCGGCGCCTTGCCGCGGACATCAAGCGGCGGGTCAAGGCGGAGAAGCTCCGCTATGTGCGGCTCGCCTGGAGCGACACCCACGGCTACTGCCGGGCGAAGACGCTCACGGTACCCGCGTTCCTGTCCGCGCTGGAGGCCGGCTACAACATCGGCGTGGCGACGACCACGCTCGACGGTGCCGGCGCGCGCGTCTTCGCCTCGTTCACGCGCGGCGGCGGCATGGGCCTCGACGAGATGACCGGCTCGCCCAATCTCACCGTGGTGGCCGACCCGAAGACGTTCCGCATTTTGCCGTGGGCGCCGGGAACGGGGTGGATTCTGTGCGACGAATATTTCAATGACGGGCGGCCGTTCCATTTCGCGCCGCGGCAATTGCTGCGCAAGGCGCTGCAGAAGCTCGCCCGCAGCGGCCATGCCAGTATCGTCGGCGCCGAGATCGAGTGGTACCTCTTACGCATCGCCGCCGACCATCTCGCCGATGACAATATCGGCGCGCCGGGCACGCGCGGCCGGCCGATCGCCACCTGGCCGGTCGAGCCCGGCTATCATTACCACTCCGAATCCAGCATGGACCTGATGCAGCCGGTATTCGACGCGCTCGGCGATGCATTTGAAAAGCTCGAACTGGGGCTGCGCTCGATCGAGAACGAATGGGGCCCCGGCCAGGTGGAATGCACTTTCGCGCCGTGCGCCGCATTGGAAGCCGCCGACAATGTGCTGCTGTTCCGCACCGCGACGCGCCAGATCTGCCGCCGGCTCGGTCATTTCGCGACTTTCATGGCGCGGCCGGCGCGCAAGGGCTTTTATGCCAGCGGCTGGCATTTGCATCAGTCGCTCACGAATGCGGCAACCGGCAAGAATCTGTTCGCTGCGGAAAAACTCGGCGACGTGCTGTCGCCGCTTGGGCGGTCTTATCTCGCCGGCATTCTGCGCTACGCCGCGCCCGGCACCGTATTCGCAACGCCGACCGTCAACGGCTATCGGCGTTTTAAAACCAATTCGCTGGCGCCGGATCGCGCCGGCTGGGGCTACGACAACCGCGGCGCCATGATCCGGGTGCTCGGCGGGCCGCGCGACCCGGCCACGCGGCTCGAAAACCGCATGGGCGAGCCCGCCGCCAACCCTTATCTCTATATTCTCTCGCAGCTGATCGCAGGGTATGCCGGGATCGCCGCGAAACTTGAGCCACCACCCGCCGACGACGCGCCCTACACGGCCGAGCGGCAGGCGCTGCCCAAGAGCCTGCCCGAGGCGCTCGATGCGCTCGACAAGGAGCCGTTGTTCCGCCGCGAACTCGGCGATATTTTTGTCGACTATTTCGTCGCGCTCAAGCGCAGCGAATGGAGCAGGTTCCAGCGCGCGGTCGAAGAAGCCAAAGGCTCCCTGCGTACCGACGAGCCGACCGAATGGGAACAGAACGAGTATTTCGATTTCTTCTGAGCTGATCCGTCATGGCCGGGCTTGTCCCGCCTGCGGGCCGTAGCGTGTTTACTTTTCCGCCGTGCTCACATTACCCTACGGCGGGCGAAGGCCCGGCCATCCACGTCTTTAATCTTGGTCTGTTCAAAGACATGGATGCCCGGCACGAGGCCGGGCATGACGGCTATGGAGGTCCGATCATGACGGCTCTCGAAAAAATCACAGCGCCGCAAAGCCGCGTCGGCGGCACCGCGCTCTACGACTGGGATTATCTGGTCCAGGAGGACAAGGCGCACCGGCTGATCTACACCGATCCGGCGATCTTCGAAGCCGAGATGACGCAGATTTTCGGCGGTACCTGGACATATCTCGCGCACGAAAGCGAAATCCCGAGCGAGAACGATTTCATCACCCGCCGCATGGGCCTCCGCCCGCTGATCATCGTCCGTGACGGCGAAGGCAAAGTGCGCGCGCTCTATAACCGCTGCACGCACCGGGGCACCACGCTATGCCGCTGGAACAAGGGCAATACAAAATCGTTCCAGTGCCCCTACCACGGCTGGAATTTTCTCAATACCGGACGGCTGCGCGGCGTGCCGTGGCCCGACGGCTATGCCGACGACATGCACGATGCGAAATACAATCTCGCCCAGGTGCCGCGCATCGGTTCCTATCGCGGCTTCATCTTCGGCACGCTCAATATGGACGCGCTGCCGCTCGACGAGCACCTCGGTCCGATCGCCAAGATCATCGACGAATGGCTCGACCGCAATCCCGGCAGCAAGGTCGTGGTCTGCGAGGCCAACCGCTTCCGCTACAAGGGCAACTGGAAGCTCGCCTACGACAATTCGTGCGACGGCTATCACGTCGCCTATTCGCACCGCTCGCTGTTGGAAACCGAGAACCGCTTTGCCGGCGAGAACGCCAAGGGCATGGCCTATTACCGCAACTCGCCCGATGCGCTGGCGATGTACATGCGCTACACCGGCCACGGCAATCATTTCAAGGACAAGCGGCCCAATCTGGAAAAACGGCCGGGTGGATTGTGGGCGCTGGAAAGCGCCCATCCCGGCATGGAGCATTACGAGGCCGAATTCCTGCGCCGCTACGGCGACGGCGCCATGGCACTGCTCGATCTCGCCGGCTCGGAGCCGGTCAACATCAACGTGTTTCCGAATTTCTCGTTGCTCGGCAACCACATCCAGGTATTCGAGCCGGTCGGCGTCGCCGAGACCAATGCCATCTGGTACGGCACCATGATCGTCGACGACGGCAGCATTCCGAGCGACGCGGTCACCGACATCAACGCGCTGCGCATGCGCACCCAGGAGGGATTCCCGAATTTCGGCGAGGTCGACGACATCGCCAATTTCGAGCAGATCCAGCACGGCCTGATGGCGGTCGAGGACGAATGGGTCTACATGAATCGCGGCTTCGGCATCCCCGGCCGCGTCAAGGCCAACGACGACGGCACCATCACCGCGCCGGCCACCGACGAAGCTTTCATGCGCGAGCATTTCAAGGAGTGGAAGCGGCTGATGAAGGGCCCGCAGAACCTCGCCATCACCCGGGAGCCGTGACGTGAACGCGGAAGCCGCAGCGACATCGAGCGACCCGTCACGCAGCTCGCATTACGTCAATGACGCGCTTTATCGCGAGCTGATCGCCAATTTCACCGATTGGCAGGATGACGCCCGTGCCGTCACGGACCTCGCCGTGCGCGACGAATTCCGACGGCTCCTTGAGCGCGAAGCGCGTTACCTCGACCAGCTGCGTTACGACGAGTGGCTGAAAATGTATGCGCGCGGAGTGCATCTACTGGGTGCCATCAACACCGACGGCCGGCGACCCGCGCCGCGAAATCTCCGTCATGTTCGACGACCGCCGCCGGCTCGAAGACCGCATCTACCGGCTGCGCACCGGCTTCGCCTGGTCGCAGGCGCCAGCCTCGCGCACGGTGCGGCTCGTCACCAACGTCGAAGTCTTCGCCACCGCCGGCGACGACGCGCGCATGCTGCGCTCGAATTTTCTGATCAGCGAATTCTGGGGCGACGAGACGCGCGTTGCTCACCGGCTGGGCCGGCCACCGCGTCCGTGCGCGAAGCCGGCGGCTGGAAAATCCAAGCCAAGCAGGTCAATCTCATCGACTGCGACCAGTGCATCCGCAATCCGAGTATTATTTTGTAGCCATTCCAGTACTCCCTACTCAAACCGTCACCCTGAGGCGCTCGGCGTGCAACGCCGAGCCTCGAAGGGCGACGGCCTCTGCGCCTCGGCCGGCATCCTTCGAGGCATCGCTTCGCTCGCACCTCAGGATGACGGAAATAACCATGCCCACCAACCTGAAACTCACGCTCGCCTGCGGCCGCTATGACCGTACCCAGCCGCTGATCGACGGCCGCGTGCCGGTCGAAGGCGTCGATCTCACCTTCCTACCGCTGCGCCCCGGCGAAACGTTCTGGCGTATGCTCAATCACGCCGAGTTCGACTGCTCGGAGATGTCGCTGTCGTCCTACACGATCCTGCGTTCCGAGGGCGACACGCGCTTCATCGCCATCCCGGTATTTCCGTCGCGCGTGTTCCGGCACTCCGCCGTCTATCTGCGCGCCGACAGCAAGATCGAGAAGCCGCAGGACCTCAAGGGCAAGCGCATCGGCGTCGCCGACTATCAGATGACCGCGGCGGTCTGGGTACGCGGTTTTTTGTCGAGCGATTACGGCGTGCGGCCGGAAGACGTGAACTGGGTCATCGGCCGGCCGGTGCGCACCATCAAGCCGCCGGAAGGTCTTCGCGTCGAATTCATGCGGCCCGATACCACGCTCGAGGCCATGCTGGAGCGCGGCGAGATCGATGCGCTCGCCACCGTGATGATTCCGCCCGCGCTCGGCACCACGATGCGCCGCCTGTTCCCCAACCATCGCCAGGTCGAGCGCGACTATTACGAACGCACCCGCATCTTCCCGATCATGCATACCTTCGTGATCAAGACCGCGCTCTATGAGGCGAACCCGTGGCTCGCGATCAGCTTCTATCGCGCTTTCACCAAGGCGCGCGACGTCGCCTATTACTGGATGCATGACACCGACGCGCTCACCGTCAGCCTGCCGTGGGTGATCGATGAACTGGAAGCGACGCGCAAGATCTTCGGACCGCAAATCTGGGATTACTCGATCGAAGGCAGCCGGCCGACGCTCGAAGCGCTGGTGCACCACCTCGACGAGCAGAAGCTGACGCGCCGCAAGATGAGGGTCGAGGAGCTGTTCGTACCCAATATCGGCCCCGGCATGGGCGAATATCTGCGCGCGACCGCGGAAGACGACCGGGCTTGATCGCCCCGCGGCGGTTCTCCATGTATGGCGGGCGCTGACCTGTCGGCACCCCTCCCCCGCCATTCGCCAATCCATAGGTTCCCGCGATGCCCCAAGCCGCCGCCCCCTCGACCCGCGCCAAACGCATTCCGCTGCGCGATTTTTTCCGCAATCCGGAACAGTCGAGGTTTCAGATTTCGCCCGACGGCAACGCGATCGCGTTCATGCAGCCGTACCAGAACCGCATGAACGTGTTCGTGCGGCCGCGGGCCGGAGGACCGGCCGTGCGCGTCACCAGCGAAACCGAGCGCGACGTCGCCGGCTATTTCTGGAAGGGCGCGCGCATCGTCTACCTGAAGGATTTCAAGGGCGACGAGAATTTTCATCTTGTCTCGGTCGATGCCGACGGCGGCAGTCCTGTCGATCTCACGCCGTTCGATAAGGTCCGCGCGCTGATTGTCGATGACCGCTACGAGCACGACGACGAGATGATCATCGCGCTGAACAAGCGCAACGCCGAGGTGTTCGACGTCTATCGGGTCGACCTCAACAGCAAGGAACTGACGCTGATCGCGGAGAACCCGGGCAACGTGACCGATTGGGTCACCGATCATGCCGGCTGCATCCGGCTTGCGATCACCACCGACGGCGTCAACACCAGCATCATGCACCGGCCCGATGCAAAGAGCGCCTTCACGACGGTGATCACCACAAATTTCCGGGAGCAGATCTCGCCGCAATTCTTCGACTTCGACGACAAGCTGTTGTTTGCCACCTCCAACATCAACCGCGACAAGGCCGCGATCGTGCGCCTCGATCCGGCGACCGCGAAGGAAGAGAGCGTCATTTTCGAGCATCCCGAGGTCGACATCGCCGGTTTCGCCTTCTCGCGCAAACGCAAAGTCTGCACCGAAGCGCACTTCATCACCTGGAAGCACGAACGCAAATTCTTCGACGCCGAGATGCAGGCGATTCACGCCGATCTGGAACGTCAGCTTCCCGGCTACGAGATCGATCTGCAGAGTTCCAACAAGGATGAAACGCTGTTTGTCGTCGCGGCCTGGAGCGACCGGACGCAGGGCGTACGCTATCTTTACGATGTGGTGGCGAAGGCGCTCACCAAGCTTGCCGAAATCGCGCCGTGGCTTGATGCCGACGAACTGGCGGACATGAAGCCGATCGCCTTCAAGGCGCGCGACGGCCTCTCTATCCACGGCTATCTGACGCTGCCGCGCGGCGGCGGCGAAAATCTGCCGATGATCGTCAACCCGCATGGCGGCCCGTGGGCGCGCGACATCTGGGGCTATAACCCCGAAGCGCAGTTTCTCGCCAATCGCGGCTACGCCGTGCTGCAGGTGAATTTCCGCGGCTCGACCGGCTACGGCCGCAAGTTCTGGGAAGCGAGCTTCAAACAATGGGGCCGCACGATGCAGGACGACGTCACCGACGGCGTCAAATACGCAATCGCGCAGGGCATCGCCGATCCGAAGCGCGTCGCCATCTACGGCGGCAGCTACGGCGGCTATTGCACGCTCGCAGGCCTCGCCTTCACGCCGGAGCTTTATGCCTGCGGCATCGACTATGTCGGCGTGTCGAACCTGTTCACCTTCCTCAAAACCATCCCGCCGTACTGGAAGCCGATGCTCGACATGTTCTACGAGATGGTCGGCAATCCCGACACCGACAAAAAGCTGCTGGCCGAAGCCTCGCCGGCGCTGCATGCCGACCAAATCCGCGTTCCGCTGTTGATTGCGCAAGGCGCCCAGGATCCGCGCGTCAACATCGACGAATCGAACCAGATGGTAGCCGCGCTCAACAAGCACGGCATCGACGTCGAATATCTCGTCAAGGACAACGAGGGTCACGGCTTCCATAATGAAGAAAATCGCTTCGAATTCTATGAAGCGATGGAGCGGTTCTTGGCCAAGCACCTGCGCTGAAGCGCCGGTCCGCGTTCCTCGCAGCACGATACAGGCTGCCGTCTGAGAGCTTGCATCGCGGCGCGGGGGGCGCAGGCGATCGGCGATGCAGCGGCGCGATCCGACCCGGCTGCGCGGCGCAGGCCGGCCGCACCGAGCACGACCGGCTAGCCTACAGTGTTTAATTTTGTTTATCGCATTCGCTAGGTATTCTTACGGGATTTATGGCGCGTTCCATACTTTTATAACTCGGGCGGGAGATTTGCGCCCGCGGCGAATGGAACGAAACCGCGCAAACGGCAAACGGCTACCGGTGTCCACCGGCGTTTTCAAGAATGAACTCTGCTGATGAGAATCACGGCGATCACCGAGCAAACGCGGCTCTATCTGCGCCGTTTGCAGCGCAGCGGCGACGGCGTCTCAGCGGTCGAATTCGCGCTCATCCTGCCGCTGATGCTCACGCTCTATATCGGAGGAGTCGAAGCCGGCAACGGCGTGACGATCCAATTCAAGTCGATGCTGGCCGCGCGGACGGTCGCCGATCTCGCGTCCCGTTACACGAACATCGACACCCCGACCATGAGCAGCATTCTCAATTCCGCGTTCATCGTGGTGACGCCTTACTCGAATGCCAAGATGACCGCGACCGTCTCCGAGGTGAGCACCGATGCCAACGGCAGCGCGAAGATTACCTGGAGCTGTTCGCTCAACGGTGCGGGGCACACTTTCGGTTCCTCGGTAGCGCTGCCGAACAGCGTCAATGCACCTAACATTTCCATCATCTGGGGCGAGGTGAGCTACCCGTACTTGCCGCAGCTTGGCTACGTGCTCACCGGAACGATCAACATATACCAGCAGATATTCTTCTATCCCCGGTTGGCCGCCACGGTATCGGGCCCGGCTACGGCGGGCGCATGTCCGGCATCCTAAACCCAATGGTTTGGCTGTTTCGCATCGTTTTGAAACGTTTAACGGCGCCTGCTCAACATGGCGCCGCGCTTTACCCCTCTATTGAGGACGACGGCTTAGCATCCCGTCGCAACACCAACATGGCGACATAACTCCATGCCGATCGCGGCAATGCTCTCGCGCCTGTCGGGAATTGTGCGAACGCTCGGCCGCCGCCGCCGGCGGGGCAACGTATCCATCACCTTTGCGCTGACGGTGATCCCCATCATCGCTTTGGTCGGCGCCGGAATTGACTTCGCTCATGCCATCTCGGTGCGCGCCGCATTGCAGGCGGCGGTCAATTCCACCGCGCTGATGCTTTCAAAATCAGCCGCGTCGTCCACCAATACGCAATTGCAGACCGCCGCGCAGAGTTATTTCAACGGCTTGTTCAGCCGGGCCGACGCGCGAAACGCCGCCATCAGCGCTGTCTACAGTACGGCGAACGGCACGTCTCAGGTCATTGTGACCGGCTCGGCTTCGGTGCCGACCTATTTGATGGGAATCTTCGGCTACAATTCGATCGGCATCAACGTTACGTCGACGACGACATGGGGGATGTCGCGCCTGCGCGTGGCGCTGGTGCTCGACAATACCGGCTCGATGTCGCAGAGCAGCAAGATGACCCAGCTCCAGACCGCCACCAAAAACCTGCTGTCGCAATTGCAGGGAGCCGCCACGACGAACGCCGACGTTTACGTGTCGATCGTTCCGTTTGCGAAGGATGTCAATGTCGGTTCATCCAACTATAATGCGAACTGGATCTATTGGGGAAATGCCTCGCAAGACCCTACGCAGACCGATCAAACCTCCTGGGATGCGAGCAACGGCCGCTGCAGCATCTCGGGCAATAATACCAGGCAAGACTGCAAAGGCGCCGCCGTCTGTTCCAAGTCGTATTATACCAGCCAGAGCTCGTGCACCGGTCATGGCGGCACCTGGGGCGGCACCTGGACGCCAGCAAGCCACAGCACGTGGAGCGGCTGCGTCATGGATCGCGGCTACCCCGCCGGCCCCAGCAATTTGAACGGACTGAGCGGACCGGACACCGCTCGCAACTATGATACCAACGTCACGGCTCCCAGCGCCACGATCATGTCATCGCTGTTCGCCGCCGAGCAATATTCCTCCTACTGTCCGCAGGCGGCAAGGGGGCTGAGCTACGACTGGTCGGTGATGACGACGCTGGTCAATAATATGTCGCCCAGCGGCAGCACCAACCAGGCAATCGGTCTCGAGCTGGGCTGGATGTCCTTGGCGGGCGGAGGGCCGTTCACGGCCGCAGCCCTCGACCCCAACTATGCCTATAACCAGGTCATTGTCCTGTTGAGCGACGGCTTGAATACCCAGGACCGCTGGTACGGCGACGGCGTGAATACCGCAACCCAAGTCGACGCGCGTCAGAGGCTGACGTGCGACAACATCAAGACGGCCGGCATCACGATCTACACCGTCCAGGTCAGCACCGACGGCACGCCGCTGTCCACGCTGCTGCAATACTGCGCGAGCACGACCGGCGGCGAGTCCGACTTCTTCTTCCTGACATCATCGACCCAGATCGTGACGACGTTCAGCACGATCGGCACCAGGCTCAGCCAACTGTATATTGCCAAATGATTTTCGTGCCGGCGCGCCGGCGACCTGGCAGGCCCTTTGCGTGCGCACGGGGGCGGCTTGATCGATAAGCGTCATCGGTGCGGCCTCCCGAAGGCGCGGCGTTAACCGCCGCGTTTGCGCAAATTACAGCATGGGCGTTCCGCCATGCCGGCGCGTGTTGTCGGTTTCCCGCCACGACGCTAAAGCGGTTCCCGTCCGATTTGAAATCGGTGGGATTCCCAGGCGGTTAAGGATGGGCAAGTCTTTGTGCATTGATTCTCCTCGACGGGGGCTGGCGATGCCGAAGGCTTATTCTGGTGACCTGCGGGAACGCGTTATCGAAGCTGTGGAGACCGGTGCATCGCGACACGAGGCGGCCGAACGTTTCGAGGTGAGCGTAAGCTCGGCGATCAAGTGGCTGCAGCGCTGGCACGAAAGCAGAAGCGCCGCGCCGAAGCCGCGCGGCGGAAGCGTTTCTCCGCTGGAGGAGTTCGCCACCGCGATCCTGGCTCTGGTAGCTGAACAGCCGGACCTGACTTTGGTCGAGACGGTTGCAGCGCTGCGCAAGCGGCGGATCAACACTAGCCGCAGCTCGCTCTGGCGGTTTCTTGATCGACACAACATCACCCTCAAAAAAAAGCCTGCAAGCGGCCGAGCGGCAGCGCGCAGATGTCGCGCGAGCGCGCCGACGTTGGATGCGAGCGCAAGGCATGCTTGATCCCGCCCGGCTGGTATTTATCGACGAGACTGCGGTCAGCACGAACCTGGTGCGGCTCCACGGGCGGGCTCCACGGGGCAAGCGGGTGATCGGCAGCGTTCCGCTCGGAACGTGGGAGACAATCACCTTTGTGGCCGCTCTGCGCTACCATGAAATGATCGCACCGATGGTGGTCGAAGGCGCCATGACCGGCGAGATGTTTCTTGCCTATGTCGAGCAGTGCTTGGTTCCCACGCTCAAGCGCAACGACATCGTCGTGATGGATAACTGTCGAGTCCACCTGGGGCCGGCCATTCGGGAGGCAATCGAGAAAGCGCGGGCAACACTTCGCTACTTGCCGAAATACTCGCCCGACCTCAATCCGATCGAGATGCCCTACAGCAAATTCAAGACCTTCCTGCGCAAGGTTGCGGCGCGAACCGTTCCCGGCCTCAATCGAGCAATTCGCTCGTTCATCCCCCAGCTCAGTCCGCAAGAATGTGCCAACTATTTCAGACATGCAGGCTATGCTTCAATATGACCGGAATCCGCTTTAGGGTGCGAGGGCGTGACGACAGCGTAACCGCGTGCAAAAGTGTAACGATCATGCCCCATCAAGCTATGCTGCCGCCGATCCTGTCATTTGCCGAGCGCGATCGCCGCTGGGCGCGCGTGCGCGGATTGATGCGCGCGCGCGGCTTCGCCGGCATGCTGGTCGCGGGCTTTCGCGCGCGCGAGGCCTACGAGACCTACATCAGCGACGACTACAACGAAGGCTGCGTCATCTTTCCGCTCGAAGGCGATCCGGTCGTCATCACTTGGGCGTATCTGCGCGTCATGCGAGCGCGCTGGTCGGCCGAGCGCGACAACAAATTGTGGGTCAACGACTACCGCGTGGCGACAAGCGGCGCTGGTGTCGCCGAGGTGTTGCGCGAGAAACGCCTCGCCGACGCCAGGCTTGCCGTCGTCGGGTTGCGCTCGCAGGCGCCGACTGAAATCTACGGTGCAATCCCGGCCAATTTCTGGTCGGAGCTGAACGCGGCCGCGCCGCAGGCGCAATGGGAGGACGTCTCCGAGGAATTCAGCCACCTCATGCTGGTCAAGAGCGAAGAGGAACTCGCGCAGGTACGCTACGCCGCGCATGCCGCCGAGCAGGCCTCCAAGGTCATCGCCGAGGTCACCGCGCCCGGAATCGGCGAAGAGATCGTGTTCGCCGAGGCAACGCGCGAGATGCTGCGCCATGGCATCGGCATCCGCTACCCGATGATCGTGATGAATTCCGGCCCGCACACTTTGTCTTGGGGCCCGCCGCGCTGGACCACGAGCGGCGAGGCGCCGCGCATCCTGCAACGCGGCGATCTGTTGCAGATGGAGCTGATGCCGATGTGCGGCAATCAGGAAATCCAGGTGCAGATGACCGTGGCGCTCGATCCGCTCGACGATACCAGCAAAAAGTGCGAACGCGTCGCGCTTGAATCCTACGACGCCGGCCTCAAGGCGCTCAAGCCGGGCATCGCCTTCGCCGACCTTCTGGCCGCGATGGAGGAGCCGCACCGGTCGGCGGGATGCTGGGGCTACACGCCGCTCGTGCACTCGCTTGGCCCGCACTTTCTCGCTGGCCGAACCCAGGTCAACATGGACCAGGCCAATCTCAACGTCACCTTCGTCGGCCCCAACGCGGCGCGTCAGCGCAAGGCCGTGATCGAGCCCGGCATGGTGTTCGCGTTCGAGCCCAACGCCTGCATCGGCAATCACCGCGTGAATATCGGCGGCACCGTCGTGGTCACCGCAACCGGCTGCGAAGAGCTTAACCACATTCCGTCGACCGTGACGCACAAACAGTAATCTGCGGCATCAAAGTCAGGCCTTTCGGGCGCGAAAAAAGCGCCCGCGGCATCGCCATTCTGGGCGATGACGGTTGCGTAAAAGCGCGCGGCTTTCTACAAATGTCCGGGACGGAACCGGTTTTTGGCGGGAGGTTAAAATGCGCGCTTTCATCAAATCATGGCTCTTCGGCACAACCGCGCTGACGCTGCTCGCGGCGTCTGCGGCGGTCCCGGCCACGGCGCAGCAAAAGACTATCAAGATCGGGTTTATCTCGACGTTCAGCGGTCCGGCCGCTGCCATCGGCAACGACATGCGCAATTCATTCGAGCTTGGCCTCGACCATGTCGGCCGCAAGCTCGGCGGCTTGCCGGTCCAGGTCATCTACGAGGACGATCAGATCAAGCCCGATGTCGGCGTACAGAAGACCAAAAAGCTGATCGAATCCGATCACGTCGATTTCATCGTCGGCTACATCTGGTCGAACGTGGCGGTCGCCTCGCTCAAGCCTTTGGTCGATTCCAAGACCATTACCGTGGTGACCAATGCCGGCGCCTCGGAGCTCGCCGGTCCGATGTGCTCGCCCTACGTGTTTTCCACCTCGTGGCAGAACGACCAGACGCCGGCCGCGATCGGCACCTACATGAATCAGAAGGGCGTCAAGAGCGCGTTCCTGATGGGACCGAACTACATCGCGGGCAAGGACATGCTGCACGGCGTGCAGTCGACCTTCAAAGGCAAGATCGTCGGCCAGGAGCTGACGCGCTGGCCCGACCAGCTCGACTTCTCCGCCGAACTGTCCAAGGCGCGCGAGGCCAAGCCGGACGCCATCTTCGCCTTCTATCCGGGGGGCGCCGGCATTCAGTTCGTCACCCAGTACGCGCAAAGCGGACTGAAAGCACAGATCCCGCTCTACACCGCGTTCACCATCGACGATCTGTCGCTGCCGCCGCTCAAAGACCTCGCCATCGGCGTGCCCGGGGCGCAGAACTGGGTCAACGACCTGCCCAACGACGCCAACAAGAAATTCGTCGCCGACTACAAGGCGAAATATCACAGCTCGCCGTCATTCTACGGCGCCGACACCTATGACGCGGTGGCGCTGCTCAACAGCGCCGTGACGGCGGTGCATGGCGACCTCACCAACAAAGAGGGCATGCGCAAGGAGATGGAGAAAGCCGACATCAAGTCGGTGCGCGGCGGCTTCAAGTTCGGCAACAACCACATTCCGATCCAGAACTTCTACCTGCAGGATGCCGCCAAGAACGCCGATGGCAGCTACGCGCTGCACACCGTCTCGCTCATCGTCAAGGACGACCAGGACAAGTACCACGACAAGTGCCCGATGAAGTGAGCGGGTTTTGACGGCGTCGCACGCGTTTCGCTCATTCCCGCGAAAGCGGGAATCCAGTCGGCTTGGCAAGGCATTGAATACTGGGTCCCCGCTTTCGCGCGGACGAGCGGACTGAGCGGCCATGCTCTACTTCATCGAGCAGTGTCTCAACGGCGTGCAGCTCGGGATGCTGCTGTTTCTGCTCGCCGCCGGGCTGACGCTGATCTTCGGCATCATGGATCTGGTCAACCTGGCGCACGGCTCGCTTTATATGCTCGGCGCCTATTTCGCCGCGACATTTGCCGCCGTCACGGGAAGCTTCGTGCTCGGCGCCGTGCTGGCGCTCCTCGCCACCGCCGCCGCCGGCATGGTGCTCGAACTGATCGCCATTCGCCCGCTGTATGGCCGGCCGCATCTCGATCACGTGCTCGGTACGTTCGGCCTGATCCTGTTTTTCAACGAACTGGTTCGGCTCGTCTGGGGCCCGGCCGGCATGACGCTGTCGCTGCCAAGCGAGATGCTGCGCGCCGTCCAGATCCTTCCCGGCCTCTACTACCCGCTTTATCGCCTCGTCATCATCCTGGTGACGCTCGCGGTCGCCGCCCTGCTCTACGTCGTGGTGATGCGCACCCGGCTCGGCATGCTGATCCGCGCCGGCGCCTCGAACCGCGAGATGGTCGGCGCGCTCGGCATCAACATCAAGCTGCTCTACACGCTGGTGTTCGGGCTCGGCGCGGCGCTCGCCGGCTTCGCCGGCCTGATGCAGGCGCCGATCCTGACGGTGCAGATCGGCATGGGCGAGAACATTCTGATCCTCGCTTTCGTGGTCATCGTCATCGGCGGCATCGGCTCGATCCGCGGCGCGTTTGTCGCCGCCCTGATCGTCGGACTGATCGACACGCTGGGCCGCGCTTTCCTGCCCGACATGTTGCGCGCCGTGCTCAGCACCAACGCCGCGCTGACGCTCGCGCCCGCGCTGTCGTCGATGTCGATCTATATGCTGATGGCGGCGATCCTGGTCATCCGGCCGGAAGGGCTGTTCCCGGCGGCGAGCCGATGAAAGCCAGGCGCGAATTTTTCCGCAAACCCGGCGGCGCGTCATGGCTCGAGGCGCGCACCGCGCTGATCGCGGCCATGCTGGCGGCGCTGGCGCTGGTGCCGCTCTACGCGGCGCTGACCGGCGATCCGTTCGCGCTGACTTTGTTCACCCGCATCGTCATCATGGCGATCGCCGCGGTGAGCCTCGACCTGATCATGGGCTATGGCGGCATGGTGAGCTTTGGCCACGCCGCCTATCTGGGCATCGGCGGCTATGCGGTCGGCATTCTGTGGAAGGAAGGCATCGCATCGGGCCTGGTGCAATGGCCCGCCGCCATCGCAATCTCGGCGCTGTTCGCGCTCGTGGTCGGCGCCTTGAGCCTGCGCACCCGCGGCGTCTATTTCATCATGATCACGCTTGCCTTCGCGCAGATGGTCTATTACGTCGCCCAAGGGCTCGACCGCTACGGCGGCGACGACGGCCTGACCATCGGCCAGCGCAGCAGTTTCTCAGGCCTCCTCGACCTCAATAACAATACGGTCTTCTATTATCTGTGCTTCGCAGCGCTCATCGGCAGCATTTATCTGGTGTCGCGCATCGTCAATTCGCGCTTCGGTCTCGTCATCCAGGGCGCCCGCTCCAACGAGCGGCGCATGCGCGCCATCGGCTTTCCGGTATTCCGCTACAGGCTCGTCGCTTTCGTCATTGCCGGCGCGCTGTGCGGACTTTCCGGCGCGCTCAATGCCAATCACACCAACTTCATCAGCCCGGCGATCATGTTCTGGACGCGCTCGGGCGATCTCATGGTGATGGTGATCCTGGGCGGGCTCGGCACGCCGTTCGGTCCGGTGATCGGCGCGGTGGTCTATCTGCTGCTGGAAGAAGCGCTGTCGCGCGTCACCGAATATTCCGGCCTGTTCCTTGGCCCGGCGCTGCTTCTGGTCGCGATCTATCTGCGCGGCGGCATCGAGGGCCTGTTCCGCAAGGAGCCGCGATGAGCGCGCCCCTGCTCCAGGTCGAAGGCTTGACCAAGCGCTTCGGCGGCGTCATCGCTGCTGACTCGATCGCGCTCGACCTGGCGCCTGGCGAATTCCACGCCGTCATCGGGCCGAACGGCGCCGGCAAGAGCACGCTGGTCGCGCTGCTCTGCGGCGAGGTTGCGCCCGAAGCCGGCCGCGTCCGCTTCGACAGCGCCGAAATCACGCGGCTTGCCGCCGACCGCAGGAGCCAGCTCGGATTGGCGCGCTCGTTTCAGATCACCTCGCTGTTTCCGAATTTCACCGCGCTCGATAACGTTGCGCTCGCCGTGCAGGCCCATGCCGGGCATTCCTTTCACTTCTGGGACGACGCGCGGCGCGACCCGCGCTTGCGTGAACCGGCCGCCGACGCGCTCGCCGCCGTCGGGCTCGCGGCGCGCGCCGGGACGCGCGTCGACCGGCTGAGCCACGGCGAGCACCGCCAGCTTGAGATCGCCGTCGCGCTCGCCAGCAAGCCGCGGCTTCTCTTGCTCGACGAGCCGATGGCCGGGCTCGGCCCCGACGAGACCGCGCGCATGACGGCGCTGCTGCGCAAGCTTAAGACCACCGTCACCATCCTGTTGATCGAGCACGACATGGAAACGGTGTTTGCCCTTGCGGATCGCATCACCGTTCTGGTCTATGGCCGCGTCATCGCCTCGGGCGACCCGGCGGCGATCAGATCCGATCAGGCGGTGCGCGAAGCCTATCTCGGCGAGCAGGGCGCAGCCGATGCTTGAGCGCACCAGCAAGGAAAATCTGCTCGAACTGTCGGGTGTCGAGACCAGTTACGGCTTGAGCCGCGTGCTGTTCGGCATTTCGCTTGTCATCGCACCCGGCGAGATGGTGTCCCTGATGGGCCGCAACGGCATGGGCAAAACCACGACGGTGCGCTCGATCATGGGGCTGACGCGCGCCGGGGCCGGCTCGATCCGATTTGCCGGCCAGGAAATTCGCGACCTGCCCGCCTACCGCGTCGCCAAGCTCGGCATCGGTCTCGTACCCGAGGGCCGGCAGGTTTTCGCCAATCTCACCGCCCGCGAAAATCTCGTCGCCACCGCGGCGAACCGCGCGGGCGCGGCCGACCCGTGGACGCTGGACAAAGTGCTGGCGCTGTTTCCCCGCCTCGCCGCGCGCGCCGGCAGCATGGCCAATCTGCTCTCGGGCGGCGAGCAGCAAATGCTCGCCATCGGCCGCGCGCTGATGACAAATCCGCGGCTCCTCATCCTCGATGAGGCGACCGAAGGACTGGCGCCGCTGATCCGCGACGAAATCTGGCGCTGCCTGCAGGCGCTGCGCTCCGCCGGCCAATCCATTCTGGTGATCGACAAGAATGTCGCCGCGCTCACCCGCATCGCCGACCGGCACGTTATGATCGAGCGCGGCCGCGTGGTGTGGACCGGCACCTCGGCCGACCTCGCCGCGGCATCCGACGTGCAGCACCGTTATCTCGGCGTTTGACCGCGTTGAAAGGCTGCCGCGGCGCCGGGCATCAAAAAACATGACCGGTTTGTGCCGGCACGACATGGCGAACTGGCCTTAGAGCAAATTCCGATGGAATTTGCTTAGTTAAACATCCGCAGGTCAAACCGCTGTTGTCCGACGAGCATTTTTCGGTCGATGGGACGCTGATCGAAGCCTGGGCCTCACAGAAGAGCTTCCGTCCGAAGGACGGCAGCGGCGATGACGATGGCGGGGCCAACTTCCATGGGCAAAAGCGCAAGAATGACACGCATGCGAGCACGACCGATCCCGACTGCCGGCTTTACCGCAAGGCCGCCGGCCGGGAGGCGAAGCTCTGCTATATGGGTCACGCCATCATGGAGAACCGACATGGGCTGGCGGTGGCTGGCATGGTCACGCTTGCCAGCGGTACCGCCGAGCGCCGTGCTTCGGAGCGGATGCTCAAGACCACAGCCAAAGCGGCTGGCCGGCGCATCACGGTGGGCGAAGACAAGGCCTATGACAGCGCCGATCATGTCGCCAATCTGCGTGCCATCAACGTGACGCCGCATGTGACGCAGAACGAGGCCGTCACCTCAACCGGCAAGCGCCGCCGCAGCGCTATCGACCGACGCTCAGAGCGCTTCCCGATTATGTTGAATCGGGAAGCGCTCTAGTTTTGTAGATTTGATCGCATTTTCTTCGGAAAACCGGCGGCCACTTTTCCGGAAAATGCTCTAAGCTCGACGAACGCGCCGACAACTATATCAAGTACACGGTCGGCGGCGCATCGATCGGACACGGCCAGGAAGAGACATCATGCGCGCGAGGTCCTTCTGGATTGGCCAGCCGGCATCTGAGCGAACACTGTGGCTGCGAGCGTCATCGGATCGAACGGTTTGGTGATCACGCCCGCGGCCCCCAGCGACTTGAAGTGCTCGAGTTCGCGCTTTTGCGTACGTGCGGTCAGGAAAATGACCGGAATGTCGGCGGTCCGTGGATTCCCCTGCAAATGACTGAGCGTCGCCAGTCCGTCCATGACCGGCATCATGACGTCGAGAAGAATAAGGTCGGGCTGCCATTGGGCGGCGATCGCGAGCCCTTCCTCGCCCGAATCGCAGCCGCTCACCAGGAATTGGTGGGAATGGTCGAAGCCGAGCGAGGCCGCCACGATCTCGCGGATATCGGGCTCGTCGTCAATGTGAAGTACGCGCAAGAAACTCATGCGGCATCTTTGTCGTTCGAGGGTAAGGAACTGCCCACCAGGCGTTTGCGCAGGATAGCGATGATATTTTCGATCGAAATACGCGACCTGATCAACGCTGACCCGATCTCTTTGGAAATTACCGGATTTGCCTCCTCCGGCGAAAACACGACGAGCGGTATTGCATCGCCCTCGCCGTCACGCAGCTCGTGCAGCAATTCGAAGCCGGAACCCGCGGCCAGCGCCACATCGAGCACGGCGACGTCGAAACGGCTGGCGGCGAGCGCCCGGCGCGCTTGGTCGATCGAATCGACCGACATGACTTCGGCTCTGGCGTCCAGCGCGTCGGCCACGGCACGAAGCAATTCCGGATCGGAATCGACATGCAAGACGCGCGGGCGCGCGCTCCCGTTGCGAGCAAGCGGCCGATCGAACACGCGCACCAGCCGGGCGACGTCGATCGGCGCATCGAGCCAATCCAAGATGTTGAGGAGAGTGGAGGGCTGCTTCTCATCGTGGGTCTGATCGAGGTCGGCAGACAAGACCACGAGCAGCGTGTTGTAGATTTGCGGTTGCGCCCGCAATTGCTTGATCAAACTGATGCCGTCGCCTTCCGGCAGCTGCAGATCGACCAGAATAGCGGCATAGGATGTCGCCGCCACGCGCCCCACCGCCTCGTTTGCCGTAAGCGCGACGTCGGCAAAAAAACCTTCTCGACACAGCCGATCGACCAGCACGATGGCCGCCTCGGGATCGTCCTCGCAGAGCAATACGCGAAACTCCGTTTTCCCGCTCAAATGCGACTGGTGTCTGACCGCGCTTGCCCAATTGGGCAGTTCGATGTGAAAAATCGCGCCCCCGCCGGGGGCGTCGTCGAAGCCAACCGCGCCGTCGAGCCGGTCGACGATCTGCTTGACGATGCTCAGTCCAAGGCCGGTGCCGCCCTTCTGGCGTGCGTCGGTGGCGTCGGCCTGTGCGAACTTCTCGAAAATGTGGCGCTTGAATTCGTCCGGAATGCCATGGCCATGGTCGCGCACCAAAATACGGACCCTATCGTTTCGCCGCTCGACCCCGACCACCACCTCTTCGCCGGGCGGCGAAAATTTGATGGCGTTGGAGAGAAGATTGGTGATGGCTTGCACCAGGCGATCAGCGTCCACGCGCACATCGAACGCTGCGGCTGCCGCGTCGAGCCGAAGCTGCACGTTGAAGCCTTTGGCAAACGCGCGATTTGCTTCGATCGTCTGCTCGACCAGCGATCGGACCTCGACGCGCTTGAATTCGAAGGCGGCCTTGCCCGACTCCATTTTTTCGATATCGAGAATGTCATTGAGCAATCGAACGAGCCTTTGACAGTTCGTGTATGCGATCGTGAGCAACCGGCTGGCGGCTTCCGGCAATTTTCCGGCCGCATTGCCGGCGAGAAGACCCAGCGCGCCCGCGATCGAAGTGAGCGGGGTGCGCAACTCGTGGCTGACCGTCGAGACAAATTCGTCTTTCAACCGCTCCTTCTCCTTCATGGCGGCCGTTAGCGCGGCCTGCTCGGAAGTATCGGTCCCGATCTTCAGATAGCCGATGATCTCATCTTTGTCGTTGCACAGCGGGGTGACCGACACATGGGCCGGAAAACGGCTGCCGTCCCTGCGGACATAGTCCAGATCGTATTCGTCCGAGAGTCGGCGCGAAGCCTTAAATGTCAGTGCGTCGAATCCCGGTGCGACGGTTGTTGCAATTTCGGCGCTCAGTCGCTGAGCGTGAGCGATAATTTGTTGCGGATCGTGGAAATCGTTCGGCATCATCTTGTTAATGACGTCGCTTGCGGCGTAGCCCAACAACCGCTCGGCGCCGGCGTTGAATAGCTGGATGCTTCCCTTGGCATCCGTCGCGATGATCGCGAAGTCGGCGCTGTTGAGGAGGGCTCTCTCCAAGCTCTCAGATTCGATGGGCATATCCGTCATAAACCTGCCTCACCGCCACGTTGTGGCAGGCGGCGCCAAAATGGTCCACGGACAGTTACCGAATGCGCTGGAGCCGCGACTGTCGTCCGCTGGGCGGGGTGGAGTTCAGCTCGGCTTGTGCGGCGGCGCGCAATGCGCGGAGTTCGTCCCGCACGCTCGTGCAGTGACCGAGAAAGAACGTTCGCGACGGAACGCGCCGCATTGCCGGTCGCGATAAAGCCGACCGCGGCGCCGGTGCCGCACAGTCCAAGGACACGGCGATATGCAGCAGCAAGCGCTTGGACGGCATCGCTGAGCCCCGCCGGACAATCTCCGGCATTGCATTGTCCAGACTGTCGAACTGGCGGCTTAGATTCGCCGAAAACCGCTTTCGAATCCCCGCGAGGCGTTGCGAGTATGGGTAGTCATCAAATGTCATGGGGTAGTCTCCCGACACCAATAGAATCTCGTGCGCACATTCTCGCGGTAAATCTGAAAAAAATCCAGCAAGTACTAGAGCCTGTCTTCAGTTGAGCAAGATGATAGCGGATGCGAGCTGCAGTCCGGCGAGAAAATTTCTGGCAAGTTTGTCGTAGCGTGTGGCGATAGCGCGAAAGTTCTTGAGTTTGTTGAAGAAACGCTCAACGAGATTGCGTTCGGCATAGAGTGCGAAGTCGCATTCGCGCTTGATCTTGCGATTGGTCTTGGGCGGAATCACCGGGATAATGTCACGTGCAGCGAGCTTGTCGATCAGCGGATCGGCATCGTAGGCCTTATCGCCAATTAAAGCCTTTGGCGCGACACCGTCAGTCAACGGCTCTGCGCAAGCCAGATCGTGGGCTTGCCCCGGCGTGAGCATCAAATCGACGGGATTGCCCAAGGCGTCGACGAGGGCGTGAATTTTGGTGGTCAGTCCGCCGCGGGATCGACCGATCGCTTGTTCGCCGTTTTTTTTCGCGCGCCGGCGCTGTGCTGATGCGCCCGCACGATGGTGGCATCGATCATCATGTATTCGTTGTCGTGGTCACTGGCCAACTGCTTGAAGATGCGATCGAAAACGCCACTCTTCGTCCATCGACCAAAGCGCTGGTGGACGATCTTCCAGTCGCCAAAACGCTCGGGCAGATCACGCCAAGGAATGCCGGCTCGATACCTGTAGAGAACAGCTTCAACGAACAGCCGATTATCGGCCGCGGTGCCGCCGACGTGGCCTTCGCGGCCAGGCAGAAAATCCTTGATCCGATCCCACTGGTCGTCGCGTAATGCGTAGCGCCGCATCGGTCAGCCCCTCCTTTAGGCCGACCGCCCATGAATCACTCAATCGCTGATTTGGGAATCCCCTAACTGAACACAGGCCCTAGTACTTACAGATTCTCAACGATCCTCGATCGCGTCGCGCGTGAGGCAGCCGTTTGAGCGAACAAGCCCCTTTGCGGCGCGACGCTGTCCGCGCGATCGCCGATTGGCGGCATCGGCGAAACCCAGACTCAGTATGACCCCTTACGGGAAAGACCCGGATTTCACAACCGCCGGCATCGTGTCAGGCTTTGCGACATAATCCAGACCCAGTCGTCGCAGTTCGCGGACCGCAAGATGGCAGAATCGCTGTTGGGTCAGGCGCATCTTTGCGAGCGCATCGCGAGTGATTGTGCCGACAAGGCCAACGCGGAGAAATTCAAAAAGCTTGCGCGCGATTGTCGGCAAGCCGCCGAGGAATGCGTCGTCCGCAATTGACGGCGTGCAAATCATGCCAATGAGGTCGAGGACGCGTACGGCGCGCCGCTAAAGCCTGCGCCGCGCAGAAATGGCCGTCACCGGAGGCGCGGTGTCTCCCGGGATCGGATGATAGGTGAACGGGTCTCCGGGGCCACCGCCGCCCCGCCGTTCGACCCGTCCGACATGAACCAAGGCCCGGATTTCGGCGCTGACGCGCGAGTGATAGCCGTCGTGCCCGAACAGCCTCTGCGCCAAGGCCGTCGCGGTCAAACCAGGTGTCTCCTGAATGAGGCGTTCTACATCCTCGATAAGCATGCAGTCTGTATATGACGCAGCATGCGCGCTCCGCATTGACGCAAATCAACCCAAATTTCCTTGGCCCAGATTTCCTTGGCCCAAATTTCCTTGGCCATGTCTGCTGGAGCTTTGGCCTTGTCTGCTGGAGCTACAGTGAAAGTCTGCCGTGAAGGCCTGGAGCCAGTCGCCGATTCAGCTACCGCCGCAACCTTTGGGACTTAAGCCGGATTTCAGCAAGCACGAATCAAGATCGCAAAAAAGCGCGTTCTGCATCCGGTTCCGCCACAAATGCACGCCGCAAAAAGCCTCGCAAAATCAAGCATTAGTCGCGATCATCGCGACAATATTTGACAATTCCGGCGACAAGACTAGAAGCACCGGCCTCTCGCTCCTCGTGCAAGGACGCCAGCCGCGTGACGAACGGTTGGCGGGAGCGGGTGCGGTGCCCGCGGGCAAAGGGTTCGTCCCCTCTGCGCTCGGGCGGTATCGGACATCATGTCGGCCGGCACTATGACCGGTCTGCGAGGTGCTCGCTGCAACCGGGGCAGACGCCGGCGGGAGACCCCCGCCACCAAGGCGCTCGCCCCGCGAAACCTGGTCCGACGCCGCACCTTGGGATGCGTGAGTCCCAAGGGCAGAGCCGCCGTGGAACGCCGACAGGCGAGCGCGCCCTGCGCAGGGTGCGCGCTGCGCCTTAAACGGTGCAGCAGGGAGACCCGCGTCTGTCGGCGTTCTGCTTTCCTTTTTGTTTCAGTAGCCCGGGTGAGCGAAGCGACACCCGGGAGCAGCGCGTGAACTGGAAATGTGTTCCCTGGATTTCGCTCCGCTCAATCCAGGCTACAGCTTGCGCCGTCTCCGATCGTGATGCTCCGGCCTTTCCACGGCCGGGTTCATCTGACGAAGGTCGAGAGTGCGGCGTCGTTTTTGGCAATGGCGTGCCGCATAGCTCGGGTGCGAACAAAAAACGCATCGCGAGAACGGGGAAGGATTTTGCTTCAATCCGCCTTGAAGGGGGGAGGTGAGGCGCCACAGCTGGCGCGCCGTCGCAAACGGTCTCGTGAACCGCAGAACAGATGGGCTTTCCTGAAGCACGAAGCATGCGAAGAGGTTCAGGGCTATTTCGCCGGCCGCCCGGCGCCGATCGCGCGCTACGCCGAGCTGATCGGCCGGCCGGCCCCCTTACAGGCGATGGCGGGTTAAGGCCGGGGCGATCAGCACTGCCCGCAGGCTTCGCGAATCCGGTCGAGCAGGGCGTTGCCGAGAAACGGCTTTTCGACGATGGGGACCTTCACCGCGGCGGCGCGCGCGCTCAGCGCGGCGCTCGGGTCGCTGATGATGAGGATCGCCGGAGCCAGAAAACGCCGGCTGCGCAGCGTCGCGATCGTTTCCAGTCCGCTCAATCCCGGCATCTTCTGGTCGACTACGAAACAATTGCAGCCGTCGAGAGTGCCGTCCCGCAGCAACGCCGCGCCGCTGCCATAGATACGCACCCTGAAACCCTCCAGTTCCAGGGAGAATTTGAGCGAATTGCACACGGCCGGATCGTCGTCGACGACAGCGACGATCGGACGGTCCTTGGTCAGTGCGGATTGTGGCGTCATCGCCGTTGTCGCTGTCCTCGTCTGGCCAGCGCAAAATGCCGGGCATTGCGCCGAGCCGCATTGATTTGGCTCAAATGCAGAGCGGGGACGAAAACCTGGTTATTGTCCGGAATTTTTCGCCGCGTCGTTGATCGTGATCAAGGCGGACCGCGGCCGGCCGCGACGGTATGCCTGCGCCAGCCGGGCTGGGGCAGTCGAGGGTCGAGGACGAAATATGGCTCAATTGATTTTCAGGTGTCCCAGGACCAAAGAGGATTTCGACAGCGGATTTCAGGCCGGCTCGTCCGAAATGAAGCTTCTGCCCGCCGGCGCCAAGATTCGGGTCCGCTGCAAAGTCTGCGGCGACCTGCACGAGTTCAAATTTGCCGATGCCAGGCTCAAGGACCAGGCAGCCCCGCGCCGGCGCCGATGATCGGCTCGCGCTCAGCTCTTCTCCAGCATGCCCGCAATCAGCGCCATGCGAACCAGTTCGGACAGGCTGCCGGCCTGCATCTTGTTCATGAGATTGGCCCGGTAGATCTCGACGGTGCGCGGGCTGATGCCGAGATCGTAGGCGATCTGCTTGTTGGCCCGCCCGGAAACCAGACCGGACAGCACGTCGCTCTCGCGGTTCGACAGCGTTGCCAGCCGCGCTTCGATCTCGGCGCGCTCGCTGTGCCGCTGCTGCTGCCCGCCGCGCCGCGCCAACGCCGAACGCACGCTGGTCAACAGCACGTCGTCGTCGAACGGCTTTTCCAGAAAGTCGACGGCTCCGACCTTCATCGCCTCGACCGCCAGCGGCACGTCGCCATGTCCGGTAATGACGATGACCGGAACGTCGACATCAAGCTCCTTGAGCCGCCGCAGCAGGTCGATACCGCTCATGCCGGGCATGCGAACGTCGGTGATGACGCAACTCGTGCCGAGCTTCGGCGCCAGATCGAGGAACACGCTGGCGGAGGCATAGGTCCGAACCGCGAGGTCCGCAGCCTGCAGCAAGAAATGCCAGCGACTGGCGGCTCGCCTCGTCGTCGTCGATCACATGCACCACAAGATTCTCAGACGGCATCGCCGACCTCCTCCTTGGCCACGGCGGGCAGCGTGAACGAGAAGACCGTCCCCCCTCCGCTGTTCGGGTGCGGCGCGATCGAGCCGCCATGAGCTTCGATGATCGTGCGCGAGATCGACAGCCCTACCCCCATGCCATGTGCTTTGCTGGTGACGAACGGCTGGAACAACTGGGCGCTGATTTCCGGCGCGAAATCCCGGTGCCGGTATCGGCGACGCTGATCTCCACCATGTTGTCGGCGGCGCGGGCGGTTGTCGACCAAAGGTCGCGCCTGTCGCAGCCTTCCATCGCCTCGATGGCGTTGCGGATCAGATTAAGCAGAACCTGCTGGATCTGCACCTTGTCGGCGAGCACGAAATCGGCGCCCGGCGCCAAATCGAAGCGCACGCGCACGCCGCTTGTCCTTGGCGCCGACCAGCGCCAGCGCGCTCGCCTCCTCGACCAGCTTCTTGACGTCTTCGACGCGCCGCTCGCTCTCGCCGCGGGCGACAAAATCGCGCAAGCCGGCGGATGATCTGCCCGGCGCGCAGCGCCTGATCGGCGGCCTTGTCCATGGCGTCGCGCACCATCTCGACGCGCTGGTCGGTACTGTTCTCCAACAGCCGGCGCGAGCCCTTCATGTAATTCGAGATCGCGGACAGCGGCTGATTGAGCTCATGCGCCAGCGCCGAAGCCATCTCGCCCATGGCGGTGAGGCGGGACACGTGGACCAGCTCGGCCTGCAGCTCCTGCAAGCGCGCCTCGGTCTGCTGCCGCTCGGTGAGATCGCGAATAAAGCCGGTGAAAAAGTGCTGATGCGCCGGACCGCATTTCGCCGACCGCAAGCTCCATCGGAAAAGTCGAGCCGTCCTTGCGCTGCCCGACCACGACGCGGCCGATGCCGATGATGCGGCGCTCGCCGGTGCGCATGTAGCGGGCGAGATAGCCATCATGCTCCTCGCGATACGGCGACGGCATCAGCATCTTGACGTTCTGGCCGATCAACGTCCGCCGCGCCATAGCCGAACAGACGCTCCGCCGCCATGCTGAACGACTGCATCAGTGCCGCGCTCGTCGATGACGACCATCGCGTCCGGAATGGTGTCGAGAATGGATTGCAAATGCGCCTCGCGCGCGATCGGCCGCTTCCGCGTTGGCGGATCGCCGAGCGGCGCGCGGCGCAGCAAGTCGCCGCGCCAGGACGCGCCAATTCCGACGAGCGCGAACACCACCACATTGAACTGATTCGCCGGCGTAAAGGAACCGTAATCGGCGACGAAAAGCGCCCCAACCAGCATCCCAAGGACCGTTGCGAAGATTCCCGGTCCCCAGCCGCCCAAAGCCGAACCGATCAGAATCGCAGGGATGAAAAACAGGTAGCCGGCTTGGCCGCCGAGCAGGGATTCGAACGCGTATCGCATCACCGCCGCGATGGCGACTGCTGCCGCGGCGAGCCCGTAGTCCCGCGCAGACCGCCGCAATAGCGCCGCTAAGACATGCGCGGCGAGATTGAGCGGGACTTTGGGTCAAATTCAGCCATGCTCGTGCCGGTCCGCGGAACTGGCCAACGGCGGCTCGCCCGGTTTTAGAGCGCAACACTAGCGAGCCTAAGGGAAAACCCTTATGTGCTTTATCTGAATTTTCCGCGTGCCGCCCTGGGGTTACCCATACCTCCGCAAGCTCCCGGAGGTAAAGGCCCCATGCTCCCCGCAAACCGCAGCTCCGCAGCCGATCCCGTCCGCCATCCCCTTCCGCCGGCGCCGTAACCAGCCGCCTGTCGCGCTGAAAAGCGCGATCCGGACAGATCCGCTGGCGCAGCAAATTCAGCTCATGGGCGCAACCATGTCGTTTGCGCGCAATGCCGAGATTTTCGGCGAAAACGAGCCCGCCGATTATCTCTACAAGGTGATCAGCGGCGCGGTCCGGACCTACAAGATTCTGAGCGACGGACGCCGCCAGGTCGGCGGCTTTTATTTGCCCGGCGACATTTTCGGCCTCGAATTCGCCGGCGAACACACGCTCGCGGCCGAGGCAATCATCAACGCCAGGGTGCTGGTGATCAAGCGGAGCGCCCTTGCCGCGCTGGCGGAACGCGATGCGGGGACCGCGCGTGAACTTTACGCGCTGACCGCGCGCGAACTGCAGCGCGCTCAGGCCCGCATCATGCTGCTGGTCAAGAGCGCCCA
This sequence comes from uncultured Alphaproteobacteria bacterium, assembly GCA_963707175.1. Lineage (GTDB taxonomy): Bacteria > Pseudomonadota > Alphaproteobacteria > Rhizobiales > Xanthobacteraceae > BOG-931. Next base: position 138,530 of record CAVPQA010000024.1, read on the forward strand.
GGAACGCGTTGCGGGTTTCCTTTTGGAAATGGCCGAGCGCGCGTCGGCCGGAAACGCCATCGAGCTGCCAATGTCGCGCCAGGACATCGCCGACTATCTTGGCTTGACGATCGAAACGGTTTCGCGGACCCTGACGTCGCTTGAAACCGCCGCCACGATCGATGTGCCGACCTCGCGGCGGATCGTGTTGCGCAATCGCGGGGCGCTGCGCCGGCTGAACGGGTAGACCCCCGAACAGGCCAGTGTCAGAGGCGGTCGAAGACGGGGAGTATTGCGGCTATGCAAGTCCGGGACGTGATGACACGGAACGTCATTTCCGTGAAGGCGGACGAGTCCATTCTCAGCGCCGCAAGGCTGATGCTGCAGAACCGCATCAGCGGCTTGCCGGTGCTCGACGCCAGCGGCGCTCTGATCGGCATCGTCACCGAGGGCGATTTCCTGCGCCGCGGCGAACTCGGCACCACGAAGCGCCGGTCGCGATGGGTCGAATTCCTGCTCGGCCCCGGCAAGCTCGCCGAGGAATATGTGCATCAATCGGGCAGAAAAATCTCCGAGGTGATGACACGCGATCCGCACACGGTCGGCGAGGATGACTCGCTGGAATCGGTGGTTACGCAGATGGAGCGCTATCGCGTCAAGCGGCTGCCGGTGATTCGCAACGGACGACTTGTCGGCATTGTCAGCCGCGCCAATCTCTTGCATGCGCTCGCAAGTCTCGCTCGCGACATGCCTGTCTCGAACGGCAGCGATGCCGCGATCCGCGACCGTATCCTGGAAGCCTTGGCCAAGCAGCACTGGGCGCTCGCAATCAATGTGGTGGTCAAGAACGGCATCGCGGAAATCTGGGGCACCATCATGGACGAGCGCGAACGACAGGCCTGCATTGTTGCCGTCGAAAACGTCCCCGGCGTGAAACAGGTGCACGACCACCTGGTCTGGGTCGAGCCGATGTCCGGCATGGCGTTTCCGTCGGCCGAAGACGAAGCGCGCGACTCCGCCGGCTCATCGTGATTCTGCATGTTGCAGCATCGGTGCGCATGATTGGGGCCGCGGCGGCTGCCGTATTATTGTGCGCGTTCGTTGTTTCACCGGCGCGATGCGAAAACCTGACGCCGGAGGCGCAAAAGGGCTTTTCAATCCTGAGCGCCAACTGTGCGCGCTGTCATGCGATCGGCAAGACCGGAGATAGCCCATTTAAGCCCGCGCCGCCGTTTCGCACGTTGCATAACCGCTATCCGGTCGAGTCACTCGAAGAATCGCTGGGCGAAGGAATCGTCACCGGTCATCCCGCCATGCCGGAATTCCAATTCGAGCCCGATCAGGTGGGTGACATAATCGCCTATCTGAAATCGCTCGAGCGCTAAGTACCGCTTGGCGCGATTGGACGCTTGACGGTCTTGGCGCCGTCACGACAGCGACAGCTTTGCGCTGGTGAGGGTTGGATCGTCGGGATCGTGCGCAATCGTGAAGCCGAGTTCCTTGCACATTTTAAGCATCGTGCTGTTCTCCGACAGAACCTGACCTTCAATCGTCCGGATGCCTTCGGCGCGCGCGTATTCCATCAGCAACTGCATCAACAGCCAGCCGAGGCCGCGGCCCTTGAAATCGGAGCGAACCAGGATCGCGTATTCGCCCCTGTCATAGTCGGAATTGGCGTGCAGCCGCGCGCCGCCGAGTATTTTACCGCTCGACTTCGTCGATGGCGATGAAAGCCATGGCCCGCCCGTAATCGATCTGGGTCAGCCGCGCGATAAATGAATGGCTGAATTCCTTGAGCGGCGCGAAGAAACGCAGCCGCAGATCCTCCTGCGTCACGCTGCAAAAAAACTCGCGGAACAGCGCTTCGTCCTCCGGCCGCACTGGCCGCACCAGAACGGACGTGCCGTCATTTAGTTTCAATTGCCGTTCCCATTCCTTCGGGTACGGCCGGATCGCGAATCGCGGATGGCCGGGCGGCGCATGAGCAGACCGTTCGGCCGGCGAGATCGACACCCGCGCGTCGACGGCGATCACGCCGATTTCATCGGCGAGCACCGGATTGAGATCGATCTCGCGAATTTCCGGGAAATCCGCGGCAAGCTGCGCCAGCTTGACCAGCAGCAGCTCGATCGCGCGCTCGTCGGCCGCCGGCACGTTGCGGTACGCCTTGAGGATCCGCGACACCCGCGTGCGCGCAATCAGGCTGTGCGCCAGCCCCAGGTCGAGCGGCGGCAGCGCCAGCGCCTTGTCATCGATGACTTCGACCGCCGTCCCGCCCTGTCCGAACACGACGACCGGGCCGAAGGTCGGGTCGTCGGCGACGCCGACGATCAGTTCGCGCGCCTTGGGACGCACGATCATGGGAAATACCGTCACCCCGTCGATGCGCGCCTGCGGCTTGGCTGCGCGCGCACGGCGGAGGATATCCGCCGCAGCCTCGCGCACCACGCGCTCATTGCCGAGATTGAGCCTCACGCCGCCGACTTCCGATTTGTGCACAATGTCCGGCGATTGGATTTTCAGGACGACCGGCGTCCCCTCGTCCAGAAACGGCTTGGCCGCCGCGACCGCCTCGTCGGCATCGCGCGCCAGCACGGCGGGCGTGATCGCGATGCCATATGCGGAGAACACTCGCGTCATCTCGATCGGATCGAGCCAGCTGCGCCGCGCGCGCAAGGCGCCGGCGATGACCGGCCGAACCGCGGCGGCATCGGCGGTAAATTCCTGCGGCAAACTCGGCGGCGTCGCCATCAACAGGTCACGCGCCTGCTGGTAGCGTACGAGATGCATGAAGCCTGCAACGGCGTCGGCTTCCGTCGCGTAGCTCGGGATATCCGCCGCATCGAATGTGGACTCGACTTCCGCCGCACCACCTACCCACACGGCAAAGACCGGTTTTGGCGGATTGCGCTCGCCGCGGTGTTTCTGCGTCACCGCAGTCACCTGCCTGGCAGCCTCGAGCGGCGAAGCGAGCGCGGTCGGCACGTTCATCACCAGCACCGCGTCGTTGGCTTCGTCGGCAAGCAACAGTTCAAACGCCGTGGCGTAGCGTGCCGCATCGGCATCGCCGGCGATATCGGCCGGATTGGCCCGCGACCAGATCGGCGGCAGGGCAGCATCAAGTTTCTGCATAGTCGTCGCCGAAATCGCCGCGAGTTCACCGCCGAGATCGGCAAGCCGATCTACGGCGAGCACTCCGATACCGCCGCCATTGGTGAGGATGGCGAGCCGCTTGCCCGACAATGTCGCCCGATGGCCGAGCGTCTCGGCGGCGGCAAACAACTCGTCGAGGTCGAGCACGCGTAACAAGCCGGCGCGGCGGAAGGCGGCATCATAGACCGCATCGGACCCGGCGAGCGCGCCGGTATGCGTCAGCGCCGCCTTGGCGCCCTGCGCATTGCGGCCGGATTTGACCACGATGACCGGTTTGGCCCGGGCAGCGGCGCGCGCTGCGGACATGAACTTGCGCGCGTCTCTGATGGACTCGATGTAGAGAAGAATGGCGCGCGTGCCGCGATCCAAGGCAAAATAGTCGAGCAAATCGCCGAAATCGACGTCGATAGAATCTCCGATCGACACCATGGCGGAAAAACCGATGTCGTGCGCGCCGGCCCATTCGACCAAACCGGCGGCGATTGCCCCGGACTGCGAGATCAGCGCGAGGTCGCCGTACTTTGGCATCGAAGCGGCGAAACTCGCATTGAGTTTCACGTTGGGCAGCATGACGCCGAGGCAATTTGGGCCGACCAGGCGCAGACCGGTGGCGCGCGCGGCTTGCTCGCATTGCGCAGCGAGCGAACCCGGACCATGGCCGAGACCGGCGGTGATGATGATGGCAGTCGGCGTGCCCTTTGCGCCGGCCTCGGCGACCGTCGCCGGAACCGCGGCCGGCGGCACCGCGATCACCGCCAGATCAGGCGCTGCCGGAAGATCGCGGTACGATTTGACTGCTGCCACTCCCTCGATGGCATCGTAATGCGGATTGACCAGCGATATCGCACCGGCAAAGCCGGCTTGGCGCAGGTTCTTCAAGACTGCGTGACCCGGCGATGTCGGTCGCGGACTGGCGCCAACCACCGCCACTGAGCGCGGCGAAAACAATCTTTCGAGTCGAAAAGTCGACATGAGATCGGCTTGCCAGGATGAGCCGCTGTAGCCCCGGGTTTGTGGTATAACGCCCGCTCGGCCTAGGCGGTTTCAATAGCAGTCTTAAGACAGACATTATTAAGACGGAGATGCCCGGCCACGCGCCGGGCATCCGCAGTGTTACGAACGCTTGAGCGCTGGCGGCCGGATCAGCCGACCAGTGGCTTGAGTGCCGGATAGTGCTCGATCATGTGCATGCGCTCGATCAGTCCATCCAGGCCCCAGACGTGGCCGGCGCGCTTGGCGATCAGATAGCCAAGAATGCCCGCGTACACGATGTGATAGTCGATCAGATAGTTGTTGGCGTTCTCGATGTAGGGGAAGTCCATGTGTGCCGTCCAGTAGAGCAGCATCAGCATAATGCCGAATGGCGAGCTGACACGCACCAACAGCCCGGAGACGAGCGACAGCCCAATCAGGAGATGGCCGTACTCGACCAGGAAGGTGAGGATGGGGATGATCGTTGGATTGGTGAACGGCGCGTAGACGGCATGGAACGTCTTCACGTGAGTCAGAAAACCGAGAACGAACTTATCATCGCCGAAATGGTGAATTCCGGCATAAAGGAACGTCCAACCCATGCACAGGCGCAGAAACACAATGAAGAGTTTCTCACCGTTGGTCTGCGAAATTTCTCGTGACATTGCTGCTGTTCTCCCTCCGGCGGGGCTTAGCCCCCTCAATTTCACGCAAAGCATACTTCCTCAGTCAGCGATTGCCTTGATTCAGATCAATCTGAGCAAACGCATCACGTACGATTGACGCTGCGTCCCCCTCGCTTGACCAAATCAAATGCGCGGGGAGCGGGGGATCGGCCAAGGGTTGGCCAGGGGGTTGACCATGGGTCGGCCATGGGTCGGCCATGGGTCGGCCAAGGGTGGGTCAAGGGCAGGCCTGCTTGCAGGAAACCTGCCCACGTGAAACGCGAGGCGAGGTGACCTCCCGCAACTTCGGCATGGACTAAAAGGCGCATCGCCGAACTCCTGCGTGATGAAGAATCCGGGCCAGACCGGGGGTCGGTGCAAAACGCGCCCCATTCGACACGTTTTGCGCCATAGCCTGCCTACTTAATGAGCGGCTGCCGGCGAACCCGCTCATAACACCATCAGCGCCCTGATGAGCGAGCTGAAAACTACAATAAAATCAAAGATATGGACGTTCCATGACACCGGCCAAGCGCGCTGGCACGCGGCTTGCGGAAGGCTCCTTCAGGACATTCCGCCTTGGCTTTGGGAGACGACGATGAAACGCCGTGACTTTCTCAAATCGGTGACCGCGATGACCGCCGCTGGAGCGGTATCGGCGCCGGCGATCTGGTCGCCCGCAAAAGCCCAGGCGCGCAAGGAGACGCTGCTCCTGGTCAGCGAGAACGGCCCCAACAATCTCGACATCCACGGCGTCGGCACCAACCGGCCGGGATATGAGGCCTCGTGGAACTGCTACGACCGGCTCATCGCCAACGACAAGAAGACGCTGGCCGACGGCTCGGTGGTCTATGACCGCGACAAATTTCATCCCGAGCTTGCCGATGACATGAACGCCGGCGACATGTCGATCACGTTCAAGCTGAAGAAGAACGCGAAATTTCAGGACGGCACGCCGGTCACCGCCAAGGACGTGAAATGGTCGTTCGACCGCGCCGTGTCCGTCGGCGGTTTCCCGACCGTGCAGATGAAGGCGGGCTCGCTCATCAAGCCCGAACAGTTCGTCGCCGTCGACGACACGACGTTCCGCGTCGATCTGGTCAAGAAAGACCGGCTCACCATTCCCGATCTCGCCGTGATCGTTCCGGGAATCTACAACTCGGCTCTGCTCAAGAAGCATGCCACCGACAAGGACCCCTGGGCGCTCGAATACACCAAGAGCAACACCGCTGGCGGCGGTGCCTACCAGGTGACGAGCTGGAAGCCCGGAGTCGAGGTCGTGTATGAGCGCTTCGACGGCTGGGCCGGCGGCAAATTGCCCGAACTGAAAAAAGTGATCTGGCGCACCATCCCGTCGCCCGGCAACCGCCGCGCGCTGATGGAGCGCGGCGACGCCGATCTGTCCTTCGACCTGCCGGCCAAGGATTTCTCCGAGATGAAGAAGGAGGGCAAGCTCAAGCTCATTTCCAATCCGATCACCAACGGCATGTACAGCGTCGAAATGAACGTCGCGCATCCGCCTTTCAACAACGAGAAGGTCCGCCAGGCGGTCGCCTATGCGATCCCTTACGAGAAAATCGTCGCCGCGGCGATGTTCGGCGTCGCCAATCCGCTGTTCGGCGGCAAGTCGAACGACGTGTCCACGATCGCCTGGCCGCAACCTACCGGCTACTCGACCGACATGGCAAGGCCAAGGCGCTGATGACCCAATCCGGCGCAAGCGCCATCAACACGACCATCTCGTTCGATCTCGGCGACGCGGTCAATTGCGAGCCGATCGCCGAACTGATCCAGGAGAGCCTCGGCCACATCGGCATCACCACCACGATCAACAAGGTGCCCGGCTCGAATTGGCGCAGCGAAATGGCGAAGAAGGCGATGCCGCTGATGGTCAACTTCTTCTCCGGCTGGCTCGATTATCCTGAGTACTTCTTCTTCTGGTGCTATTCGGGGCAGAACGCGATCTTCAACACGCCGAGCTACGTCAACAAGGACATGGATGTGCTTCATCGACGGCGCCCGCGCCGCGGCTGCGGTCGGCGATTGGCCGAAATACGACACCGACGTGAAGGGCTTCATCTCCAAGGCCTATCACGACGTGCCGCGCGTGCCGCTGTTCCAGCCTTATCTGAACGTCGCGATGCAAAAGAACATCTCCGGCTACTGCTACTGGTTCCACCGACAGGTCGATTACCGGCGCATCGTCAAAGCCTGACGAACAACAGAACGCGCTTTCGCGCGCTGGAATGATCCGATGCTGACGAGTGTCCTCGAAGCGGCTCGTGACCGTCATTCCGACGCTGATCGGCGTCGTCATCGTCACGTTTCTGCTGACGCGCGTGCTTCCCGGCGATCCGGCGGTCTATTTCGCCGGCCCCACGGCGACGCCGCAATCGATCGCCGAAGTCCGCAAATCACTTGGCCTCGACAAGCCGTTGCCGGAGCAGTTCGCGCGCTACGTCGGCGATCTCGCCCACGGCAATCTCGGCAATTCGCTCGCCACCGGCCGGCCGGTGCTCGCCGAACTCAGCTCGCGGCTGCCGGCCTCGGCCGAACTGACCCTGTTCGGCCTGTTGATTTCCATGCTCATCGCCATCCCGCTCGGCATTTTGGCCGCGGTCAAACAGGGCTCCTGGATCGATCACACCTGCCGCATCGTGGCGACGGCCGGCGTGTCGCTGCCGGTGTTTTTCACCGGCCTGCTCCTGGTCTACGTGTTCTATTTCCGCCTCGGTTGGGCGCCGGCGCCGCTGGGGCGGCTCGACGTGTTCTACGACGCGCCGCCGACCGTGACCGGGTTCTATCTGATCGACAGCCTGCTCGCCGGCAATCTCGAGCTGTTCCTCGCATCGCTCGGCCAGCTCATTCTGCCAGGCGTGACGCTGGCGCTTTTTTCGCTCGCGCCGATCGCGCGCATGACCCGCGCCTCGATGCTCACCGTGATGGCCTCCGACTACATCCGGACCGCGCGGGCCAGCGGCCTGTCGCCTTACACGATCGTCGTCACCTACGCGTTCCGCAACGCCATGCTGCCGGTCATCACCACCCTCGGCATGGTGTTCTCATTTTTGCTCGGCGCCAACGTGCTGGTCGAGAAGGTGTTCGCCTGGCCGGGCATCGGCTCGTTCGCGGTCGAGGCGCTGATCGCGTCGGACTACGCGCCGGTGCAGGGCTTCGTCCTCACCATGGCGGTGATGTACGTGGCGCTGAATATGTCTGATCGACATTCTCTACGGCGTTGTCGATCCGCGCGTGCGGTTGGAAGCATGACCGACATCGCGGCAAACGGAAAAACCCGGTCGTCCAATGGCGCCGCAGCGCTGTTGCATCACGCCCGCTACGTCATCAGCGAAAACCCGGTCACCGGGCTCTCATTCGGCCTGTTTCTGCTGATCGTGATCGCCGCGATGATCGGGCCGTGGATCGTGCCCTACAATCCGCTTGCCAGCGATACCAGCGCGGCGCTTAAACCTCCCTCGCTCGCGCATCTGTTCGGCACCGACCAGCTTGGCCGCGACATCTTCAGCCGGGTCGTGGCGGCGACTCAGCTCGATTTCACCATCGCCGTCCTTTCGGTCGCCCTGGTCTTTCTGATGGGTGGGCTGGCGGGGGTCGCCGCCGGATTCTTCGGCGGCTGGACCGACCGCATCGTCAGCCGCATCGCCGACACCATCATGGCGTTTCCGCTGTTCGTGCTTGCCATGGGCATTGTCGCCGCGCTCGGCAACACGGTGCAGAACATCATCCTGGCGACGGCCATCATCAACTTTCCGCTCTACGCGCGCGTCGCCCGCGCCGAGGCCAACATCCGCCGCGAAGCAGGCTTCGTCGAGGCCGCGCGGCTGTCCGGCAACAGCGAATGGCGCATTCTCGCCTTTCAGATTTTGCCGAATGTGTTCCCGATCCTGGTCGTGCAGATGTCGCTGACCATGGGCTACGCGATTCTGAACGCTGCGGGACTGTCATTCATCGGCCTCGGCGTGCGGCCGCCAACGCCGGAATGGGGCATCATGGTCGCCGAAGGCGCCGCCAACATCATCTCCGGCGAATGGTGGATTGCCTTCTTTCCCGGCGCCGCACTGATGATCGCCGTGTTCTGCTTCAACCTGCTTGGCGAGGGCTGCGCGACATCGTCGATCCGCGGAGGCGCACATGACGGCCACTCCGCATTGAGCGTCGAGAACCTGTGCGTGGAATTTCGCACCCGTTCCGGCATCGTGCGCGCGCTCGACAACGTCAGTTTCACCAGTCGCCAAAGGCGAAACCGTCGCGCTGGTCGGCGAGTCCGGTTCCGGGAAATCGGTCACCGCCTATGCGGTGATGGGCATCCTCGATCCCGGCCGGCCGCGTCACCGGCGGACGCGCGATGCTCGACGGCCTCGACCTGCTTTCGGCAAATGAAAGCCAACTTGCCGATGTGCGCGGGCGGAAGATGGCGATGATCTTTCAGAACCCGCGCACGGCACTTAATCCGATCCGGCAAGTCGGCCGGCAGATCGCCGACGTGCTGATCCGCCATGGCGATGTGACGCGCAAAGCGGCGCCGGCCGCCGCGATCGAAATGTTGCGCGCGGTCGGCATCACCGATCCGGTGCGGCGCGCCAAAACCTATCCGTTCGAAATGTCCGGCGGCATGTGCCAGCGCGTCATGATCGCAATCGCGCTGGCCGCAAAGCCGTCGCTGCTGATCGCCGACGAACCGACCACCGGCCTCGACGTCACGACCCAGGCGGTGATCATGGATCTGATTTCCGATCTCGCCGCAAAGCTCGGCATGGCGACGATCTTCATCACTCACGATCTCGCGCTGGCCGGCCAGCGGGCGGCGCGCATCGTGGTCATGCATGCCGGCCACGTCGTCGAGACCGCGCCGACCAGAGAGTTGTTCGTCAACCCGCGTCATCCCTACACGGCCGAACTGATCGCGGCTACGCCGGACTCGGCAACGAGCCTCGAAGCGCTGGCCTCGATTCCCGGATCGCTGCCCGATCTGCGCCGCGCCGATTTGCCGCCATGCCGCTATTCGGAGCGCTGCCCGCGCAAGACCGAACGCTGCGCGCAGCCGCTACCCGGCGCTGCTCCCGAGCTCGCTCCACAGCGTCGCCTGCTGGAATCCCCTCGCCGAGCGCGCGATCGGTATGCCCAAGGTCAATGCCGCATGAGCGCGCTACTCGACATCGCCGAGGTCTCCAAATTATTTCCCGCCGCCGGCGGTCCGGGACCGTGGGCTCGAATCAAACGGCGCTTCTCCGGCGGACCGGCCAATCTTCCCAAGGTGCATGCGGTCGACGACGTGAGCTTTGCCATCGGCAAAGGCGAAACCTTCGGCCTCGTCGGCGAGTCCGGCTGCGGCAAGTCGACCTTGGTGCGCGCGCTGACCCGCCTGATCGATGTCAGCGACGGCAGCATCAAGCTCGGCGACCGGGAACTGGCGCGAAAGACGTCCCGCGTCTTTGCCCGCGATCGCGATCGCGCCCGCATCCAGATGGTATTTCAGGACGCTGGCGAAAGCGTCAATCCGCGCTTCACCGCGTTCCACGCCATCGCCGATCCGCTGCGCCGCCTTCGCAAGCTCCGCGGCAAAGCGTTGCAGGAGCGCGTCGCAACCGTGGCGCGGCAATGCGGTCTGCCGGTCGAACTGCTGTCTCGTTTTCCGCATCAGCTGTCCGGCGGGCAGCGCGCGCGCGTCGGTATTGCCCGCGCCATCGCGGTCGAGCCCGACCTTTTGGTGCTCGACGAACCCACCGCCGCGCTCGACGTTTCGGTGCAGGTCGTCATTCTGCAGCTTCTGCAGCGGCTCAAACACGAATCTCGGAATGAGCTATCTGTTCGTTTCGCACGACCTGTCCGTCGTACGTCTTTTGTGCGACCGTGTGCTGGTGATGTATCTGGGAAAAATCGTCGAGGCCGGTCCCGCCGCCCAGGTGTTTGCCCGTCCGCTGCATCCCTACACGCAGGCGCTCGTCGCCGCGGTGCCGCGCCTGCACGAAGATGCGGGCGAACGGCTGCGCCTGTCGGGAGAACCGATGAGCCCGATCGACCCCAGCCCGCACATCTGCCGCTTTTATGGCCGCTGTCCCCGCGGTATGGAAGCTTGCAAGGCCGCCATGCCCGCTTTGCGGCAGTTCGGCGAGCGGCAAGTGGCCTGTCATTTTGCCGAGGATTTTCTGCCGGATCATGAAACGCAAAGCAAAGCGCAAAGCGACGCCTAAGAAGAAAGCCGCCCGCCTAAAGCGAACTGTGAGACGTGCTGCAAAACGGCTGCCGGCGCGAAGCACCCGGGTCAAAGGTCAGCGTGACGAGGACGTCATCGAAGACCTTATGGTCGCAAGCGCACAGGCGCTCGGTCTGACGATCGATCCCGCTTGGCGAAAGGGCGTAGAGTTCCACCTTCGCTTGGTGCTCGGTCATGCAGCACGCGTCGATGCGTTCAAGCTGCCTGACGACGCCGAGCCGGCGCCGATTTTCCATGCTTGAGACGCCGGCGGAGACTTGCGATGTGGAGACGGCGCAGCCGACATCGCCGCGGCGGTTGCCGAGCGGCCGCGTAAGCAGCCTCGAGCGTGGTCGAGGCGGCGGTGCTGCGCATCCGCGAGCGCGAGCCGCGTGCTCAATTCTTTCACGACGATCACCGAAGCAGCGCGCGCTCTCACGCCGCGCAGGACGCTGGACGATCGCCCGCGCCGCCAGCAAGCCTCTCGGCCCGCTCGCCGGCGTGCCGTTCGCCGTCAAGAACCTGTTCGACATCCGCGGATGTGCCGACACTCGCCGGATCGAAAATCAATCGCGAGGCGCCGCCGGCCGGCGCGTGACGCGGCTCTGATCGAGCGGCTCGAAGCCGCCGGCGCCATCCTGGTCGGCGCGCTCAATATGGGCGAATACGCTTACGATTTCACCGGCGAGAATATCCACGACGGCGCCGTGCACAATCCGCACGATCATTGAGCGGATGAGCGGCGGCTCGTCGAGCGGCTCCGCCGCAGCGGTCGCGGGCGGGCTCGTCCCGCTGTCACTCGGCTCGGACACCAATGGGTCGATCCGCGTGCCGTCTTCGCTGTGCGGCATTTTCGGTTTAAAGCCGACCTACGGCCGGCTGTCGCGCGCGCGCAGCTTTCCGTTTGTCGCGAGCCTTGACCACGTCGGCCCGCTGGCGCGCAGCACACGCGACCTTGCGCTTGCCTACGACGCCATGCAGGGCAGCGACCCCGACGATCCGGTCTGCGCCGACCGGGCCGTCGAGCCGGTGACACCGCTGTCTGGAGCGCGGCGCCGAAGGGCTGCGCATCGCCGTCGCCGGCGGCTATTTCAAATGCCGCAGCGCCGAACCGCTCGCGGCCATCGATCGCGTGGCGGCGGCGCTCGGCGTCAACCGCGACATCGAGATTCCAGAAGCCGAGCGCGCCCGCTCCGCGGCCTTCATCATCACCGCTAGCGAAGGCGCGAGCCTGCACCTCGACCGGCTGCGCACACGCGCAAGGACTTCGATCCGGCGGTGCGCGACCGATTGATCGCCGGCGCAATGCTGCCCGCGTCTGTCGTGGTCAAGGCGCAGAAATTCCGCCGCTGGTATCGCGACGCGCTTCTCAAACTTTTCGACGAGGTCGACGCCATTCTGGCGCCGGCGACGCCGTGCCGGCGCCGCTGATCGGACAAGAGACATGTTCAAATTCGACGATGTCGAAATGCCGGTCCGGGCCAATCTCGGGCTCTACACACAACCGATCTCGTTCATCGGCCTGCCGGTCGTGGCCGTCCCGGTACCGCTTGAACCATTGCCGATAGGGGTTCAAATCATCGCCGCGCCGTGGCGCGAGGACGTGGCGCTGCGCATTGCCCATGCCTTGGAAGCAAAAGGCGTCGTCGCGGCCCCGCGCCCGGCGCTTTGATTCAACAATCAGGGAGAAGCCCATGCAGGTCGACCTTCCGGAGGTCGTTGCTGAAGTCGAAGCCGCATTTGACCGCTATGAGAAGGCGCTGGTGTCGAACGATGTCGCCACGCTCGACGCGCTGTTCCACGATGATGCGCGCACCATCCGCTACGGCGGCGCGGAAAACCTCTACGGCTACGGCGAGATCACAGCGTTTCGCGCCGCCCGCTCGCCCAGCGGCCTGGAGCGCACGCTGTCCAAAACCGTCGTCACTAGCTACGGCCGCGACTTTGCCGTGGCGTCGACATTGTTTCACCGCCCGACCATGGCTGGCAAAGTCGGCCGCCAGATGCAGACGTGGGTGCGGTTTGCCGAAGGTTGGCGCGTCGTTGCCGCCCATGTCAGCGCGATTGACGAGAACTAAGCGCGCCAAGCGGCAGACCCGTGGCGTCGTGGAAGCGGCGGCCGATCGCGGCAAGCGCCACGTCGTCGCCAGACGGCGCCAGCAGCGTGATGCCGAAGGGCGTTCCGTCGCCGCGCATCGCCGCCGGCACCGCGAGCCCGCACAAATCCAGCAGGTTGACGAAATTGGTGTAGGTGCCGAGCCGGCTGTTCGGCTCCATCGGATCGGCCAGCACTTGTTCGATTGTGTAGATCGTCGGCGCGGTCGGCAGCACCAGCGCGTCGATGGCGCGAAACGCGCGCTCGCTCGCCCGCCGTAACTCCTCAAGCCGATAGAGCGCGGCGAACACATCGGCCGCCCTGCCGCCGGCGCCGCCGAGAATGATTTTCCGCGTGACCGGATGAAGCGCCTCGGGTGCTGACTCGATCAGCGTTTTGACGGCGAGATAGCGTTCCGCCACCCACGGACCTTCATAGAGCAGCCGCGCCGCAGCGTAGAACGGCTCCATGTCGACCTCGCCGATTTTTGCGCCGAGATCGGCAAAACGAAGAAGCGCCCGCTCGTAAGCGGCGGCCGCTTGCCGGTCGCCGAAAAACAGCCGTTGGTCGGCGGCTGGAACGCCGAGCCGCACGCTATCGGGCGTCGGCTCGACCGTGCGGGAAGGAAATGACCGCGAATACGGATCTGCCGCTATCGGGCCCGCCAATGACGTTGAGCGTTGCCACCGCATCGTCAACTGTCAGCGCAAACACTGACACACAATCAAGCGTGCGGCAGGCAGGGACGACGCCCGTTGCCGGGATAAGTCCGCGGCTCGGCTTGAGCCCGACGATGTTGCTGAAGGCGGCGGGAACGCGTCCCGAGCCCGCGGTATCGGTACCGAGCGCGAGCGGCACCAGACCGGCGCCGACGGCAAGGGCCGAGCCCGCGCTTGAGCCGCCGGGAATGAGTTTCGGGTCGAACAGATTACGGCCGATGCCATAAGGTGTGCGTACGCCGACCAGCCCGGTCGCGAATTGATCGAGATTGGTCTTGCCGAGAATGAGCGCGCCCGCTTCGCGCAGTCGCGCCACGGCCGTCGCGTCCGCGGCGGCATGATAGAGGAAGGCCGGGCACGCCGCCGTAGTCGGCAGCCCTTTGACGTCGATGTTGTCCTTGATGGCGACGGGAATGCCGTAAAGCGGCAGAGCCGCGTCATCGCTCCGCGCAAGCGCTCTTGCCTCGGCGCGTAGTTCCGCCTCATCGCGCAGGGAAATGAAGATCGCCGGATCGTTGTGGGCGCGGATGCGCGCATAGCTGCGCGCCACGATGTCTTCCGGCGCCGCCGCGCCGGTACGGTAGGCGTGCAATATCTCGGCGGCCGTCTCGATCACAGCAAGCCCGAGGCCGCTGCAAGAGACATGCCGATGGAGCGCTGTGCGCGCAAGAAGCAAAGCCCTATCGGGGCCCGCCCGCTCTGGCGCGGCACTACCCTGACAACGTCAAATTGAACAAGAAACAAGTGCGATCGCCTCTACCCCCGGAAGATCGCATCTTAGTTGAGGAGAGGCCCTAATGCCAGCACCGCCGCGCGTTGTGCGCAGCGGTCGGCTAAGTCCCGGGTCTTCAGTGCAGGCCGCCAAACATCCAAATGAGGAGCAGAACCGGAATTGGTATACCCAAAAGCCAAAGCAGTGCGTAACGCATAGTATCAATCTCCCAATTTTCAAATCACACTTGCTCGGAAAGAACCAAGAAATACTTCACCGGTTCCATGATGCGAGTTCCAAAATTTTTGGAACCCCGCTGCGCACCGCGCGGTTGATCAGACGATAGCGCAAAAACTCGCAAGGAGACGCGACATGGATTGGAACCGAATCGAAGGTAACTGGAAACAGGCCAAAGGTAAGATCAAGGAGAAGTGGGGTCAGCTCACTGACGACGACATCAACCAGATCAACGGCAAGCGCGATCAGCTCGAAGGCCGGATTCAGGAGCGCTATGGCCTCGCCAAGGACATGGTGCGGCAGAACGTCGACGATTGGCTTAAGCAACAGCCGTAGCGACCTTCGAAAATCAGCACCGTTGATATTGCGGCCGGATCGCTGCTCCTCCCTGGGCGGTCCGGCCCGCTGCTTTCATGGGCGGCGCAATTCATGGGCGGCGCAATTCATGGGCGGCGCAATTCATGGGCGGCGCAATTCATGGGCGGCGCAATTCGTGGGCGGCGCAATTCTTGAACCGACGGCGACGGAGATAGTCATGAGCCTGCAACAGGAAAAACCCGCACCGCAGCCGAATGAATGGCCGGAACGGCAGACGGAGCACACGCCAGTGCTGCCAGCACAAGAAGCGCGCCAAGGCGCGACGGGACAAAACGTGCGCTACGTCCTCGGCTTCGGCATGGTGGCTGTGATCGTCGCGTTCTTCGTCATTTATCTTGCTTATTTTGCGTGATGACGAACCGCGCCAGCGATGACGCGCGCAGTCTGTCAATCGCTGCGCTCGACGAGCATCTGCCGTGTCTTGCCGACCTTGCCAGCAGAGACCGGCGACGCCGAATTGCCCCATGAGTTGCGGATATACGTAACGACGGCGGCTACTTCGTCATCGTTCAGAAGCCACCCAAACTGCGGCATGGCCGGGGCCGTCGGGGCAGGTTTGGTGCCGACGCTCAGGGCCCCGCGCAAGACCATGTGAAGCACGGTGGTGGGATCGGTCTGCTGCACCACTGGCGACCCGTTCAGCGAAGGAAACAGGCCCGACACGCCCTGGCCGTCAGGGCCATGACAGCCCGAGCACTCATCGGCGTAGATTTGCGCGCCCGATTTCATCACCTTTCTATCGGGCGGATCCGCAGCGGCCGTTTGCTGTTGGCGGCCATTTTGGTCCTTGAGATAAACCGCGATCGCCTTGAGGTCGGCATCGCTCATTTTCGACGTCGAAAGGTTCAGCGTTTCCGACATCAATCCGGTTGCTGCGCTGCTCTTATTGTGCCCCGTTTTCAGATAGGCGACAAATTCATCGACCGACCAGCTACCGACGCCTTGTCGCGGATCATTGGTAATGTTCGGCGCGAACCAGCCTTGTAGCGCATAACCCTGTAGACGTTGGCTTGCTTCATCGGCGCCCAAAAAATTCTTTGGCGTGTGACACATGCCGCAATGGCCCGGCCCCTCGACCAGATAGGCCCCGCGATTCCATTGCGCGCTCTGTTTCGGATCGGGATGAAACGCTCCGGGCTTGAAGTAAAGCTTGTCCCACACCGCCAGGGTCCAGCGCATGTCGAATGGGAACGGCAATTGATCGGACTTCACCGGATTATGCACGGCCGGAACGGTGTTGAGATAGGCACGGATCGCCAGCGCGTCATCGCGACTGAGCTTGGTGTAGTAGGTGTAGGGCATCGCCGGATAGAGCCGCGTGCCATGGCGGCCGGTACCCTCGGTCAGTGCGTTGACGAATTCCTGATCGGTCCAGGCGCCGATGCCGGTCTGCGGATCGGGCGTGATGTTCGGCGCCAGCAGCTTGCCGAACGGAGTCTCGATTGGGCGCCCGCCCGCAAAGGCGTGACCGCTGCCCGGCAGCGTATGGCAGGCAGCGCAGTCGCCGACGATGGCGAGATAGTGGCCGCGCTCGATCTGGCCGAAATCCTGCTTGTCGATGCCGGCTGCATTGACAGCGGCGCACGGGGCGCCGAGCGCGACGCCCGCCGCGATGCCGAACAGCCATTTATTCGCGCTACGCATGGACGAGCGGCCCCGGATTTTTCAGATACTGGGATCGGATGGCATGCGCCGACCACAAAGCGAGCGCGCCGACAGTAGCGGTCGGGTTGTAGCCGGCGTTCTGCGGGAACGCGGTCGCACCCTGGACGAAGAGATTGGGAACGTCCCAGCTCTGCAGATAGATATTCAGCGCGCTGTTGCCCGGATTGGTGCCCATGATGGCGCCGCCATTGAGATGCGAGGTCTGGTATTGCGTCACGTCGTAGGGTCCCTTGCGCGGCTTCTTGACCACCTGCTTCGCGCCCATCTTTTGCAGGATCTCGGCATACTTGTCGGTCAGGAAGGCGCTCATCTTCAGCTCGTTCTCGTGGAAGTCGATCGTGATCCGAACGAGCGGACGGCCGAACCTGTCTTTGTAGGTCGGATCGAGATCGAGATAGACGTCGCGGTAGCTGCACATCGAGCCGTGGCATGAGCCTCCCACGATCGTACTCAGATAATTGTCGCGAAGCGCCTGCTTCCATTTCGAGCCCCAGGCCGGCGTGCCCGGCGGCACCGGCGTGGTCTCGATCGGACGGCCGTTGGTCTGCACCTCGCCGATGTATCCGCCGCCGACAAAACCGAGCTTGCCATGATCGAAATTATCGCCGTTGAATTCGTCGATGCACATGCCGATGGCGCCGGATGCGACGAACGGATTGAAATTGTATTTGTCCTTGTCGAAGAAGCCGATCGCCCCCGACATGGTCTGATGCGTGAAGTTGCGTCCGATCTGGCCCTGCCCGGTGTTGGGATCGTAGGCCTTGCCGATGCCTGAGATCAGCAGGAGCTGCACGTTGAACAGCGAGAACGCACAGAGCAGGACGAGGTCCGCCGGCTGCTCGAACTCTTCACCCGACGTGTCCACATAGGTGACGCCGGTGGCACGCTTTCCCGTGTTGTCGAGATTGATCCGCATCACCTCGCACTCGGTGCGGGCCTCGAAATTCGATTTGCGCAGGAGCATGGGCAAGACCGTGGTCTGCGGCGTCGCCTTCGAATAATTGGCGCAGCCGAACCACTCGCAATAGCCGCAATAGGTGCACTCCCCGAGCGTGACACCGAGCGGATTGGTGTAGGACCGCGAAAGATTGCCGGACGGCTGCGGAAACGGCTTGTAGCCGAGTTCTTTCGCGGCCCGCGCGAACAGCGCGTGGCCGTAACCCTGCTTCATCGGCGGCGTCGGATAGGGGCGCGAGCGCGGACCCTCGAAGGGATTGCCGCCGGTCTGGATCGCGCCCTTGAGATTGCCGGCTTGGCCCGACGTGCCGCACAGATATTCAAATTCGTCGTAATGCGGCTCAAGCTGTTCGTAGGTGACGCCCCAATCCTGGATGGTCATATCCTGCGGCAGGAAGCTGGCGCCATAGCGCTGCGTCAGATGGCTTTTCAGCGTGAAATCGGTGGGCAGGAAGCGCCAGGTTTCGGCGTTCCAGTGCACGCCGGCGCCGCCCACGCCATTGCCGAGCATGAAAGCGCCCCAGGTCCGCACCGGCAGCGCCGTCTCGCTCGCTTTGTTGCGGAACGTCACAGACATCTGCGACGGCCGCAGAAACAGCTCGTGATGAATGCGATATCGCAGCTCATCCTGCGCATACGAAATCAAGAAGTCGGTCGCGGTGTCGCGCCACGGGCCGCGCTCGATCGCGACGACATCGAGGCCCGCATCGGTCAGTTCGTTGGCGAGAATCGAGCCGGTCCATCCCAGCCCGATAATGACAACGTCCTTGTGCGGCAGCTTGCGCGCCATCGCTTTCTTCCAATCAACAAAAATCCACAACGAACGGCGCAATCCACTTGCGGCATCATCCCGACCAGTTCGGGTGATCGGCAATGCTGATCGCCGGCAGAGTGACGCGCTGATTGTGGCGGTCGACCCAGCCGCGATAGTCGTAATGAGTACCGGGAAAGCCGATCATCTTCCATGACGCCATGTTTCTGTTGCCGCCATAGATCGGATCGGCCAAAAAGCCATTCCGGGTGTCTTTCAAGATGAGCTTGAAAAATTCCTTGCTGTCGGTGCCGTCGAGCTTCAGCGACCCGTCTTCGAGGCCCTTGATTGCCTCATCCTTCTGCGCATCGGACAGCGCCGTGAAGACCTTGCCGCCGAACTTGTCGCTGCATGCCTTGTCGAACGCGGCAAGCGCCTTGCGATAATGCTGCGCCGGCGTCACCGGCGATTGCGGGCCCTGCTGTTTGGTGCCTTTCTGGAATGGACCGCTCAGGTAGTGGCCATCGAGGCGGCCATAGGGGCCGGCGAGCTGGCGGTCGATGTAGACGGCGCAGCCGCAATCCTTGCCGCCGGGCGACAGATCGTCAGCCGGAATCAGGCGATCGACGAACGCTTCGACGGTGGCGGCTTCCTGTGGGGTGAAGAAATGCCAGCCGTTCGGCGTCACAACGGCCGGAGGATCGGCTGCGCCCGGCTTCCACGGCAAACCACCTCTGATGATTGCGGCACGGGCGGCAGGCGAACCGAGCAAAATGACGATCGCGCTGCTGGCAAGGAGCTGCCGCCGGCTTAGCTGAGACACCGCTTTTGTCCCGGTCTAGCGCCCCGCACCGCTCACTCAATGCGCCGGCGGGAATTTTGTTCCGGCGGCTAAGGACGGGCGGACGATGCCGGTAGCCTGCGCGCCTCCAAAGGACTCGCTGCTCCAAATTGGCGCCTTGTCAGCGGCTTGACAGTCATCCGGACAGGCATAGAACTTTGTGCCTGCTGCCTGCGGCCAATAAGCTAACGCGCCGACCGAGGAGACTGCCCATGAGCGGCAATAACCCGAACACGACCGTCATCCGCAATGGCACGTTGATCGACGGCAAGGGGGCGCCGGCGCGGCGCAATGAGGCCATCGTCATCCAAGGCAATCAGATCAAGAGTGTCGGTCCGCTGCCGCCCGATGTTTCGCTTGAGGACCACCGCAACGTCGCGGTGATCGATGCCGCCGGCCAGTGGATCATGCCCGGGCTGATCGACGCCCATTGTCACGTCTCCTACGGCTATCCGATCGTCAAGGGCGAGGGCAAAGGCCGCGGCACGACGCGTCCGGAATTCTCGACCCTCAAGTCGGCGTGCAGCGTGCAGCGCGTTCTGCGCTCCGGGGTGACCAGCATTTCGGTGCCGGGCGGCACCTGGTTTACTGATGTCGGCGTCCGCGACGCCATCAGGCTCGGCCTGATGGAAGGACCGCGCATGTTCGTCGCCGGCCGCATGATCGTCACCTACGGCTGCATCGAGGATGACGAGCCGTCATGGGAAGGCACACCCGATCACTCAATCGGCAAGCTCTGCAACACCGCCGATGAGATGGTCACCGAGGTGCGCCGCCAGCACAAGCACGGCGTCAATTTCATCAAGATGGCCGACAGCCGCTCGGGCAAGTCGCAAATGCTGGCGA
Organism: uncultured Alphaproteobacteria bacterium; assembly: GCA_963707175.1. Taxonomy (GTDB): domain Bacteria; phylum Pseudomonadota; class Alphaproteobacteria; order Rhizobiales; family Xanthobacteraceae; genus BOG-931. The sequence goes on from CAVPQA010000024.1 coordinate 158,714, forward strand.
AGGACGAGATCGCCGCGGTGGTCGGCGAGGCGCATCGCCGCAACCTCCGCGTCGGCATCCACTCGCGCGGCGCCGGTTCGACGCGCGCCGCCGCCGAGGCCGGCGTCGACTGGATCATTCATGCCGATCTCGCCACCGATCGCGACCTTGAAGCGGTGGCCAAGGGCGGCATGCCGATCATCCCGACCGCGACGTTCCTCGCCATGGTGGTCGAACTCGGCACCAAGGTCGGCGCCGAGCAGGTGCAGCTCGACATCAATCGCATGAAGCGGCATTTCGATCTGTTGTGCGAACTGATGCACAAGGCGCGCAAGCTCGGCATCAAGCTCCTGATCGGCACCGATACCGGCAACAACACGTTCATGCGTTACGGTGAGTTGCACGCCAAGGAGCTGGAAATCTTCGTCAAATACGGCGGCTACTCGCCGCTCGAAGCGATCACCGCGGCGACGCGCGACAATGCCTATGCGGTCGGCCTGGAAGGCAAGCTCGGCGAGATCGAAGCCGGCAAGCTCGCCGATCTCATCATGCTCGATGCCGATCCGGTCGCCGACATCACCGTGCTGCAGGGCGGCAAGCACCTGACCCGGGTGATCAAGGACGGCAAGCTCATCGAGCTCGGGCCGCGCGAGGACATGATGACGTTCCGCGAAGCGGCGGAATAACACTGCGAGGATTGTTCGCCGCATGGCGAGTGAAATCGCGCGGCTGCGCGTCGAGATCGACGAGGTGACGCCCGGCGTCGTCCGCCGCATCGAGGTGCCGCTCGATATCCAACTCGACGATCTGCATTTCGTGCTGCAGATCGCCATCGGCTGGCAGAACTGTCATCCGTTCGAGTTTCGCCTCGACAGCGACGGCGAAGCCAGACGCTGGGGCCTGGTCGATCGGGACGATCCCGAATCCTCGCCGCTGCCGGCCGAGCATGCGACGCTCGCGGACCTGTTGGCGTACGGCCAGCAGGCGTTCCACTACGATTATGTGTACGGCGAGGATTGGGCTCACAGCGTCGAACTGGAAACGATCGCGCCGGCCGAAGCTGACGTGCACTATCCGCGCCTCATCGAGGCGGCCGGCCGCTGCCCGCCGGCCGATATCGGCGGCGCGATGGGTTACGAGACCTTCCTGCGCGCCATCTCAGATCCGCTGCACCTCAATCACGAAGGATTTCGCGAGTGGGAGGACCCGGATTTCGATCCGCACGTCGTCGACGAGGCGGCGCTGCGCGCCAACCTCGCCAATCTCGCTAAATATCTTGGCCGGCGGAAGGTTGGCGGCTGAGGCAGTGCCCTGCCATGGCGGCTCACTCTCACCGTCATGGCCGGACTTGTTCCGGCCATCCACGTCTCTGGTTGCGACCGGCGTGAAAGACGTGAATGCCTGCGACAAGCGCGGGCATGACGTTCATTTTGTTGCACGCTGGGAGTTCACTCCGCCGGCTGCGGGTATGGCGGTGGCGGTGCCCTCTGCGCATGCCGTCCCCAGATCAGCGCATCGACGCTGTAAGGGCCTGCGCCGAAGGCAACAACGTAGAGCATGCCGCCCATGATCGAGAGATGTTCGAAAAATGCCGTGTGCTGCGCGTGCGCTGCGGCGCCGCTCATCGTCCAATAGGCGTGGAAGATCACGGCAAGCGTCAGCGTATAAAAGAAGAACGCAAGCCCGACCAACCGCGTCAGCAAGCCGACGATCAGCAGGATGCCGCCGCCGAGTTCGAGCGCCACGGCGCCCCATGCCAGATCGTTCGCGAAGGGGATGCCGGCACTCGCCATGTGCGCCGATGTGACCCCGATGGCGCCAAGCTTGCTTATTCCGGCAAGGACAAAGATCAGAGCCAATAGGATACGGCCGATTGCCGGCAAAGGAATCAGTGTGGACTGCATTGAGTTCCTTCAGTGCTGCTCGTATCGCCCGCCCACGCCTATAGCAAAATCTCCGAAAATCCAGCATCAAGATTGCATCGCGGACATTTGATCATTCGCCGTGACGGCTTCGTCAACGCCAATTCAAATTGCATAAGCCGGCAAAACGGCGGACAATTTGACGTAAACTGAATTTTTATGCGCGAGCAAAAGCAGACCTCTCATGCGCTTGCGATCGAGCTCCTTTGCTGACGGTTCCGCCATTCCGCGCCGCTTCACTTGCGACGGCGAAGACATCTCGCCGCCGCTTCAATGGACCGCAAGCACCCGATCGCCGAAGCGACCTTGGTCGGATTCTTCGGCGCTGACGCGCGCTGCCGCGATCTAGCCGAACTCGGGCCCGGCGACGACAAAGGTGTGCGCGGTATCGCCGAATGGAACGCGGTGGCGCAGCGCCATGCGCAGGAACGGCCGTTGCACGGTGAAGCCTCGCCGCTCCATCTCGCGAGCAAGGCCGTTCCAGCGATCGCAAAGGTCGAGAAAAACCGGCCCGGCGGCAGCGTCAAGCGCGGTCCCAAGCAGAGCGACGGCGCCTGCTTCGTCCGCGGCAACGATCGGTCCGATCTGCGTCGCAATGCGGCCCGGACGAGCCAACGCAAAGCCGTCGCCGCTCTCGGTCATGAAGGCCAAGTGCGGCGCGCGGCGAAAGAAATTATCGAGCAGAAACGATCGCCGCGCGCCAAACGCGCCGGCATCGATTGCGGCAACGGCGGTAAGGTCCTCCTGCCGCATGGGCCGGATGCCTGCCGGCGTTCCGGCCCGGCCGGCGCCGGCGCCTTGCCAGCGTGCCAGTCCGAACAGCGGCTCAAAGCCGAGCGGCCGGTAGACTTGCTCGCCTGCCGGCGTGGCATCAAGCACCGCGACCAGCCCGCGCTGCGTCAACTGAGTGCAGCACATTTTCAGTATACGCGTGCCGATGCGGGCGCAACGGCGCGCCGCCGTGACCAACACCATGCTGATCCAAGCGAATTCGTCGCCGTAAGGCAGGATCGCACCGCTGGCGACGGGGTGCCCGTCAGGCCCCAACATTCCGAACACCGTGCCTTGGTCGAAAAACAGCGCCCAATCGTCGGGCGTCTGGTTCCAGCCGGCTTCGGCGGACAGCGCTATGCATCCGGCGATATCGCGCGCCAGCGGCAAGAGCGGCTGGGCATCAGTAGACGCCATCGCGAACCTCGAAATGCGTGGGCTTGCGGAAGCTCGGCCGATCGTTGGCCACCCAGTCGGCGGTCCAATCGATCATCGTGACGAGCGGCACGTAAGGCCTGCCGAACAGTTGCACGGCCTTCGCCGTATTGGTCAGCCATGCCGTCGGCGCTTCTTGGCCGACGATCTGCGCCTTGACGCCCAATCGTTTGGCAAACTCACCGGCAAGCCAGCGCACGGAAATCGTCTCCGGGCCGGACACGTTGATCGGCGTCGTCGGCGAAGTGGCGTGGCGCAAACAACGCAACGCGGCAGCGTTGGCATCGCCCTGCCAGATGACATTGACGTGCCCCATGGTCACGTCAACCGGCTCCCGGTCGCGCACCTTGCAGGCGACGTCGAACAGCACCCCGTAGCGCATGTCGATCGCATAATTGAGCCGGAACAGCCGGCCGGGCGTGCCATTGGCTTGCGAAAAGAACTCAAACATCCGCTCGCGGCCGACGCACGTCTGCGCATATTCGCCAGGGCCGAGGAGCGGCATCTCTTCGGTCGCGCCGCCGCTGCCGGTGGCGACGAACGGATAGACGCAGCCGGTCGAGAACGCGACGATGCGCGACGAGCGAAAATGCTCGGCGACGAGCGCCGGCACGTGCACGTTCATCGCCCAGGTCAGCGCCGGATTGTCCTGCGCGCCGAATTTGCGTCCTGCCATGAAGATGACGTTGCGAACTAGCGGCAGCGTCTGCACCGCGGTGCGGTCCAACAGATCGCAGGCGATCGTCTCGACGCCACGGGCGTTGAGCGTTTCGCGCAAACCCGCTTCGGAAAACCGCGCCACGCCGATGACGCGCTTGTCGGGCGCCGCATTGCGCGCCAGCCGGGCAAGCGTCGGCCCCATCTTGCCGCCGACGCCCAGCACCAGAATATCGCCGTCGACGGCGGCAAGGTCGGCGGCCAGCGCCCGGCTTTGCCGCGTCAAAAACGCATCGAGTTCGTCCGATCCGGCAAATCGGGACGGCAGCGGCGCATCGTCAAGCCACGCAGTCAAAGACCCGGCCCTTCAATTCAAGTGTATCCTCGCCTCGCTTTGCTTCGTCGCTTCGTTGCGTCGCCGCAACGCGCCACCACATTCGCAGCGTTATCAATGCGGCGCATTCACCAGCAACAGCTGCGGATTGCTCCCGGTCTCGAGCACCAGAGTGCCCGTGGTGTTGTTGATGTCGCCTGCGATCACGCCGTCGCTGGCGGTGACGAAATTCGCCGAAGTGTAGTTGCCGAGAAGCGCGATGTTGACGCTGTCGACGCCGTTGGAAACCGTCAGCGTGCCTCCCGTCGTCGTTCCCAGATAGGCGACCGTCGTGTTCGCCGGATCGTATTGCAGGTTTGTCAGATCGATCGCGTCGTCGCTGAGCAGGTTGTACTCGAAGGCGGCTTCGATCTTCTGGCCGGCGTCCGAAAAATGCTGGTCGTCGGCGAAGAAGTGGGTTTCCTCCGCATCGCTCGCCTGCAGATAGGAATACTGATCGGCCACCGACGCGGTATTTTGGTCTTGCGTCGTCGTGTCGGCGCCCCACAGGCCGTAGCCTTTCAGGCTGCTATCCGGTTCGATGAGCGCCGGATCGTTAGTGGACACGGTGGTCGAGGTGAAGTTGTAATTTCCAGGATTGTCCTGGACATTCTGCGACATCTCATGGATGTCGCTCCTGATGTAAGGCACACCAGCCGCGTCAAGGTCTTCAAACAGGTAGCGCGAATAATCAATCGAGGCTTGGGCCTTGTTTCCAACGTCGTTGACGAGGATGTGCCGGGCGCCGGCGTCAAACAGGGCCTTGATTTCATCGGCCAACGTCTGCGCCTGCGGCGCGAGATAATCGTCCCACACCGTCTCCGAATTGAAGACTTGCTCCTCACATAGGCCGAATCATTGGCGCCGGAGCTGATGACATAAAGCGCCGAAGAATTCGCGACGCCGCCGGTGGAATTCAGATAGGCTTGTATCTGATCGACGGTCGACAGAACGGCGGGAGTGCTCGTGCTGAGGAAGGAATTGCTCAAGCCGTTGTTGCCGATATCGGAGCCGCCGCCTGCATCGGCGGCGTCATACGCGCCCGAAATCGCGTAATCATTTCCGCCTTCGGACCCATACGCCGTGGTGACGTTGACAGGCCGAACATGGCGGCGAGGTATTGAACGTTCATCTCGCCGACCCCGACGGGCGAATCCGTCCCGCCGTTGGCCAGCGCATCTTGCAGCCTCGCGGTCAGGTCGGAATCGCCAATGTCAGGCGACAAGTATTCCAGCGCGCCGACATCGACGGAGCTGTCGCCAAAGACGAACATGTTGGAAAAGTTCGTCGGCTCGCCGCCGGCAAAGCCGGAAACCGTGCCGGTGAATGTCGAGTTGATCGTCAGGGTGCCGGCGACGCCTGCCGCGAAAGTCACGTTTGCGGCGGAGGCTTGGCCAAATTCGATGTCGCCGCCGGCGATCGTGCTCGCCACGGCGCCGACGTTGCCATTGACAATGACGTGCGCTGCCGAGGCCGTTCGACATCAGCTTGGCCGTCGTAGCTGATGCTGCTGTTGTTGATGTAGAGCGTGCTCAGCGTGTTGGCTTCCAGTGTTCCGCTGCCGGTCACGGCGAGATTCGAGAGCGTGCTCGTGCCGCTGCCCGCGACGGTCTCGGCAAAGCTGCCGCCGCCGACCGATAGCGTGCCGCCGCTGATGGTCGCGCTGGAGAGGTTGACCTGGGCGCCGCTGCCCGAGGCTTCGACGACGCCGGTATGCCTGATGATCGGGAACACGAGCCGCGTCGTATCGGTGACGGTGCCATCGAGCGTAAGCTCGCGTCCGGCCCGAATGCTTCGAGCGTGCCGCTGTTTGTGACATTGCTGACGATGGTGACGCCTTGTGCGGTCGTGCCTTCGATCACGCCGTGAATTGGTGATAGTGCGGAAACCGGTATTGAGGATCAGGCCGGCATTGATGCCGTCGCCGATGATCTGCGCCTCGTTATCGAGCGCAAGATTAGGTGCCGATCGTGCCCGAGCCTTCGATGGTATTCGCCGGCATTGGTGAGCGTCGGTCGCGAACAGAAACTGAGAACGAAAACGGAAACGGGAATCGAGGACAGCAGCACCTTCAATGATATTGTGCGAATTGTCGCTCAGCTGGACGACGCCGTTTCCGCTCAGAACCGCGTTGCTCGCGATGATGAAATCCGTGGCGTCGGCCGGTCGAATTGAGATCGATCTTTCCGGTGTTCTGGAACGTGCCGCCGAGCTCCAGCGCGCCCGTGTCAGCCACATTGATCGTGCCGGCGCTGGCGCCGGCTGCCGGTCGTGCCATTGGTGATGTCGAGCCTGTGCCCGGCCGTGATCGCGAGCGTTGCCGTGTTGACTGTGGTCAGCGACCTGATCGTCGCGTTGGCGCCCACGGTCACGGTGTAGGTGCCGCGGGCATCGATGGCGACGGCGTCGTTCGCATTGGGCACCGTGTTGGTGCTCCAATCCGCTGCATCGCTGAACTGTCCGCTGATGCCTCGTTTCCAATGAGTGGTCGGCATGATATCGCCCCGCTCCATTACAAAAACATTTCTACGCACTTCAACGTTACCCTGCCGACCTAAGTCTGACAATCACGCCGGAAAAACGAAGTTACCTCGACCCCGGACAAATCGAGAGAAGTTTGCCGGGCATAAGCTGGTTAATTTCACCGGCCCGCCGATGCCCGCGATCGACATCCCCCACGTTGGCAACAGCAACGTCGACGAGTGGATTTAGGCCTCCTCTGGCACGGGCCGTCCTGATGCACCGCGACTAGCAGCTTATTGAGCCGACCGCGTCGACGCGGTTTCCACCTATTCATCGGCCGAGGCGACCGGTATAGTCGATCGTTTGGGGCGACAATCCCAACAAAACGCAAAGGTTCGGCGCGCCGCACGACGTGTGGTCGTGGCGTGCACGCGAGTACCTTTGACGTTCGTGGCCGGAAGTGGCGAGCCATCGAACACGGACGCGGATGCAACCGCCTCCCGGTTCAGAAAGTGATAGGCGCGATATGGCGACAATGACGATTGGCAGGTTAACGGCACCGCGGGCTGGTCGGTACCCACCGATTGGAGCACGGGATCCGTTCCAGCGATCGGGGATGACGTTTTAATCGGCCTCAATAGTCAGGCCGCTGTAGTCAAAAGCGCTGCCGACGTAACCATCCACACGCTTCAGATCACTCCCCGCGAAAAGCTTGAGCTGAACGGCGGCAACTTCAACGTAACCGACGGCCTTCCCTTCGGAATGTTCGGGTTCATCGAGGTCGATAGTGCCAATTTTCAGATTGACGGCGGCACGATCAATAATTCCGCGACGATCGATCTGACGCCCAGCGGCAATATCACGACCGATTTGACGATCTTCAATACCGTTCAGTTGAACGGTGCCGGTTCGATTGTATTTGCAGGCAACGGTAACGACGGAATTCTTGGTGGCTCGCCGTCCGCGACCCTCACCAATTTCGACAACAATATTTCGGGCACTGGTTTCATCGAAGGCCTTGTGTTCATCAATCGCTCGACCATCGAAACAAACAATAGTCTGGGTGCCGGCACTCTTCGAATCGTGGGCAGCGCCGACGGCGGCAGTTTCGACAACGAGAACTCGCTGTTCGCCGATAACGGCGGCACCATCGAGCTCGGCGATTGGGCGGGGACCGCGTCGTCGACGATCCTCGACGACGATGGCGGGATATCGTTGCTTTCAACCGGCGCCGTTACCACGCTCGAGATCGCCAACAGCGTCACGATTACGACCACGTTTGGGGATGGCCTAATCGGACTCATGGAACAGATCCCGCAAACGACAGAATCATCAGCAACGGCAAGAGCGCCAGCCTTACGCTCGGCGCCCAACATCACGGTGCTCAATACGGGCACCATCGGTGACGCCAACCTCACGTTAACTAACGAAGGCGACATAGACGCAACCGGCCACACGCTAGTGATCAACAC
>CAVPQA010000025.1:0-39717 GCA_963707175.1 uncultured Alphaproteobacteria bacterium
ATGATTGCAGACAAGGGCCTTTGGCATATGAAGTGGCTCGCCGATCCGATCGACGGCGGAGGCATTTGTACGACGGATATGCGGTGCAGGAGGCGGGACTTAAACGTCGGTCAACAATCTCTCATCCGCGGGTCGAACCGCATGACCTTGCTTCGTTTGGGGCTGCCTCGGTCTAGATGACGAGCATCAAAGGCTCATAGTGTCCACGAGGGCTCCCCGGCATTGTCCCACCCCCAGCGCCGCATACCGCGCCGAGGCTGATTTTGTTTTTGCGATCTCCTCTTTTGGCTGTCCATTAAGTAATAGTCATGCGGTCTTTGGCGCGGATTGAATCGTGCAGGCGATCGACCAGATGAAGCCCACCATCTCGCGTGCAATGGCGACATTGACGACGTTGGCGGTCTTGCCGCGCGCGCGCAGCCGGCGATATCGAGTGCAGAGCCGAACTTGCGCTTTCCACCCGATGTCGCGAATGATTTTTGGCAGCGCTTCGATCCGGTCGACCTTGTGACGGCCGATGCGCGCCTTCATTCGGTAAGCCCAGGCGCCTTCGACCAGCGCACGTCGGGCATGGGTGTTGCCGGTCTTGGTGATACCGCCGCGTCGGATGGTCTCGCCACTCGATCGCTCGCCCGGGACCAAGCCGAAATAGGCCATGAGCTGGCGTGGGTTTGAGAAGCGTGTGAAGTCGCCGACTTCAGCGACCAGCACCACGGCGTTGATCAACGCAATACCCCGCATCGCCTGCAAGGCGTCAACAACTGGGCGCAGATTCCATTCGGGAAGAAGACCCGATATCTGCTCCTCGACGCGCTTAAGCCGCCGCTCCGCATCCATGACCGCATCGGTATAGTCCTGAAATGCAATCTGCTGCGCAGGATGTCCGAAGGCCAAAGTCGACAGCCATCGCCGATAAGCCATTCGCCACGCCGTCCCACGCCCGTGCTTGCGACCGTGACGCAGCAGAAAACCTTGAAGATGTTGACGCGTGCGCGTCACGATTTGTCTCACAACACTGCGCAGCCGGATCAGATCGCGCATGGCTTCGTGATCGGCGTCAGGCACCCAGACGGGTGTCAACTCGCCGGCTCGGTGAAGACGCGCAAGCATGGTGGCGTCACGACGATTCGTCTTCACCCGATCACCGGACTTGTGCGGAATCAACGACGGCGCCACCACATCGCAGCGATGGCCGAGGCTGGTGAGTTGACGATGAACGCCATAGCCGCACGGGCCAGCCTCGTAGCAAAATGCCAGCGCGTTGCCCCGACGTTCGAGGCGGTCGCACAGCTTGCCGATCGCAATGGGATCGTTAGAAATCTCGCCGAGGTATTCCACCGCGCCAGAGCGTCCGCTCTCCGCCACCGCGATCGAAATCCGTTCTTTGTGAATATCCAAGCCAACAAATCGGGTATGTTCCATTAGGCCCGTCTCCTATGCATGAGGCTCTATGCCGGCCAGCCGGCTTAACCCTCGTACCGTTGCATATCGGATGACGGGCCACCTTCAGGCCCAGCAATCATAGGGTCTAAAGGTGCGCCTCTGGAAGGGGCTCAAGTCGGATGAGCAATATAAAAAGTGGAAGGTGACGATGGAGGAAATCCGCGAATTGATGAAGGGGCATCCTGCCTTTAAGGCTGTCCATCCAGATAGGTAGGATCAACTACTGTCAGGTCAACAATTATACGTTAGAGGGTTGCGCTCAACTCTTAAATTAGTCGATCTCGAAGAGAACTATTTCGACGGCATGTATGCGTACCTTTCGTCGCAAGTGCACATCACGCCAAGCTCATTCTATTGGACACAAAAACGCGTGAGTTTCGGTAAGCCGGCGAGCTACCAATATTATTTTGCAGCGTACGCGGTCGCTCACGCCAGAATGTTCTTGCTTCGAGCAGCAATACGGCTCGCGGAATCGGATGAGGCGGTAAGGCAAAAGATAGACGCGACCACGCATGTGGAGATGAAAGAGTTGGAAGCAATCCCGTTTGGCGAATAAATCGTGACAAACGCGATAAAACGAAGGGGGTAGTTCTTTTTTAGCAAGTAGCGCGGATTGAGTGAAGCGAAATCCGGGTTTTGTCGGCAAGGCTTGCCCCGGGTTTCGCTTCGCTCAACCCGGGCTACGCTCGCTAGTCCATCAGCGTACTCCCCGAATATGTGTTCTGCTTTCGTCATTGTCAGAGGCTGGCCTAGTTTACAAGAATAGGTACGGGAAATATTCGCTAGGGCCTGTGTTCAGTTAGGGGATTCCCAAATCAGCAATTGAGTAATTCATGGGCGGTCGGCCTAAAGGAGGGGCTGACCGATGCGGCGCTACGCATTACGCGACGACCAGTGGGATCGGATCAAGGATTTTCTGCCTGGCCGCGAAGGCCACGTCGGCGGCACCGCGGCCGATAATCGGCTGTTCGTTGAAGCTGTTCTCTACAGGTATCGAGCCGGCATTCCTTGGCGTGATCTGCCCGAGCGTTTTGGCGACTGGAAGATCGTCCACCAGCGCTTTGGTCGATGGACGAAGAGTGGCGTTTTCGATCGCATCTTCAAGCAGTTGGCCAGTGACCACGACAACGAATACATGATGATCGATGCCACCATCGTGCGGGCGCATCAGCACAGCGCCGGCGCGCGAAAAAAAACGGCGAACAAGCGATCGGTCGATCCCGCGGCGGACTGACCACCAAAATTCACGCCCTCGTCGACGCCTTGGGCAATCCCGTCGATTTGATGCTCACGCCGGGGCAAGCCCACGATCTGGCTTGCGCAGAGCCGTTGACTGACGGTGTCGCGCCAAAGGCTTTAATTGGCGATAAGGCCTACGATGCCGATCCGCTGATCGACAAGCTCGCTGCACGTGACATTACCCCGGTGATTCCGCCCAAGACCAATCGCAAGATCAAGCGCGAATGCGACTTCGCACTCTATGCCGAACGCAATCTCGTTGAGCGTTTCTTCAACAAACTCAAGAACTTTCGCGCTATCGCCACACGCTACGACAAACTTGCCAGAAATTTTCTCGCCGGACTGCAGCTCGCATCCGCTATCATCTTGCTCAACTGAAGACAGGCTCTAGCTGTCCCGCTGTTGGGACAGTTCATTTTTACGTCAAACCTCAGATGAGTTGAGATCGCGAGGTCGTCAAGCGAGGTGGCCCGGTCCCAAAACCTAAAATAGGTTCTGACTCGGCGCCGGTCTGCCATCGGGCAAGTATTCCCCCGACGGAATTAAATGACCCTTGATCTCTCCGGTTCGCTTGTCGAACAAGTTTCCAGTTGGATCAACCTGATACGTTTTCGTGCCGTCGAGACTGACGGCCTCATTGTCGATTCGATAGCCTATGTGATTTCCGTGGTTGTCGAACAGAGGGTAACGCATTGCAATGCTCCGTTTCGCGTTAGCAGTCTTTTTCACGTGGGAACGATTCCCCAAAAGTCAAAAGCGGCCACCTCTGTTTCCAACTCCGGCCAATTCAGTCGGAAGCCGACCATCACCGGTATCGACATTAGAACAAACTACGAACATTTGGCGGAGAGTCAAGGCCTGCAGGAGAATTTGCGACAAAATAGCTGGTCCCTCCTAAACAGATATCTAAACGCGACACTCATTTTGTCGTAAGTGTGGATCATGAATACGGAACTTGTTGACCAGCCATCGAAGGACAGTGCGGTTTTTGCCAAATGGGGCGACGCTGCCCGTGCCGGATTCCAGGCAGTGCCCGACCTGTTGCTGAAGCACAGGACGAGTTGAAGCTGAACCCGACCGAGCTGGTGGTGCTGCTGAACGTGCTGATGCACTGGTGGTATCGGGACCAGAAACCGTTCCCGCGACCGACGACTATCGCGCGCCGCATGGGCAGCACGGTGCGGACGGTGCAGCGGGCGATAACAAAACTAGAAAAAGAGGGGTTGATAGCCCGGATTCGAAGGCCTGACGGCGCGTCCGTGCTCGATCCCGAGCCGCTGGTGTTGCGGCTCTCTCACATGGCGAAAACGGATGTGGACTTTTTACATCGAACTCGGAGGTTTGTGGCGTAGCTCAACCGGATAGAGCCTCTGGGATCGCTAAGTGAAATCTGCATGCTGCCAAGCACGTAGAGAGTAAGCCTGGAGAGATGCGGGTTCAACTCCCGCCGCCACGCCCAAATCCAGGCTTGGTTTCCAGTCACTTTCTAGTTCTCGCAAATCGCAGTTGTAGGTATTGTCCAGCGCCCTCGAAGGGTGCCTCACAAACATCCGACGGAAGCGCAGGCATGGGCGCTGCTTGGGCACAACACGGGTCTTGCCCCGCCCCAAGAAAAAAAGGAGTGGTTAGATGACCATCATCATAACCCTGGACCTGCAGCAATTGGCACTTGCTGTAGCGCTCCTCCTGTCCCTCCGATAAGGAAAGGCAAGACGGCCGGCCTGACAACCCGGCCGTTCTTTCCCGGCACAATAGACACTGTTCATAGTGCGACCTCAGCCGGCGGCTAGATGTGCCCGAGCACCCGCTGCGTCGCCTCGCTGATTAGCGCAGCGCGCAAAGGTGAATCTTTTCCCGCCAACACTACCCCGCCGCAACCTTCGCTTCGCTCGGCGGCCGCGCGAACAGCGCCAGCAGCGGGCGCTTGATCGCGGCCTGGCGGGTCGGCTCCGTGATCTGCGCGCCGGTCAGGTCCGTGACGTAGAACACGTCGACCACGCGCTCGCCGAAGGTCGCCACATGCGCCGAGGCGATGTTGAGGTTGAGCTTGGACAAAGCCGATGTCAGCTCGTAGAGCAGGCCGGGCCGGTCGAGGCCGGTGACTTCGACCACGGTGTAACGCGCCGACCATTGATTGTTGATGGAGATTTCCGGCTCGACGGCGAAGGCCCTGAGCCGGCCCTTCGGCGGCGCGCGCTTGGGCACCGCATCCGGCAGCTTGATCTCGCCGCGCAGCGCCTTCTCGATCAGTTCGCCGATGCGCGCGGCGCGGCGCGCTTCGTCGTCGTCGCGGTCGAATTCGCGGGTGATGGAGATGGTGTCGAGCGCCAGCCCGTCGGTCGTGGTGTAGATCTGAGCGTCGACGATATTGGCGCCGGTGAGCGCGCAGGCGCCGGCGATCACCGACAACAGCCAGGGGTGATCGGGCGTGAAGATCGTCAGCTCGGTGACGCCGCGCGAGGCGTCGAAGCCGACGCTGGTGGCAAGCCGCTGGCCGGCCGCTTCGGCGCCGCGCACGAAGCGCGCATGCGCGGACTGGTGCGCGAGATCGACCTTGAGCCAGTAGGCCGGATAGTGGCGGGCGATATAGGCTTCCCGCATGGCTTCCGGCCAGTCGGCAAGCTCGGCGCGCAGCTCGGCCTGGGCGGCGGCGACGCGCTGGCCGCGGTTGACCTCGGAGAAGCCGCCGGTCAGCACCGGCTCGGTCTCGTAATAGAGCGTGCGCAGGAGCTGCGCCTTCCAGCCGTTCCACACGCCGGGGCCGACCGCGCGAATGTCGGCGGTGGTGAGGATGGCGAGCAGCTTCATCCGCTCCAGCGACTGCACCACCGCGGCGAAATTCTCGATCGTCTTGCGGTCGGACAGATCGCGCGACTGCGCCACCGTCGACATGACGAGGTGGACTTCGATCAGCCATGCGATCAGATCGGTTTCGGCGGCGGAAAAGCCGAGCCGCGGGCAGACGCGCCGCGCGATGCGGGCGCCGGCGATCGAGTGATCCTCGATCCGGCCCTTGGCGATGTCATGCAGAAACAGCGCGACATAGAGCACGGCGCGGTGCTGCGGCTGAATCGTGCGCATCAATTCGCTGGCAAACGCCAGCGCGGGATTCTCGCCGCGCTCGATGCCCGCAAGTTCGCCGATGCAGCGGATCAGATGCTCGTCCACCGTATAATGGTGGTACATGTTGAACTGCATCATCGCCACGATGCGGCCGAAGGCGTGGACGAATTCGCCGAGCACGCCGGCTTCGTTCATGCGCCGCAGCACGGTTTCGGCGTCGTTCTTCGAAGTCAGGATTTCCAGAAACAGGCGGTTGGCCTCGGCATCGTGGCGCACGCGCTTGTCGATCAGCTTGAGCGAGCGCGCCGCCGTCCGCATGGCCTCGGGATGAAGCGCAAGATTGTGCTTCTGCGCGAGGTGAAACAGCCGGATCAGATTGACCGGATCGCGGGTAAACACGTTCTGCCCCGCGATGTTGATGCGGTTGATGTCGACGACGAAATCGTCGGATTCCGAGAGCGTGCGCCGCCGGCTCTTCGCCGGGCGCAGCCGGGCGATGAAGCGGCTGAGCACCGGCGCGGGCTTGGCCTGCCGTTCCTCCAGCCCGGCGCACAGGATCGCGGTGAGATCGCCGACATACTTGGCGGTGAGGAAATAGTGCTTCATGAAGCGCTCGACATCCTGCAGGCCGGGATGCTCGGTGTAACCGAGCCGGACCGCGATCTCGCGCTGGATGTCGAACGACAGCCGCTCCTCGGCGCGGCCGGCGACAAAATGCATGTTGCAGCGGACCGACCAGAGAAAATCTTCGCAGCGGCGGAACAGCTTGAATTCCTCGGATGTGAATACGCCGCGATCGACGAATTCCGCAGGTTCGCTCACGCGGTACACATATTTGGCGATCCAGAACAGCGTGTGCAGGTCGCGCAAGCCGCCCTTGCTGTCCTTGACGTTGGGTTCGACCAGATAGCGCGACTGGCCGGCGCGGCGGTGGCGCTCCTCGCGCTCGGCGAGCTTGGCGGCGACGAATTCCGGCGCCGTACCCTGGACGACTTCCTTGTCGAAGCGCGCCGTCAATTCGTCGAATAGCTTGCGCTCGCCGAACAGATAGCGCGCTTCGAGCAGCGCCGTCCGGATCGTCATGTCGGCCTTGGCCTGGCGGATGCATTCGCCGACCGAACGCGTGGCGTGGCCGACCTTCAATCCCATGTCCCAGAGGCAATAGAGCAGCGCCTCGGCGACCGACTCGCCCCAGGCGGTCTGCTTGTAGGGCAGCAGGAAGAGCAGATCGATGTCGGAGCCCGGCGCCATCAGCCCGCGGCCGTAGCCGCCGGTCGCCACCACCGTCATCTGCTCCGCCTCGGACGGTACCTGGGCCGGGTAAAGCTTGCTGCTGACGAATTCGAACAGGATGCGGATGATGCCGTCGTGCATCGCGCAAAGCCGTTCGGCGCAGTGCCGGCCGTGGCGGTCCTTGAGCAAAAGCTGTTCGGCGTGCGCGCGCGCCGCCGTCAGCGCCGCCTTCAGACGCTGCGCCACCGCGGTGCGCAGCTCGCGCTCGCGCCCCGCATAGGTTTCGGCGAGCGTCTCAAGCTCAGCGGCGAGCGCTGCGCTGTCGATGAGTTCGGCGCCGGGGCGGTCGGAACGGTCAACATCCAGCATGATCGTACGCCATAGCGGAGCCGCCGCCCCATGTCACCGTGCGCGGCAGGCCGGTGCGGCCAAGGACCATGGCGCGCGGTTCGGGATGATAATTCTGCATGTCTCAAGTGCAAGCAGACTGCCGCCGCGCGGGGGCGTGCGCGGGCGCGTCCCTATCGGCGGCGGCGGCCGGCGGACCGATCGGGCTCCGCAACTTTTCTGGTCGGTCCTCTGTCGCCCGGTCCACCGTGATCTATACTGTGTTGCCGACATTACCCAGGAAGGCCTGCCATGGCTGCCGCCGCCCTGCGCGCGCTGCAGGTAGCATCGAGCCTGAAGCGGCCGCCCGCATGAGCGGCGTCGTCGCGCTCGATCATCTGCAGCTCGCGATGCCGGCCGCCCGCGAGGCCGAGGCGCGCGCCTTCTATGGCGGCATCCTCGGCTTGCCAGAGATCGGCAAACCGGCCAATCTGGCGGTGCGCGGCGGCGTATGGTTCGCGCTAGGAACCCAGCAATTGCATCTCGGCGTCGAAGGCGATTTTCGTCCGGCCAGGAAGGCGCACCCGGCATTTCTGGTGCGCGATCTCGGCGGTTTGCGTGCGCGCCTCGAACAGGCCGGCTTTGCACCCTACGAAGACGAGCCGCTCGCCGGCTACGACCGCTGTTACGTCGCCGACCCCTTCGGCAATCGGCTTGAGCTGATGGAGCCTGTAACGCGCTCGAAGTGACGCGTTACCCGGACTTTTTCTTCGTCTCCACCGCTCCATCCGTCGCTTTGCCGAAGAACTGCCATGTCCCCTGAAATGCTGTTTCTGGTCGATCTCGCGCTAAAGATGGCGCTGACGGCCTTCATCGTCGTCGTGGTTTCGGTCACGGTCGAACGCTCCGGCCCGTTCATCGGCGCGCTGATCGCGGCGCTGCCGACCGCCGCCGGCGCCGCCTACATCATCCTGGCGTTCGAGCACCCGCCGGCTTTCATCGCCGCCAGCGCCGTCGGCAGCGCCGCGGCGGTGGCCGCGGTGTCGGTCTTCGCGCTCGCCTATACGGTGCTGGCGCAACGCCATGGCGTGGTGCTCAGCGTCGGAGTCGCCATCGTCGTATTCTTCGCGGCTGCGGCGGCGTTGCGCGCCGTCTCCTGGACGCCGCTGACGGCGTTCGTGCTCGACGCCGCGGTGTTCGGCGTCACCGTGCCGCTGAGCTGGCGCTACCGCACGTCGGGGCCGCCGGCGAATTTCATGCGCTCGGCGTGGGACGTTCCGGTGCGGGCGCTGTCCGCCGCCATCGTCGTCGTCATCGTCACCTCGATCAGCACCCGCATCGGCTCGTTCGCGTCCGGCATGTTCGCGGTGTTTCCCATCGTCATGGCGTGCTCGGCCGTCATTCTGCACTTGCGTGTCGGCGGCCGCGTCTCGGCCAGCATGTTCGCTCACGCCCAGATCGCGCTCAACGGCCTGTGGCTCGGCTTTCTCGCCACGCATTTTCTGGTCGCCTCGGTCGGCGTGTGGCCGGCCTTTGGCCTCGGGCTTCTGGTCTGCATCGGCTGGAGCGGGCTGCTGTGGGTGGTGCGGCGGCGCCGAAGCCCGGCTTGATGTCCCGAGAAGCGCGCTTGTTGGTGACTTCATCTCCCTCACTCTGAAGCGCCGAGCCTCGAAGGGCAACACGCCGTTACGCGGAAACGCTCTCAAGTATCTGCTGGCACTTAACTGCTCGTCTCGCCAATTGCGTTGCGAGACGCTCAACGACGGCCTCTTGCAACCCCTCCTCGCGCGCGCGTGCACGTGCGGCGTTCACTTCTTCAGGAATTTGCCTCGCCATGTTTAGGAGTACCTCGATCAACTCATGGAACTCCATGCGCATTTCGCGCGCGAATTTCTGCCACAGGCGTAAGCCGATATGGCTGAGCTTGTATTCACCTCCAATCTTCATGGCCAGTTTGACCTTTTGTAGATCGAATTTGTCGTAAGGCAGGATGCTTGCTAAGTCATAGAGCGGAGCGAGGCGAACGCGGCGGCCGCCGAGTAGCAGCGAGAAATTCTTGGCGTGCGCATCCGTACCGGCGACTAGCCAGTTGAAACCCATGGCGGCGATGAAAGTATCCAGGTCTTCTTGGCGATCGGTCGAGTAGGTGCGCAAAAGCTCGGCGATGGTGTAGGCGCTTGGGCCACCTTCGTTTTGATACTTCTTGGTCGGCATGATGCCGAGCGCCTGACAAACATCTTCCTGATGCACGCGGACAATGTCGTTACCCTTGTACTGCCGGTCATAGCGCTCGATGACGATGGCGATTTCGCCCTTGAAACGCATGACTCTCGATTGAGCCGCAGGCAAGCCCAGGCTGCGCGCAAGTATGAGGCAGATATGCTCATTCTCGGCATGCCCGTCGAAATGGCCCGTCGGCGGTTTCAGAATATGCGTGGTCGGCAAGCGACCGGAAGGAATGCCCCAACGACCCTTCTGCAGAAGCAAGGCGGTTTTCGGCTGAGCACCGGCGAGGCTGAACTGGCCGGTGTCGTGCGGCAACCGCCATGCGGCGTGGTCGGCGCGCAATGTTTCGAGGCGCTTGGCGATGTCGGATTCGTTGAGCCATTCGACCTTGTCTGCCTTGCCGCTGCGTATCGCGATCAAACGCTCGGGCGTCACGAACTGAACAGCGCCAGCGCAATCCTCGCCGACATTTGAAATGAGTCCGAAGACGTTGCGAGCCGATACGTGGAATTTGGCGGCCCAGCGCGAGAGTACCTGCTCGTTGTCCGGCAAAAGCCCCCATAGGAAGGCTTCAATGACCGCGCTGCCATGTTCCTTGGCTCCAAGCGGCATCGAGAGCGACAACGGATAGGCATCCGTGGCGTTCCGCCATGCATCGTCATAGCTGAAGCTGAGTTCGACCGCGCGCATTCCTACGGACAAGACCGGCTTCCTTCCCGCCTAATAGCGCGATCAGTTCGGCGGTCATGGCTTTTTCCTCTTGGCCTTGGCGACAATAGCGTCGATATCCACGGCCTTCGGACGGCGGCGGCTGGTTTCACGGATGCTGGCGTCGAGCTGGATATCCAGGGCATCGACAGCACGGAGCACGAGGCTGAGGGCTGCGCGCGGATGGCCGCGCTCGATCATAATGACCCAGTACCGGCTGACGCCGATCCGTTTGGCGAAAGCCGCCTGATCGAGTTTAAGCTGCCTGCGGCGGTCGCGGATGACGGCGCCAATGTCGCCGGGTGTGCGGATAAGCATGGGTCATCCTAATGTCAGCGTTCGTTGACATTAGCAGATGTCAAGGAACGTTGACAATCGCAAAAATCAACGTTCGTTGACATTCTGAGCCAATGGCCATCCGGGTTTCGCCGCGCGCCACCCCGGGCTACGATTTGAGCTTCGCCTTCAGCGCATACAGCGCTTCGAGCGCCTCGCGCGGCGTCATCTCGTCGGGATGGAGCGCGCCGAGGGCCTCGACAACAGCGGTCAGTGCCGGGTCGCGCTCGGGCGGCGGAGCGGCGGGCCGCGCCGCGGCGAACAGCGGCAGGTCGTCGATCAGGCGATGCGCCGGCGCGGTGCGGTCCTGCGCCTCGAGCTGCGCCAGAACCAGCTTGGCGCGTTCGATCACGGCGGGCGGCAGACCGGCGAGTTTCGCCACCTGGATGCCGTAGGAGCGGTCGGCGGCGCCGGCCACGACCTCGTGCAAGAACACCACTTCGCCCTGCCATTCCTTGACCCGCATCGTGGCGTTATGCAGCCGCGGCAGTTTTTGCGCGAGCGCGGTCATCTCGTGAAAGTGCGTGGCGAACAGCGCGCGGCAGCGGTTGCCTTCGTGCAGATGCTCGATCGCCGCCCAGGCGATGGACAGGCCGTCGAAGGTCGCGGTGCCGCGGCCAATCTCATCCAGGATGACGAGCGCGCGTTCGCCGGCCTGATTGAGGATCGCGGCGGTTTCGACCATCTCGACCATGAAGGTCGAGCGGCCGCGGGCGAGATCGTCGGCGGCGCCGACGCGCGAGAACAGCCGGTCGACGACGCCGATATGGGCGGCGCGCGCCGGCACGTAGCTGCCCATCTGGGCGAGTACCGCGATCAGCGCGTTCTGCCGCAGGAAGGTCGATTTGCCCGCCATGTTGGGGCCGGTGACAAGCCAGATGCGCGTCCGGCCGAGCAGGTCGCAATCGTTGGCGATGAAGGGAGAGCCGCCGCCGAGTGCTTGCTCCACCACGGGATGCCTGCCGCCGGTGATCGCGAAGGCCAGACTGCTGTCGACCTCCGGCCGCACGTAATCGCGCTCGGCCGCGAGGTTCGTGAGCGCGGTCGCCACATCGATCGCGGCGAGCGCATCGGCCGCATCCTTGATGGCGGCGCTCGCCGCGGTGACGGCACCGGCCAGCCGGTCGAAAATCTCCAGCTCCAGCGCCAGCGCGCGGTCGGCGGCGCTGGCGATCTTGGCTTCCAGCTCCCCGAGTTCGGTGGTGGTGAAACGCACCTGGCCGGCGGTGGTCTGGCGATGAATGAACGTCGCGTTGAGCGGCGGGCTCATCAGCTTGTCGCCGTTCTGCGCGGTGACGTCGACGAAATAGCCGAGCACGTTGTTGTGCTTGATCTTCAGCGAGCGGATGCCGGTGGTTTCGGCGTAGCGCACCTGCAAGGCGGCGATGACACGGCGCGATTCATCGCGCAGCGCCCGCGCCTCATCGAGCGCCGGCTCGTAGCCAGCGCCCACGAAGCCGCCGTCGCGGCGATAGGCCGGCAGTTCATCGCCGAGCGCGCGCTGCAGTTCGTCGGCGAGCGCCGCGTCGGGGCGGCGCAGACCTTCCGCGGCCAGCGCCAGATCGCGCGGCAAGTCTGTGCCGGGCCGGGCAAGCGCAGAGACTTCGGCGGAGAACTCCGCAGCGGCAAAAATGCCGTCGCGGATGGCGGCAAGATCGCGCGGTCCGCCGCGGCCGACGACGATACGCGACAGTGCGCGCTGCAGATCGGGCACGGCTCTCAGACTCTTGCGCAGCGTGGCGCACGCTGGTCCGTCGGCGACGAACGCCGCCACGGCGTCGAGCCGGTGCGCGATTTCCGCCGGGTCGGTGAGCGGCGCGGCAAGCCGCTGCGCCAGCGCGCGCGAGCCCGCCGCGGTGACGGTGCGGTCGATCGCGGCCAGCAGCGAGCCGCGCCGCTCGCCGGCGAGCGTGCGCGACAGTTCGAGATTGGCGCGTGTCGCCGGGTCGATCGCGAGCGTCGCGCCGGCGCGCTCGCGCACCGGCGGCGCCAGCGGCGGCCGCTTGCCGATCTGGGTGCGCTCCACATAGGTGACGGCCGCTGCGGCCGCGGTGAGTTCGATGCGCGAGAACGTGCCGAACGCCTCGGTCGTCGCCACGGCGAAATAGGACGCGAGCCGCCGCTCTGCCGTAGCGCCGTCGAACACATCGCGCGGCAGCGGGGTGAGCGCCGGCAACGAGCGCAGATAGGGCGCGAGTTCGGCATCGGCATAGAGCGCATCGGAGACGATGATCTCGCCGGGCTCGATGCGGGCGATCTCGGCTGACAAAGCGCCGCGCTCGCATTCGGCGACGCGGAATTCGCCGGTCGAAATGTCGATCCAGGACAGCGCGAAGCGGTCCTCGCTCGACGAGGCGCGGCTCCTTGCCAGCGCCACGAGATAATTGTTGCGGCGCGCATCGAGCAGCGAATCCTCGGTCAGCGTGCCGGGCGTCACCAGCCGCACCACATCGCGGCGCACCACGCTCTTGTTGCCGCGCTTCTTCGCCTCGGCCGGGTCTTCGAGCTGCTCGCACACCGCGACGCGGTGGCCGAGCGCGATCAGCCGGTGCAGATATTCGTCGGCGCGCTCGATCGGCACGCCGCACATCGGGATGTCGCGGCCCTGATGCTTGCCGCGCCTGGTCAGCACGATGCCGAGCGCGCGCGAGGCGGTTTCGGCATCGTCGAAGAACATCTCGTAGAAATCGCCCATCCGGTAGAACAACAGACAATCCGGATTGGTGGCCTTGATCTCGATATACTGCTCCATCATCGGAGTGATGCGACCGGCTTCGTCGGGCGCTTTGGCCGTCGCGCGGGCGCCGGGACCGGCCGTAAGGTCTTCGCCCTCGGCCGTGATGGGCTGTGCGTGATCCATGGTGCGGTGCACGCTAGCAGATGCCTCCTGTGCTTGCATCGGCGTGGGCGAGCTTTCCCGCCTGCCATCCTGCGACAACAGAATCCATGTGTTCCGATGCGCCGCCAGCTTGGCAAATGCGCGCCAAGGTGGAAGGATTGCGCGTGCGCCGGACAATCCGGCGGATGATGCCGCGGCACGCGGCACATCAAGAAGCCGCTCATCGTGCGGCAACCAAAAAGGGGAATGCCATCGAGAAGTAACGCAACATCCCAAGGAGGGAACGGCAATGGCTGCTGCACAAGATGCAATGCGCCCGGTACCGTGGTGGAAAGAGCCGACCAAAGATCAATGGCTGGCTTTTGGCGGCGCGTGGTTGGGCTGGACGCTTGATGCCTTCGACTTCACCATGTTCCTGCTGATCATGGTCCCGATCTCGCAGGAATTTCACGTTCCCTTGACCGAAGTTGCTTTTGTGCTCTCGGTCACATTGTGGCTGCGGCTGGTCGGCGCCGTGGGCTCGGGCTGGCTGGCCGACCGGGTCGGCCGCAAGATCCCGCTGATGATCTCGATCCTGTGGTATTCGCTCGCCAACTTCTGCGCCGGCTTCTCACCGACTTTCGCTTATCTGTTCCTGTTCCGCGCTCTGCTCGGTCTCGGCATGGGCGCCGAATGGCCCGCCGGCTCCGCACTGGCGATGGAGACCTGGCCGGTGCGCTCGCGCGGCTTCATGGGCGGCGTGCTGCAGGGGTCGTGGGGCTTGGGCTTCATGCTGTCGAGCGGCATTTACGGCCTGTTCTACTCCTACATCGGCTGGCGCGGTATGCTGTGGGTCGGCGTGCTGCCGGCATTGTCGGTCTTTTACGTCCGCAAGTTCGTCAAAGAACCGCCGATCTGGCTGGAGAACCGGCGCCGACAGCGCGCCGAGCATCGCGAGGTGCGCGCTCCGCTATTCTCCATCTTCAAACCGGGCGTGCTCGCCAACACACTGACGGCATGCGTGTGGATGGCCGGCGGATTCGTCGCCTACTACTCGGTCAACGCGCTGTTTGCGACCCACCTGCAGAAAGATCTGCACCTGTCGCCGGGGCTGGTCGCGACGCCGATCTTCTTCGCCAATCTCGGCTTGTTCCTGTCGGCGTGCGGCTGGGGCTGGATGGCCGATAAGGTCGGCAGGCGATCGGCGATCATCATTCCGGCGTTGATCGCGCTGCCGCTGGCGCCGCTCTACCTGCTGTCCACGAATTTCCTGTGGATCGCACTGGGCTTCATCGCCCAGGGCATGTGCGCCGGTGGCGGCATGCAGGGCCAGATGGCGCCCTATCTCAACGAGCGCTTTCCGACCGAGGTACGAGCGACCGCGGCCGCATTCTGCTACCACCAGGCGGCGGTGTTCGGCGGTTTCGTGCCGCTGGTGCTGACGTTGCTCGCCGCGCATTTCGGCACGAGCCTGGCCATCATGATGATCTTTGGCACCTGGCTCGGCTGCGTGGCCTGGGCCACGGCGGCGTTCTACGGACCGGAGACCAAGGGCAAGGTTCTGGTGCCCGATCTGGTCCTCGCCTGAGTTTAATTGCTGCCCTCTCCCATTCGCGGGAGAGGGACGACTTCGTGCCGGACGCCCCGCGCCCGGCACTTTTCGTTTGGGACGCCGTGCGTCTTGGTCAGCCCGATGCTCAGCGCGACGGTCGTCGTCTCAGTTGCGGCGCGCGCTTCGTCAGGCATGATGGCGCTTGTCGCGACCAAAAGGGGCCGAAGAAATGGGAAATAGTCTTCTATTGGTGGGCAGCGTGCCACTCGACAGCGTCGAGGATGTCATGCGCACGTTCGGCGGCGCGCTGGGCCGCTATCTGCCGGCGGTGCCCGACGGCGAAGTCGGCGAGCGCCGCTCCTGGGTCAACCGGCTCGGCTATCAGATTTTCAACGGCCATCTCGATCTCGACACCATCCGGCGGCCGAAGCCGATTGACGGCGTCGAGCAGCTGTTGCCGCGCGGCCGCGACGATTCCTGGCAGTTTCGGATCAAGCCCGGCGTGGAGCGCGTGCGCTTCGGCAATCCGGGCTCACGGCTCGGCTATGCGCGCGACGCGATCAACTCGTATTTCGTGTTCCGCACCTTGCGCGAGAAAGGAATTCTGCCGGACGGCGTGCGGTTTCAGATTTCCATTCCGATGGCCCACAGCGTCATCCGGCCGCTGTATTTTCCCGATCCGGCCAATCTGGCGCGCGTGCGACCCGGCTTCGAAGCGGCGCTGGCGGCTGAAGTCGCCGTCATCGTCGCGAAAATTCCGCACCGCGATCTCGCCATCCAATGGGACTGCGCCTGGGAGCTGCAGGCGGTGTGCGGCGCCGGCAAAGCGGTGCCGCCCGAAGCTCGAAGTGGCGACCCACGTGCCGCCGATCGCGCGGCTGTCGAATATCGTTCCCGACGACGTGGAGCTCGGCTTTCATTATTGCTTCGGCACGTTCGGCGGCTGGCCGGCCTTTGCCCCCGACGATCTTTCCAAGCCGGTCGAACTGATCAACGCCGCCAATGCCGCCATCGACCGCCGCATCGACTGGATTCATATTCCGACGCTCGACCGCACCGATGACGCGTTCTACGCGCCGCTCGCCGCGCTTAAGGCGAAGAGCGCCCGCGTCTATCTGGGCGCGATCCACACCATGGCGACGCTGAAGGAGCGCGTCGCTGCGGCGCGCAAGGTTCTTCCGGATTTCGGTCTCGCCGCCTATTGCGGCTTCGGCCGCACGCCGCCCGAGCAAATGCCGCGCATCCTGCAGGATCATCTCGACGCGGTGAAAATCGCCGGGCTGGGGTGACTCCCTCGCCCCGCGTGCGGGGAGAGGGTCGGGGTGAGGGGGCGCTTCCGCTGGGCGCGAGCTGCAAATAATCTGCAGCCTATAAGACCGAACCGCTTCGCTCAGGATCGCGGCGACGCCCCCTCACCCTCGCTTCGCTCGACCTCTCCCCGCGCGGCGGGGAGAGGTGATTTTTACTTCACCAGTTTCTTGCCGGTGACCGCTTCAAGATTCTTGTAGAACACCTTGTCGGCGGTTGCCTTATCCATCTTCAGCGAGTCCATGATCTTCAGCGTCTCGCGCGGGAACATGGTGCCGCCCTCCGGATCGAACGGGCAATCGGAGGCGAACACGATCTTGTCGATCGGGAAGAATTCCATGCCGCAATGGGTCGCCGGAATGCCGGTGAAGGCCGCGGTGTCGGCCCAGAAGTCATTCTTGAAATAGTCGAGCGGCCGCTTCTTCAGGCTCTTGCGCAAGCCGACATAGTCGTGATCGGTGGTGCGGTTGCCCATCACGTCGTTGCCCGGGCCGAGCCGGCCTTCCAGCATCGGCACGATGCCGGCGAAATGGTGAGTGATGATTTTCAGATTCGGGTGCGTGTCCATGATCTTGGAATACACCAGCCGCAGCAGCGTGCAGGCGGTCTCGTAGGACCAGCCGATGGTCCACCAGATTTCGTACTGCGAGGTCTTCTCGTCGAGATAGTCCGGCGTCTCGGCGCCGCGCGCCGGATGCAGCCAGATCGGCGCGCCAAGCTCGTTCATCTTCTTCCAGAACGGCAGGTATTCCTTGTTGTCGACCGCGCGGCCGGCGACGTTGGTATAGATCTGCACGCCAAGCGCGCCATTCTTCATCGCGCGTTCCGCCTCCGCGGCGCCGGCGTCGCGCGCGGCCAGCGACACCTGCGCGACCCAGCCGGGGAAGTGATCCTTCTCTTTGGCGCACAGTTCCGCGAAGCCGTCATTGATGATCCTGCAGAACTCGTCGATGTCGGCCGGCGACTTGGCGAATTTTTCGATCGGCGGCTGCGGATAGGACAAAATCTGCTGATAATCCTTGTGCCCGTCGACGATCTTCTTGCGGACATCGAGATCGAACAGTGCCGGCAGCGAGCGGATGCGCTTGCCCATGTCCTTGTAGTCGCCGGCGACTTCGTTGAGCTTGTCGAAGAATTTCTTCGGGAAAAAGTGCGTGTACGCGTCGATGCGCATGGGCGGTTTCTCCTTGTGGTGGGGAGGCTTCTAGCATCCGTATTCCGGTCCGTCATCCTTCGAGGCTCGCGCTGCGCGCGAGCACCTCAGGATGACGGAAATGGCGCCTGCGTCAGCTTCGCAACGACCTCCGCGGGAATCGGCTGCGATTTCATGCGCCCGGGATCGGTTGGGTCGCGGCCCACCCAGACGCGCGTCTCGAAGCCTTCGACCGAGAGCGTGCCGTCTAGCGTCAGCCGGTGTTCGAGCTTGAAGCTCGACCGGCCGCACGCCACCACCGCCGTTTCGACCGTGACCTCGTCGCCGAACCGCGTCGGCCGCAGAAAACGCCCGCGCGTTTCGACCAGCGGGTGGCCGAAGAAATCGTAAGCTTTGAGGTACTCGCGCTTTTTCATGCCGAGCGCGTGCTCCAGCAGCATCGTCGTCGCCACGTCGAAAATCTCGAAATAGCGGCCGTAGAAAATGATCCCGGCGGGATCGCAGTCGCCCCATTCGATGCGCGTCGTTCGGGTGTTGGTGAGCATGAGAAAGTGAAGCTGCTATCGCGGCGCCATGCGCAGCGCGCCGTCGATGCGGATCGTTTCGCCGTTGAGGTAGCGGTTTTCGATGATGTGGCGCACCAGCGCCGCGTATTGCGGCGGCTGGCCGAGCAGTTTCGGAAACGGTACCGCCGCGGCGAGGCTTTGCTGCGCAGCTTCGGGCAGGCCGTGCAGCATCGGGGTGGAGAAAATGCCGGGTGCAATGCCGTTGACGCGAATGCCGAACTGCGCGAATTCGCGCGCCGCCGGCATGATCAGCCCGACCACGCCGCCCTTCGACGCCGCGTAGGCGGCCTGTCCGATCTGGCCCTCGTAGGCGGCTACCGACGCGGTGCAGATGATGATGCCGCGCTCGCCCTCGTCGAGCGGTGACACCGACTGCATCGCGGCGGCGGCAAGCCGCATGGCGTTGAATGTACCTATCAAATTGATCGAGACGACGCGTTCGAACTCGGCGAGCGGCATCGGCCCGTCGCGGCCGACGATGCGCCTGGCCGGGCCGACGCCGGCGCAATTGATCAGGATGCGTGCCGTGCCGTGATCGGCGGCCGCGCTGGCGAACGCTTTTTCAGTTTGTTCGCTGTTCGTCACGTCGCAATGGATCGAAATGCCGTTGATGTCGATCGCCACCTCGGCGGCGGCCTTCTGGTTGACGTCGAAGATCGCGACCTTGGCGCCGGCCGCGGCCAGCATGCGTGCGGTGGCGGCGCCGAGGCCGGAAGCGCCGCCGGTAACGACCGCGGCATGTCCTTTGATATCCATGTCCTCTAGCTCGCTTTGCTGGCGGGTTGGGGCGGCCGCGCCACAATCACGTGCGGCGGCGGCGGATCGGCGTAAAGCTCTTCGACCAAAGCGGCGCGATGTGCAAGCACCGCGCGCTGGTTGATCGAGCCCTTGTCGGTCATCTCGCTGCGGTCGAGCGACGGCGGCTCGGCCAGCAGCAGCGCACGCACGATGCGCGCCGAGCTGCCGCGCCCCGGCGCGGCGAGTTCGCCGAACAGCCGAGAGAATTCCGCGGCGACGCGCGGCGCCGCCAGCACGGCGGCCGCCGGCGCATCCTTCGGCAGCTCCGGCGCGAGCGCGCGGCAGGTGTCGAAATCGGGAAACACCAGCGCCGTGACCTCGTCGCGTTCGGCGCCCGCCAACACCACGTCGCGAATGAGCGGCGCGCAATGCGCGATCACCGTACTGCGCAGCGGCCCGACGCTGACCCAGGTGCCGGTCGCGAGCTTGAAGTCTTCCGCGAGCCGACCGTCGAACAACAAGCCCTTCGCGGGATCGCTCGGGTCGGCGAATTTCAGCGCGTCGCCGATCATGTAGAATCCTTCGTCGTCAAACGCCGCCGCGGTCAGCTCGGGCGAGCGCCAGTAGCCGGGCGTGATGTTGGGGCCTTTCAACCGCGCGTCGAACTTGCCGTCGCGCGGCACCAGTTTCAGCTCGACGCCGGGCAGCGGCAGTCCGATATTGCCGGTGCGCTCGGACTCCCAACTGCAGGCAAGCGCCGCCGGCGCCGTTTCGGTCGAGCCGAGGCTTGAGAGAAAGATGATCCGTTCGCCGGTGGTGGCGACCGCCAGCTCCTGCAATTCGTCGCGCACGTGCTGCGCCAGCAAGGCGCCGGCGTAGAACAGCACCTTCATCCGGCTGAAGAAGCGTTGCCGCAGCGCCGCGTCGTCGCGCAGATAGGGCAGCAGCGTCTCGAAGCCCTTCGGCACGTTGAGATGAATTGTCGGCCCGATGTCGCGCAGATTGCGCACCGTCGCCTCGATGGCGCCGGGCAGCGGCCGGCCTTCGTCGATGTAGAACGAGCCGCCGTTGTCGAGCACCATGCCGAAATCGTGGTTGCCGCCGAAGGTATGGTTCCACGGCGGCCAGTCGACCAGCACCGGCGGCTCGTCGGCGATGAACGGCATGCCGCAGCGGATCATCGACTGGTTGGCGCACAGCATGAGCTGCGTGTTGATCACGCCTTTGGGCTGGCCGGTCGAGCCTGAGGTGAACAGGATTTTGGCGATGGTTTCGGGGCCGACCCTGGCATGCGCCGCTTCGACTGCCGCGGTCGGCGTTGTCGCGGCGAGTTCGGCAAACAGCGTCGCCGGACGGTCCGGCGGCGGAGCGGCGGTGACCGCGATCTCGACATTCTCCTGCACCGTCGCCGCGATGGCGCGCGCGAAGGCCGCGCCGTTGGCGGCGAAGACGAGACCCGGCGTGAGAATACCGACGATGCTTTTGAGTTTCTGGAAATCCTGCGACAGCAGCGAATACGGCACCGAGATCGGCGCGTACGGGATGCCGACATGCATGGCGGCAAGGCCAATGAGCGCATGCTCGATGTCGTTGCCGGACAGAATTGCGATCGGCCGCTCGGGCGAAAGATCGCGCGTCAGCAGCGCCGCCGCGATGGCGCGCACTTGCATATACGCCTGCGCGTAGCTCAGCGTGCGCCATTCGCCTGCCGCATCGCGCTGGGCGAGAAACACGCGGTCTGGCGCGGCGTGCGCCCAGTGCACGAGACGCTCCGTCAGATTGCGCGGATACGGCGGCAACGGATGCGGCGAGCGCAGCAGGATCGCGCCGTCGGGCCGCCGTTCGACGGTAACGTCGGCCGGCCCGAGCTTCACCGGCCGCAGCGGCGGCAAGCTTTGCGTCACCGCTCTCATTTTCGCGCCACCTTGGGTCCGCGCTTTTCCAGAAACGCCTTGAGCCGGGCCTTGGCCTCGGGCTCGCCCTGCGCGATCGCGGCGGCGAGCGCTTCGGTGGCGTAGCCTGCCGCCGGATCGCTGCGCGCGATGCGCGGCAGCAGATGCGTCGCCGCGTAATTGGTGAACGGCGCATTGCCGGCAATGCGTTCGGCGAGTTCGAGCGCGGTGGCGAAGCCTTTGCCGTTCGCCACCAGATGATGCGACAGCCCGATGGCGTGGCCTTCCTCGGCGCTGAGCGTGCGCCCGGTCAGCATCATTTCCATGACGCGCGACGTGCCGATCAGCGCCGGCAGTCGCACCGAGGCGCCGCCGCCCACATAGATGCCGCGGCTGCCTTCAGGCAGCGCGTAGAACGCCGAGCGTTCCGCGACGCGCACATGCGCGGCCGCGGCGAGCTCAAGCCCGCCGCCGATCACCGCGCCGTGCAGTACGGCGACGACCGGCGCCTTGCCGAACTCGATGTGCTGGAAGGCGCGGTGCCAGGAGCGCGAATGTTCGATGCCGGCGCGGACGTCGCGCTCCGACAGTTCGGAGAGATCGAGGCCGGCGGAAAAATGCTTGCCGTCGCCGTTGAGCACGACCGCGCCGATGCCGTCGGGCAGCGCGGAAAAGAACGCTTCGATCCCGGCCACGGTCGGATCGTCGAGCGCGTTGCGCTTTCCGGCACGCATCAGGGTGAGCACCGCCACCTTGCCGCGGCGCTCGGCGCGCAAGGTCGGTGGCAGTTTGGGGAAACCCTTGTTGGAATTCGCCTTGTTCATGCGTGCCCGGCCGTTGGAGCGCCATTTGACCCTGTCGGACGCGCCCCGTAAATAGCCCGGAAACACGGCCGCTCATTCCCGCGAAAGCGGGAATCCAGGAGGAGAGCCCAATGCGCGATGTGTTCATCTGCGATGCGGCGCGCACCGCGATCGGCCGCTACGGCGGCGCGCTTGCCAAGGTGCGCACTGACGATCTGGCCGTCGTTCCCTTAAAGGCGCTGGTCGCGCGCAACCCCAAGGCCGACTGGTCGCGGCTCGACGAAGTGTTCTTCGGCTGCGCCAATCAGTCGGGCGAGGACAATCGCAACGTCGCCCGCATGGCGCTGCTCCTTGCCGGCCTGCCGGCGTCGATTCCCGGCGTCACCGTCAACCGGCTGTGCGCGTCGGGCCTCAACGCCGTCGGCGACGCCGCGCGCGCGATCCGTGCCGGCGAGATGGAATTCGCCATCGCGGGCGGCGTCGAGTCGATGACGCGCGCGCCGTTTGTCATGGGCAAGGCCGGCGAGGCGTATTCGCGCGCGGCGGAGATTTTCGACACCACGCTCGGCTGGCGCTTCATCAATCCGTTGCTCAAGGCGCAGTACGGCGTCGACTCCATGGCGGAGACCGGCGAGAACGTCGCTGAGGAGTTTCAGGTCGCGCGCAAGGAGCAGGATGCGTTCGCGCTGCGCTCGCAGCAGCGCGCCGCGAAGGCGCAAGCCGCGGGCTTTTTCGCCGAAGAGATCGTGCCGGTGCAGGCGCCGGGCGGCAAGGCCGGGCCGATCACGGTCGACAAGGATGAGCATCTGCGCCCCGGCACCACGCTTGAAGACTTGGCGAAGCTCAAGCCGATCGTGCGCAATCCCGGCACCGTCACGGCCGGCAACGCCTCGGGCATCAATGACGGCGCCGCGGCGCTCATTCTGGCCAGCGAGGACGCGGTGAAGGCGCACGGCCTTACGCCGCGCGCAAAGATTCTCGGCATGGCGTCGGCCGCCGTGCCGCCGCGCATCATGGGCATCGGCCCGGTGCCATCGACCAAGAAGCTGATGGAGCGGCTCGGTCTGAAAATTTCCGATTTCGATCTGATCGAGCTGAACGAGGCCTTCGCATCGCAGGGCATCGCCGTGCTGCGCCAGCTCGGCGTGCCGGAGGATGCCGAGCACGTCAATCCGCACGGCGGCGCCATTGCGCTCGGCCATCCGCTCGGCATGTCGGGCGCGCGGCTGGCGCTCACCGCGGCGCATGGGCTGCACAAGCGCGGCGGCCAACGCGCGCTCGCCACCATGTGCGTCGGCGTCGGCCAGGGCGTCTCGCTGGCGATGGAGCGAATTTAGGCGCCGTCATCGTCGCACAGGCGGACGATTAACCGTCCTTGAGGAACGCGAGGATGATGGCGACAGCCTGCTCTGGCTGCTCCTCCATGATCCAGTGCCCGGAATCATTGATCACCGCTGCGCGCACATCCGCGGCGGCGAAACCGACTTCGGCCGCGAGTTGCGCTCCGTAGGAGTGATCGCCGCCGATCGCCAGTACCGGCATCTTCAGTTTGCCCTTGGCGACAAGTTCTTGATTGTCGATTGCGTCTTGCGCGAAGGCGGCGAACTGTCCGCCCAACGCGTTGTGGATTGCGCCCGGACGCGCATACAGCGCGGCATAATGGTCGCGCGTTTCTTCGTCGATGCGAGACGGGTTGGCTGAAAGCTCATTGTAGAAGCGGTCGAGCAGAATTCGCTCGCGTCCTGCCACCAGCCGCTCCACGTTGGGACCGCGAAAGTTGAAGTGCCAGACTTTCGGGCTTTTCAGTTGGTCGTCCCAGTGACCGATGCCCGGCAATGGCGCGTCCATGACGACCCATTTTGTCACGCGCTGCGAAAACAGCGCCGCAAAAGCGTAACCCACCATGTTGCCGATGTCGTGGGTGACGAGGGTGACTTCCTGGATCTTGAGTTGATCCAAAATGACGGCAAGGTCACGCGCCTGCGCGAGCTTTTCGTAACCGGCTTCGGGATGCGACGACAGGCCCATGCCGCGCAAGTCGGGAACGATGACGGTGTGGTCTTTGACTAGTGCATCGGCGAGCGGCACCCACATGTCGCCGGTGTCACCGAAACCATGAAGAAGCAGAACCGCCGGTCCTTTGCCGCCGAGACGAACGTATTGCGTGCCGCCGGTCACCGCGATCTGGTTCGCGGTGAATGCGTCAGGCCAAGAGCCAACCGCCATGATGATATCCTTCAATCTGCAAGCTCCGCCCGAATGAGCGAAGCGATGTCCGGCACTGTGTTGGGCGGAGAGTTTACTCCTTCGAGATTGTCGGCGCGATCACGCGGACAACCTGCCCCGTGCTCTTGCCGAACCGTCCCGCGCTCTATAGGCCTCGCTTATCGATCCGCGAATGACCGAAATGGAGCCTCCGCCTTGCCGATGTCGCCCGGTTACGTCCCGTTCCACCCGAACCCGACGAAGCCTAATTACAAGCCGCCGGCCGGGGCGGTGGATGCGCACAATCATGTGTTCGGCCCGGAGGCCAAGTTTCCGTTCGCGCCCAAGCGCAAATACACGCCCTGCGACGCGCCGAAGGAGAAGCTGTTCGCGCTGCACGATTTCCTCGGCTTCGACAAGGCGGTGATCGTCCAGGCGACCTGCCACGACACCGACAACCGCGCGCTGGTCGATGCGCTGACGACGTCGAACGGCCGCGCCAAGGGCATAGCCTTCGTCGACGAGAATTTCAGCGACGACGAGCTCAAGGCGCTCGATCGCACCGGCATTCGCGGCGTGCGCTTCAATTTCATCAAGCGGCTGGTCGATTCGACGCCGAAGGACGTGATGCTGCGCATCGCCAAGCGCGTCGCGCCGCTCGGCTGGCACACCGATATCTATTTCGAGCACGCCGACCTCGACGAGATGGGCCCGTTCCTCAAATCGATCCCGACGCCGCTGGTGTTCGACCATATGGCCTGCCCGAACGTGCGCGAAGGCGTGGACGGCAAGCATTTCCAGAACTGGCTCAAGGCGCTCGACGCCAACAAGACCTGGATCACCAAGGTGACCTGTCCGGAGCGCTTCACGGTCGCCGGCCCGCCCTACGACGATGTGGTGCCGTTCGCGCGCGCTATCGTCGAGCGGTTTCCCGACCGCGTCATCTGGGGCACCGATTGGCCGCATCCCAACATGCCCAAGGAAGCGCCCGACGACGGCGTGCTGGTCGATACCATCCCGAAGATCGCGCCCACCGCGGCATTGCAGCGGGCGCTGCTCGTCGACAATCCGATGCGGCTTTATTGGGGTTAGCTGTCATTGCGAGCGAAGCGAAGCAATCCAGCGCGCTTGCGACCACCTGGAGGCCACCCGGATTGCTTCGTCGCTTCGCTCCTCGCAATGACGAGCTAGGGGGACACCCATGGCGACCTTCGTTCTCGTTCACGGCGCCTGGCACGGCGCGTGGTGCTGGCGCCGCGTGGCGCGGCTGCTGGCCAAGAACGGCCACGAGGTGTTCACGCCGACGCTGACCGGGGTCGGCGAGCGCTCGCACCTGCTCAATCCGTCGATCAATGTCGAGACCCACATCGCCGATGTCGTCAACGAGATGAAGTGGCAGGAATTGCAGGACGTGGTGCTGGTCGGCCACTCCTATGGCGGCATGGTGATTTCCGGCGTCGCCGAGCAGATGGAAAAGGCGATCGCGTCGCTGGTCATGCTTGACGCGTTCATGCCGGAAGACGGCCAGGGCGTGCTCGACATCTATCCGCCGCCGAATCGCGAGCCGGTCGAGGCTGCGTTGCGCTCCGGCGCCACCACCATGCCGCCGCGCAGCGCCGCGCTGTTCAAAGTCAACGAGCAGGACCGCGCCTGGGTCGACGCACAATGCACGCCGCAGCCGATCCAGACCTTCGTGCAGAGGCTCAAGCTGACCGGTGCGCGCGAGCGCATCGGCAAGAAGACCTACATCCGCGCGGCCGCCTACGCGAACCCGTATTTCGACGCGGGCCTTGCAAGCGCACGCGCCAGGAATTGGCGCACTTTTGAGCTTCCCTGCGGGCACGACGTCATGCTCGATATGCCGGAGCGCCTCGCCGAGATATTGCAGGATGCGGCGTGATTGGAGCGGTGCGAAACTGCAGTGACGCACTACGTTGCCAAGCTGTCCTGCGCTATATATGTGAAGTCAGATGGGAGTACCGCCGATGGCCCGCGAACAGCACGAATACGACGATATCCCGGGCACTTTTGTGTTCGATGCCGAGCGCTCACGCGAAGGATACGGCATCAACATGTTCTGCATGTCGCTGATGAAGGACGAGAACCGGAAGGCCTTCAAGGCTAACGAAGCAGAGTACCTGAAGAAATTCAAGTTGACGCCGGAACAGGCCGAGGCCGTGCTCAAGCGCGACTACAATCGCATGCTGGAGCTCGGCGGCAACATCTATTTCACCGCCAAGCTCGGCGCTACCGACGGCCATTCGTTTCAGCACCTGGCTGCGACCATGACGGGGTCCACCCAGCAGGACTATGCCGACATGATGCTCGGCGGCGGCCGGTCGGTGGAGGGCAACCGTTCGCGCACCGGCAAGAACAAGCCCTCGGCATTTCTCTCGGGTGGTGAAGCGAAGAGCGCGGCGAAACCGGCAGCGAAGAAAAAGGCGGCCGCCAAGCCCAAAGCCGCCGCCAAGCCGAAAGCCAAAAGCAAACCGAAATCCAAACCAGTCAAACGCAAAACAGCAAAACGGAAATAGGCCGTGGCCAGAATCATCGCAGGCGTAGGTTCATCGCATGTGCCCGCCATCGGCGCGGCACTCGACAACGGCAAGACCGAGGAGCCGTACTGGAAGCGAGTGTTCTCGGGCTTCGAGAAATCGCAAGAATGGATGCGCGAGACCAAGCCCGACGTGTGCATCGTCGTCTATAACGATCACGCTTCGGCGTTCTCGGTCGACCTGATCCCGACCTTCGCGCTCGGCTGCGCGGCGGAATTCCCGCCGGCCGACGAGGGCTGGGGTCCGCGGCCGGTGCCGGTGGTCAAGGGCCATCCGGCGCTCGCCTCGCACATCGCCCAGTCGGTGATTCTCGACGAGTTCGATCTCACCATCTGCAACAAGATGGAGGTCGATCACGGCATGACGGTGCCGATGAATTTGTTGTTCGGCAAGATCGACAAGGACAGCCATTGGCCGTGCCCGATTATCCCGCTCGCCGTCAACGTGGTGATGTATCCGCCGCCGACGGGTCATCGCTGCTTCATGCTCGGCCGCGCCCTCAAGAAGGCGGTGGAGTCCTATCCGGACGATCTCCGCGTGGTGATCTTCGGCACCGGCGGCCTGTCACACCAGATTTCCGGGCCGCGCGCCGGCCTGATCAACAGCAAGTGGGACAAGGCGTTCCTCGATAATCTGTCCAAGGACCCGCAGCGGCTTGTGAAGATTCCCCACCTCGAATACATGCGCGAGGCCGGCGCCGAAGGCATCGAGATGGTGATGTGGCTGATCATGCGCGGTGCGCTCGATGACAAGGTCGACGAGGTCTACCGCTTCTACACGGTGCCGGCGTCGAACACCGCGGTCGGCCACATTATTCTGGAGAACCACAGGCGCGGGGCCAAAGTGCCGGCGAAACACAAGCGCGCCGCGGCGCGGGCGAAGGTTCAGCGGGTTCGCAGCTAATTCCCGTCATGCCCGGCCTTGTGCCGGGCATCCACGTCTTAAGCCTTGGAGCAGGAAGACGTGGATGGCCGGGACAAGCCCGGCCATGACGATTTCAGAGAAGAGGTCATCATGAAAATTTGCGTCGCCGGGCAGGGGGCATTCGGACAGAAGCATCTCGATGCGCTCAAGCGCATTCCCGATGTCGAGGTCACGTCGCTCGTGGGCGGCAACCAGGATTCGACCGCGCAGGTGGCGAAGAAATACGGCATCCCACATTACACCGGCGAACTGTCCGAAGGCATCAAGCGCGCCGACGCGGTGATCCTGACGACGCCGACCAAGATGCATTTCCGCCAGGGCGAGCAGGTGATGCGCGCCGGCAAGCACGTCCTGATCGAGATTCCGGTCACCGATAGCGTCGAGGATGCGGAAGCGCTGGTAAAGATCGCCAAGGAAACCGGCGTCACCGCGATGGGCGGTCATGTGCGGCGCTTTAATCCCAGCCATCAATACGTCCACAAGAAGATCGTCAACGGCGAGCTGAAAATCCAGCAGATGGATGTGCAGACCTATTTCTTCCGACGAAAGAACATCAACGCCGCCGGCAATGCGCGGAGCTGGACCGACCATCTGCTCTGGCATCACGCCGCGCACACGATCGATCTGTTCCAGTATCAGGCCGGCGAGACCATTTCCGACTGCTACGCCGTCCAGGGTCCGATCCATCCGCAGCTCAACATCGCCATGGACATGGGAATCGTGGCGCGCACGCCTTCGGGCGCGGTGCTGACGCTATCGCTGTCGTTCAACAACGACGGCCCGCTCGGCTCGTTCTTCCGCTACATCTGCGACAACGGCACCTTCAAGGCGTTCTACGACGATCTTAGCGACGGCAAGGACAACAAGATCGACGTCTCCAAGGTCGACGTGTCGATGGACGGCATCGAGCTGGAAGACCGCGAATTCATGGCCGCGATTAAAGAGAAGCGCGAGCCGAACGCCAGCCTCGCGCAGGTTCTGCCCTGCATGCATGTGCTCGGCAAGCTGGAGAAGATCATCGATCCGCAGCGCAAAGCGCACGCGTGAGCGATGGCGTTTGCTCCTCGCAATGACGGCTGCGTTTAGAAAAACCCGATCGATTCGCAGCCGGTGCCGGCCTGAAAACTCGTCTTGTGGCGCTTGTTCGGAATGTCGATGACGTGCACCGAGCCGTCGCCCTGACAGGCGACGAACAGTTCATCGCCGCGGAACGCCATGTCCATCGGCTGGCTGCCGACCTTGATGGCGGTCTGCTCGCGGAATGACGGGTCTATCAGGCTCACGGTGTTGCTGTTGAGGCTGGTGACGCCGATCAGGCTGTTGTCCGGCGCATAGCGGGCGATCTGTGCGGCCTTGGGTACGTCCTTGAGGACGAGCTCCTCGCGCACCTTGCCGGCCGCCGTGTCGATCAGAAACAGCGTCGGCTCGCCGTCATCGACCGCGACAACGGTGCGGCCATCGGCCGAAATGGCGATGCCGGCAAGCGGCCGCGGCGTCTTGATCTTGCCCAGGAGTTTGCGCTGCGGCAGGTCGATCACCGACACGGTGCCGTCCTCTTCGTTCTCGATGTAAAGCCGCTGCCCGTCCGGCGCGATGATCAAGCGGTGGCCGTTGGTCGAGCCTGAATCGATCGCCTCGACGACCTTGTTTGTCTTGGGATCGATCACCGCGACCACCGCGCTGTTCTCGCAAGTGATGTAGATCAGTCCGTCGGGACCGAGCTTGAGCGTGTGCGGCGCGATATAGGGCCGCAGATCGATGGTGGCGACATGCGCGCGCTTGCGCAGATCGAATACGCAGAGCAGATGCTGCGGATTGGGATTGCGGCCGTGGACGCCGTCGCCGAAGATCGGCACATAGGCCATGCCGGTCTCCGGAATGATGAGCAGTTCATGGACGGTCCTGGGGAACCCGTCGATCGCCACTTCGGTCGCGTAGGTGACGGGATTGAGGAACAGCACCTTGCCGCCCATCTTGTCGACCGCGATGATGCCGCGTTCAGTGTTGGCCATTGTTGGTTTCCTTGGATGTCGCCGTCATTCCGGGGCCGAGCGAAGTGAGGAGCCCGGAATCCATATTCACAATCGTCGGGATAATGACTCACGGGTGCAGGCACGTCACTATCAGGGATTATGGATTCCGGGCTCGCGCTTTCAGCGCGCCCCGGAATGACCGCGGGAGAATCGACCATGAACGCTGTCGCGTCGCGTAACATCAAGTTCATCAGTCATTCCGACCAGGGTGGCCGCGGCGACGGCGTGCAGGTCATGGTCAACAAGGGGTACGCCTATATCGGCCACGGCTTTTCCAACGGCATCACCGTCATCGACGTGCGCGATGTGAAAAATCCCAAGCCGGTCGAATTCATCGCCTGTCCGCCGAACACGCGCGCGCATCATCTGCAAACCGCGACCCATGAAACCTTTGGCGACCTGCTGCTGGCGGTCAACGGGCCGAGCGTCTGGACCATGCAGGTCAGCCACGAATCCTACTTCCAGGGCACGTCGGGAGACGCGCTTGCGGGGCAGAAATTCACCACGGGGCTGCGCGTCTACGATCTATCCAAACCGGCCGCCCCGCGCGAGATCGCATTCCTGCCGCTCGGCGGGCTCGGGCCGCATCGCATCTGGTATGTGGGTGGCCGCTACGCCTATGTGTCGGTGCATCTGCCGGAATTTTCCGACCACATCCTGGTCATCGTCGACATGGCGGAGCCGACCAAGCCGGAGGTGGTGGGAAAATTCTGGCTGCCCGGCATGTGGACCGGAGGCGGCGAAACGCCGACCTGGCCGAAGGGCCGGCGTTACGCGCTGCATCACGGTCTGGTCGCCGGCAATCTCGCCTATACGGCGTGGCGCGACGGCGGTCTCGCCATTGTCGATGTCGCCAACCCGGCACGGCCGAAGCTCGTCTGTCACCGCAATTGGGATCCGCCGTTCGGCGGCGGCACCCATTCGCCGCTGCCATTGCCGGATCGCAATCTCTTGGTCGTGGCCGACGAAGCCAATTTCGCCGATTGCAGTCTCGGGCTGCGCTACATCTGGGTGTTCGACGTGCGCGTGCCGGCCAATCCGGTCAGCATTTCGACCTTGCCGGTTCCTGACGAGGCCGACTATTGCAAGAAGGGCGGCAATTTCGGCCCGCATAATCTGTGGGAAAATCGGCCGGGTGCATTCGTCAGTTCGCGCTACATCTTTGCCACGCTGCACAATGCCGGCGTGCGCGTCTGCGACATCGCCAATCCGTTCCAGCCGAAGGAGATCGCGTATTTCGTGCCGCGCGATCCCGAGCGCATGGTCGATCCGCGCCCGAACCGTCCGCAGGTGGTGCAATCCTGCGACTGTTTCGTCGATGCGCAGGGCGTCATGTACGTCACCGACTCGAATGCCGGGCTGAACATTCTGCAGTTCGAAGGCGCGTGAAACGCCGGATGAAACGGCGAAAAGCGGCCGTCCCGCCGTCGCATTGACAGTGGGACTGCGCCCCGCCAAACTCATTTCGCCAAGAACCGCGGCAAGCGGTCGGCGCAATATTGGGGCACTGGGGAGGACATCATGGCAACAGTAACGGCCCAAGCTGCGGGCCGCAGCAGCGAGACCATCGAAGCATTCGTTGGCAGGTCTCTGGACGATGCAAAAATCTCTCCGCTTCACCGCAAGGTGATCGCGCTCATCGCCGCCGGATATTTCTTCGACGTCATCGATTTCACCGTACTCGGTTCGCTGATCCCGTTCCTGCTCAAGTCCGGCTTTGCCACGCCCGCGCAGGCTGCGGCGATCGGCAGCGCCACCATCTTCGGCCTGTTCATCGGCACTGCCGGCCAGGGCGAATTCTCTGACCGCTTCGGCC
This sequence comes from uncultured Alphaproteobacteria bacterium, assembly GCA_963707175.1. Taxonomy (GTDB): domain Bacteria; phylum Pseudomonadota; class Alphaproteobacteria; order Rhizobiales; family Xanthobacteraceae; genus BOG-931. The sequence goes on from CAVPQA010000025.1 coordinate 30,939, forward strand.
GCAGGTTCATCTATCAGTTCAATCTGCTGCTGTTCGGTGTCTTCACCATTCTCGGCGCGCTGGCGCCGAGCGTCACCTTGCTTGTCATCTGCCGCTTCATTGCGGGTGTCGGTTTGGGCGCCGAGCAGCCGCTCTGCTTCGCTTATGCGGGTGAATATGCGCCCAAGCGCATTCGCGGCCGCATCCTGGCGATCATCCATTTCATCGGCGGCGCCTGCGTGTGGCCGATCGGCACCGCGCTCGTGCTGTTCCTCGGCAGCGCTCTCCCCAACGCCGATCACGTCTGGCGCGGGGTCTGGCTGATCGCCGGCGCCGGCGCACTGATCGTCTGGGTGCTGCGCTTCGCGCTGCCGGAATCGCCGCGCTATCTCGCGACCCACGGCCGCGGCAAGGATGCAATCGACGTGCTGGGCCGGCTCGGCATTGCCGGGCCGACACAGCCGCTGTCGACCGATGCCGCCAGCGACACCAAAAGCGATCCGTTCGCAGTCGTCTTTTCTCGGTATCCGACCCGCGTCATCGCCGGAATGATCTGCTTCACGGCGTTCTTCGGCATTGCGCTCGGGCTGAGCGCCTGGCTGCCCAATATCATAGCGTCGATGAAGGGCTTCACCATCAACAAGTCGCTTACCTACACGCTAGGCATGAACTTTGCGGTGCCCTGCGCGAGCCTCTTCATGATGTACGCGCTCGATAAATTCGGCCGCAAGATCACCTCGGTCTGCGCCTTCGTCGGCGCCGGGATCATGGCGGTGGTATTTGCCAAAGCCGGAACCGACATGCAGCTTCTCATTGCCGGCTTCGTCATGATCTTCTTCGTCCAGGTCGCTGGCAATTCGATGCAGATCTTTGCGTCCGAGGTGTTCCCAACCAATGCGCGGGCGTCGGGTTTCGGCTGGGCCGCGGGCGTTGGCAGGCTTGCCACCGCCTTTATCCTGCCGACGATCCTGTGGGTGCAGACCGGATTTGGCCTGACGACAGTGTTCGTGTCGCTCGCGGTGCTTCTGCTCATCGCGGCCGTATCGGTGACGCAAATGGGACCCGAGGCGCGGCAGAAGAGCCTCGACGAAATCGCGCCGCCGACCGGCTGACGAAGCGCGGCAGAATTCGGAAAGTCACAGCAATGACGCGGCGGAATGTAAATTCCGCCGCGTTGCATTTATGCGCTTCCGTTTAGTCGCAATCAGCGCCAGCGCCGCTGCAGCCACAGCCATTGTGCCGGCCGCTCGCGGATCCAGTTTTCGATGGTCGTGGTGATCGCCTGCATCGCGGCCACAATGTCGATCTTGCCGTCGGCGCCGCGCGGCATCGCGATCTCGTCGGTGAATTCGACTGCAATGCGGTTGTCGGGCAGACGGGTCGTCCGGAAGCCGTGAACCGGACAATTAAAGAACTGCGCAAATCGTGCCGCCATCGGATTGGCCTTGCAGCGCCGGCCGAAAAACTCGACGTCGACGCCGTTGGCGAAATGCTGATCGGCAAACAAGGCGAGATGCAATCCGCTCTTGAGGGCGTCGCGCAACCGCCAGACCGCGTCGGGCCCCGATTCGACGAGCCGGCCCATGGTATTCTTTTGCATGGCCGCCAGTTGCTCGGACAGCGGACCGAAATTCGACGGATTGTAGAAGATCGCGAGATTGAGCCCGTTGCGCTCGACCCAGATGGCGCCGACCTCGTAGCTGGCGAGGTGTGAGGTGAACAGCACGGCCGGCTTGCCGTCGTCGCGCAGCCGCGCGAGTTTTTCCAAAGTGTCCGGCGCAACGACGATCCGGCCGGAATTGGGATTGCCCGCGTCGACCAGGCGATCAAGATTGACGTATTCGACCGCGAGCCGGCCGAGATTGTCCCACATATCGCCGAGAATCCGCTTGATCTCGGCGGCAGATTTTTCCGGATAGGCGGCGACAAGGTTGGCGCGCGCGGTGCGATGGCCGCGCAGCCGCGGTCCGATGCGGCGCAGCAGGCGCGCGGCGAAGTTCGACGCGCGGTCGAAGTCAGACCACCGAACGAGCTTAAAGAACAGAAGTCCGAGGCGGTACCACAGGCGATCCGCCGCGTTGGCGAGCTTGTACGACCAGCGCAGGTCGTTGACCGATGTGGCGGTCGGATTGGCAATTGCGACGCGCCTCCGCAACTCGTCGATCAGCGTCGTGCATGTCGCCGCCCGGTTTTCGGAAATCCCGAAACGCGGGCGATGAATCGAGTAGAGAAAATATTTTGTGCCGTCGCGGCCGCGCAGCACGTAATCGAAACTGCGCGGCAATTGCGCCGACAGCGCGCCAAAAACCTTGCCCTTGTATTCGCGGATTTCGACGATGTCGCCGTAGCCGACGGCATGCGTCACGCCGCCTTCGCGCCACTCCAGCCCGTCCGACGTAAGCCGATAGCTGCGCTCGGGAGACAGAAAGTTCCGCTTGCAGGAATGCACGAACTCGCGCGTCGGCGGAGCGCTGGCGGCAACGTCGTTCATCGCCGGAATTATAGGAATTATGCGGCCGTGAGGCAATTTCGGACCGTCAAAGCCGGATCACCCGCGCCAGTAGCGATCTTCCCAACTCCGCGACAGCCGCATGGCCGAGAGGATGAGGCCCGCCATCGAATAGGTCTGCGGGAAATTGCCCCACAGCGCGCCGGTCTTGGGGTCGACGTCTTCGGACAGCAGACCATAGCGGTTGCGGTGCTCAAGCGCGTCGGTGAACAGATCGCGCGCCGCATCGCGCCGGCCCAGCGACCACAGCGCATCGATCAGCCAAAAACGGCAGATCAGGAACGCGGTCACCGGCAGCCCGAAATCGTCCTCGCCGGCGTAGCGCATGACGTGCTTTTCGCGCATCAGCTCGCGCTCCATTGCGCCGACGGTCGAGGCAAAGCGCGGATCGTCGACTTCGACCACGCCGAGGTCGGCAAGCAGCAGCGCGCTGGCGTCCAGATCGTCGGAGCCGAACGCCGCGGTGAAGGCGCCGCGCTTGCCGTTCCAGGCGCGCTCGACGAGTTCGGCGTGCATCGGTTCGGCGATCGCGTTCCAGTGTTTGGCGCGGTCCTCGAGGCCGATCCGCGCCGCGATCGCCGCGAGCCGCTGACAACCGGCCCAGCACATGGCAGCCGAATGGGTATGGACGCGCTGGCGTCCGCGATATTCCCAGATGCCGGCGTCGGGCTCGAACGCCACCTTGGCGGCGTGCCGGCCGAGCAATTCGAGCAGATGGAACAGTCCGGCGTCGCCCGGACGCGGCAGCCGCCGGTCGAAGAACATCGGCATGGCGGCGAGAATGACGCTGCCATAGGTATCGTTCTGGATTTGATCGACCGCGGCATTGCCGATGCGCACCGGGCCGTCGCCGCGATAGCCGGCAAGGTGCGGCGCGATGCGTTCCTCGACCGAAGACGTCGGCACCACGCTGTAGAGCGGCCGCAGTTCCTGACCGGGCTTCGAGGCGATCGACAGCGTAAACGAGATGAATTCCTCCATCGTGCGCGTGGCGCCGATGCGGTTGAGCGCGTGCACGACGAAATAGGCGTCGCGCAGCCAGCAGTAGCGGTAATCCCAGGTGCGGCCGGAGCCCGGCGCCTCGGGAATTGACGTCGTATGCGCCGCGACGACGCCGCCGGTCTCGTCGAAATTGGAGAGCTTGAGCGTGATGGCGGCGCGAATGATGGCTTCCTGCCAATCGATCGAGATCGACAGGCGGCGCACCCATTCGGTCCAATAATCGTGCGTGCGCTCGATAAAGTCGCGGCAAGTCTTCTCCAGGTCGCCGGTGAACGGCTCGTCGGGACCGAACACCAGATGCAGCGGGCGGATGAGCACGAACGGCGCTTCGTTGTCGATCATCGACAGCGGCGCATCCGTCGTCAGGCGGATCACGGTGGCGTCGTCGGCGTAGCGGATATGGTTGCTGCCGAGCGAGCGGTGCGGCAGCGGCTTGCCGTAGTCGGAGGTCGGCCGCATACGCACGGTGATGCGCGGCAGTCCGGCGACCGGTTCGATGATGCGGTAGAGCTGCGGCGGCCGGAACACGCGCCCATACTGACGAAAGCGCGGAACGAAATCGGTGATCCGTACTTTTCCGCCGCGGCTGTCGGTCAGTGTCGTGGCGACGATGGCGGTGTTGCGCACGTACTCGGACTAAAATTCCGCCATGTCGTCGAGCACGACATCGGAGAAACCCTTCTCTTCCTGTCCGGAAACGAGCCGGCAGAAAATGGGATCGCCATCGAAACGCGGATAGCACCACCAGACGATGCGCGAAGACGGATCGACCAATGCGGCGGTTCGGCCGTTGCCGATGACAGCAAGATCCAGCCCGTGGTCCGTCATCCCGCGGCGCCCAGACTTTCAGCCGCGATGCGCGCCAGCCACGAGCGCACGATTTCCGGCGTCTCGAAATGGCCGTCCACGCGGGCCGCGATGCCGCCGACCGAATAGGCGCGTCCGCCGAATGCGGGGACGATGTCGAATACCGAAAGGTCGGTCAGGTCGTCGCCGATGAAGATCGGATGGCGGCCGGCGAATGGCGGACGCTGCATCAACTCGCGGACCGCGGCGCCCTTGTTGATCGCCGCGGGTTTGATATCGACGACGAACTTGCCGGGAAGAATTTCGACCGCTTCCTGCGGAGCGCCGGCGCAAACCGCGCGGATTGCGCTTAGCACCTCGCGTTCCTTCGCGGGGGACTGTCGGTAGTGCAGAGCGACGGAATAGCCTTTGTCCTCGACCAGGATGCCCGGCCCAAGATCGGCGACTTTGGCGAGCCGGCTTTAAGCGCCCTGCTCAATGGCACGGATCCGCGTCTGCACCGGCGGCATCGCCACTCGCGGCGCATCTCGGCGCCGTGCACGCCGATGGCGGCAAGCCGCAGCGGCGCAGAAAATCAGATCGATGTCTTCGATCGAGCCGGCCGCTGACCAGCGCCAGCGCGCCGCCGGTCGAACTGCCGAAGCCGCGTCAGTGTCTGCCGCAGGCCAGCCGGCACCGAGACCTGGCGCGGCGACGGCGCGAAATCGAGGATGGTGCCGTCGATATCGAGCAGGATCGCGCAACGGCTCAGATCGGGATCAAGCGGGGGCGGAGTGGCGGTCATCCATTGTCATGGGGTTGGTCGCGAATTCTGGTTTGCCTTTGCACGTCCGCTCCCAGGTTTCAATCGACGAGTGCAAGCGGCCGGCTCACGGCTTCGAGCGGCTGGCGCTCGGCGGCGACGCCCCAGAGCGCTTCGGCCGCGGCGGCGCCGATCATCATGGCCGCGCCGAGCCAGTAGCCGGCGGCGACGCTCGCGCGCGAGCCGGTATCGATCAGCATGCCGAACAGGAGCGGTCCCGCGATGCCGCCGACTGCGGTGCCGATGGCGTAGAAGAACGCGATGGCGAGCGCGCGCAATTCCAGCGGAAAAGTTTCGCTGACTGTCAAATAGGCCGAACTGGCCGCCGCCGAAGCAAAAAAGAACACGATCATCCAGGCCAGGGTCAACTGCTGGGCGGAGAGCAGATTCCGGCTGAACAGATAGGCGGTCGCGGCGAGCAGCACTCCCGAGAGCCGCGTAGGTCGATGCGATCATGATCTTGCGGCCGATCGTGTCGAACAGCCGGCCAAGCAGCAGCGGGCCCAGCACGTTGCCGGCCGCAAACGGCAGAATGTACCAGCCAACGGCGCTCGGCCGGTGTCATGGTAGAAGTCGATCAGGATCAACGCGTAGGTGAAGAAAATCGCGTTATAGAAGAAGGCCTGCGCGCCATCAGGCTCAAGCCGACCAGCGTTCGCCGCCGATAGGTGACGAACAGAGCGCGGGCGACCTCGCGTCAGCGGCGTGTGATTGCGGGCGCGCAGCCGCACATGTTGCGAACGTCCGGGCATCGGCATCGCGGCCGAACCGCGCTTCGATGCCGCGCACGATGTCTTCCGCCTCTCTGCGGAAACCGTGAGTCACCAGCCAACGCGGGCTCTCCGGAATCCACAATCTCATCATCACGATCATAATTCCGATTGCCGCTCCGATCAGGAATGCGAGGCGCCAGCCGACCGCGGGGTCGATGAAGCGCGGATCGAGCAAAACGATCGAGCCGCCGGCCCCGATTGCGGCACCGACCCAAAAACTGCCGTTGATCAACAGATCGGTCCAGCCGCGCAGGCGCGCCGGAATAAGCTCCTGGATTGTCGAATTGATGGCAGTGTATTCACCTCCGATGCCGGCTCCCGTAATCATGCGGAACAACGCGAAGCTCCAAAAGTTCCATGACAATCCGGTGGCTGCCGTAGCCAGCAGATAAACAACGAGCGTGATAGTGAACAGCCTCTTGCGCCCCAGACGATCGGTCAGCCGGCCGAACAGGAATGCTCCGAACACCGCGCCGACCAGATAGCAGCTTCCGGCGAGTCCGACTTCGCCGTTGCTCAGGCCCAAGCGCGGAGCTGTTCTTGAGCTCACCCGAGAGCGATCCCGCAAGCGTCACTTCCAACCCGTCTAGAATCCAGGTGATGCCCAGCGCGACAATCACCAGGATGTGGAATCGTCCAAATGGCAGCGCATCCAGCCGGGCCGGAATCGCGGTCTCTATAATGGGGCCGTCAGGTGAGCAATTCGGCTGTCGTTGCTCCACGTGCGGCGCCGTCGCGTCCCGGCGGTCGGGCGTCCGATGCGGCAACGCATTGCCTGCGGATGAAAGCATGTTTTCATGCAGCCGGTGTGGGACGCCGTCGGGCCCGTGCCTTCGTTAACGCCCTCTGGTGACGGGTGTTCCGACCGAATGCCGGCAGCATTTTTTACCGTCGCCGGAGCGTCCGCGGCCAACGGAGATGGCGGGCGCGGCCGGCGAAAAATCGTTGACTTCGTGGCTTTTTGGGACGATTGGCTGTTACTTCATTGGTGCAATGCACTAATCCGAACGATTTCGTGCCGGGCGTTGCCATGTTGTGGCCCGGCATGCCCGAGGAGTCCATTCAGCCGCCACATCTGCCATCAATAGGCCTCGCGGCCAGGTGTTACGGTTGCAGCGAGAAGTAGAACTTGGCGTGCCCGCCCGTTGAAAGCACCCGAACAATGGCCGATGCGTCTTGATTGCTGAAGTGGCCGACCGATTCGAGATACCCCGGCGCCTGCGCGCCCTCGTTCGTGCGCGGGAATCGAGCCTTGTCGCACTGGCGACCCTGGTCGGCGCCATCGCCGGCCTGGTGGTCGCCACGATGGGCTATCTGGTCGATCTGCTGCATACGATCTTCTTTCATTTGCAGCCCGGCGAGCGGCTGTCGGGACGGTTGACGCTCAATCCCCTCCTGGCCCTCGCCGTGCCATTGCTGGGCGGCCTGCTGTTCGGGGGATCGACCGAAATCCTCAGGCGCTGGCGGCCGGATCGGGAAATCGACCCGATTGAGGCCAATGCGCTGCACGGCGGCCGCATGTCGCTCCTGGGCAGCATGATCGTCGCCGCTGCAGACGGTCTGGTCGAGCGGGGTTGGCGCCGCGGTCGGCCTGGAGGCCGGTTACACACAGGCGGCGAGCGGCATTGCCTCGCGCATCGGCAATGCGTTTCGGCTGAGGCGCGGCGATTTGCGCATTCTGGTCGGCTGTGGCGCCGCCGCGGGGATTGCCGGCGCGTTTGGCGCTCCGCTCGCTGGAGCGTTTTATGGATTCGAACTGATCATCGGCAGCTACACGCCGACCAGCCTGGCGCCGGTCGCGATCGCGGCACTGGTCGGCTACGTGGTCGCGGACGGGCTGTCGCCGGTTGAGATCGGCGTCGTGGCGCCCGAGAAGATGACGATCGTCAGTCACGATTATGTGCTCGCCGCCCTGGTCGGCCTGCTCGCCGCATTCCTCGGCATTGCGATGATGCGCGGCGTGGCTCTGTGCGAGGCGATCTTCTCGCGTCTTGCGCTGCGCCCGATTTGGCGGACGATGGTCGGCAGGTTTGTTTGTCGGGCTGTTCGCGATGGTCTCGCCGCAGATCATGTCGTCCGGCCACGGCGCACTGCGCGTCTCCGGCGTGCTCGATCTGTCCTTCAATTTCGTCTTGCTGTTGTTCGTGCTCAAGATCGCGGCATCGATCGCCTCGCTGGGCTCCGGCTTCCGCGGCGGAATGTTCTTTTCTTCGCTGCTGATCGGGGCGCTCGGTGGCCATCTCGTGGCCGTGGCGCTGACGATGATGTTTCCAACGTATTATTTCGATCCCAACGCCTACGCGATCATCGGCATGAGTTCGCTTTCGGCCTCGGTCATCGGCGGGCCGCTGACCATGATCTTCATTGCGCTGGAGACGACCAAGGACCTTTGGCTGACGACGCTGGTGCTGATCGCTGTGATCATATCGGCGCAGGTGACGCGCGAAGTCTTCGGCTACTCGTTCGCGACCTGGCGCTTTCACCTGCGCGGCGAAACCATTCGCAGCGCTGCCGATATCGGCTGGATGCGCGAACTCACCGTCGGCCGCATGATGCGGCAGGACGTCCAGACGGTGCACGCCTCGACCAACGTCGCGTCGTTTCGCGAATCCTTTCCGCTCGGCTCGGCTGCTTACGCGGTCGCCATCGACGAAGCGGACCGCTATGTCGGGCTGGTGCACGTCCCCGATCTCTATGCGGGCGAGGTCGAACCTGACAACGCCATCAAGGACTATCTGCATTACGGCGATGAAATGCTGCTGCCCGGCATGGCGATCAAGGAAGCCGTGCTCGCCTTCGACCGCGCCGAAGCGGAAGCGTTGGCGGTGGTCGATTCCTATCTCGACCGCCGCGTCGTCGGGGTGCTGACCGAAGCCTACGCGTTGCGCCGTTATTCGGCGGCGCTGG
>CAVPQA010000026.1:0-17278 GCA_963707175.1 uncultured Alphaproteobacteria bacterium
CATGAGCCTTGGTGGCGTCGACCATCAGGGCGGTGAGCGCCGCCAAATGTTCGGCGCCGGTCTTGATGGCAACCGCCCAATCGCGTTCGCGCTCGCCGATATTCGAGCTCGCGAGCAATTCGCCGAGCGCCAGAATGCCGGTCAGCGACGTGCGGATGTCGTGCGCGAAGGCCGCCAGCGCCAGATCGCCGGACTTGCCGGCGCGGGCCGACCTCGCACGCCGGCGCGACGGCCGCCGCGCCACCCGCGCCGTAGCGGCCTCTTTCCTGGCTCTGTTTTTTTGTTCCGATCCCGTCCGCGCCATAGCGGCCCCAGTCGCGAAAAAGCGCGGCCCTACAATGGCACGGCAGGCTCACGGAACAAAATAACGCCGCACAAATAACTCCACGGAGCGCCGATGCGGCGTCCTCGGCGTTCAACGTTCGAGCGCGACCATGCGCCGAATATCCGCCGCGCTCGCGCCCGCGGCGCGCAGCTGCCGCAGGCTGGTCGCCTGCGTGGCTTTGGACAGCTTGCGGCCTTCGTCGTCGAGGATCAGCCGATGATGGCGATAGGCCGGCTCGGGCAGGCCCAGCAGCGCCTGCAGCAGGCGATGGATGCCGGTCGCCCAGAACAGATCCTGTCCGCGGACCACGTCAGTGACGCCCTGCAGGGCATCGTCGACGACCACGGCGAGATGGTAGCTCGTCGGCAGCTCCTTGCGCGCCAGGATAACGTCGCCCCATCGCCGTGGCTCGGCGGTCACGCGGCCGGTCTGCCGCTGCGGTCCGCTGCCGCTCTCCGACCAGGCGAGGGCACCGGCACGCGCCACGGCGGCATCGGTATCGAGCCGCAGCGCGAATGGCTCGCCGGCGCGGCGGCGGCGGGCGCGTTCGGCCGGCGCCATGGTCCGCGCCGCTCCCGGATAGAGCGGCACGCTGTCGGGATCGCGCGGCCAAGGCCCGGCACGCTCGCGCTCGGCCACCATGGCGGCGATTTCGCTCCGGCTCTCGAAGCTCGGATACAACAGGCTGGCGGCTTCGAGCTTGGCAATGGCCGCACGGTAATCGGCGAAATGCTCGCTTTGCCGGCGCACCGGTTCGGTCCAGGAAATACCGAGCCAGTGCAGATCGTCGTAGATCGCGGTCTCGTATTCTGGGCGGCAGCGCGACGCATCGATATTCTCGATGCGCAGCAGCAGCTGTCCGCCAGACGCACGCGCCATGTCATAGTTCAGCAATGCCGAATAGGCATGACCCAGGTGCAGATGACCGTTCGGACTCGGTGCGAAGCGAAAGACGCGGGTGGACATCGGCGGCGGTGACCGTCACGGGGATTGACCGGCGTAAGGCGAACGATCAATCACATACTCTCGATGGCCAAAAGTCGAATACCCGATCTGGCAAAATCTCCGCCACATCATCTCCCCCACATCCACACCGAGACCGACCTCGACGCCGGCCTCGCCGCCCTCGGCACGCTCGATCCGCGGTTCGTCCCCATCATCGCCCGGATCGGCCGGCCGCCCTTGCGGCGGCGCGCCCACGGTTATGCGGGGCTGGCTGCCATCATCGTGTCACAGCAGCTCTCGACCGCGAGCGCCGGCGCCATCTGGGGACGGCTGAGCGCGGCATTCGATCCGCTCGAGCCGGCGGCGATCCTGCGTGCGCGCTCGGCGCGGCTGGCGCGGCTCGGCCTTTCGGGTGCGAAGATCCGGGCGCTTAAAGCCATCGCCCGCGCGATCGATAAGGGCGAGATCGATCTCGCGAAGCTCGTGGACAGACCGGCGGACGAGGCGCACGCCGCCCTTACCGCTCTGCACGGTGTGGGTCCCTGGACCGCCGACATTTATCTCCTCTCCTGCCTCGGACATGCCGACGCATGGCCGGCCGGCGATCTTGCCTTGCAGGAGGCGGCACGGCTTGCCTTCGGCCTGCCGGCGCGGCCAACCACCAAGGCGATGGCGGCGCTGGGGGACCAGTGGCGGCCGTGGCGCTCCATAGCCGCGCGCGTTCTCTGGTCATATTATCGCCTCGTGAAGGGCCGCGAAGGCGCAACCGTCCAACCGACAAACAAACCAGTCAAAAGAGGAACGAATGGCCGCAGAACTTGACGGCCCGCGGCTCAACCCGCGCTCCGGGGCGGCGCGCCAGCTTGTCGTCTTCCTGCACGGCTACGGCGCGGACGGCAACGATCTCATCGACATCGGCCGCGCTTGGCAACAATACCTGCCGCAGGCGGCGTTCGCTTCGCCGCACGCGCCGGAGCCCTGCGGGCAAGCGCCGGTCGGCCGGCAATGGTTTCCGCTCACCTTCCGCGATCCGAACGAGCGCTGGACCGGCGTCAACGAAGCGGCGCCGGTGCTCGAGCGGTATCTCGATGCCGAGCTTGGGCGCCACAAGCTGCCGCCATCGGCGCTGGCGCTGGTCGGCTTCAGCCAGGGCACAATGATGGCGCTGCATGTCGGTCTGCGCCGCGCCACGGCGCCGGCCGCAATCGTCGGCTATTCCGGACTCCTGGTCACGCCCCCGGAACGCGAGGTCGAGGCCTTTGCGGCCGAGGTCAGATCGCATCCGCCCGTGCTGCTCGTGCACGGCGATCGCGACGAACTGATCCCGGTGCAGGCCCTGTTTCAGGCGGCGCAGAGCCTGTCCGCGCTCGGCGTTCCGGTCGAGTGGCACATCTCGCCCGGCATCGGCCACGGCATCGATGCCGAAGGCCTGCGCCACGGCGGCGAATTTTTGGCGCACGGATTTTCCACGTCCCGTTAACCTCAAACAGGGCCGAAGGGTAACGCTTCCCTAGCAAATCCGCCGTAGAAGCCGGGCGTTGGAGCGTACGCGCCATGCTCGTGGTTTTAAGACGAAGACTGGCCGGATGCACAAGCCGGCTGTCGGTCCTCCAGACATTTCGCGCTCTGCCGGAAGGGCGCCACCGCAGTCGAGTTTGCCCTGGTGGCGGCACCGTTCCTCGGCCTGCTCGTCGCCATGTTCGAGACCGCGCTGGTGTTCTTTGCCGGACGCGTGCTCGACGAGGTGACCGAAGAAGCCAGCCGCTACGTCCTGACCGGACAGGCCCAGCAGTCGAACATGACGCAGGCGCAATTCCTCAACTACGTCTGCACCGGCTCCAATACCGCAGCCCTCGTCAGCGCGCTGTTCAACTGCAACAACCTGATGGTCAATGTCCAGAATTACAGCGATTTCGCTTCCGCCAATACCACAAGCCCGACACTGACCTTCAACGCCAACGGCACGGTCAGCAATACGTGGAATTATTCGCCGGGCACGCCGGGCAGCATCGTGGTTATTCAGGTGATGTATCAGTGGCCGATCATCCTGGGCCCGCTCAACTTCAATCTGTCCAATCTTTCCAACGGCAACCGGCTTTTGGTTTCGACCGCAGTCTTCAAGACCGAACCGTATTGACGAGGAACGCGATGGCCATTCCGGCTCTGCGTGGCTTGTTGCGGCGTTTTGTGCGCGAACGCGATGGCGTTTCCGCGGTCGAGTTCGCCCTGATCCTGCCGTTCATGCTGACGCTCTATCTCGGCGGCAGCGAACTCGGCGACGGGATGGCGATCCAATTCAAGGCGACGCTGGCGGCCCGCACGGTGGCCGATCTCGCCACGCAGTACACCAATATCCCCGATACCACGACGATGAACCAGATCATCGGGGCGGCTTCTACGGTCATCACTCCCTACTCGACGGCGAACATGACTGTCACCGTCTCGGAATTGAAGCTCACCAACGGCAGCACGACAGGATCGGTCGTCTGGAGCGCGTCCAACAGCGGCAACGGCCGCGCCGTCAATTCGACCTTCCCGCTGCCGACTGCGATGCAGGCGCTGGCGACCGCAGCCACGCCAACAGTCTATTTGATCCTCGGTGAGGTAACATATCCCTATACCCCGTCGATGGGTTATGTGGTTACCGGTACGATCAATATTTACGAGGACATCGTGTTTTCGCCGCGACTCGCGTCGTGTGTTCAGTATACGGTCAACGGCACCGCCACGCCGTCGACTTGCTAAAGCTGCGCCCTGGCCTGCGCCGGCCGGGCACCTCCTTTGGCGTCTCATCAACTTTTGTAGAACCCTACTCGGAAAGCCGCGCGGTGCTGACCGCCTGTTGAAACAGCGCTTGCATGGCCGCGGTAATGTCGCCGTCCGTGGTGACCTGGAAGAACAGTCCCGGCGACGCGCAGCTCTCCATGTTCGGTCCGATCTGACTTTGGAACGGCGCAATCCAGCTATTGTACCAGGCGTTGGTCGGCAACGGCAGGTACTCCGTATAGAGCACCGCGATGCGGATGCCACGATTCTTGACCGTCGTGCACGATGACGTGTTGAACGGCTGCTGGCAGCGGCTGCCGGTCAAGGTCTTTGAGCAAGATGTTGAATTGATTTCGTCGTCAACGCCGTCCGTGACCAAAAACAGCACTTCCTGTGGCGTGCTGCCCGACGTTCCGGTTCCCGGAGTGGGCATAATATTGTTGATCGCGGTCATGGCATGCTCGAAGTCCGTATCGGCGTCCTTATTGTTGTTGCTGCATGTCAGAAAATTGTTCGAACACACCTCCAGAACGTCGATGCCTGCGGCCGCGCTCTGCGCGGCCGACAAATCCGATGACGGCGCGCAGCTCGGGGCGTAGATCGCCTGAATCGCGGTGCTGGTGCATTGGCTGTTGGTAGTGCCCTGGACGTTGAACGTAAAGAGCGCCATCTGATAGCAGCCCGGACCGTTCGGGCAGGTCGCGTTGTTGGTGGTCATCATCTGCGTGGCGCTGGTCATCAGTGACGAGGTCGCCGCCGCCATGTTTTCGATGCGCGTCACGACGCCGAGGTTTTTTGCCAGCGTGTAATTGTCTTCACCGTTGGGATTGCCGGCGACATCGCCTGACGTCGGGTTGGTCTCGTGGCAGGCGAGAGCGCAGCCGCCCTGCTGCGACGTATTGGCCACCATGGTGTTGATGCCGCTGGTCGTCGCCGCAATGTCCATCGACGGCGAATTGTCGAGCAGCAGATAGAAATTGATGTTCGGCGCGGTGGTTGCAGTCGCGGTCGACGAACCGGTGATCGTCCAGCTCGTTTCCGAGGCTCTTGTCAGCAGCGCAAGGACGTTGGGGAATGAATTGATCGACGACGCCGTGTAAGTGATCGTGACCGTGCGCGTGGAACTTCCGTCCTGGCATCCACTGATGGTCGGGGCGGTGTAGTTCAGAGCGGACACCACCGAAGCCTGGCCCTTGAAGATGTTCGTCGCATTGGTCGTTGCTTGCGCGCAGGTTTGAGTCATCGCGCTCGGCGTCACCATCGACAAGGCCGCCGAGTCGGCGGCGGCATTGAGCTGAATGCGTTTCTGCGCGGCGGCGGAGAAATCGAGGCTGAGCCCCGTCAAAAAGATGATGGGAACGAGCGACAATGCGAACACGATCGCGGCGTTGCCGCCGCGATCGCGACCGAAACGACGTACGAACTCGCCAAGCATTGCCCTGCCCCGACCGGAACGCGTTTTTTGGCCTTCGCCGCCTCTGTCGATAGGCGACGGGCATTGATTTTTCGTTGTTTCGATCGCAGAGGCAGCGGCCGCCATCGTTAACGGCGTGTTGCGGCCCACTCTTGAAAATGCCGGCGCGGCGGAAACCCTGCCGGGCGGCGGCGCGCAGGCTTAGCACTCCGCCGACAAAATCGCTCAAGTTTTATCGATTGTAGTGCGCGGCGGCCCCATCAGTGCCGTCTGGAACTGCGCCGCTGCGCCGAGCGTGCAGGCAAGCGACAGCGCCAGAAACTTGCCCATGCTTAAAATTCCCGGATGAGCCGAGAACGTCAGGCTGCCAAAGGCGGTCGCCGTCATCAGCGCGCTGAAAAACACCGCGCGCTGCAGGTGAAGCTGACGAAGCTTCGGTGGTCCGGACACGACGCAATGCGGTCGCGAGAATGTGAAGCGGCCATGTAAGGCCGTCCTCCAAATTGCCGCGATATGGAGGCCGATTGCGCGCCAAGTTCTTCGACCTCGACTTTGCAATCTACTTTGCAAGCTTGTGCATCAGCTCAGTGGGGAATGCCCCTCCGTCGCAGCAATTGCGGGCGCCGCAGATGGTAAGACAACTGTTGGCCCGGTGGCGCGCGATCTGGATTGGCGGTCTGCAGCCCGGATCGATTGCTTCGCTGCTCTTCGCGCTGGCCTGCGTCGCAATCGCGACTGTCGTGCGCATCGCGCTCGGCGAACTGAGCTCCGCCAGCACCGTGTTCGCGTCGTATTATTCGGCCACCCTTGTCGCAGCCTTGGTCGGCGGTGTTCCCGCCGGCACGCTCGCCGCCGCGTCTGGCGCACTGGCCGGTTTCTGGCTGTTCGTTCCGCCCGACTGGAAATCGCACGTTTTCGATCAGGAACAGCTGGTCAGCGCGGTGCTGTTCGCCGGTTCCTCCGCCGTGATCATCTGGGCGGCCAACAGTTATCGCGATCTGTTGGGGCGGCTGCGCGAGGAAGAGGACCGCCGACAACTACTCACGCACGAACTTGCGCACCGCGTCAGGAACACACTGACCATCGTCCAATCCCTGATTGGACAGACGCTGCGCGATCAGCCGGCGCAATCAAGCAAGCTCGGCGCTCGCATTACTGCGCTGGCGGCGACCAACGATCTCTTGATCAAATCGGAATGGCGAGGCGCGAATCTTGCGGAGATTCTTGCCGGCGAGTTCGCGCCTTACGACCCCAGACGATTCTGCCTTGACGGAGACGATTTCGAATGCCCGCCCGAGATCGCGACAATGCTGGCGTTGATATTCCACGAACTGACGACGAATGCAGCCAAATACGGCGCGCTTTCGTCACCGAACGGCGGTGTTGCACTGGCGTGGCGGAATCGTGACGGGCGGGCGGAATTCGATTGGGTCGAGAGCGGCGGTCCGCAGCCTGCAGCATCGCGGCGGCAGGGCTTTGGCACGACGCTGCTGCGCAAGGGACTGCGCCAGTTCGGCGGATCGGTCGACATGGAGTTCGCGCGCGGCGGACTGCGTTGCCGGTTCTCTCTGGCGTTCCCAAGTCCTCCGCCAAGTCGGTTGCCAAGCCGGTTGCCAAGTCCTCTGTTAAATCCATTGCCAGGCTCATGGCGTGCTGGAGCGGTCAACGCCGCTCCAGCGCAGCCTGGCGCCGTGGGTCCTGCCGCGGTGGCGGAAAGCGGAACGGCGCACGCCACGGCATTCGTTCTTCGTCCGCGACGCTTCGCAGGCGGGAGCAATTCGGCTTGACAGCCAGCTACGACAGCCACCGCTGCGGTCGCTCAAACCGCTTCGAGGCTTCAGCAAGCTCTTGTACGTGGCCCTCCATCTGGGCGAGCGTGCTGACGAGCGCCTGCAGCGTCAATTCGTGATCCGGGGTGGCCCTGCCCTGCGCCCTCAGCTTGAGAACGCGCGCGCGCTGCCGCGCAACGATCCCGCGCGCTTCAGCGACGTGCCGGGCTGCCACGTGGCCGACGCCGTTTTCGCCGGCATAACCGGTTCCGCCAGCCCAACCGCCGTGGTTTTGCCGGTCATGCCGCGCTATACCGCCTGTGACAATCATCGTCGTCCTCGTATTTGCCCCGGCTCATCCGCTTCTGTCAGGCTCTCGCCGCACCATCTGCAATTGTACGTGCGCAGTTCGGGAAGCGCGCCGATTTTAGGGACCGAACGCACCAATCGCATCGGCTTGCCGCATTTCGGGCAGGCAGGCACAGGCTTTTGCTCGGCATCCATTGTAATATTTTCGTCCAGGCGGCGTTCCTCAGCTTTGATTCAAATCAATCCCAGAATGTCCCAGGAGGAGGGGCGCCGACAGGCGGGGCGCCGGCACCGCGCAAAGGCCTGTCCCGCAATCGGGGCGTGGCCCGTAAGCCTCGGAACGGGCTTCACAATCCTGTCACGCCTCCCTATAAACTACGCCCATCGCCGCGGTGCGGCATTTTAAGTCGAGGTTTGCGGAGCACTGCCTTGAACGCCCAGGTATCGCCGTCCGGCTTCCCGGCGCTCGTCCTCAACGCCGATTTCCGCCCGCTGAGCTATTATCCGCTGTCGCTGTGGTCGTGGCAGGACGCCATCAAGGCGGTTTTTCTCGATCGCGTAAATATCGTCGCCAACTACGACCGGGCGGTCCACAGCCCCAGCCTGGAGATGAAGCTGCCGAGCGTGGTATCGCTCAAGACCTTTGTGAAACCGGCGACGCACCCGGCTTTCACGCGGTTCAACGTGTTTCTGCGCGACCGCTTCTGCTGCCAGTATTGCGGGGCACGCGACGATCTCACCTTCGATCATCTCGTTCCGCGGTCGCGCGGCGGCCACACCACCTGGGATAACGTCATTGCCGCCTGTTCGCCGTGCAACCTGCGCAAGGGCAATCTCACGTCATCGGAATCCAACATGTGGCCGGCGCAGAAGCCGTTCCAGCCGACGGTGCAGCACCTGCACCGCAACGGCCGGCTGTTCCCGCCGAATTATCTGCACGACAGCTGGCTCGATTATCTCTATTGGGATACCGAGCTCGATCCCTGAGGCTCATCCGCTATCGTCGCCCGCGAAGGCGGACAACGCGGCACTGATCGGACAAACTGTTTGAGCCGGATTCTCCTTGATGGCCCTTCTTCGCGGGCCATCACCGTTTTGCGGCTTCACGCCGCCGCTTCCTTATGGCCGCCGGCGAAGGCCGGCGCCACCTCGGCCATAAAGCGCGCCATTTCGTCCTTGACCTGCTGGTGCGGCTTCTGGCCAACATTGACGTAAAGAATGACTTCGTCGAAGCCCGCCGCTTCGACCTTCTTGAGCACATTGATCATGTGCGCGGAATTGCCGATCAGAACCGAATTCTCGGTGAGCTGTTCGGGTTTCAGATTCTTCAAGCGGTCGACGATGTCGATGAAGTAGCGATAGCTCGGCGGTGCGTTCTTCGGGTCGCCCGGGAAGGCCGGAATGACGCAAGAGTTATAGTAGTAGATCTGCCGCTCGCGGACCTTTGCTTCCTGCTCCGGCGTGTCGGCGAAATGGACGAAATAGCTGCACATCAGCCGATATGGCTTCTGGCCGTGCTTGGCGCAGGTCTCGTGATAGAGGTCGTGGACCTGCTGCAGTCCGCCGAAGGTCATGGCCGCGGCGAACGGCGCGACGATCAGGCCGCAGCCGAGCCGGGCGGCGAGTTCGATCGACGGTTTTGAGAACGAGCCGATATAGGCGGGCAACGGCTGCTGGACTGGCTTCGGCGTGATCCGCACGTCGTCGAACTGATAATGCTTGCCGTGGTGCGAGATGCGGTCCGGCGCGGCCCACAGCTTGCGCACCACCTCCATGCCTTCTTCGAAGATGCCCTGATTGTCCTCGAACGAGACGTGGAACGGCAGGTATTCGCGGCGGTCGTAGCCGCGTCCGGAGGCGAAATCGACGCGGCCGCCCGAGAGCAGATCGAGCGTCGCCCACTGCTCGGCGACTCGGATCGGATTGTGCAGCGGCAGCACCGTCACCGCCGGCGCCAGCCGAATGCGCTTGGTTTGCGCCGCCACATAGGACAGCACCAGATCGGGACAGGACAGCACGCCGAGCGAGTTGAAATGGTGTTCGCCGATCCAAGCGGAGCGCATGCCGATCTTGTCGGCATAGATCGCTTCGGCGGTGATGTCGGCAACGAACTGATTGGCGCTGCGCTGATTGTTTGGATAGTGGTTGTCGCTCAGCGTGAAATAGCCGAACTCCATGACATGCTCCCTAACGCGCCCTATTGGCCGCCGCATTTTGCTTGCAAGAAGCGGCAGAATAGTTGATATTGCAATTGTTGTAAATGCATTGATTTATAGGATATCCTTCCTTCGCTGCAGCGCCGCTTGAGGATAGCCGCTCCGTGAAAGATCCGCTCAAGCTCGCCGATTACCTGCCCTACCTGGTGAACCGGGTGGGCAGCATCATCGCCGACCAATTCAGCGCCGAAACGCTGGCGCCGCATCGGTTGAGCATCGCGACCTGGCGCGTTTTGGCAGTGCTCGCCGCCAACGGCCGGCAGCGTCAGATCGATCTTGCCGAGCTGACCAGCATCGACGCCTCGACATTGTCGCGCCTTGTCACGCGGCTGGTGCATCTCGGCTTGGCAACGCGAACGCGTTCCGCCACCAGCAACCGTGAGGTGGCGGTGGCGCTGTCGGCGAAGGGCGGAGCGCTGGTCGCCCGCCTGACTGGCCCCGCCCGCGCTATCGAGGCGGACGCCAATGCGGGAATTTCAGCCGAGGAACTGGCAGTGGTGAAGCGTTGCCTGCGGCGCATGTACGCCAACATGACAAACCGTCCGGCCGTGGCACGGAGTGCGCGGCCGAAACGGGCCGCCGGCTGAACTCATTCGACGCCCGATCCAGGCTGCGTCAGTCTACTTTCGCGCCCGGCGCCTTGTCCTCGAATACCGAAATCGCGGGCGGCTCGCCGTCAAGGCCGAGTTCGTTCCAGCGCGCCACAACGCGATCGTAGGTGCTCTTGTCGAGCTTGGTGCGCGGCGAGAACGTCTTGATGTGCTTGAAATCCATGCAGGCATTGATCAGCGCCTTCGAGCCCCACGGCCGGATTTCCGGCGGATTGAGGCTCGGATCGAGGAACGTGCTCCACGTCTCGCGCAGAATATCGATCGACTGCGCCGGACGCGATCGCGTCGCCATCGCCCACAGCACCTGGCCGATATTGCTCGGATCGATGTCGTCGTCGACGACGATGACGTATTTGCCGAAATAAGCGCCGGCGGTGCATTGCGCGGCGAGCGCCATCACTTGCGACGCGTGGCCGGCATACATTTGTTTGATCGACACCACCGTCATGCCCCAGCCGGCGGCCTCCGGTATCGACCACACGCCCTGAATGCCCGGAATGCCAAGCTTCTGCAGGTCCGCCCAGATGCCGGCGGAGCGCACCGCGGCCCAGAACAGGCCGCACTCGTTGGAAGGCCCGTCGGCCATCAGCGCGCAGGTCAACGTCGGATTGTTGCGATAGCGCAGCCGCTCGACCCGCATGTAGGGCGTCGCACCGCTTGGTCGGCCGTAATAGCCGGTGAATTCCCCGAACGGACCTTCGGCAAACGTCTCATCCGGATAGAGATGGCCCTCAAGGATGATCTCGGCATGGGCCGGCAGCGGCAGGCCGGTAACATCAGACGTGAACAGTTCGATCGGCGATCCCTTGATGCCCGAATAGTACTCGTACTCGCTCTCGGTCTTGGGCAGGGTCGTTGCGCCGACCAGAAACAGCAGCGGATCGATCCCGTAGCAGGCCGCGATCGGCGCCGGCTTGCCCATCTTCCACCACTTGTCGCGGTCGTTGCCGGCGTCTTTGCCGGGCGAGGTGTAGACGCCGATCTCGCGCGGCCCCTTGATCATCATCCGGTAGGTGCCGACGTTCACCCGCTTGGTTTCGGGATCCATCGTGACAACGGCATCGTTTGTTCCAAGGTACATGCCACCGTCGAGCGGCCACATGCGCTGCGCCGGGAACATGCGGATGTCGATCGCCTCGCCGTCGACGACGTTCTGGCTCGAAACCGCCGCGGCCGCCGCGACCTCGACCGGCTTCATCTTGCGTCCGAATTTCTGCTGCAGGAGCTGCACCGCCTTAAGCGGATGATCCACCGGCTCCTCGCCGATCATCAGACAGAACCGCGACAGGTTGCAACCGATCATGTTGTAGAGCGCTTTGTGGCCTGGATGCCCCTTGATGTTTTCGAACAGCAGCGCCGGACTCTTGTGCAAGCCGACCAGATAGGTGATGTGGGCCGCTTCGAGGTCGGGGCTGACTTCGGCGGAAATGCGCTTGAGTTCGCCCATCGCCTCGGCCTTCTCCAGCCAGACGTCGAGTTCGCTGGAATTGGGGCGGCGGATCGGCGCTGCTTTGGCTTGGTTCGACGCCGTCTCATTCCCGGGCGCGACGGAGACACTCATATCCATGGGCACTTCCCTACGCTATCAACCTAGCTTAGGAACATCATAGTTTGCCTGGGAAGACATATCGAGGACGATTTCCAATGTGACGATCGTCGGAACATTGGGACGGCAGAAAAGACAGGAATTCCGGGAAGGACGAAGCAGATGTCGACAACTCCCATGGGAGGCGGCCAGATCGGCCGCTCAGTGCCGCGTCTCGAAGCCCGCGAAAAAGTCACCGGCCGCGCCGAGTACACGCACTTGATGCGGCTTCCCGGGATGCTCTACGGCAAGGTGTTCCGCTCAACGGTGGCGCATGGCCGTATCAAATCAATCGACGTCAGCGCCGCTCAGGAGATGCCCGGCGTGTTCCGCGTCATCACCGCCGACGACGTCGTCAAGGTCATCCCCAACCCCTATTACGGCCCGGCATTCCACGATCAGCCGATCCTGGCGATGGAGAAAGTGCGCTTCATCGGCGAACCGGTTGCCGTGGTGCTCGCGGTCGATCCGCACGTCGCCGAGGCGGCCGCACAGGCGATCGCCGCCGAATACGAAGAGTTGCCGCCGGTGCTCGACGAGGTCGAGGCGATGACCGCCTCATCCTACGTGCATGACGAACTGAAACCCGCCGCAACCTTCGCCGATCTCAAGCATCTCAAGGGCCAGAAGAACACCAACCTCGCGCTCAACGCCAAACTGCGGCGCGGCGACGTCGATAAGGCATTCGCCGCGGCCGCGCAGGTCTTCGAGCATGAATTCCGCACGCAGAAATGCCTGCACGTGCCGTTCGAGCCATTCGCCACGATCGCCGACTATAAGGATACGGGTCTGACGATCTACAGTGGCGCGCAAGGACCGTCGTTCGTGCGAACGGAGATCGCGCGGCTGCTCGGCTGGCCCGAGAACAAGGTGCGCATCAAGGTGCCGTATCTCGGTGGCGGCTACGGCGGCAAGCTCTATATCAAGCTGGAGGCGCTGGTCACGGCGTGTTCGATGATCGCGCGGCGCCCGGTGAAGATCGCGCTCACCATGGAGGAGCAGTTCTATCAGATCACCAAACATCCGGCGACGGTGCGCATCAAGACCGGCGTCGACAAGAGCGGCCGCATCACGGCGCGCAAATGCGAGGTGTTCTGGAACGGCGGCGCCTATGCGGATATCGGTCCGCGCGTCACGCACAAGTCCGGCTTCACCGCCGCCGGTCCGTACGACATCGACAACATATGGATCAACTCCTGCGCGATGTACACCAACCTGACGCCGGCCGGCGCGTTGCGCGGCTTCGGCATGCCGCAGCTCACCTTCGCCTACGAGAGCCACACCGACATGGTGGCGCGCGCGCTGAACATCGATCCACTCGAGTTCCGCCGCAAGAATGTGCTACGCAATGGACGCCCGCAGGCAACCGGCACGATTCTGAAAGATGCGGCGCTCGAAGCCGTGCTCGAACACGTCGCCGACCGGCTGCGCTGGTCGGAAAAATTCGATCGGGGCTCGGGCACCGTCAGACGCGGCCGCGGCATCGCCTTTGCGCTCAAGGCTTGCGTGTCGCCGACCACCTCGGTCGCCATCGTCAACGTCAGCGCCGACGGCAGCCCCACGCTTTACATCTCCACCGTCGACATGGGGCAAGGCTCCGATACCGGGATGGCGCAGATCGTCGGCGAAGTGCTCAACGTGCCGGCCGAAAGCGTACGCGTCGTCGCCCGCGATACCGACGTGACGCCCTACGACATGGGCACGCTCGGCTCGCGTTCGATGTTCCACATGGGCCACGCCGTACGGCTCGCCGCCGAAGAGGCGCGGCAGAAAATCGACGAACTGCGCCGCGAGGTCGGCGAGCCGAAAGGCAGCAACACGCCGGTCTCCGGCCTGTTCATCAAGAAATACGGCATGAAGGCCGGCAATATCGTCGGCAGCGGCAGTTATCGCCCCGGGCATGTCGAGCCGAATCACGAAACGGGGCTGTCGCCGGAGATCACGCCGTTCTGGATGGTCGCCGCGGGTGGCGCCGAGATCGAGGTCGATACCGAGACCGGGCGCGTGCGCATCTTGAAGCTGATCAACGCCGTGGACTGCGGCACCCAGGTCAATCCGCGCATCGTCGAGACGCAGATTTCCGGCGCCGCGCTGATGCAGCTCGGCTTCACCATGTCGGAGAAGATGAACTACGACGGCGGTCAGGTGACCAACGCCTCGCTTGC
The DNA here is from genome assembly GCA_963707175.1 of uncultured Alphaproteobacteria bacterium. GTDB lineage: Bacteria > Pseudomonadota > Alphaproteobacteria > Rhizobiales > Xanthobacteraceae > BOG-931. The sequence goes on from CAVPQA010000026.1 coordinate 14,106, forward strand.
CGATTACAAGATCACCGGCATTGGCGATCTGCCGGGCGTGATGATCAATGAGGCCATCGACGCGTTTCAGCACAATGCGCCGTTCGGCGCCAAAGGCGTCGGCGAAGTCCTCGACGATGCCGGTGTCGCCGGCGATCGCCAATGCCATCGACGACGCGATCGGCGTGCGCCTGACGGCATTGCCGCTGACGCCCGAAGCCGTGTTCCGAGCGCTGCGCACGAAGGAAGGACGGCCGCTCGCGGACGACTGATCGTCAGGGCGACGAATGACTGCTCCCGCGCGGGGAGAATGATAGCGCGCCAAGGAAACTGCGGGCGTTGTCCCACTCCGCGACGGGAATATCCCTTCCCTTTGCGGAGCCCCTGCCCTACGCTTTGGCCGCGCGCGACCAGCGCGACAATAAAAACGCTGACGGGGTGGGAACGATGGCCGGCGAAACGGACGTCTATGTATCGCGGTTTCTGGACGAGCACGGGCTGGGCGCATTCCAGATCAAGCTTATCCTCTGGTCCACGCTGATCGCGTTCATCGACGGTTATGACATCGGCGCCATCGCGTTTGCGGCGCCGCACCTCATTCATGATTGGCACATCGCGCCGAAGTCGCTTGGCCTCGTGCTCACCGCGAGCAATTTCGGCGTGCTGTTCGGCTCGCAGATTTTCGGCTGGATGGGCGACCGCTACGGCCGCAAGACCGCGCTGATTGCGTCGAACATTCTGTTCGGTATCTTCACCTGGTGGGCCGCCTATTCGACCAACCTGACGGAATTATTCTGGCTGCGCACCATCGCCGGGCTTGGCATCGGCGGCGTCATCCCCAATGTGGTGGCGATCAACGCCGAGTCGGCGCCGCGCCATCTGCGCGCCACGCTCGCCATTATCGCCACCGGCATGGTGCCGATCGGCGGCGCGCTCGCCGGATTCGCCGCCGCGGCGTTCGTTCCGCAGCACGGCTGGCAAATCCTGTTCTACATCGGGGGCGTCGCTCCGATCGTGTTCGCGATCATCGCGATCTTCGGGATGCCGGAGTTGATCAAATACATGACGCTGCATGAGAGCCAGCGTCCCAAGATGGAGCGGCTGATCACAGCCATCCGTCCCGATTTCCGGGTGCCGCCGAACGCGCGGTTCGTGATCGAGGACGAGAAGCAATTTCCCAGTTCCAATCCGCGCTATCTGTTCCATAACGGACTGGAAGTGATCACGCCGCTCACCTGGCTAATCTTCATTTTCAACCTGATGGGCTATTTCTTCCTCATCTCCTGGACGCCGACTATCCTGGTGGCGGCCGCCAAGGCATCGCAGACCGCAGCCGCGCTCACCGGCGCCGGGCTGCAGGTCGGCGGCACCGTCGGCGCCCTGGTGCTGTGCTGGTGGCTGCAGCGGCAGCGCTTCCTCGCCATTGCGATCCTGTTCCTCGTCGCGGTGCCGGTGGTCGCAGCGATCGGCTACGCCGGACTGTCATCGACGGCCGCGCTGGTGATCGTGGCCTTCCTCGCCGGCGCCGTGGTGCTCGGCATTCAGTCGGGCATCAACGTCGTCGGCGCGATGATCTATCCGACGTCGCTGCGCGCCAACGGCTCGGGCTGGCAGCTCGGGCTCGGCCGCTTCGGCGCCATTATCGGCCCGCTGACCGGCACGCTCTTGGTCGGCACGTTGCCCATCCAGCAGCTCTACATGTTTGCGGCCATGCCGTTCGCGCTCGGCGCGGTCGTGACCTACATCATTTATGTGCTCAACAACGCGCGGCTGAAGGCGCATCCGGAGCTGGCGAAGGGGCAGTAGCCGGCATTGTTCCAGATTGCCGCGAAGCGCAACTGCGGAATCCATAACCACCGTCGGTGCGGGATAGGCACCGATAGTGATTATGGATTCAGGCTCGCAGCCTGCGGCCGCGTTCCGGATTGAGACCTCAAAACGGCTCGTAGCCGCGCAGCGCCGGGATAACCTTCTCGCCGAACAGCCGGATCGAGCGCATCAGATCGGCCTCCGGCAGGTCGGCGAAGTTGAATTCGCCCATGAACACGTTGAACACGCCGTTTTCGGCGGCGGCGCGGATTTTGCTGCGACCGTCTCGGGCGAGCCGATGAAGACCAGTTCGTGTTTCAACAAATACTCGGCATCGAACAGATGCTGCATGATCTCCGACGCGCCGGGCTCGCCGCGCCCGACGAACATTTTGGCGTGATCGGCGGCGCGCTGCTCGAAGGTTTCGCCGGGCTTTGGCGGCGCCAGAAATCCCTCATAGGCGCGGCTCGCGCGGAACGGCGCGGTCTCGATCGCTTTGTCATCGGTGTCGTCAACATAGACGACAGTGCAATAGGCGATGTTCGGCTTTGCGGCATGGCCGGCCGCGTTCCAGTCGGCCAGGAATTTGCGATAGCGCGGCGCCGCGTCAGTGCGCGGGTAGACCAGAAAATAGCCGGGGCTGATGCCGTTCTTGGCGCAGAATTCAAGCGTCTGCGGGTCGCGGCTCATCATCCACAACGGCGGATGCGGGCGCTGCACCGGCGGTACCGAAATGTCGCGCGTTGTCGGTGTGGAATTCCTGCGCCGTGAAACGAGAACGGCTGCGCATCGCCGAATGCCGCGCGCAGATAATCGACGAATTCGAGCGTCGGCGATTTGCGCTGGCCGTAATCGAGCCCGAACGGGCGGAAATAATCCGGATTGATGCCCGGGACGAGACCGAGCTCCATGCGGCCGCCGAGCATCTGATCGACGATGGCGATCTCCTCGGCAAGCCGCAGCGGATGATAGAGCGGCACGATGTAGCCCATCGGTCCGATGCGCAGGCGCCTGGTGCGCGCGCCGGCACCGACCGCGTAAAGGGTCGGCGACGACATCCAGCTTTCGTCGGGCCGGAAATGATGCTCGACGCAGAACGAGTGATCGAAGCCGAGCTCGTCGCACAATGCAGCTCGCGCCAGAGCTGCTCGTAGCGCTGGTGCGGCGTCATCCCGGGCTTGGCCCAGATATGGGAAAAATGCGCGAATTTCATCGCTTGGGCATCCGCTTTCGCGCATCGTGGACTATCGATGGAACGACAATCTCACGGCGATCCTCCTTTAGCGGCCCATGCAACGATGCGATCGAGGTCTATCTCGGCTGAGTACGAACAAGAACTCTCATATGCCGTAGCGGCGGCGAAGACGTTCGTTGAATTCAGCGAG
>CAVPQA010000027.1:0-156445 GCA_963707175.1 uncultured Alphaproteobacteria bacterium
CCCTGTAACCGCCTCGTTGGGTAAAGCGTTCAAGGCGCGTATAATGGCGTGGCGGGCGGTGCTCGCCGCGAAACACGAACCGACAGCAATTGCCGCATCAAACGCGTGCAATAACCGCGATCGGCCCGGTGTTTGTGTCGTATTCCGCATTGTCACAGGGAGGACCCCATATGCGTCAAACGTTCGCTCGCCGCTCGATCCTCGGCTACTGCATCGCCGGTGCCAGCACCGCGCTGTTCGCCTTGACCTCGCGTGCTCGCGCCGCCACCACCACGTTCAAGGCCGACCTGAAGGGATCGAGCGAAGTGCCGTCAAACACCACGGCCGGCACCGGCTCGGGCACGGTGACCCTCGACGGCAACAAGATCACCTGGAATGTTACTTTTTCGGGCCTGACCGGGCCGGCCACCGCGGCTCATATTCACGGCCCGGCCCCCGCGGGCAAGAATGCCGGCGTGTTGGTTTGGCTGTCGACCAAAGGCAAGCCCGCCTCCTCGCCGCTGACCGGTTCGGCCACTCTGACCGCCGCTCAGGCGTCCGATCTCATGAATGGCCAATGCTACGTCAACGTTCACACCGCCAAGAATCCGGGCGGCGAAATCCGTGGTCAATTAATGAAGGCGATGTAACGCCAATACTTGCCTGGATTGTTGCTTTCGTACCAGCGCGATCATGTCATGAATGACCCGCCGGAGTTGCCGTGTGCAGCCGGCGGGTTCTTTTTCGAATAAGAGCGTGAGCCGATCAGGCCGCGGCCGGCGTTGCGACCCGCGGCGCGAGCACCGTGCCTTTGAGATAGGCCGCCAGCGCCGCCATGTCGTCACGCGACAGCGGCGCATAGGGCGGGTACGGCTCGCCGGCCGGCACGCCAATCAGATTTATCGCCGCCTTCATCGTCGGTCCCAAGCCGTAATGCATCCATTTGCCGGGAAACAGTGCGAACTGCAGCTGTAATTGCGCGGCGCGTTCGTAGTCTTTGGCCACGAAGGCCTCGATTACGTGCCGCGCGATTTCGGCGCCAGGGGGCGGCATCGTAGCCCCCGATCCGCCAAGTTCGAGACTTGCCAGCAGCATCTGCATCGTCGTGAAATATTGCGCGTGCCCGGCGCGGTCGATTTCGACGATCAGCCGCGATACCCGCGCCAGGTCGCGTGAGCTTTCCTTGATGAATTGCACGCGCGGCAGTTTGGCGATCGCAATGGTATCAGGGATCGACACGTCGGCGCCCGGGCCGGGATTGAGATAGAGCGTCAGCGGCAGGCGTGTCTCGCGGCCGACGGCCTCGAAATAGGCGACCAGATCGCGCTGCGTTGGCGGGCCTGCGAACGGCCGCAGCGGCGCCAACAGCTGCAGCGCTGCCGCACCAAGCTGTTCGGCTTCATGGGCAAGCTCGATCGCGGTCCGGAACGATGGATGGGTGATGCCGACCATCACCGGCACCCGGCCATCGACGTATTCGATGGTCGAGCGGATCAACGCCTTGCGCGCCTCAAAGCTCAGATAGGTGTATTCCTGCGTCTCGACGCCGGCGGCGACCACCATCGTGGCGGCGCAGTCGCGGACCACGTAGTCGATCTGCCGGCGCAGGCTGCGCTCGTCGACCTTGAGGTCGCCAGTGAACGGCGTCAGCGGCGCAACAATCAAACCAGGCTGTCGCATCGGGCAATCTCCCTTGGCATTCGTCTCATCTTCAAGAGCAGTTATGGTTCTTCGATATCGCGTTTAGCCTGCCACTGTTCCTTTGTCTGCGCGGCAAAATCGGCAAAGCGGCCCGCCGCGATGGCAGCCCGGGCGCCGGCGACAAGATCCTGGTAATAGTAGAGATTGACGACCGAAAGCAATGTCCCGCCCAGCGCCTCGCCGCTGCGGAACAGATGATGCACATAGGCACGGGAGAAATCGCGCGCCGCCGGGCAGCGGCTTTCACCATCGAGTGGGCGCGGGTCATCCGCATGCCGGGCGTTCTTGAGGTTGATCGGGCCGAAGCGCGTAAAGGCAAGACCGTGACGGCCGTTGCGCGTCGGCATCACGCAGTCGAACATGTCGATGCCGCGGCCAATGGCTTCGAGCAGGTCGGCCGGCGTGCCGACGCCCATCAGGTAGCGCGGCCTTTGCGCCGGCAGCATCTCCGCCGTTCTATCCACCACGCCGAGCATCACCTCCTGGGTTTCGCCGACGGCCAGCCCGCCGATTGCGTAGCCGTCAAAGCCCATTGCGACGAGCTCGCGGGCGCTCTCTTGCCGAAGCGCGGCGACATCGCCGCCTTGCACGATCCCGAACAGCGCCCGCCCCTCGGCTGCACCCGTAAAGGCGCGCTTGCAGCGCTCGGCCCAGCGCAGCGATAGCCGCATCGCCCGCTCGATCTCGCCCCGCTCCGCCGGCAACCGCACGCATTCGTCGAGTTGCATGGCGATATCGGAACCCAGCAGGATCTGCACCTCTATCGCACGCTCGGGCGAAAGCTCCACCATGGTCCCGTCCAGGTGCGAGCGGAACGTAACCTTCGCCTCCGTCACTTTGCGCAGCGCGGCGAGCGACATCACCTGGAAGCCGCCGGAATCGGTCAGGATCGGGTGGGGCCAGCGCATGAAGGCATGCAGTCCGCCGAGCGCCGCGACCCGCTCGGCCCCCGGCCGCAGCATCAGGTGATAGGTGTTGGCGAGCAGGAGCTCAGTCCCCGCCGCACGCACATCGTCGTGATGCACGCCTTTGACTGACGCTTGCGTGCCCACCGGCATGAAGGCCGGCGTGTGCACAATACCATGCGCCGTCGTCATTTCGCCGGCGCGCGCGGCACCGTCGGTGGCGCCAAGGCGGAAACCAAACATCATCGGCCGATCGCGGGTCCAGAGTTTGCAAACGACAGATGCAATATCGTCCCGGCAGGAGGCAAGCCCGGCACCCCAGGGCATCGCGTTCCATCTATTGAAATCAGCGGATTACGCCGAGCCCAGGCGAGGCGTCACGACAAGCGGACCGCCTTGCCGCCGCCGAACAGCCAGGCGTCGCTGTCGAGGTCGCGCTTGAGCACTGCGCATTCTCCGCGCTGGCCCTCGGCAACAGCATCAATGCCGATTGATCCCGGCGCCGCGAAATTCCTGCCCCCGGCACTGCCGGCGAAATTCTGCCGGCCGTCCTCGTGCGCTTTGGCCTCAAGTTGCTTGAACAGCTTGGAAAGGAGGTTGATCCGATCCTCGGCATGCGCCAAGGCAGTGTCGCGCGCATTGATCTCGTCTGTGAGTTTTAGGAACTTGCTGGAAAGCTTCGCCAGGTCGTCCGAGAGCTTCCTCTTATCGCTGGACAGTTTCGACAGCTCGTCGGACAGCTTCGTCAGGTCGCCGGAAAGTTTCATTTTGTCGTCGCACAGTTTCTCAGCGTCATCGGTAAGACCAGCATGCGCCAGCCGGAGATCCTGCAATTCACGCTCTTTGGCGTACAGCGAATTTTCCAGGCTTTCGTTTCTCTTCTCGGAGGCGCTGTTGTGGAAGTTCATCACGAGAAAATTCTGCTGCGCGTCCGCGAGCTGATTTTCCGCATTCGTCGCCCGCGCCAAGGCAGCTTCGAGTTGCGCAGAAAGCTGCGCAGTTTCGGCCTGCCGCTTTTCGTTGGCCTCCTTGCGTTCGGCCTGGGCGGCGGACAGCAAGGAGCGTGTCCGTTCGAGCTGCGCGCGGGCCTTCTCTGCAGCGACGGAACTTTCGGCGAGCTGCTCCGCCAGCCGCAGATTTTCGGCCGCGTTCAAATCGAGCGACTTTTCCAACGACAGGATCGCGTTGTCGCGGTGGACTAGCCCTTCGCGTGCGGTTGCGAGCTCACATTCCAGTTCGACGGCGCGCAGCTCCGCCGCCATGGTGCGCAAGGCCCGGGCGGTCAGGGTGTCGTGTTGCCCGGCAGATTTCAATGATGTGCCGTTATTCTGCGCCACCGTTTATTGGCCTCAGCCAGCGTCTCACGCATCCATTCCAGGCGACGCGCCGTGAGTCGCGTTGTTCCCCGTTGACGCCGCACCCTGGTGGCCTAAAGGTTAACGGGACGTTAAGCCCTGCTGCGGGTTGGATTTTCCGCCATTTGGGGCGACGTTAGCGTGCTATCGTGTGCCGGGAACGGCGCCGGGGCTCGCCGTTGGCGAGGCATTTCGCGGGGCTGCGGTGCGGCCCCGGGGGCAATGAAATGAAAAAAGTACTCTTGATCGTTCTTTTGATAGTGGTCTGCGCTGTCGGAGCCGCGGGTTACGCCGGCTATCGCTTTGTGTCGTTCCTCGCCAGCTGTAACGGTTGCGTCTACGAATACAACGGCGGGACCGTCGTTCATGGCTCGGGCCATCCGGCGACGCAACCTAGACCCGTGACCGGTTTTGGGGCGATCCGCGTGGCCGGTTCCGGGACCGTCATGGTCGACCGCACCGGCACCGAGAGCCTGACGATAACGGCGGACGACAACCTTTTGTCGATGTTCACGTCGGAGGTGAAGGACGGCGTGCTGAACCTTGGGGTCGCCAAGGGCAAGAGCTTTCAAGGCAAGCCTCCGGTTTACCGGATCACCGTCGCTGCCTTGCGCGACATCGAGATTGCCGGCGCCGGCGACGTGACAGCGAAGGATCTTGATGGCGATTCCCTGTTGGTAAAGATCGCCGGATCCGGTGATGTGAAACTCGCCGGCCAGATCAACGCCCTGACGATTTCCGTGGCCGGCTCCGGCGATGTCGACGCCTCCGAACTGAAGGCCAAAAGCGCCACGGTATCCGTGGCCGGCTCCGGAGACGTGACGGTCAATGCCAGCGACGCGCTCGATGCCCGCGTCAGCGGTTCGGGCGACGTGCGTTACCTCGGCTCGCCGAAGCTCACGACCAAAGTCAGCGGCTCGGGCTCGGTCAAGCACAAATAAGGCGATCGGAGCGCAGTTAGTCTAAACATTGCGGAACAGCAAACACGCGTCGCCGTAGGAATAGAACCGGTAGCCTTTCTCGATCGCGTGCGCGTAGGCGCGCTGCATGGTGTCGAGGCCGCAAAAGGCGGAGACCAGCATGAACAGCGTCGAGCGCGGCAGGTGGAAATTGGTCAGCATCGCCTCGACCGCACGGAAGCGGTAGCCGGGCGTGATGAACAGCGCGGTGTCCCCGGAAAACGGGCCGAGGCTGCCATCCTCGGCTGCCGCGCTTTCGATAAGCCGGAGCGAGGTCGAGCCGACGGCGACGATCCTGCCGCCGGCGCGGCGCGTGGCATTGAGCGCCGCCGCGGTTTCCGCGCTCACGATGCCCCACTCCGCGTGCATGCGATGCCCCGCGGTATCGTCGGCCTTGACCGGCAGGAACGTGCCCGGGCCGACATGCAGGGTCACTTTGTGCAGCGCGATTCCGCGCGCCTGCAGGGCTGTCACCAAGCCCGCGGTGAAGTGCAGCCCGGCGGTCGGCGCGGCGACCGAGCCCTCATCGTGGGCGAACATCGTCTGGTAATCCGCGCGGTCGGCCTCATCGACGCTGCGGCGGCCGGCAATGTAAGGCGGCAGCGGCATCTCACCGCGCTCGGCGATTGCCTGGTCGAGGATGGGACCGTGGAACGCGAATGCCAAGGTGACCTCGCCGCCCTCGCCTTTTGCTTCTACGGTGGCATCGAGCTGACCGAGAAAGCAGACGCGGCCTTCGGTGCCGAACCGCACCACGTCGCCGATTGCGAGGCGCTTGGCCGGCCGCACCAGGGCGGTCCAGCGCGAGCCGTCGAGCCGCTTCGTCAGCGTGGCCGCGATGGCCGCCTCCGGACCCCCTTCGCCGCGCGCCAGCCGGCGGCCGTGCAGGCTCGCAGGAAAAACCTTGGTGTCGTTGACAACGAGCGCGTCGCCCGCGCGCAACAGCACTGGCAGATCGCGCACGGTGCGATCGTCGAACGCGGCAGGATCGCCTGGATGCACCACCAGGAGCCGCGCGGCATCGCGCGGCGACACTGGCCGCAGCGCGATGCGGTCTTCCGGTAAGGCGAAGTCGAACAGCTCAGTGCGCATGGTGTGTCGGTCGTGCCGGCCTCATGCCGGCCCGGATGAAAGATGTCTGGCGCGGCTGACGGATCTGGCCCATATGTGGTCCATGAGCGGCCGCCCCTGCAATCCCGGCAACGACTTCAAGGGCCTATGGCAGACTTTCCTGCGCGATATGCCGATGCCGCAATGCGGGATGCCGTCCGATCCCGAACCGGTTGAGGATTCGAAGGCCCCTGCAGAAGCCTCCGACCCGCCTGCGGCGGCCCCCGGCAAGCCGGCAACAAACGCGACGCGCAACCGCTAAGGCGTGGCCTTCTTGCCGTTGTCGATCTTGCGGTTATCGATAAACCGCACGGCAATCGGCCGGCCGGCGATGGCAGCACCCATTTGCTTGGTGAAATGTAGCGGCGTGCAGCGTTCGATCGCCGCATCGGCCGCTTTCGCGTAGGCGTCCCGGATAGCAGCTGGTGCGTCGTGGCTCGAATAGCTGCGCTGCGGCGGCGCGATCAGCGTGCCGTCGCGCTTAAGCGCGAAGCGCACGGTATATTGCATGCCGGACCGCGCCTGATCCGCCGGCGGCGGCACCCAGCAGGCGCGTAAGGCCGCAAACATCGCCCCGATCGTGTTGATCGGGTGCCCGGTCTTCTTGCCGCTGCTGACAGTCCCCGGTCCGGCCTTCCGCGCCCGTTGTTGCGGCAGCACCGCGCCGTCGGTCGAGGCAATAGTGAGCTGCAAGTTCTGGCCGAACGGTATCCCATCATCGGGAAAGCACGGGCCGCGATGAAACACGCTGCAGAACGATGGATGGCATGGCCGCTCGCTGAGCACGCTGCATGGCGCCTGCGCCGGCGGCCATTCAAGCTGCGCGCGGGCGGTCCCCAGAGTGAAGACGGCGGCAGCGACGATCGCTGCGACGCCAGCGATTGCCCTGCCGCCGGCGCGCATCGGCGTTAAGAGCCGGCGTCGGCCGCCACCTGCATGCGGATGATGCGGTCGGGATTGGACGGCGGCTCGCCGCGCTTGAGCTTGTCGACCACGTCCATGCCGCCGACCACCTCGCCGATGACGGTGTACTGGCCATTGAGGAACGAGCCTTCATCGAACATGATGAAGAACTGGCTGTTCGCGGAGTGATTATTGCCGCCCTTGCGCGCCATGCCGACGGTGCCGCGCTCGAACGGCACATCGGAAAATTCCGCCTTCAGATCCGGGTACGAGGAGCCTCCGGTGCCGTTGCCGTGCTGGCCGTCGCCGGTCTGCGCCATAAAGCCTTCGATGACGCGATGGAACGGCACGTCGTTATAATAACCCTCGCGAGCCAGCTGTTTGAGCCGTTCCGCATGCTTGGGCGCCACGTCGATATCGAGCTCGATGTAAATTAAGCCGGGGGTCGTCTCGAGGATCAGCGTGTTCTGCGGATCGGCGCCGGCTGGCAGCGACGCCTCGTTTTTTTCGTCAGCCATATGTTTTTCCTGTTCGCCCGTTGCGCAAATTTACGGTGTGATGGTTGCCTTCTTGATGTAGTCCAGCTTGGGGAATTGCTTGATCAGATAAGCGTTCCCCTGGCTTTGAATAAGGCCCTGGCTCGGTCCCTGGCCTTGCGGGGCGCCTTCGCCGTAGCCGCTGTAGAGCGCATTGACCACCTGCATGCCCGAGATGACGCGGCCGAACGGCGCGAATCCCTGGCTGTCGAGCCCGCGGTTGTTGCCGTAGTTGATGAAGACCTGCGTGGTGCGGGTGTTAGGGCCCCTGGTTGCAAAGGTGATGTAACCCGGCTTGTTGCTCTGCGTCACCGGATCGTCCGGGATGTTGGCGTCCTCCCATCGCGCCGCGATCGTGGGATTGCCGTTGATGCCGAACTGCACCATGAAGCCTGAGATGACGCGGAAGAACCGTGCCCCGTCGTAGAACCCGTTCTTGACCAGATTGTAAAAGCGGTCGGCGCCATGCGGCGCCCAGTCGCGATGCACTTCGATGACGAAGGCGCCCTTGCTGGTATCGAATTTCACCTTGTAGACCGCCGGCGCCGGCGCGGTGAGCGCGGCCGGATTTGACGAGGCCCTGGCCGAAGGCCGGCACGGCGATCAAGAACGTCAACACAATGGCTGCAAGGCGGATCATATCGTCTCCCGGGTGAGGACTGTCGTGAAGCTTCGGCTTCAGGATTTGGCAAATTTCTGTTTCAGCCGCGCGGCGACCTCGGCCGGCACAAAGCTCGAGACATCGCCGCCCATGCCGGCAATCTGCCGCACCAGCGTGGCGGTGATCGGGCGGACCGCCGGAGAAGCCGGCAAAAACACCGTCTGCAACTCCGGCGCCATGGCGGCATTCATGCCGGCCATCTGCATCTCGTAATCGAAATCGGTGGCGTCACGCACACCACGGATCAGGACCGTGGCGCCGGCCTCGCGGGCGGCCGCGACTACCAGGCCTGCAAACGTCATGCAGGCCAATTCGCAGCCCGCCTCGCGCGCCAACGGCGCGCAGATTTCCTCCAGCATCGCCTGGCGCTCTTGCGCCGAAAACAGCGGCGTTTTGCCGGGGTGCACGCCTATCGCCAGCACCAGCTTGTCGGCCAAGCGGACGGCATTGCGCACAACATCGAGGTGGCCAAGCGTGATCGGATCGAACGATCCGGCAAAAAGCGCGATGCGCGGCATAGGCGCGGTCTAGCTTGCGCGCTTGCCGCCCGCAAGGCGCTGGCGGCCACGGCAGAGCCGGCTTGTTTTCCGATTGGCAGCAAAATTATCACGATAATTCAGTGCCTTATGCGCTTGAGCATCTCATTTCGAGCCTTGGGCGGGCGGCTCCGGTCGCGTCAACTGATCTTTAACAAGTCGTGAACCTTCGGCGCGCCTGCCGCGACAAAGATGCAAATGCTTCCAGTCGGGAACGGAAGCGATTTCGGGACAGGGGTGTCGCCATGAAGAAATCAGCCTACGTCATCGCTGCTGCGCTGGTGGCCGCGGGCGTCATCGCGTTGCCCATCGCTGTCGCAAGTGCAAGCCAGCGCACCGGTGCTTGGCGCCAAGGGCGACCGGGTTGACGCCCGCCCGATCGGGACCGCCTGCTCGGCGCGCGAATGGCCGTATTTCGAAACCGCCTGCCTGCGCGATGCCGAAACAGCCGTTCGGCCAGGCCCGCAAGGTCCGGCTGGTCTCCACCGACCGGCTGCCGCAATAGCCGCCAACGTCGCGGTCGCGGCGCGCTGACGTTCACGTCATTGCGCCTTGATGCCTGCCTTGGCGACGATGTCCGCCCATTTGTGAGTTTCCGCGCCATGAATGACGCGAGCGCCGCGGGCGTGACGATTTTGGTTTCCACGTCGAGCTTCTGGTAGGCTTTTTCCACTTCCGGCGTCTTCAATGCTTCGCCAAGCGCGCTGCTGAGCTTTTGGATGATCGGCGTCGGCGTTCCGGCAGGCGCCAGCAGCCCGGTCCACAGGTTTTCCGTCAGCTGCGGATAACCGGCCTCGGCGAATGTCGGCAAATTCGGCAACTGCGGGATTCTCTTTTCGCTGGTGACTGCGAGCGCACGTATTTTGCCGGCTTGGATGTGAGCGAGCAGCACGGACGTGCTGTCGATCATCATCTGCATCGGCCGGCGAGCAGATCGACGACCGCCGGCCCCGCGCCCCGATAGGGCACAGCGGTGATCTTGATGTTCGGCGGCAAGCTGCAATTGCGCTCCCAACAGATGGGGCAGGGTGCCCGTCCCCGGGGTGCCGAAATTGATCTTGCCGGGATTGCTTTTCGCGTAAGCGATAAACTCCGGCAGCGACTTGGCCGGAACCGATGGATGAACGGCGAGAATTTCCGGGCTCGGGCGACGATGCCGATCGGCGCGAAGGCCTTCAGCGGATCGTAGTCGAGCTTGTAAAGGGACGGCGCAATGGTCAGGGATCCAGCCTGGTTGAGAAGCAGCGTATAACCATCGGGATCGGCGCTGACCACGACATGCGCACCTACGGTTCCGGCCGCGCCGCCCGGCCGGTTGTCGACCACAATAGTCTGGCCCAGCTTGGCCCCGAGGCTGTTCGCAAGGATGCGCGCCACCACGTCGGTTGGCCCGCCCGGCGGGTATGGCACGATGAGGTGGATCGGGCGCGTCGGATAATTCTGTGCAGCGGCCGGAAACGGCAGCGCGGACAACGACAAGGCAGCGAGGGTGGCGAGAACCGAGCGGCGATGAATGATCATGGCGTTGTTTCCGTCGTTTCGGGCGCGACATCGATAGCCGCACCGGATGCCGATGCAAGGAGATCGCCAATCTAGCGCGGCGCTCGGCGTTTTGGCCAATTGTTCGCTGCCTTGACCCTGCCCCCTGCCCGCGTCTAAGAGCCACAGATACGTGATGGATCGCCATGCTGGTGCTCATCGACAATTACGACAGTTTTGCCTTCAACCTGGTGCATTACCTGGGTGAACTGGGGGCTGCGGTCGACGTGCATCGCAACGACAAGGTGACGAGCGCCGACGTCATCGCCGCCGATCCCGACGCCATCGTGCTGTCGCCCGGCCCGTGCACGCCCAAGGAAGCCGGCATCTGTCTCGAACTGATCGCGCAGGCGTCAGACACAATTCCGATCCTCGGCGTCTGTCTCGGCCACCAGGCGATCGGCGATGCTTTCGGCGGCAAGGTGGTGCGCGCGCCGGCGCCGGTTCACGGCAAGCTGTCTGAAATTCGCCACCGCGGCGAAAGCGTCTTCCGCGGCATCAACGCACCGTTTCAGGCGACCCGCTATCATTCGCTGGTGGTCGAGCGCGCAAGTCTGCCGGCGGAACTTCACGTCACCGCCGATACCGAGGACGGCCTGGTGATGGGGCTGGCGCATACGCGGCTGCCGGTTCACGGCGTGCAGTTTCACCCGGAGAGCATCGCCTCCGAGCACGGCCACCTGATGCTGAAGAACTTTCTCGACATCGCCGCGGCGTGGAACGTGGCAACCGGACGGCGCAACGCGGCGTCAGAATTCTGAGCGCACGGCGCATCACGCACCGAGACGACGCACGAGCACGGGCGCGGGTCAATTGAGGGGGGATGCCGTGACCGATACATTCAAGGGACTGATCGGCAAGGTCGCGACCGGCGCCACGCTCGGCCGCGACGAAGCCGCGACCGCCTTCAGCCAGATGATGTCCGGCGAAGCGACGCCGTCGCAGATGGGCGCGCTGTTGATGGCGTTGCGCGTGCGCGGCGAGACCGTCGACGAGATTACCGGCGCGGTCACCGCGATGCGCAGCAAGATGCTGCGCGTCGAGGCGCCGCCGAACGCCATCGACGTGGTCGGCACCGGCGGCGACGCCTCGGGCTCGTTCAACATTTCCACTTGCGCCGCGCTGATCGTCGCCGGCGCCGGCGTTCCGGTCGCCAAGCACGGCAATCGCGCGCTGTCGTCGCGCTCCGGCGCCGCCGACGTGCTCGCCGCGCTCGGCGTCAACATCGATCTGACGCCGGACAAGATCGCCCATTGCATCCGCGAGGCCGGCATCGGCTTCATGTTCGCGCCGGCGCATCATCCGGCGACCAAGAACGTCACTCCGACGCGCGTCGAACTCGGCACCCGCACCATCTTCAATCTGCTCGGCCCGCTGTCCAATCCGGCCGGCGTGCGCCGCCAGATGGTCGGCGTATTCTCGAAGCAATGGACCGAGCCGCTCGCGTTGGTGCTGAAAAACCTCGGCGCCGAGCAGGCCTGGGTCGTGCACGGCTCCGACGGTCTCGATGAGATCACCACGTCGGGCCCAACCAGCGTCACCGCGCTGGAAAACGGCAAGATCACGAGCTTCGAGATTTCGCCCGAACAGGTCGGTCTGCCGAAGGTCAAGCCGGAGGCACTGCGCGGCGGCGATGCGGCCACGAACGCCCAGGCGGTCGAAGACGTTCTCGAAGGCAAGCCGAGCCCGTACCGCGACGTGGCGCTGTTCAATGCGGCGGCGGCGCTGGTGGTGTCCGGCAAGGCCAAGGATCTCAAGGGCGGCATGGAGCTTGCCGTGAAGTCGCTCGATTCCGGCGAGGCCGAAGGCCGGCTTGATCGGCTGATCGTGGTGTCGAACGATGGCTGATATTCTCGCCAAGATCGCCGCCTATAAGCGCGAAGAGATCGCAGCCGCGAAGCGGGTGCGGCCGCTCGCCGTCGCTGGAGCAAGAGGCGAAATCGGCGCCGGCGCCGCGCGGCTTTTTGCGCGCGATCGAACGGCGGATTGCGGGTGGTGAATACGCGCTGATCGCCGAGATCAAGAAAGCGAGCCCGTCGAAAGGACTTATACGCGAACAATTCGATCCACCGGCGCTGGCGGCCGCTTACCAGGCGGGCGGCGCGAGCTGTCTCTCGGTCCTGACCGACGCGCCGTCATTTCAAGGCAGCCTCGACTATCTGCGACAGGCGCGGGCAGCGAGCGCGTTGCCGGTGCTGCGCAAGGATTTCATGTACGACACCTACCAGGTGGCCGAAGCGCGCGCGGCCGGCGCCGATTGCATTCTCGTCATCATCGCTGCGGTCGACGATGCCTGCGCGGCGGACCTTGAGGCTGCGGCGTACGCTTACGGGATGGACGCGCTGATCGAGGTGCACGACCGGCAGGAGCTCGATCGTGCGGCTCGCTTGAAATCGCGGCTGATCGGGATAAACAACAGAAATCTCAAGACGTTTGAGACCTCGCTGACGACCTGCGAGCGGCTGGCGCCAAGCGTGCCTTCGGGCTCTGTGCTGGTCGGCGAAAGTGGCATCGAGTCCCCGGTCGATCTTGCGCGGCTCGCCGCGGTGGGAATCTCGACGTTCCTGGTTGGCGAAAGTTTGATGCGGCAGGACGACGTCGCGGCGGCGACACGCGCCCTGCTCGCCCGCAAACCTGCACTTGCGCCGGCACGGTAGTGCCGTGATCCGGCGTCCCAGCAAATTGACGCATTTGAGCGCCGGCGGCGAAGCGCGCATGGTCGATGTGTCGCCAAAGGCCAATACCGAACGGGTGGCCATCGCAGAGGGTCGCGTGCTGATGCAGCCGAAAACGCTCGACATTGTGAGGAGCGGCAACGCCAAGAAGGGCGACGTACTCGGTGCCGCTCGCATCGCCGGCATCATGGCGGCCAAGCGCACGCACGAACTGATCCCGCTCTGTCATCCGCTGGCGCTGACGCAAGTCGAGGTCGACGCCGTGCCCGACGCGAAGCTGCCGGGCGTCAAGGTCACGGCGCGCGTCAAGGTTTCCGGCAAGACCGGCGTCGAGATGGAAGCGCTGACTGCAGTGTCGGTCGCGTGCCTGACGATCTACGACATGGTCAAAGCCGTCGAGCGCGGTATGCACATCGAAGGCATTCGGCTGGTCGAGAAGAGCGGCGGCAAGAGCGGCCATTTTCGCGTAAAGGATTCTTGATCGTGGCATTGCTGTCGGTTGCCCAGGCATTGGAGCAGGTGCTGGCCCAGGCGGAGCCATTGCCGGCCGACGAGGTGCCGCTCGCCGACGCCGCCGGTTTGGTGCTGGCCTACGATCTTAAAGCGCGCCGCACCCAGCCGCCCGCCGACGTT
Organism: uncultured Alphaproteobacteria bacterium; assembly: GCA_963707175.1. Lineage (GTDB taxonomy): Bacteria > Pseudomonadota > Alphaproteobacteria > Rhizobiales > Xanthobacteraceae > BOG-931. Next base: position 13,493 of record CAVPQA010000027.1, read on the forward strand.
TCGGCCATGGATGGTTACGCAGTGCGTGCTGCCGACGTTGCAAGCGCGCCAGTCCGGCTGAAGGTGATCGGCGAGGTCGCAGCTGGCCGGCCGTTTGCCGCCGCGCTCGCACCGGGCGAGGCCGCGCGCATTTTCACCGGAGGGGTGCTGCCGCAAGCCGCCGACACGGTGGTGATCCAGGAGTTGACCACACGCGACGGCAACGTCGTCGAAGTGCAAAAGCCTTCGGCGCTCGGCCGCAACGTGCGCCCCCAGGGACTGGATTTCCGCGCCGGCGACCGGCTGCTCGCCAAAGGCCATCGGCTCACTCCGCGCGATCTGCAGCTCGCCGCCGGCATGAACCATCCGGTCCTGCCGGTGCATCGGCGGCCGAAGCTCGCCCTGTTCGCAACAGGCGACGAACTGGTGCCGCCGGGCGAGGAGCCAGGCCCAGGACAGATCGTCTATTCCAACGGCTTCGCGCTTGCCGCACTCGCCCGCGCCGAAGGTGCAACCGTCATCGATCTCGGCGTCGTCGGCGACAAGCTCGACGAGACGATCGCCATGGTTCGGAGTGCCCGGGAGGTCGGCGCCGATATACTGGTGACAACCGGCGGCGCCTCGGTCGGAGAATACGACTTGGTGCAGAAGGCATTTGCCGCCGAGGGCATGGCGCTGTCGTTCTGGAAAGTGGCGATGAGGCCGGGCCGGCCGCTGATGCACGGCAAACTCGACGCCATGCACGTGCTCGGCCTGCCCGGCAATCCCGTCTCATCCTATGTGTGCGCGTTTCTGTTCCTGGTGCCGCTGATCCGCCGTCTGGCCGGGCGCAGCGATCTGGTGCGGCCTACGGAAGCCGCATTGCTGGGCTGCGATCTGCCCGGCAACGACGAGCGCGCCGACTATTTGCGTTCGACCCTCACCGATGGCGCAAACGGCGCCGTTGCGACGCCATTCTCGACCCAGGACAGTTCGATGATGGCGCCGTTGGCTAGGTCCGACTGTCTGGTGATCCGCGAACCCTTCGCGCCGCCTGCCAAAGCTGGCAGTCCGTGCACCATCGTGCGACTCGATAGCTAGCCGCAGGCCGAATCGGCGGCGGGTATTGCTTCAGGCCGGCCGGTCGGGCAAGGCGAGGCGCGGGCACGACACATCGAATCCGTTAAACTCCAGCGTTAAGCGGCGCTTGGCGCCCCCATTCCACTTGTTCACGTCAAATTAAATGCTTGCGGAACACATATCGAACGGATAGTGTCCGTTCATGATTTGTTTCGGCAAAAGACCACCGAAACAATCCGCAAATCATCTGCCCTTGGGGCGAATTGGGGAAGCGCCAATGCTTACTCGTAAGCAAGCCGAGTTGTTGCGGTTTATTCACGAGCGTCTCAAGGAGGCGGGGGTGCCGCCGTCGTTCGACGAGATGAAGGACGCGCTCGACCTGCGCTCCAAATCCGGCATCCACAGGCTCATTACCGCGCTCGAGGAGCGCGGCTTCATCCGGCGCCTGCCCAACCGGGCGCGCGCCATCGAGGTGATCAAGCTGCCCGAGTTGGTCGCCCATGGCATCGCCGCGGGGCGCTCCCGCGGCTTCACGCCGAGCGTGATCGAAGGCAATCTCGGCCGGGTACGCGCCGCCTCCGAGGATGAAGGCGGCCGTCCGGTTGCCGTGCCGGTCATGGGCCGCATCGCTGCCGGCACGCCGATCGAGGCGATTCAGACGCGCAGCCACACCATCAACATGCCGCCGGACCTGCTCACCACCGGCGAACATTTCGCCCTCGAGGTACGCGGTGATTCGATGATCGAGGCCGGCATCCTCGACGGCGACATCGCGCTCCTCAAGCGCACCGACGCCGCCGATACCGGCGATATCGTCGTGGCGCTGATCGACGACGAAGAGGCAACCCTCAAGCGTTTCCGCCGCCGCGGCGCTTCGATCGCGCTCGAACCCGCCAACACGGCCTACGAAGTGCGCATCCTGCCGCCCAACCGCGTGCGCATTCAGGGCAAGCTGGTGGGCTTGTTCCGCAGGTATTGAGTGCGGGCCTTCCGCCCTCGACTCCGTTCGTCATGGCCGGGCTTGTCCCGGCCATCCACGTCTTAGGACCGGTTTGGCATTGAAGACGTGGATGCCCGGCACAAGGCGGGGCATGACGAGCCGGAATTATAGTCGCGCCCTTAAGCTGGCCGCTCTTCAGGGCGGCTATGCACCGCCACCGGCCAGCTTTGCCCAGGTATCGCGCAACCCGACCGTGCGGTTGAACACCGGCTGCTCCGGTGTCGAATTGGCATCCGGGCAAAAATAGCCCTGGCGTTCGAACTGCACCGCATCGCCTGCGTTGCGGCCGGCGAGCGAAGGCTCAATGCGCGCGTCGGTGATCACTTCCAGTGAATTCGGGTTGAGCTCGGCGGCGAAATTGCCGACGTCCGGATCGGGCTTTGCGAACAGCGGATTGTAGAGCCGCACTTCGGCGACGCGCGAATCCTTGGCCGACACCCAATGCAAGGTCGCCTGTACCTTGCGGCCATCCGGCGCGTTGCCGCCGCGGGTGGCTGGATCGTAGGTGCAGCGCAGTTCCACCACTTCGCCCGCCGAATTCTTGATGACCTCCCGGCAGGTGATGAAAAAGGCGTAGCGCAACCGCACTTCGCGGCCGGGCGCGAGTCGAAAGAATTTCTTCGGTGGATTTTCCATGAAGTCGTCGCGCTCAATGAAGAGTTCGCGGGTGAAGCGAATCTTGCGCGTGCCGGCGTCGGGCCGTTCGGGATGATTGACCGCCTCGATCTCCTCGCCCCCGCCTTCGAGAAAATTCTCGATCACCACCTTCAGCGGTTTCAAGACTGCCATGCGCCGTTCGGCAGTCTTGTTCAGATGTTCGCGGATGGCGAATTCCAGCATCGCCATGTCGACGATGCTGTTGGCCTTGGCGACGCCGATGCGCTTGACGAAATCGCGGATTGCCTCGGGCGGCACGCCGCGCCGTCGCAGACCCGCCAGCGTCGGCATGCGCGGATCGTCCCAGCCGGCGACGTGGCCGCCGCGCACCAGCTCAGTCAGCACGCGCTTCGACAATACAGTGTAGGTGAGGTTGAGCCGCGCGAACTCGTACTGATGCGGGTGCGACGGCACCGGCAGATTGTCCAGGAGCCAGTCGTAGAGCGGCCGATGGTCCTCGAATTCGAGCGTGCAGATCGAATGCGTGATGCCCTCGATGGAGTCGGACTGGCCGTGGGCGAAATCGTAGCTCGGGTAGATGCACCAGGCCCTGGCTGTGCGCGGGTGATCGGCGTGCAAGATGCGGTAGAGCACGGGGTCGCGCAGATTGATGTTGCCCGAGCCCATGTCGATCTTGGCACGCAACACGCGCGCGCCGTTGGCAAATTCGCCGGCCCGCATGCGGCGGAACAGGTCGAGATTCTCCTCGACGCTGCGCGCCCGAAACGGACTCTCGATGCCCGCCTCGGTCAGCGTGCCGCGCGTTAATCGCATCTCCTCCTGAGTCTGGTCGTCGACATAGGCCTTGCCGGCGCGGATCAGATGCTCGGCCCACGCGTAGAGCCGCTCGAAATAGTCGGAGGCGTGGTAGAGGTGCTTGCCCCAATCGAAGCCGAGCCAGCGCACGTCGCGCTCGATGGCGTCGATATATTCCTGATCCTCCTTGGTCGGATTGGTGTCATCGTAGCGCAGATTGCACTGGCCGCCGAACTCTTCGGCGATGCCGAAATTCAGACAAATCGACTTGGCGTGGCCGATATGCAGATAGCCGTTGGGTTCGGGCGGAAAGCGCGTGACGATCCTCGTGTGCCGGCCCGACGCCAGATCGGCGCGCACGATATCGCGGATAAAATCCTGGCCCGCTTCGCGTACCGTCGTTTCGGCGAGTGTCATGACCTGATCTGTTTCGAATCCATGGTGCCGGCCGGATAACCAGGCCGCGCGTCTATTCCAAGGCGGAATCCGCGCGGCCGGATTGGACAAATTGGCTGCCCGGGTCAAGCCCGCAAGCCCACCGGCGTCGAAACACGCCGCCAAGTATGCCGCAGCAGCGTTAGCTTCTCTTGCAGCCCATCTGTGCTACACGGGCGCGGCCTTTCCAGAGGATTCTGAACCGGCATGACCGTCGTTACGCGCTTTGCCCCCTCCCCGACTGGTTTCTTACACATCGGCGGCGCCCGCACGGCCCTGTTCAACTGGCTCTACGCGCGCGGCCGCGGCGGCAAGATGCTGTTGCGCATCGAGGATACCGACCGTGAACGCTCGACCCAGGCCGCGATCGACGCCATCCTCGATGGTTTGAGTTGGCTCGGCATCGCCTGGGACGGCGAGCCGATCTACCAGTTCGCCCGCTCGGGCCGGCATCGCGAGGTCGTCGAGCAGATGCTGGCGTCGGGCAATGCCTATCGCTGCTATTGCAGCCCCGAGGAACTGGCGACGATGCGCGAGAAGGCGCGGGCCGAGGGGCGCACGCGGCTCTACGACGGCACTTGGCGCGATCGCGATCCGTGGCAGGCGCCGCCGGGCGTCGCGCCTGCGATCCGGCTCAAGGCGCCGCTGACCGGCGAAATCGTCATCGAGGATCAGGTCCAGGGCCGCGTCGTCTGGCAGAACGAAAATCTCGACGATCTGGTGCTCTTACGCTCCGACGGCACGCCAACCTACATGCTCGCCGTCGTCGTCGACGACCACGACATGGGCGTCACCCACATCATCCGCGGCGACGATCACCTGACCAACGGTGCGCGGCAGAAGCAGATCTACGAGGCGCTCGGCTGGCCGGTGCCGGTGATGGCTCATATCCCGCTCATCCACGGGCCCGACGGCTCGAAGCTGTCCAAACGGCACGGCGCGCTCGGCGTCGACGCCTACCGCGCCATGGGCTACCTGCCGGCGGCGTTGCGCAATTATCTCGTGCGGCTCGGCTGGAGCCACGGCGACCAGGAGATTTTCTCGACGCAGGAGATGATCGCCGCCTTCGACCTGCCGCAGATCGGCCGCTCGCCGGCGCGCTTCGACTTTGCCAAGCTGGAAAGCCTCAACGGCCACTACATCCGGCAAAGCAAGGACGGCGAGTTGTTGGCGGCCATCGACCAATTGCTGCCGCATCTCGCCAACGGCCAAGCGATCGCCGCCAGGCTGACACCGCCGGTGCGCGCGCAGTTTCTGGCAGCCATGCCGAGCCTGAAGGAGCGCGCCAAGACCCTCATCGATCTGATCGACAGCGCGAATTTTCTCCTCGCCGACCGGCCGCTACCGCTGGATGACAAGGCCAAGGCGCTATTGACCGAGCCGGCCAGAGAGTTACTGCGCGAGCTTGCACCCGAATTGACGGCCGTCGAGCCGTGGACCGGCGAGGCGACCGAGCAGGCGGTGCGGGCGTTCGCCGAGCGGCGCGGCGCCAAGCTTGGCGCGGTGGCGCAGCCGCTACGCGCCGCACTGACAGGCCGGACGACCTCACCTGGCATCTTCGAAGTGCTTGCCATCCTCGGCAAAACGGAGAGCCTGGGGCGCGTTGCGGATCAGCTCGGCGCCGGCGATGCCGCACCGCGCGCCGGTTGATCGTGCAGCCATAGCGCGAGGGCTTGGGGCGCCTTGCGGCTCTCCCTGAGTGCCGCGGCATCCCTATATCTTGCAGTGCACACGTGCTTGGGCTACCCAAATAGATACGGGCCAAAGCTACGCCGCCCCAACCGTTTGAGCTGTTTTGGACGCGCGGCCTTAAAGTTCCGGCTGCCCCCATCAAGGATCATGATCATGGACGCGAAAACCGGCGCCAACATTAAGACCGGCAAGCTCACGCTCGGCGATAAGACCTATTCATTCCCCATGTACGAGGGCACCATCGGTCCGGAGGTGCTGGACGTCAGCAAGCTTTACGCCGAAGCCGGCATCTTCACTTACGATCCGGGCTTCACCTCGACCGGGTCGTGCGAGTCCAAAATCACCTACATCGACGGCGACGAGGGCGTGCTGCTCTACCGCGGCTACCCGATCGAAGATCTGGCCGAGCACGGCGACTTTCTTGAAACCTGTTACCTGCTGCTCTACGGCGAACTGCCCACCCCCGCGCAGAAGGCCGACTTCGTCGACCGGGTGGTCCATCACACCATGGTCCACGAGCAGATGAGCCGCTTCTTTCAGGGCTTCCGTCGCGATGCCCATCCGATGGCGGTGATGGTCGGCTCGGTGGGTGCGTTGTCGGCGTTCTACCATGACTCGACCGACATCACCGATCCGACGCAGCGGATGATCGCCTCGATCCGCATGATCGCCAAAATGCCGACGCTGGCGTCGATGGCCTACAAGTATTCGGTCGGCCAGCCGTTCATGTATCCGGACAATACGCTCGACTACGCCTCGAATTTCCTGCGCATGTGCTTTGCGGTGCCGTGCGAGCCGTACAAGGCCAATCCGGTTCTGGCGCGCGCCATGGACCGCATTTTCACCCTGCATGCCGATCACGAACAGAACGCATCGACCTCGACGGTGCGGCTCGCCGGTTCGACCGGCGCCAATCCGTTTGCCTGCATCGCGGCCGGCATCGCCTGCCTGTGGGGACCGGCGCACGGCGGCGCCAACGAAGCGGCGCTGAAAATGCTCGGCGAGATCGGCAGCGTCGACCGCATTCCCGAATACATCAAGCGCTCCAAGGACCCGAATGATTCGTTCCGCCTGATGGGCTTCGGCCATCGCGTCTACAAAAACTACGATCCGCGCGCCAAGCTGATGCAGAAGACCTGCTACGAGGTGCTCAACGAGCTTGGCATCAAGGATCCGCTGCTCGACGTCGCCATGGAGCTGGAGAAGATCGCGCTCCACGACGACTATTTCATCTCGAAGAAGCTCTATCCGAATGTCGATTTCTACTCAGGCATCACGCTGCGTGCGATGGGCTTCCCCACCGCCATGTTCACCGTCCTGTTCGCGTTGGCCCGCACCGTCGGTTGGATCGCGCAGTGGAAGGAAATGATCGAAGATCCGCATCAGAAGCTCGGCCGTCCGCGGCAGCTCTATACTGGGTCGCCGCGGCGCGATTACCAGCCGATGTCCAAGCGCCGCTGAGTGCGCTTTCGGCGCTGCCTACGTATCGCGCACTGACGGATGAAATAATTCGTCGACCTCAAGCCGCCGGCCGATCAGGCCCTGGTCGTGGCTGTACATGATAAATTGCTCGAGGTTCTTGCGGTTGGCGGCAACGCCGAATGCCCACGGATCCTTGCCGAACGCCTTGCGCTCGCGCTCGTAATAGCGCCGTCCAAACGCGAGGCTCGACCAGTTCGGATCGGAAAAATAGTCCCAGGCGATTTCGCGCGCGTGCCGGAACGAGCCGATCAGGCCACGGCACAGCGCCGGGTATGCGTCGGCGATCTCGGCGCGGATCGCGAGGATATGCATGATCGGCCACCAGCCGTACTTTTTGAAATAGCGCAGCTCTTCGGCATCCGGATCGGGAAAAAGGCGCCGTACTGCGACTTCGCCGCCCATGATCGACTGCGGCGGATGCGGCTGGATGACGGCGTCGCAGGCGCCGTCACGCAAAAGATGGCCGACGTCGGTGCCTTCAGGCAGGACCTCGATCCGCGCGCTCGCCTTGGGCTGAAATGCGATCTTTTCCTCATCTTCGAGCAACCAATGGATGTCCTCCCAGGGCGTATCGTATTCAAATTTCAGATCGCCCTTGGCCAAGAGCGACAACGTCGTCTGAAACGAGCGGATCGCGACCCGTTTGCCCCGCAACTCCGATGGCTTGGTGAAAGGGCTGTCCTCGCGCACGAAAAACAGCCCGGCGCTGAACAGCCGGCGCGGGAAAACGGGGATGCCGATGATCGGCCGCTTGCGGTCAATGGCCATCAGAAAGGTTGACATCGAAAACTCGGCGATGTCGTACTTGCCCTCCAGCATGCCGCCGTGGCGGTCGACGCCGCCGGCGAGCGGATGCGACTGGCCAACCTGCAACGGCTTGAGCGTAAAGCCGTCCGGCTGCCGCACGGTGCCGTCGAAAAACGGCATGTGGCGGTCGTAGCGGTCGAGGGCGAGTGTCAATTCCACGTGTTGTCTCCCGTTGTCGATCGAGCCAAACTTCAGCTCGGATCATAGGCCCAGCTCAAATAGGCGCCCGCCCAGGTAAAGCCGCCGCCGAACGCGGCGAGCAGCATCCGGTCGCCGCGCCTGAGCTTTTTTCGTAATCCCACAGGCAGAGTGGAATCGTGGCGTTTGTGGTGTTGCCGTATTTGTGGATCGTGATCATCACCCGCTCCGCCGGCAGCTTCATCCGGTCCGCGGTCGCCTCGATGATCCGCCGGTTGGCTTGGTGCGGCACCAGCCAGTCGATGTCGTCGGCGCCGAGGCCGTTGCGTTTCATCAGCGTCGTGGCGACGGCGGCCATGCGCGCGATGGCAAACTTATAGACGGCGGCGCCTTCCTGATGGACGTAGTGCAGGCGCTTGGCCACCGTTTCGGCGCTCGGCGGCATGCGGCTGCCGCCGGCCTTCTGATGCAGGTGCGGCATGCCCGACCCGTCCGAACTGATCAGCGTGTCGATGATACCGTATTTTCGGCTCGGCTCGAGCAACACGGCGCCGGCGCCGTCGCCGAACAGCACGCAGGTGGCGCGGTCGGTATAGTCGATGATCGACGACATCTTGTCCGCACCGACCACGACGATCTTGCGATACGTGCCCGTGGCGATGAACTGCGCCGCGATTGTCAGGGCGTAGACGAATCCCGAGCAGGCCGCCTGGACATCGAAGCTGCCGATATTGCGCATGCCGCACATGTCGCAGATCAGGTTGGCGGTCGATGGAAAGACGAAATCAGGCGTCGTGGTGGCGCAGATCAGAAGATCGACATCTCCGGGGGAGGTGGCCGTTTTGGCCAGCAGCCCGCGCACGGCTTCGACGCCCATATGCGACGTGCCGAGCCCTTTACCGGTCTGGATGTGCCGTTCCTTGATGCCGGTACGCTCGACGATCCACTCGTCGCTGGTGTCGACCATGCGGGCGAGCTTGTCGTTGGTGAGCACGTCGGGCGGTACGTAACCGCACACGCCGGTGATCGCGGCGCGCAGCGGGGATTTCCGGACCGGCTTTTTCTTTCGCTGGACTCACGCGAATCGCTTGTCTGCTGGGCTGAACCGGGAGAACCTGCCCGCGCCCTTAGCAGGGTGGCGGCCACAATGGTAGGGCGAAGCCCGGCGGCCGGGCGCTAGGCTTAACATGATGCGGCCACTGCGCTGACGGCTGCGAGATCGCGGCGGCCGCGCCGGGCGGCATCGAGGACGACGGCCGCGGCCTTGCCGCTCGGCGACACGGTGCCGATCCCCATGATCGAATCGAGCCGCCCAAATGCATCCACCTGCCGCTGTCGCTGCGGCGTGTCGGATAACAGCGGAACCAGCGCGCCAGCGAGCTTTTCGGGTGTACAATCGCGCTGCAGAAATTCCGGAACCACCCTTTCGCCGATCACCAGGTTGGCGAGAATGGCGGTGGAAATTTCAGGCGTCCGCGCCACGCGGAATACCAGCTCCTCGATCAATGACAGCCGATAGGCAGCGACCGTCGGAACGGCCGCCAGCGCAAGTTCGAGGGTGACGGTGCCCGACGCCGCGAGCGCCGCCCGCGCCGAGCGGAATGCCGCCCACTTTTCCGCCGGATCGGTAACGATGCGCGGCTGTAATGGCCAGCCCGCGATGCCGTCACGCAACCGCCCCAGGAGATGCGGCATCGTCGGCAGTACCAGTTCCATGGGACCCGCTCGCTCGCCAACGCGCGCGATAGCGGCGCCGAATGTCGCCAGGAGCCGGCGCAGCTCGCTTGCTCGGCTGCCGGGCAGGATGAGAACGAGCGGCGGATCGCTGCGCCGCCGCCGCAACTCATCCGCATTGGGCCGCAGCTCGGCGGCCCGCTCGACCATCGGGTGACCAACGTAAATGCACGGCGGGCCGCCGAGACGCAGATGCGCCGCCGGCTCGAACGGCAGGATCGCCAGGACGCAATCGATGTAGGCGCGCATGGCGCGTGCCCGCCACGGCCGCCACGCCCAGACCGACGGCGAGACGTAATCGAGAATGGGAATGGCTGGCGCCTGGCGGCGAACGCGCCGCGCGACGCGGTGGGTGAAATCGGGACTGTCGATGATGACGAGGGCATCGGGCCGCGCCGCGATCACCGCGTCCGCGGTCTCACGGATGCGGCGCAAGATCAGCGGCAAACGCCGCGGAATCGCAGTGAGGCCAACAATTGAGAGGTCTTCGATCGCAAACGGACTGGCGATCCCGGCCGCCGCCATGGCCCGGCCGCCGACGCCGGCAAGGTTGAGCCGGCCGCGCTCACGCTCCATGAGCGCGCGCGCCAGAGCCGCGCCCAGTTCGTCACCGGACTCTTCGGCCGCGATCAGATAAATCGCCGGCGAGCGCGGGCTGCCGGACGGCTTCACTGCGCTGCGCCCCTGCTCACTCCAACAACGAAGAGTCCGGCGCGATCGGCAGCGGCGGCGAGCTCGGCGGGGTCTGCCATCATGGTGTTGCCCGCGACCACCGCGATCCCGGCGAGGCTCGCCCTTGCGGCGTTGGCGACGGTCCGGGGTCCGATGGTCGGCAAATCGAACCGCCGGTCCTGTTTAGGTTTGGGTGCCTTCACAAGCACCCCCACGCCCTTCGGCGTCGTTACGCGCCCCATTCCCCGCAGGTCGGCGATGCGAGCGAGCATATTATCGGTTCCTTCGGCCGCTTCGATCGCCAGGACATAATTATTGGCGACGACTGCAGCCTGACCCACGTCGAACGAACCAAGCGTCGCGATCAGATCGAGCGCGCATGCAATGTCGGTGCGATCACCCGCCGACGGCTGGTGGCGACCCAGCACGCCCTCCGGCACCAGGATTTCCGGGGCCACATCCTTGACACCGATGATGCGCAGGCCGGCCTCCTCGGCCAGCTTGGCGATGCCGGAGATGAGCCGGTCGTCTCCTCCGGCAAAGGCCCGAACGATGCGCGGCATCATGCGGATCGTGCGCCAGTCGAGGCGGATCTGTGTCAAGGCCGGACGAGTGAGCGTGCCGATCAATACCGCCTCGTGGCAACTCTCAGCCTGCGCAAGGCTGAACAACCGGCCCGCCTGTCCCACCGCGACCCAGTGATGGGTATAGCGCTCGACGAGCTTCGGATCGGCCCAGCCCCGAATGGCGAGCATCACCGGACGGCGTCCTGACCGGGCAACCGCATCCGCGACCGCGCCCGGAATGCTGCCGCCTCCGCAAACGATGGCGATGGAAGTTTGGGGAGTGCACGCGTCACTCATGATGGCTCGTCAGTCGACGTCGTCAGTTTTGTCGTCATTTCCCTTCATCGGCAGCATCAATGCGCGTTTACCGCCGGCGCGAATGAAAGCGATGATTTTGCCGACCGTCTGATCATCGCTCAATTCGCGGGCGAGCTCTTCGACTCGGTCGGCGAAGATGCCCTTGCCGAAGAACAAAGCCTGATACACGTGCCGCAATCGGTGCAAGTCGGCGCGCGTCGCGCCGCGGCGGCGCAAACCGACCACATTCAGCCCGCGCAGGTTCTCGCCGCGAGCCATGCCAAACGGGATTATATCGGTACGGACTGGCGACATCCCAGCCACCATGACGCCTTCGCCGACGCGGCAGAATTGATGAAATCCGGCAAATCCGCCGAGGAAGGCGTTGTCACCGATCGAAACATGTCCGCCCAAGGTCACGAGGTTGGCAAACGTGACGCCGTCACCGACCTGACAATCGTGTCCGATGTGGGAACCGACCATCATGAGGCAACGCTCGCCAACACGAGTGACGCCGCCGCCATCCTCCGTCCCGGTATTGACGGTGACATTTTCGCGTATCTCGCAGCAAGCCCCGATGACGAGCCGCGTCGCCCCGCCTCGGTAGTGCACCGATTGCGGCGGAGTGCCGAGCGACGCAAACGGATAAACCACGGTGCCGGCGCCGATCTCGGTGACGCCGGTGACATGAACATGAGCGATCAGCCGCACGCCGTCGCCAAGCGTCGACATTGGGGCCGACAATGCAATAGGGCCCGATCTCGACGCCCTCACCTATGCGCGCGCCTTCGGCAACGCGCGCGGTCGGATCGATCACGTTTTCGCCTCGCCGATCATTGCGCCGAGCAGCGCCTCCGCAACGACCGTGGTGCCGACCCGGGCTTCGGTCTGGTACCACCACATGAAGCGGCGGTTCGCCGACTTGCGCACGTGATATTCCAGCCTGTCGCCAGGCACGGCCGGCCGGCGAAACTTCGCCTTGTCAATGGTAATGAGGAACATTGCGCGCTCCTCGTGCAATTCCAGTTTGCGCAGCACCAGCGTGGCCGCGGTCTGCGCCATGCCCTCGATCATCAATACGCCCGGCATCACCGGATTTTCGGGGAAGTGACCGAGAAAATGCGGCTCGTTCATCGTCACGTTCTTGATCCCGATACCGCTTTCGTCGCCGCGGATGTTGACGATGCGGTCCACCATGACGAACGGGTAGCGATGCGGCAACACCCGCAAGATATCGCGGATCTCGATGGCTTCGACGCTCTCGCCGTTCATTGCCCGCTCCCTGACGATTCCGGCGCGCCGGCAAAGCGCACGCCCGCAGCGAAATCGGTACCCACCATGCTACCCTGTGTGACGCTGGCGCCGTCGCCAATAGCGAGGTTTTCGGCGACGCTAACGCGCTCGTTTATGACAACAAAATCGCCAATCGTCACGCCCCCGCCAACAGCGCTCTGCGGCCCGAGCGCGCAGCGACGCCCCAGTATCGCACCTTGAGCGATCTGCGCGAGATTGCCGACCTTCGTACCCTCTCCGAGGACCGTATCGCGGATCGCGCCGCGGTCGATCGTCGCGTTGGCGCCAATTTCCACGGCGTCTTGAACGATGACCCGCTTGGTATGGGGGACGCTCTCAACCGCTGGCGAATCCCGCCGGTAGCCGGAACCGTCCTGGCCGAGACGGGCGCCGGGACCAACCACGACCCGATCTCCGATCAGAGCGCTAACAACGCTGGCGCCGGCGCCGATCGCGCAGTGACGCCCGACACATACATCCGGGCCGATCGCAGCGCCGGCCGCGATCAGGGTGCCGGTACCGACTTCCGCGCGCGGGCCGATCACCGCCAGCGGATCGATGGTCACGCCCGCCTCGATCCGCGCCGAATGATGCACCTGGGCGCCCGCGGCACGACCGCTCGTGCCAAACAGCGAGGATGGCCGCAGCGCTTCGGGGAATAGCGCGCGCGCCACGATAACGAAGGCCCGGTATGGGTCTTCGTTGATGAGTATCGCGAGCCGCTGCGGTGCTGATCCGGCAAACTGCGGGGCGATCAGGCAGGCTCCGGCGCGCGTCTGCGCCAGGTCCTGGAGAAATCTGGGATCGTCGAAAAAGCAGATATCGGCGGCGCCAGCCGAGTCGAGCGACGCAATATTGCCAATGCGCAGCTCCGCGGCGCCGCCTTGCTTCAGCCTCGATCCGGTCAGGCCGGCGATGGCGGCAATCGTCAGCTTACGATCGGACTGCCGCAAATCCGGCATGTTCCCGCCCCGCACGGCCCCGCCGCCGCATCAGAAATGCGTGCCGCCGCCGAACTGGAAGAACTGGGTACGGTCGTTCGAATTCTTCAGGATCGGATAGGCGAAATCGAACCGCAGCGGCCCAAACGGCGAGTTCCAGATGATGCTTGCGCCGGCCGACAGACGCACATCGGGGGTATCAGCAACTTGCATCCCGCAGCCGTTGCCGCCAACGGTAGCCGTGGTGCAGGGGAACGCGCCACCTGAGCCATTGACGATGCCATTGATTTCTCCGGTTATCGGGTTGGAAGTCTCTCCTCGATAACCCCATACCGAGCCGGAATCGATGAAAACGCCGCCGGTAAATCCCGAATCTTTGGGCAGGAAATACAGCGGATAGTCGAACTCCAGGCTCGCGCCCCAATACATCGTGCCGCCGACCAGGTCGTCCGATGTGCCGGGTGTGATATCGCGCGGACCGATGCCGGCCGGCGCAAATCCGCGAACCAGATTCGGTCCCATCTTGAAATCGTTCAACATGCTTACGTAATTGCCGCTCGACCCGCATGCGTTGGCCGTCGGGCATTTCTGCAGGCCGAGGATGTTGCCGGCCTGCAGATGCAGGATGCTGACGAGATCGGAAATCGGCTCGTAATAACTGTGAACGTCGAGGGCGGAGCGCATGTAGTATGAGTTGCCGCCAAGGCCGGCAAAATCCTGGCCGAAATTGACGCTCATGCCGCTGGTCGGATTCTTGTTGTTATCGAGCGTGTTGTAGATCAACCCGTAGCCCGCGCTCGATGTTAAGATGGTTCCCTGGCCAAGCTCCATTCGGATCGGCAGCGAGGCTTGACCCAGCGCGAAGCAGTTGTTCTGCGCGGCTCCCGCGTAGCCCGGCCACAACGTTCCGGCGGCGGTTGCGGCGGCAACGCCCTGGAGCGTTGGGAAGCCGGTCGAGAAATCCGGCGAGATATTGTTGCAGTCGTTGAGATACGACGGCAGCTGGATCGATTGCGTAAACAGCGAATAGCGCAGCTGCAAGGCGAAATCTTCGCGCAACGGAATACCGAACTTGAGCGCCCCGCCGATCGATTGGGTGCCGTACGAGAAATAGCTGTTGGAGAGCGTCTGCCGCGCGAACAAATCGATGCCGGCGCTGATCCGCTGATCGAGAAAATACGGCTCGACATAATCGAGTTCAGCGGCCCGGATATACTCGCCGTAAGTCCCCGACACTTTGGCAAACCGGCCCGTTCCCAACAGGTTACGCTCGGAGACGGAGGCCTGCACCATCCAACCTTCCGCGGTCGAATAGCCGCCCATGATCGAGAAATCGCCGGTCGACTGCTCGACAAGGTTGACATTCACCACCACGCGGTCCGGCGCGGAACCGGGTTCGCTGGTTATCTTTACCGTCTTGAAGAAATTCAGGTTCTTGATGCGCCGTTCGGCGCGATCCAACAGGGCGCGGTTGTAGGGGTCGCCCTCGTTGATATCCATCTCGCGCCGAATGACGTAGTCGCGAGTGCGGGTGTTGCCGCGGATATTGATGCGCTCGACATAGGCGCGAGTGCCCTCATCGATGACATAGGTGACGCCGACGGTGTGGGTTGTCGGGTTGCGATCGCCGCGCGGCCGTACCGTGCCGAACGGATAGCCTCGCCTCGCCATTTCGATGGTCAGATCTTCCACCGATTTTTGCACCGCATCGCCGTTGTAGATGTCGCCCTTGTGCGTCATCAGGACGGAACGCAGCGTGGTGGCGTCGACGGCGTGGACGTTGGATTGAATGTCGATGTTGCCGAAGTGGTACCGCGGCACCCTCCTCGATCGTAAACGTAATGACGAAGCCTTTCCTGGCGGGGTCGTAAACGCCGGTTGCCGCAACCACCTGCACGTCGGCGTAACCGTGCTTCAGATAAAAGCGCCGCAACAGGTCGCGATCGGCCTCGATGCGGTCCGGATCGTAGACGTCGGTTGTCTGCAGGAAGCTCAAGATGTTCGATGTGGAGGTCTTGATCACATCCTTGAGCCGCCAGCTCGAATAGGCATGGTTGCCGACGAAGTCGACCTCCTTGACGCCGGTTTTCTCGCCTTCGTTGATCTTGAAAATCAGATCGACGCGGTTGTTCGGCCGTTCGATGATCTCCGGCACAACGGTGACGTCGAACCGCCCGTTGCGGCGGTAGATGTCTATGATCCGTTCGGTGTCGGCCTGCACCGCCGGACGTGACAGCGTGCCGCGCGCCTTGGATTGGATCTCCTGCTTGAGCTGGTCATCCTTCATCCGGAAGTTGCCCTCGAAGGCGACGCGGTCGATGACCTGCGCCTCGACGACGGTAACGATCACGCGGTTGCCCTGCGTCGAGACGTTGATGTTCTGGAACAGGCCGGACTCGTAGAGCGCCTTGATGCCGGCATTGATCTGATCGGCATCGAGGTGCTTGCCGGGCCCGGCTTTGAAATATTGCCGGATGGTGTCGGCGTCGACGCGCCGGTTACCTTCCACCACGATCTGGGTGGCGCCGCCGGCTTCCGCCCGCGGCGCCGCATAAGCAGAAATGGGCGCCAAGCCAACAAGGCTTACGCCGAGGAGTACGCCGGCAACGACCAGCCCTCGCCTAACCCGCACCCACATATTCATGCGCAAAGCGCCCTTATTCCCCTTCGCAGCCGCCCCGCCCGCCTTTCAGCGGGTCGCTCAGTATCCCCTTCGGGTCGGCATCGACACCCGGCCGATATGGCCTTCCTTCCTGGTTCCCAGTCCCGTGGGTTCCAGTGCCTTTCGTTCAAGTCGCCTAGTCCAAGTCGCCTAGTCCAAGTCGCTTCGTCCAAGTCCCCGTTCGTTCCCCGTTTCGCTTGCCAAACTCGGCGAGCGCACCGCGCCCCTAAGATGCCCTCAGGTGAACGATGTCATTGAAAGTTGCAAATATCATCAACATGATAACGATGGCGAAACCAATGCGGAATCCGACCTCCTGCGCCCGCTCGGACAGCGGCCGGCCGCGCGTCGCCTCGATCGAATAGAACAGAAGGTGGCCGCCATCGAGCAACGGGATCGGAAACAGGTTGAGCAATCCGATCGAAACCGACAGCACTGCAGCGAGATGCAACAGCGCGACAAAGCTGATGCTCGCCACCTGTCCGGACATTTGCGCGATCCGAATCGGGCCGCCCAATTGATTCGCACGCTCCCGGCCGATGATCACGCGGCCGATATACGTTAACGTCTTGTCGACCACGAACCATGTTTCCTGAACGCTCAGCCAGACTGCGCGCGGCGGCGAAACCCGCTGGTATTTGATGTCGCCCGGCGCAGGCGAGCGGCGAATGCCCAGCAGCCCAATGCGCTGAACATTGCCGAAAATGTCCTTCTCCTTGTGCAGCACCGGGGTCGCGGTGAGCACGACCGGCGCGCCGCTCCGCTCGACGGTGATCTTGAGTGTTTGTCCGGCGCTGTCGGAAACGATGCGCTGCATCGTCTCGAAGCTGTCGATCTTCTCTCCGTCGATCGACAAGACCATATCGCCCGGCTTGAAGCCCGCAGCGGCGGCCGGACTGCCGGCCTGTACCTCGTCAACGCGAGGGCTCAGCGTCTGCATGCCGAAGATCATAAAGATCCCGGCAAAAATCACGATAGCCAAAACGAAATTCGCCACCGGACCGGCTACCACAATGGCGCTGCGCTTGGCGACAGGCTGGAAAATGAAGCTGTGCGCGCGTTCGCTCGGGTCCATGCTTTCCATCAGCGCCCGATCCGGCGTGCTCGCGGCGCTGTCATCGCCGAAAAACTTGACGTAGCCGCCAAGGGGAACCGCCGCGATCTTCCAGCGCGTGCCGTAGCGGTCATAAAAGCCCACGAGCTCCGGGCCGAATCCGATCGAGAAGACCAGAATGCGCACGCCACACCAGCGGGCGACGAGAAAATGGCCAAGCTCATGGAAAAAGACCACAAGGCTTAAGACGAACAGAAAGGGAACAAGATAATGCAGGACGTCGTGTCCAAACGCCTGCAAATGCGAGACAATATCCATCCCCATAACGCGTCCCACGCCCCAGTTCTGCCCGACCCCAACCCTGCCTAGGATGCCATTGCGGCAATTTCGGGCAATAGCTGGCCGGCCAGTCTTCTCGCCGTATGGTCAATGGCGACGGCCTGTTCGACGGATTGCGGTTCCGCCATCGCGCCGCCGCGCTCCGCGGCTTCGAGCGTGGCTTCGACCAGCGCCGGGATACCCGTGAATCCAAGCCGTCCAGCAACAAACTCCGCCACCGCGATTTCATTCGCGGCATTGAGCACCGTCGGCGCCGCACCGCCGGCGACAAGCGCCTGGCGGGCAATGCGCAAAGCCGGAAAACGCGCCGGATCGGGCTCTTCGAAGGTCAGATTCGAGATTCGAGCAAGGTCGAGACGCTGCGCCGGCGTGCCGATGCGCTCCGGATAGGCCAGGCAATGGGCGATCGGGATGCGCATATCGGGCGAGCCGAGCTGGGCGATGACCGAGCCATCGCGAAATTCCACCAGGCCGTGCACGACGGACTGCGCATGGACCACGATGTCGAGTTCGTCGGGCTCTAGTGCGAACAAGTGCCGCGCCTCGATCAGTTCGAGGCCTTTGTTCATCAACGTCGCCGAAATCGATGGTGATTTTCGGTCCCATCGACCAGACCGGATGCTTCAAGGCCTGCTCCAGCGTGACGTGACGCAGCTGTTCCGATGAAAATGTGCGAAACGGCCCGCCGGAGGCTGTCAGGATGATGCGGCGCACTTCCTCGCGCCGCCCGGCGCTTAATGCCTGGAAAATGGCGTTGTGCTCGGAATCGACCGGCAGAACCTTGGCGCCGGCTGCCGCCGCGTGCCGCATGAACAGCGCGCCCGCGCAGACCAGGCACTCCTTATTGGCGAGCGCAACCGTCGCACCACGTCCGGCCGCCGCGAGCGTCGGCTTGAGGCTGGCGGCGCCGGTGATCGCGGCCATGACCCAGTCCGCAGGTCGCTCCGCTGCCTCCACCATGGCGGCGGGACCGGCCCCTGCTTCGATGCCGGAGCCGGCAAGTCCTTCCTTCAGGTCGGAATAGGCATCGGGATCGCCGACGGCGGCAAAGCGCACGCCAAGCTCGCGGGCGAGACGGGCAAGCGCCGCGCCATTGCGGTAGGCAGTGATTGCCTCGATTTCATAATGCGTTCGATCTCGCCGCAGCAGATCGATTGTACTGCTGCCGATCGAGCCCGTCGCGCCCAGCAGCGTCACGCGGCGCGGCGCGGCCGCCATTGCGACCTTGGCTCCAACTTTGGCCAGTGGCTGTGCCGGTGTCATCGCGCCTACCATACCAGGAGGCCGTGGGCGGGGGCAGCAGTTCCTTGGCGCAGCATACCGATCAGGAGCGCGGCCGCGGCGGCGACCAGGAAGCCATCGAGCCGATCCATCAAGCCGCCATGACCCGGAATGAGCTGGCTCGTATCCTTGGCGCCAAAATGCCGCTTGATCGCGGATTCAAGGAGGTCCCCCGCTTGCGCCAAGGCTGAAAGCACCAACGCGATCACTCCTAACACCGCCAGCCGGCTCAAGCCGTCCGCATAAGCGACCAGCGTCCCGCCGGCAACCCCCCCGGCCAGGCCGCCGATGGCGCCCGACCAGGTCTTGTTCGGGCTCACCTGAGGCCATAGCGGCGGCCCGCCGAGCGCCCGGCCGGCGGCGAACGCGCAGGTATCGGTCGCCCACACCGTCAGGGCCACATAGAGGAACGCCGCAAAGCCCAATTCGGCGTCGCGGCGCAGCAGCGCAGGGCCCAAGAATGCAGCCCCCGCGTAGATGACGCCGCCGGCCCCCCATAGCCCGCGCACCGGCGCTGTTGGGCCGGTGACGCCGCTCAAGGATGCGGCAACGCCTGCCGCCAGCGCGCCGATGGCAACCGCCGCCGCCGCAGCCGCGGCATGACCGAAGCCCGCAAAGGCAAACGCCGCAAACAGCGCAATGATGCCCGGTGCCGGGACCACGCCGCCGCCCACAAGCCGGCTCCATTCCCAGAAGATGCCGAGCGCCGCCAGCGCGCAAAGGACAAAAAAAATCCACCCTCCCAGATAGCCCGCCGCCAGCGCGACCGGCACCAGCACCGCCGCCGACGCCACGCGCAGCATGAGGTTGCGCCGGCGGGGGGCGCCGAGGTCGCGGCTGGCTGATGGAGTCACGATCCGGTCTGAGCGATCAGGCCGCCGAAACGGCGTTCGCGCCGGCGATACTCGGCGATGGCGGCTTCGAGTGCGGCGCGATCGAAATCCGGCCAGTTGATCGGCACGAATACCAATTCGCTGTAGGCCGCCTGCCACAGCAAGAAATTGGACAGCCGCTGCTCGCCGCTGGTGCGAATGATGACGTCGGGATCCGGCAGGTCCGGAGCATCAAGATTGCGGGTGAGCAGGTCCGGCGTGATGGCATCCGCCGTCATCCGTCCGGCCGCCACCGCCTCCGCCAGCCGCCGCGCCGCGCGCGCGATCTCCTGGCGCGCGCCGTAATTGAAGGCCACGACCAGCGTCAGGCCGCTGTTGTTACGCGTCAGGTCCTCGGCCTCCTCCAGCAACAGCCGAATGTCGCGATCGAGGCCCTCGCGCTCGCCGATGATGCGAACGCGGACATTGCTGTTGTGCAGATCGGCGAGATCGTTGCGGACAAAGCGGCGTAACAGTCCCAGCAAATCCATGATTTCGGATTTCGGCCGCGACCAGTTCTCCGAGCTGAAGGAGAAAATCGTCAGATACGCGATGCCGAGCTCGCGCGCGGCGCGCACGGTTTTGCGCAAAGCCTCCACGCCACGCCGGTGTCCTTCGACACGCGGCAAGCCGCGCGCTGCTGCCCAGCGCCCATTGCCATCCATGATGATGGCGACGTGCCGCGGCGTCTCGAAGCCGTCGCTTCTTGCCTCAAGCGGCTCGCTCGCCGCGTCTGTCGCGCTCGCAACGTCGCTCACACCGTCATGATCTCCTTTTCCTTGCCAGCCAGCATTTTTTCCACGTCGGCAATGGATAAGTCGGTAGCCTTTTGCACTTCGCCGGCCTGGCGCTCCTGTTCGTCCTCGCTAATCTGATGCTCTTTCTCGAGCTTCTTGAGCAGATCGAGGCCGTCGCGGCGCACATGCCGCACCGCGACGCGGGCGGCCTCGGCGTATTTGTGCGCCACCTTGACGATTTCGCGGCGCCGCTCCTCATTCAATTCGGGAATCCGCAGCTTAAGCACTTGTCCTTCGGTTGACGGCGTCAAGCCGAGATTGGCGGCCGAGATCGCCTTTTCGACGGCGTGCACCATCGAGCGGTCCCAGACCTGGACGTGTAGCAGCCGCGGCTCCGGGACGCTGATCGTCGCCAGCTGATTGAGCGGCATGTGGCTGCCGTAGGCCTCAACTTGGATGTGGTCCAGCAATCCGGTCGAAGCGCGGCCGGTGCGCAGACCGGACAATTCCGTCTTAAGCGATGCAAGCGCCCCCTGCATGCGGCGCTTGAGATCGTTGAGATCGAAATCCACTGGCTGCCATGGCGCCCTCCGCGATGACCTTTTCAGAGCCCGCCCCACCGTATTGCTGGAGTTGGGGAGGGTGCTGCCCCCAAACAGCATCGTCAACCGACGATGGTAAAGTGCCCTTTCTCGAGCAAGACGTTGGCAATGGAACCCTGCTCGAGGATCGAGAACACAATGATAGGCATGCGATTTTCCTGAGCAAGCGCGAATGCCGTCGCATCCATGATCTTCAGGCGGCGGTCGAGCGCCTCCTGATGGGTAAGTTGCTGGTAACGGGTGGCGCTTGGGTCGCGCTTCGGGTCGGCCGTGTAGACGCCGTCCACGTCGGTCGCCTTGAGCACGGCCGCGCAGCCCATCTCGGCGGCGCGCAATACCGCTGTGGTGTCCGTGGTGAAATACGGATTTCCGGTGCCGCCCGCAAAGACGATGACGCGGTTGTCTTCGAGATGGCGTAACGCGCGCTGCCGTTCATACGTCTCGCATACTTGCGGCATCGACAGAGCCGACATAGTGCGGGCGGCCACCCCTGCCCGCTCGATCGCCGCTTCAAGCACCAGCGCATTCATGACCGTTGCCAGCATGCCCATCACATCGGCGGTGGTGCGTGACAATCCGTCCGCGGAAATCTGCGCTCCGCGCAGCACATTGCCGCCGCCGACCACCACGCCCAAGCCGATGCCGAGCGCATGCGCCGCAATGATATCGGCCGCAAAGCGGTCGATGGTCGGCTGATGGATGCCGTATTTCTCGGGACCGCTCAGCGCCTCGCCGGAAAGCTTGACAATCACCCGAGGGTATTTCGGCTTCGCCATAGGATTGTCCGCTCGCGATGGGCGCAAACCGGTTGCCGCACTCAGGCCAATTCCGGCCGCGACCCATTAGCGCTATCGCATTTGCACGGCAAACCCAACAGGCGACAGCACAGGCTCAGTGCGTGCCGGCCAGCGCCGCCACTTCTCCACCGAAATCACCGGCCGGCCGGTCGATGCCCTCGCCGAGCGCAAAGCGCACGAAGCCCGTAACCTTGATCGGCGCTCCAGCCTTCGTTTCAGCCTCTTTGAGAGCCTGTGCCACGCTCTGCTTGTTCTTTTCATCGAAAATGAAGGGCTGATCGAGCAAGCAGACCTCCTTGTAGAAGCTTTTCAGCCCCAATTCGACAATCTTTTCGACCACGTTTGCCGGTTTGCCCTCGGCCTTGGCGGCAAGCACGCCCTTCTCACGTTCGATGATCGCTGCATCCAGGCCGGACGGATCAATCGCCTGTGGATTAGCGAACGAGACGTGCATCGCAAGCATTCTTCCGAATGCTTTTAGCTCGTCGGTCTTGCCGGCCAATTCGAGCGCGACGATCACGCCGATGCGGCCGAGGCCGTCAGCCGGCGAATTGTGCATGTAGCTCGCGACCACACCCTTGCCGACCGAAAGCGCGGCAGCGCGGCGCAGTGTCATGTTCTCGCCGACCTTGGCGATGGTCTCGGTAATGGCGTCCGCACTGGTGCGATCGCCGATGCGGGCGGCCAGGATCTTTTCGACGTCCGCGCCGGCATTGAGCGCCACATCGGCAATCATCTTCACGAGCCCCTGGAACAGATCGTTGCGCGCCACGAAATCGGTCTCGGAATTGACTTCGACCAGCGCACCTTTGTTGGCGCTCAGCGCGGCGCCGATGAGCCCTTCGGCCGCCACCCGATCGGCCTTCTTGGCCGCCTTGGACAGCCCCTTCTTGCGCAGCCAATCGACCGCGGCCTCGAAGTCGCCGCCGGTCTCGGCGAGCGCAGCCTTGCAGTCCATCATGCCGGCTCCGGTCTTTTCCCGAAGCTCCTTGACCATGGTGGCGGTGATGTTCGCGGTCATTGAATGATCCCTATTTCGTCATTCCGGGGCCGAGCGGAGCAAGGAAGCCCGGAACCAAACTCACGGCCCATCTCATTACGCCTCGGACGTGAGTTCACTGCACAGTCGCGATGATCGATTCCTGGCTCGCGCCTTCGGCGCGCCCGGGAATGACGAGCTACTCTGCTTCGGCCGTCAGCTGCTTCGCCTTGTTGACCCAGGCATCGACACGGCCGGGCAGTCCGACCTCCTCGCCGACATTATGCGTCGCGGTCGATGACAGTTCGGCGAGCTGCTGATAGTGGAAGATGCCGAGATCGTTGAGTTTCTTCTCGATCGCGGGCGACACGCCGGGCAGCTTCTTCAGATCGTCGGCGACGCCGCGCGGACCCGACAGCGGCTCGAAGCCGAGCTTGTTGGTGTCGGCCGGCAATTCCTCGGCGACCACCGGCTCGGCCTGGGCGCCGATATCGATGCCATGAGAGCCCTGCGCCCGCGAAATGCCGTCGATGGCCGCCTTGGCGACGAGATCGCAGTACAGCGTGATGGCGCGGCTCGCGTCGTCATTGCCGGGCACCACGTAAGTGATGCCGTTCGGATCGCAGTTGGTGTCGACCACCGCGGCCACCGGGACGTTAAGGCGCCGCGCCTCCTTGATGGCGATGTCTTCCTTGTTGGTGTCGATCACGAACAACAGGTCGGGCAGCCCGCCCATATCCTTGATGCCGCCGAGCGCACGGTCGAGCTTGTCGCGCTCGCGCTGCAAGGTGAGCCGTTCCTTCTTGGTGTAGCCCTGCGCCTCGTTGGACGACAGCATCTCTTCGAGCTTGCGCAGCCGCTTGATCGAGTTGGAAACAGTCTTCCAGTTGGTCAGCGTGCCGCCGAGCCAGCGCGAATTGACGTAATACTGCGCCGACTTCTTGGCTGCGTCGGCAATAGCGTCCTGCGCCTGCCGCTTGGTGCCGACGAACAGGATGCGGCCGCCTTGCGCCACCGTATCGCTGATCGCCTGCAGCGCCCGGTGCATCATCGGCACGGATTGGGTCAGATCGATAATGTGGATGTT
The DNA here is from genome assembly GCA_963707175.1 of uncultured Alphaproteobacteria bacterium. Taxonomy (GTDB): domain Bacteria; phylum Pseudomonadota; class Alphaproteobacteria; order Rhizobiales; family Xanthobacteraceae; genus BOG-931. The sequence continues at coordinate 37,411 of CAVPQA010000027.1, forward strand.
ATTGCGGGTACCGAAGACGTATTCCGCCATCTTCGGATTCCAACGGTGGGCCTGATGGCCAAAGTGCACGCCAGCTTCCAAAAGCTGGCGCATGCTGAAGTCGGGCAGCGCCATATGTATTCTCCGGTTGATCCGCCACGGACCGATGAGCCCACCCTCCGACGGAAGGTGAAGGCACCGGACGGCTCCCTTGCGGGGCCAAGGTCCGCGTGTGAGTTGAGCGGCTTATATAGACATCTGCGCCAAAGACGCAACCGGAACGTGGCGCCGGCCCGAACCTGTCAGGCCTAGCTGCGGCCCTCCCGGCGCTTGAGCTTTGCCGCCTTTTTGGCGGCGTAACGCGCCTGCCGGGCGGCAAGCTGCTCGCGGGTCAGGACGGCCTTGGCTTCGGCCATGTCGGCGCGGCCCCCTTGCGGCCGGGCGCCCGCTGTTTCGGCATCCTGCGACGGCCGGCTGCCGGCTCTGGTCCGCTCCAGGACGAAGCGCGCGTAGTCGTCCATGTCGCCCTTGAAGGGCTCGATATGGCCGTCGGCCGTCAGCCACAGGCGGTCCGCCACCAGTTCGATCAGCGAGCGGTCGTGAGTGATGATGATGACCGCACCCTCGTAGTCGTTGAGCGCATCGAGCAGCGCGCGGCGGCTGTCGATGTCGAGATGGTTGGTCGGCTCGTCGAGGATCAGAAGGTGCGGCTCGATCATCGCCACCAGATTGAGCAGCAGCCGCGCCCGTTCGCCGCCCGATAGATTGCCGACCGTCGTGTCCTGCTTCTCGAATGACAGTCCGAATTGGGCCAGCCGGGAGCGGCGGACCAATTCGGCGTCGTCCGGCATCGACCGCCGGATGATGTCGAGCGGCGTATCCTCAGGATCGAGCGCCTCGATCTGATGCTGGTGAAACCACCCGACCTTGATCCTGTTTTCGCGGATCATTTCGCCTGATTGCAGCGGCAGAGCACCGGCCAAAAGCTTGGCGAAGGTGGTCTTGCCGGCGCCGTTGACACCGAGCAGGCCGATGCGGTCGTCGACATCGAGCCGAAGATTGAGGTTGCGCAGCACCGGGGGGCCGTCGTAGCCGACCGCGCCGGCCTCGAGCTGAATAAGCGGCGGCGCCAGCGGACGGCGCGGCGATGGCAGGATGAACGGCGCGACACGCTCCTCGACCACCTCGGCGATCGGCTCAAGCTTTGCCAGGCGCTTGATGCGTGACTGCGCCTGCGTCGCCTTGCTGGCCTTGGCGCGAAAGCGATCGATGAACTGCTGCAAATGCGCGCGCTCCGCTTCCTGCTTGGCGCGCGTCGCGGCCTGGAGCCTGGTCTTTTCCGCACGCTGAGTCTCGAACGCGTTATAGCCGCCGCTGTAGAGCGCGAGCTTGCCAGCGCTGAGATGCAGGATGGCGTCGACCGAATTGTTGAGAAGCTCGCGGTCGTGGCTGACGATCAGCGCGGTGTGCGGATATTTCTGCAACCGCGCTTCAAGCCACAGCGCACCTTCGAGGTCGAGGTAGTTGGTCGGCTCGTCGAGCAGGAGGAGCGCCGGTTCGGCGAACAAGGCCGCCGCCAGCGCCACGCGCATGCGCCAGCCCCCGGAAAACTCCGCCATGGCACGATGCAGATCGTCATTGGCAAAGCCGAGGCCTGAGAGGATTTCCGCCGCACGGGCCGGCGCGCGGTCCGCATCTATGGCATTAAGCTCATGGTAGATTTCGGCGAGTTCCTCGGGCTCCGCGGTCTCCAGTTTGGCGTTGAGCGCGTCGCGCCGCGTATCGGCGGCCAAAATCGTGTCCAAGAGGCTCGTGGGCGTCGCCGGATGTTCCTGATCGACCGAGCCGATCTGGGCATGTTTGGGCACCTCGATATCGCCGCCCTGCGGAATGAGTTCGCCCTTGATCAACTTGAACAGCGTCGATTTGCCGACGCCGTTGCGCCCGACCAGACCGACCTTGGTGCCGGCGGGAATCGTGACGGTCGCCGAATCGAAAAAGCGCCGCCCCCAGGCGTCAAACACGAGATTATCGATCCGAAGCATTCAGTTCCGCCTGCGCCGCCGCTTGCCTTGCGCGATGCGGTTAGCGCGCCGCACGCCCGGCGTCAAAGTTTCGGATGGCGCGCCGGGAAAGCTATGTCGACGGCGATGGCTCAGGTCTCTTCGCGCAATTTCAGGGCCGAGGGGAAAGCAAGAACCGCCGTCGCCACCAGCACGGCGATCAGGCCGCTCACCAGATAAATGCCGTGCAGCGTGTGAGCCAGCGTGTCGAGAACGCCCTGAATTCCTGGAATATTCCCGATCTCGCGGTGCCCTTGTTGGAGCAGTTGAACCAACTCGTTGCCGTTGAGCGAACTTCGGCTTGCCAGTCCCGCATTGAATATGCCGCCGAACACCGCGCTGCCGAATGATTGCCCGATGATGCGGGAGAAGAACACGCTCGACATCGCGGCGCCCCGCTGCGACCATTCGACGTTGGCCTGGATCGCGACCACGAAGGAAATGTTCGTGATGCCCATGCCCAGACCCATGATCCCCACCGCAATAATCGGCTGCAACGGATTGGCGCCCGGATGAAGCCATACGAGTAATGTGCTTCCCGTTACGAGAATGACTCCGCCAATCGTCGATGAAAGCCGATAGGGCATGCGCAGCACGAGGCGGCTGCCGACGAAGCCGCCAAATGGCCAGAACACCGAGAGGGTTCCGAGCGCCACGCCTGAGATCAACGTGCTGGATCCCATCAAGGCCCGCATGTACACCGGCAGAAATCCGATGATCGCCATTGAGATGGCGCCATTGGCGGCGCCGACCCAGTTGCCGCCGGCGACCAGCCGGTTGCGGTACAATCGCACCGGGATCATCGGTTCGGCCATGCGGCTCTCGTAGAAAATCAGCGCGGCGAGCAGCATCGCGGAGACGCAGAACGCTCCGGCCAGCGCCGCGATGCTGAACGTGTCGGCGTGGATCAACGCGATCATGATGAGCGCGGTCGCCGACGCCATCAGCGCCGCACCGATGTAATCGATCTGGTGGCGACGCCTCTTCACTTCTTCCTTGAGCGCTATGGACAGCAGTGTAGCCGCGATAATACCGAACGGAATGTTGATCCAGAAAATCGCTTTCCAGCTCACATGAGTTGCGATCAGCCCGCCGATCATCGGCCCGATGACGGCGGCGCTGCCGAACGTGCTGGAAATATAGCCCTGCATTCTGGCGCGGGCTTCGCCGCTATAGATGTCGGCGACCACGGTTTGTGAGACCGGAATCAGTGCGCCGGCGCCGACGCCCTGCACAACGCGAAATGCGATCAGCGAACTCATATTCCAGGCCAGTCCGCACAACGTGCAGCCGACGAGAAACACGCCGATCCCGAACAGCAGCACGGGCTTTCTGCCGTAGAGGTCTGACAGCCGTCCGTAAATCGGAATCAGGATTGCCTGCGTCAGCAGGTACGCGCCGAAAATCCAGCTGAACAGATCGATGCCGCCCAGCGAGCCGACAATTGTCGGCATGGCGGTGGCGACAATCGTCCCCTCCATGGCAGCCATGAAAATTGTCGACAGCGCAGCGACAAACACGATCGGCCGGCGCGGCGCCGGTCCGGTGTTTGCTCTGCGATCGTCAGAAGGCGAAGCGGGACCCGTTTGAGAACGGGTATCGGCGTCGGTCGCAATATCCATCATTAGCCGGATCTGGCTTGACTATGCCGCGCCCCGAATGGGCAAGAGGATCAAAGACTTGCGCGATAGTTTTCGCGAGCGGGTTCAAAGCGCAATGGGAGATTGGGGATGTCTTATTGGCAGCGTCGTGGTGGCTTGGCCAGCTTCGGTGCGCTGTCATGCTTGCCGTCCAGCGCGCATGGCGTTCGGTCGGCGCGAGCGCGCGGCCGCAGCGTCGCTACTCCGCTGCACGCGGCAGGCTCAGCGTGTCGAGATGCGCCAGAACTTCATCGACATGCATCACGTCGGCATATTTGTGATGCATGTCGAACAGATTGACCTTGTGGGTCAGTTCGGCACGGTCATAGGTACATTCTTCCACGACGCTGACGTGATAGCCGCTGGAATAGCCGTCAACCACGCTGGCGCGCACGCAGCCGGACGTGCTTTCGCCGCAGACGATGAGGCTGTTCACGCCGAGGATCGAAAGGTGCGAATAAAGCGGCGTGCCCTGGAAAATGCTGGCGCGCTGCTTGGTGATGAGGATGTCGTCGGGCTCGACAGTGAATTCGCGATAGATCGCGTAGCCGTCCACCGGCACGTCCGCCTTGCGCCGCGTCGAGACCGCGCCCGGCGGCCGATTGTTGGGGCGCGTCTCCTGGGTGCAGAAGAAAATCGGAAGACCGGCGCGGCGCGCCGCGGCGAGGAGTTTTTTGGTCGGCGCGATGGCGCGGTGGGCGAAAATTCCGCAGGTTTTGACATAGCGATCGTTGATTTCGGCCGGCGGCAGCGGGCCGCCGCGATAGACCAGATCGTAGAGATCGATCGCCAGCAAGGCAGGCCGCGGTCCGACAAAAGTCTCGCGCCGCCAGCCCGCATAAAGCTTCAAGTCGCTTTCCGGAATGACGTCCTTCCAGCAGTGGTCGTTGAACTTGTCGATCGATGCCATGGCGCTCTCCGCGGCCGTTCTCGGCCGCCGCGTCAAGTATAGCGGCATGGAGCGAAATGTCCCACTCCGGCACCTGTCGGCGGCCGGACATTCGGGTAGAATTGCCGCATGATAATTCGCCGGCGTGAATTCTTGAGCCTGACCGTGCGCGCGGGAGCGCTGCCGGCGTTCGCCCCATTCGTGCAGACCGCGCGTGCGGAAACGTCGTACCCGTCGCGGCCGGTTCGCATCATCGTCGGCTTTGCCCCATCCGGGGCCGCCGACATTCTGGCTCGGCTGATCGCGCAGCGCCTGTCCGAGCGCCTCGGCCAGCCTTTCGTCGTCGAAAACCGGCCCGGCGCCGCCATGAATATTGCCACGGGCTTCGTCGCCAAGGCGCCGCCCGACGGCTACACGCTTCTGAACATCACCACGATCAATGCCTGGAACGGATCGCTTTACCGGCATCTCGATTACGATTTCATCCGCGACATTACGCCGGTGGCGAGCATGTCGCGCGCCGGGGGCGTGCTCGAGGTGAATCCGTCGCTACCAGTGAAAACCGTCGCCGAGTTCATCGCCTATGCCAAAGCGAACGCCGGCAAGCTCAACATGGGCACCGGCGGCCCCGGCAGCGGACCGCACATGTACGGCTTGCTGTTCGAAATGATGACCGGCGTGAAAATGGTACCGATCCACTACCATGGCACCGGGCCGGCCGTGCCCGATCTCATCAGCGGCCGCCTTCAGGTGATGTTCGATCTGGTGACGTCGTCGATCGGCTATATCAAGTCCGGCAAGCTGCGCGCGCTTGGCGTGACCACTGCGGCGCCTTATGACTCGCTGCCCGGCGTACCGCCGATCGCCGCCACCGTGCCGGGCTACGAAGCAAGCGGCTGGCAGGGGCTCGGCGCGCCCGCGCACACGCCCGACGATATCCTCGACAAACTGCACGGCGTGATCAACACGGCGCTGGCGGATCCCGCCTTCAAGGCGCGGCTCGACGCTCTCGGCGCGCCGGCGTTTGCCTCCTCGCGCAGCGATTTTCAGAAGCTGATCGCCGCCGACACCGAGAAATGGGCCAAAGTGGTCGCCTTCGCCAATATCAAGCTCGATTGAACCCGCGCCACCGAGCGCGATGGAGCGTCTCGTGCACCTCCCCCGCAGAACGTTTTTGCGTCTCGCCGCAGCCGGTACCGCCTTGCCGGTGTTGGGCGGACGCGCCCAAGCGCTCGATTTTCCGTTGCGCCCGGTGCGCGTCATTGTCGGCGCTGTGCCCGGCAGCGCCCCCGATGTGATCGCGCGGCTGGCCGCGGACTGGCTGTCGCGGCGGCTCGGCCAAACCTTCTTTGTCGACAATCGTAACGGCGCCAGCGGCAGCATCGCCGCCGAAGCGGTCGCCGGCGCGGCGCCGGATGGCTACACGCTGCTCCTGGTCAGCGCCTCGGACAGCATCAACACCTCCCTCTCCCATCATCTGAAATTCAACTTTCTGCGCGATTTCGCGCCCGTCGCCGGCCTCGTCGGCTTTCCGATGGTGATGACTGTAAGCGCCGCGTTTCAGGCAAAAACACTTCCGGAACTGATCGCCTACGCCAAGGCGCATCCCGGCAAACTCAACATCGGCACGCCCCCCGTCGGCTCGCCGCAGCATGTCGCCGGCGAACTGTTCAATATGATGAGCGGTACCGACATTGTCTTTGTCGCCTATCGGGGGGGCCCTCAGGCCATCACCGATGCGATCAGCGGGCAAGTCCAGGGCGTGGTGGGGACGGTGCTGTTGACGATCGAGCAGATCAGGTCGGGCGGCCTGCGCCCTCTGGCGGTGACGAGCACGGCGCGCGCGGCCCTGCTGCCCGATGTTCCGACCGTGAGCACCTTCGTACCCGGCTTCGAGGCGAGCCAATGGATTGGCCTCGTCGCGCCGAAGAAGACGCCGGCTGAGATCGTCGAACGGCTCAACCAACAAATCCAGCTTGGGTTGGCGGACGCGGCGATGAAAACGAAGATCGCCAATCTCGGCGGCACAGCGCTTCCCGGCTCGGCCGCTGCGTTCGGCCAATTCACCGCAGGCGAAGTCGCCAAATGGGCCAAGGTCATCAAATTCGCCAACATCAAAGTCGAGTGACCAGCCTGGCGTCAAAGAAACGCGGTGCGATCGGTGCAACGATGCGATTTCCTTTGAGATTTTCTCGCCGGGACCTATTGCCGGCTCTGGCCGCCGCGACGACCGTCGCGGCTTTTTCCACCCGGGTCCAGGCAGCCGATTATCCGAACCGCCCGATGAAGCTCGTCATCGGCTTTGCGCCCGGCGGGCCGGCCGACATCGTCGCGCGCCTTCTCGGCCAATTTCTGTCCGAACGGCTCGGCCAGCCTTTCGTCATCGAAAACCGGCCCGGTGCCGGGACCACGATTGCGACCGAGACCGTCGCTCATGCCGCGCCCGATGGCTACACGCTGCTCTGGACCACCTCGGCGGACGAGATCAACGCAACGCTCTATAAGAAGCTTAACTACAATTTCATCCGCGACATCACGCCGATTGCGAGCATCGACCTGCTGCCGCTGGTGATGGAAGTGAATCCGGCTTTCGCGGCGAAGACCGTTCCGGAGTTCATCGCTTATGCCAAGGCCAATCCCGGCAAGATCAACTTTGCCAGCGGCGGTATTGGATCTTCGCAGCACGTTGCCGGCGAGCTGTTCAATTTCATGACCGGCGTGAAAATGGTACACGTGCCCTATCGGGGCGCGGCGCTGGCGGTCAATGACCTGATGGCCGGACAGGTTCAGGTCACGTTCAGCCCGATCCCGCTGTCTCTCGGCTATATTCGCGCCGGCAAATTGCGCGCGCTTGCGGTGACCAGCACCACGCGCAGCCCGGCATTACCCGACGTTCCGACGGTGGCCGAGTTTGTCCCGGGCTATGAAGCCATCGCCACCGACGGCCTGGCCGCACCGAACGGCACGCCGGCGGAGATCGTTGCGCTTCTCAACAAGACGGTGAATGCGGCCTTGGCCGATCCGAAGATTAAAGCGAGACTCGAAGGCCTCGGCGGCATTCCGCATCCAATGTCGTCCGCCTTGTTCACGAAATTCATCGCCGCAGAGACTGAAAAATGGGCAAAGGTGCTGAAGTTTGCCAACATCAAGATGGAATGAGCGGCGAACACGTCAGAGTGATAACGGGAGGAGATGCACCATGAGTTTTCCGCGCAGGCGGTTCATGCAGATTGCCGCCACGGCCGCAGCTGCGCCAATGATGCCCCGGCTTGCCTGGGCGGACACCTATCCGACCAAGCCGGTCCATCTCGTGGTGCCGGTTCCGCCGGCCGGTACATTCGACATCGTCGCGCGGCTGGTCGCCAACGCCATGTCACTGCTCTTGGGCCAGCAGATCGTGATCGAAAACCGCGGCGGCGCCGGCACCAATCTGGGCACCGGGATCGTCGTGCACGCGACCCCGGACGGCTACACGCTCTTGCTTGCGGGCTCCCCGGGGGCGATCAACGCCACGCTTTATCACAACCTTGATTTCAGCTTTGCACGCGACATCGAGCCGGTCGCCAGCATCGAGCGCGCCCCGCTGATCATGGTTGTCAATCCGGCGTTTGCCGCAAAAACGCTGGCACAGTTCATCAGCTACGCCAAGAGCAACCCCGGCAAGATCAACATGGGCTCCGGCGGCGTCGGCTCGACCGGTCACGTCGCCGGCGAATTGTTCAACATGATGGCGGGACTTAAAATGGCGCACGTGCCATATCGCGGCGAGGCGCCGGCCATCACCGATCTCCTTGGCGGGCAGGTGCAGGTTGTGTTCTCGACCCCAGGCTCGGTGATGTCGGCCATCAAGGCCGGCACGCTGCGCGCGCTGGCGGTCACCAGCGCCAATCGCATGGGCGTGCTGCCCGACGTGCCGGCCGTCGCCGAAACGCTGTCCGGCTACGACGCCGTGTCATGGGCCGGGATCGGTGCGCCGGCGCACACGCCCAAAGCCATCGTCGACAAGCTTAATCATACGGTCAACACGGTGCTCGCAGAGCCCAAGCTGAAAGCCCGGCTCGCGGAATTCGGCGCGGAGGTGATGACTGGGACGCCCGCGGAGTTTCGCAGCTTTATTGCCGCCGAAATCACCAAATGGGGCAAGGTGGTAAAGTTCGCCAATATCAAGGCCGAAAAATAATCATCCGGCCGGCCAATCCAATCGGAGAAACGCCATGAGACTTGCTCGCCGACAGTTTCTTAATCTTGCCGCAGGTGCCGCCGCACTACCCGCCGCGACTCGGCTCGCCTTTGCGGACACGTATCCGTCGCGGCCAGTGCGCATCGTCGTCGGCTTTCCGCCGGGCGCCGCGACCGACATCGTCGGACGGCTGATCGCACAAACGCTATCGGAGCGGCTCCACAATCAGTTCTTTGTCGAAAACCGCCCCGGCGCCGGCAGCAATCTCGCCGCCGACGTGGTCGCCCACGCGCCGCCGGACGGCTACACGCTGCTGGCGATGACCGTCACCAATGCGGTCAACCAGACGCTCTACAAGGACAAGAATCCCGGCCTCGTCTTTACCCGCGACCTGCTGCCGATCGCCCGCACCATCACATCGGCCAATGTGCTGGTGGTGAATCTGTCGGTGCCGGCCAAGACCATGCCGGAGTTCATTGCCTACGCCAAAGCCAATCCGGGCAAGCTCAACTACGCCTCGTACGGCTACGGCACCGCGCCCAACATGGCGGCAGAGCTGTTCAACATGATGGTCGGCACGAAGCTTGTACACGTGCCTTACCATTCCAACTTCATGCCCGACATGCTGAGCGGTCAGGTGCAGCTGGCGTTTCTGCCGGTGCCCCTGATCATCGGCTTCATCCGCAGCGGCAAGGTGCGTGCGCTCGGCGTGAGCAGCGCCAAGCCTTCGGATGCATTGCCGGGCGTGCCCCCGATTGGGCAATTTGTTCCGGGCTACGAGGCTGACATCTGGCACGGCATCGCGGCGCCGAAGGGCACGCCGGCGGCGATCGCCGACAAGCTGCACACAGAGATCAACGCCGTCCTTAACGACCCGGCGATGAAGCCGAAGTTCAAAAATCTCGGCGCCGAGCCGGCGCCGATGACCACGGCCGAGCTCAACCAGTTTATCGCCGCCGAGGTCGAAAAATGGGCCAAGGTGATCAAGTTCGCCGACATCAAGGCGAGCTGAGCGGTGGCGATCGTACTTTAATTCCGCGCGCAGGCCGCCCACAAAAAACCTGGAGAAAAGATGACTGAAATCAACCGCCGAACAATGTCGCTTCTGAGCCTTGCAACTCTGGCGGCGCCGAAGATCGCGCTCGCGGCGGACACTTTCCCATCGCGTTCGATTCATCTCGTCGTGGGATTCACGCCCGGCTCCTCGTCGGACATCACCGGGCGTATTTTTGCCAAGCAAGCAGGCGCTATCCTCGGCCGCGACGTGGTGGTGGACAACAAGCCCGGCGCCGCCGGCAGCATCGCCGGTGCTTATGTCGCGCACGCCGCCAAGGACGGCTACACGCTGTTTCTGTGCCCGCTGTCGACGGTCACCAACAAAGTCGCGCATCCGGCCGAACCCTTCGACACGGTCAAGGATTTCGCTCCGGTGGCGCTGCTTGCGACCGGCGCTATCGTTATGGTGGTCGATCCCAAGCTCGACGTGCACAGCGTCGCCGACTTCACCAAGCTCGCAAAGTCCAAGCCCGGGCAGGTGCTGTTCGGCACCGTAGGGCCTGGCAGCCTGCCCGACCTGTGCGGGCAACTCTATGCCCAGCGCACCGGCGTCAAACTGGTTCCGGTGACCTACCCCGGCAGCCCGCAGGTCATCATCGATCTGATGGCCGGGCGGGTGGCGATGAATTTCGCCATCGCGTCTTCGGTGCTCGGTCAGATCGCGGCCGGGCAAGTGCGGGCACTCGCCATCGCCGCCGATAAGCGGTCCGACCTGTTGCCGAACGTACCGACCATGGCGGAGGCCGGCGTAGCCGATTTCAACACGCCGCTCTGGTTCGGACTGATGGCGCCGGCAGGCACGCCGCAGCCAATCATCGACAAGATTGCAGCGGCCGCCCGGAAAGGCATGCACGCGCCGGAAGCCGTCGAGCTTTTGCACAAGCAGGGCTTCGTTCCGGAAAACTTGGGGCCGGACCAGTTCGGCGCTTTTGTCAAAAGCGAGATCACGCGCTGGTCCGCGGTGATGAAGACCGCTGGGATGAAAATTTAAGTCGTTCAGGCCGGAGCCTGCGCGCGTTCCTCGCGCACCACATCGTTGACGAACAGCCAGCCGCGATCGACGAATGGCGGCGGCGGAATTTTGCGGTTATTGGCGAACTGCTCGCGCGACTTCAGCGTCACCCAGTCGGTGCGCGGCTTGCGTTCGGCCGTATAGGCGTTGAGCGCAGCCTCGATATCCTCGCCATGCCGTACGAGATTGCGCGCCAGCACGTAGCCGTCCTCGATCGCCATGTTGGCGCCCTGCGCCAAGGTCGGCATGGTGGGATGCGCGGCGTCGCCGAGCAGCGTCACCCGGCCGCGCGACCATTGCTGCAGCGGATCGCGATCGTAGATGCCCCATTTGAACACCTGCTCGACGTGCCGGAACATGCCAAGCAACGCCTCGTTCCAGCCGGCCTTGGCCGCGATCAGTTCCTCGCGGCTCGACGGTACCGACCAGGATTCCTCGACCCATTCTTTGGTGTAATGGCCGCCGAAGATGTTGAGACGGTCGCCTTTGACGCCGATCGGATAGCAGATGACGTGGCCGTCCGGCCCGATCCAGCCGAAATACTCACCGCGATCGAGTGCGACGCTGCCGCCCGGTCCGACCCGCGCCGGCACGCAGTCCATCGGCACGATGGCGCGCCACGCCATCATTTCGGTAAAGCGCGGCGCGTCGGCGCCGAAATGCTGCGCGCGGATGGCCGAGCGAATGCCGTCGGCGGCCACCACCACGTCGGCTCCGATTTCGCTGCCGTCGGCAAAACGCGCCACGGCGGTTGGTCCAACCGTCTCGGCGCCGACGCAATGGGCGCCGAGGTGGAGCGGCGCGTCGCCTGTGGCGCGGCGCAGCAGGTTATGCAGGTCGGCGCGGTGCGCCGTCATATAGGGCGCGCCGTATTTTTCGCGCGCGACCGCCTTGAGCGGCTCGCGAAAGCGCAAGCGCCCCTCGTCGAAAGTAATCGACATGATGCTGAGCGGCTCGAAGGCGTTGCGCATCAATTCGTCTTCCAGCCCGAGCGCCCGCAACACCTTGACGCCGTTCGGCCCGATCTGCAGCCCGGCGCCGACTTCTTCGAGTTTGGTGACACGCTCGTAGATCGCGACGTCGAAGCCGCGCTGCCGCAGCGCTACGGCCGCGGCGAGGCCGCCGATGCCGGCGCCGATGATGACGATACGAAGCGGACGGTGAGCGGGGTGCGGTATCATGCCGGCACCCTTCTATCGGACTGCACACCTCATGGCGACCGCCGTGCGCTTACAGCGCCTCAACGGTCACCACGCCGGTCACAGCCTTGATGGCGCCTGCGATCTGCGGCGATACCTTGAAGCGTCCGGGCAGCTTGACCTCGACCTCGCTGCCGTTCTCAGCAGCAGCACCATGCTGACTTCGCCATCGGCGGTTTCGGTGCCGTTGCGGACAGCGCTGTTGCGGGCCGGTTCGAGCCGCCGCGCCACGCCCGGCAGCGGCTCTTCGTTGCGCAGAAATACCCGCAAGCCCATCTGCATCTTGGCCGCCGCCTGATCCAGCGGCTCGACCGACTGAATGCGCGCGCGCACCTCCTCGGCCTGCACTTCGGCGGTGAGGAACAGCAGCACCGCAGTGCCCGGCTCCAGCAGGTCGCGATATTGCGCCAAGCCCTCCGCGAACAGCACCGCCTCGTAATGCCCGCTCGGATCCGACAGCCCGATAATGCCCATCTTGGTGCCGTTACGGGTGCGCCGTTCGGTCCGCGTTACCACCGTGCCGGCGACGCGCCCTGCGCCTGCGCCGGCCTTCACGGCGCGGGAAAACTCGGCCCATGACTGCACGCGCAGCCGCTTCAGCGCGGCCGCGTAGTCGTCAAGCGGATGGCCGGAGAGGAAAGAAACCGACCGCCTCGTATTCGCGCTGCAGGCGTTCGGCCGGAAGCCAGGCTTCGAGCGCGGGCAGCAGCACCGGTTCGGGCGCCGCCGGTCCGGCGAACAGTTCGGATTGGCCGCGCACGGCGTTGTCCTGAGTCCTTTGCGCGGTCGCCAGCACAGTATCGATCGCGGCGAACACACGGGCGCGATTGCGCTCGAAACCATCGAATGCGCCCGCGGCTGCAAGGCTCTCAAGCACCCGCTTGTTGAGCGCCCGCGGATTGACCCGACCGGCGAAATCGGCGAGGTCGGCGAACGGGCGCTCGCCGCGCGCCGCGACGATCGTTTCGACCGCCTGGCGGCCGACGCCGCGTAGCGCCGCCAACGCGTAGTAGATGATATTGCCCTCGACGTCGAATTCGACGCCGGAGCGGTTGATCGAGGGCGGCTCGACCTTGATGCCGAGCCGTTCCGCCTCGGCGCGGAATTCGGCGAGCTTGTCGGTGTTGCCCATGGCGAGCGTCATCGAGGCGGCCAGGAACTCGACCGGATAATTCGCCTTCATATAGGCGGTGTGGTAGGTCAGCAGCGCATACGGCGCCGAGTGCGATTTGTTGAAGCCGTATTCGGCAAACTTCGCGCACGCTTCAAAGATGGTTTCGGCGTCGCTTTGCCCGATGCCGCGCTCGACGGCGCCGGAAATGAACGAATCGCGCTGCGACGCCATCTCCTTCTTGTCTTTTTTGCCCATGGCGCGGCGCAGGATGTCGGCCTTGCCGAGACTGTAGCCGGCGAGATCGCGCGCGATCTGCTGCACCTGTTCCTGATAGGTGATGATGCCGTAGGTCGCCTGCAAAATCGGCTGCAGTTTCGGGTGCAGATAATCGGTCGGCTCATGGCCGAGTTTCCGCGCGCAATAGGTCGGGATATTGGCCATCGGCCCCGGCCGGTAGAGCGCGACCAGCACGATCAAGTCCTCGAAGCGGTCCGGCCGCATGTCGATCAGCGCCCGCCGCATGCCCGCACTTTCCACCTGGAACACGCCGACCGTTTCGCCGCGCGCCAGCATCTCGTAGGATTTGGCGTCGTCGAGCGGCACCTTGGCAAGATCGAGATCAATGCCGCGCCGCCGCACCAGTTTCACCGCGCGGTCGAGAATGGTGAGCGTGGTGAGCCCGAGAAAGTCGAACTTCACGAGACCTGCGGGCTCGACCCATTTCATGTTGAATTGGGTCACCGGCATCAGCGATTTCGGATCGCGGTAGAGCGGGACCAGTTCGCTCAGCGGCCGGTCGCCGATGACGACGCCGGCCGCATGGGTAGATGCGTGGCGGTGCAGGCCCTCAAGCTTTTGGGCGATGTCGAAGGCGCGCGCGATCAGCGGGTCGCGATCGCGCTCGGCTTGCAGCCGCGGCTCGTCGTCGATCGCTCGTTTCAGCGAGATCGGGTTCGCCGGATTCTGCGGCACCAATTTGCAGAGCCGGTCGACCTGTCCGTACGGCATCTGCAGTACCCGGCCGACGTCGCGCAGCACGCCGCGCGCCTGCAGGGTGCCGAAGGTGATGATTTGGGCGACGCATTCGCGGCCGTATCGCTCCTGCACGTAGCGGACAACCTCGTCGCGCCGCTCCTGGCAGAAATCGACGTCGAAATCCGGCATCGAAATGCGCTCGGGATTGAGGAAGCGCTCGAAGATGAGACCGAAGCGGATCGGATCGAGATCGGTGATGGTCAGCGCATAGGCGACCAGCGATCCGGCGCCGCAGCCGCGGCCCGGTCCGACGGGAATTCCCTGCGCCTTCGCCCATTGAATGAAATCGGCGACGATCAAAAAGTAGCCGGCATATTTCATCTTGACGATGACGCCGAGCTCGTAATCGAGGCGCTCGCCATAATCGTCGGCGGTAAAGCCGTGCGCGGCGCCGTGCTTCGCCAGCCGCGCGGCAAGCCCGGCGCGGGCGGCCTGACGGAGCGCTTCGGGCTCATCGGGGCCGGTGGTTTCATCGTCGCGGCGGCCGCCGGAAAATCGCGGCAGAATCGGCGCCTGAGTGCGCGGCCGGAAGGCGCAGCGTTCGGCAATCTCGACGGTTGTGGCGAGCGCTTCGGGCAGGTCGGCGAACAGGGCCGCCATTTCGGCGCGGCTCTTGAAGCGATGCTCCGGCGTCAGTTGCCGCCGCTCTGAATCGGCGACGAGCCGGCCTTCGGCGATGCACAGCAACGCGTCATGGGCCTCGTAATCCTCGCGCGTAGCGAAGAACGGCTCGTTGGTGGCAACTAGCGGAATGCCGCGCGCGTAAGCGAGTTCGATCAGGGCCGACTCGGCGGCGCGCTCGCCCGGCGTGTTGTGGCGCTGCAATTCCACATAAAGCCGGTCGCCGAACAGCCGCTGCAGCGTCTCGGACGCGCGACTGCGCGAGCGCGTCCTGTCCGCCGGCCAATGCCGCGTCGAGCGGGCCGGCCGGGCCGCCCGACAGTGCGATCAGGCCGTCCGCCTCACCGTTGAGCCAATCGAGCCGGATATGCGGCCGCTGCTGCGGCTCGGTTTCAAGATAAGCCCGCGAACAGAGCCGCATCAGGCTGCGGTAGCCCTCCTGCCGCGCGGCAAGCAGCACGATGCGCGCGAAACTCTCGCCCGGCGGACTTGCCCCTCCGGCTTGGCCGCCGCGCTTCTCCTGATCGCCGAAATCAATCCCAAGCGTGCAGCCAACGATCGGCTGGATGCCGTACCCCGCCAGTTTCTCGGAAAACTCCAGCGCGCCGAACATGTTGTCGGTGTCGGTCAGCGCCAGCGCCGGCTGCCGGTCCTTTTTCGCAACTCCGCAAGCCGCGCAATGGTCAGCGCGCCCTCAAGCAACGAATAGGACGAGTGGACGTGCAGATGGACGAAACGAGGCTCGGTCGCGCTGGCCATGGGTTGTCGGTGATGCCGGTTACGGGCGAATCGCCGGTGATGGAGATATGGCGATTCTCATGCCGGCCAGCATGGCGGATCGTGAGCGCGGGAGTCCATCACGGCGACCTCGGCCCGGCTTACCGCGCACAGGATCTTATCCACAATCCGACTGACCGCTGCCGGCTCCACCCGGCCACCTCAGACGACGCCCAGTACCTGCGCCCAGACCGCTATGGTCGCCAGAAACAAGGTGATGGAGGCCAGCGCGAGCGCCTCCTCAAGCACGGTGCGTAACATGATCGGCTCCCCTGTCCAGAACGGATGAAGCATTGTTCTTGTTTTGTTCTAGTTTGTCAAGCCGCCCTCGGCGGGGAATTTGGCAATCGGGTCGGCTCGGAATGAACCGAGGCCGATAGACGGGCTTTCTCCGCTCACGGCACTGTGTGGAGCAGCAAGCCCCGCCAGTGGACTATTGCACCTACCGCGGTGTTAACGGCGCGAGACCATAGACGCCAGCGGGGTCCGCCATGAAGGTTTGGCTTGCGACGATTGGCATTTCGCGCTATGGCGGCTTTCGGCACGCACGCCGAGGCCCAGAACTATCCCTGGTGTGCCAATTACGGCAGCTCCATCGGCGACGGCGGTACCAATTGCGGATTCACGACGCGTGAGCAGTGTCTGGCCACGGTGAGCGGCATCGGCGGCTCCTGCGATCGTAACACGCAATACGTTCCGCCTGCTGATCGGCGCGCCGCGCCAGCGCGGCATTATCGCAAAACGTCGGCGGCACTATCGGCACCATGAGGGCTACTGAGCGGACTTTTAACCCATCTGAAGGCAGGAGCACGATGATGAGAGCTTCACTGATCGCAGTCGGAATTCTATTCGCGACGGCGGCGTTCACCGGCGGCGCTAGCGCGCAAAACTATCCGTGGTGCGCCCAATACGGCGGCAAGGACGGGCGGCGCCCAGAATTGCGGCTTCTCGACCTACGAACAGTGCCTGGCGGCGCTCAGCGGCAATGGCGGGTTTTGCAATCGCAACACGCAATATACCGGCGGCAACGGCGGCTCGGGTCCTCCCGCAGGCATCATCGCTATCATCGGTACGACTGATAGCTGGGTGTCTGGTCGCGGCTGCGACCGCGCGTGTCAGCTGAGTTCGACCACCAGGCCGTCGCGGATGGTGACGCGCCGATCCATCTGCGCGGCGAGGTCGAGATTGTGGGTCGCGATCACGGCGGCGAGGCCTGAGGCGCGAACCAATTGCGTGAGCGCGCGCGAACACATGATCGGCGGTATGGGCGTCGAGGTTGCCGGTGGGCTCGTCGGCCAGCAACAGTCGCGGCGCGTTGGCGACCGCGCGCGCGATCGCGACGCGTTGCTGCTCGCCGCCGGACAGTTCGGCCGGCCGGTGGGTGAGGCGCTCCTTCAGGCCCAGATAGGTCAGCAGTTCGGTGGCGCGCGCACTCGCCTCCTTGCGCGACAGGCCGCGGATCATCTGCGGCAGCATCACGTTCTCCAGCGCGGAGAATTCCGGCAGCAGATGATGGAACTGATAGACGAAGCCGATATCGCTGCGCCGGATGCGGGTGCGCTCGATGTCGCTCAGATGCGAGGTCGCGACGCTATCGATGTAGACTTCGCCGGAATCGGCGTGTTCGAGCAGCCCGGCGATATGCAAAAGCGTCGACTTTCCGGCACCTGAGGGCGCGACCAGCGCCACCGACTGGCCGGGCCACACCGCGAGCTCGGCGCCGCGCAGGACATCGAGCGTGGAATCGCCCTGGTGAAATTTCCGGCTGATGCCGTGCAAAAAGACGAACGGACGACGCTCCGCATCGGGCGCCGCCGGCGCCGGGCTCTCGGTGATCGCGGTTTTCTCGTCCATCGCGCCTGATCACTCGTAGCGAAGCGCTTCGACCGGATCGAGCCGTGCCGCGCGCCAGGACGGATAAAGCGTCGCCAACAACGACAATCCAAGCGCCATGACAACGACGGCCGTGGTTTCGCGGAAATTCATGTCCGCCGGCAACTTGGACAGAAAGTAGAGCTCCGGGTTGAACAGGTCGGTGTGGGTGAGCCACGCCAGGAAGCGCCGGATCGCATCGATGTTGAGACAGACCACAGTGCCGAGCAGGAAGCCCGCCAAGGTGCCGACGACGCCGATCGACGATCCGGTAATGAGGAAAATGCGCATGATCGAGCCTTGGCTCGCGCCCATCGTGCGCAGGATGGCGATGTCGCTGCCCTTGTCCTTCACCAGCATGATCAGACCGGACACGATGTTGAGCGCCGCGACCAGCACGATCAGCGTCAGGATCAGGAACATCACGTTGCGCTCGACCTGAAGCGCATTGAAGAAGGTGGCGTTACGCTGCCGCCAATCGATCATATAGATCGGTCGCTTCGCCGCATCGCCGATCAGCTTGCGGTATTCGTCGACGCGATCCGGGTTGTCGGTATAAACCTCGATCGCGGTGACATCGCCGTTGCGGTTGAAATAGGCCTGCGCCTCCGGCAGCGGCATGAAGACGAAGGCGGCGTCATATTCCGACATGCCGATCGTGAAGACCGCGGCGACCTTGTAGGTCTTGATCCGCGGCGTCGTCCCCATCGGCGTCACTGCGCCGCGCGGAGCGACCAGCGTGATGTTATCGCCGGCGCGCAGCGATAGCTGTTCGGCGAGCCGGCTGCCGATCGCGAGCCCCTGCCCCTGGTCGAAGCCCGCGAGCGTACCTTGCTTGATGTTGTTGGCGATCGAACCGAGCTTGGCGAGATCGGCAGCGCGGATACCGCGCACCAGCACGCCGGAGGCGTTGAACGGCGACGAGGCCAGCGCCTGGCCTTCGACGATCGGGGCTGCAAGCCGCACGCCCGGCACCTTGGCGACGCGATCCGCCACTGCTGCCCAGTCGGTCAGCGGACGCTCCAGTGGCTGGATCAACAGGTGACCGTTGAGGCCGAGAATTTTTACCAGCAATTCCTGACGGAAGCCATTCATCACCGCCATGACGATGATCAGGGTGGCAACACCCAGCATGATGCCGAGGAAGGAAAAGCCGGCGATGACCGAGATAAATCCTTCCTTGCGCCGCGCCCGCAGATAGCGCAGCGACAGCATCCACTCAAATGGCGCAAAGGCGTGCGTGCCGGTTGGCTCGGACATTCGGCTATAGTCCCCGCGAATTGCCGGAGTTTCACACGATTCTGGCGCTTTCAAGCCAGGAATCGCCGGCTCGCATCGCCGCAGCGCACAGCTTCATGCGCCGAACCGGGCCAGAGCTTCGGCCGGCGTGATGGTTTCGCGCCTCCCGTCGGCCCGCCGCTTGAGTTCGACCTTGCCCTCGGCGAGTCCCCGCGGCCCGACCAGGATTTGCCAGGGAATGCCGATGAGATCCGCGGTGGCGAATTTCGCCCCCGGCCGTTCGTCGAGGTCGTGGTACAGGGTGTCGATGCCTTTGGCTGATAGCGCGGCGTAAAGTCCCTCGCAGGCAGGGTCGGTGTCGGCTCCGCCCTGCTTGAGATTGAGGATGATGACCCGGAACGGAGCGACCGGCTCCGGCCACTTGATCCCGGCATCGTCATGGAAGGCTTCGATGATCGCGCCGGCGAGCCGCGAGACGCCGACGCCATAGGAACCGCCATGGATCGGCCGCTCCACTCCGTCGGGGCCTGAAACTACCGCTTTCATCGGCACCGAATACTTGGTGCCGAAATAGAAGATCTGTCCGACCTCGATGCCGCGGGTATGCAGCCGCTTGTCCGGCGGCACTTCGCGTTCGAAGCGGGCCTCTTCGTGCACATCCTGGGTCGCGGCGTAGAGGCTGGTCCATTGCCGGATGATAGACGACAGGTCGCCCTCGTAGTCGACGTCGGCGCCGGGGATCGGCAGTTCGAGGACGTCCTTATTGCAGAACACGCCGGATTCGCCGGTCTCCGCCAGGATCAGGAATTCATGCGAGAGATCGCCGCCGATCGGTCCGGTCTCGGCCCGCATCGGGATCGCCTTGAGCCCCATGCGGGCGAAAGTGCGCAGATAGGCGACGAACATCTTGTTGTAGGACAGCCGCGCCGCCGCCTCGTCGACATCGAACGAGTAGGCGTCCTTCATCAGGAACTCGCGTCCGCGCATCACGCCGAAGCGCGGCCGCTGCTCGTCGCGGAACTTCCATTGGATGTGATAGAGGTTCTTCGGCAGGTCGCGATAGGACCGGATCGCGGCGCGGAAGATTTCCGTGATCATATCCTCATTGGTCGGACCATAGAGCAGCTCGCGCTCGTGGCGATCCTTGATCCGCAGCATTTCCGGCCCGTAGGCATCGTATCGACCGCTTTCGCGCCATAGATCGGCGAGCTGCAGGGTCGGCATCAAAAGCTCGATCGCGCCGGCGCGATCCTGCTCCTCGCGCACGATCTGCTCGATCTTCTTGAGGACGCGGAAACCGAGCGGCAGCCAGGCATAGATGCCGGCCGCCTCCTGGCGGATCATGCCGGCGCGCAACATCAGCCGATGCGATGCGATCTCGGCCTCCTTGGGCGTTTCACGCAGGCTCGGCAGGAAGAAGCGGGACAGGCGCATGGAGGATGATCGACCTTGGGGAATCGCTCTCGTTCCGGCAGTCAAGCCGCAACGGCGCGGCAAACACAAGCCAGCTGTGTTCCAAATTTGGAACAGCGCGAGAGCGCCGCCGGATTTTTTTGTTTGGGACACTGCCAAGGTGATGACAAGGGTGCAAAACTCGATTACGAATATCTCCGCTATCCCAGTGTCGCGCTTGAGTGCGGTTTCTTGGGATAGCGGTCCAAGTCTTGGGAGGATGGCCTTCAGAGCGCGAACCCAACGCCGCCACCCCACCGAAACAAAATCTCAAAGCGGTGCGGATGAAGGCCCAGACTGGAATGTTAAGGCAGGGCCCTGGCCCTGCCTTTTTTCTTTGCTACTGGCGCTAAGGCGAGCAGTCAAAATTGAACCATAGACTATTGAAATATATCAATATCTTTCGTTAAAATGCAGTCCCAACGGGGTTAGCAAATCGTCCAATTTTACGAGATGGTTGGTGACGACCACGTAGAAGACGCCAAAAATGGCGCAGGTGACGAGCGTCGTCCACATCAGCTTGCGGCCGATCCGGGGGACAATCGGGGCACCGGGATCGGTTCCTGGCACTACTTTGTTGCCCTCCTGCTGGCTCCGCACGCCCCACGGCAAAACGGCGAACAGCGTCACCCACCAGATCAGGAAAAACGCCGCTACGGCGGTGGTGGTAGACATCGCACCTCTCAACCTTGCTCCAGTTCCACCAGGGTCCCGGAAAAATCCTTGGGATGCAGGAACAGCACCGGCTTGCCGTGCGCGCCGGCCTTGGGCTCGCCGTCACCCAGCACCCGCATCCCCGCGGCGCGGAGTGCGTCGCGCGCGGCGCGAATATCATCGACCTCGTAACAGAGGTGATGCATGCCGCCGTCCGGATTCCGCTCCAGGAACTTGGCGATCGGCGAGCCGTCCCCGAGCGGCGCCAGGAGCTCGATCTTGGTGTTGGGCAGCGTGACAAACACCGTGGTCACCCCATGTTCCGGCTGCGGCACCGGCGCCGATACCTCGGCGCCGAGGACGCCGCGGTAGACAGCCGCAGCCTTGTCGAGGTCGCGCACCGCAATGGCCACGTGATTGAGCCTGCCGATCATGCCTCTGTTCTCCTTGCTGCTTCCCGGCAGTCGAATTCAGTTCTTAGTACGGCCGAACTTGGCCATCAGCCGGTCCCTGATCGGTTCGAGAATGCTCGCCTTCTCTTTCTCGGCGCCGGACAGGATGTCGTGCACAATGTCCTTGGCAGAGCGGCCGCTCCAGCCGGCATCGCGGAAATAGATGTTGGCGGCGTTGCCGACGACGTAGGTACTCCACGCCGCGGCCAAGCCCTGCGGCACGGCGGTCAGGACCGTACTCGTGCCAACGGTGACGGTCCGCAACAGATCGGCGGCGAGATGCAGCCCGTATTCGGCCGCCGCCATCAGGCCCCAAGCGCGCAGAATCTCCAACACCATGCTCTGGGCGCTCTTGAGCGAGAACTCGGTGCCGTAGATGGCGCCGATGCGCTGCACCATCAGCGCGTCACTCGCCATGCCGGCCAGGATGTCGAACACCGGCACCGGATTGGCGCCGACCACCAGCGCCTTGCCGAGCATGAAATAATAGATGAGCCGCGTGACTTCCTTGCCGCGCACATGCTGCTTCAGCTCCTTGATGCGGTCGCTGACTTCGGAGGCGAACAGGCTGGCATTGAGCGCGATGATCGCCTTGCCCTCGCGGTCGAGCACTTCGAGCATCCGCGCCTCCAGCGCCTCGATCCGCGGCTTGGGCTGAAATCCGCCTGATCTCGATGCTGCCGTCAGCCTTGTGGATCTCGCGCTCGCTCTCGCGCGGGGCGGCGGCGGCCAGCACGATATCGTCGGGGCCGATGCGGTTGCCGACCTTGCGCAGGATCGAACTCGGTGATTTCCTTGATCTGCGCCGGTCCGAGCAAATCGGCCTTGTTGATCACCAGCACGATCGGCTTGTGGAGGTCGGCGAGCTGGGTGAAGGCGTCGAGTTCGACCCGGTTGAGATCGCCATCGACAACGAACAGCACGAGATCGGTGTAGCGGACCGTCTCCTCGGCGAGCTTGCCGCGCAGTTCGCCGGCCGCTTCGTTGATGCCGGGCGTATCGACCAGCACCAGCCGGGTATTCTTAAATCCGGTCTTGGCGATCTTGTCGGTCGAGCCGTGCTCGGCCGAGACCGCAAAGATGGTCTCGCCGGCGAGCGCGTTCAGGAGCGCGCTCTTGCCGGAACCGACCTCGCCAAACGCCGCGATCTCGACCCGCCCGTTTTCGAGCTTGGCGGTGAAATCCTCGATTTCATGCAGCTCCTTTTCGACGGCGGCGCGCTCGGCCGGCCGCAGCCGCGAGTCTCCGGACAGCCGGCGCAGCGCTTCGATGGTGTCGGGCAGGACGGTTTCGTCTTGCATGGCCGCTCACGCCGCTGCGAATTTGAGCGCCCGCCCGGGCGTCGCGGGGAATTCACGGGCGACGAGATTGATCAATGCCCGCACGTCGCTTGCCGGACGGCGCAGTTCGATGCGCACGGCGCCGCGCGCATCCTCGATCTCGCGCTCGACCGGCGATGGCGCGGCGGCGACCGAAATGACATGCGCCGGCGCAAATTGCTTCGGCACCTTGGCGCGGATGGACATGAGTACAGCGTCACGATCCGCCGCCGTCAGCTGGTCGGCCTTGTTGAGCACGACATAAAGTGGCTTGCCGCTGCCGATCAGCTCGTTGATGGCGGCGAGTTCAGGGGCTCGCAAGTCTTGATCGATCACGAACAGTATGCCGTCACTGGCCGCGGCGGCAGCGACAAGAGCAGCGAACTGGTTTCGATCGCCTTCGACCGGCCCGGCATCGAGCAGGCGCACGAGATCGCTGCGGGCGGAAGCGTTGGCGGTGGTTGCCTGCCCCAGCGTCGCGATGAGCGCGCTCTTGCCGCTAAAAGGCGGGCCGGTGACGAACAGCGACCAACGCGCGTCGACAGCGGGTTCGCGCGCAGGCGGCGGCGTGGGGATCGGCCCTGTGATCGGCGGCGCCTCGACGTGCGGTGGCGCGCGGCGGCTGTCGCGCGACCATTTCGTTGCAATCGCGCCAGCGCGGCGGCCGACGACATCCGCCGGTAATGGCGGCGGTGGCTCGGCGGCGGGCAGCAATGGGCTCGCGTGCCTCGGCGCGCCCATGCGGCGAACACGGAGCCAGGTCACCGTCCCGACCCCGATGAAGAAGCAGGCGAGAACTATTCCATAAGCAGCTTCGATATATGGCTTTTTAAGCGCGTCGAAGGTCAGCGCGATGTGCGACAATAGCCAGACCCCGAAGGCCAAAACACCCGCCGCTATGGCCAACGTCAAGATCCGGACAAGCACGTCAGGCTTCGCGGCAAAGACCAGCAGCGGCGCAAACCACCTCAACATGCGACCCGCCCGCTGCCAGTCTCCATCACGTCACCAATATAGGGCGGCGGCATACCGCTGCTACACCTTCCCTCCTGCACGCAAGCTTTGCGGTAGCCAAGACGCGGATACGCGGCAGACAGCGCCTTCTGCTACTTACGCCATTGACGTACCTACGCCGTTGGCGTAGGTAATCGACCATGCCACCAGCCCTCCACGTTGTGGCGGAATTGCCGCAATTCCTCCGCGACGTGGCGGCTGCCGGATTGAGCGACGCCGAGCATCAAGCAATCATCGATGCGGTTGCCGCGAAACCCCTGCAGGGAGACGAAATCCGCGGGTCTGGCGGAGTCCACAAGATCCGATTTGCCGGCCGTGGCAAAGGCAAAAGCGGAGGCTATCGGGCGGTCGCTGCTTATTTTGGGCTAAACGCGCCGGTCTACCTCCTCGCCCTGTTGAGCAAAGGCGAACGAGAAAACTTTACGGCAGCAGAGATCGCCGTATTCAAGAAGTCTCACCAGCATGATCGCCCGGTATTGGCGAGGGAGAACGGCATGAAAAAACCCGCCGACAGAATCATCCAAGGCCTTCGTGAAGCTGTGGCTCACGCGCGCGGCGATAAGGTGCTGGGTCTAAAGCTTCATATTCCCCACGCGGTGGATGTTTGCGCGCTCAGGCGCCGCACTGGGCTGTCGCAGGCGGCCTTTTCCCGCCGGATCGGCGTCTCTCCAGGCACGCTGCGCAACTGGGAACAAGGCCGGCGTACACCCGAGGGACCGGCGCGCGTGCTACTTGCACTGCTCGACCGCAATCCCAGCATTGTTGAGGAAATGCTGAGCGGCACGTAGTCGCAGCTAATTTAGCCTAAACCTCCAGCACGTGGACGTGGCACATGGGCTTCTTGTGCCAGCGCTCGGCGACGGCGGCCCGCACCGCGCGACGTACCGCCTCGCCGACGGAATCCGGGTCGCGGCGGCGCGGCCTGGGCAATGACTCGAATGCCTCCTCGACCGCCTCGAGGGCCACGTCCGCCATGGAGTGCCCAGCCACATCGGTCTCCGGAATCCCAAACAGTTCGACTTCGGGATCGGCGACCAGCACGCCCTTGTCACTCAGCGCCAGCGCCACGGTGATGAGGCCGGCGAAGCTGAGCCGCCGGCGCGACGTCACGGTGCGCGCATCGGCGCCGACCAGCAGCGTGCCGTCCTTGTAGAGCCTGCCGGACGGAATCTCGTCGATGATCTCCGCGCCGTTCGGCGCGAGCCGAATGAGATCGCCATTGCGGCAGACCAGGACCTGCGGCACGCCGGCCTTTCGCGCGAGCGCCGCGTGCTCGGACAGATGCAGCGCCTCACCGTGCGCCGGGATCAGGATTTGCGGCCGCACCCAGCCGATCATGTCGAGCAACTCGGCGCGGCGCGGGTGGCCTGAGACATGAACCAGGTGGGTGCGGTCGGTAATGACCTCGACACCCTGCCCGACCAGGCCGTTGATCACCCGGTCGACGGCTTTCTCATTTCCCGGAATGGCGCGCGACGAAAAGATCACCCGGTCGCCGCGCCCAGCGTCACTTCCGGATGCTCGCCCTCGGCGATGCGGGAAAGCGCGGCGCGTGGCTCGCCCTGGCTGCCGGTGCACAGCGCCAGCACCTTGTCGGGCGGCAGATAGCCGTAGCTGCGCGCATCATGAAAGTCCTGCACGCCGTCGAGATAGCCGGTCTCGCGCGCGACGCCGATCACGCGTTCCATGGCGCGACCGACCACGACGATTTCGCGCTCGGCGGCGCGCGCCGCGTCGGCGACCGCGCGGATACGATCGACATGCGAGGCAAACGTCGTCACGGCGATGCGCGCCGGCGCGGTGCGCACCAGGTCGGCTATCGTCTTCGCGACGTCCGCCTCCGACGGCGAGCGGCCGTCGCGGACCGCATTGGTCGAGTCGCCGATCAGCGCCAGCACGCCGGCGTCGCCCAGCGCGGTGAGGCGCGCCGCGTCGGTCACCGAGCCGGCGAGCGGCGTCGGATCGATCTTCCAATCCCCGGTATGCAGCACGGTGCCGGCCGGCGTGCGGATCGCGAGCGCGTTGGATTCCGGAATCGAGTGCGCGACGCTGATGAACTCGACCTCGAACGGTCCGAGCGTGATTTTGCCGCGCAGCGGCACGACGTTGACGGGAATCTTCGGCGCACCGGGTTCGCCCGCCCGCTTGGCCTCGAACAGCGCGGCAGTGAAAGGCGTCGCATAGAGCGGCACGTTGAGCCGCGGCCAGAGGTCGATCAGCGCGCCAAGATGATCTTCATGGCCGTGGGTGAGCACGAGGCCGAGGATATTTTTCGTTCCTCGAGCAGATAGCGGATGTCCGGCATGATGAGGTCGACGCCGGGCAGATGCTCCTCGGAGGCGAACGACACGCCGCAATCGACGATCAGCCACTGGCGGCGGCGCTCGTCGCCGAAGCCGTAGATCGAGAAATTCATCCCGATCTCGCCGATGCCGCCCAGCGCCGCGAAGACGAGTTCACCTTGCGCCATCAGGCCTGCCCTCGTTGAGGCATTGCGCCAACCGGAAATACGTCCCCGGCGGTAATGCTTTGCAAACTGCCATCGACAAGCCGGAGCAGCAGCCGCCCACGGTCATCAAGCGACTCGAACCGCCCCGCCAGCTCACGGCCTGGAAGCCGCACCAGGATCTCGCCGCCTATTCCCATCGCGCATTTGAGCCAATCGCGGCGGATCGTGGCAAAGCCTTTGCCGCCGCGCCATTGATTGAGCCGCCGCATTAACGAGCCCGAAAGCGCGGCAAACAAATCCGTTGCTGAGATCGCCACGCCGGCTGCAGCAAGGTCGGTCGCCGGAAAGGGAGTGTGCACAGGATGATGGGCGCAATTCACGCCGATGCCGATAGCGACGGCGAGCTTCTGATCGGACATTTCGCTCTCAATAAGGATGCCTGCAAGTTTCGCGGTGCCAAAGAGAACATCATTCGGCCATTTCAGCTCAAGCTTTGCCGGCAAGGTAAAAGCTCTTTCGGTTATCGCATCATAGACCGCCAGAGCCGATACGAACGACAATTGCGGTGCGTCCTCCGGGGGCGCCGGATCGCAAAGCAGAAGTGTGGCAAACAGATTTCCCGGCGCGGAAATCCACTGGCTGCCGCGCCGGCCGCGGCCCGCGGTCTGCTGCCGCGCTGTCAGCCAAAGTGGACCCGGCTCGCCGCCGCGCGCCAACGCCAAAGCTTCGGTATTGGTCGAGAGCAGCGTGTCGTACGCTTGGAGGCGGAACCCCGCCGCAGCCGCAGCCGGGTCAAGCTGCATCAAAACAGCGAGCGGGCTGCCGCGCTCGCCGCAGTGACCAGCGGCCCCGGATAAACGAAGAACAGGATGTTGAACAAGCCGCAAATTGCCAGCACCACCCGAAGCTCGACGGGCATCGCATAAAAGCCTTCGGTCGCCTCGTCGAAATACATGATCTTGATGATGGCCAGATAGTAATAGGCGCCGACCACGCTGGCGAGTACGCCGATCACCGCCAGGATGTAAAGCCCGGCCTTGATGGCGGCGAGGAACACGTAGAACTTGGCGAAGAAGCCGGCGAGCGGCGGCACGCCGGCCATCGAGAACAACAGCATCGCCAGGAAGAACGCCATGGTGGGATGCGTGCGCGCGAGCCCGGCAAGCTGGTCGATCGACTCCACCATGCCGGTCGAGCGCCGCATCGCCAGGATCACGGCGAACACGCCGAGCGACATGGTGATGTAGATCGCCATATAGACCAGCACGCCCTGCACGCCTTCGGCGGTGCCGGCGGCCAGCCCGATCAGGGCGTAGCCCATGTGGCCGATCGACGAATAGGCCATCAGCCGCTTGAAATTGCGCTGGCCGATGGCGGCGAAGGCGCCGAGCAGCATCGAAGCAATGGAAACGAAGACGAGAATCTGCTGCCATTGGGTCGTGATCCCTGGAAACGCCACGACCGCGGCGCGCACGAACATGGCAATGCCGGCCACTTTGGGCGCCGCGGCGAAGAACGCCGTTACCGGCGTCGGCGCGCCCTCATAGACGTCGGGCGTCCACATGTGGAACGGCACCGCGGACACCTTGAAGCAGAAGCCGGCGAACAGAAAGACAAGGCCAAAGATCAGGCCGATGCCGCCGTGCCCCGCCGCCTGCGCGATGCCCGTGAAGGTCACGGTGCCGGTGAAGCCGTAGATCAGCGACGCGCCGTAAAGCAGCATGCCGGACGACAGCGCGCCCAGCACGAAGTATTTCAGGCCGGCTTCGGTCGAGCGCAGCTGGTCGCGATGGCTCGCCGCCACCACATAGAGCGGCAGGCTCATCAGCTCCAGGCCGAGATAGAGCGCGATCAGGTCGGCCGCCGAAATCAGCATCAGCATGCCGAGCGTCGAAAGCAGCACCAGCACCGAGTACTCGAACCGCTCCTGCCGCTCGCGCTTGGCGTAATCGAGCGACATGGCGATCGCCGCGGCCGAGCCGAGCAACGCCAGAACTTTGAGAAACCGGGCGAAGTCGTCGACCACGAAGCTGCCGCCGAAGCTCACCAGCCGGCCCGCGGGCAGCACCAGCAGGATCGCCCCGGCGACAATCAGAAGAGCGATTGCCGAGAAATCGACGACCCGCACCGAGAGAGCGCTGCGAAAAGCGCCGAGCATGAGCAGCGCCATGGCGCCGAGCGCCAGCACGATCTCCGGCAATAGCGGCACGAAGGCCGGGAGTTGTGCTGCATTCATCCTCTTACCTCGCCAGCGCGGCCGCCTGCACGCCGTGCAGCGCGTGATGGTAGTTGTCGATCAATTGCGACACCGACACGGCCGAAAAATCGAGCACCGGCTTCGGATAGACGCCGATCAGGATCGTGAGAATAACCAGCGGCGCGAGGATCGCCATTTCGCGCCAGCCGATGTCCTTGATCCACTGCAAGTTCGGCTTCTCGAGCTTGCCGAAGATCACCTTGCGGTAGAGCCACAGCATGTAGCAGGCCGACAGGATGGTGCCGAGCGTAGCCAGCGTCGCCACCCAGGTGTTGACGCGGAAGGCGCCGATCAGCGTCAGGAACTCGCCGACGAAGCCCGAGGTGCCCGGCAGCCCGACATTGGCGAGCGCAAAGACCATGAAGACGAAGGCGTAGATCGGCATGCGGTTGACGAGGCCACCATAGGCGGCGATCTCGCGCGTATGCATGCGGTCGTAGACGACGCCGACGCACAGGAACAGCGCGGCCGACACGATGCCGTGGGAGATCATCTGGAAAATGCCGCCGGAGATGCCCTGCGCCGTCACCGCGAAAATGCCCATGGTGACGAAACCCATATGGGCGACCGACGAATAGGCGATCAGCTTCTTCACGTCCTCCTGCACCAGCGCCACGAGCGACGTGTAGACGATGGCGATGACCGACAGTGCGAAGATCAGCGGCGCGAGGTGCTCTGTCGCCTCCGGGAACATCGGCAGCGAGAAGCGCAGAAAGCCGTAGCCGCCCATCTTCAAGAGGATCGCGGCGAGAATCACCGATCCGGCGGTGGGCGCTTCGACATGGGCGTCGGGCAGCCAAGTATGGACCGGCCACATCGGCAGCTTGACCGCGAACGAGGCCAGAAAGGCGACGAAGGCCCAGGTCTGCAGCGCGTGCGGAAAAGCATGATGCAACAGCGTCAGAATGTCGGTGGTGCCGGCGTCCCAATACATCGCCATGATGGCGAGCAGCATCAGCACCGAGCCGAGCAGTGTATAGAGAAAGAACTTGAAGCTGGCATAGACCCGGCGCGGCCCGCCCCACACCCCGATGATCAGGAACATCGGAATGAGGCCGCCCTCGAAGAACAGGTAGAACAGCACCAGGTCGAGGGCGCAGAAAGTGCCGACCATCAGCGTCTCGAGCACCAGGAACGCGATCATGTACTCGCGCACGCGGCGCTGGATCGCATTCCAGCTTGCCAGGATCGAGATCGGCATCAGCGCCGTCGTCAGGATGACGAACGGCAGCGAAATACCGTCGACGCCCATCGAATAATTGATGGCGCCGCCGAGCCACGGCCGTTTTTCGACAAACTGAAAATCGGCCGTCGAGGGATCGAAGCGCCACACTAGGATAAGCGAGATGATGAAGGTGATGAGCGTCGTCCATAGCGCCAGCCAGCGGGCGTTGCGCACGCCGGCCTCGTCGTCGCTGAGAAACGCGATGAACAGCGCGCCGACGAGCGGCAGGAACACGATGACGGAAAGGATCGGCCAGCTCGTCATCAGTGGCCCCCGTAGAACGTGAACCAGGTGATGGCGGCGGCAACGCCGATCAGCATGGCGAAGGCGTAATGGTAGAGGTAGCCGGTCTGCAGGCGGACCACGTTGCGCGTCACGTCGAGCACGCGCGCCGAGACGCCGTCCGGACCGAAGCCGTCAATGATGAAACCGTCGCCGCCCTTCCAAAGCAGGCGGCCGAGCCACAGGGTCGGACGCACGAGCAGGACGTCGTAGATCTCGTCAAAATACCATTTGTGGAGCAGGAACTGGTACAGCGGCTGCTGCTGGCGTGCCAATTCCTTCGGCGCATTCGGGTTGCGGATATAGAAATACCAGGCGACCAGAAAGCCGCCAATCATCATCACGCTGGGAGACAAAGTGACCCACAGCGGCAGATGCTCGGTCTCCTCGTAGAGCTTGTCGGCGGTCACGAGCCTCAGCGCATCGTGGAAGAATGCTGTCGGCGCCGTGCCCGGTGAATACCGCAAGCACCGGATATCCTGCGGCCAGTGAACCGATGGCGAGCAGCGCCAGCGGCACCAGCATCACCAGCGGGCTCTCGTGGGCGTTCTCGTAGTGTTCGCGATCGTGCGGCTCGCCGTGAAAGGTCATGAAGATCAGCCGCCACGAGTAGAACGCCGTAAGCGCCGCGGCGCCGAGCGTCATGATGAAGCCATAGGCCGCCATCGGGTTTGTGCTCACGTCCGCCAACTCGATGATCGCGTCCTTGGAAAAATAGCCGGCGGTAAGCGGGAAGCCGGTCAACGCCAATGTGCCGATCAGCATGGTCGCGTAAGTGAAGGGCAGCTTCCGCCACAGCCCGCCCATGCGGCGCATGTCCTGCTCGTGGTGCATGGCGATGATGACCGAGCCGGAGCCGAGGAACAGCAGCGCCTTGAAGAAGGCATGGGTGAACAGGTGAAACATGCCGACCGAATAGGCGCCGACGCCCATGGCGACGAACATGTAGCCGAGCTGCGAACAGGTCGAATAGGCGACGACGCGCTTGATATCGTTCTGCACCAGGCCGACCGTGGCGGCGAACATGCAGGTCGTGGCGCCGATGAAGGTGACGAAGGCGGAAGCGCCGGGCGACAGCGCAAACAGCGGCGACAGCCGCGCCACCATGAACACGCCGGCGGTGACCATGGTGGCGGCGTGGATCAGGGCGGACACCGGGGTCGGGCCTTCCATCGCGTCCGGCAGCCAGGTGTGCAGCAGAAACTGCGCCGACTTGCCCATGGCGCCCATGAACAACAGCAGGCACACCGTCGTCAGTGCGTCGACATTCCAGCTCAGGAAATGAAAGCTCTTGCCGGCCAGCGCGGGGGCT
This sequence comes from uncultured Alphaproteobacteria bacterium, assembly GCA_963707175.1. Taxonomy (GTDB): domain Bacteria; phylum Pseudomonadota; class Alphaproteobacteria; order Rhizobiales; family Xanthobacteraceae; genus BOG-931. The sequence goes on from CAVPQA010000027.1 coordinate 68,503, forward strand.
TGCGCAAAGATGGTGTCGAAATCGACGGCGCCGGTCAGCGCAAATACGGCAAAGATGCCGAGCGAGAAACCGAAATCGCCGACGCGGTTGACGACGAAGGCCTTGATCGCCGCCGCATTGGCCTCGGGCTTGTAATACCAGAAGCCGATCAGGAGGTAGCTCGCCAGCCCGACCCCCTCCCAGCCGAAGAACAGCTGCACCAGATTGTCGGCCGTCACCAGCATCAGCATGGCGAAGGTGAAGAACGACAGATAACAGAAAAAGCGCGGGCGGTACGGATCGTCCGCCATGTAGCCGATCGAGTAGAGGTGGACGAGCGACGAAATCGTCGTGACCACGACCAGCATCACCGCGGTCAGCGCATCGATGCGCAGCGCCCAGTCGGAATGCAGATCGGCGAAAGTAATGAAGCTGAACAGCCGGATACGCGCTTCGTGACCGGCAAAGCCGACGTCATAGGCCGCATACCAGGACAGCACGCACGAGATGATCAAAAATGTCGTGGTAATCAGCTCCGCCGCCCGCGAGCCCGCGGCGGCCGGCTCGCTCGCATGCTCCTCAGTATGGGTATTGGACAAGGCGGCATGCTGGCCGGCCGGCGATGGCGCCCCGTGCGGATAGCTGTCATCGACCGGACCTGCCGCGTGGTCGTCATGCGGCGGCGGCGGATTTTCGCCGGGAAAGCGATTGCGGGCGCCGAACAGCGAGATGGCGCCGGCGATGATGGCGCCGATCAGCGGCAGCGCGACGATGGCTTCGTACATGCCGCTTAGCCCTTCATCAGATTAATGTCTTCGACCGCGATCGAGCCGCGGTTGCGGAAGAAGGCGACCAGAATGGCAAGCCCGATCGCCGCCTCCGCCGCCGCGACGGTGAGGACGATGAGGGCGTAGACCTGCCCGACGATGTCGCCGAGGAAGCTGGAAAACGCCACCAGGTTGATGTTGACCGCGAGCAGAATGAGCTCGATCGACATCAGGATGACGATGACGTTCTTGCGGTTGAGAAAGATGCCGAAGATCCCGAGCGTGAACAGGATCGCGGCGACGGAAAGATAATGACCGAGCCCGATCGTCATGACAGCCCCTGCCCCGGCTTGACGTTGACCAGTTCGATCGCGTCGGCGCGGCCGCGCGCCACCTGTGCCGCGATGTTCTGCCGCCGCACCTGCGGCTTATGCTGCAGCGTCATGACGATGGCGCCGATCATGGCGACCAGAAGGATCATTCCGGCCGCCTCGAAGAAATACACATACTTGGTATAGAGCACGAGCCCGAGCGCCTGGGTGTTGCTGATATTGGCCGCGGCGGCGGCCGATTGGTGTGCGGCCGGCGCGATGACCCAGCCGCCGACCACGAGCAGGAGCTCGGCAAGCAGCACGCCGCCGATCAGCGCGCCGACCGGCAGATAACTGAGAAATCCCTGGCGCAGTTCGGCAAAATCGACGTCGAGCATCATCACCACGAACAGGAACAGCACGGCGACGGCGCCGACATAGACGACGATCAGGATCATCGCCAAAAACTCGGCGCCGAGCAGCACGAACAGCCCTGCCGCGTTGACGAAGGCGAGAATGAGAAACAGCACCGAGTGCACCGGGTTGCGCGAGGTCACGACCATGACGGCCGAGGCGACGCAGACGCCGGCAAACAGATAAAAGAATATGGCGTTGATGATCATCGGCGCGCTCGCTCACCTATACGGCGCGTCGAGCGCGATGCTCGTGGCGAACTCACGCTCCCAGCGGTCGCCGTTCGCCAACAGCCGTTCCTTGTCGTAGTAAAGCTCCTCGCGCGTCTCGGTGGCGAACTCGAAGTTCGGCCCTTCGACGATAGCGTCGACCGGACACGCCTCCTGACACAGCCCGCAATAGATGCATTTGACCATGTCGATGTCGTAGCGCGTGGTGCGGCGAGTACCGTCGTTGCGCCGCGGGCCGGCCTCGATGGTGATCGCCTGCGCCGGACAGATCGCCTCGCACAGCTTGCAGGCAATGCAGCGCTCTTCGCCATTCGGATAACGGCGCAGCGCGTGTTCGCCGCGAAAGCGCGGCGACAGCGAGCCCTTCTCGAACGGATAATTGAGCGTCGCCTTCGGCTTGAAGAAATAGCGCATCGACAGCACGAAGGCCTGCACGAATTCCTTCAGGAACAGCGAGCGGGCGGCCTGATCCAGTTTCATGTGCGCGAGCCTTGTCTGCCGCCTAGCGAATGAGCGGCGGTGCGCCCCCACCGCCGATCGCCTTGCCGATCCAATAGCCGACCGTGGCGAGAATGGCGATGTCGAACCCCAAGATCAAACGCCGCGCAATCGACAGCTTCTCCTCGAACGCCTCGCGCTCTTCCGCCGTCGCCGGGTTGTGCTCGGTGCGCATATAGCCGGTCGAGATAGCGAATCGCCGGCACGTAAAGCGCCACCGCCACGATGGTCCCCGCCAGCGCGCCAAGCCAGGCCGGCAACGAATAGTCCATGGCCCGCTCCGTTCATTTCGGCCCCCAGCCGGTGACCTGCAGCACGCCGGCCACGATCGCGACCATGGCCAGCGAGATCGGCAGGAACACCTTCCAGCCGAGTCGCATCAGCTGGTCGTAGCGATAGCGCGGCACGAACGCCTTCACCATGGCGAACATGAAGAACACGAACAGCGCCTTGAGCACGAACCAGATAACGCCCGGGATCCAGGTGAACGGCACGACCGGGAACGGCGGCAGCCAGCCGCCAAAAAACAGGATCGTGCACATGGCGCACATGGTGGTGATCGCCACGTACTCGCCGAGCATGAACATCATGTAGGGCGTCGAGCCGTACTCGACCATGAAGCCCGCGACCAGTTCGGATTCCGCTTCGACCAGATCGAACGGCGGGCGATTGGTCTCAGCGAGCGCCGAGACGAAAAAGATGATCAGCATCGGGAACAGCGGCAGCCAATACCAGCCGAACAGGCCCCAGGGATGATCCTGGGCCTCGACGATGGCGGACAGATTGAGCGAACCGACGCAGAGCAGCACGGTGATGATGACGAAGCCGATCGAGACTTCGTAGGACACCATCTGCGCGGCGGAGCGCAGCGCCGCCAGAAACGGATATTTCGAGTTTGACGCCCAGCCGGCCATGATCACGCCGTACACGCCGAGCGAGGAAATGGCGAAGATGTAGAGAATGCCGACATTGATGTTGGCGATGACCCAGCCGGCGTTGACCGGAATCACCGCCCAGGCCGCGAGCGCCAGCGTGCAGGTGACAAGGGGCGCCAACAGGAACACGCCCTTGTTGGCGCCGGCCGGGATCACCGGCTCCTTCAGCACGAACTTGAGCAGGTCGGCGAACGACTGAAACAGGCCCCACGGCCCGACCACGTTGGGGCCGCGCCTGATCTGCACCGCCGCCCAGATCTTGCGGTCGGCCAAAAGAATGTAGGCGACCGCGATCAGCAGGATGACGAGCAGCAGCACGCTCTCCCCGACCATAATCAGGAGCGGCAGGATGTAATCGGACCAGAGTGCGGCCATCGTCGGAGTCCTTATTCAGCCGCCGTCATGGCCGCGCGCCCTTGCGCCAGCGCCGAACATTCCGCCATCACCGCGGAGCAGCGCGCGATGGCGTTGGTGAAATAGAAATCCTCGACGCTGGAGCGGAACGGCATGCGCTCCGACGCGCCTGCCGCGGGCGCTGCGAGTTTTTCGATGTCGGCTGCGTCGCCGGGCACGATCTGGCCGAGCCGCTGAAAATGCGGATAGGCCTTGAACAGCGATTGGCGCAACGCAGCGAGCGAATTGTAAGGCAGCCGCTGGTGCAGCACGTCCGACAGCGCGCGCAGGATCGCCCAATCCTCGCGCGCATCGCCCGGCGGGAATGAGGCCCGGGTCGCCATCTGCACGCGGCCTTCGGTGTTGACGTAGGTCGCCGACTTTTCCGGATAGGCCGCGCCGGGCAGGATCACATCGGCGCGCGCCGCGCCGCGATCGCCGTTGCTGCCGATGTAGATCGCGAACGCCCCCGGCGCGATGTCGAGTTCGTCGACGCCGAGCAGAAAGACGACGTCGAGCGCGCCGGGCGCCGCCATCTGCCGCGCGCTCAGGCCGCCCTCGCAGGGCACAAAGCCGAGATCGAGTGCGCCGACACGCGACGCCGCGCTATGCAGCACGCTATAGCCGTTCCAGCCTTGCTTCACGGCGCCGAGATCGACGGCAGCCTTGCCGGCGAGCGCCGCGATGGCGGCGCCGTCAGGGCGGGCGAATGCCGCAGCGCCGACGATAACCAGCGGCCGCTCGGCCTTGCGCAGCAGGTCGGCGAACGAGTGCCGCGCCACATCCGCGAGCGTTTCGGGACCGGCGCCGAGATAGTCGTAAGGTATACGTCAGATCACCTTCGGGCCGATCAGGCCAATCGGGACATTGCCCGCCCGCCAGCGCTTGCGGATGCGCGCATTAAGCACGGCGGCTTCCTTGCGCGGATTGGCGCCGACGATGAGGAACGCGTCGGCCGCGTCGATGCCGGCAATCGTGGCGTTGAACAGATAGCTTGCGCGCCCCCAGCGCGGATCGAGCGCCGAGCCGTCCTGCCGGCAATCGAGATTGCTGACGCCGAGCCGCGTCATCAGATCCTTCAGCGCATAAATCTCCTCGACCGCGGCGAGGTCGCCGGCCAGCGCGCCGACGCGCTTCGGATTGGCGCGTGCGAGCTTTGCGGCGATGGCGGCGAACGCCTCGGTCCAGCTCGCCGGCCGCAGCTTACCGTTGCTCGCGCACATAGGGCTGATCGAGCCGCTGCGTCCGCAGGCCGTCGACCACGTGCCGGGTCTTGTCGGAAATCCACTCGTCGTTGATCTCGTCATTCGCGCGCGGCAGGATGCGCATCACTTCGCGGCCGCGCGTATCGATGCGGATCGCCGAGCCGAGCGCGTCCATCACGTCAATCGATTTCGTCTTGGCAAGCTCCCACGGCCTCGCCGCGAACGCATACGGCTTCGCGGTGAGGGCGCCGACCGGACAGATATCGACCACGTTGGCCTGCAGCTCCGATGTCATCGCCTGTTCGAGGTAGGTCGTGATCTCCATGTCCTCGCCGCGGCCGGTGGCACCGAGCTCCGGCACGCCCGCGACCTCGGCCGAAAAGCGGACGCAGCGCGTGCATTGGATGCAGCGGTTCATCGAAGTCTTGACCAGCGCGCCGAGATATTTGTCCTCGACCGCGCGCTTGTTCTCGCGGTAGCGGCTTGACGTCGATGCCGTAGGCCATCGACTGATCCTGCAGATCGCACTCGCCGCCCTGGTCGCAGATCGGACAGTCGAGCGGGTGATTGATCAGCAGGAACTCCATCACGCCTTCGCGCGCTTTGCGCACCATCGGCGAGCGCGTCTTGACCTCCGGCGGCTCGCCCTTCGGTCCCGGCCGGCAATCGCGCACTCCCCAGGCGCAGCTCGCAACCGGCTTCGGCGAGCCGACCAGCTCGACCAGACACATGCGGCAATTGCCCGCAATCGACAGCCGCTCGTGGAAGCAGAAGCGCGGGATCTCGGCGCCACCGGCTTCGCACGCCTGCAGCAGCGTGTATTCCGGCGGAACGTCGATCTCTTTGCCGTCGACGATGAGCTTGGTCATGCCGCTTGTCCGTCGGGCGCGGTGCAGCGCGCCGTCTTCCATAATTGCGCCGCCGCAATGCTCTCCCAGCCGAAAGCGAAATCGCTCGACCCATGCGCCGTGAGATGTTCCAGCCGCTCTTTGGCTTCGGTCAGCGTCGGGATATGGCCTGCCGGAATCCACCACATGACGAAATGCGGCGTCTCCAGCTTGTCGAACCATTCCTCGCGCCGGCCGTAGAACCGCTTATGGACGGTCTGATACACGTAGCGCTCGAGCGCCTCGACGCTGTCCCACACCGACAGATTGACCGCCATCTGCGGATCTGGAAACGGCCGGAAACTGGTGGCGTTGTTGCTCTCGTCCTTCAGCCGCCAGACAAAGCCCGCGCTGCGTTCGGCGAGGCTGTTGACCAGATCGAGCGCATTCATGAAATCGGCCATGCGCGGATCGTCCGTCGGATAGCGGAACCGGCCGATATTGAGCTGTGCGAGATGCTCGGTTTTCGTTCATCATCGTCACTCCGCCGCGCACCGGCGATCGCGCACGCTCGGGTTGCGGGTTGGCGGTATATTGATCGATGCGCCTTTCGATCTCCGGGCCGGAAATGGCGCAGTAGCCCCTGCACCGGCCAGGCGGCGCCGTCGCCGAAGGCGCAAATGGTATGGCCTTCGATCTGGGTGGTGACCTCCATCAGCATGTCGATTTCGCGCTTGGTGGCGTGACCGACCGCCATGCGTTCGAGCACGCGCCACATCCAGCCCATGCCTTCGCGGCACGGCGTGCACTGGCCGCAGCTCTCATGCTTGTAGAAGTAGGAAATGCGCGCCATGGCCCGAACGATGTCGGTGGATTTGTCCATGACGATCACCGCCGCCGTGCCGAGCGCGGATTTCTTTTCGCGGCAGCCGTCGAAATCCATCAGCAGCGTGTCGGCTTGATCGGGACCGGCCGGAACGAGCGGCATCGACGAGCCGCCTGGGATCACCGCCAGCAGATTGTTCCAGCCGCCGCGCACGCCGCCGGCATGCCGCTCGATCAGTTCGCGCAGCGGAATGCCCATCTCTTCTTCGACGTTGCACGGCTTCTCGACGTGACCGGAAATGCAATAGAGCTTGGTGCCGGTGTTGTTCTTGCGTCCGATGCCGGCGAACCAGGCGGCGCCGCGGCGCATGATGTCCGGCACCTGGGCGATGGTCTCGACGTTGTTGACGGTGGTCGGACAGCCGTAGAGGCCCATATTGGCCGGGAATGGCGGTTTCAGCCGCGGCTGCCCCTTCTTGCCTTCGAGGCTTTCGAGCAGCGCCGTCTCCTCGCCGCAGATGTAGGCGCCGGCGCCGTGATGCACGACGATATCGAAGTCGAAGCCGTGGATATTGTTCTTGCCGATGAGTTTGGCCGCATACGCCTGCTCGACCGCGGCTTCGAGCCGCTCGCGCTCGCGAATGAATTCGCCGCGGATGTAGATGTAGGCGGTATGCGCATCCATGGCGCAACCGGCGATCAGACAGCCCTCGATCAGCAGATGCGGGTCGTGGCGCATGATCTCGCGGTCTTTGCAGGTGCCGGGCTCGGACTCGTCGGCATTGATCACGAGATAGTGCGGACGCCCCGGAGCCTGCTCCTTCGGCATGAACGACCATTTCAGGCCGGTGGCGAAGCCCGCGCCGCCGCGGCCGCGCTGGCCCGACGCCTTGCATTCGTTGACCAGGCCCTCGCGGCCCTTTGCCAGGATTTCCTTGGTGCCGTCCCAGGCACCGCGCGCCCGCGCACCGTCGAGGCCCCAGTCGTGCTGGCCGTAGAGATTTTTGAAGATGCGATCCTTGTCGGCGAGCATCGCGATCAGTCCTTCGTCGTCAACGTGTCGGGACCGCCGACCGGAGCCGAGTTCATGCGATCGATCTGCGGGCCGGGCTTCGGCGTCTTGCCAGCCGCGAGATCGTTGAGAATCCGCGTCATCGATTCGGGCGTAAGATCCTCGTAGTAATCGGCGTTGATCTGCACCATCGGCGCGTTCACGCAGGCGCCGAGGCACTCAACCTCGACCCAGGAGAATTTGCCGTCGGCCGTGACCTCGTTCTCCGCGCCGATCTTGTCGTGCAGGACTTTCTTCAGTCCATCGGCGCCACGAAGCAGACACGGCGTCGTGCCGCAGAACTGAACATGGTATTTGCCGACCGGCGACAGGTTGAACATCGTGTAGAAAGTGGCGACTTCGAGCACGCGGATTTTCGCCATGCCAAGCAGCTCGGCCACCGCCTCGATCGCCGGCTTCGGCAACCAACCGCCGCACTGCGCTTGCGCTTGCCATAAATCGGAATCACCGCCGACTGCTGCCGGCCCGGCGGATATTTCTCGATCTTCGCCTTCGCCCAAGCGAGATTCTCCAGGGCTAAACGCGAAGCTTTCGGGCTGCTTCTCGGCGAGGCGGCGCACGCTCATCGGTCGACCTCGCCGAACACAATGTCGATCGAACCGAGATATTGCCGAGATGTCCGCCAGCATGTGGCCGCGGCAGAGAAAATCCATCGCCTGCAGGTGCGCGAAACCCGGCGCGCGGATCTTGCATTTGTATGGCTTGTTGGTGCCGTCGGCGACCAGATAGACGCCGAACTCGCCCTTGGGCGCCTCGACGGCGGCATAGACTTCGCCAGGCGGCACCTTGAAGCCTTCGGTATAGAGCTTGAAATGATGGATCAGCGATTCCATCGAACGCTTCATCTCGTCGCGCCGCGGCGGCGAAATCTTGTGGTCGTCGATCACCACCGGTCCCGACGTCGCGTGCAGGCGGTCAAGGCATTGTTTCATGATGCGGATCGACTGGCGCATTTCCTCCATGCGGATGCAGTAGCGGTCGTAATTGTCGCCGTTCTTGCCGATCGGGATGTCGAATTCGAGCTCCGAATAGCACTCGTAAGGCTGCGCGCGGCGCAGGTCCCACGCCGCGCCGGAGCCGCGCACCATGACGCCGGAGAAGCCGCGCGCCCAGGCATCGTCGAGCGACACCACGCCGATATCGACGTTGCGCTGCTTGAAGATGCGGTTGTCGGTGAGCAGCTCTTCCAGATCGTCGCAGACTTTGAGAAATGGATCGCAGAATGCGGCGATGTCATCGATCAGCTTCGGCGGCAAATCCTGATGCACGCCGCCGACGCGGAAATAGGCGGCATGCATGCGCGAGCCGGACGCGCGCTCATAGAAACCCATGAGCTTTTCGCGTTCCTCGAAACCCCACAATGGCGGGGTGAGCGCGCCGACATCCATCGCCTGCGTGGTGACATTGAGCTGATGGGACAGGAGCCGGCCGATTTCGCAATACAGCACGCGGATGAGCTGCGCGCGTCGCGGCACCTCGATGCCAAGGAGCTTCTCCGCCGCGAGACAGAATGCGTGCTCCTGGTTGATCGGCGCCACGTAATCGAGCCGGTCGAAATACGGAATCGCCTGCAGATAGGTCTTATGCTCGATCAGCTTTTCGGTGCCGCGATGCAACAGCCCGATATGCGGATCGACCCGCTCCACCACTTCGCCGTCGAGTTCCAGCACCAGGCGCAGCACGCCGTGTGCCGCAGGATGCTGCGGCCCGAAGTTAATCGTGAAGTTTCGTGTGGCTGCCTCTGCCATGATGTCCCGATTCGCCACTCGCTATTCGCTACTCGCCAATTCCCTATTCGCTAATCGCCGTCTGCAACCCGGCTGCCTTGCGGCTTTCTCCGCCACGCGGGCGTTGAACTTGTCCCACATCACCACGAAGCGCTCGTGGCGGCCTTCGCCGATCAAATCGGCGCCGTCATGCGCCTTGACCTTGAACGTGATGCGATTGCCGACGATCTTTTCCACTTCGGCATCGACCGTCACGATCAGGCCGGGCGGCGTCGCCGCGAGATGGCTGACATCGACATGCACGCCGAGGCTGCCCTCGCCGGCATCGAGATGCGGCCCAAGCAGCTGCGCGCAGGTCCATTCCATCAGAATGATCATGTTGCCGGTCGCGAACACCTTCGGCATCGAGGCGATTTCGGGCGCTTCCGGATAGGTGTACGGCACCGTCTTGTTTTCCGGCACCTTGTAGGCGAAACGGTGCGCCAACCCGGGCTTGAGCGTCGCTTTCATCTCACGCCCCCTGCCCGCCGCCGGACTTCGCCTTTTCGTCGCCGGGCAGCACGTAATCGGTGCCTTCCCACGGCGACAGAAAATCGAAGTTGCGGAATTCCTGGTTCAGCCGCACCGGCTCGTACACGACGCGCTTGAGTTCGTCGTCGTAGCGGACTTCGACGAAGCCGGTGAGCGGGAAATCCTTGCGCAGCGGATGGCCCTCGAAGCCGTAATCGGTGAGCAGCCGCCGCATGTCCGGATGTCCGGTGAAGACGATGCCGTAGAGATCATACGTCTCGCGCTCGAACCAATCGGCGCCGGCGAAAACCTGGATGATCGACGGCACCGGCGTCTTCTCGTCGGTTTCGGCCTTGACCCGGACGCGCGCATTATGTTTCGGCGACAACAGGTGATAGACCACATCGAAACGCCGCTCGCGGCTCGGCCAGTCGACGGCCGTAATATCGATCAGGTTCACAAACAGGCAGTTCGGATCGTCGCGCAGAAATGTCGATGACCGCGATGATGTCGCGCACCTGCACGGTCACCGTCAGCTCGTGAAAAGCGACCGCATAGCCCGTCACCGACGCCGGCAATGCGCCAGCGATGGTTTGGCCGAGCTTGTCGAGCGTCTCATCCATCTTCAAGGTCGATTTCAGCGTTCGATCGTCGCCGTGCGGCGGATCTTCTTCTGCAACAACAGCACGCCGTACAGCAGCGCTTCCGCAGTGGGCGGACAGCCCGGCACATAGATGTCGACCGGCACGACGCGGTCGCACCCGCGCACCACCGAGTAGGAGTAATGGTAATAGCCGCCGCCATTGGCGCAGGACCCCATCGAGATCACGTAACGCGGCTCTGGCATCTGGTCGTAGACCTTGCGCAGCGCCGGGCGCCATTTTGTTGGTCAGCGTGCCGGCGACGATCATCACGTCGGACTGCCGCGGCGAGGCGCGCGGCGCAAAGCCGAAGCGCTCGGCATCATAGCGCGGCATCGACATCTGCATCATTTCGACGGCGCAGCAGGCGAGCCCGAACGTCATCCACATCAGCGAGCCGGTGCGCGCCCAGGCGATCAGGTCGTCGGCCGCGGCGACCAGGAACCCCTTGTCGGACAGCTCGCTGTTGAGCTCGGAGAAATACTGATCGGTCGCGCTCACCGGCTGCCCGGTGTTCGGATCGAGAATCTCGCGGCGTGGCGCGGCGATCGCGGGTTCGCTCAGTCCCATTCGAGCGCTCCCTTCTTCCACTCATAGATAAAGCCGATCGTCAGCACCGCAAGGAACAGCATCATCGCCCAGAAGCCGTAGGCGCCGACCTGACCGAATGTCGCAGCCCACGGGAACAGGAACGTCACTTCGAGATCGAAGATGATGAACAGGATGGCGACGAGGTAGAACCGCACGTCGAATTTCATGCGGGCGTCATCGAAGGCGTTGAAGCCGCACTCATAGGCGGACAATTTTTCCGGATCGGGCTGCTTGTAGGCGACGAGGAACGCCGACACGAGCAGCGCCAGCCCGATCACCGCCGAGACGCCGACGAAAACGATGAGCGGAATATAGGCGAGCAGCAGTTGACCGATCGATTGACTCATCCGGGGTCCTTTTTCCCGGCCGCCCACCGACACCTGCCCGATTGCACGTGCCCGCCAGGACCGAAAATGTGCCTCGGCCGTAGGATGGCGCGAGGCCCTCTCCTGCCTTTCCGCCGGGCGGGAGAGCGAAACGAAGGGGCGCTGATTTGCCGCAAAAATCGGCGGATTCGCAACGCAAATCGAACGCCGGACCCTTAGCGCAGTGCACAAAAAGGCGCAAGGCAGCCCTAGGCAGCCCCGTGCGGCGATCCTCAACATTGACGTTATCGCCGCGGGCGATGGTACCATTAGGCAGCCGCGCAATGCCGGAGGGGTGCCAATGCGAAGCGTCGTGACAAAAGTGGGAGGAATCGGCGGGCTGACTGCCGCTGCATTGGCAGGCGCGCTCGTACTCGGGGGTCTGAGCCGTAGCAGCGCCGCGGCGAATTTCCCCGATCATCCGATCAAGCTGATCGTACCGTTCGGCGCGGGCGGACCGCCCGATGTCGCAGCGCGCATCATCAGCGCCTACCTGTCCGACCATCTAGGCCCAGTGGTGGTGGAAAACCACGTCGGCGCCGGCGGCACGCTCGCGGCGCGATTGGTGGCCACCTCTCCGCCGGACGGCTACACGCTGCTTGCCGGTACGGCCGGGTCGCTATCGATCAGCCCGCAACTCTACAAGGATGCCGGCATCGACCCGCTCAAGCAGTTCGCCGCAGTCGCGCTCGTGTCCTCGGCGCCTTTGGTCCTCGCTGTCCAGAAATCGGTTCCCGCGCATAGCGTCAAGGAACTGGTCGCCTACGCCAAGGCCAATCCGGGCAAACTGAACTACGGCGCGGTGATCGGCACGCCGCCGCATCTGTCCGGCGAAATGTTCAAGCACATCACCGGGGCCAATATCGTGTTCGTGCCCTATAAGACCGCGTCGCAGGCCACCACTGACGTGCTCTCGGGCCACATGAACATGACCTTCGAGGGCACCACGGCGATTTCGCCTTTCATCAAGTCCGGCCAGCTGCGGGCGCTCGCCGTCACCAGCTCGCACCGCGTCCCGGAACTCCCGAACGTGCCCACCATGGACGAACTCGGCTATCCGGGCATGCCGCCTGATTCCTGGCAGGCGATCGTGGCGCCCGTCGGCACGCCAATGGCGATCGTCGAGAAGATCAACGCGGTAGTGAACAAAGGCCTGGCGACGCCGGAATTGCGGCAAAAGATCACGCGGCTCGGCGGGCAGCCCGAGCCCAAATCGGTCGCCGACTTTGCCGCCTATATTGCCGACCAATATAAGCGCTGGGGCGACGTCATCCGCGTTACCGGCGTCAAGCTGGATTGAGCGGGACGGGATAAAAAGCCATGACCGTGTCGATCGCCCGGGTCATCCGCGCGTGCGCGCTGCTGGCGCTGGCTGCGTCATTCGCCTTCCCCGGATCGACCGCGCTCGCGGACGATTATCCGTCGCGTCCGGTCAAGATCATCGTGCCGTTCGGCGCCGGCGGCCCGACCGATGTCTACGTTCGCGCCATTGCGGTCGAACTGGAAAAATCGCTGCATCAGCCCTTCGTGGTGGAGAACCGGCCCGGCGCCGGCACCACGATCGGCACCGCGCTCGCCGCACAGTCGGCGCCGGACGGCTATACCTTGCTGATGGCCGGCAGCACGCAGTGCGTCAATGAAACGCTGTACGCCCACAAGCCCTACAAGTTGTTGCGCGATCTTGTTCCGGTCGCCCCGCTGCTCGAGAGCGATCTTGTGCTCGTGGTCAATCCAAAGGTGCCGGCGCACAACGTCGCCGAACTTCTGGCGCTGGCGCGCGCCAAGCCGGGCACCCTGAATTTCGGCTCGTCGGGCCCGGGCTCGAACTATCATATGTCGGCGGAACTGCTCAAAACGCTGACCGGCATCGATATCGTCCACGTGCCCTACAAGAGTTCCACCGCGATGCGCACCGACATCGTCAGCGGCCAGATCCAGATGGTGTTCGAACTCGGTGCCGACCATGGCGCCGCTGATCAAATCCGGCCTGGTACGTGCGCTCGGCACCAGCGGCGACAAGCGCTCGGCAATTCTGCCTGACGTGCCGACCATCGCCGCAACCGTGCCGGGCTTCCAGTCGACATTATGGGTTGGCTTCATGGCGCCGAAAGGCACGCCCCAGCCGGTCATTGAGAAGCTCAATCGTGCCATCGGCGACATTCTCCGCCGCCCCGCCATCCAGTCAGCGTGGGCGAAGCAGGGGGCGACGCCCTTTGTCATGAGTGAGCCGGCCTACGCGGCCTACATGGCGGCGCAGGTCGCGAAATGGGCGAAGGTGGTCGCCGCCAATCACATTCCGCTGATGAATTAGCAGGGCCGCCGCGCGCGCCCCGCGAATACGAAAGGAACCATGCCATGACTCGACCGGGCACTCTGACACGACGCCTCGCCGCCATGCTCGTCCTGGCGACCGCCGCGGCGTTGCCGGCGACGGTAAGCCGCGCCGACGACTACCCGTCGCGTCCGGTCAAGATCATCGTTCCGTTCGGTGCCGGCGGTCCTGCCGATGTCTACATCCGCGCGCTCGCGATCGAGCTGCAGAAGTCTCTTCATCAGTCGTTCGTGGTCGAGAACCATCCCGGGGCGGGCACCACAATCGGCACGGAATTGGCGGCGAAATCTGCGCCTGATGGCTACACGCTGTTGTTGGCCAGCAGCACACAGACGGTCAATGAAACGCTCTACAAGAACAAACCCTACAGCCTGCTCCGGGATCTGGTGCCGGTCGCACCCATGGAAGATAACGATCTCGTGCTGGTCGTGAATCCATCGGTGCCGGCCAAGACCGTTCCCAAACTGATAGCGTTGGCGAAGGCAAAACCGGGAACGCTGAACTTCGGTTCGTCCGGCCCCGGCTCGAACTATCACATGGCCGCCGAGCTCTTGAAGAACCTCACCGGAATCAACATCGTGCACGTGCCGTATAAAGGCTCCACCGGCATGCGCGTCGATATTCTCAGCGGCCAGATCCAAATACTGTTCGACTCCATTCCCACCATGGCGGCCTATGTCAAAGCCGGCAAAGTGCGCGCGCTCGGTACGACAGGCGCGACCCGTTCGCCCATTCTGCCGGACGTCCCCACGATCGCCGAAGCCGTCCCGGGTTTTGAGTTCACCCAGTGGGTCGGCCTGATGGCGCCCAAAGGCACGCCGCAGCCTGTTATTGACAAGCTCCACAAGGCCATCACCGCCATCCTGAGCCGGCCCGACATCAAGCAGGCCTGGGAAAAGCGGGGCGCGACCCCGATGGTGATGACCCAACCCCAGTATGCTGCGTTCATGCAGGCGCAGGTCGACAAATGGGCTAAGGTGATCAAGGCCAACCACATTGCACTGATCAATTAGGCAGTCACAATGAACGATACGACGACGCTGAACACGGCACCCATCAAGGGCGAGGATCACTGGACCGCCAAGGGCGGCGGCGTGAAACTGTTCCTGTTCGAAAAGTGCGCCGGCGATCCGAACAAGACAGCCGGTACGATCCTGTTCGTGCACGGCTCGTCGATGGCGGCACAGCCGACCTTCGATCTGCAGGTGCCCGGGCGGTCGGATTCTTCGGCGATGGATTTCTTCGCGCGCCGCGGCTTCGACTGCTGGTCGGTCGACATGGAGGGCTATGGCCGCTCCACCAAGGATCGCGACAACAACGCGCCGATCGCGCAAGGCGCCGACGACTGCTTCGCCGCCGCAACCTATATCCACAAGCTCCGCGGCAAGCGTCCGTTCCTGGTCTATGGCATTTCGTCGGGCGCGCTACGCGCCGCGTTATTCGCGCAGCGCCATCCCGAATTCGTCGGCCGGCTCGCGCTTGACGCCATGGTGTGGACCGGCGCCGGCTCGCCGACGCTGGCCGAGCGCAAGAAAAGGCTGCCGGAATTCCAGGCCAAGAACCGGCGGCCGATCGACAAGGCGTTCATCCATTCGATCTTCGACCGCGACCATCCGGGCACTGCCGAGGAGACGGTCATCGATGCCTTCGCCGACGCGGTGATCGCGCTCGACAACTCGGTGCCGACCGGCACCTATGTCGACATGTGCGCGCACCTGCCGGTGGTCGACCCGGAAAAGATCACGGTGCCGACGCTGATCATGCGCGGCCAATGGGACGGCATCGCGAGCTTTGCCGACCTCATCGCTTTCTTCGAAAAACTGCCGAACCCCGACAAGCATTTTGCCGTGATGCCTGGCATCTCGCACGCAAGCTTCCAGCAAAAGAACTACGCGCTCGTCTATCACATCCTGCTGAGCTTCTTCACCCAGCCGGCCCCGATCTATCGGGGGTGAGCCTCCGCGCGATCTTTGCTACTCTCTGACGCACCGGCAACAGACCGGGCGACCAGGGAGGCGACTATGAGTGACACTGTGAAGCGCGCTCTGAAACGACGGACGCTGCTGCGGGCGGGCGCCGCAATGCTGGGCGCAGGCATGCTGCCGGCAACTGCCGCGCGGGCGCAACGTGCCGGCGGCTACGAGTTTCTGGTCAAGGACATCGTCTACCAGCGCGCCGACAGCAAGGAGCGGCTGGCGCGACTCTATCAGCCTGCCGGCAGCGGACCATTCCCGGCAGTGCTGCAGGTGCACGGCGGCGCTTGGAACAACAAGAACCGTACCGACGGCCAGAACACATCGCTCGAACTCGCCGAAGCCGGCATCGTCGTGCTGGCGATCGACTTTCGTAACGCTGGCGAGGCGCCGTACCCGGCGTCATTGCAGGACATCAACTACGGCATCCGGCGGCTCAAGGCCCATGCCGGCGAGTTCGGCAGCTCCGCCGGTCAGGTCGGAGTCTACGGCACGTCGAGCGGCGGGCATCAGGCCCTGCTGGCAGCGATCCGCCCAGACGATCCGCGCTATCGCGCGCTGCCGCTTGCGGCGGCTTCGGACACGGACGCCAAACTCGCCTTCGTGGTGTCCGGCTGGGGCGTGCTATTCCCGCTGGAACGCTACAAACTCGCCCAAGCAAGGGGCAAGGAAGAACTCATGAAGGCCACCGAGCGGTATTTTGGCAATGAGGCAACCGAGATCGAGGCGACGCCGGCCTTGATCATCGAGCGCGGCGAGAAGGTGTTTTTGCCGCCGGCGCTGGTGTTCCAGGGCACCAAAGACCAGTGGACCACGGTCGAACTGGCCCAGCGGTTCGCCGCCGATTACCGCAAGGCCGGCGGCAGCATCGATCTCCTGCTGCTCGATGGCGCGCGGCACACCTTCCTCAACGAGCATCCATTCGAGCCGAATTCGAAGAAGGCGCTGAAAACGATGATCGCCTTCATCAAGCAGCACGGCTCGGAGCGCCGCGCGGCGCGATAGTGCCAGACTGACTGTGCCTCACCACGCGTGGCGTAGCGTGCCGGAGCACGAAGCGAAATCGCGGCCGGGACAAGCCCGGCCATGACAACAACATGAGTTCAGCATCAAAGGCCATTGGTATTACTCCGCGTTTTCGGCCTTCTCGGGCGCGGTGCCGCACGCCTTCTGCGCCAGTTCCGGCTCTTAGAGCGGCGCGCTCCAAAGCTTCAATGCGGATCGACCGGCGATACGCCTGAAATCATTGTCGGTGGAAAGCATCGTCAGGTCGTGGCGCAGGCAAAGCTGGGCCAACAGCGCATCGATCGTCCCGATTTGAATCCCGGCGCGCCGGCAGCGGTTTCGCAACTCGGCCGCCGCCACATGATCGTCGCGATCCGGAATAATGAGCGGCAAGGCAGAAAACCGATCCAGGATTTGCGTACGGGACTTGGGACCGGAAAATCCCTGCAGAAGCTCCTGAAGCACGAGGCCGGTTGTGAAAATCGGCTCGCCGGATTCAATCCCGCGAACGAGGGCGTCGAACTTCTGGCGCCGCGGCAATCGCGTCGCGCCGCAGCGCCAGCGACCAGACACTTGTATCGACAAAAAAGCTCAATCGCGCGTGCGCTCCGCCTTATAGTCGTAAGAGGTGTCCCAATCGAGTTTGCCCATCAGATCCAGCAGCCCCTTTTGCCGCCGCCGCGCGATGAACTCTTGCAATGCCTTGGTGACGGCGGCCTTCTTGGTGCGTTCGCCGCTGACTTCAAGCGCCCGTTCGATAAGCTCCGGATCGATCGACAGGTTGGTTGCCATGTGTGAAACTCCACACACACTTTGACACAAAATCGCAGCTTGCGCAATCGAGCAAGCCGCGGCTGCGGGCGATCGTCGCGGACACCCCCCCCGGAGCGCGACAGCGCGATCGGGGCTACTCGGCCTTACTCCACGTCCTCGACCTTGTCCGGCCCGGTGCCGAACGCCTTCTGCGCAAGCGCGGCTTCGACGAACTGATCGATGTCGCCATCGAGCACGCCGCCGGTATTCGAGGTGGAGACGCCGGTGCGCAGGTCCTTCACCATCTGATATGGCTGCAGCACATAGGAGCGGATCTGGTGGCCCCAGCCGATGTCGGTCTTGGCGGCCTGGTCGGCGGCGGCCTTTTCCTCGCGCTTTTTCAGTTCCAGTTCGTAGAGCTTGGCCCGCAGCATCTGCCAGGCCGTCGCGCGGTTGCGGTGCTGGGAGCGGTCGCCCTGCGAGACCACGGCGATGTTGGTCGGAATGTGCGTCAGCCGGACGGCGGATTCGGTCTTGTTGACGTGCTGGCCGCCGGCGCCGCCCGAGCGCATGGTATCGACCCGCACATCGGATTCGTTGATGTCGATCTTGATGCGGTCGTCGACCACCGGATAGACGGTGACGCTGGCGAACGAGGTATGACGCCGCGCATTGGAGTCGAACGGCGAGATGCGCACCAGCCGGTGCACGCCGTTCTCGGTCTTGAGCCAGCCATAGGCGTTGTGGCCCTTGATCTCGATAGTGGCCGACTTGATGCCGGCCTCTTCGCCGTCGGTCTCTTCGATGTACTCGACCTTGAAGCCATGCTGCTCGGCCCAGCGCGCATACATGCGCAACAGCATGTTGGCCCAGTCCTGGCTTTCCGTGCCGCCGGCGCCGGCGTGGACTTCAAGATAGGTGTCGTTGGCGTCGGCTTCGCCCGACAGCAGCGCCTCGAGCTCGCGGCGCGCCACGTCGGTCTTCAGCTTGCGCAGGCTCGCTTCGGCTTCGGCCACGACTGCCTGATCGTTCTCGGCCTCGCCGAGTTCGATCAGCGTCACCTGGTCGTCGAGTTCCTGGTCGATGCGGGCGAGCGCCTTGAGCTGGTCGTCGAGCGAGGTGCGCTCCTGCATCACGCGGCTGGCGCGCTGCGGATCGTTCCAAAGAGTGGGGTCTTCGGCCTGCCGGTTCAGCTCGTCGAGCCGTCTGCGCGCCTTGTCGACATCAAAGATGCCTCCTCAGCAGCCCGGCCGACTGCTTGATCTCGGCGACGATATTCTGAATTTCGGCACGCATAGCGGGATCAGGGATAGGATCAGGAACTCAGGGATCGGGAATCAGGATCGGGCGTCAGGCGACGTATATCGTGTCTGGCCCGGCACAAATCAATGAAGTTTTTCGGGACGCTGCAGCCCCCTGAAATTCCTGATCCTGATCCCTGCAATTAGAGCCTGTCTTCAGTTGAGCAAGATGATAGCGGATGCGAGCTGCAGTCCGGCGAGAAAATTTCTGGCAAGTTTGTCGTAGCGTGTGGCGATAGCGCGAAAGTTCTTGAGTTTGTTGAAGAAACGCTCAACGAGATTGCGTTCGGCATAGAGTGCGAAGTCGCATTCGCGCTTGATCTTGCGATTGGTCTTGGGCGGAATCACCGGGGTAATGTCACGTGCAGCGAGCTTGTCGATCAGCGGATCGGCATCGTAGGCCTTATCGCCAATTAAAGCCTTTGGCGCGACACCGTCAGTCAATGGCTCTGCGCAAGCCAGATCGTGGGCTTGCCCCGGCGTGAGCATCAAATCGACGGGATTGCCCAAGGCGTCGACGAGGGCGTGAATTTTGGTGGTCAGTCCGCCGCGGGATCGACCGATCGCTTGTTCGCCGTTTTTTTTCGCGCGCCGGCGCTGTGCTGATGCGCCCGCACGATGGTGGCATCGATCATCATGTATTCGTTGTCGTGGTCACTGGCCAACTGCTTGAAGATGCGATCGAAAACGCCACTCTTCGTCCATCGACCAAAGCGCTGGTGGACGATCTTCCAGTCGCCAAAACGCTCGGGCAGATCACGCCAAGGAATGCCGGCTCGATACCTGTAGAGAACAGCTTCAACGAACAGCCGATTATCGGCCGCGGTGCCGCCGACGTGGCCTTCGCGGCCAGGCAGAAAATCCTTGATCCGATCCCACTGGTCGTCGCGTAATGCGTAGCGCCGCATCGGTCAGCCCCTCCTTTAGGCCGACCGCCCATGAATTACTCAATTGCTGATTTGGGAATCCCCTAACTGAACACAGGCCCTAGTACAGTCCGCCGGTGCCGCTACTGCGAATCGCGCGGTCGGCATCGGGCGACACTGCGACCGGGCTCGCGTCGGGAAGCGGCTTGCCATTGGCCGTGTCGGTGCCGACGATCGAATAGCTGTCGGGCGGCGCGGTGCCGGGCTTGAACGCCTCGAGGATGACGTGCGGGTCGCCCGGCGGTGCGCGCATGCCGGTCTTGGAGTCGACGCGGACGAGCTTGATGCCGGGCGGCATCGGGAATGGAATCGGCGGCTTGTCGGCCAGCGCAAATTTCAGGAAATCCCGCACGATCGGCGCCGCGTACTTGCCGCCGGTGGCGTTGCGCGCGATCTGGTGCGGCTTGTCGTAGCCGAGATAGACGCCGCAGACGATGTCTGGCGAGAAGCCGATGAACCAGAGATCCTTGCTGTCGTTGGTGGTGCCGGTCTTGCCGGCGATCGGCTTGCCTAACGCGCGCAAAGCCGTGCCGGTGCCGCGCTGCACGACGCCTTCCATCATCGACACGATCTGATAGTCGGTCATCGGATCGAGCACCTTTTGCTGGTGATCGATCAAGGTCGGCTCGGGCTGATCGTGCCAGCTCTTGGCGTCGCAGCCCTCGCATTCGCGCATGTCGTGTTTGTAGATGGTGCGGCCGTAGCGATCCTGAATGCGGTCGATCAGGGTCGGGATCACCCGCCGCCCGCCGTTGTCGAGCATCGAGTAGGCGTTGACCATGCGCATCAGCGTGGTCTCGCCGGCGCCAAGCGCGTAGGACAGATACGGCGGCATGTTGTCATAGACGCCGAATTTTTTCGCGTATTCGGCGATCAGCGGCATGCCGATCGCCTGCGCCAGGCGCACGGTCATGACGTTGCGCGATTCTTCGAGACCGAAGCGCAACGTCGAGGGGCCGAAGAATTGTCCCTCGTAATTCTCCGGCTTCCAGACTTGGCCGCCAACGCCGGTGTCGACCTCGATCGGCGCGTCCAGGATGATGGTCGACGGCGTATAGCCGTTATCGATTGCAGCGGCGTAGACGATCGGCTTGAACGAGGAGCCCGGCTGCCGCAGCGCCTGGGTGGCGCGATTGAACTGGCTTTGGTCGAACGAGAAACCGCCGACCATGGCGAGCACGCGGCCGGTATGCGGGTCTTCGACCACCATGGCGCCGGAGATTTCCGGCACCTGGCGCAGCCGGTACTCGCCCTTCTGCTCCATCGGCTCGACGTAGATCACGTCGCCCGGCGAGAGCACCTCATTCACCCGCTTGATCGGATAGCGAGCGTCCCTTGGCGGGCCTCGCCCATTTGACGCCTTCGAGCGGCACAATGCCGGTGTCGCGCTGCTTGACGATATTGCCGCCCGGGTCGCGCGGCGGCTGCAGGCCGATGCGCGCCGACTGATCGTTGACGTCGAGCACGACCGCCATGCGCCAGGGCTCGATATCGGCGAGCGATTTCACGTCGGCGAGCTTGATGCCCCAATCGCCGCCGGTGTCGATTTTGGTGATCGGACCGCGGTAGCCCTTGCTCTCGTCGAAGCTGACGAGGCCCGTTGACCATGGCCTTGCGCGCCTCGATCTGCAGCTTGGGATCGAGCGTGGTGCGCACCGACAGGCCGCCCTCATAGAGCTTCTTCTCGCCGTAGTGCTCGACCAGATAGCGGCGCACCTCCTCGGTGAAATATTCCGCCGCAAATTCGTGGGTGTCGGGCGGCCGCATGGTGACGGTCAGCGGCTCCTTCTCGCGCCTTGGCGCCGTCGGCGGCGGAGATGTAGCCGTCATCGACCATGCGCTCGATCACGTAATTGCGCCGCGCCACCGCCTCGTCGTGGCGGCGGAACGGATTGTAATTGTTCGGGCCCTTGGGCAGGCCGGCCAGAAAGGCGGCTTCCGCAATCGTCAGCTCGTGCACCGACTTGTTGAAATAGAGAAGCGACGCGGCGGCGATGCCGTAGGCGCCGTAGCCGAGGTAAATTTCATTGAGATACAGTTCGAGGATCTTGTCCTTCGGATAGGCGCGCTCGATTTTCAGCGCCAGCAGCATTTCCTTGATCTTGCGGTCGAACGTCACCTCGTTCGACAACAGAAAGTTCTTCGCCACCTGTTGGGTGATGGTGGAGGCGCCTTGCGGATGGCCGCCCTTGCCGTAGTTCTGCACGTAGGACAGCGCCGCCCGCGCGATGCCGGACACGTCGATGCCGGGATGCTCGTAGAAGTTCTTGTCCTCGGCGGCGACGAAGGCGTGCTTCACGAGATTCGGAATCGCCTGGATCGGCAGATAGAGCCGCCGCTCCTTGGCGTATTCGGCAAGCAGCGAACCGTCGGCGGCGTGCACGCGCGTCATCACCGGCGGCTCGTAGTCCTGAAGCTGCGAGTAATCGGGCAGGCCTTGCGAGAAATGCCACAACAGGCCGGCGACGGCAGCCACCCCGACCAGGAACAGGGTTGTCCCGGCGGCAAACAGGAAGCCCAGGAAACGCAACAGCAATCTCATGAATTGCGTCCCGCCCCTTGCCGGCCGGCATCCGCGCACGGCCGGATAACCCGCCGCTCCACCGCGGCGGCCCAGAATGGCGGAAATGGCTCGCGCCCGCCACGGAGCCCCTGCTGCATGGGCTGTGGTCGCTCCGGTTTTTGTTCAAACTGAGGCCGGATTGGCATGACGGCGCCTCTAGTTAGCGCCGGCCACATGGGTCGACAGGTAGGTATCGATCGCCTTGGCAATCGAATCGGCGGTGCGGTCGCGCCAGGCATCGGACATCAGCGACCGCAGATCCTCCCGGTTGGAGACGTAGCCCAGTTCGATCAGGACCGAAGGCACGTCGGGCGCCTTCAATACGCGGAAACCGGCGGATTTGATCGGATCCTTGTGCAGCCGCGCCACGCCCTTCATGTCGCCGACCACATCGCGCGCGAATTGCATCGAAAACGTCTTGGTTTCGCGCTGCGCCAGATCGATCAGGATGCCGGCGACATCGTTGGGTTCCGACTTCAGATCGACGCCGGCGATGACGTCGGCGCCGTTTTCCTTGTCGGCGAGTTCCGCCGCCTGCGGCATCGGACGCCTTGTTCGACAGCGTGTAGACGGTCGCGCCCTGGGCGTGCCTTCCTTGTGCGGCAGCGAATCGGCGTGGATGGAGACGAACAGCGAGGCGCCGGCGTTGCGGGCGATGCGCACGCGCTCGTCGAGCGGCACGTAAGTATCGTCGTTGCGGGTCATGAGCACGCGGATATTTGCCGGATTGCTCGATGCGCGCGCGCAACCGCTTGGCGAAGTCGAGGACGATATCCTTCTCCATCTGCCCGGTTGGCGCGACCGTGCCGGTGTCGATGCCGCCATGGCCCGGATCGAGCATCACCAGCGGACGCGGGTCGGTGCTCTTCTTGTGCTGGCCTGCGGTTGCGGTCTGCGGCGGCCGCTGCGCCGACAACAGCCGATCCTCGACCGCAATTTCGTGCAGGAAGCTCTGCCGATCGGTGGGAACCAGGTCGAGCACGAGCCGCGCCGGGTCGCCGGCCGCCGCATCCATGACGAAGGCCTTGTCGACGCGCACCGGCTTGGTCACGTCGAGCACGATGCGCGAACCGCCCTCCATCATCAGCCCGAAACGAAACGCCTTGATCAGCCCGCGGCCGTTCTGCCCCGCCTGCGGCGGCAGCTTGAAGGTCACCTGGGGGATGTCGACGACGACCCGGTAGGGATCGGCGAGCGTGAAGGCGTGCAGGTCGATCTTGCGGGTCAGATCCATGACGAAGCGGGTATCCGCCTCGTTGCCGCCCAGCCGGACATCGGTCGCCGTCGGGAATGAGTCGGGCGCCTGCGCCGCCGCCGGCCGGTCGCCGCCCATGCGGCGGCGATCACGCACAGGGCCAGCAACCCAGCGCTTGCTGCCCGACCGGCCATCGGCCCCGACCCCTCGTGCCCGCGTTAATCCATTAGGGACGCGTGGTTAACCCAAACTTAAATGGCCGGCGGAACGCGCCATTTCGGCAAGGCAATGATGGGGCTTTTTCGCCGAGGTGTCACAGGCCGCTTGCCATTTCCCTGCCGGGGGCTTTATGAAGTAGGTGCTGACGGTGAAAGGTTCCGGTTGCGTCGCGTTAGGGCGTCCGGCAAGTCCGCCGCGATTGTCTCCCAAAGGATGATGACGGGAGCGAGGCGGATGCCGCTTTTGAACCCCTCCGGCGTCATGGTCCGATCAGGTGTGGCGCGGCGGAGCGCGGAACAAGCAAGCGACGCCGATACCCGTAGGAAGAGGACAACCGGAGCCTCGCGCGTGATGTGATGGTCAGCGGCCGAACAGGCCGCCGACACGGCGTCGCGCCGGTGCCGCCAGCGCACAGAACCTGCGGTAGCGCCCAGCGCTGCCGTTTCACCATGCGGTTTGGAGTTCATGGTCGAGGCGCATTTCACAGTTCGATCGCGTTGGAGGAGCGGCGCCCGGTTCGGCGCCTGCTCGTCGGCCGGTCAAAGCTGGGCGCGCTCGCGATTTCCGATCCGTCCAACTTCACCGACAACAGGGCCGCGCACAGTCCGCCCCCGCCGATGCGGCGTGGATCAGGCGGCATGCCGGCCCGCGTGAGATTTTCAAATGGCCAACAAAATGCTCATCGACGCCACCCACCCGGAAGAGACCCGGGTGGTGGTGCTGCGCGGCAACCGCGTCGAGGAGTTCGATTTCGAATCCGCGCACCGCAAACAGCTAAGAGGCAACATCTATCTGGCGAAAGTGACGCGCGTCGAGCCGTCGCTGCAGGCCGCATTCGTCGATTACGGCGGCAATCGCCACGGCTTTCTGGCGTTTTCCGAAATCCATCCGGATTACTATCAAATTCCGGTCGCCGATCGGCAGGCGCTGATCGAGGAGGAGCAGCGCGCCCACCGCGCCGCCGACGACGAGATCGACCGCAAATCGCGGCATCGCGGCCGTTCCAGACATTCCGCGTCCCGTCAGCGCGACGATGTCGTGCACGGCGAATTGTCCGATGCCGCGGCGAGCGGATGCCGGAGCCGAGCCGTGGCGGTGCGACCGGCACAGCGATGACGCGACGCAACACGGCGAGACTGACGCGGGCAGCCAGTCAATGGCACGGCCTGCCCGAGATCCGCCGGTGACGTAACCCATTCGTCCGATCAGGCCTCGAGGCGAGGCCGCGCCGCCGGTTCCGGACGAGCCAGCCGCAGCACGAAGCCTGGTACGCCGACACGCCTTACAAGTCCGACGCCGATGCGACCGGGAGCCGCGCTTCCTGAACACGCCATGCCGCCTGCCGACATCCCGGCATCGGAAACGACCGTCGCGCCCGAGGCGGCGCCGTTCGAGGGCGTGGCGGAAACCGTTGCCGAAGGCACCGGCGAAGCAAGCGATGCCGCCGAGGTCGCCCGCACGGCGGCGACGATGACGATGGCGCCGACAACGGCGATGGCGCCGAAGACGGCGAGCAACGGCGAGGAGATCGTCGAATCGGTCGGCGGCGCCGATGCGCTCGAGGAAGTCCCCGATCGCGCGCCGCGCTATCGGCGCCAGTACAAGATCCAGGAGGTGATCAAGCGCCGCCAGATCATGCTGGTGCAGGTGGTCAAGGAGGAGCGCGGCACCAAGGGCGCGGCGCTCACGACCTATCTGTCGCTGGCCGGCCGCTATTCGGTGCTGATGCCCAATACGGCACGCGGCGGCGGCATTTCGCGCAAGATCACCAACGGCGAAGATCGCACGCCGACTCAAGGAGATCGCCCAGGAACTTGAAGTGCCGGAAGGCATGGGCGTGATCCTGCGCACGGCGGGCGCGAGCCGCACCAAGACCGAGATCAAGCGCGATTTCGAGTACCTGTTGCGGCTGTGGGAGACGGTGCGCGACCTGACCTTGCGCTCGACCGCACCCATGCTCGTCTACGAGGAAGGCTCGCTGGTCAAACGCTCGATCCGCGACCTGTATTCCAAGGACATCGACGAAGTCATCGTCGCCGGCCCGCAAGCCTATGACGAGGCCAAGGATTTCATGCGCATGCTCATGCCGAGCCATGCGCGCAACGTGAAGCTTTATCAGGAAACGCAGCCGCTCTTGTCGCGCTACGGCGTCGAAAACCAGCTCGACGCCATGTTTTCGCCGGTCGTGCAACTGCGCTCCGGCGGCTACATCGTGCTCAACCAGGCCGAAGCGCTGGTGGCGATCGACGTCAACTCCGGCCGCGCCACGCGCGAACATCACATCGAGGATACCGCTCTCAAGACCAATCTCGAGGCGTCGGATGAAATCGCCCGCCAGCTGCGCTTGCGCGATCTCGCCGGCCTGATCGTGATCGACTACATCGACATGGACGAGAAGCGCAACAACCGGTCCGTGGAGCGCCGGTTGAAGGAATGCCTCAAACAGGATCGCGCCCGAATCCAGGTCGGCCGCATCTCGCATTTCGGCCTCCTCGAAATGTCGCGGCAGCGCATCCGCGCCAGCGTGTTGGAAAGCTCGACCGAGAAATGCCCGTATTGCGGCGGCTCCGGCCACGTCCGCTCGGTATCGTCGCTGGCGCTGCAGGTGCTGCGTGCGCTGGAAGAGCAGTTGATGCGCGGCGCCACTCATAATCTCGTCGCCCGCACGCGGCCCGATGTGGCGCTCTACGTCCTCAATCAGAAGCGCGCGCATTTGCGCGGTCTGGAAGAGCGCTTCGCCATCACCATCACCATCTCGGCCGACGAATCGGTGCGAGCGCCGCAGGCTTTCGTCATCGATCGCGGCGAGCAGGTGCACACGCCCGAAGCCGCGCGCGCGCTCGCCGAGCAGGCGCAGCCGGTCGCGGTCCCGCTCGAAGAAGAGGACGACCTCGAAGAGCCCGCGATCGCGGACAGGCGAAGCGGCCGAAGAGCAAGTCGCCGAGGACAATGGTGAACGCGCACGAGGAACAGCGCGACGGCGAACCGCGCCGGCGGCGGCGCCGCGGCGCGGCGGACGCGGCGGACGGTGACGCGAGAAGCCCTGCGGGCGGCGAAGCGCCGCTGCACGGCGAGCCGGTCGCTCACGAAGCGGGGGACAAAACTGAAAGCGAGGCATTCGGCGAAGCCGAAGGCGAGATGCCGGCTGGCGACGATGCCCTGGCCGAAGAGCCGCAAGACGACGCCCGTTTCAAGACCGCCAAGATCGTGCGCAAGATCGTGAGCAGGATCGCCGGCGAGCAAGGCGACCGGCGGCGGCGGCGGCGCGGGCGCCGCGGCGGCCGGCGCAATCGGCATGAGCGCGATCGCAATGGCGAGAATGGGCACGATTTACAGGGCCGCGAGCGAGCCGCAGCCATACGGCGAATTCGCAGCCCGCCGATCTCGAAACCGAACCACACGGCGGAACCCGATCTCACAGGTGCCGTGTCCGATCTCGACGCCGCGCCTGAAGAGGCCGGCTCCCCCGCCCCAGCCGTACGAAGCGCCGTATGCAGCCCGCAGTGACCGCGCCATCGGCCGAAGCGGCAGCGCCATGCGCCGGAGCCGAAGCTCGTCAGCGCCGCGGCGGCGCTCGACGGTGCGCGAGCCGGCGCCGGTATCTGTCAGCGCCGAAGGATCGGGACCGCCGCGCCAGCGCCGGCTCTCAAGTCCCGAACCGGCTGCGGAGCCCGTGATCACCGAAACCGATGAGGGCGAAAGCGCCAATCGGCCGCGCCGCACCGGCTGGTGGTCGCGCCGTTTCGCCGGCGGCTAAGCGCGACATGCAAAGCGGCTGGGTCGACGCCGACGCCGAGGCGCTCGTCGCACGCACCGGCCCATCCGGGCATCGACCGCGATCTGGCGCTGCGCGTTTACACGACGCGGCTGCTCGGCCGCGACCCAAACTCGTTCTGCACGGCGGCGGCAACACCTCGCTGAAGACTCGCGCCGTCGCGACCGTCTTGGCGAAGACGTCGACGTGCTGTGCGTCAAGGCCACCGGCGCCGACATGGCGCCGCCGATGCGGCCGGCTTTTGCGCCGTGCGCCTTGAGCCGATGCGCAAGCTGCGCGCGCTCGATCACATCGGCGACATCGAACTGGTCGCCATCGAGCGCGCCAATTTGATCGATCCGGCCGCGCCGAATCCGTCGGTCGAGATGATGCTGCACGCGTTTCTGCCGCACAAATTCATCGACCACACCCACGCGACCGCGGTGCTCAGCGTCATCGACCAGCCCGACGGCGAGCAAAAATGCGCCGACGTTTTCGGCGGCGCGGCTCGGCTTCGTGCCTTACGTCATGCCGGGCTTCGGGCTCGCTAAAAAAGCGATCGAGGTATTCGAGCGAGACAAGCCGCGCGACGGACTGATCCTGAGCAAGCACGGCATCGTCACTTATCGGCGGCGAGCGCGCGCGAAGCCTACGAACGCATGATCGAAATGGTGTCGCTCGCCGAGGCTTTTATCGCTCGCCATCGCAAGTCGGTCGCCGTCACGCGTACCGGCGCGAGCGCGAGCGGCCGCGGTCGCCGCAGTCGCGCCCATCGTGCGCGGCGCGTGCAGCCAAAAGGATGACACGCATCGAAGGCGCGTGGCGGCGGCTCATTGCCGAATTCCGCTGCACCGCCACGGTATTTGCTTTTCTCGAACGCAAAGACTTGGCGCGGCTTGCTGAAAGCGGCGTGATCACGCCAGATCACACAATCCGCACCAAGAACTGGCCGCTCGTATTGCCTGATGCCGCAGAGCGGCGCGAGCTGGACGATTTCGCCCGCGCGACGCGGGAGCGGCGCAGACATTCGCGGCGCGTTACCGGAAAATATTTCGCGCACCACAACGCGCGCGTCGGCGGCAGCAAACGCGAACTCGATCCCCTGCCCCGCGTCGTGTTGGTGCCCGGTCTTGGTCTGTTCGGCTTGGGTCCAACCAAACACGATGCGATCATCGCCGCCGATATCGCCGAAACCTGGATCGACGGCGTCAGCGACGCCGAGGCCGTCGGCCGGTTCGAGTCGATCTCGGAAGCCGACATGTTCGATTGCGAATACTGGCCGCTCGAACAGGCCAAGCTCGCCCCGCCTCCCCCGCTCGCGGCGGCAGGTTAGCAGGGGGCGGCCTCTCGCCGGCCAGATCGCGGCGGTCACCGGCGCCGGTGGCGCCATCGGCGCCGCGACGGCACGGGCATTTGCCGCGGCGGGCGCCGAGGTCGCGCTGCTGGATGTCGATCTCGCCGCCGCACGAGAGGCCGCAAGGCGATCGGCCCGGCGGCGCTGGCGCTGGTCTGCGATGTGACCGATGCCGCATCGGTCGACACGGCGTTCGAAAACCTCGCCGAACATTTCGGCGGCGTCGATATCGTCGTCTCCAATGCCGGCGCCGCCTGGCAAGGCCGCATCGGCGAGGTCGGCGAAGACGTCATGCGCAAGAGCTTCGAGCTGAATTTTTATGGCCACCAGCGCGTCGCGCAGGCCGCGGTCAAGATCATGCTGGCGCAGGGTACCGGCGGCTGCCTTTTGTTCAATGTATCCAAACAGGCGGTCAATCCAGGGCCGAATTTCGGTCCCTACGGCATCCCGAAGGCGGCCGCGCTGGCGTTGATGCGCCAATACGCGCTCGACTATGGCGCCGACGGCATCCGCGCCAACGCGGTCAACGCCGACCGCATCCGTTCCGGCCTGCTCACGCCTGACATGATCGCCTCGCGTTCCAAGGCGCGCGGCGTTTCCGAGAAGGATTACATGAGCGGCAATCTGCTCGGCCGCGAAGTCACCGCCGAAGACGTCGCGCAGGCGTTCCTGCATCAGGCGCTGGAGCTGAAAACCACCGCCGACGTCACCACCGTTGACGGCGGCAATATCGCCGCGGCGATGCGGTAAAGATTTTCGCCGCCGAGAAGCTCGCGGTGGTGTCGGTCAAATATGACGCGCGCGACAACGTGCGGCATACTGCCAGTACCGGCAAGATCTAGAGGACGCAAAATCTAGAGGACGATTGACGATTTCAGAGCCAAGATGGCTGCGGACTCGGGTAGCGTTGAGGGGCCCGTTACCTGCCGAAAGCAGTCATCTGCGGTGCGGCCACATCGACCGCGACGTGCCTGGCCCGCTGACTGATGGCGGCATTGCAGATCGGGCCTCCGATGCATGCCATCGACACGCTTTTTCGCGAGCACTTAGCGCGCCGGCAAGTGCCGCCCCGCGCGCTCATCGAATGCAGCAGCTGGACGTGCTGGAGGCGCTGCGCCGTTATCCGAACCACGATGTGCTCGGCGTGTGCCTGCCGGCGGGCCTCAGTCTGCAACAGGTGTACGAGGCGGCCCCGCACGCAACCTTTCGGCAGCTCTTCGTGGTCGGCTACTTTTCGCGCGACGCCTTCGGCGGCGAACCCGAAGGGATCATGTCTGAGAAGCACGGCTTGCAGTTCAGGCGGGTGGATTGCATTGCCCGTTGGGGTTTGGAGGAGCCGGACCGCCAGACAGTGCTGATCCACACCTGGCACATATGAACCCTTGGCAAGCGCGTGCCGCTCAGAACGGCACGCTGCCGCGCGCGCGCCAAGTCCAGATGTGGGTGTCGCTGCCGACACCGGCATATTCGCCGCCGACGCTCACGAGCGCGCTGTTGCCGAATGTCATGGCGAGGCCCGCGGCGGCGCGGGCCGACCAGCCTTGCAACAGCGGCACGGTGGTGAGGCCTGCGGTCGCCGCATCGTCCATCGAGAAATAATAGTCGCCGTACAAGCCCACATACGGCGCAAGATTCACAGCACTCGTCCAGGCGAACGGATACATCACCTTGACGCCGGCACTGGCGCGGCCGGTTGAAAAATTGTGGTCCGGCTGCAGCGTACCAAGGCTGTCGGTGTAGGCGTTTTCATGCTCCCACAGCGCGAAGACGCGCGCCGAAGGTTCGAGCACGAAGGCACGCCAGTCATAGGTTCCGGTTAACCCGCCGGTGACGAGCCAGCGCTGGCCGAGAAAATGCCGGACGCCATGCCGGACGTATCGTCGGCCATAATATCCGACCAGGCGCCGCCGGCATCGAACCGCAAATTCGGAAAAATGCGCCAGCCCATATAGGCGCCGGTGGTCCAGCCGTCGCCTCGCAGCACGCCGTTGAAGGCCTGCGAGCTGTAGTCGAAATGCTCGTAGCCGCCGAGCACGCCGACCAGAAAGTTCGGTGCGAGCCGATGCGTGATGCCGGCGAGCGTGTCGACCTGCACGCCTTTGAGATCGCTGCCGACCGTCGTGCGGTCGAAATCGGCGCCGCGCACGTCGATCCAGGCGAGCCAGGCTTGCGGCGCCAAGCCGCGCGGCGGCGCCTTGGTCCACAAACCGCCATCGCCGGCATAGCCGAGCGCGGCGAAGCCATCGGCGACGCGCTTGCCGTTGCCGTCGGGCGATGCGAGGAAACTGTCGAGACTGGCTTGTTGCGCCCCCTGTTGCCCGCTCTGTTGCGTCCCCTGCGGCGCATCCTGTTGTGCGGCCCGCGCGCCCCGTCGCGCCGGTGACGCCTGCGAAACTTCCGCTTCGAGCGCCTTGACCGGGTCGACAAGTCCGGCGCCGTATTGCCGGTTCATGCCGGGCGAACCGAGATGCTTGGCTGTGCGCACCAAAAGGGCGCGGATGTCCTCCGGCTTGAGCGACGGTCTGCGGGCGATCAGCAGTGCGGCGACGCCGCTTACATTCGCAGTCGCGACCGACGTGCCGGTGGTAAACTGAATGCCGCCGTCGGGGGCCGGCACCAGCACATTCACACCCGGCGCCGCCACCGTAACGTAGTCGCCCTGATTGGCGCCGTTGAACAGCTTGTCGTGCTCGTCGGTCGCGGTAACGGCCATGACGCTCGGATCGGCACCCGGATAAAGCGGAGCCGATTTCGGGCCGGCATTCCCAGCGGCGGCGATCAGCAGAACCCCCTTCTCGCGGGCAATCTGCAGCGCCTGCGACAGTGCGGGATCGCGCGGTCCGGCGAAGCTCATGTTGACGATCCGGGCGCCGTGCTGGATGGCGTAATCGAGTCCGCTGACGATTTTGACGGTGTTCGCGCTGGGGTGGCCGGCGCCGCCGAAGGCGCAGATGGCGATGATACTGGCGCGCGGCGCGACGCCCATCAGCTGGCCGTGGGAGGCAATGGCCCCGGCCATGCCGGTGCCGTGAGGATCAGGCGAGGCTGCGCCGCAACCGGCGTCGTAGCGGTCGCTGATCGCACCGGCGAGATTCGGCTGGTTGATGTCGATCGCGGAATTGATCACCGCAATGACGACCTTGTCGCCGTTGGTGATCCGGTGCGCATCGGCGAGATGGAATGTGTTGATGATGTATTGGGCCGGATCGCCCAGATCGGCATTTGGATTGTTCTGATCCTGCGTATTCTGATCCTGATTGCCCTGACTTTGCGGTTTTTCATTTTGGGTCAAGGCGATAGCTATAAAGCGGCTGCACCGCCGCGTTGGCAGCCGCGGCCTCGACGGTGTGGATCACCTGCCGCACGGTTCGGCCGTTGGCGATGCGGAAGGTATAGACGCTGCGGCCGAGCATGCCGATCGTTTGCTGCGCCTCCTGGATCAGGCCAAACCGTTGCGCGAAGGCGCCGATCTGCTGCGGCGTCGCGCCGGCACGGAATTGCGCCACCAGTTCGTTCGACGAAAACCGCGTCTCGCCGGGCGGCGGCATGCCCGAACGCGGCGGCAGCGGGATGACGGCCATGTCGATAAGACGCGTGCCCGGTGGCGCGCCGTTGCCGCCCTGCCGTCCATTGGCCAGACTGCCCGGGCCGTTGCTGCGCCGCCGCTCGATGGGGAAACCGATGGCTGGGCCGCCGCCGCTCCCGATCGGCGGCGGGTTGCCGAACCTCGGGATGGTTGGCGCCGCCGGCTGGTCCAGCGGGATTTGCACATTGAAGCCGCCGCCGTTCGGCGTGACAGCCGGCGGGTTGTCGCTGAAGCCGGAATCGATCGCACTGTCGATCGCACTGGAAATGGCCTGACCTGAAATATTCGCAATGATTGGCGTCGCTGAAATCCTGCAACTCGCGCAATTTGATGCTGTCGCCCGGCACGTTCACGGTTTGCAGCAAGGCCGCCGACGTGCTGGCGGCGTTGTTGGCATCGCCGCCATAGCGCGCGGTGATCGAATGGTTGCCCACGCCGAGCGAAGCCGTTGTGAAGCTTGCCGTGCCGCCCGCCAGCGCGGCCCTGCCGATCTGCGCACCGCCATCCAGGAAGGTCACCGTGCCCGTCGGCGCAGCTCCGGTCACCGTCGCTGTGAACCGCACAGTCTGCCCGGTGCTCGACGGGTTTGGCGATGACGACAGTGATGTCGTGGTCGCCGCCGTCCCATAGCTGAACTGATCGGCGGAGCTCGTTCCGCTGGTGCCGTTCGGGGTGGTGACCGTGACGTCCACGGTGCCGGTTCCGGCCGGCGAGGTCGCCGTGATTTGCGTCGCGCTCACCACCGTGAACGAACCGGCGGCAGTGCTGCCGAACCGGACCGCGGTGGCGCCGGAGAAATTCGCGCCCGTGATGGTGACGCTGGTGCCTCCCGAAGGCGGACCGGTATTCGGACTGACGGCGCTGACCGCGGGTGCCGCCCCATAGCTGAACTGATCGCCAGCACCAGTCGCGCTGGTGCCGCTAGGAGTAGTCACTGTAACGTCCACGGTGCCGGTGCCGGCCGGCGAGGTTGCGGTGATTTGGGTGGCGCTGACAACGGTGAACGAACCGGCGGCGGTGCCACCGAACCGGACCGCGCTCGCGCCGGAAAAATTGGTGCCGCTGATGGTGACGCTGGTGCCGCCTGACGGCGGACCGGTGTTTGGATTGACGGCCGTAACCGTCGGCGCCGACTCGTAACTGAATTGATCGGCTGCGCCGGCGGCGCTGGTGCCGCCCGGGGTGGTCACTCTGACGTCGACCGTGCCGGTGCCTGCCGGTGAGGTCGCGGTAATCTGCGTCGCACTGTTGACGGTGAACGAACCGGCTGCGCTGCCGCCAAAGCTCACCGCGCTGGCGCCGGAGAAATTCGTGCCCGTGATGGTGACGCCGGTGCCTCCGGCCGCTGGGCCGGTGTTCGGGTTAACGCCGGTGACGGTCGGCGCCAACTCGTAGGTAAACTGATCGGCCGAACCGGTCGCGCTGGTGCCGCCCGGAGTTGTCACTCTGACATCGACGGTTCCTGTGCCGGCCGGCGACGTCGCGGTGATCTGGGTCGGGCTGTTGACCGTAAACGAGCCGGCCGCATTGCCTCCGAAGCTGACCGCGGTGGCACCGGAGAAATTGGTGCCGGTGACGGTGACGGTGGTGCCCCCGCCGGCCGAACCAATGTTCGGAGCGACGCCGGTGACCGTCGGCGCCGGCACGTAGGTGAATTGATCGAGCACGCTGGTCGGACTGGTGCCGCCCGGAGTGGTCACTCGGACGTCAACGGTGCCTGTCCCGGCCGGCGCGGTTGCGGTGATTTGGATCGGGCTGTTGACGGTGTACGAGGCGGCAGGGTTGCCGCCGAAATTGACCGCCGAGACGGCGACAAAATTTGCACCGCTGATGGTAACGGTCGTGCCGCCCGAAGTCGGACCGGTAGTCGGATTGACGCTACTGATCGCCGGCGGGGCGAATTGCGCCTGCGCTGGTGTGGCAAAGCCTAGTGCGCATAGCAGCACAACAACAACACCCGCTATCCGCCGGCAGATGCAACCACGCGTCCAGGTCTTTATCTTCGAGAGCACAACGGCCGGCATCCCGCCCCACCGCGCGGAACAAGGACGACACCCCGATGCCAACAAAACAGCAACAAAGCCCACTGCGCCCCCCGCACGTGCCTTTGATGTCCGCGCGTACGCCGACGCCTCGAATGCTTTGCGCGGCTACTGCCTCGCCCCCAAATCCGGAGGACCTCGCTGATTGCGAGGCCCTGGCTCAAGATGATGCCGACCCCCGGCTCTAAAACACTTGGAAATCCGCGCGTTGGCAAGGGCGTAAGCCGACAGCCACCGGCACCTGGCGGCACTCGGAAGGCATTTGTTCCGGACCGTGGCAATTTCGCCACGGCCGCAGCGGCTTCCAACTGATTTTCGGCGCGCTTTTCCCGCAATGCCGCCGGTATTCGGGCCATTCGGCCGAACACTGGCTGAAGCGCCAGAAGCTCTGTGCGGCTCCGGGCAAGACACGCCGTGATTGGCGGCCCGGCCGTTCTTAAACCTTTTCCGCCACGCCACCGCTGTCGGCCCATATCGACGGCAATTGATGCGCGTCAATACGCCATCGAGAAGCACGAGATAGCTTTCAAAAAAGTCGGGAAACTGATGATGTCTCAAATACAATCAATCCCTCCCGTGCCTGCCGCAACAGAGAAGCCTGGAGCGGTCGCCGCGTCGGCCGCGGTGAAACCGCTGGCCCCCGCGCAGCTTTATCGCGCCGCCGATCTGTCGGCGCTTGCCTTTGAATCCACTGCCGACATCGAGCCGGCCACCGGACTGGCCGGCCAACAGCGCGCGCTCGATGCCATCGACTTTGGCGCGCGAATCGGTGCGGCCGGCTTCAATCTCTTTGTCATCGCGCCGAACGGGATGCGCACCCAGCCCGCCGTCGAGCGCGCTCTCGCCGCGATCGACGGCGCCTGGCGGCTCCCATCCGATTGGGTCTACGTCAACAATTTCAAGGATCCGCGGCGCCCGCTGGCCATCGCATTGCCGGCCGGCCGCGCCGCAGCATTTGCCGAGGTGATGCGCGGCCTGATCGACGATCTCAAAACTGCATTGCCGGCCGTGTTCGAGAGCGAGGATTATCAGACCCGCCGCGGCACCATCGAGCAGGCCTTCCAGTCCAAGCAGGGCGAAGCCTTCACGGCGATGCGCGACAAGGCTGCAGCCAAGAATATTGCCATTCTCCGCACCCCGATGGGTTTCGCGCTTGCCCCGACGCGCAACGGCCAGCCGGTTCCGCCGGACGAGTTTCGCACCTGGCCGGAAGCCGAGCGGCGGGAAACCGAGGCTACGATCGAAGCGCTCGAAAAGGATCTCGAGCACGTCATGCACCAGCTGCCGCAATGGGAGACCGAACGCCGCGACGCATTGCGGAAGCTTAATCGCGAAACCGCCGGCTTTGCCATTGGCCATCTGATCGACACGGCAAAACAAAGCTTTAGCGATATCCCGAAAGTGGTTGGACACCTGGAGGCTATTCGCGCCGATCTGATCGAAAATGTCGCGATGTTCGTGCTCAAAGGCGAAGGCGAGAACGGACCGCGCGGCGAGGAACAACTCGGCGGTCCGTACGACCGCTACTCAGTCAACGTTCTCGTCGGTCATGGCACCGGCGAATCCAAGCTCCCGATCGTCGAGGAATTGCATCCGACACTCGGCAACCTTTTGGGCAGCATCGAATACGTCTCGCAGCATGGGGTGCTGATCACCAACTTTCGGCTGATCAAGGCGGGCGCCATCCATCGCGCCAACCACGGGTTCTTGCTGCTCGATGCACGCAGCCTGTTGACGGAGCCGTTCAGTTGGGCGGCGCTGAAGCGCACGTTGCGCCAGCGCGAGATCAGAATAGAGGATTTGGGCCGCTTTATCGGCTTCACCAGCACCGTCTCGCTCGAACCCGACCCCATCCCGCTCGATGTCAAGGTGGTGCTGTTTGGCGACCGCCTGCTTTATTATCTTTTGGCCGCGCTCGACCCCGACGTTGCCGAGCATTTCAAGGTGCTTGCGGACTTCGACGACGACGTCGAGCGGACGGCGCAGAGCGAAGCCGCACACGCTCGGCTGATCGCCGCACTCGTGCGGCGGCAGAACGTCAAGCCGGTCGATCGCGCCGGCACCGCGTTGTTGATCGAACACGCCGCGCGGCTTGCCGATCATGCCAACAAGCTCACACTCGTTGTCGATCAGCTCGGCGACGTGCTGGCCGAGGCCGACTTCTGGGCCGGCAAGGCCGGCCGCGCAGTCATCGGACGCGCCGACATGGAAACCGCAATCGAGCAGAAAATTCGGCGCTCGTCGCGGCTGCGCGATCGGACCCAAGAAAGCATCCTGGAGCGGGTCGCGCTCATCGACACGAGCGGTACGCGCGTGGGCCAGATCAACGGCTTGAGCGTTGCCGAGCTTGCCGGATTCCGCTTTGGCCATCCGACACGAATTACCTGCCGCGTGCGGCCGGGCGCCGGCAAGGTTGTCGATATCGAACGTGAGGTCGAGCTTGGCGGGCCAATCCACTCCAAGGGCGTGCTGATTCTTTCCGGCTTCCTGGCGGGCCGTTACGCTCTCGATACGCCGATGTCGTTGTTCGCCAGCCTGGTGTTCGAGCAATCGTATGGCGGCGTCGAAGGCGACAGTGCGTCATCCGCCGAACTTTATGCGCTTCTATCCGCGCTTGCCGGGCTGCCGCTCCGCCAGGACCTCGCCGTGACCGGTTCGATCAACCAGCAGGGCGAGATTCAGGCCATTGGCGGCGTCAACGAAAAGATCGAAGGCTTTTTCGACATCTGTCAAAAGCGAGGCCTCACCGGCACACAGGGCGTGCTCATTCCGAGCGCGAACGTGCAGCATCTGATGCTGCGCCGTGACGTGATCGAGGCATGCGCGGCCGGCAACTTTTCGATCTTTCCGATTGAAACAAGCGACCAGGGAATCGAACTTCTCACCGGTCGCTCGGCCGGCGAGCGTGGCGGCGACGCGCTTTACCCCCCGCAAAGTGTCAATCGCCTGGTCGAAGACCGACTTCACGCTTTTGCCCGTATTCGGCAGAGTTTTGGCCGCGAGGAGCATTCAGCCGTTGAGCGCCAACCATGAGCAGCCGCCCGTTCAAGCGCATGGTCGTCGGTTTGCCGCAAGGCATGGGCAATCAGGCGGCGGTGCAAGCCGCAATCGATTTGGCCGAGCGCCTGCAGATTGAACTGCTCGGCGCCTTTATCGGCGATACGACGCTGCCCGCCCTTGCCGGATTTCCTGCCATGCGTGAACTGCGCATGCTCGACCAGCAATGGCAGCCGTTCGACGTCGAGCGCATTTCGCGTGAACTCGACAGCGCCGCCGCCGTGGCGCGCAGACGCTTCAATGAAGGCGCGCATCTCCGCAACATAAAGACGGCGTTCGATGTGCTGCATGGCGTCGATGCGATAATCTCGTTGATCGAAGCCGGCGATATTCTGACCGTCATAGAGCCGAGCCATCCGGGCGAGATGATGACGCGGCAATTCGCGGCTCTGCTCGATGCCGCCTTCGCCGCGGCGGGCGCAATTCTTGCGGTGCCGAGACGCATCGCCCGCCATCGCGGTCCAGTCATGGCGCTGGCCGGCGGAGCTTCGGATGCCAGCATTCGTATCGGACTGGAGATTGCGGCCGCGCTCAAGGAGCGCCTGATCGTCGTCAATACGCCCGGTGTGCAGCTCGCTCCTGAAATCATCGCCGAAGCGAAAAGGCTCGGCGTTGCCCTCGAAGAGCTGGCGGCAAATTCGGACCGCGCCGATGCCCCATTGATCGCGCCGCGATCGACTGAACGGCTGCGCATCGTTACGCGGGATCAGCTGCGCAACAATCCCTCCCAGCTATTTGCAATTTTGCATGGCGTTCCGCTGCTCCTGGTCGGCGCGGCGGAAACCTCGCCGGCAGCGGCGCCCGCAGGCGACGCCCGCGTCAAAGCTTCGTCAGCTTGATCTCGGCGCCATCGAGTTCTTCGATGACGCTTTCGTTCATGGTGTCCATCAACTCGCCGATGCTCGTGGCCTTCGCGGCGCAACGTTCGCGAATGTCCGCCCAAACGTCGGCGCATGCGGCGCCGAAACTCGTCTTGTCGTCGACTTCGTAGATGCCCTCATGGAGGGCTTTGCCGGCCTTGAGCATCGTCAGCTTTACTTTCATCGCGGGAACTCCCACCGGATCAATCCAGCATGCGCTTGCGCCGGCCGCGGTCCTTGATCTTCGTCAATGGACGCAGTGTAATATGACGCTGAGCAAACCATCTCGATGCGCGTTGGCTTTGGCAAAATTTGCTGTGCACGATGAGCGAGCTGCGTTCCGCCGACCCGCCGGCGCAAGAGGCCAAGATCGAATTGAGCCTCAACCGCGTGGCTCAGCTGTTCAACTCGCTCGATCCGGCGCCGTTTCACGAGCGCGACCTCGATGCCGACGCAGAAGACTATATCATTAGTTCCGCGGAAGAGACCCCGCGGCAGCGGCCGTTGAAGCTGGTCATCCATTTGCCGGCCGACCAGGCGCCGCAGGCGGGTTCACACGACCTCGGCGAGGCCATACACAATTATTTCGCCTACCGCGCCGCGCACGAGCAGCGGCGGCTGCGCGTCTTGTTTCGCGACGGGCGCATCGCACTCGCCATCGGACTTGCGTTCCTGTTGTGCTGCATGCTTTTGCGCGAACTGGTCCGCTCCCTCGGGCACGCGACGGTGTCCGACATTATCGGGGAAGGCATGCTGATCATCGGTTGGGTGGCGATGTGGCGGCCGCTGGAAATATTTCTCTACGAATGGGTGCCGATCCGCCGCCGTTGCCATACGCTTGCCAAGCTCGCGAAAATTCCGGTGGTGGTGGAAAGTCAGCCGCGACGTCCTTAATCCTTCGACGAGTTAAGTGTTTGCGTCGGACAAAGCCGATCCTCCGCTCGGTAACCGGAAGGACCGGCGTTGATTCCTCGCCGGGCGCGAATGCACACGCCGCCAACGAGCGCGGCGGTGCTCAATCGCTCGACAAAATGGCGTTCTTGACAATCGGATAAACCTGCGTCTCCCAGCGCCTGCCGGAGAACACGCCGTAATGGCCGACGCCGGCCTGCATGTGGTGGCGTTTCAAATATGGCCGCAGCTCTGCTGCACAGGTCGTGCGCGGCCACGGTCTGGCCGACCGAACAGATGTCGTCGCGCTCGCCTTCGACGGTCAGCAGCATGGTGCGGCGGATGGCGCTCGGATCGATCGTGTTGCCGTGCCAGGTGAGTTTGCCGAGCGGCAGCGCGTGGTCCTGAAAGATGATGCGCACGGTTTCGAGATAGAACTCGGCGGCCAGATCCAGCACGGCGAAATATTCGTCATAAAACGCCTTGATGGCGGCGGCCTTTTCGAGCTCGCCGTTGCGTGATTTGTCGTACAGGTCGCGATGCGCCTTCACGTGCCGCTCGATGTTCATGCTCATGAACGCCGCAAGCTGCACGAAGCCCGGATAGACGCGGCGGAACGCGCCCGGATAGCGCAGCGGCACCATGGCGGTGAGCGTGCGCTCGAACCACTCGATCGTGCGTTTCTTGGCCAGTTCGTTGACCTTCGACGGATTGACGCGGGTGTCGATCGGTCCCGCCATCAAGGTCATCGAGCGCGGCTGCGCCGGATTTTTCGCCTGCGCCATCACCGCCACCGCGGCAAGCACCGCCACGCACGGCTGGCACACCGCAACCACATGCGTGCCCGGCCCCATCACCTCCAGAAACCTGACCAGGTGGTCGATATACTCGTCGCAGCCGAACCGGCCCGCCGTCAGCGGCACATCGCGCGCGTTGTGCCAGTCGGTAATGTAGACGTCGTGGTCCGGCAGCATGGTCTGCACGGTGGCGCGCAGCAGCGTCGCGAAATGTCCCGACAGCGGCGCCACCATGAGGACGCGCGGCTGCGCCACGGCAATGTCCTTCTTGAAATGCAGCAGCGAGCCGAACGGCGTTGTGTGCGCGGTCTCCTCGCGCACCTCGATCTCGCGGTTGCCGACCGTGACCGAGCCGATGGCGAACGGCGGACGCGTATGGGTGAGGCCGGCGCGCGCAATCAATTCATAAGCCGCGGTCAGATTGCGCAAGACGGGGCTGTCGCCGAATGACTGCGCGCCGGTCGCCGCCAGAGCCAGATTGGCCCACGCCCGCACCGGAGCCATGACGTCGGACGACGCCTGATAGGCGAAATACAGCATCCGCAGCCCACGGGTGCGCGCGCGCCGCCCGGCAACGGCTCGCCGCGTCCCCCGGCTGTGCAGGCTAGTGCATTTCCTGTTGCACTGCGACAAAAATTTGCACATTCTTCATTGCAGTGCACATCCGGGCCGGGCCGGAGCCGCAGAGTTTAGCGTCACATCGAAAGAAACCGAACTAACCGCTTGGCAAAGCCTTGATTTGCTCACAGGGGCCCGCCGCATGGCCAAGGCCAGACTCACCATCGCCAGCAAGAATTACGGGTCGTGGTCGTTGCGCGGCTGGTTGCTATGCAAAATGGCCGGCCTCGACTTCAGCGAAGAGCATGTCACGACCGACGATCCCTCGATCCGGGCCGAATTGCTGCTGCTGTCGCCGTCGTTTCTGGTGCCGTGCCTGTATCACGACGGGACGAAAATCTGGGACACGCTGGCGATCGCCGAGTATCTGCACGAGATCAGGCCCGAGGCCGGCCTGTTGCCGGCCGATCAGAAGCAGCGCGCGCATTGCCGGGCGATCTGCGGCGAGATGCATTCCGGCTTTTCCAATCTGCGTTCGGCGCTGCCGATGAATTTGAAGGCGCATTTTCCCGGCTTCAAATCCTGGGCCGGCGCGCGCGGCGATATCGAGCGCATCACCGCCATCTGGAAGGAGTGCCTGGCCGAATACGGCGGACCTTACCTGTTCGGCCAAAACGCCTGCGCGGCCGATGCCATGTACGCGCCGGTCTGCACGCGCTTTCTCACCTACGATGTCGCGCTCGATCCGGTCAGCGCCGGCTATTGCCGCACCATCATGGCGATGCCGCAGATGCAGGAATGGCTGGCGGCCGCGAAGGTCGAGCCCGACGAACTGGAAGAGCTGGACGTGGAGTTTTGAGGCGCTCGTCATTCCGGATTGCCACGCAGCGGCAAGTCCGGAATCGATATTCGCTGACCTGTGAGTATGGATTCCGGGTTCGCGGACTTCGTCCGCGCCCCGGAATGACAAACACTCAATCCCACTTCATCCGTCCCGAATAGGCCCAGTCGACCGTGCGGCCGTCGGGGCGCGCCAGGCCGGCAATCTCCGCCATCTCGGCCTCGCTGAGCGTAAAATCGAACAGCGCGGCGTTCTCGGTCAGCCGTTCCAGCTTGCCGGTGCGCGGGATGACGACGATGTCCTGCTGCACCAGATAGCGCAGGCAGATTTGCGCCGCGGTTTTCTGATGCGCCGCGCCGATGCGGTTGAGCGTTTCGTTGCGGCGAAACTGGCCGCGGGCGAGCGGGCTATAGGCGACCAGCGCCATGCCGTGGCCGCGGCACGCCGCCAGCACTTTCGACTGGTCGAGGAACGGATGGCACTCGACCTGATCGCACACCAGCGGCTCGGTCGCGGCCGCGAGCGCCTCTGCGATCAGCGCCACGGTGAAATTCGACACGCCGATGTGGCGCGCGAGCCCGTCGCGCTTGACCTTGCACAGCGCGCCGATGGTTTCGGCAAGCGGCACGTTCGGATTGGGCCAGTGCAGCAGCAGCAGATCGACCTCGCCGAGGCGGAGCCGCGCCAAGCAATCGCGCGCCGCGCGTTCCAGCTCGCGCGGGGTGAAATGATTGGGCCAGATTTTGGTGGTGACGAACACCTCGCCGCGCTTGACGCCCGACGCGCGCAAGCCATCGCCGACATCGCGCTCGTTGTCGTACATCTCGGCGGTGTCGATATGCCGGTAGCCGAGCCGCAACGCCTGCTCGACGACGCGCGCACAGGCGCGGCCGCGCAATTCCCAGGTGCCGAGCCCGACCAGCGGAATATCTGCGCCGCTCGCCTCGATGCTCGGGATTGGTCCGAGTTCGGTCATCGCGCGCAGGATCGGGCAAAGCGCGGACGATTTCCAGTGGGGGCGGGTTACCGCTTCCCGCCCAGCACCCTAAAGGCAGCTTCGGGCGCTTGCTCGATCACCTTGAGGAGCGCGCGCGCCGGCCCGCGCGGCGAGCGTTTGCCCTGCTCCCAGTTGCGCACCGTCTCGACCGGCACGCCGATGCGCGCGGCGAATGCGGCCTGCGTCAGGCCGGTGCGGCCGCGCACATTCTTCGCATAGCTCGCGTCCTCGACCTTCGGATTGGCGGCCCGCGCCGCTTCATGCGCCGCCGTCACGATCGCGCGCGGATCGGGCGAAATCTCCCGCTCGCCGCCGCCCGGCAATACCTCGACCAGCCGCCCGTCCGCCTTCAACCGCACCCGCAGCATAC
Organism: uncultured Alphaproteobacteria bacterium; assembly: GCA_963707175.1. Classification (GTDB taxonomy): domain Bacteria; phylum Pseudomonadota; class Alphaproteobacteria; order Rhizobiales; family Xanthobacteraceae; genus BOG-931. Next base: position 111,167 of record CAVPQA010000027.1, read on the forward strand.
GCCTATCTCCCGCATCCCAGCTGTGGATATCATAGCTGATTCGTCGTGGATTCAATGAGTTAGTTGAGGGCCAGCGAAGCACAGCCGCTGGCCGAATAAGCCTTTGGGCTATTCGGTCACTGGCCGCGCCGCTCTCCGGCGCCTTCGCATCGCTCCCCCGCCCGGCTAGTCTTCGCCGACAAAGGATCGGCCGATATGCCAACACAGAACCTGCAAATCGACGGCAAGCGGCTGTGGGACACGCTGATGGACACCGCGCGCTTCGGCGCCACGCCCAAAGGCGGCCTGTGCCGGCTGACGCTCAGCGACTCCGACCGCGCCGTGCGCGACTGGTTCAAGGCGCAATGCGAGGCGCTCGGGCTCACCGTCACCGTCGACGACATGGGCAACATGTTCGCGCGCCGTCCCGGCACCGGCCGCAACGATCTGCCCCCGATCGCCATGGGCTCGCATCTCGACACCCAGCCGACCGGCGGCAAGTTCGACGGCGTGCTCGGCGTGCTGGCCGCGCTCGAAGCCATGCGCACGCTGTGCGCGGCCGGCTACGCGACCCACGCCCCGATCGAGATCGTCAACTGGACCAACGAGGAAGGCGCGCGCTTTGCGCCGCCGATGCTCGCCTCCGGCGTCTTCGCCGGTGTGTTTTCCCGTGACTACGCCTATGCGCGCGCCGATCGCGACGGTAAAACCTTCGGCGCCGAGCTGGAACGGATCGGCTACCGCGGCGACACGCCCGCCGGCGCAAAAAAATTCTCCGCGATGTTCGAGCTGCACATCGAGCAGGGCCCGATCCTCGAGGCCGAAGGCAAGAGCATCGGCGTCGTGCAGGGCGCGCAGGGTGTGCGCTGGTACGAGATCACGGTGACGGGCCAGGAGGCCCACACCGGCGCCACGCCGATGCCCATGCGCAAGAACGCCCTCCTTGGCGCCGCGCGCATGATCGACCGCATCGACGCCATCGCCCGCGCCCATCCGCCCGACGCCGTCGGCACCGTCGGCCTGATCGAGAGCCGGCCGAACAGCCGCAACGTCGTGCCCGGCGAGGTGTTCTTCACCGTCGACTTCCGCCACCCAGACGAAAACGTGCTCGACGCCATGGAGGCGGAGCTTTACGCGGCGCTGCCCGCCGTGCTTACGCCGCTGCAGCTCACCTCCAGCGCAACGCGTATCTGGTCCGCCGCGCCGGTGAAATTCTCGCCTGAACTGATCGACTGCGTGCGCAAGGGTGCCGCGCTTGCCGGCTTCTCCACCCGCGACATGATCTCCGGCGCCGGCCACGACGCCTGCTATGTGTCGCGCGTCGCCCCGACCACGATGATCTTCGTGCCCTGCGCCGGCGGCATTTCCCACAACGAAGCCGAATCCACCGCCCCCGACGAATGCGCCGCCGGCGCCCAAGTGCTGCTCAATGCGGTGCTGGAGTTTGACCGGAGGTTGGGGTGAGTGCGTGGCGGCTAGCTGTGAACAAGCTCCGTCATCCTGAGGCGCTCGTCGCGAAGCGACGAGCCTCGAAGGGCGACGGCCCCAGCGCTGAAGCTGCATTCTTCGACGCTGCCGGCTTCGCGGCGAGCGCGACCCTTGCCTTGTGTCCCAAGGAGCGGTACATAGTTACATGGCGAGACAGTCGTGATCGTAAGCTTTCGGGACGAGTGGCTGCGCGCGTTCTTTGTCGCCGATAGGCGATCGCGGAATATTCCGCCGGACCTCGAAAGCCGGCTGTTCCGCAAGCTGCAGATGATTGACGACGCGAGGACCGATGCGGATTTGCGGGTACCGCCAAGCAATCATTTCGAGAAACTGCGCGGGCATCTTGCGGAGTTTCATTCGATCCGCGTCAATGAGCGGTGGCGACTGGTGTTCAAGTGGAACTGCGGCCGTGGCGAGGCGGAGGGCGTCTATCTCGACGACCACAGCTACAGATGAGGCAAACCATGCTGACGACCAAACGTAAGCCGGCCACGGTCGGAGAGATTCTTGTCGAGGAATTCATGCAACCGATGGCATTGACGCAGGGCGCGCTGGCCAAGGCGATGGGCGTTCCGCGCAAGCATGTCAACGAACTGTGCAATGACCGCAGGAAGGTCACGGCCGCGACCGCGCTGATCCTGGCGCGCGTTTTCGGCAACAGCCCCGACTTCTGGCTCAACGTGCAGCGGCGCACCGATCTATGGGAAGCGATGAATAGTCCGCGCCAGCGCCAACGGATCGGCCGCGCCAAGCCGCTCGTCGCGGCGGCCTGACGAGCGCGACATGATCTCCGGCGCCGATAACCTCTGCGGCGCGTATTCGAGCCCGCTTGACCGATGGAGAATGCCCTTGGCAGAGAGGCTAGAGATTGAAGGCGAGGACGGAGCGCCCTCTCTTATTTTTCGCTGCGGCGCCGACCGGTACGATCGAATGAACCAGCCCGTCGAAAGGGTTGCCGAATGCTGGACCGAAGAAGAGGTCAGGGCATTCAAGCTCCGCCGGGACAGCACGTATATCGTCTACGTCAAGCGCCAACCCATCCCGCTGCACGTATTGCTTTAAGGTAAGCGATAGCCCGCCGGAGCTGTCTCGAGCCCGGCAATGACGGACGGCTGCGAATCAAGAGCTCGACGCCATAGCCTCCTACATTTCCAGAATTACGGTGACAGTGAAACTAATAAACAATGTCGGTAGATCGGGATTGCTACTTCCTCACTCGTCTCGCCTGTCAGGCTCGACTTCACGCCGCCGGTCCTCAAGCAATTCATCAACAAGACTGACGCCTTCTCGCACGAATTATCGCACGATTACCTGTGCTCGTCGCATTGCGGCCGTTCTCGTCAAAGCGAATCTCCCGATCCTCGACTCGCGCGAACAGCACGTCCCCTTCCTTGAGGCCGAGCACATCGCTCAATGTTGCAGGCACGACGATGCTGCCGTCAGCACCGACGCGGATTTTGACGTGCGTCTCGTCAGAGGGTGCCATTTGCGGCTCCATTTGCTCCTCAATCAGCGTTATCCGACCATCGAAGCTTTGCCAAAGGTGCATTTTTATTTACCAGACGAAAAAGCGAGGGCCGAACTGAATTCCACCGCTTCACGCCCCGTCCCTCGCCCCACCCACGGCCGCATCTGCATCAAGGTCATCAATCACTTCGGCGACGAGGTGCAGAAGGTGTTTCAGGTTTGACGATAAACGCATAGCTACGCTCTTTCTGTCGCTTGACAAGCGACAGGCGACAAAATATGTCGTTCCTATGATCTGCTCCTTCCGCCACCGCGGCCTGAAGGCGCTGTATGAGGGGCGGACAGAGAAGCGCGTATCGCCGCAACACGTCGTTCGCTTGCGCGATATTCTGGCGGTTCTCGACCGCAGCCGAAAGCCGGACGATATGAACCTGCCGGGATTCCGGTTGCATCCGCTTAAAGGCGAACTGAAGGGCCACTGGGCGGTTTGGGTATCGGGAAACTGGCGCGTCACCTTTCGCTTCGAGGCAGGCGATGCGTACGATGTGGATTATCTGGATTATCACTAGGGATTTGGTCGCATTTACTTCGGAAAACCGGCGTCCACTTTTCCGGAAAATGCGCTAGAGCAGAGAAGGCCCGCTATGCCGATGCATAACCCTCCCCATCCCGGCGGGATCGTCCGCCGTCAATGCCTGGAGCCGCTCCGCCTCTCGGTGACCGAGGCCGCCGCGGGGTTGGGTGTTACGCGGCAGGCGTTGTCGGATTTGCTCAACGGCAAAGCCGGCATCTCGGTCGACATGGCGATCCGGCTGTCCAAGGCGTTTGGATCGAGCGCGGAAACCTGGCTCGGCCTGCAAACCGCTTACGATCTGGCACAGGCCCGCGCACGTGCGCGCAGCATCAAAGTACGCTCCTTCAAGGTGGCGTAATCGCGCGCATGATGGCGTCCGTGGACGCGCGAATTGCCATCGAATCATAGCTTTCACAAACACATCCGCCGCATTTACGGGTGCAAAACGTTCACGGAAAAACCACGCAAATTAAATGGCGATTATCTGCCTATTGACTGGTGGACAAAGCCATGCTGGGTCGCTTCATTGAGGGAGTTCCCGATATGGCCGCGAAGCGCCCTAAGCCAGTCCACCAGATGACGGAAGCCCAGTTCGAAGCGGCCTTCCCCGACGAGAACGCTTGCAAAGCGTACCTTGTGGCCCGTCGCTGGCCGAATGGCGTTGTTTGCCCGCGCTGTGGCGCGGTAAAAGTCTTTCCGGTTGGCTCGATGCCATTCAAGTGGCAGTGCTACCAGTGTGCGCCAGATCAGGGCTATCGCTTCTCGCATATCGCAGGCACGATCTTTGAGAACACAAACAAGCCGCTTCGCCAGTGGTTCAAGGTCGTGCACCTGATGATCGCCAGCAAGAAGGGCATCAGCGCGCTTCAAATTCAGCGCCAGATGGGTTTCGGCAGCTATGAAACTGCCCACAGTATGTGCCACAAAATCCGTGCCGCGATGATGCAGCCCGAAGAAAAGCTTGGCGGCATTGTCGAGATTGACGAAACCTATATCGGCGGAAAAGAGAAAAACCGGCACTGGGATAAGAAAAAGGGTCGCTACGGAGACAAGACGCCGATCATCGGCGCGGTGCAGCGCAAGGGCAACGTAGTGGCGCGCGTGTTGAAGCACGTCACGGCAGATGCTGCCTATGAGTTTGTCAAAGAGGTTGTTTCCAACAGAGTAAGCTTGCTGGCCACCGATGCTTGGTCTGGCTATGATGGCCTGCCTCACACCTTGCCGCGCAAGAGTGTTGACCACCACAAGCATCAATACGTTGTCGGCGCGGTTCATACCAACACGATTGAAGGCTTTTGGAGCATCTTCAAGCGCGGCGTTGTCGGCACTTTCCACAAAGTCAGCGCGAAAATATATGCCACTGTACCGTCGCGGAGTTTCAATTCCGCTACAATAATCGGCATAACTCGGATATTTTTAGCGACGTAGTGCGGGGATGCTAGTAGGATAGACATAGCATTCTCCGTGATTCTTAATGAAACATCGGCACGAATATGTCGGCCTTTCCTCCACCCGAATTGTTAGATCAGCAGAGCCCTCCACCTCATCGGTAATAAAAAAAACCTTCATCGGCCAAACACCGACTTTTTCCGTTTTTAATTTGAAGCCGACGATGAAATGAGTTTTGAGATTGCGCGTTTTACCGCGGGCAATTTGAAAAAATTTGTGTCGGTTCAGCGTATGTCCGTCATCTTTTCCTGGAATCCAGTGCGATTTTCCCACAATTGTAAAGCGATCGAACCGTTCAGATGCGTACGGCTTTCCATCAAGAGGACTTTCACACCCAAACGCAATTGAATCTTCGTGGAAGATCAGCTTTGGCGTATAAATGATCTCGATTTCAAACTCCGCGTTTGGCGGAAGTGTCAATTCTTTCGTGTGATGGGTGCGATCATCCTGCCGAAGATATTCAATTTTCCTCTCTCTTAAGCCCGGTATATTGAAATAGACGCGGCACGGATGGCGCAATCGATAATGACGGACAGCCGGCCAAATCATTTCCACAAAAACATATGCAAGAAGCGTTGAGCCTGCCAAAAATGCCGCTGCAACTATCCACCCATGGTCGGGATTCATGGCTGCCACCAGCGCGGCGGCGACTGCGATAAGAGGAAAACCCCATCTTTTGGATTTTTGCGGCATTTCAAGGCCGCATCAATATGCATGGCAAAAATCCTTCCCAGGAAAGCAACTCCCTGGGAGTAGTTTCCATAGTCTCCGACTACCAGTCAAGCCCCGGATAATCGCCAATTAAATGCTTTGTCTCTCCCATAGCGACAAGTCCTTGACAAATTCAGAGACAAGGACTAAAAGCCGCCCATCTCGCTCCTCGTGCAAGGACGCCAGCCGAGTGACGAAAGGCTGGCGGGAGCGGGGTTTGCGGTACCCGCGGGCGGAGGGTTCGTCCCCTCTGCACTCGGGCGGCGTCGGGCATCACTCTGCCGGCACTATGACCGGTGTGTGAGGTGCTCACTGGACTGGGACAGTGTCTCCGGCGCGGGTAACACCCGTGGAGACGCGCGAGGTCTCCGCCCCCCGGTTGGGGCGGCCGTATCGGATCGAACGCGCCGGACTGATCCCGGGAAACGTGGCCTGACGCTGAGCCTTGGGGACCAGCTGTCTCCCTGGCGAGAGCCGCAGTGGAACGCCGACAGGCGAGCGCGCCCTGGCCAGGGTGCGCGCTTCGCCGGAAGGTGAAGCAGGGAGACCCGCGTCTGTCGGCGTTCTGCTTTCCTTTTATTTTCTTCTTTTTCCGTTCGTTCTTTCGTGCACCGTGCTCGGTCGTGATGCCTTCGGACTTTCCACGTGCGAAGGGCTCTGACGAAGGCCGAATGCGGCGTCGTTTTTGGGAATGGCGTGCCGCAGAGCTCGGGTGCGAGAAAAAGCGCGCCGCGAGAACGGGAGAGCTTGCTTTTCCGCCCCCCGCGATAGCGGGGGAGGGGGACCACCGTGCGCAGCAAGGTGGTGGAGGGGGCTTCTGACTCGCCGTTTCGCTTTCGTCGAAAGAGATTCGTCGAAGCCCCCGCCCCCTCCACCACCCTTCGGGCGGTCCCCCTCCCCCGCGCTGCGCGCGGTGGCGGAAAGATGAAGCTACTTCGTCTTCTCGAAAATCTCCCGGCCGATCAGCATGCGGCGGATTTCGGAGGTGCCGGCGCCGATCTCGTAGAGCTTGGCGTCGCGCAAAAGCCTGCCGGCCGGGAAGTCGTTGATGTAGCCGTTGCCGCCGAGGCACTGGATGGTTTCGAGCGCCATCCAGGTGGCGCGTTCGGCGGCGTAGAGGATGGCGCCGGCGGCGTCTTCGCGCGTGGTCTCGCCGCGGTCGCACGCGCGCCCGACCGCGTAGACATACGCCTTGGCGGCGTTGAGCGTGACGTACATGTCGGCGAGTTTGGCTTGCATGAGCTGAAACCGGCCGATCGGCTGGCCGAACTGGGAGCGCGCATGCACGTAGGGAATGACGAGGTCGAGGCACGACTGCATCAGCCCGATCGGGCCCGCCGCCAGCACGGCGCGCTCGTAATCGAGGCCGGACATCAGCACGTTGACGCCGTTGCCGACCGCGCCGAGCACGTTCTCGGCCGGCACCTCGCAATCGGCGAACACGATCTCGGAGGTGTCGGAGCCGCGCATGCCGAGCTTATCGAGTTTTTGCCCGGTGGAAAAACCTTTGAAGCTCTTCTCGACGATGAAGGCAGTGATGCCGCGGGCACCGGCGGTGCGGTCGGTCTTGGCATAGACCACGAGCGTGTCGGCGACCGGGCCGTTGGTGATCCACATCTTGGCGCCGTTGAGCAGGAAGCGGTCGCCCTTCTGCTCGGCGCGGGTACGCATCGACACCACGTCGGAGCCGGCCTCGGGCTCCGACATGGCGAGCGCGCCGACATGCGCGCCGGAGATGAGCTTGGGCAGGTAGCGCTTCTTCTGCGCGACGTTGCCGTTCCTTCTGATCTGATTGACGCAGAGATTGGAATGCGCGCCGTAGGACAGGCCGATGGCGGCGCTGCCGCGCGAGATTTCCTCCATGGCGACGCAATGAGCCAGATAACCGAGGCCGGCGCCGCCATACTCTTCCTCGACCGTGATGCCGAGGAGGCCGAGCTTGCCGAGCTCGGGCCACAGCGCGCGCGGAAACGCATTGGCGCGATCGATCTCGTCGGCGAGCGGCGCGATCTTGTCCTGTACGAAGGCACGCACACTGTCGCGCAGCATGTCGATATCGCTGCCGAGGCCGAAATCGAGGCCGGGCAGGCTGTTGGCAATCATCGGGCGCTCTCCGGCAGAGCAATGAGTTTGCGCCACATAGATAATAACCGGCGGCAAGTCTGTCACGGAAGCCGGCTGATCGGCATCAAATCCCGCTCGTCCCCGCGAAAGCGGGGACCCAGTCTTTTGGGCATTGCCAGCTGCTGGATTCCCGCTTGCGCGGGAATAAGCGGAGAACTAACCGCCCGGATTGAGATTGAGTTAGGATGCAGCCGCCGTTGCGGCCGGCGCGTCGCGGCCGCGGGCAGAGGCGAAGCGCTGGGCAATCTTATCGATCGCCTCGGCCGGGCGCGGTTCGGCGAACAGATAACCCTGCATCTCGTCGCAGCCGGCGAGCCGCAACAGCACACGCTGCTGTTCGGTCTCGATGCCTTCGGCGAGCACCACCATGCCGAGCGCATGGCCGAGCGCGACGATCGAATGAATGATGGCGCCGGCGTTGCCGACGGCACCGAGGGACGCAACAAAGGCGCGATCGATCTTGAGCCGCTGGAACGGAAATTTCTGCAGATAGCTCAGAGAGGAATAGCCCGTGCCGAAATCGTCGAGCGCCAGGCTGACGCCGAGACCGCGCAAGGCTTCGAGCGTCGTCTGCACGGCGTCGGGATCGTCGATCAGCACGCCTTCGGTGACTTCGAGGTCGACGCGCGCCGGGTCGGCGCCGGTTTCCGCCAGAACGCGCTGCACCAGATCGACGAAATGCGGCTCGCGGATCTGCACCGGCGACAGATTGATCGCCACGAACAGGCCGGGCCAGCGCACGGCGTCGGCGAGCGCGCGGCGCAGCACGAATTCGCCGAGTTCGTTCATCAAGCCGTGCTGTTCGGCGAGCGGGATGAAGGTCGAGGGCGCAATATCGCCACGCTCGGCATGCGACCAGCGCAACAGCGCCTCGACGCCAAGAACAGTGCCGCGCGCCGCGGCCACGATCGGCTGATAATGCAGTTCGAAACCCCGCGCGGCGATCGCCGCTTTGAGTTCGCGCAGCAGGAAGCGACGCTCCAACTGGTCGATTTCGATCTGCGGCACGAACCGGCGCGTCACACCGCGGCCGTCGCGCTTGGCGGCATCGATGGCGAGCCCGGCGCAGCGGATCAGGTCCTCGGCCGTCGCGCCATCCTCCGGCGCCTGCACGACGCCGATGGCGGTGCTGACATGCAGGCCGTGAGCGGCCTCGAGCGGCTCGGCAAAGGCCGCGCGCAACGCCGCGGCGAGGGCATCGGCAAGACCTGGATCGTTGCCGCCGGCGACGACGGCGAATTCGTCGTCCTCGAAGCGGCCAAGCAGCGCCGCCTCCGGCAACCCTGTTTTCAACCGTCTGGCGATGGCGCGCATGACCTCGTCGCCGCCGCCCCGGCCCAAGGTGTCGTTGACCTCGCGGAAGCTGTCGGGGTCGACCAGCGCGAAGGCCACATGGCTGCACGCGCCCCTGCCCCGCTCGGCCAGCGCGCGCTCGAGGCTGGCGGCGACGGCGCGCTGGTTGGGCAGCCCGGTCAGGACATCTTCGCTGGTCAGCTTGCGCACGATTTTGACGCTGCGCGAGAAGGCGCCCGCGAGCCGCAGCGCCGCCCGCGCCGTCATCATCGCGCAAAACAGCAGCGCTACGCCGACCGCGCCGGCGAAGCTCCACAGCCAATCCATGGCGCGGATCAGCGTGCGGTCAGGCGTCCAAGAGAACCAGCCGATGATGCGGCCTTGCGCATCTTGGAGCGATTGCACCTCTGCGCCGTTGTCCGGCGCCGGGTCCGTGCCGAAACGCAAGCCCGCAAGCCCGCTGCGCCGCGCGATCAGCCGCAGCGCGCCGTCATCGAAACGCTCAGCGTTGCCGAGCATCGGGCGCAGTTCTTCGAGCGCCTGCTGCAGGCCGAGCTGCCGCTCGGCGGCAAGCCGCCGGTCGTTCGCTTGCGTCACTGCAACGCCGATCACCGCGACGGCTATCGCTGCAACGCCCAACAAGAGCAGCGCCAACGATGAGAGGCGGACGGTATGAACGCTTGTCGTGGACAGATCGGCCGCATCGGCGACCTGCCGCTCGACGGCAAAGCCGGCAATCGGGACGCGATTCGACCGGCGCGCCGCCCACCAACGCCGGGCTGCCGCGACGGCCCTCATTCCCCGTCCCTTCCTGCGAATACCGCAGCGAAGGTAAAGGGGCATCATTAACGGGAAGGAAAAATCCGCCGTGCATGCGACCCAGCGCCCGCTATCGAAGCGGCCATTTATCAACAGCGCCTCGCCGGCAAAAAGGTATTGTTAACATGATATTAGCTGCGCGCGCCGGTAATCTGCGCTAAGGAGCCAACCGGCACCATGGTAACGAGACCGGCAACCGCTGGCGAATGGGACCGGCACCGAGGACAAGCGATGCGTAAAGTTCCAGGAGTTTTCGCAGCCGCGGGCTTGTTTGCGGCCGGCGTCGCTGCCGCGTTGCTCGGTGCCGCGCCGGCGCATGCGGAAAGCTGTCCGGGCAATCCCGATGCGCTTGGCACCAGCCGCACGCTGGTCGTCAACCCGCAGGATTACCACGACCTCGGCACCATGCAGTACAAAGAGACGCTGCCGCTGAACGACCACGAGGTGGTGATCACCTTCGACGACGGGCCGCTGCCGCCATGGTCCGACAAGGCGCTCGATATCCTCAAGTCGCAGTGCGTCAAGGTCGCGTATTTCATCGTCGGCGAGATGGCGCATTACTATCCCGACGTGGTGCGGCGCGAATACGAGGCCGGCGACACGATCGGCACGCACAGCATGACGCACCCGACGATTTTTCAACGGCTGTCCGGCGCCAAGCTCGCCTATCAGATCGACGCCGGCATCGCGTCGGTCGGCGCCGCGCTCGGCGATCCGAACGAACTGGCGCCGTTCTTCCGCATTCCGGGCCTCGGCCGCTCGGCGATCGTCGAAAAGGCGCTCTCCGATCGGGGGCTTGTCGTATTTTCCGCGGACGTCGTCGCCGACGACTGGTTCCGGCACATCTCGCCGGCGCAGATCGTGCAGCGCGCGATGAGACGGCTGGATAAGCGCGGCCGCGGCATACTGCTGTTGCATGACATCCATCCGTGGACGGTCGCCGCCTTGCCGGTGCTGCTGAAGGAATTGAAGGACCACGGCTATCACGTGGTGCAGGTGGTGCCGCCTGCTCCGACTGGGCCGCTGATCGCCGGCGGCCCGCGCGCCTGGGAGCGCGCGGCGGCGATGCCGATGCCTGGCTTGATCGATCAGGGCGCGGTATCGCCGACCTGGCCGCAGGCCAACGGGGAATTAGCGAAGGCGGATGACACTTTACCGGTGCCCGATGCGGCAGCGTTCGATGCCGCTCAATCGTTGCGGGACACCGGCGCTGCCGACGACACAGGCACGGCGAAATGGCCCCAGCTCGCGGATGTGACGCCGCCCTCGATCGAAACGGATTTGGCGGTGCCCGGCTTGGCCGAACTCGGCGTCAGTCTGCGGGAGCAGACGCTGGTCGGCACTCAGATCAAGGTTGCGCCGCACATCGCCACGCAGCCCCGGTTCGAACACCGCCGCTTCCGCCGCGCCCATATCCGTTCTCGCGAGTATCGTCCCATCCGCCGGGCGGGCCGTTGGCACAGGCGCGCCGACGCGCAGTCGGGCGTGTTCACGGCGTTGTTTGCGCCGGCAACCGCGCACAAGCCTAGACCGACACGCACCGCGTTGGTTCGGCGGCGAGCACGCTGACGCCGCGGATTTGCTCGTAAATTGGCCGCCGACACCAGATCCGGAACGCCTGGGGAGAAGTTATGCGCAATGCTTGGTTTCGTCTGACGATCGTCGCCGCGCTGGCGCTGGCGGTTCACGCGGTCGCCGCGACCGCGAGTTGCGCCGAGCAGTGGCCGACCCATCCGGTGCATTTCGTGCTGCCATTCGGTCCGGGCTCCGGAGCGGATACCGCCGCGCGGCTCATTAGCGACACGCTGCAAAAGAAATGGGGTCAACCCGTCATCATCGACGGCAAGCCTGGAGGCGATGGCCTGCTGTCGCTGCAGACCGTCGTGTCGGCAAAGGACGATCACACGTTGTTCTTCGGCCCGAGCAGTATCTTCGTGGTGCAGCGTTACATGCACCAGAACATCTCGTTCGATCCAGAGACCGATCTCGTGCCCATCGCGGGTGTCGCCAAGGTGGAGATCGCCATAGCAGTGCCGACCAGTCTCGGCATCTCCACGCTGGCCGAATTCGTGGCGCTGGCGCGCGCCAAGCCGAACGAAACAAGCTATGCGGTCGCGCCCGGATTTTCCGAATTCGTGCTCGATGGATTCGTCAAGGAAAACAAACTCGCAATCGCCAAGGTTCCGTATCGCGACATCACCAAGTCGCCCGTCGACCTCGGCGAGAACCGAATCCAGTTGTGCATGCAATCCTACGCCGCGATGCGGTCCTACGCGCAGACCGGCAAGATCAAGATCATCGCCATCAACGATCAGGTGCGGTCGCCGATCGCGCCCAATATTCCCACCGTCGTGGAATCCGGATTCCCGTCGTTGCTGGCGAGCCCCGTCCTGGGCCTTCTCGGCCCGCGCGCCATGTCAATCGACTTGCGGCGGCGGATCGCTGCCGACGTACTCGCCGCGCTCGATGACAAGACGGTCCGCGAAAGATTGACGCTCACGGGGCAGCCGGTCACGCCCCTGGACATTGACGCCTACACCGCTGCCCTCAAGCAGCAATACGCGCAAGTGGCCCATATCGCCTCTGTGCTGGGCATCGCGCGTAAGAAATAGGTATCGATCCGCTCGGGGCCGGCGACCACAGCATCCGGTCGGGACGGCCGCGGCGCCAGCCGGTTTTGCGTTATATCAATGCTGCCGATGCGATGTTGTCCGAAACAATCAAGCTACTGCACGCCACATGCAGTCGGACAATGTCAAGGCACGATCTGCTCCTCTTTGCGCTGCATGGAACCGACGAGCTCGGATCGGCGATAGCAGCCTTGCTCGGCCGGCCATTGGCCAGCCACGAGGAGCGGGAATTCGAGGACGGCGAACACAAGGCGCGGCCGCTGGAGACAGTGCGCGGGGCCGACGTTTTCGTCCTGCACAGCCTGCACGGCGGCCCGGAGCTGAGCGCCAACGACAAGCTCTGCCGGCTGCTGTTCTTCATCGGCGCGCTCAAGGATGCCGGTGCGGCGCGCGTCACGGCACTGACGCCCTATCTCTGCTATGCGCGCAAAGACCGCCGGACCAAGCTGAATGATCCAGTCAGCATCCGCTATGTAGCAAGCCTGTTCGAAGTCGTCGGCACCGATGCGATCGTCACTCTCGACGTGCACAATCCAGCCGCTTTCGAGAATGCGTTTCGCTGCACGACGGTGGCACTGACCGCGGCACCATTGTTCATCGACTACGCCAAAGGATTGGCCGCCGAGAAGCTCTGCGTCGTGTCTCCGGATACTGGCGGAGCGAAGCGCGCGGATTTGCTTCACGAGGCGCTGGAAGCCGCACTGGGCAAGCCGCTCGGAAAGGGCTTCGCCGACAAGCGGCGGAGCGCCGGTGTCGTGTCAGGCGACCTGTTTGTCGGCGATGTCGCTGGCGCGACCGCGCTCATCGTCGATGATCTTATCAGCACAGGAGGCACGCTCGTACGCACGGCGCGCTCGGCACGGAACGCCGGAGCAACCCGTGTCGTAGCACTGGTGACCCACGGACTGTTCATGCCGGGCGCTGAGGCCGCGCTTGCGGACCCGGCCATCGACCGCGTTGTCGTTACCGATGCCGTTCCGGCATTCCGGCTCGGCTCAGCTGCCGCCCGCGCCAAACTCGATATCCTGCCGGTGGCCCCGCTCCTGGCTGAATCCATCCGCCGTCTGCATGCCGGCGATACGCTCGGTGATCTGCTGGTTTTTTGAGAACTCGTTCGAGCTTTACCGCATCCATAGCCGCATGCCGCAGGTACGAGCGTGCCAGCACCGGCCATTTCTCCGGTGTCCGCGGGGCAGCCTCGAGCAAATGGGCGATGGCAAGTCGCGCCCGCAGCATTGCCCGATGGCAGCGATAGAAGGCAAAGAGCTCATCCGGATAGCTGCCGTCGAGCAGGTGCGTGAAGCGCTGCTGCAAATAACTTGCCGCCCAGGCGGCACCCAGCCGCTCGCACTCCAGACAGAGGAACGCAATTTCATCGAGCGGATCGACCATGCGCAATCGCGCATTAAATTCCAGACAGTCGATGATCCGGACCGGATCGCCGAGGAAAATATGCTCCGGCCGCAAATCTCCATGACCATCGAGAATATGACGGCGCTGCACGCGCTCGGCCAGCAGATCGCTCCGTTCGTTGAGAAAGCGACGCTGCACCCACTCGATGTGGCGGACCATGCCTGCGGGAAGTCGAAAACGCGGATCGAGCAGAACGCGGTGGTCGTAAGCCAGGCTCCGGCGGAATTCCGCGACATAGGCGGCGGGCGAGATCAACGCGGCGCTGGCGCGACGATAGAACCGGACCAGCGTAGCCACCACGCGATCGAGCTGCCAGTGCTGCAGCCGGCCGGTGGCGATTGCCTGGTCAAGCATCTGGGTCTGATCGAGGCAACTCATCACCACGAGCCAGTCGACCACCTCGCCGTCGCCTCCGATCGCGAGACCGCGTTCGGCGCGCATCAGCGGGACGACCTCCAGATAAATGTTCGGAGCAAGACGGCGATTGAGCTTAAGCTCGGCGCGGCACGCCGCCTCGCGGCGCTCAAGCGTGGAAAAATCGAGATAAGGGAAACGAACCGGCTTTTTCAGCTTGTAGGCCCGATCGCCGGCCAGAAATACCAGCGACATATGAGTTTCGCGGCTCGTGACCTCGCTGACGGGCGGACGATAGCTGGCGCTCCGCCGCAAGAATGCGATCTTGTCGACCAGCGTCGGCGCTTCCGCTTCCCCCATGGCAAATCGCCAAGCCGTCACGCAGCCATTTCCGCCCCAAGGTTGCGCTCCGGTTTCTCCTCCGGAATTTCCGTCATGGTGGCTTCGGTGAGCAAGAGCACGCTTGCCACCGAGACGGCGTTTTCGAGCGCGATGCGCACGACCTTTGTCGGATCGATGATGCCGGCTTCGACGAGGTCGACATATTCCTTGCGCGCGGCATCAAAGCCGTAGTTGCCTTTTCCCTCGAGCATGCGCGCGACCACTACCCCGCCATCGATCGCGGAGTTTTCGGCGATCTGCCGGGTCGGCGCCTCGAGCGCGCGCCTGATGATCTGCACGCCGGTCTTTTCATCGCCTTCGCATTTGGCCTCTTCCTGTGCGACGGCGTCGACACAACGCAGCAATGCCAGACCGCCGCCCGGAACAATTCCCTCGGCGACAGCCGCCTTCGTCGCGCTGATGGCATCGTCGAACGCTTCTTTCCTGGCTTTCATCTCCGACTCGGATGGCGCGCCGACCCGAATGACGGCGACGCCACCCGCTAGCTTCGCGAGCCGCTCCTGCAGCTTTTCCTTGTCGTAATCGCTGGTCGTCTTTTCGATTTCTCGGCGGATTTGCTCGATGCGCCCCTCGATCTGCTTGCGCTCGCCCGCCCCGCCGATGATCGTGGTGTTGTCCTTGTCGGCGACGGCGCGCTTGCAGCGGCCAAGCTGCTCGATCTTCGCGTGTTCGAGTTTCAAGCCCAATTCTTCGGCAATAAGCTGCCCGCCAGTCAGCACTGCCATATCCTGCAACATGGCCTTGCGGCGATCGCCGAAGCCGGGCGCTTTCACCGCGCAGCTCTTCAACGTTCCCCGGATCTGATTGACGATGAGAGTGGCGAGCGCTTCGCCTTCGACGTCTTCGGCTACGACGAGAAGGGGCTTCCCTGCCTTCGCAACCTGCTCAAGAAGCGGGATCATGTCGTTCAGCGAACTTAGCTTGCGATCCGACAGCAGGATCAGGCAATCCTCCATCACCGCTTCCATCTTGTCGGGGTTGGTCACGAAATAGGGCGAAAGAAATCCGCGGTCGAACTGCATCCCCTCCACCACATCAAGCGCGGTCTCGGTCGTCTTCAATTCTTCGACGGTGATCACGCCCTCACTGCCGACCTTTTCCATCGCATCGGCCACGAGTTCGCCGATCGCCGGATCATTGTGCGCCGAGATGGTGCCGACTTGCGCTCTTTCCTTTCGCGTCTTTACCGGCTGGGACAGTGCGCGCAACGTCTCGACGGCGCGCTTTGTCGCACGATCCAGACCGCGCTTGATGTCGATCGCGCTCGCGCCGGCAACTACATTACGCACGCCGTCGGCGAAAATCGCCTGAGCCAAAATCGTCGAGGTGCTGGTGCCGTCGCCGACCATGTCGCCGGTCTTTTCAGCAGCCTGGCGCAGCATCCGCGCGCCCAGATTCTCCTCGGGATCTTTAAGGTCGAATTCCTTCGCTATCGTGACGCCGTCATTGCAGACGATCGGCACACCCCACTTTCTCTCGATCAGCACCGATTTCGATCGGGGCCCGAGGGTGACGCGGATCGCATCGGCGAGTTGCGTGGCGCCGCGCAAGACCTTTTCGCGTGCGGCCGAGCGGAACAGGATCTGTTTGTGGGGCATCGAATCACCTCTTCATAAGCATGGCGAAGTTGCGCGGCCTGTGGCGGCGGCGACCCCGCTTCACGAATAGGTACCGTTGGCGGAGGAATTCCCGCGACACGTTCGAAATTGGGCGCATGTAGGACATGGTCGTCAAGACAACTTGGTCTCGTAGAGCCCTTTTGCGAGTTGGTCGTGCAGATCGGCATTTTCCATGATCGCGGCGAACACAGTCTCGTCCCCAAGCGCTTCGGCTTCGACAAGTCCGCGATGCCATTGCTTGGCTCCCAGGTCGCCCTGTCCTATTCGCATCAAAGCGTAGAGTTCTTGGCGAGCCAGCGGCGAAAGCGAAGCAACCGCCTCCCGGAGTGCCTCAGTTTGGGAGGAGCCAGCCGCAAGTGGCTCAAATCCAAATTCGGCGGTCGGATTGTGCTCGCCGCGTCCGGGTATCACGCCGCCTAAATTCGCCTCGGCCACGTTGCCAAGTATCGAATCGCGCTGCGTCCGCGCGGCGTTGACGAGATGTCCGATAAAGCGGACCCGAGCTACGCTCAATTCCTTAAGCATCTGGATTTTCCTGCCTCGTCATCGATGCAAGATGCTTATGGCTTGGCCACGAGAGCGCATTGACGTAGGTCAAGAAGCACGGAACGGCGGCTCCAGTCCGGTGCCCTGACCGTGCCCGCTCACGGGCGTTGATATGCGTCAAAGACGGATGTCGCAGGGTTTAGGATAAAGGGCCGTAGGTCGCGGGCTGTGATCGACCAGCCGGAGCGACAATACTTTGGGAGCAATCAATGCAAACCGCACCTGAGATCGAGTTCCAGGGCATCACGGCAAGCCCGCAGATCGAAGAGGCCATTAACAAGCATGTGGCCGAGCTTGAGGAACGCTGGGGCCGCATCACTGCGTGTCGGGTGGTGTTGAAGGCTCCCAGCAAGCATCATCGGCAAGGCGGACTTTACGAGCTCCATATCCGGCTGGCGCTTCCGGACGGCCGCGAGGTCAACGTGCAGAGGACGCCTCCGACGGACAAGCGGCATGCCGATCTGACATTCGCAATCGACGATGCCTTCAAGCACGCGCGCCGGCAGCTTCAGGATCAGGTCCGCCACGCGCAGGGGCAGGTCAAGCATCATCAAAGCAGCCCGATCGGGACCGTTGTACGCCTTGATCCGTCAGGCGAGTTCGGATTTCTGAAGTCTGCCGACGGCCAAGAGATATACTTTCATCGCAACAGCGTCCTTGATGACGGATTTGCGCACCTGGACGTTGGAAAGCGGGTTACCTACGCGGAGGAAATGGGGGAGAAAGGGCCGCAGGCGACGACGGTACGGATTCTCGGAAAGCACGGGTTGCGGATGTGACTGGCAACATCACCCGCATCGAAAGGCCGACAGCACCGCTATCGCGCGAGCGACTTTAGACCGCACTATGCCGCGCCTCCGACCCGTTCTGCGCCGCCGCAAATTGCCCGAGCAGTTTGATCACTTCTTCGTCCGAGACCTGGCTGAAATCCCGATAGTAAAAGCCGATCGCTCCAAAGAATTCATGGTCTTCCAGACAGATAACATCGTCGGCGTTGCGGCGTAGCGCAGCGATAGTTTCGCTCGGCGCAACGGGTACGGCCAAAACCAGCTTTTTCGGGTTGCGCATGCGTATGGCCTGCAATGCAGCACGCGTGGTCGCGCCGGTGGCAATTCCGTCGTCAACCACAATCGCGGTGTGGCCTGTCACGTCGATGCGCTGGCGTGTGCCCAGATAGCGCTCACGCCGGCGCTCGATCTCGGCGAGTTCCTTGTCGCAGACGGCTTTAAAGACCGCGTCGTCGATGCGAGCCATCCGGATGACATCGTCGTTGCGAACGACAATCGGCGATAGTCCATCGACAACGGCGCCCATGGCCAGCTCCGGTTCGAACGGGACACCGACTTTGCGTACGAGGATCAAGTCGAGCGGCGCATCGAGTGCGCTGGCAATCTCCGCTGCAACGGGCACACCGCCGCGCGGCAGGGCAAGGATTACAGGTCTTTTGTTGCGGTACTTTGCAAGCGCTTTCGCCAATTGCCGCCCGGCATCGATGCGATCTTTGAAAGGCATTACGCATTGCCTCCGGATTGGCGCCAAAATATGTGCGCCCGTTTCACGGTCACCCCATTGACCTAGATCAATCGAGCTCCCCCAAGAACTGGCGCGCTCGGTTTTTCTAGCGGCCGCACGCCACGTCGGACACAAAATCGGACTTTATTGATATAGCGCAAGGCCTACGACCGCTAACGCGAGAAGATGAATTGGTTTTAGCGAGAGCGTCCCGCGGAGGATTTGTCATGAGCAATGTGGGTCTCGAAAGCATCGATCACACCGTTCAGCTTACTCATCAGTGGATCAATGACCTCGACACACGGCTTGGCTGGGAGAATAAGCATCGTTCCTTCCGCCTGCTCCGGGCCGTGCTGCAAGCCGTGCGCGACTGGCTTCCGGTCAACGATGCGGTGCATTTCGGAGCGCAGCTTCCCGAACTCCTACGGGGCGTCTATTACGAGCAGTGGCGACCGGCAACGACGCCAGTACAGTATCGCAGCAAGTCCGACTTCGTGGCCCGTATCGCCGAAGTGTTTCAGAACGATCCGATCATACTCACCTCGGAAGCCGTCGCGGCCGTATTCGAGCTTTTCTCCGATAAGCTCGCGACTGGTGAAATCCAGAAAGTGCGCCATTGCCTGCCTGCGGACCTGCGAGCGCTGTGGCCGGTCGCTTCGCAAACCGGCTTGCGCGCCGCGGCAGGGGACGCCTAGGGCGGCCATCGTAGGTCCGCTCGGCGGCCTGATCGAACATACCCGCGACTTCGGCGTTTTGCACCGGCACGAACGACAACTCCTTCGCTGCCGTTCTTTACCGTTCTTCCGACTGCACTATTTTGATCCAGATCAGAGGTCGCTGGAGGCGCCAGCCGTGCGGCCTGAGCCGTCCTCAACTCCCATTTGATCTGGGTCAATGCGGTGAAGGCACACCGTTGTCATTGGACTAAAGGATAGCGCGCCAACCATCAGGGATATCCGCCGACCAATGCCTGACACCCACGCCGCTCCGCCAATTCCCGATGTCGCCGTTCAGATCACCGGTCTTACGCGAATGTTCGGCGATCTTGCGGCCGTCGATCATGTGACTTTGGCGATCGACCGCAGCAAGATTTTCGGCCTGATCGGTCCCAACGGCGCCGGCAAGAGCACCCTGATCAAGATGTTGACCACTCTTTTGCCGCCGACCTCCGGTTCCGCCACGGTTGCGGGCTTCGATATCGTAAAGCAGCCGTCCGAGGTACGCCGACACATCGGCTACGTCCCGCAGCTTCTATCGGCGGATGGTTCGCTCACCGGCTACGAAAACCTGCTGTTATCAGCCCGCCTTTATGGCGTGCCAAAGGCCGAAAGAAAGCAGCGGATCGAAGGCGCGCTTGAGCGAATGGGCTTGGCCCCGGTCGCCCACCGCCTCGTTGGCCAGTATTCCGGCGGCATGATTCGACGCCTCGAGATTGCTCAGTGTCTGCTGCATCGGCCAGCGGTGCTGTTTCTCGACGAGCCGACGGTGGGGCTTGATCCAGCGGCGCGCGAAGCGGTGTGGGAGCGCGTGCTGGAGCTTAGGAACAGGTTTCAGCGCACCATGATCGTCACCTCCCATCACATGGATGAAATCGACGAGTTCTGTGACGCGTAGCGCTGATCGATCACGGCCGTATTGTCGCGGTCGGGACGCCTTCCGAACTGAAGGCGAAAATTGCGCCCGATGCAACGCTCGACGATGTCTTCGTGCGTCTTGTTGGGGCATCGGACGAAGCGCAAACGAGAGAAGGTTATGGCGAAGTCAGGCGCACCCGCCGCGCAGAACGCGAGCACGGCTGAACGATCGTTGGCGTTGACGGTCAGCGATTACGCAACGCAAACGTTCGCTGTTGCCGCGGCCGAAGTGCAGAAGCTGTATCACGATCCGTTGGAGTTGCTGACGCGCGCCGTGCAGCCGGTGTTATGGCTGATGCTGTTTGGGGAGGTTATGGCGCGAGTGCGCGGCGTGGCGCCAGGCAATATTCCGTATATCGATTTTCTCGCTGCCGGTATCCTGGCCCAGAGCGCGTTGTTTGTCGCGATCTTCTACGGAATTTCTGCAATCTGGGAACGCGACCTCGGCGTGTTGCAGCGATATCTGGTAAGTCCGGCACCGCGCACTGCTCTGGTTGTCGGCAAGGCGCTTTCGGCAGGAGTGCGAGCCTTGTCGCAGGCGCTGATCGTCTATTTTCTGGCACTGTTCCTTGGCGTCGGCATCGATCTTCATCCACAGAATATTCTGGGCGCCGCCGCAATCATCGTGCTCGGTTCAGGCCTGTTTTCCACTTTGTCCTTGATTATTGCCTGCATTGTGCGGACGCGCGAACGGTTCATGGGAATCGGCCAAGTGCTCACAATGCCGATCTTCTTCGCCAGCAATGCCATCTACCCGTTGTCGCTGATGCCGCCTTGGCTGAGCGTCGTTTCCCATGTCAATCCACTTACCTACGAGGTGGACGCGCTCAGAGCGTTAATGCTGGTCCGCGGCACCTCGGATTACGGATTGCCGGTCGACTTCGGCGTCCTCTTCATCACATCGATAGTGCTGATATCGATTGCTGGTCGGATGTACCGGCGAATGGGTTATTGACAGGCCGGGCAGCCAGCCAACGAACGCGCAGCGGACCGGAGCCTGGGCATTCGCGCCGAGTTCCTGATCCCGCTTGAGGATCAGGAACCCTGGTGCGGTCAAGAGATGTCAAAAATTACTTCAATATCAGTAGGTTATACCAAGGTTCGGCAAAATAAGCCCCTTAATACATCAACGGAATTTTCCCTGCTTCCCGCACCTTTGTGCCTCGTTGCCGGGCAGAGCTAACGAGTTTTTTTCACAGCCGGTCTCGCAACAATAGTCGCGGCCGTTCAGCAGCAGAGGCGATCACATTGGGATTTTGAACAAAACTGGCGCTTGTGGTGTTAAGAGCCGGCCCCGGAAATCTGCACAGGAGGATTGCATCGGCACAAGAGGCAAAGCTCGCGGCGCCAGCGAGCTATAAGGACCTGCTTGAACCTATTCCGAATGCCGTCGCCCTGCTCAAAGCAGACGATACAGCGCGTGTGCAGACAAGCGCGAGCGCCAAGGTCCAATTGGTTCAGTATCACCACCACCATCACCACCACCATCATCATGGCTATGGCCCTGGCATCGTCGGCGGGATCATCGGTGGCGTGATCGGAGGTGCGCTCGCCCCTCCTCCTCCCTGCTACTGGACGTGGGGCCAGCCTTACTGGAATGGTTATCGCTGGGTGCGCCCACGCGTCCAAGTTTGCCGATAGCGCTTTTCCCTACAGAAGCTCCGGCGCGATGCTCCGGAGCTTCTCAGATCCGTCCGTAACCGAATATCCGCGTCTCCCTCCTCCCGAACGTCGCGTTCCATTGTTGGCGATAACCGGCGCGCGGATGGAGGCGCGCCGGTTTTGCTAAAGGCAAGGTCCCCAGCGACCTCACGGTTTTGAGTTTCATCACGAAAGCCCTTATATCCAACGCCTGACATTTTCCTTGTACCTGAGGTAGTCGGGACCAAAACGTCTTTCCAGAAATGCTTCCTCTAGTTCGATTGCTCGGCGCTGTATGATAGCCAATACGACTGGCAAAAGTATTAGCGCCCAAACGGATTGATCCGCTGTTGAAATGCCAGCGTAGACCAAAGCCAGTCCGAGATACATCGGATTGCGAGTAATCTTGTACGGACCTGCGATGACAAGCGTGCTGGAAGCTCGGTCAGGTCGAACCGTCGTGCCCACCTCTTTGAATTTAAAAATGGCGGAGCCAGCGAGAACGGCCCCGCAAACAGCAAGAATGCCTCCCAGTGTCGATGCCAGCAAACTAGGAATGATTTTGGTCGGCACCCAGATGCTGACAAGAAGGCCGAGCACGAGCCCCGCGAGATAAACCAGGGGAGGAATAATTTTTACATTGGGAGTGTCAAGATGGCCTTCACTCATGTTGGCACCTCCGCGCGAAAGGGTCAGACGCCGCTCTGAGGTGGTCCCGGTTATCTGAACAGATTTTCCGCCTCGATAAGTGGAGCCTCTGCCAGGGTTAGGCTGCCAAGCGGATAGGCAGCGGTGGGAAGTAGGCTTGATCGGGTGTGGCGCCGTCAAGGCTCGAATGCGGTCTACGGCTGTTGTAGAAGTCCAGGTAGCGGCCGATCGAACTGCGGGCCTCGCTGACGCTGTCGTAGGCCTTCAGATATACCTCCTCGTATTTGACGCTGCGCCACAGCCGCTCGACGAAGACATTGTCCCGCCAAGCCCCTTTGCCGTCTATGCTGATGGCAATGCCATTGTCGGCGAGCAGGCCGGTGAAGGCTTGGCCGGTGAACTGCGAACCCTGGTCGGTGTTGAAGATGTCCGGCTTGCCGTGACGAGCCAAGGCATCCTGCAGCGCCTCGACGCAGAACGCCGCCTCCATCGTGATCGATAGCCGCCAAGACAGCACGCGACGGCTAAACCAGTCGAGCACCACCGCCAGATAGACGAAGCCGCGCGCCATCGGGATGTAGGTGATGTCCATCGCCCACACCTGGTTCGGCCGCTCGATCGAAAGCCCCCGCAGCAGGTACGGATAGACCTTGTGGCCAGGCTCGGGCTTGGTGGTGCGCGGACGGCGATAAAGCGCCTCGATCCCCATCCGCTGCATCAGCGTCTTGACGTGACGGCGGCCGATCTTGCACCCGTCGGCGACCAACAGGCCGCGCAACATGCGCGAGCCGGCGAAGGGAAACTCCAGATGCAGCCGGTCGAGACGGCGCATGATCGCAAGGTCGGCGTCCGGCACCGGCCGCGGCAGGTAATAAACGCTGCCGCGGCTGATGCTCAGAACCTCGGCCTGCCTGGTGATCGGCAGATCGTGCTTACGGTCGATCATCGCTTTGCGCTCAGCAATCCCGCCTTGGTGAGCGCGCCTTCTAAAAAACTGAGCACGGCGCTGCGCGCCCCCTGTAGGATAGAAACGGGTAGACTGCGGTCGGAAGGGAGCGGCCGATATGATTTTGGTGGCACGTGACCCCGTCAAAAAACCTGGTCCATGGGCTGTTGCGGACTTGACAGTGGTGACGCCGTCTCGGCGATCCCGTTTAGGAATCTGACCAATTGCGCAGCCCAGCCCTTCCGCTCATGTCAGCAGGAGGCTTGATGATGAATTGCAACAGATCGAAGTCCAAAGTCGCCCGCACGATGCCGCTGGTCAACCCGAACGCAGCCGCCATCGACATCGGAGCGACAATGCATATGGCTGCCGTAGGGGCCGATCGCACACCGGAGCCAGTCCGCAGTTTTGGTACCTTCACGGCCGATCTGTATCGGCTGGTTGACTGGTTTACGGAATGCGGCGTCGAGACGGTCGTCATGGAATTGACCAGCGTCTACTGGATTCCGATTTTCGAGCTTCTCGATGAACGGGGGTTCACTGTGTTTCTTGTCAACGCGCGTGACGCCAAGCACGTGCCGGGGCGCAAGACCGATGTCAGCGATGCCCAATGGCTGCAGCGTCTCCATTCGTTTGGACTGCTGCGGGCCAGCTTTCGACCCAAAGGACAGATTGCGGAGCTGCGATCCTACGTGCGTCAGCGCGAGCGTCTTCTTGAGTACGCGGCCTCGCACATCCAGCATATGCAGAAGGCGCTGACCGAGATGAACGTTCAGCTCCATCACGTCGTCGCCGACATCACCGGCGCCACCGGCCTGCGCATCATCCGCGCCATCCTCGCCGGCGAGCGTGACCCCGAGGTGTTGGCAAGCTTGCGCGATTTCCGGTGCCAAGCCAGTGCCGAGACGATCGCGAAGGCACTCACCGGCAACTACCGGTCCGAGCATCTGTTTGCGCTCGAGCAGGCGCTCACCCTCTACGACACCTACCACGAAAAGACATCGGCCTGCGACGTGCGGATCGAAGCCGTGTTGAAGGAACTGAGCATCCATCGCGGTCGTGGTCACTGGGCAGTGCCACCGCCGCGGCGTCGGCACCGAACCGATCAGGCGAACGCCCTGGCTTTCGACGTTCGCGCCGGGCTCTTCGCGCTGCTCGGAAGGGACATCACAGTGATCAACGGCCTTGGAGCTTACCTCTCGTTGAAGTTGATCGCTGAATGCGGCGACGACCTGTCCTCGTGGCCGAGCGCCAAGCATTTTACCTCCTGGCTGGGGCTGGCGCCGTGCAACAAGATCTCCGGCGGCAAAATGCTATCGTCACGAACGCGCCGGTCCGGCGGCCGGGCAGCGGCGCTTCTGCGCCTTGCTGCCATTACCGTCGGACGCACCGACACCGCGCTGGGCGCCTTTTACAGGCGGCTCTCATCCCGCATCGGCAAGGCCAAGGCCGTCACCGCCACGGCCCGCAAGATCGCAGTGCTGTTTTACAACGCCGTGCGTCATGGAATGGAATACCTCGATCCCGGAGCGTCGTCGTACGAGACACGCTACCGCACGCGAGTGGTCAATAATCTGCACCGGCGTGCCAAGGCATTCGGTTTTGTTCTCCAGCCCATGGAGCCAAAAGCTGGTGCTGCGGTTTCTTAGGAATCGTTCTCCAGTGTCAGTTCGCCGATCTTGGCGTGCAACGACTTCACGTCGATGGCGGGCTGTGACGCTCCGTTGCTGCTGCCCGGGCCAAACACATCGGCAGCACCGCCCTCAAGCTGCGCCTTCCACGATGTGATCTGATTGGGGTGAACGTCAAACTGCTCGGCAAGCTGGGCCAACGTCCGATCGCCTTTGATGGCGGCAAGCGCAACTCTCGCCTTGAAAGCCGGTGTGTGGTTCCGGCGTGCTCGTCTCTGCATGGTCGCTCCTGATTCGCAGGCCATAGCGTGCCTGCCATCAGGCAGAAATTCCACTTATCCTCCTGTGCAGATTTCCGGGGCCGGCTCTAAACTAGACGATACGATTGACGTAACCAGGCTGCTGCTCAACTTGAGCACTCATAAATGGATCGGAGACAGAGCCGAGTCAGAACATATCATCTTACAAATAACAAATGACAATGAACTAAAACTGCATCAGTTCGATCTCGAATTGGAGGCCTCAAAAGCACTGCTAGACCTCGAAAAACAATTCCCGCAGGACAACATTGTTTTGGTGGGCGCGAAAACAGTCGCCGAAATAGTCTCCGCGTTCAGGAACTACTTCAATGACGTCACCAATTTTCTGGCATTGCACTTCGCTGCCAGGGAGGAACTTCTAAATGGCTCGAAGTGACGATGAATACACCGATGACGAGGCGCAGCCCGTCGGATTCGCGGCATGCTCAATCAGTGGGTTACGCCTAATTGCTACTACATCAGCCTCACGCGACCTTGCGACCCTGTAAGCGCCAATGGCTTTCGAGTCTGTCACAGAGCTGCTTTTGGCGCGTCTCTACGACCGCCAGACTCCAGTCTTTATGCTCTAATACCTGCGTCGTGAGCACGAATGGTGACACGCCGCCCTTTGCAAAATACGCCGTCTTCTTCCGGTCGAACTCCCAGTCCTCCCGGCCGTCGCGCTGACCGCCGCTGCGGCAGCTTTCCAAAAAACGCACGCTGGAATTGGTCTCGGTGATCGCTGTGGCAGCCGCGGCCGCAGCCCGGCCTGAGCGGAGCGAAAGCCGGGGTCACGCGAGCACTTGAATGCTGGATTTCGCTTCGCTCAATCCGGGCTACTTGCTGTCTGCTCCTTCTCCCCGCTGCGCGGGGAGAAGGTCGGGATGAGGGGGCCTCTTCGCTCGGCTGAGAGTTTCGGCGCTGTCTGAAGTGCCGTCGCCAAACCCGCACCGCTCAAAATCGCGGAGAGGCCCCCTCACCCGCCGCGCTTCGCGCGGACGACCTCTCCCCGCGCAGCGGGGAGAGGTGAGCCGCCGTCAGGCGGCAGCCTTCGCTCCAATCACGCCCGCTCCGGCGCGCGCGATGAGCGCGGCGGCATTACGATGCAGGATCGCCTCTCGCGCCTCGGCGCCGATCTCGGCCTCCTCCAGCGCCTTGCGCGTCCAGTCGACGCCGAACGCACTGCCGTCCGTGCCGCACACGATCCGTTCGGCGCCGTAGAGCCGCACCGCCGCCTCGATCGCCCGCGGCCCGAACGAGTTGCAGTCGACATAGACGGTGGCGGCGCGGCGAAACCGGGCGGACGGCAGCTCCTCGTCGGGCGTGTCGAGCAGGCAGCGATGATCCATCCGCTCGACCTCATAGGGGATGTTGCCGCCCAGATTGTGCACTACGACGGTCGCATCGGGGTAATCCGCCAGCAGATCGGTCAGGCACAGCGTCACCATCACCGACGACAGGCTGGCCTGCATATCCAGCGTGCCGTTGCGCCGCCGCACGTTGTCTGTCGCGCCGGCGAATTTGGGGAACGCGTCGCCCGGCCGCGGCCCGTGATGAATGAACAGCACCGCCTTATGGCGATCGGCCACCGCCAGCAGCGGCCGCGCCGCCTCGGCGTCAGCCCGCGTCAAGAACAAGTTTCCGGGCAACTGCGCGCCGATGATCCCCGGCAGCCCCATCACCCGCTCGAACTCCGCCGCGGCCGCCGCCATGTCGGTCAGCGGCAAGGCCGCAAACGCCGCGAACCGGCCGGGATGCCGCGCACAGATCGCCGCCAGCCCATCATTCACCTTGCGGCACAGCGGCAGTGCCTCGTCGATCGGCTGTGCCTCGATCCAGCAGAACGAGCCCAGCACCGACAGGACGCTCGTCGAAACATCCTGCCGGTCCATGCGCGCCAGTTCCACCACGGCGTCATTGAACGCCTCGGCCAGCGGGGCATCGGCCATGCGCGGCGTCTTCAGCACCTCGGCCCCATCCGCGCCGCGAACGATGCGCGGCTCCCGTGCGCGCGCCCGCAGCGCGTCAGCGACCTCGGAGGGTTTCCAATGCGCGTGCATGTCGATCATCATGGCTTTTGCTCCCTGGCGTGCTTGTTCTCCGGCTTGTCGGCCAGATTACGCCCCGCCCCGGCGCGGAGGCAACACACGTTACTTGGATGCCGCTACTTGGATGCCGCTTGATGGTGCGACAGACGACCATACAAAGCCACTCGGAGCTTGCAGAACGGAGGGTGCGCTCCGATAATCTTTTGCTGCGTCAGACCGATCGATCCGGGTTAGCGTGCTGAGTGGTCCTACTCCGCCGCGCGCAGCTCCGACTTCACTTCGTCGAGCAGTTCCTTGACCTTGGAGCCTTCGAGCTTGGCGATGTCGTCCTGGTATTTGAGCAGCACGCCGAGCGTGTCGGAGACGGTCGCCGGATCGAGCGCGACGACGTCGAGTTCGGACAATGCGCCGGCCCAGTCGAGCGTTTCGGCGACGCCGGGCGATTTGAACAGATCCTGCTTGCGCAGCGCCTGAACGAACGCCACCACCTGCTCGGACAGTTTCTTGCTGACGCCCGGCACCTTCTTGCGCACGATGGCAAGCTCGCGCTCGGCGTTCGGATAGCCGACCCAGTGATAGAGGCAGCGCCGTTTGAGCGCGTCATGCACCTCGCGGGTGCGGTTCGAAGTGATAACCACGATCGGCGGATGCGCGGCCTTCACCGTGCCCATTTCCGGGATCGTGATCTGGAAGTCGCCCAGCACTTCGAGCAGGAACGCCTCGAACGCCTCATCGGTGCGGTCGATCTCGTCGATCAACAGGACCGGCGCGCCGGCGGTGTCAGGCTCCAGCGCCTGCAGCAGCGGCCGTTTGATCAGAAAGCGCTCGGAGAACACGTCGTGTTCGAGCCGCGAGCGGTCATGCTCGCCCCCGGCCTCGGCGACGCGGATCGCAATCATCTGCGCCGCGTAGTTCCACTCGTAGACGGCAGCCGCGATATCGAGGCCTTCGTAGCATTGCAGCCGGATCAGGCGCCGGCCAAGCGTCGCCGACAGCACCTTGGCGATCTCGGTCTTGCCGACCCCGGCCTCGCCTTCGAGAAAGATCGGCCGGCCCATTTTCAGCGCCAGGAACAGCACGGTGCCAAGCGAACGGTCGGCCAGGTAGTCGGCCTCGCCGAGCAGATCGACGGTGGCATCGATGGAGGTCGGGATTGCTCGTGGGGACTTGTTCATGATCCTCAATGTAGACCGTCATGGCCGGGCTTGTCCCGGCCATCCACGTCTTCCTTATTCGCAGGTAAAGACGTGGATGCCCGGGACAAGCCCGGGCATGACGCATAATAAACCCACGTTGTTGGTTCCAATCAAGCCGCGGGCTTGCCGATCGCGTCCGCCACGGCGCGGCGCGACAGCACGCCGACGAGATGGGCGCGGTATTCGGCGCTGCCGTGGATGTCCGCATTCATGCCGTCGGCCGGGATGCTCAGGCCTTCGAGCGATTTCGGCGCGAAGCGCTTCTTCAGCGCCTCCTCGAACGATTTCACGCGGAACACGCCGTTCGAGCCGGCGCCGGTCACGGCGACGCGGATTTCGCTGCCACGCTTGCTCACAAACACGCCGACCAGCGCGAAGCGCGACGCCTGGTTCTTGAATTTCTGGTAGGCCGCCTTCTTCGGGATCGAGAAACTCACCTTGGTGATGATCTCGCCGGGCTCCAGCGCCGTCGAGAACATGCCGGTGAAGAAGTCGTCGGCCTTGATGCGCCGCTTGTTGGTGATGATGGTGGCGCCGAGCCCGAGGCAGGCCGCCGGATAGTCGGCGTTCGGATCGTTGTTGGCGACCGAGCCGCCGATGGTGCCCATGTGGCGCACGGCCGGATCGCCGATCATGCCGGCGAGATGCGCCAGCGCCGGGATCGTCTTCTGCACGACGGGCGAGTTGGCGACGTCGTTGTGGCGCGTCATGGCGCCGATCGTGATCGAGCGGCCGCTCTCCTCGATCCCGGACATGCCCTCGATCAACGACATGTCGACGAGTTGCGGCGGCCCGGCCAGGCGCAATTTCATCGTCGGCAGCAGCGAATGGCCGCCGGCGAGCAATTTGGCTTCGTCGTTTTTGCCGAGCAGACCCGCGGCCTGCCGCACCGTCTGCGGGCGATGGAAAGTGAAGGCGTACATTGCAGTCCTCCGTTTATCTCGAATTCAAGTTAAGCCGCGCGCGGCAGCTTGTTGGTCTTTTGCAGCACCGCCCACACCGCGGCGGGCGTCGCCGGCATGTCGATGGCCTCGGTCCCGAGCGCATTGGTGATGGCGTTCATCACCGCGGCCGGCGCGGCGATCGCGCCGGCTTCGCCGCAGCCCTTGATGCCGAGCGGATTGGACGGGCACCTCGTCGTGGTCATGCCGACATGAAAGGAAGGCAGATTATCGGCGCGCGGCATGGCGTAATCCATGTACGAGCCGGTCACCAGCTGGCCCTTGTCGTCATAGACCGTGTGTTCGAGCAGCGCCTGACCGACGCCCTGGGCTACTCCGCCATGGACCTGGCCCTCGACGATCATCGGGTTGATGACCGTGCCGAAATCGTCAACGGCGGTCCAGCCGACGATCTGCGCCTCGCCGGTTTCAGGATCGATCTCCAGCTCGCAGATATGACAGCCGGCCGGGAAGGTAAAATTCGTCGGATCGTAGAACGCGCCCTCCTTCAGCCCGGGCTCGATCTCGCTCGTTGGGAATTTGTGCGCCACGTAGGCGCCGAGCGCCACCTCGGCCCAGGCTGCCGACTTGTCGGTGCCGGCGACAGTGAACTTGCCGTCCTTGAAGACGATGTCGCCCTCGGCGGCTTCGAGCAGGTGCGCGGCGATTTTCTTGGCCTTGGCCTCGACCTTGTCGAGCGCCTTGACGACGGCCGACATGCCGACCGCGCCGGAGCGCGAGCCGTAGGTGCCCATGCCGAACTGCACCGTATCGGTGTCGCCGTGCAGCACGTTGACCTGATCGATCGACAGGCCGAGCCGGTCCGAAACGAGCTGCGCGAACGTGGTCTCGTGGCCCTGGCCGTGCTGATGGCAGCCGGTCAACACTTCGACCGAGCCGGTCGGGTTGACCCGCACTTCCGCGGATTCCCACAAGCCCACGCCGGCGCCGAGCTGGCCGACCAGCGACGACGGTGCGACGCCGCACGCCTCGATATAGGTCGCAAAACCGATACCGCGCAGCCTGCCGTGCCGCTCGGACTCGCGCTTGCGCTTGGCGAAGCCTTTGTAATCGTGGATTTCCAGCGCCTTCAGCAGCGACGCGTTGTAGTCGCCGGCGTCGTAGAGCGACGCCACCGAGGTCTGATACGGGAATTTCTTGACGAAGTTCTTCTGCCGCAGGGCGGCCGGATCGGCGCCCAGCTCGCGCGCGGCGGCTTCGACGAGGCGCTCGACCACGAAGGTCGCCTCAGGGCGCCCGGCGCCGCGATAGGCGTCGACCGGCACCGTGTTGGTGTAGACCGCGTCGACCTCGCAGTAGATGTGCGGGATCTCGTATTGGCCGGACAACAGCGTTGCGTAGAGGAATGTCGGCACCGCCGACGAGAAGGTCGACATGTAGGCGCCGAGATTGGCGGTGGTGTGGACCTTCAGGCCGGTGATCCTGCCGTCGCCGTCGAACGCCATCTGCGCCTTGGTGACATGATCGCGGCCGTGCGCGTCGGTGATGAAGCTCTCCGACCGCTCGGCGGTCCATTTCACCGGGCGGTTGAGCTTGCGCGCCGCCCACAGGCAGACGAATTCCTCGGGATAGATGAAAATCTTCGAGCCGAAGCCGCCGCCGACATCGGGCGAGATGACGCGCAGCTTGTTCTCCGGCGCCATGCCGACAAACGCCGAGATGACGAGGCGCGCGACGTGCGGATTTTGCGTCGCGTTCCACAAGCGTCAGACTGCCGCTCGCCGCATCGTAATCCGCCAGCGCCGCGCGCGGCTCCATTGCATTCGGCACCAGCCGGTTGTTGACAAATTCGAGCGTGGTGACGTGCTTGGCGTTGCGGAATGCGGCATTGGTCGCATCCGCATCGCCGAGATGCCAGTTGTAGATGGTGTTGTTCGGCGCCGACCTCGTGAATGAGCGGCGCGCCCTTCGCGGCCGCCCTGGCCGGGTCGACGACGGCGGGCAGTTCCTCGTAGTCGACCACGACCTTTTCGGCCGCATCCTTGGCCTGCGCCAGCGTATCCGCCAGCACGACCGCGACGGCGTCGCCCACATAGTTGGCCTTGCCGTCGGCAAGCGCCGCATGCGGCGCCATCTTCATCGGCGAGCCGTCTTTCGACAGCACCGTCCAGCCGCAGATCAGATTGCCGAGCTTGTCTTCGCGAACTGCGCGCCGGTGAACACGCCGGCGACGCCCGGCATTTTCGCCGCGGCGCCGGCGTCGATCTTTTTGATCCTGGCGTGCGCGTGCGGCGAACGCATGAAGTAGGCGAAGACCTGGCCGGGCCGGGTGATGTCGTCAGTATAATGGCCCGTGCCGGTAATGAAGCGGCGATCTTCCTTGCGGCGCACCGCGGCGCCGATACCGGTTCCGCTCATGGCTTGCCCTCCGGCAATTCACTTCTCGGATCGAGGAATTGCCCTCCGGCAATTCCCTTCTCGGCAGTGGCTCTCCTACTCGGCAGCCTTCGACGTCGCGCCGCTGCCGCGCATGGCGCGGGCGCCGGCGGCGATCGCCTTGACGATGTTGTGATAGCCGGTGCAGCGGCAGATGTTGCCTTCCAGCTCCTCGCGGATGGTGCGGTCGTCGAGGTCGTTGCCCTTGCGGCGCACCATATCGACCGCGGTCATGATCATGCCGGGCGTGCAATAGCCGCATTGCAGGCCGTGGTTCTCGCGGAACGCTTCCTGCATCGGGTGCAGCGGACCGTCCGGCGCGGCCAAACCCTCGATGGTCAGCACATCGGCGCCTTCAAGCTGCAGCGCCAGCACGGTGCAGGATTTCACCGCCTTGCCGTTGATATGCACGACACAGGCGCCGCATTGCGATGTGTCGCAGCCGACATGGGTACCGGTCAGCCGCAACTGCTCGCGCAGCAATTGCACCAACAATGTCCGCGGATCGACTTCGACGGAGACGGGTTTGCCGTTCACCGTCAGCGAAACGGCTGCCGTATTGGCTGCCATCGGGCTCCTCCTCGACTAAAAAATACCGGTCAAACGTCCTGATTTGTGCGCCGGCCTGGGCCGCCGGCTTCATCCAGGGGCAAAATCGTGGCGTTTTTGCCGGATTCGACCCGCGGAAGCTGGAATTACTCTGAACCGCCCGCCGGGCGGCGGTCAAGGGGAGTTCCTGCGGTCAAAGGCGCTGGAACCACCATGGCGCGGGCCGCCAGATCCGCGTCGGAAGACGGCAGCGCGGGCTCACGACTGCTGCGGACTTACCGCCTTGGCAAAATTGCCAAAGAAGTCATCGGCGACTTTCTTGGCGGCACCATTGATCAACCGCTGGCCGAGCTGAGCGAGTTTGCCGCCGATCTGCGCTTCGACCGCGTACGACAACAGCGTGCCGCCATCCTTCGGCGCGAGCTTGACGGTGGCGCCGCCCTTGGCAAAGCCGGCAACGCCGCCCTCGCCCTGGCCGGAAATCTTGTAGCCGTTCGGCGGATCGAGGTCGGACAAGGTGACGTTGCCTTTGAACTTCGCCTTCACCGGCCCGATCTTGATCGTGGCAACCGCCTGGAAGCCCGTGTCCGAGGTCTTGTCGAGCGACTCGCATCCCGGGATGCACGCTTTGAGCACCGCCGGATCGTTGAGCTTTTCCCACACCGTCTGCTGCGGCGCCGGAAGCTGATATTCGCCATTCATCGTCATAGCCATGCCGCGTCACTCCCTGACCGTCCGCCTAATAGGATGTTACAAAGGTGCGAATTAAGGGAGGAAATAGCAATGCCCGACATCAAAGTCGATGACGGTTGCACCATCCATGCAGAACTCGAGGGGCCGGAGCGCGCGCCGGTGTTGATGCTGTCGAATTCGCTCGGCACCAATCTGCATATGTGGGACGAGCAGGTCGGGCCGCTCACCCAGCCACTTCCGGCTGGTCCGCTACGACCGTCGCGGTCACGGCAAATCGGAGGCGCCCAAGGGGCCGTACACGATGGAGCGGCTCGGCCGCGATGTGCTCGGCGTGCTCGACGGACTTGGCATCCAAAGGATCAATTGGTGCGGGCTGTCGATGGGCGGCATGGTCGGCATGTGGCTCGGCGCCAATGCGGCAGGCCGCATCGACAAGCTCATCCTGTCCAACACCGCAGCGCATTTTCCGGACCCGACGGTATGGGACGCCCGCATCAGGACCGTGCGCGACGTGGGGCTCGCCGGCATTGCCGATACCAATATGGAGCGCTGGTTCAGCAAGGACTTTCGCGAGCGCGCGCCGCAAACCGTCGCCAGGATACGCGAGATGTTCATCGCCACCAATATCGAGGGCTATATCGGCTGCGGCTATGCGATCCGCGACATGGATCACCGGCCGCTGCTGCCCAGGATCACGGCGCCGACGCTCGTCATCGCCGGCCGGTACGACCCGGCGACGACGCTTGAAGCCGGCGAATACATCAAGGACCACGTGCCCGGCGCGCGCATCGCCGTGCTTGAAGCCGCGCACATCTCGAATGTGGAGCAGCCGCAGGCCTATACCGACACGATGCTCGGATTTTTGCTGCGTTAGTCGCAAATCTCATCCACGTTTACCGGACTGGCAGCGCGCGGTTTGCAACCGCCCTGCCCGAAATGGCGACCCGATCCTCGGTCAGAGCAGATTACGGTGCTTGCCGACAATACAACCAATCTGGTCGATGAAACTGCCTGACCGGCCGAAAAACCCGAGCAGAGCCTCATTCTCGGCCAGGATGCATTGGCTCACATGCCCGAACGTCGGATCGCCGACCGCATAGACTCTTTGATTTGTCCATATTTGGATTCCGGAAACCCATTGCGGCGGCACATTGTCGGAGGTTTTGTACGTGTAGTTCCCCGAACTCACATCAACCCGGCCAATCTTTTCGCCATCGGCGAATTTGATCACTGTCGCCGGTTGAGCGTATGGACCCTGGCCGCCGTGTAACGGCCCGATCTTCGCGCCCCATTGCGCCTGCACGCCGCCAATAACGCGCTGCGTTGTTGCCTGGGGGTTAAGGTTCACAATAATCGTGAACGCCGAAACCGGTAGGCGTTCTTGATTTGCATCCAGATCATCAAATCCGACGCCACCGCTGCCTCCGAACGCCGCCGTCTTCGTAACCACGATGGCCTGAGACCACCAGAACAGAAATACAGCGGCGCCCAGCGCCGCGATTGCGCCGATCAGCGTCAGAAAAGTGGCTTTGCGGGCGCCCGACTGCTGGGCCGCGCGGGCCGGTTTTGCACCTGCGCCGGCAGCCGATGCATCCGTGGGGGCCAGTTTTTCGACCAGGTTTGCCGGCGCGGCGCCGCCGGCGACATCCACTTGCAGGTTCGCTTTGACCTGCTCGACCAGCTGCCTGACATGTTCGGCAAGCGGCGGCGTTAGCGCATCGAGCCAATGAATGGACCCGAGGTAATATTCCATTGCCTTGGTCGGCGTGGTGTTCTCGATGCGGAACGGGATGATCGTCAAACCTTTGCTGACCGCGCGCTCAATCTCACGATGAATCTGCGGCGAGGCATTCGCACTCGAAGAGAAGATGAGGACCATGATGCGGCAAGCATCTATGCCGTCGACAATGCCCGCGGCGTACTCCGTCCCGGCACGCACATCGCGCGGCGCGATCCAGCACCGAATGCCCGCGGACTCGAGCCCAGCGCACACAGTGTCCGCAGTGATCTTGTCTTTGCTGGAATAGGAAATGAATACGTCAAAAGGCATCGCGCCATCAGAATACTAGGGTCGCCTTGTGAAGCAAACCGGATTTGCCTTATTCGGCTGGATTTAGCTCAGACGGCTTCACTCCTGGAAGGGACACCAACGCGCCGGCCAGGTGTAGACGCGCCCGCATTTCGACAAGCGTACCCCGGCGCAACTTTGGCAGCAGACCGCCTATTGCGGCCCGGCGCGCTCTGGCGCCGCTGCAGCGGCGACGTCACACCGGAACGGTGATCTCGCAGACCAAACCCTCGGCGCGCCAGTCGAAATTCGTCGTGCCTTTAAGCTGGGAGATCATGCGCTCGATGATCCGGGTACCAAAACCCTTGCGTGTCGGGGCCTTTACCGTCGGCCCGTCCGTCTCGCTCCACTGCAGTTTCAACGGCCCGTCGGCCTGATAAGTCCAGATCAGCGCTACCCTGCCGTTCGGCACCGATAGCGCGCCATACTTGGCGGCATTGGTCGCCAGTTCGTGCACGGTGACTGCGATTGCCTGGGCGGTATTGGGTTCCAACAAAAGCTGCGGACCGTCCATGCCCACCCGGCTTTTTGCCTTCTCTGCATAGGGCGCAAGCTCCCGCGATGCGATCGTCGACAGCTCGGCGCCCGTCCATCGCGTCTCGACAAACAGCGAATGCACATTGGCGAGCGCTTGGATGCGGCCTCCAATGGCCTCCTTCAGGCCTTCAGGCGAATCGGACTGAGACAGGTTGACTGTCGCCTGCACATTGGCGAGCAGGTTCTTGCTGCGATGTTCCGCCTCGCGGGCGAGCGCGGAGATCAGCTCCTGGCTGCGTTTTTGCTCGGTAATCTCCCGTGCAATCTTCGAGGCGCCAACGATCTTGCCTTCCGCATCTTTGACGGGGGAGACGGTCAGCGACACAACGATGAAGCTCCCGTGCTTGCGCTGCCGGATGGTCTCGAAATGGTCGATACGCTCTCCCCGTCTGATGCGTGCTAAGATCTCCCCTTCTTCGCTGTGGCGCTCCTTAGGAATAACGATTGTAATGGGCTGCCCGATCGCCTCCTCGGCGGTGTAGCCGAAGACACGTTCGGCCCCTTTGTTCCAGCTGGTGATGATGCCGTCGAGACTCTTGCTGACGATCGCATCGTCGCTCGAACTCGACAATGGATGCCAGCCAGCGCAAGCGCTGTTCGTTTTCGCGCAGCGCAAATTCGATCTGCTTGTGTTCGGTCACATCGCGATTGACTTCCAGCACCGTGCCGTCGCCAAGGAGCTGCATCCGGCAGTCCACGATGACTTCGCGGCCATCCTTGCAGACGTGGCGAAGTTCGCCGGACCATTGATGCGCGGTCCGAAGCTGTGAGTTCAGGTCGCTCGTTCCGGCCGGAAGCCTGGTTTGCAAAAGAGCGTGGCTGGTGCGCCCAATCGCCTCTTCGGGCGTAAATCCGTAAAGCCGCTCGGCTCCGGCGTTCCAGAATTCAATCGGCCCATCCAGACGCCAGGCCAGCATCGGCTCATAAGACAGGGTCAGCAGATTGGCCAGCCGCTCGGCGCGCTCGGGAGCCGCCTCGATGCTCGGAGAGGCGCGCTCGATCTTCAAGCTGTCTTCGTTCTCCACCACAGGACCACTGCCCTAAGAGGCGTTGTGCGCCACCGCAAGCGTATACCCTCGGCAGCGCGTTAGCCATGCCGCGCCTTGGTCAAGGGCGCAACGTCGGGGGCGGCGCGATTGGCTGAAAATTTTGACGGGCCGATGGCGGCCTCTATGATGGAGCGTGGGCGTCACATTCACAGTCTTGCGGCCGGCGAGGGCCTCGCTTCCGTGGCGCGCCGGCAAACCTTTTGGGGGAACAGCACCTATGGTACGGCGATTAACTCCGGCTTTCGTTATCCTTCTTGCGTCGCTCGTTACATTCGCGCCGCCAGCCGCCAAAGCGCAGGATTGGCCTGCCAAGGGGCCGATCAAGATCATCGTGCCGTTCTCGGCCGGCAGCGCGACCGACATCATCGCCCGCACCGTCTTCACCCAGGTCGGCAACCAGATCAAACAGACTTTTGTGGTCGAGAACCGCGGCGGCGCCGGCACCACGCTAGGCTCCGGCATTGTGGCGCGGGCGGATGCCGATGGCTACACGCTGCTGGTCAATTCCACCTCGCAGGTCGTGGTGGCGTCGACCTATGCCCACCTGCCCTACAGCGTTGCCGACGATTTTGTCGGCATATCGGAATTGGCCGACATTCCTTTCGTCGTCGCGACCGTGACCAAATACAACACGCTCGCCGACCTGATCGCGGCCGGCAAGAGGCCGGGTAGCCACATCCTCTACGGCACGGCGGGCGCCGGCAGTTCCGGGCAATTGTTCATGGAGCGCCTGCGTCTCGCGGCCGGCTTTGCGGCGACCAACGTGCCATTTCGCGGCACGCCGGAAGGAATGAACGAGGTGATCGCGGGCCGCATCGACCTCTACCCGGCGCCGGTCCTGAACGCGCTGCCGCTGGCCAAGGCCGGCAAGGTTCACGCGCTGGCGATCAGCGCCACCAAGCGGCTGGCACTGATGCCGGAGGGAGGCCGGGCTGTGGGTTCGGGTGGGGACGCGGGGCCGGGGTGGGATTTCTTCGTGTCGTATACGCAGGCGGACCGGGCCTGGGCGGAGTGGATTGCCTGGACATTAGAGGAGGACGGTTACCGGGTCCTGGTGCAGGCGTGGGATTTCGTGCCGGGCAGCAACTGGGTGCAGAAGATGCAGGACGGGGTGCGCGAGGCTGCGCCGGACGGTGGCGGTGCTGTCCGAGGACTACCTGGAGATCGGTGTACGGGAGCGCGGAGTGGCAGGCCGCGTGGGCGCAGGACCCGGCCGGGACCGATCGCAAGCTGCTGCCGGTCCGGGTCAAGCCGTGCGAATGGGAAGGGCCTGCTGGCCGGGGTGGTCGGGATCGACCTGGCCGGGCTGGATGAGGCCGCCGCGCTGGGCAGGCTCCGGTCGAAGATTCGGCCGCGGTCGGCCGGCCGGGCCAAGCCGCAGGCTGCGCCGGGGTTCCCGGGGCCGGGGGCGCGGCGGGCGGTGCCGCGGGCGCGGTTCCCCGGCGGGATGCCGCGGGTGTGGAAGGTCCCGGCGCAGAACCCGAATTTCACCGGGCGGGGCGGTGAGATGGCGGCGGTGGCGGCGGGGCTGGCGGCCGGGCCGCGGGTGACGGTGCAGTCGGTGCACGGGCTGGGCGGGGTGGGCAAGACCCAGCTGGCCGCCGAGTACGCCTACGCCCACGCCGGGGACTATGACCTGGTGTGGTGGGTCACCGCGGATGAGCCGGCGCTGATCGCGGATCAGTTCGCGGCGCTGGCCACGGGGCTGGGCCTGGAGCCGGATCCGGATCCGGAGGCGGTCCGGGCCCAGGTGCACGAGGCGCTGCGGGAGGCCGGGGACTGGCTGCTGGTCTTCGATAACGCCGACGCGGTGGACGGGATCCGGGGGTGGCTGCCGGGCGGGCCGCGGCCGGCCGGGGTGCGGGGGCACGTGATCATCACCACCCGGCGGGGCGGGTTCGGCTCGGTGGGCACGGTGCTGGACCTGGACGTGATCGGCACCGGGGACGCGGTCGCGCTTGCTGCGGACCCGGGTACCGGGCCTGGACCAGCAGACCGGGGAGCTGATCGCCGAGGAGCTGGAGTGCTTGCCGCTGGCGCTGGAGCAGGCCGCCGCGTACATGGACCAGACCCAGCTCTCCCCGGCGGAATACCTGGAGCTGCTGCAGGCCCGGGCGGCGGAGATGCACGCCCGGGGCCGGGCCGGGGACCGGCCGGACACGATCGCGACGCTGTGGGACCTGAGCCTGGAAAAGATCACGCAGGAGAACCTGGCCGCGGTCCAGCTGCTGGATATCTGCGCCTACCTGGCTCCCCGGCCCGTCCCGCTGGACCTGTTCACCGGCCATCCCGACCAGCTGCCCGAGCCGCTGGCGGCGGCGGCCGCGACCGGCTGGCCTTCACCGACACGGTCGCGGTCATCGTCGATTACTCGCTGGCCAAGCGGACCGCGGCCGGGCTGCAGCTGCACCGGCTGGTCCAGGCCGCCATCCGCGCCCGCCACGCCCGGCAGGCCGTCGCCGGAACGGCCAGGTGACCCGATGGCCACGGACGAGACTGTCCGGGCGGCGCCGCTGGCGGTGGCGCTGGGGTTGCTGCGGGCCGATGCGCCGGGAACGATCATGGGCGCGCCGCAGGACTGGCCCCGGTGGGCGGTGCTGCTGCCGCACGTGCTGGCCGCCACCAGCCTGGCCGGCCCGGCCGGGCCGGACGTGCGGCGGCGGACACGGCGTGGCTGCTGGACCGGGCCGCGACCTACCTGCAGGTGCACGCCCGGCTCGCGGATGCCCGGCCGCTGGCCGAGCGGGCGCTGGCCATCACCGAGGCGGCCCTGGGCCCGGACCACCCCCACCGTCGCCATCCGCCTGAACAACCTGGCCCTGATCGTGCGGGATCTGGGGCTGGCCGGGGAGGCGCGGCCGCTGGCCGAGCGGGCGCTGGCCATCAACGAGGCGGCGCTGGGCCCGGACCACCCCGACGTCGCCATCCGCCTGGGCAACCTGGCCATGATCCTGCGGGATCTGGGGCTGGCCGGGGAGGCGCGGCCGCTGGCCGAGCGGGCGCTGGCCATCACCGAGGCGGCGCTAGGCCCGGACCACCCCGACGTCGCCACCAACCTGGGCAACCTGGCCCTGATCCTGCAGGATCTGGGGCTGGCCGGGGAGGCGCGGCCGCTGGCCGAGCGGGCGCTGGCCATCACCGAGGCGGCCCTAGGCCCGGACCACCCCACCGTCGCCATCCGCCTGGGCAACCTGGCCGGGATCCTGCGGGACCTGGGGCTGGCGGACGACGCGCGACGGCTGCAGGAACGGGCGCGTTCTGCTGGCCAGGCGGCCGCGTCCCCGGGGTCGGGGGCGGTGGGGGACGGTGGGTGATGACGGCGGCTTGGGATGCGGTGCTGGAGTACTAGCGGGAGCATCGGGAGCAGTTCCGCCAGTCGGAGAACCAGAGGGCGGTGCTGACCAATTTCGTGCTGTGATCGCGGCGGCGCTGAGTCGGGTTCATCGTGCAGTTGCATTTCGAGCTGCGCACGCTGCCGTTGTCGGTCCTGATCGTGGTGATCGGCTGTTACGGGGCGCTGGCGGCAGCAAAGTATCACGAGCGGGCCGACTACCACCTGCATCAGGCCCGGGCGCTGACCCGGGTCCTGGTCGATGCCGGTGTCCTGGCGGACCACGACGCGGTGCTGGAGGAGGCCCGACTGGCCCACTACCGCAGGTACCCGCGGCTGCACCGGCTGCGGCTGAACTGGCTGTGGACCGGGCTTCACCTGGGCATCGCGCTGTACGGCGTGATCCTGATCGTCGTCACGGCCCTGGCCAGCTAGGCTGCGCGAGCACGGCTTGCCCATCGGGGGACCGGCTGGTGATCCGCCAAACGAGGCCGGAGGGAGGCCCGCCCTGACAACAGGTCAGACAGGCGCAAAGCCCGTACCGCCGACGGGCGGCGGGCCGCTGGCGGTGGCGCTGGGGTTGCTGCGGGCCGATGCGCCGGGGACGATCTCGGGTGCGCCGCAGGACTGGCCTCGGTGGGAAGTGCTCCTGCCGCACGTGCTGGCCGCTACCAGCCTGTCCTGCCCGGCCGGGCAGGATATGGCGGACACGGCGTGGCTCCTGGACCGGGCCGCGACCTACCTGCAGGCACACGGCCGACCTGCGGATGCCCGGCCGCTGGCCGAGCGGGCGCTGGCCATCGATGAGGCGGCGCTCGGCCCGGACCACCCCACCGTCGCCATCCTCCTGAGCGTCCTTGCGTTGATCATGCGCGATCTGGGGCTAGCGCGAGAGGCGCGGCCGCTGGCCGAGCGGGCGGCGGGCATCACCGAGGCGGCACGGCAGGCTAAGGCGTAAGGTCACGATCCCTTGTCGAGGCCCTTCTGACAAGAGATCCACCGTGGCCGGTCACCCTGGCCGTTAAGGATCTCCAGGCAGGCCTGAGGTTCGGCGGGATGAGGGC
The DNA here is from genome assembly GCA_963707175.1 of uncultured Alphaproteobacteria bacterium. Classification (GTDB taxonomy): domain Bacteria; phylum Pseudomonadota; class Alphaproteobacteria; order Rhizobiales; family Xanthobacteraceae; genus BOG-931. The sequence continues at coordinate 152,219 of CAVPQA010000027.1, forward strand.
GCGCCTCACTGAGCCCTCCTTCAACTACGTGACCAGCGAACTAACTCTTGCATCGGCCGGCTGGCGGGCAGATACTGGGCCTAGCGAGCAGATGTGCAAGCGATGAGCGAATGCTCTTTTCCGCTGGGCTGGAGACGGATACGAGGAGGCCCTGCCGGTGGTGACCCTCGCATGAACGGGCCCAGGTTGAGCGCGGCCCGGCAGTTGCGAACACCCGAGGAGGTATCGGATGGCAAGCGGTAACGGCGCGCGTATCGTGCCGCCAGTGGTGCCCATGACGATCACGCAGATCGCCGTGGTGGTCGCGGACATGGAATCCGCGCTGCGTTCCTACACGGAGAACCTCGGCTGGGGGCCGTGGAGCGTGTTCGACTACAAGCCGCCGCTGCTGCACGACACCGTGGTGCGGGGCAAACCCTGCGAGTTCCGCATGATCGGCGCCGAGACCATGGTCGACGGGCTGGGCTTCGAGCTCATCCAGCCGGTCAGCGGGCCGAGCATCTACCAGGAGTTCCTCGACACGCACGGCGAGGGCGTGCAGCACATCGCGTGCATGAAGCACTCGGTGGAAGACAGCGAGGCGCTGAAGAAGCACTGGAGCGAGCGCGGCGCCGAGATCCTGATGGGCGGCCGGATCGGGGGCATCCATCGAGTTCTACTACGTGAACACGGGGCCGCTGATCAAGTTCGTCCTCGAGTCGGGCAGCGGGCACGCGATCGACCTCGAGCCGACCTACGTCTACCCGTGACCCTGCGCGTCCTGGTGGTCGGCGACCCCTACATGCCGGTGTCGGCCTACGCCGCCGCCCTGGCCGGCCTGGATGGACGGGTGGAGCTGTCCACGATGCAGATCGACGAGGTCACGTGCGCGCCGCCGGTCACCGAGTCCGAGCGCGGGCTGCGCGAGTACGTGGGCGACCCGGCCGAGGTGGCCCGCGCCGTGGCCGGGCACGACGTGCTCGTCGTGCATGGCGCGGCGGTCAGCGCCGAGGTGCTCGGCGCGGCCCCGCTGCGGCTGGTCTGCTGCGCCCGGGGCGGGCCGGTCAACGTGGACGTCGCGGCCGCGACCGGCCGCGGCATCCCGGTGGTGAACACGCCGGGCAAGAACGCCGAGGCCGTCGCCGAGCTGACCATCGCCTTCGCCCTGCTGCTCATCCGCGCGGTGCCGCGGGCCAGCCGTTACCTGCTCGACGGGGGCGGCTTCGCGGAGTCGGTGTTCGAGGGGCGGGAGTTCTTCGGCACCGAAGCGCCCAGCCTGACCATGGGCCTGGTCGGGCTCGGCCACGTCGGGCAGGAGGTGGCCCGGCGGGCCCGGGCGCTCGGCTTCTCCGTGCTCGGGTACGACCCGCAGCCGCCGGCGCTCCGGGACGAGAGCGACGTCGAGCTGGTATCGCTGGACACCCTGCTGGGCCGCTCGGACATCGTCTCGCTGCACGCGCGGCTGACCCCGGAGAACCGGCGGATGTTCTCCCGCGACCGGTTCGCCCAGATGCGGCGAGGCGCCTACTTCATCAACACGGCCCGCGAATCGCTGGTGGACGAGCGAGCGCTGCGCCAGGCGCTGGAACAGGGCAGCCTCGGCGGGGCGGCGCTCGACGTGCTGGAGCGGACCCCGCCAGGCGGCCGGCATCCGCTGCTGGCCATGCCGAACGTCTTCGTCACCCCGCACATCGGCGGGGCCACCGCGGAGACGCTGGCCCGCGGCGCGCAGCGGGCGATCTCCGCGGTGGCCGAGCTGCTGGCCGGGCGGGTGCCCGCCAACGTGGTGAACCCCCAGGTCCTGCGGGCGGTGTACAAGGGAGCGCGGCGGGATGAGCGGACCGTACCTGCTCGCCATCGACGCGGGCACCGGGAGCTGCCGGGCCGTGCTGTTCACCGAGACCGCCGAGCAGGCCGGCGTGGGGCAACGCGAGTGGACCCACCACGAGCCGCCCGGCGTGCCCGGCGGCCAGGACTTCGACGTCCACGCGGGCTGGCAGGCCATCGCCGCCTGCATCCGGGACGCGCTGAGGGCCGCGGGCGCGACCGGCGGACGACGTCGCGGCCGTCGCGGCGACGAGCATGCGCGAGGGCATGGTCCTGTACGACGACGCCGGCCACGAGATCTTCGCGTGCCCCAACGTGGACAGCCGGGCCTCCGCCGAGGCGGAGGACCTCATCCGCGAGGGCGCCGCGGAGAAGATCTACGCCGAGGCCGGCGACTGGGTGTCCATCACCTCCCCGGCCCGGCTGCGCTGGCTGGCCCGGCACCGGCCGGACATCCTCGCCGCCACCGCCAGCCTGGGCATGCTCAGCGACTGGATCGTCTACCGGCTGACCGGCGAGCACGCGACCGAACCCTCCTGCGGGTCCAGCTCGGGCATGTTCACGCTGGCCGGGCGGCGCTGGTCGCAGACCATCCCGGAGCTGAGCGGCCTGCCCGCGACCGTGCTGCCGCCAGTGGTCGACCCCGGCACGGTGGTAGGCGAGGTCAGCGCGGCGGCGGCCGGGCTGACCGGGCTGCGCCCGGGCACGCCGGTGGCCGCGGGTGGCGGAGACACCCAGCTCGGCCTGCTCGGCGCGGGCGCGCATCGGGACGAGTACACCGTGGTCGCCGGGACGTTCTGGCAGAACACCGTGCTGCTCGCCGAGCCGCTCATCGACCCGGAGATCCGGCTGCGGACGCTGTGCCACGCGGTGCCGGGCGAATGGATGCTCGAAGGCATCGGCTTCTACTGCGGGATGAGCATGCGCTGGTTCCGGGACGCGTTCTGCGACGCCGAGGTGGCCCTGGCCCGGGCGCGTGGCGTCGACCCCTACGTGGTGATGGAGGAGACCGCGGCCGGGGTGCCGGCCGGTCCGGCGGCGTGATCGCGATCTTGTCCAACGTGATGAACGCGAAGCGCTGGGCGCACGCCAGCCCGTCGTTCCTGCAGTTCGACATCGGCGATCCGGTGGCGAGCGGCCGCGGCGCCTGCGTGCGGGCGATCGAGGAGGCGGCCGCCTACGTGGCCCGCGGGCACCGGGACATCATCACCGGGCTGACCGGCCTGCCGTTCGGCGAGGTCGTCTTCACCGGCGGCGCGGGCCGCGGCCAACTGTGGCCGCAGATCATGGCCGACGTGCTCGGGGTGCCCGTGCACATCCCGGCGGTGACCGAGAGCAGCGCCCTCGGCGCGGCGATCTGCGCCGGCGTCGGTGCAGGGGTCTACTAGGGCCTGCTCGAGCTGCGCCCGGGCTGCGCCGCCGGGTCGCCACCTTCGAACCGGACCAGGCCGCCGCGGCGGCGTACGACGAGAGGTACGCACCTGGCGCGAGGTCTACCAGCGGATGCTCGACATCACCGACGACGGCCTGCTCGGCCCGCTGTGGCGGGCGGCGGGCGCATAGGAGGGGAGCATGGCGGACAACGAGGACCGCCACCGAGGGCGCCAGGTTCGCCTCGTCGGTGCCCGCGCGTCAGGAGGCCTTCCCGCTCAAGGGCTGCGGGGCGCTCGACTGGGGCATGCAGAGCAGGCTGGCCCGCATCTTCCGGCCGGACACCAGGCGGACCGTCATGCTCGCCATCGACCACGGCTACTTCCAGGGCCCGACCACCGGCCTGGAACGGGTCGACCTTTCCATCGTCCCGCTGCTGCCCTATGCCGACGCGCTGATGACGACCAGGGGCATGATCCGCTCCACGATCCCGCCCGCCTCGCGTGTCCCGGTCGTGCTCCGCGCCAGCGGCGGGCCCAGCATCTTGAAGGAACTCTCCGACGAGCAACTCGCGGTCAGCATGGAGGACGCGGCCAGGGTCAACGCGTGCGCCGTGGCCGTCCAGGTGTTCATCGGCGGGGAGCACGAGACCCAGTCCGTTCGGAATATGACCCGGCTGGTGGACGCCGGGCAGCGGTACGGCATCCCGGTACTCGCCGTCACCGCGGTCGGCAAGGAACTGACCAGGGACGCCCGCTACCTGCGGCTGGCCACCAGGATCTGTGCCGAGCTCGGCGCCCACTTCGTCAAGACCTACTACTGCGAGGAGGACTTCAACACGGTCGCGTCCGGATGCCCGGTCCCGCTGGTCATGGCCGGCGGCAAGAAGCTGCCGGAACGCGACGCGCTCGCCATGGCGTACAACGCGATTTCCAGCGGCGCGGCCGGCGTGGACATGGGCCGCAACATCTTCCAGAGCGACACCCCCGAGGCGATGATCCGGGCGGTCGGGGCGGTCGTCCACGAATCCTCCAAGCCCGAGGACGCCTA
>CAVPQA010000028.1:0-77301 GCA_963707175.1 uncultured Alphaproteobacteria bacterium
CGACACAATGATCACGTCCAGCGAGTTTCTACCCCAACCGGTGTGATCAAGTACGTAGCTGACTCCGCAGAGATCTCCGTTGTTGATCGTCCATGTAATCCCATGGCCACTTTTGCCAGTGTCAAAGCAGGCGGAACAATGGAGCTACGGAAGTTTGCTCCTCGTCACATCAACAAAATGGATCTCATCATCAAGGTTCTGCACGAAGACTGAGGCTTGTGAACCAGCAATCGCCTCCGACCCTATGGTCCCCTCGGTAATCGTCTTATTCGTCGCGGAGCGCTACCATCGGATCCAGCCGCGCCGCCCGCCGCGCCGGAATGTAGCAAGCGATCAGCGACACCACTGCCAGCAGCGCCGGCGCGGCCGACAGCACGAGCGGATCGAAGCTGTCCACGCGGTAGAGCAAGCTCGAAAGCAGCTTGGCCACCGCCAGCGAAAGCACCAGCCCCACGCCGCGGCTCCGAGCGGCCATCAGCACCAACCCTTCGCGCAGCATCATTCTCAGCGCATCGGAAGCATTCGCGCCCAGCGCCATGCGAATTCCGATTTCGCGCGTCCGCATAGCCACCGTGTACGCGCGCACGCCGTACAAACCGATCGCCGCCAGCAGCAACGCCACGCCTCCGAAAATCACGAACATCCGCGCTCCCGTGCGCACGATCCAAAGATCGAAGCTGCTGTCGATGTGCATGCGCATCGTCTTCAGAGCGAGCACCGGAAGCTGGGGATCCACCGCTCGAATCGCGCCGCGCACCGTCTCGAGCAGCTGCGCATCCGCTTGCGGGTTCTGATCATCCGTGCGCAAGTGAATCGGTCATGTCCGACTGGTACGGCTTGCCCGAACGGCGCGTACATGTGCGGCGGCCAGCTCTCACCGCCGACGTTTTCCTGCACATTTCCAACAATTCCGATCACGTCCGCATCAATTGCCGGCTCGTTTTCGCCCCGGAACGAAACCGCACGCGCTTGCCAAGCGCATCGCCCTCCGGGCCACAGCCGCTCGGCGGCAAACTGGTCGAGAATGGCCACGGGATGATTGTTGCTGCCCGCGTCCGCGCTTGTAAAAGTCCGCCCGCGTAGCAGCGGAATCCCGGCCGCCCGGAAGTAGTCGCTCGCTCACGATGTTGTAGCGGCACTCCAGCTCTGTTGGTCGCGCCGTCTGAATGCGCCCCCGCAGCTGCTGAGTCGCCATCCGGGTCCTTGCCCGGTGCACGTTTTTCCCGAGCGATACCATTCCAAACGGGATGGTGGCGGCCAGGCCCACCGACTCGACGCCGGGCGTCGCGCGCAGGCGTTCCATCAAGCGCGCGATACACTTCGCGGCCGCGCGTCTCGTCATACCCGGCCAGGCTCGCGTCCACCTCCGCCACGATTTCCCCGGACGTGCGAAATCCCGGTTCCACCCGCGCCGCACGCACCGAACTGCGAATGAATAATCCCGCCGCGCTCAGCAGCATCAACGACAAATGCAATCTGTCCCATCACCAGCAGATTCGCGCCGCGGCGAAAACTCCGCGCCTGCGGCCCGCTGGCATCGTCGGCGAGTGCGCCGATCTTCAGATCCTGCAAACAGGCTGCGCCCCGAAAGATTCCACGCCGGCCCAAGACCAAACAGAATCGTGCTCAGCAGCGCAGAATCCGATCGTCGCAGCGAGCACGCGAACGTCGGGCCCGGCGTTGTACACGAAATCGAGCGGCGCCAGCCGCGCCATCGAACGCACCAGCGCGCCCGTGCTCCAGTAGGCCACCAGCAGCCCGGCGGCGCCTCCCGCGAGCGCCAGCAGCAATCCTTCCGCCAGCAGTTGGCGCACAATGTCCGCGCGGCTGCCTCCCAGCGCCAGCCGTATCGCCACTTCCTTGCCGCGCGTCGTGCCGCGCGCCAGCATCATGTTGGCCACGTTCAGCGAAGCGATCAGCAGCACCACCCCTGCCACCGCAAGCAGCAGTGCCGCCGGAACCAGCAACTCGGAATCGCTTATGGGCTGCGGTCGAAATACCAAGCCGCGCCAGGGGACGCGCCAGAAACGTTTGGTCCTTATCGTTTTCCGGATACGCTTTCGCGAGCTGCGAGGCTACTGTGGCCAGCGACGCGTCCGCGGATTTTTGCGTGACGCCCGGTCGCAGCCGCCCCACCAGGATCAGCGCGTGGTTGTCGCGCGCCGCAAGCGCTCTGGCCGCGCGCCTTCAAAATCGTTCATCGCCAGTTCATACACGCCCAGGGGCAAATAGATTTCCGGGCTGATCATCGCCGTGGTGCCGGTAAATCCTTCCGGCGTGATTCCCACGATGGTGTAGCACGCGCCCATTGATCCGCAGAGTTTTGCCGAGCAATTGCGGATCGCCGCCGTTTTTCTTCCAGTACGAATAGCTCACGATCGCCACCGGCATTGCAGACGCCCGGCCGCTCTTCTTCCGGGGTGAATGCGCGTCCCTCGAAAGCGGCACGCCGAGCGTCGTGAAATAATTGGAGGAAACGATGTCCGCAAACACGCGCCGCGTCGTATCTCCCTCGGAAAGCCCGACCATCGAGAAGGTATGCGCCAGCAGGCTCGAGAAACACGCTGCCGTCGTTGCGCATATCCGCGTAATCCGGGTACGAAAACGCGCGATAGTCCGGCCTTCTGCGTGTCGCGGCTATAGCAGACTCACCAGTTCCGCAGGATTGTGAATCACCAGCGGCTTCAGCAGGAACGCATTCACCAGACTGAAAATCGCCGTATTCGCGCCAATCCCCAGCGCCAGCACCGCCACCGCCGCAAACGTAAACCCGGGATTCTTGCGGAACATCCGCGCCCCAAAGCGCAAGTCGCGAATCAAGCGGCCCATGAGCGTCCTCCGTTATTTTTCGTCATCACCTTGCAGGCTGTAGGTTCTACGTACGACGAAGTTGGAAAGTTCCCTCCCAGGGTGGCAAACTACGCGTAATTTTCGTAGGTGTAAGTGATGCCGCCCGCGCTAACGATCCTAGCGGGTAGACGCTGCACGCACGTTCGGACGAAGCAAATAGACGAGCAGCCCGCCTGCAATGCCACGCCAATCGCGCCCTTCATCATTTCTCCGCGAACCGCGTTGACAAAATCTCCTAGCACCTGGCTCCCTTAATCGGTGTAGAGTCCCAAAGCGAATGGCTTTGGAGAAAATGCCTTCTGACTCGGTCTCATTTTTGAGGCCCAAGTTCTAACAGTTATTGTAGCTTCGCGTATTCCGCTTTGGCTTCCTTCAGGATGGGAATGTCGGGATCGGCGTCCTTCCACAACGCGAGAAAATCTTTGTAGGCGGCGAGCGCCCGGACACGGGCGGCATCGGCGTCCGCGCCTTGCGAAGTTTTCGCTTGCAGCGCGTTCGCACGAGCCACTCCCAAACGCGCCAACGCTCCCGTCCAGCAGTTCCACACGATGCCGCTGTGGTCGAGAATCTTCTGAAACTCCGCGGCGGCAGCGGAGCCTTGTTCCCAACGATCCACCCAAATAACTCAGATTGGTTAGCGGGATTGGCCTCCGCAAACGAAAAGCTTGCGGCCCAAAAACTCAAGATAGCATCCGCTAAGAATTGAGACTCTTGCCTTCGCCCCGCATCCAATTGAGTAGGGAGATAGCAATGAGCACAATTCTGGTTACAGGCGGGTCAGGCTTTGTCGGCAGCCATACCATTCTGCAGCTCCTCGCCACGGGCCATCGGGTCCGCACCACGATAAGAAACTTGAAGCGCGAAGGCGACGTACGCGCGATGCTGAAAGTGGGCGGAGCTGAACCCGGCGATCGCCTGTCGTTCGTAGCCGCCGATCTCACAAACGACGCGGGCTGGCCGGAAGCCGTCGCCGGCTGCGACTACGTGTTGCATGTTGCGTCGCCCTTCCCGAGCGCGTCCCCAAAGACGAGAACGAGCTTATCGTACCCGCACGCGAAGGCACGCTCCGTGTGCTCCGCGCCTCGCGCGATGCCGGCGTCAAGCGCGTGGTGCTCACCTCGTCATTCGCCGCCATCGGCTACGGTCAGAAGCAGCGCGACGAGCCGTTCACCGAGCGAGACTGGACCAATCCCAATTGCGACGGCGTCCTTCCCTACACGAGATCGAAAATTTTGGCCGAACACGCGGCGTGGGATTTCATGGCTGCCGAAGGCGGCGACCTCGAGCTTTCGGTTATCAATCCCGTCGGCGTATTCGGCCCGGTCCTGGGGCCCGATTATTCGGCCTCAATTCTAATCGTTCAACGCATGATGGACGGCGCCATGCCGGGCTGCCCGCGCCTCTATTTCGGCATCGTCGATGTGCGCGACGTCGCCGATCTGCACATTCGCGCCATGACTCATCCCGCCGCCAAGGGCGAAACTGACTGCGCTTTGCTGAGCAATGCGTTGTTCTTGTCAAAAAGTGTTACCCTTAACCGCCGCTCGGCCAACGCGAGGGCTACGCAACATCCCTGCAACCCGCCGCCCAACACTGCCACTCGCATCGCGACCACTTCTCCCCAATGAATGTCTGCGACGTTGCAACACGGCAATAACGAGCTAGTCACATGTCCCTAAAGTTCACGGCTCCTGCGCTGGCAGAAGCGCCCTCGCCCTCGCCCTATCCTTCGAAAATCGGCGCCGCCACTCGCCAACTGAGTGTTCGCAGAGGCCGTAGCAAAGTCATTTGCACGTCAAGCCGTCCGCACATCGCAGAATGACCCGGCATAGCTGAGATGGCGGCCGGGCAACACGCTGACGACGATCCTCTCCAAATACGCCTGTTTTCTGCGCACTCACCGCCAACGGCGCGACGGTCCCTCGCAAGTGTACTTGCCATAAGCTCTCTCCTTTCGAACCACTGAGCGCTTTCTTGCGGCGAACTTGAGAGCTACGAGCTTAAAGTTGTGATTTTGATGTGCTACATTGCAGAGCAAATTAGTCCCGTAGGTTAGTTTGCGCAATATACAAAAGCCCGAAGTTTCGCCGTTGTGCGCCCGCGCTCGCCCCCAAATGCCATTAGCCCTACAAGCCCCATTCGAATAGGTACTGGCCGTAGCGCTCCATCGAACTATATGCGCGGGCCGGCGACGATGGCAGCCGGCTTCCAGTGCCGAGCGGATCAAGCGCGCCGCATCATTTTTCCTGAAGGCATGTTTCCGGATCGCTCGCTCTCAGGTTTTGCCCTGGTTTTCGGCATTGCGCTTGATGCGACCAAGGATCGCGCGCCAGTTGCTCGGGCCTTTGCTCTTCGAGAGATAGCCTATTAGGCGGTCCGGGGTGATCTCTTTTAAGGGTGTCTAATGATCCAATTGGTTGCGGTGAATTGTTTGATTGATCGGAAGGCGGTCTTAGCGCGCGAAGCTTGTCGAAGCGCGGCTTGTCGTAGTTAGGGCTCAACGCGCGCTCCAGAGGCTCCACTACCGTATAGAGCACATCGAAACCGGCAAAATCGGATAACAGCTTTTCGATCCGCTCTGGAACAAGACTTGTGTCGTGAAGATCGATAATGTTGCTGAAAAAGCTGGTAAGCGCCTTCTGGAAAAATCAACAATCTCGGCTTCCTTGTCGTTTATTGCCAGCTTCTGTTGCCACGTTGGTGCGAATTGGGAACCGTACTTGTCACGCCACGCGAGTAAATTGCGCAAGTCGATGAACATTTCGTTGGAGGCATATTGACCACGGATTTTTAGAACAAGATTAGTTGCAGCGGCATCGACCGCGGTTTGGCTTGAACGTGAGGAAAAGAAAGCGGAAAAAGCCGCTGCAATAGCCGAGCCTGCAGCCGCGACGGCAGACGCAAGCATGATCCACGGAATAGCCCGATCCATGAAAGGCGGCTCGCCCTCGTCAAAATACCAGAAAGCGATTGACGGCAGCATAACCGCATCGGCGTTAACATCCCGTTTGCCGCCAGCATGTAGTCTTTGCTCTCTCGGTCGAGAGCGAAAATCGCCACGCGCGCGATCGCGGCACCGCATGGAGCGACGGCGGCGCTTTCAGGAATTCTCGCTGCAAGCTGCGACCGATGCGGTTGACCAGCCCGACGCCGATCGCTTCCGCGTTGTAGCTGGCGAGCTGCACGGCGACGGCGCGCAAGACGGGTTGCCGAGATCGGGCGGGATCGGCTGCGCCACGGTCATCAGGGCGGAGAGTTCTGTCATCTGAAAAGCCAGAGCGGCATCCGGATGGCTCCGTCCGGTGATCTCCGTTTGTTTTGGCAACTTCGGCGTGGAGCACCAAGGAAACAAAGCCCCGCGCCATCACGCAGGGCTCGTTGCGCCGGCGGGACCTGGGCGCTGGGCTCGTGGCATTCCGTCGAATGGTTGTCCCACAACGGCTCGGGGTACATCGCCAAAGACACGTACTTCATCATTTTGTTCTCGGAGTTATGCGCTCTTCAGCGGAGGAATTTATCCGGAAAGTGGATGCGATCACCGGTCAAGCGTTGTTTCTCGACATGGGCGAAAATCATGAAACTTGGTTCTCCGAAAGTCTTCCGGGCCGGGACGCGGAATTTATCCAGAAATGGCTGAAGGAACGCACGTCATTTACCCGCATCGAAATCTTGGAACTGACGCCGACAATGTTGGCCCCTATCGAAATCAGTACCAACGGCATCTGTTTGTCTGCTCAAGGGACCAATAGCCTGAAAACGTCCAGGACAACGTTCGGCGCTGAGGCAGCATCTAGCCTGGCAAGAATTGCAATGGCGGCTACGTGCGGAGCACACTACTGGAATTACGCTAGGCGATCGTGCTGAACGAACAGTCATGACGTCGATCCGCCACGTCGAAACACCATGCGTTTCGTCATTGGCTGATCTCAATACCCACAGGGTTTAGTGACGCATCCGTCCGGGATGCCACCGGGGCCGACCCACGGCGGGAAGTACGGATCGTCGGCGCACGCTCCCGGCGACTGGTTAGCCGACGCCGGCGGTGCCCTTCGCGGTCGGAACGAAGCCGGCGCGGTATGTGGCCATGCAGGCGATCGTGGTGGCCTTGTCGGTGCAGTCCGGCTTGGTGGTCGCATACATCGGATTGACGAACCGCGGATCGGCCGCGGTGTTGGTGCCGAGCGGCGCGTTGCAGTACGGGACGGGCGCGCAGTAGACGTTGGTGCCGGTCTGCGATCACCGTGTTCCAGAGCCAGGTTCAACTTCCGTGAAATCTGCATTGTCTTCGAATTGCCCAATCGAGGCAGTTGCGGTGTCGAGCGACGTCCGGCGAGATCCGGGTTTGAAAAAGCTAGCGAAAGCAGTGCTTGAAAGCGTCGGATTGCCCCATGAGGGTCTTCTCTGGCGATTGAAGCGTGGGTCAATGGATCGCCATTTGATCGAAACGTATTTCGCCTCGCCGTTAGTGCCCAAACTCCATATCGGATGCGGATCTAACACGCTCAAAGGATGGCTCAATGCTGACTTCTATCCTCCGCCCGAAAAACCTATTCTTAATCTCGATGCCAGAAAGCCGTTTCCATTTTCCGACAGCAGCTTCGATTATATTTTCAGCGAGCACATGATCGAGCACATTCCCTATGAGGATGGCTGTCATATGCTGCAGGAGTGTCACAGAGTTTTGAGGCCTGGCGGAAGGATCAGACTCTCGACGCCAGATTTGCAGTTCTTGCTTGGTTTATACAATGCTGAGAAATCGACGCTACAGAAGCGATATATCGCGTGGTCGGCGGAAACCTTCATTCCTCACGGCGAAGCCACAGATACGATGGTCATCAATAACTTTGTGCGCGATTGGGGACATTGCTTTATATACGACGAAAAGACGTTGAATAAATCACTTGCGAAGGCAGGCTTTGTCGATATCAAACGATGTGAGCTGCAACAAAGCGATTTAAATGTACTGAGCGGTCTGGAAAACGAAGACCGCATGCCAGAAGGATTTGTGTTTTGAAACCCTCACCTTAGAAGGTGAAAAGCCATCGGTCTTCTTTTTGCGTGCGTCACGCGCGCGGGAAGAATTGGTTGCGTATTAAGTCGACACTACCGAATGAAAAGACCCCCGTTGGCTTTTTCCTCACAATAAGAATTCAAAAACCCGATGGACCGAGGCAGGCTAATCGCCGTTCGACGATTGTCCGGCGTGTCGGCTAATGCTGAGAACGTGAGGGATGGGCTTGCGCAAGCTCGCCGCCAAGGTTTTCTGATTCCTGCCGCTCTGCGGCGTCAGGCGTGCGGCGACGCGCCAGCGCTCCAAATGACGTCAGCCTCACAAGCCCAGTTCGGGTACCGCTGCTCGCGGTGTTCCATCGAAACCATACGCCACTAACCGCTGACCAGGCTGGTCAGCTGCGCTCGTATCGCCTGCTCATACCAATTGATAGCGAACAAAGATACGCCTAGTTATCTGGTGTGACGCTTTACTACGACATTCTCGCGGCCTTCGAGCGCGAAAGCGGCCTGCCGGTGCTGGTCAATACCAGCTTCAACGTTCATGAAGAGCCGATTGTCAACAAACCGTCCGAATGCCTGCGGGCGCTTGCCGACGGGCGCATCGATTTCGTGGTGACGACAAAAGGCATTTACGAGCGAATGGCGCCGCCTGCAGACGTACCGCAGGCGTGAGCGTACCGGGCGCGGCGCCAACCAATGAAATTGGCGTCGCGTCAGTACGGCGTATTGGTATTGATGCCCGGCAGATAGAACGGGCGCGAAACCATATACGCCCCGCCGGTCGCATCGCCGGGGCCATAAAACCAATTGGGTCGGCCCGGATCGCCGCCCGGCGGCAGCATGTAGTCATGCGTGCTGCCGTCGCCCACCGACACTTCCGTACCCGGATTAAGATAGGAGCGGTGGCGCGGCGTGACGATGATGGTCGTGGTGCCGTCGCGATGGTGGATGATCGTTCGGGTTGGCTAAATCACCGTACCGGCGGCGGATCGCTCCACCGGCGGATACCGCTTCTTCGGCGCGGCTTGCGCCGCGACCGCAAGCGCGGTCGACATTGTCAGCACTGCCGCAATAACCGCAATGACGCGCATGTGGCCTCGCTTTGCTGGGCATCAGTCTAGCCCGGTTCCGCCCGGCGCAACAGCATCTCGGTAACGCCTTGGCGTTGCTTGGCAACCGCCGCCAAAGTCTCCGGTTCCGCGCCCGACTCGTGCGGCAGAATAACATGCTTTGCATTTGCAGATTTATGCCACATTATTCCAGCGCGTACCTTGATGAAGGCATGCGGGCGATGCGCCCTGAAAGCAGAGCGTGCGCCAACCACAGGGAGGAGTCCCATGGGCAGCTTTATCCCGGCGGCTTTGAGCCGCCGCACTTTGTTGCGCCAAGCCGGTGCGGGCGCGTTACTCGCCGGCAGCGGACTTGGCTTGACGCGTCCTTCATGGGCGCAATCCGCCGCCGCAGAGCTCACTCCGGGGGTGCCGCCCGACATTGCGAGCTACGCCACGATGGCGACGCTCCCGGGCAAAAAGCCGCTCATCAGATTGTCCGATCGCGGGCCGAATTACGAGGCGCCGCTGGAATATTTCCATACACCGATCACGCCCAATGATGAATTCTTTGTCCGTTACCACCTGTCCAACATCCCGGAGGTGGATGCCAAGACTTACAAGATCGAGGTCGGCGGCGAAGGCGCGAACGGGCATACCGAGATCACGTTCGATGCCCTCAAGAAAATGCCGGCCTATGAAGTCGTCGCGGTCAATCAATGTTCGGGCAACAGGCGCGGCCTGTCGCAGCCGCACGTCGCCGGCGTCGAATGGGGCTATGGCGCGATGGGCTGTGCGCGCTGGAAGGGCGCTCGGCTCAAGGACGTGCTGGCGATGGTGGGCCTGAAACCAGAAGCGATCGAGATCGCGTTCAACGGCGCCGACGGTCCGGTGATCGACAAGACCCCCGATTTCATCAAGAGCCTGCCGGTCTGGAAGGCAACCGATGAGTCCACGCTGATCGCCTATGAAATGAATGGCGCACCGCTGCCGCATTTCAACGGCTTTCCGGCCAGGCTCATCGTGCCCGGCTGGACCGGCACCTATTGGATGAAACATATCATCTCGGTGACGGCGCTGACCAAGCCGCAGGGCGGTTTTTGGATGAAGCCGGCCTATCGCATTCCGGTCGGGAAATTCCCGGTGGTGGCGCGGTTCGTCAGCCAGGAAGACGCGACCAGCACGCCGATCACCGAAATGGTGGTCAATTCACTGATCACCAGCCACCGCGACGGCGCCAAGGTGAAAGCCGGCAAGGTCACGGTCAGCGGCTTGGCGTGGGACGGCGGCTACGGCATCCGCAGCGTCGAAGTCTCGACCGACGACGGCAAGACCTGGGCGCAGGCCAAGTTGGGTCAGGATCTTGGCCGCTTTGCCTTCCGGCCCTGGAATTTCGATCTCAACGCCAAGCGCGGTAGGGTCACGGTGATGGCCAACGCTACCAACGCGATCGGTCAGACGCAGACTGCGACGCTGATCTTCAATCCCGCCGGCTACCACAATAACGTCATGCAGCGTGTTACGCTGAACGCAAGCTAAAGGAGCGGCTGATCATGCGGACGTTTGTCATTGCGGCCTTGGCGGCGACGATTGCTGTTCCAGCCTTGGCCCAGAGCCAGTTGCAGCAGATCAAACTCAAGCCCGGTCCGGGCGTTGAGGCAGTCCAGCAAAACTGCGGGACCTGTCACAGCCTCGCCTACATCCCGATGAACTCGCCGTTCCTCAACCAAGCCGGTTGGAACGCCGAAGTCACCAAAATGATCAAGGCGATGGGCGCGCCGATCAGCGACGCCGACGCCAAGGCGATTGTCGATTATCTGGCGAAAAACTACGGCACTTGAGCAGAGTTTCAGGCCGGCTCCATGCCGTGCGCGGCGACGACGGCCTTCGCCGCCGGCGAGGCGAGAAACGTGATGAAGCCGCGCGCCAGATCCGGTCGCGGCGCCGTCGCGACGACCGCGGCGGAGAAAACCGTCGTGTGCTGAAGTTCCGGTGGCAATGGGCCGACGAGATCGACGCCGGGCACGGCGACGATCTCGGCAACCTGCTGCAGGCCGAGATCGGCCTCGCCGCTTGCGACCGCCGCACATACCACGACCGCCTCGCCGCCTTCGGCGCCGACAAAATGCATCTTCGTCTTCAGTTCCGCCGTCAGTCCGAGCCGTGCAAACAAATCCGCCAGGTAAAGTCCGCTGGCGGTGCCGAAGGCAGGATCGGCGCAGGCGATTGACTCGGCTGCGCGTAACGCTTGGACGAAGGCGCCTACCGAGCGGATGTCGGGTTTCGGGTGACCAGTTTTCACGGCGACCCCGATGCCCGAGCGCGCCAGTGCGATCGCGGTGTCCGCGGCTAGCTTGTTTTCCTTAGCCAGTTCGCCGACCCGGGATTGGGTGGTGATGGCGATGTCGAAAACTTCGCCGGCGCGAATACGGTCGCGGACCAGCGGCGAGCGGGTGAATTCGGGCACCAGTTTGACGCCCGTGCGGTCCGCGTAACTCTCAGCGAACTCTAAGACGATCTCGCGCAGTGCGGCGGCGGACAAAATGCGGATTTCGCCTGTCCGAGCGGGAGACGTCGCCATTGGAAAGCTCAGCGCCGCTTTTTCGGCTTTGCGGTGCGTTCCTTGACGTTGCGGAC
Source organism: uncultured Alphaproteobacteria bacterium (assembly GCA_963707175.1). Taxonomy (GTDB): domain Bacteria; phylum Pseudomonadota; class Alphaproteobacteria; order Rhizobiales; family Xanthobacteraceae; genus BOG-931. Next base: position 11,550 of record CAVPQA010000028.1, read on the forward strand.
TTCGGTATTCATCCGCAGATCCTTGCGCCGCCGTTTTTCCAGAAGTTTGCCAGCCTCGAAATATTCACCGCGCGTCGCCCGCTCGGCGGCGTCATCGAGATCGGGCGACCATTCGCCGAGCGAATAGCCGAACCACGGCGACTCCGGCTTGAGTTTCGGCAGGTCGAGCTCCTCCCAAATCGCCTTGGCGCGCTCCATGTAGGGCCGCTTGGGCAGCGAGATCGGCGGGAAATTTTCTTTCAGCGTCGCGTCGATCAGCACCGAGGCGTCTTGCCCACCGTTGCGCTTGCTGCGCGGACCGTGTCCCTGGTCGCGGTGCGGCAGAATGTGAAAGTCGAGCGTCGGATTGGCGCGGTAAGACATCGCCCACAGGATGGCGTCGGCATTCTCTGGGTCGATGTCGTCGTTGAGCGCGATGACGTATTTGCCGGCAGCGCGATGCAACACCGCCGCCCCGTAAAGCGCGCGCCACACTTCGGTCGGCGGCATGTCGCGCTCGCAGACCAGCGCGATGACCTTGCGGATATTGGTGAGCGGCTCGTGCATCGACACCCGTTTGACACCCTTGATGCCGAGCGTGTCGCGCAGAAAGTTCAGGAACAGCGGTTCCATGCCGATGCGCTTGATCAGGCTCAACTCCGACGGCGTCACCTGGGAGATGATCGAGGTGAGAATGGCGTCGCGGCGGCGCGTGATCGCGGTCACGTCCATGTAGGCGTTGAATTCCTGCAGGTTGACATGGCCATGCGACTCGCCGAACGGCGCTTCGGGCTCGAGATATTCGGTATCGATGAAGCCCTCGATCACGATTTCGGCTTCCGCAGGGACCAAGAGATCGACGGTCTTGGCCTTGACCACGTTGATCGGTGCGCCGACCAGCGCGCCGGCGACGTGCAGTTCGTCGAGGCTTTCCGGCAGCTTTTGCACCGACGCGAAGGTGATGCAGGGCGGCGCGCCGAGTACGACGGCGCAGGGCAGCTTTTTGAAGCCGCGGTCGCGCAATTTTTCCCAGTGGTTGTAGATGCCGGGCCGCAATTCGAGCGACGGGTTCATGCCGAGCCGGCGCCGCGCTTTCACCTGGCCGCGGTAATTGCCCATGTTCTGGATGCCGGTGTCTGGGTCTTTGGTGATGTATTGCGACAGCGTCGCGTAAGGAGCGATATCCCAGCCGGGCGTCGAGATCGGCAGCGGAATGCCGTCAAGCCCGTTGCCAGGCTTGTCGAGGTCCTTGCCGGCGATGACGATCTCATGGCAGGGCGCATCTTCGACCACGCGCGGCGGGATCGGGTGGCGCGCGGCTTCCACCCAGCGGGCGTCGATCTCTTCGAATGGGCAACCGATGCCGATCCGGTAGATTTCGCGATTGGCCGCCAGTCCGCCGACCAGGACTGGAATGTCGTATTTCCGGCCCTTGCTGTCGGTCACATTGGTGAACAGGAACGCCTTGCGGTCCTTCTCCTCGATGCCGCCGCGAAACTGCCAGCGCACCAAGGGATGCATCTCGGTGTCTTTGTTGATCGGACGGTCGACCGTGATCAGGAGCCCGGCCTTATCCAGCGCGCGGACGTGATCGTGGAGGTCGGGATAGCCACGGGCCGGCGCGATTTTCGTCTTCTGTCGGGGTTTGGTGAGGGCGTCCATGATCGCATCTTTCTGGTGTTGGCACGCGCAATGTATCACAAATGCATGCAGCCTTGTGCGGGGCAGTTGTCTAGCAGCTCACGCGTCCCGGCACATGCATGGCAGTGATGCATGCGGGACCGCTGCCGCGGCGAATTGCCTCCCTGCTGGTGTCATTTTCCAAGCGTCTTCCATGTCCCGATGGCGGTCGCGACGACCCGGGTGCCGACCACAAGGTCGGCAGCCATGAAAATCAGCGAGCGCGTGCGGCGTATGATCCTGCACTTGGCTTCGACAAATTCGCCGATCTGGACCGCATCGATGAAATGCACGTCGAGCTGGACGGTCGCCTGCGGCTGGCGCTCGTTGGCGTACCAGCAGGTCATTCCCATGGCGCGATCCGCAAACGTCATCAGCATGCCGCCCTGGACGATGCCACGGCGATTGTGATGCTTGTGCTCGGCCTTGAACGCGTAGCGGTAGCCGTCGCCTGACGGCCGCGCCCAGAATGGGCCGACCAGGCCGATGAACCCGTCATCGCCGTATGGCTCCCAGCCTGCGGCCGCCGGATCGAAGGTGTGGTCCGCAGCGGCAGGCGAACCGGCCACAGTCTCAGTCTCCGGCATTGCAAAATCTCGCAGCGGGGCAGGACGAAGTGGATGCATCACATTGAAGGTGTCGCACAAACATCAGCAGGCGCAACCGGGATAGGGCGAAGCCGCCCTGCTCGGCCTTTCCTGCGCGGGCGAGGTAGAAGAGGCCTGTCGCGTTTCTTGTTTGCGCCGTTTGTTCAGGACACCGGCCAGCGCAACTGCACCATCTGGTCGAATTTCAGGTGCTTGCCGAAGCGCGTCACGGCGAGCGGAATCTCCTCGTAAAGCTTGCCCTCGTCGATCTTGGTCAGGCGTCCGCCGGAAACGACCTGCTCGCCGGCGACGAATACGTCGCGCACCGAATTGCCGGTGGCGCTGTAGACGAGATTGGCCACCGGATTGATCAGCGGCTGCCATTCCGGCCGCTGCGTGTCGAACAGTACGATATCGGCCTCCTTGCCGACTTCAATCGAGCCGATGCGGTTGCTCATCAGCGCCGCCTTGGCGCCGTTGACGGTGGCCATTTCGAGGCCGGTCTCCGGCGGCATGACGCGCGGGTTTAGCCGCGTCTCCTTGTAGCAACAGCAGGCGAGCCGCATCTCCTGCGGCAAATCGACAATGCCCGATGACGCATGGTCGGAGCCGACCGTCACGTTGACGCCAAGCGCCAGCAGTTCGGGCAGCTTGCCCACCACAAAGTTTCCGTAGCCGTTATGCAGGCTCGAACTTGGCGCGCAGACCAGCGACGGCTTGCGCCGTACCAGGATTGCAACTTCTTCGGGCTCAAGCCAGCCGGAATGCACGATCAGCATGCTCTCGTTGATGACGCCGAGCTTTTCCAGCCGTTCGATCTCCGCCAGGCCGCTGCGTGCGACGCTGGAATCGTGGGTCGAGTAGGAGAAGCAGGCGTGCGTCTGCAGCAGCGTGCCGTACTTTCGGGCGAGCTTGTCGAGGCCGAGGATCAGTTCGTCGGAGGCGTTGTTCAGTCCGCGAAACGATGCGCTGGCGGACAGCCGCGGGTTCCCGGATTTTGCATACTTTTCCAGGACGGTTTCGGCGCGTTGCAGCGCGACTTCCGTCGTTTCAATCATGCGCTCCGGCAGAATGCCAAGCACCGACTTGGTCAGGTCGAATGACGAGCGGGAGACGACGTAGCGAATGCCGGTCGACATCACCCCTTCGACCGAGGCCTCGGGATGGTAATTGCCCGGATCGATGAAGCAGGTGACGCCGTGCTTGAGCAATTCGGCTGCCGCCAGCGTCGCCGAGACGCGCACATCCTCGCCGTCGAGCGCCGCTTCGTAAGGGTACATGCGGTCGAACAGGAACGACTGCGCGTTCGCCTCGTCGGCCAGCCCTCGCGAGAGCTGGAACGAGGCGTGAAGGTGACAGTCGATCAGGCCCGGCGTCGCCACGGTATGCCGGCCGTCCAGGCGCCGCGTCGCGGAATATTTCCCGCGGATCTCGGCTGATTTGCCGATAGCGACGATCTTGCCGCCGTCCACGGCGATCGCCGCCTCGCGAATGATGCGGCGGCCGGGATCGACCGTGATCAGCCAGTCGATGTCCTCGACCACCAAGTCGATGGATTGCACGCTTATGCTCGCCTGTCTGTTCTTATTTGTTGTCCCCGACGTAGCTCAGATCGTCGGCGATTTTCAATTCGATCAGCACGTTATCGTCGGTGGAATCTTCGCACAGCATCGAGCGGTGGCCGATGCCCTTGGGGATGAACAGCATATCGCCCGGATGCATGATCTTGACGCCCATTTCGGTTTCCCATTTGAGCGCGCCTTTGACGCAGAAGATGATCTCGTGGGCGTCGATGTTGCGGTGCCAGAACCCCATGTCATGCTTGCGGCGCTTGGAGACGTCAACCTTGACGCGATCCGAGGTGTAGAGCCGCAGCGGCGTGCCGTCGGCCTTGTCGATGTTTGAGGGCGAGAACTTCTCGTCGAAAATATTGAACATGCGGAAGATGTCGGCGTATTCGAGAACGCCGGCGTTGATGACCGGCGGCTCGTTGTGGGCGAGCACCACGTTCTTGCCGTTAATGGTGACGAGTTCGCGGTAGATCTGCTTCGCGGGCGGCTGGGTGTCTTGCTTGGTCTGCGGCTTGTTCATGATCGTCTCCACCGGCAGCTCGGTGCGGTGCCGGACAATTCGCTATGACGAGCATCATTGCTAGCGCCTGCAGCCCGCCGGGTAAAGGTGGCCCCCCACGGCGCGGCCGCGATCAGGCGGCGTCTTCCTTGAAGGCGGTGTTGTGTTTGGGAAACCAGACCTGACCTTTGAGCATGTAGTTCCAGTACATGATGGGCAGCCCGGTAGTCTTGATCCACCATCCGGTCCAATGCTCCTTGGCCGGATTAAGCGCCAGCGTCGGCGTAACCTTCCCGCCATAAATGAACTCGGCGAGGATGGTCGTGCCGATTGCGGTCGTCAGCGGACACGAGGCGTAGCCGTCGTAGCCGGGCTCATTGAACCGCCGCCGTCGCGAGCGGTCACCGCAGCCGGATGGTTTCGCGCAAGCCGATATGACGAAGGTTCCGGCCATGCCGCCTTGGAATCGATCCGGTGCGCTCTGTTGTCGTGGCAGCGAAGATCGGATCACGGCGGCCGCAGAATGTCCGCTTGATCTCAGCGCGGGCGAACAGTGCATCGAGCCGTGGGTCGCCGCCGGCCGTCAGGACGGTGAGCCGGTCGAGCACGCAGGCCAGCTTGACCCGATCGACGATCTCGTCGCCCGGGCTGCAGTACCAACCGGCGATCTGCATCGGCGGCTGCGCGAAGGCGCGGGCAAAGCCGAGGCAGCGGCGCTGGTGACCTCGGGCGGCGATGGCGAAATCGATCAATGAAACGGGGCCAAATTTACTGTCTATGCGGCCCGCCGGTTTGACGTCATCGGTGACGGAATAGCCGACGATGCGCGCCGCGATCTCACTGGCGGGATCGATGAAGGGCTCGGTCCGGTCGCCCGCCCGGTAGATTTCGACGCTGACGAAAGGACCGGGCTCCATCGCGGCGCCGAAAGTCAGCACGTCCTTGCGGGCGCCATCGTCCTCGCGCTGCCAGATCGCATAATTGGCGGGGATGACGGCCAATTCGGGCAACGCCAGTTGAAAGGCCGGGTATGGACGCTCGATCTCGATCCATTGCGGATGCGGCGAGGGACCGGCGGCCCCCATCAGCGCCCATACATGGAAAAAGCTCCCGGCCGCGATGGCAACCAAGGCAAGACCGCCCATATAGGCCAGAACGCGCACGAAAGTTGCGCGGATGTCCTCTAACAGCGAATACGCGGCCGGCCGCACGACAACGCCCCGTCAACGTTGTGTTAGGGACGTTTCTCGCTTAGAAGCATTCATTCGTTGATAGCATTGAAAAAATCTTTTCAGCCCGTACTGTTCCACGTACTCGATACATGCGTGACTCCGATTTTATAATGACACGATTTTAAATACAGAGAAAATTCTTGCATTCGAACTAACGGGCACTTAAATCACGCCGAAGCCGGCCTCGCAGCCGCTGCATCGAATACGCCCCTGCGCCCCACGGCAGCGCCACAGAGCGCGAAACCAATGGCTGGCGTTTAACCTGTCCCCCGAATAAGCGCGTCTAATTGGGGGTCGCATCCTGAATAAGGAGCGCGACCCCATGTCGCCATCTATTGAACCGTTGACGCTCACTCCTCGCCAAGCCGCGCAATATCTTGGGCTCGGCAAAACCAAAATGCTAGAGTTAATCCGCTCCAAGCGGATCGCCGTGTATATGCTCGACGGCCGTATCCGTGTGAGTACAGAAACATGCAAGGCTTTCCTAGCCACACTGCCGACCCGCTACGTGAAGGGTAAGGAGGTCAATCGGCTCGGCTCCCGCCATAAGGAGGTGAGTCGATGACCAAGAAATCCAAGTTCAAAGCAACCGTGTCGCCCGCTGCGCTCAATACGGTCGTGACGCCACCGTCGTTCGAAGGGGACATTCGCGAACCTGTTAAGTCCAGGCGGGCGGCAAAAAAGCCAAGAAGAGGCAAAATCAAATTACCGCGTGGGACGGCGTGGCGTTCTCGTCCTTCCGGAAAGGCGTCAAGTCTCTTTCGTCAGCCTGGCCGCGGTCGTGCGGTACATGGCGGGAGTTGGTCTACTTCAAAATCCGCTCACGCAGCGAGCGACAGTGTCCTACCGGCAGGAGATGCCACCGCGGCTAACGACCAAGCGGTACACGATGCTGACGAGCCCGGAGAGGCACACAGCACAGGCGAAGGGATTTCAGTCGAAGTCAGGCGGGATTCCTTGGCGGTGGTAATGCCGGTCGATGCCGAAGTCACCTGGGAGTCCCTGACTGCTGAATTCTTCACATGGAATGAAAGGGGAGTCGAAAGCGCCGTCAAGCAAGGCTTCGTAATTTTACAGGGTAGAGCCAAAGATCATCCCGGAGGCCGCGCTCATGGACAATTTGGTCCGTGGTTGGTCGAGAAATTGGGACTTGGCAAAAATGTCAAGGCCGCGCTGTGGAAGGCCGGCATGTTCATGCGGATTGCACAACACCACATCATCTCGGACCAGAGATATTGGAGGTGCCTGCCCGGCGCTTATCGAACCCTTTGGGAACTTACTCACATTCCAGAGGAAATCCTAGTCAGACTCATCAACGAGGGTCGTGTTCACCATGATCTTAGTCGTCGTGAAGCAGAACGCCTCAAGAAAGAGGTATTAGGTGATCAAAATTCGGATGGTGAAGAGTCCGATCACGAACTGTCGAACGACGCGCCGGAATCCGAACTGCCGGTGCCGCGTATTCCGGGTCACGCCGCGGTACTGCTGAAGGCTGTGACGTATTTCGTACCACCCAATGTCCTAAGGCGGGTTCTGCGTTCCCACGAAGGTGTGAGCGACTTTCCCTCCAACTCGGAACTCGACGCTGCCGTGCAGTGGGCGAAGGAGGAGCATTCAAGAATGAGAGGAGGACGATGAAACCGTTCTTCAGTTTTGCTGGGGGAAAATACAGAGTATCACAACTGCTAACCCCGAAATGTGACCTCGTCATTGAACCCTTTGCCGGAGCGGCCGGATTTAGTGTTCGTCGGGTACCCCGGAAGGTAATCCTGATCGATCTGGACCCCGTAATCATCAGAGTCTGGCGATACCTTCAACGAGTATCGCGACGTGATATTGAGCGTCTGCCTGGACGGGTGATGCACATCGACGATCTTCCCTCATCGTTATGCCAAGAGGAAAGATGGTTGATCGGGTTCTGGTTCAATCACGGTCTATCCAGCCCCGGCCAAAGCCTATGCAATTATGGACGCCAAGAAGAGTACGCGAACAACTACTGGGGCAAGGATATAAAGGATCGCATCGTTGCCCAGCTTGTCAATCGGCGTTCAAATTTGACCCTCGATCGGCGTCCAATTTTGACCCTTTCTGGCGACGTGTTTTGGCGGTAGCGCTCGCGCCGTCGGAGCTGGCCGGGGTTGCGGAGACGGCGCGAGCGCGGGTTGTCGGTTGATCGTCAGCCCGGCTCTTGAAGCGCCAACTGTCGTTGCCGGTCTCGATGATGTCGCAGTGGTGGGTGAGACGATCGAGCAGCGCGGTCGTCATCTTGGGATCACTGAAGACGCTCGGCCACTCGCCGAAGGCAAGGTTGGTGGTGACGATGATTGAGGTGCGCTCGTAGAGGCGACTGACGAGGTGGAACAGGAGCTGTCCTCCGGATTGAGCGAAGGGCAGATAGCCGAGCTCGTCGAGAATGATGAAGTCCATCCGCGTGAGTTGATCAGCGATCCGACCCTGCCTTCCGTTACGGGTCTCGATCTCGAGCCGATTGACGAGATCGACCACGTTGTAGAACCGGCCGCGGGATCCGGAGCGGATGCAGCTTCTGGCGATAGCGATGGCTAAATGGGTCTTGCCGGTACCGGTGCCGCCGACCAGCACGGCGTTGCGCTGCTGGGCGATGAAGCCCCCGCCGGCGAGATCGTTCACGAGCGTCTCATTGATCGGCGTACCCTCGAACTGGAAGTCGTCTAGGTCCTTGGCGAGTGGCAGCTTGGCGATGGTGAGCTGGTACTTGATCGAACGCGCCTGCTTCTCGTTGATCTCGGCACTAAGCAGATCACCGACGATGCGCTGGGGTTCATGCTGGCGTTTGACGGCTGTGGCCATGATCTCGTCGAAGGCGGCCTTCATGCCGTAGAGCTTGAGCTCGCTCATGAGATCGAAGAGTTGGGATCGTTCCATCAGTTGGTCCTCCTAAGGTTGTCGTAACGGGCGCAATCGGCGACGGGAGCGTGGCGCAATGTCAGCGCCGCTGGCGTGAGGATGGTGGCCGGTGGGCCAGGATCACGGCGGCGCGCTAGGATGTTGAGCACGACATCGGCGGAGTGGACGCTGTGGGCGATCGCTTCGGCGCACGCGGCCTCGACCGCAGGCAACCCGTCGGTCAGCACCGCGGTGAGGATGTCGACCATCTGCCGATTGCCGTCGTCGGCGCCCGCGAGTTTGCGCCTCACGCGCTCCATCGACACCGGCAGCACCCAGTCCTTGAAGGGTGCGCCGTTGCGCAGGGCGCCCGGCTTGCGAGCGAGCACGGGCACGTAATGCCAAGGATCGTAGATCGTCTCGCCACGGCCGAATGAGCGGGGATGTTCCGCGACCACACGCCCGTCCTGGCGGATCACGATGCGGTCGGCATAGGCGTGGACCTCGACCGGACGCCCGACAGCGCTCGCGGTCACCGAGTATTTGTTGTTGTCGAAGCGCACCAGGCAGGTCTTCGAGACTGACGCCGGCACCGCATGGAAGCCGTCGAACCGGCCCGCATATGGGACGAGCTTCGGCCGTTCTGCCTCGAACACCTCCCAGATCGTCTGCTCGGTCAGCTCCGGATGGGGATGCCCCTTGGCGTAGGCAATGCATTTATCGAGCAGCCAGGCGTTCAGTTCGTCGAGATTCTTGAACCGCAGACGCGGCGTGAAGAACCGCTGACGGACGAGCCCGACCTGGTTCTCGACTTGGCCCTTCTCCCAGCCCGATGCCGGCGTGCAGGCGACCGGATCAACGAGATAGTGGCTGCACATCTGCAGGAAGCGGCGATTGTAGAGGCGTCCCTTGCCGACGAAGATCGTCTCTACCGCCGTCTTCATGTTGTCGTAGATGCCGCGCCCGCAAGCGCCCTTGAACAGGGCGAAGGCCCGGTCGTGGGCGTCGAACACCATCTCCTGCGTCTCGCGCGGATACGCGCGCACGAACAGCATCCGGCTGTGACAGAGCCGGACATGGGCGGCCTTCACGATTACCGTCACGCCGCTCAGCAGAACGACTTCGTGGCTCCAGTCGAACTGATAGGCTTCCCCCGGCGCAAAGCTCAGCGGGACGTAGGCAGCCGCCGTCGATTGTCCGCGCTCCTTGGCCCATCGCCTGGCGTAGCGCCGCACGGCATCGTAGCCACCGTCGTAGCCGCGCCCGCGTAGTTCCTCAAAGATGCGGATCAGCGTCAACTGCTCGCGGAACGGCTTGGTCGTATTGCCTTCCAACAGTTCATCGAGTTCAGCCGTCCACCGCCCCAGCTTCGGCCGAGGCTGAACGTCACGCTCGTACTCGAACGATGTCTCCCCCGACCGTAGTACCTTGCGGACCGTGTTCCGGGACACCTTCAGATCCCGGGAAATCTCCCTGATCGTTTTGCCTTTGATGAAATGCTCGCGCCGGATCCGGCCGATCGTCTCCACTGTCAGCATTCCCCCACCGCTCGCTTGGAATCAAAGCGAGCAGCGCATCAGGCCAATCTGTAGGGGGTCAATTTTGGACGCCGATCCCCCGGCTCACGGGGTCAAAATTGCACGCCGAATGACACCTCATTTCGCGTTGCGACCAATGCGGTGGATTCTACATGCAAATTCGTAGGATAAATTCCGTATCTTGTGCCCAGTCTCGGGGCGCTTTTCAACGCTTCTCCAATATCCGGACATGCTCGCGCGCCGTGGTTATTTGATCGCGTCCCTCGTCCCACCCATAGAGGCCGCCTTAGATGCTTTCGCTATCTACCACCTCGCGACGCACTTGTTTTTAATTTGAATCCACGAGCACTCTGGAGGACACGACGCACTTGTGCCTCCTGAGGCGATTGCGCTCGAATAATCCCCATGTTGCAATGCTATCAGTTGCCGACTTGCTCTGTGACCAGCCCCCACGGCAGCGACAATCGAACAGTGGGCATTCGCAACGTTCTTTACGGCGGCAGAACTCACCTTATAGGGCATTATTTTATCATCCTTCTTGCCCACGCCCATGCGGACAAACACCGGGGTCAAGTCGGATGTCGTGCCAAATGCCAGACTGAGGTAAGCGATCAGATACTCGCTGAGCAACGCGCTCTCGTTGTTGTCGGGTGACCAGGTCGGATCCTTGGCAACTGTCTTCCACCAGTAGTGTCCGGTTAAAACTCGAATAGATTCAGTTGACTATGAAATGTGGGGTTCTTTGCGATTGGCTCGACGCCCGCAACAGCTTGTTTTAGCGGCAGTTTCTCGAAGAGCGTCAGCGACAAGATCTGTAGCAGCGTATGCAGCGAAACGTTCAGACGAAGTTTCTTCTTGATGATCGCCACCAGCACGTAGACGCTGATGGCGATCCAGATTTGCGTCCGCACAGCGTTCTCGGAAGTGCCGTAGAAGCGTTTGATGCGCAGGTGCTGCTTGATCCACTTGAAGAACAGTTCCACCTGCCATCGGCACCGGTACAGGGCGCAAATGGTCAGCGCCGGCAACGCGAACTGGTTGGTCAGGAATACCAGGTTCTTGCCGGTTTCGGGATCGCGATAGCGGATGCGACGCAGGTGGGCGGGGTAGTGCTTGGCGGCATAGAAGCCGTTGAGAGCAATGGTCTGGTCGCAGATGAGTCCTGCGTCGCGATCTACCGGCGCCGAGTACACGCGCCGTGCATCGAGGTTTCGCTTGGCGCGCGTGATGAAGAAGCCACCCGCCTGATCCAGCACGTAGAGCCGCTCGAAGTCCAGGTAACCCCGATCCATGATGTAGAAGGCGCCAGCCTCAATAAGCAGCAAGTCCAGCACATTGACGTCGTGCATCTTGCCGTCGGAGATGTGGATGAAGGTGGGGATCGACCCCCGCAGATCGAGCAGCGTGTGCAGCTTCACGGCCGCCTTGGTGGAGCGAAACGGCGCCCACGGGAACATCGACAGGCACAGATCGATGGTCGTGGCATCGAGGGCGTATACGGTATTGGCCAGTTCTACGCCGAAGTCCTCGTCGACGTAGAGCGCGCGAGCCTTGGTGATCAGCCGTTGAGCCAACTCGAAGTAAATGCGCCAGTCGCGCGACTCGTTAGCATCGGCCAGCGTCGAGCGAGCGACCGCCGCGCCGATGCCCATGTGGTAAAGCTTACCGGCTTGAGCCGCCAAACACACTTCGATATCGCGCAAGCTCTCGCGGTAGGTCAGCTGCGCGAAGGCCATGACGCGAAACTGCTCGGCGCAACTCAGGCTGCGCGTCCGGTGATCGCCGCCGTATCGATTGACGATGCGATGGAAGGACTTCCACGGCAGGAAGTCCATGGCCTGCGCGAACAGGGTCTTGCCGAGGTACATGGCGACTCCGGGGTGGCGAAACCCGGAACGCTAGCGCAAACGGCCATTTCCGATTCAAGTCGGAGACACCCTTTGTCACCCGGAAAGCCGCGCCGCTATTGGCCTTCTAACCAACACCTCTCAAGTTAACCGGACAGTACTGGTCTTCCACTGCAACTTATCCTTTTGAACCAGGCCGAAAAACTGTGAATAGGCGGCGAACCCGCCAAACTGGCTATAGAAATCGTTAAACATTTTGACTTCGGAATCATATTTGCCGTGGCCCGGCTCGCCAAAGCGTTGGTGGTGTGCCGTGGCGGCATTTAGCAACGTCGGATTGTTCTGTTTGGTCCCAATGATGCGCATGACCTGTTCGTCCATCGCGTTCGGGAATGGGCTGCGATGGTCGGCCCACCAATCAGTGGGCCAGTTACCTCCGCCGACCTGACCGGTAAAAACGTTGATCGCCTCGTGCAGCGTCAGCAAGTAGCCCCAGAAACCGGGAATGCTCTGCTTCTGCGGAGTCACAAACGCTCCCGAGAAGGCATCGCCTGTAATGATGACACTATCTTTTGCTCCGAATCGTGGACCGCAGGCACAAGCTCCGGCCGTCGGCGTCGTGACTTCCACCACGATTGGCAGTGGTACTTTAACTTTGAACAAGGAAGTCAACTGCGGAACGACTTCATCAAAGTACGCAAAAAAATTGGAAATCGACTTCGAATTCGATGGCCAGAAAGTTGCATCGACGCACCACTTTGCATACTTCGAGGAATACACCTCGACATAATCCACTTTGCCGGTTTTGGGTCCGTTCTTGTCCATCCCGCAATGCCCGAGCACATGAGCCGGGGGCGCATGCGCCGGAATTTGCGCAAAGCCTGCACCGACCGAAAGCGCAAAGGCTAAGATCACGAGCAGTGCGAGGTTAGTCGTTTTCGAGCGGCCGCTCATTTTGTGCCCCAAACGCTCCATCTTTCGATTGCCTGGAAGGTCGGCTTGAAAGCCCGTTCGCTTCCGCACCGTAAGCGGCCAAACAGCCGTTGCACCGCCCTTCATCGTGATTGCCATGAGATCCACGGGAGACAATACCACGCCCAAAAGCCCGGGTGTGAACCGTCACACCTGGAAAGAGCAGTTTGAATCCACGGCACTCCTAAAGGTCTAGTGAATAGCTTGGCATGTCGCATTTTGGGCCAGTAGGCGACCTTCCCCGAGAGCATTCGTGGACCTGTTGTACCAATACGCCTTATCGGGCAGTCTATAGAAGTTGTATGATTGCCTTACGGACGAGCGGTTTGGCTTGTTGCAGAGCTGCACGCAGGCAAAGCGGCGACTTACCGAAGTCTCCGCCACCTCCTAGGCAGCCTTGATGCTGATCGATGGCTCGATTCCAATTCGAAATTCGACGCCGCTTCGTGTTTTGCGGCGGACGGCACGCGAAATCATCTCGTTTGACGCATCGACATGCGAACGCAGATCGGTCGGATGGGCGGAACGTGCGCAGGCGGAGCATGATGCAATTTGATTGTCTCGGGAGGATGCAATGGCGCTGAATCGCTTCCACTATCTCAATAGCGCTGATTACAGCGCTCAAGCCGCTCAGGACTATCAGAACAATCTCGATATGGGTCAACCCAGCCCAGGGTTCGCTTCTGCGGGCAGTTTCTCAGCAATGGGTCCGACCGGAATAAGCTTGGGCGCGGCACCGGGGGGAACCTCCCAAGGTGATTTCACTGTCGGCGCGGCCGGCAGCAGCACTGCGATGGTCGTGACCAGCGCGAAGAGCGGCTTGGTGTTCGTGAATACCTTGGCCCGCGCTTGCATCAGGGTGACAGGGGTAGACCCAAACTTCGACACCGCCGACCCGAACACAACGGTACGCAGCTTTTTATTTTCGCGGAATTGATGCTCCCACAAGGCAGAACCGCCACGGACAACTAGATAAAGCGACTGGCCGAAGCTATATCTGCCATTGCCAGATTTGATGCACTCGGAGACGCGCGGAGAACGCGACATATCCGTCCCATTCCTCACGTATCCCTCCACGTACTTGGTGCAAAATGATCCGGGCAAATTCGCGCATCGCCGGTCGAAATCAATGCTAGTGTAACATATTGAGGTGAAATGGAAAAGAACCGATATGGTCGATTACGGTCGCGTTCGGTCTTGCTTTTCCCTTCGTCTCGCTTAGAAGCGCTTCCGCTCCGGTTCCCGCGGCGCCGGGATGGGGGCGAATTTTCGATGGAGAGTTAACGATGGGTTACAGCGTCGCCGTCGTCGGGGCGACCGGCAATGTCGGGCGGGAGATGCTCGCGATTCTGGCCGAGCGGTCGTTTCCGGCCGACGAGGTGGTGGCGCTTGCCTCGCGCCGGAGCCAGGGCGTCGAGGTGTCCTACGGCGAGCGGACCTTGAAGGTCAAAGCGCTCGAGCATCACGACTTCTCGCGGACCGATATCTGCCTGATGTCGGCCGGTTCCACGGTGTCGAGGCAGTGGTCGCCGAAGATCGCCTCGGCCGGCGCCGTCGTGATCGACAATTCATCGTGCTGGCGCTACGACATCGACATTCCGCTGATCGTACCGGAGGTCAATGCCGACGCCATTACCGGCTTCCGCAACCGCGGCATCATCGCCAATCCGAATTGCTCCACAGCCCAGCTCGTCGTTGCGCTCAAGCCGTTGCATGATCACGCCAAGATCAAGCGCGTCGTCGTCGCCACCTATCAGTCCGTGTCCGGCGCCGGCAAGGACGCGATGGACGAGCTGTTTGCGCAGAGCAAAGCCGTGTTCACGCTGGACGAGGTGGAGGCCAAGAAATTTCCCAAGCGCATCGCATTTAACGTCATTCCGCACATCGACGTATTCATGGAGGACGGCTACACCAAGGAAGAATGGAAGATGCTGGTCGAGACCAAAAAAATTCTCGACCCCAAGATCAAATTGAGCGCCACCTGCGTGCGTGTGCCGGTCTTCATCAGCCATTGCGAAGCAGTCAACGTCGAGTTCGAGAACCCGATCACGCCGGAAGAAGCGCGCGACATCCTGCGCGCCGCGCCCGGCTGCCTGGTGATCGATACGCACGAGCCGGGCGGCTACGTGACGCCCTACGAAGCGGCCGGCGAGGACGCCACCTACATCAGCCGCATCCGCGAGGATGCGACCGTGGAGAACGGGCTCGCCATGTGGATCGTCTCTGACAATCTGCGCAAGGGCGCAGCCCTCAACGCCATTCAGATCGCCGAATGTCTGGTCAACCGCAAGCTGATCACCGCGAAGCAAAAGGCGGCGTAACGGCTTCTTGCGCCGGATCTCCATAGGCTGCGTGAGCGGCGCGCTTTTCCATACGGCCGATTGGCATGAACGACGCAAAGCCGCTAGTTTGATGCTGGGGGAGTGGGGAACAACTGATGAGTGTCCGCCCGCGGCGCAGCGTTTTGTATATGCCGGGTTCGAACGCCCGCGCGATTGAAAAAGCGCGTGAATTGCCAGCTGACGGAATCATTCTCGATCTCGAAGACGCGGTCGCGCCCGAGGCCAAGGCGATGGCGCGGGACCAGATCAAGAAGGCGCTGCAGAACGGCGGCTTCGGCGACCGTGAACTTTTCGTGCGCATCAACGGGCTCGACACCCGCTGGTGGGTCGACGATTTGCATGCCATCGCCGACGCCCGGCCCGATGCGGTGCTGGTGCCGAAGATATCGGACCCGCATCAGTTGCAGGATCTTGCAGCGCGCATCGTCGACATGGGAACCGACCCGCACATCCGCGTTTGGGCGATGATGGAGACGCCGCTCGCCATGATCAATGTCGGCGCCATCGCGGCGGCGGCGCTCGATTCGGAGACCCGGCTTTCCGGCTTCGTCATGGGTACCAACGATCTCGCCAAGGACACGCGCGCCCGCATTGTGCCCGGCCGGACGCCGATGCTGCCATGGCTGGCGAACTGCGTTGCCGCCGCGCGCGCCTTCGGCATCGACATTCTTGACGGCGTCTACAACGATCTCGGCAATGCCGAAGGCTTTGCGGACGAATGCCGGCAGGCGCGCGATCTGGGCTTTGACGGCAAGACGCTCATTCATCCGCGGCAGATCGAGGCCTGCAACGAGGCGTTCTCGCCGGCGTCGGAGGAAGTCGCCGCTGCCCGCAAGGTAATCGCCGCCTTCGACCTGCCGGAGAATCAAGGCAAGGGCGTGATTCAGATCGAAGGCCGCATGGTCGAACGCCTGCACGCCGACATGGCGCGACGCACCGTGGAGGTCGCCGACGCGATCGCCAAGCGTGAACCTGCGGCGCTGAAGCAGCTTGCCTGACATCATGCGCCGACGCGGATGAACCCAGCCTGGATAAACCCATGGGCGAATTTTCCATCGGACAATCGGTGCGTCGGCGCGAGGATCCGCGCCTGTTGCGCGGTCAGGGCCGCTTCTTCGACGATCTGAAACTCGCCGACCAGCTCTACGCCGCCATCCTGCGTTCGCCGCACGCGCACGCCGATATCAGGAGTATCGACACGCGGGCGGCGCAAACGATGCCGGGCGTGCATGCCGTGCTCACGGGCGACGATTATCGCGCCGATGCGCTGGGCTCGCTGCCGTCGATGGCGCCTTATAAGAAGCGCGACGGCAGCCCGATGTATCTGCCGCCGCGTCCGCCGATCGCGATCGGCCGCGTCATGCATATCGGCTATCCGGTGGCGGTCGCCGTGGCCGACACGCTCGAACAAGCGCGCGACGCTGCCGAGCGGATCGTTGTCGGCTATGCGCCGCGTCCGGCAGTCGTGTCGGCACGCGCCGCTGCGGACAACGAGGCGCCGCAGCTTTACGATGATTGTCCGGGCAACGAAGCCTACTTCTATCAGGCCGGCGACAAGGCCAAAACCGACGCGGCGTTCGCCGCTGCAGCGCACGTGATCGAGCAGCGCCTCGTCATCAATCGCGTCACCGCCAATCCGATCGAGCCGCGCGGCGCGATCGGTGTGTATGACCCAGGCACGCGCCGCTACACGTTGCACTGCGGCTTCCAGCGGCCATGGCTGTTCCGCAACGATATCGCCCGCACGACCCTCAACATCCCGGAATCCGAACTGCGGCTCGTCACCGGCGACATCGGCGGCTCCTACGGGCTGCGCGGTTCGGTGTACCCCGAAATCATCTTGATGCTGTGGGCGGCGCGCCGGGTCGGCCGGCCGGTGAAATGGACGCAGACCCGCAACGAGGCGCATATCAGCGATGACGATGCGCGCGACAACATCGTCGATGCCGCGTTCGCACTGGACCGCGACGGCAAGTTTCTCGGCGTGCGTATCCGCAGCTACGGCAATCTCGGCGCCTTCGTGTCGTTTCGCGGCGCCATGCCGCCCGTCGTCAACATCGGCACGGTGGTCGGCACCTACATGACGCCGGCACTGCACGTCGCGGTTTCCGGCATGCTGACTAACACCCACTGCACGTCGCCTTATCGCGGTGCCGGGCGGCCGGAGGCGAGTTACATGATCGAGCGGCTGGTCGACATCGCTGCCGACGAGCTGAAGATCGATCCGGCGGAGCTGCGGCGCCGCAACACGATTCCGCCCGAGCGGATGCCGTACAAGACGCCGCTCACTTTCACCTACGACAGCGGACGCTTTGCCGAGAATCTCGACCGCACCGTGAGGCTTGCGAACTGGTCGGAATTCGAGACGCGGCGCCAGGAAGCGGCCCGGCGCGGGATGCTACGCGGCATCGGCCTCTCCAACACCATCGAGCAGGCTGCCGACCCGACTTACGAGACCGCGGAAATCCGCTTCGATCCGCTCGGCGGCATGACCTTCGTCACCGGCTCGATCTCGCATGGCCAGGGCCACAATACGATCCAGACGCAGATGCTGGTGGACCGGCTCGGCGTCGATCCTGAGCGGATCAAGTTCATCGCCGGCGACACCGATGCGGTGGCGTTCGGCATGGGCACCGGCGGTTCGCGCTCGACGACGATGAGCGGCGGCGCCATCGTTGCGGTCAGCGAAAAGATAGTTGCCAAAGCCAGGAAACTCGCCGCGCATATTCTGGAAGCCTCGGAGGGCGACGTCGAATTCAAGGATGGCCGGTTCACCATTGTCGGCACCGACCGTGCCATGGGCATTCACGAGGTGGCGAAATCGGCGTTTCAGCTCGACAAGCTGCCGGCCGGCATGGAGCCCGGCCTTTACGAGACCGCAACGTATCGCGCCCGCTCCGGCAATTTTCCGAACGGCTGTCACGTCTGCGAGGTCGAGATCGATCCGGAAACCGGCGCCACAACGATCATCGGCTACTGGGTGGTCGACGATGTCGGCACCGTCATCAATCCATTGCTGCTCAAGGGTCAGATCATGGGCGGTATCGCGCAAGGTCTCGGCCAAGTCCTGATGGAAGATAAAGCCTACGACGAGGCCGGGCAGGTCCTGACCGGCTCGTTCATGGATTACGCGATGCCGCGTGCCGATGATTTCACCGCCGTGGTGATCGAGGACAATCCGGTGCCAACTCCGACCAATCCGCTCGGCGTGAAGGGCGCCGGCGAGGCCGGAACGGTGGGATCGCTGTCCGCCGGCGTCAACGCCATCGTCGATGCTCTCTCAGTGTTCGGCATCCGTCATATCGACACGCCGTGCACGCCATATCGGGTGTGGCAGGCGATCAGGGACGCCGCAAGCGCGTGAACCGATCAGGTGGTCGCCACCGCGGGCACGATCAAACGATCCTGACGCGTCGGGCCGCCCGCCACGATCTGAACGACGCCGGCGGTGAAGCCGATCAGCGTTCCGATCTGCCACGCCGCGCTATAGGAGCCGGACAGGTCGTAGATCACGCCGCCGCCCCAGGCGCCGAGCGACGAACCCAACTGGTGCACGACGAAGGAAACGCCGAGCAAGGTCGCCATGTAGCGGGTGCCGAACATCTCGGCGACCAGACCGCCAATCAGCGGCGCTAAACCGGGCCACCACAACAGGCCCATCGCGGCGGAGAATACGAGCGTGCTGGTCGGCGTCGGCGGCATCACGAAATAGACCGCGAACATGATCGCCCGCAGAATGTAGAGCAGCCCGAGCAGGATGTGTTTCGGATATCGGCTGCCGAGCCAGCCGGTCAGCAACGAGCCGATGGCGCTCACGCCGCCGATCACCGCCAGCGCTTCGGCGCTCAGCATCGGGCTCTGCCCGCAGATCGCCAGATAAGTCGGCAAGTGCGTTGTCAGGAACACGAGATTAAGGCCGCAGACGAAGTAGGCGCCCGACATCACGATGAAGGGGCGGTTGCGCATCGCCTGACCAAGCACCTCGCCCATCGACGCCGCTGCCCCACCATGGTGGCCCGGAACGCGGTCGGCGCCGCCGGCCCAGAACGCCGCGGGCAGCATCGCGATCCCCAGCAGGACGAAGAGTAGCGCCCCGACCTGCCACGGTTCGCGCGCCAACAGACCCTGGGTGGCGAGCGGCACCACCAGCGTGCCGAGCGAGCCGACCGCGGCAACGACGCCGAGCATCTTGGTCCGGCGCTCCGGCGACACGGCCCGCGCACAGGCGGTCATTGCCAATGAGGTTGCCGTGCAGGACAGGGCGATGCCGATCAAGGCGCCGGAGGCAATCAGCGCCAGCGCGCCTTGCGCCGCCGCCAGGATAACGAGACCGACGACGTAGATCGCCGCGCCTGCCAGCATCGTGATGCGCAGGCCGAAACGGTCCGAGATCGCGCCGACCAGCGCCTGCGACAGCCCCCAGACGATGTTCTGAATCGCCAGAGCCAGCGTGAAATCGGCCGCCGTGACCCCCAGATCGCGGGTGATTGGCCCCAGAAACAGCCCGAAGCTCTGGCAAATCCCCATGCCAAGCATCAGCAACAGGGCGGTCCCAAGCAAAATCATCCGAGCCCGACCTGGGCTCGGTAGCATTGTGGATGACATTCCCGGCGCGCCTCTCAATCCCGCGCGCAAGGTAAGTCGAACGCCAAAATCGGGTCAATCGCGCGGTTCGCCTATCCGCCACGCGTCAAACGGATGGATGAAAAGCGTTGGTGCGAGGGCCGCGAACCGCAGCCCTCGCATCGCATCAATTCTTCAGCCGGTAGCCGGTCTTGAAGAACCACCAGACCACCGCCATGCAGACCGCCAGAAACGCAGCGTTGCCGCCGAGACTGTAGCCGACATTGACGTCGGCGATACCGAAGAAGCTCCAGCGAAAGCCCGAGATCAGATAAACCAGCGGATTGAACAGCACCACGGTCCGCCACGGCGGCGGCAGCACGCTGGTGGCGTAGAACGTGCCGCCGAGAAACGTCAGCGGCGTGATGATCAGTAGCGGCACCGCCTGCAGCTTCTCGAAGCTGTCGGCCCACAGCCCGAGAATGAAACCGAACAGGCTGAAGGCGAGCGCGGTGAGCACCAGGAACGCCACCATCCAGAACGGATGCACAATGCGGATCGGCACGAATAGCCACGACGTCGCCAGGATAATGAAGCCGAGGATGATCGACTTGACCGCCGCGGCGCCCACATAGCCGAGCACGATTTCGAGCGCCGATACCGGCGCCGACAGCACTTCGTAGATCGTGCCGACGAAGCGGGGAAAATAGATGCCGAACGAGGCGTTCATCGTGCTCTGCGTCAGCAGCATCAGCATGATCAGCCCGGGCACGATGAAGGCGCCGTAATTGACGCCCTCGATCTGGGTGATGCGCGAGCCGATCGCCGAGCCGAACACGACGAAATAGAGCGAGGTCGAGATCACCGGCGAGACGATGCTTTGCAGCAGCGTGCGCCGCGTGCGCGACATTTCGTACGCGTAGATGGCGCGGACGGCGTAAAAGTTGAATGCGACTTTCATTGTCCCTGCCTCACCAGGCCGACAAAGATGTCTTCCAGCGAGCTTTGCGTGGTCTGCAAATCCTTAAACGTGATGCCCGCCTGTTGGAGTTCGTCGAGCAGCGCCGTGATTCCGGTGTGCTCGGCCTTGGTGTCGTAGGTGTAGACCAGCTCCTTGCCGCCATTCGCCAGCGTCAGCTTGTGGGCGGCGAGCGCGGGCGGGATGGCGCCAAGCGGCTCGCGCAGCTCCAGCGTCATCTGCTTGCGGCCGAGCTTGCGCATCAGCTCGGCCTTGTCCTCGACCACGATCAGCTCGCCCTTGTTGATGACGCCGACCCGGTCGGCCATGTCCTCGGCTTCTTCGATGTAGTGGGTGGTGAGGATGATGGTGACGCCGGAGGCGCGCAGTGCGCGCACCAGCTGCCACATGTCCTGCCGCAATTCGACGTCGACGCCGGCGGTCGGCTCGTCGAGGAACAGAATCCGCGGCTCGTGCGCCAGCGCCTTGGCGATCAGCACCCGCCGCTTCATGCCGCCGGACAGCGTGATGATTCTGGAATCCCGCTTGTCCCACAGCGACAGATCTCTTGAGCACCTTTTCGATATGCGCGGGGTTCGGCGGCTTGCCGAACAGGCCCGCGCGACAGCCGCATCGTCGCCGGCGGCGTCTCGAATGCGTCGGTGGTCAGTTCCTGCGGCACCAGGCCGATCAGCGTGCGGCTGGCGCGGTAATCGGACAGAATGTCGTGGCCGTCGACCTTGACCGTCCCCGAACTCGGCCGCACGATGCCGCACACGATGTTGATCAGCGTGGTCTTGCCGGCGCCATTCGGCCCGAGCAGGGCGAAAATCTCGCCGTGGTGGATGTCGAGGCTCACGTCCTTGAGCGCCTGGAACCCGGACGCATAGGTCTTCGACAGATGAGCGATGGAAATGGCGGGACGCATTTGATGCATGGATTTGGCGACGATTGCTGGATGAAGGTGTTGGCGGGGCGAGATCGACTGCGATAGGGCGAAACCCGCCGCGGCCACTATGCGTTGTTTCCCATCTTATCGGGGGAGCGGAGGAGGTATCTATGTCCGAAATCGCCCAGAGCAACGGCATTTGTACGCAGATCACGACGGTCAAGCTGCCGGCCGGCAATCAGGATGAAGTTCTCAACCTGATGAAGGAGCGCGCCCGTTTCATGGCGACGCAGCCTGGCTTCATTTCGGTCAATCTGCACCGCAGCAAGGACGGCAGCCACGTCGTCAATTACGTGCAATGGACCAACCCCGACAAGCTCGCCGCTGCCCATCATTCGCCCGAGTTCCGCAAGCGGTGGCCGCGCTTCGGCGAATTGGTGCGGGAAATCGAGCCTTGCCTCTACGAGGTCGTCCACGTCGAGAGCGCGTGATGCAAGTCGCGCAAAGACCGTTCACGCCCAGGGCCGCGCGGCCTTTTGCTTCGCCTCGAAGCTGTCGATCTTGCCGGCCTTGACCATGGTCAGGCCGATGTCGTCGAGGCCTTCGAGCAGGCATTTCTTGCGGTGCGGGTCGATGTCGAATTTGACCACGCCGCCATCGGGGCCGCGGATTTCCTGCTTTTCGAGATCGACGGTCAGCGTCGCGTTGGCGCCGCGGTCGGCATCGTCGAACAGCTTTTCCAGATCCTCCGGCGACACCTTGATGGGCAGCACGCCGTTCTTGAAGCAGTTGTTGTAGAAAATGTCGCCGAACGAGGTCGAGATCACGCAGGTGATGCCGAAATCGAGCAGCGCCCACGGCGCGTGCTCGCGCGAGGAGCCGCAGCCGAAATTGTCGCCGGCCACCAGAATCTTCGCCTTGCGGTAGGCCGGCTTGTTGAGCATGAAATCCGGGTTCTCGCTGCCGTCGTCGCGAAACCGCCGCTCCGCGAACAGGCCCTTGCCGAGCCCGGTGCGCTTGATCGTCTTCAGGTATTGCTTGGGGATGATCATGTCGGTGTCGACATTGATCATCTTCAGCGGCGCCGCGACGCCTTCGAGCGTGGTGAACTTGTCCATCGTCTGTCCCGCGCATTCGGGTTGCTGGGACGGTTCAATGGCGCGTTAGCGGGCGCGGGTCAACCCTGCGCCGCCTGCATCCGTTGCGTGCTTCTGGCGCGGCGCTTCGGCCTGATATATTGCGCCTCAACTGCGCCGGGCCACCGGCGGCGGTGCAATAGACGGGAGCGAAACATGACGATGCTGGCGGAACGGACCCAGGCGATCACGGTCACCAAGCTGCACCCGATGATCGGGGCGGAAATCGGCGGCGTCGATCTCAGCCGCCCGCTCGACAAGGACACGCTGCGGCAGGTCATGGATGCCTGGCACGAGCACACGGTGCTGCTGTTCCGCGACCAGAAGCTCAGCGAAGAGGACCAGCGCCGCTTCGCCTCCTATTTCGGCCCGGTCGCCAAGCGCGTGCCGCCGAAGCCCGGCGCGCCGGGAGCCGATCCGTTCGCCGGCCTGGGACGACATGATGATGATCAGCGACAAGGTCGACGCCAGCGGCAAGGCGCTCGGCTCGCTCGGCCACGGCGAAATGTGGTTCCACACCGACAAGTGCTACCACCGCCGCCCGCATCGCGCGACGTTCCTCTACGGCATCGACATCCCGTCCGAGGGCGGCCACACGCAGTTTGCCAGCATGTATGCGGCCTACGAAAATCTGCCGGCCGATCTGAAGCGGCGGCTCGATGGCGCCTGGGTGATGCAGGGCCAGCAATACGGCGTCGGCCGCCGCATCGACATCACGCTGCCGCTGGAAAGCACGCACCATTGCCTGCAGCCGATCTTCGTCACCAACCCGGGCTCGGGCAAGAAGGCGCTCTACATCGCCAGCCAGAACTCGATGTGGATCGAGGGTATGCCGCGCGACGAGAGCGAGGCGCTGCTGCAAAAGCTGTTCGCCATCGCCGAGGATCCGGCGATCATCTACGAGCACGTCTGGCGGCCCGGCGATCTCGTAATGTGGGACAACCTCGCCTGCCTGCACGCGCGCACCGACTGGCCGCCGGAGCAGCGCCGCGAATTGCGCCGCTGCACCGTCGAGGGCGAGCCGCTCTACTGAGCGCATCTTTTGTAGCCCGGATGAGCGTAGCAATATCCGGGATCGATCCTTGAGGCGCCGATCCCGCATGTCGCTACGCTCATGCGGGCTACTTCTTTCAGCGGGGCGTCTGCTTCTCGCTTTTCGGTACCGATGCAAGTTCGGTGACCCACGGGCGCGCCGAGCGGAACCATTGCTGCCGCCGCGGCGCCAACTGGTCGCGCTGGCTTAGGATTCCGACCCGCACCGTGTAGGACGGCTGCACACCCTCGCCTTGTGTTGTCGAATAGATCGGCGAGCCGCATTTCGGACAAAACGCCTGCACGCGCGGCACGCCGCTGTCGGCCGTGGTTTTAACGTAAGTCGTCGGCCGCCCCGTCATCTTGAACGATGCGCCCGGGACGGGAATCGAAATGCGAAACGCCGAGCCGGTGCCGGTCTGGCAATCGGTGCAATGGCAGATCTGGGTCTTCTCCGGATCGGCTTCGCCTTCGATTTTGATGAAGCCGCAATGACAGCTGCCGTCGATTCTCATTGTCAGACTCCCTGAATTTACGTCCTGAATTTACGTCGCTTGCTCGATCGCGTGCATGTCGGCGTCGGACAGGCCGAAATGATGGCCGATTTCGTGGACCAGGACGTGCTTGACGATGGCGCCGAGGGTTTCGTCGTGATCGGCCCAGTAGTCGAGAATAGGCCGGCGGTACAGCCAGATCATGTTGGGCATCAGCGGCAGCGCGCTCTCGGCGCGGAAGGGCAGGCCGACGCCGTGGAACAGGCCGAGCAGGCCGTACGGGCTTCTGATCCCCATCCGGCGCAGCACGTCGCGCGACGGAAAATCGTCGACCTGGATCACCATGTTCCTGCACAGGTCGCGAAATCCCTTCGGCAAGTGGCGCCAGACGTCGTCGGCCAGAGCCTCGAACGCGGCGAGCGATGGCGCCTTGATGGGCCGCCAGGCGAGCGGGTCGATGACGCGATCGGACATGAATGAAATGTAGCGCAGAAAAGCGAGGATAGGAGAGGGCGCCAAAGCGCGCTGCCGCGCAACTGCGATAGCCTCTCCACCAGCCGGGGGTGCTATAGTGGAGCGCGGGCACAGCGGTGGGTGAGCGATGTCGGTGAAATCACTCGGTCTGGTCTTCAGCCTCGCGCTTCTCGGCGCGGCAATTTCAGCTCCATCGCTGGCGCAAAATGAACCCAGGGAGGTCTATCCGCCACGTGTGCATCGCGCGCGCCCGCGTATCGAGATCACGCCGCGGCTCTATCCATATCCGCGGCTGTATCGCCGCTGCGTCGAGCGGCTACAGCTGCAATACCGGCCGAGCGGGCCAGTGCTTTATCCGCTGACGCACTGCTGGTGGGTGAGGGGGTAACCACCCCGTCGTTGCGAGCGTAGCGAAGCAATCCAGTGAAGCGGCGCCGTTCTGGATTGCTTCGTCGCTTCGCTCCTCGCAATGACCACTATTTCCACTCACGCACATCAACAAAATGCCCAGCGATGGCGGCGGCGGCAGCCATGGCGGGCGACACGAGATGGGTGCGGCCCTTGTAGCCCTGGCGGCCCTCGAAATTGCGGTTCGAGGTCGAGGCGCAGCGCTCCTCCGGCGCGAGCTTGTCGGGATTCATCGCCAGGCACATCGAGCAGCCCGGCTCGCGCCACTCGAAGCCGGCCTTGACGAAAATCTTGTCGAGCCCCTCGCTTTCGGCCTGCTCTTTGACGAGGCCCGAGCCCGGCACGATCATCGCCTTGACGTTGGCGTTGACCCTCTTGCCGTCGGCCATCTTCGCGGCCGCGCGCAAATCCTCGATGCGCCCGTTGGTGCATGAGCCGATGAACACGCGATCGATCGCGATATCGGCAATCTTCTCGCCGCCCTTGAGCCCCATATAGGCGAGCGAGCGTTCGGCGGCCTGGCGCTTGTTATCGTCGGCGATGTCCTCAATCCGCGGCACGCGGCCGGTGACCGAGATGACCTGCTCGGGACTGGTGCCCCAGGTCACGAGCGGCGGGAGCTTGGCGGCATCGAGCCTGATCTCGCGATCGAAGTGGGCGCCGTCGTCGGTGTGCAGCGTTTCCCAATAGCGCATGGCCTCGTCCCAGGCCTTGCCCTTGGGCGACTTGGGCCGGTCTTTCAGATACGCATAGGCCTTTTCGTCGGGGGCGATGAAGCCCGCCTTGGCGCCGGCCTCGACCGACATGTTGCACACCGTCATGCGCCCTTCCATCGACAGCGCGCGGATCGCCTCGCCGGCATATTCGAGCGCGTAGCCGGTGCCGCCGGCGGTGCCGATCTCGCCGATGATGGCAAGGATGATGTCCTTGGCGGTGACGCCATCCGGCAACTTGCCGTCGACCACGGCGCGCATGTTCTTCGACTTCGACTGGATCAGCGTCTGCGTCGCCAGCACATGCTCGACTTCCGAGGTGCCGATGCCATAGGCAAGCGCGCCGAACGCGCCGTGTGTCGCCGTGTGGCTGTCGCCGCATACCAGCGTGACACCAGGCAGCGTGAAGCCCTGCTCCGGGCCGATGATGTGGACGATACCCTGCCGCTTGTCGAACTCGTCGTAGTATTCGAGCCCGAACAGCTTGGCATTCTCCGCCAGGTAGGCGATCTGCGCCTCGCTCTCCGGATCGGGATTCTTCTGGTGCCGGTCGGTGGTCGGCACGTTGTGATCGACGACGAGCAGCGTCTTGTCGGGCGCGCGCACCTTGCGCTTGGCCAGGCGCAAGCCCTCGAATGCCTGCGGGCTCGTCACCTCGTGCACGAGATGGCGATCGACATAGATGAGGCAGGTGCCGTCCGGCTGTTCGTCGACCAGATGGTCTTCCCAGATTTTGTCGTAGAAAGTGCGGGGTTTGGCCATTCCGGAATACTCCTCACCGTCGGTACGTTGGGCTTGTCTCAGCCGTCATTTAGCGCCTCAGGCGCGGAAGGAAAAGGCCAGCCATTCTGTCGCCGCGGGCGGCGATGCAGTAGGCTCAAGCCGGCAGAGGGATGGCAACACATGCAGCGAAGCGAGGGCGCGATCCGAACCACACATGCCGGGCGTCTGCCGCCGGTCGTGCCGGCAAACGCCGATATCACGACGCAGGTGGCCGAGGTCATCCGCAAGCAGGTGCAGATCGGCATCGATTGCGTTGGCGACGGCGAATTCTGGAACGACCGGAACTTCGCCTATTACGGCAAGCAGTTCACCGGCGTGACGACGCGGGCGCTGCGCCCCGGCGAACTCGCCACGGCCCGGCAGCAGACCCGCGAACGCGACACGTTCCCGAAGCTCTACGCCGATATGGACCGCGCCGGCACGATGTTCTGCGTGCCGGGCGAAGAGCCGCGGTTTTTTCCCACCACCAAGATGGTGGTCAGCGGCCCGGTCAAGGGCGCCGCGACCGACGCCATCAAACGCGAGATCAGGATTTTCAGCGATGCGCTGAAGACCGCCGACGGCGCCGAAGAGGCGTTCATCTGCGTATTCGCGCCGGGCTGGCTCGATCATCACATTCTCAACGAACACTATCCCACCTACGAGGCGTACATGTTCGCGATGGCCGACGCGCTGCGCGATGAGTACCGCGCCGTGGTCGATGCCGGTTTCATCCTGCAGATCGACGATCCGGGCGTGGCGGACGCGTGGGACATGATCAAGCCCGAACCGAGCATCGCCGAATACCGGCGCAATCTGAAAATCCGCGTCGATGCGCTCAACCACGCGCTTGCCGGCGTTCCGGAGGATCGTGTGCGCCATCATTTCTGCTGGGGCTCCTGGCACGGCGCCCATACGCACGATCTGCCGCTCAAGGAAATCATCGACCTGGTGCTTGAGGTGCGTGCGCAGGCTTACAGCTTCGAGGCCGGCAATGTCCGACACCAGCACGAATGGACGATGTGGAAGGATGTCAAGCTGCCGCCCGGCAGGTTCATCGTTCCGGGCGTGGTCAGCCACGCCACCAATATCGTCGAACATCCCGGAGCTGATCGCGCAACGCATCAGAACCTTCGCCGACATCGTCGGGCGGGAGAACGTGGTGGCCGGTACCGATTGCGGGCTCGGTGGGCGGCTGCACGACGATCTGGTGTGGGCGAAGCTCGCGGCGCTGGCTGAAGGCGCGCGGCTCGCGTCGAAAGCGCTGTGGGGCCACTGACGGACGGGAAATAAGCATCGAATCAAACGAGGGAGGCGTTCATGGCCAAAGCAAAACGCAAGGTAAATACGAAGTCGTCGGCGCGGGCCGTCAAACGCGCGCGCCGACCCGGCCGCGAAGTCCAAATCCACGCCGCGGCGCAAGCACACATTCGCCGCCAGTCATCTGCGCGAGGAGGATTTCGAGGGCGGGCTGCGCTGCTACGCGAAATATCGTGATCTCGGCATGAGCAAAGCGACCGGCGGTATGGTGCAGGCGCACGTCATCCGCTTCGTGCCGCCGTGCCTGCCGGAGGAAGTCTCAAAGCTCCATTTCCACGATGTCGAGTTTCAGATGGTCTATGTGCTCAAGGGCTGGATCAAGACCGAGCTCGACGGGCAAGGCGCCGTCACGATGCAGACCGGCAGCGCCTGGATCCAGCCGCCGCGCATCAAGCACAAGGTGCTCGACTACTCGGACGATTGCGAAGTGCTGGAAATCGTGCTGCCGGCGGATTTCAAGACGGTCGAGCTGGAATAGCCGCGTCGCGTTGCTCTTCACAACGACGAAGGCGAATTTTACTCCGCCTTCCCGGTTCTGGCGGCGGCCCCTGCTTCAACATGGTCCACCCGCTCGGTAATGCGCGCGGACTTGCCGCGCCGGCCGCGCAGGTAATAGAGCTTGGCGCGGCGCACCTTGCCTTTGCGCACGACTTTGATCGAAGTCGATCATCGGCGAGTAGAGCGAAAACACGCGTTCGACACCTTCGCCGTATGAGATCTTCCGTACGGTGAAGTTCTCGTTCAGGCCGGAGCCGGCGCGGCCGATGCAGACGCCCTCGTAGGCCTGTACTCGGCTGCGTTCGCCTT
Organism: uncultured Alphaproteobacteria bacterium; assembly: GCA_963707175.1. Classification (GTDB taxonomy): domain Bacteria; phylum Pseudomonadota; class Alphaproteobacteria; order Rhizobiales; family Xanthobacteraceae; genus BOG-931. Next base: position 40,218 of record CAVPQA010000028.1, read on the forward strand.
CGATGATCTTGACGTTGACCACCACTGTATCGCCCGGCTGAAACTCGGGAATGTCCTTGCCGGCGGAAAGCTTCGCCACCTGTTCGGTTTCGAGTTGCTTGAGCAGGTTCATGGCGAATTCTCCATCGGCTGCGCTGGTGTCGCGCCGTTAGGGTCTTGGGTTGCTACGGGTTGGGGCGAGCTTCTACGCTACCGCGCGGGCTTTGTCACCTTCCCGTCACGGCCTGCCCAGAGATCCGGCCGGCGCTCCCGGGTCAGCCGTTCCGCCTCGGCGCGGCGCCAGGCCGCGATTTTGGCATGATCGCCGGATAACAGCACATCGGGGATCGGCCGACCCTCAAACACCTGTGGCCGGGTGTAATGCGGGTACTCAAGTAGTCCGCCCGCAAAACTCTCCTCCGCGCCCGATTCGGCTGCGCCCATGACTCCGGGCAGAAGCCGGACGCAGGCGTCGACCAGCGCCATGGCGGCAATTTCGCCGCCCGACAGCACGTAGTCGCCGATCGACACTTCTTCGAGGCCGCGCGCGGCAATGACCCGCTCGTCGACGCCCTCGAAGCGGCCACAGACGAGAATGACGCCGGGTCCCGCGGCCAGCGCCTCGACCCGCGCTTGCGTCAGGAGCAAGCCGCGCGGCGACATCAGGAGCCTCGGCCGGCCCTCTGGCGCGATGGTGTCCAAAGCCCGCGCCAGCACATCCGCTTTCATCACCATGCCGGGCCCACCGCCGGCCGGCGTATCGTCGACAGTGCGGTGCTTGTCGGCGGCGAAGCCACGGATATCGCTCACATCGAGCGCCCATGCGCCGGCGGCCAGGGCCTTACCGGCAAGACTTTGGCCGAGCGGTCCCGGAAACATGTCGGGAAAAATCGACAGTATCGCGGCGCGCCACATTTCACCCTCCCTTGCGGGAGACGGTCGGCTTCGCTTTTCCGCTCTCTGCCGCAAGCGGAGAGGGTTGGATCACGACCCGGCCGGCGCCCACGTCGACGCTCGGCACATTGATCTCGTTAAAAGCGATCATTTCGGTCTTGTCGCTGGCGCCGAACCGCACCTCGATCAGATCGCCGGCGCCGAAATTGTGAATGGCGACGACGGTGCCGAGTGTCTCACCCGCCGGATTGACGGCCGAAAGGCCGATCAAGTCGGCGTGATAGAACTCGTCCGCCGCACTGAGTTCCGGCAGCCGGTCGCGCGGCACAAAGAGCTTGGCATTGACCAGCCGCTCGGCGGCATCGCGATCGTGGATGCCAGCGAGCGTCGCCACGAAATGATCCTTGGCCGGCCGTAACGCCTCAATGGCGATGACGCGGCCGTCTTCGGTTTCAAACGGTCCGTAGCTTGCGACGGCTTGCGGATCGGCTGTGAACGAGCGCAGCCGCACTTCGCCGCGCACGCCATGCGCCGCGCCGATCTGTCCGACACAAATCCGCGCGCCGGCCGCCATCGCTCGCGCTTATGAAGCAGGCGCAGCGGCGGCGGCGGGAGCCGCAGCGGCAGCGGCCTTGGCGGCCTCTTCCTTGGCCTTGCGCTCCTTGCGCGGCACCGCCTTCTCGGGATTGTTGCGCTTCGGCCGCTGCATCACGCCGGCAGCATCGAGAAAGCGCATGATGCGGTCCGACGGCTGCGCGCCCTTCGCCATCCACGCCTTGGCCTTTTCCAGATCGAATTTCAGCCGCTCGGTTTTTTCTTTCGGCAGCAGCGGATTGAAAAAGCCGAGACGCTCGATAAAGCGCCCGTCGCGCGGCGAGCGGCTGTCGGCGACGACGATGTGATAGAACGGCCGCTTCTTGGTGCCGGCGCGTGCCATACGGATGACGAGAGACATTCAGCTTCCTTTCGTTGATCTAACAGTAAGTCACTTTTTCTTTGCCGATCCCGGCAGGCCGGGGAGGCCGCCGGGAAGTTTCGGCATTCCGCCCGGCAGGCCGGGAAAATTCGGCGGCAGGCCGGGCATATTCGGCGGCAAGCCCGGAGTGCCGGGCATTCCGGGCGGCAGTCCGCCCGGCATCTTCGCTGCGAGCTTCGCCATCTGCGCCGGGTCCGGCATGCCGCCGCCGAGACCCAACATGTTGGCAAGCCCCGCCATCGGCCCGCGCTTGGCGCCGCCCATCGCCTTCATCACATCCGCCATGGTGCGATGCATTTTCAGCAGGCGATTGATGTCCTCGGCCTTGGTGCCGGAGCCGGCGGCGATGCGCTTCTTGCGGCTGTGCTTGAGGATGTCAGGATTGCGCCGCTCGGCCGGCGTCATCGAATCGATGATCGCCATCTGCCGTTTCAGCAGCGTCTCGTCGAGATTGCGTTCGGCGAGCTGATTTTTGATCTTGGCAATGCCGGGCAGCATCGTCATCAGTCCGCTCATGCCGCCCATGGTCTTCATCTGCGCCAGCTGCTCGCGCAGATCGGCGAGGTCGAACGCGCCGCGGCGCATTTTCTCCGCGGCGCGTGCAGCTTTCTCGGCGTCGATCGTGGCCGCGGCCTTCTCGACCAGCGAGATGATGTCGCCCATGCCGAGAATGCGGTCGGCAATGCGCTGCGGGTAGAAATCCTCGATGGCGTCGAGTTTTTCGCCGGTGCCGATGAGCTTGATCGGCTTGCCGGTGACCGCTCGCATCGACAACGCGGCGCCGCCGCGGCCATCGCCGTCGATCCGCGTGAGCACGATGCCGGTAATGTCGAGCCGCTCGTTGAAGGCGCGCGCCAGATTGACGGCGTCCTGTCCGGTGAGCGCGTCGGCAACCAATAGAATTTCGTGCGGATTGACGGCGCGGCGCACATCGGCCGCCTCGGTCATCAGCGCTTCGTCGAGCGTGAGCCGGCCGGCGGTGTCGAGCATGACCACGTCGTAGCCGCCGAGCCGCGCCGCCTGCTGCGCACGGTTCGCGATCTGCACCGGCGTCTGGCCGGCGACGATCGGCAGCGTCTCGACGTTGACCTGTTGGCCGAGCACCGCGAGCTGTTCCATCGCGGCCGGCCGCCGCGTGTCGAGTGAGGCCATCAGCACTTTGCGCTTGCCGACCTCGGTCAGGCGCTTGGCAATCTTTGCCGTGGTGGTGGTTTTGCCCGAGCCCTGCAGGCCCACCATCATGATCACGACCGGCGGCGCTGCATTGAGATCGATCGGCTGCGCGTCCGAACCCAGCGTCTCGATCAGCTGGTCGTGCACGATTTTCACGACCATCTGGCCGGGCGTGACCGACTTGATGACCTCGACACCGACCGCGCGCTTCTTGACCTCATCGGCGAAGGTGCGGGCGACGTCGAGCGCCACGTCGGCCTCGATCAGCGCGCGGCGCACTTCGCGCAAAGCCGCCTCGACGTCTGCCTCCGACAGCGCGCCACGCCGGGTCAGGCGGTCGAGAATGCCGTTCAGCCGCTCGGACAGCGAATTGAACATACAGTTCCTTTCACCTCTCCCCGCTGCGCGGGGAGAGGTCGTCGCGCGAAGCGCGGCGGGTGAGTGGGCCTCTCCGCGATTCTGAGCCCGGCGGATAGGTCCCCTCACCCCGACCCTCTCCCTGCACGCGGGGAGAGGGAGAAAACACAGTGGCGCCCGAGGGCGCATCGCGCTGTCGGGCGGTTGCCTCCGGTCTCGCGGGCCGGTCGGCGGGTTCAGGGTCAGTCGCTTAACGAAAGCGTCCGGAAAATAGGTGCGAAGTCCGCTCGCGTCAACCGCGCCGGTACCGCCGCGACTAAGCTTATATTGCTCCCATGTCGCGCTATTATGAGGGCCCGGTTTCGGATCATTTCGACGGCGAACTGTTCTTTAACCCGGTGCAGTCCGCCGCCCGGCGCGGCCGGTTCGGCCTGTTGCGCTGGAACGTCGATCGGCGCTGGGGCAGCGGCCGCCGGGCAAAGTGGCCAGCCTGGGCGCCATCGCACCAGGCCGACAAGCCGCCAGCGCGCGTCACAGGCCAGGCCGTGCGCGTGTCCTATGTCGGGCATGCGAGTTTTCTCATCCAGAGCGCGGGACTAAACATCCTGCTCGACCCGGTGTGGTCGCAGCGTGCGTCGCCGTTTCGCTGGATCGGACCCAAACGCGTTAACGATCCGGGCATCGCCTTTGCCGACCTGCCGCCCATTGATGCCGTGCTGGTGTCGCACGGCCATTACGATCATCTCGACATCGCAACGCTGTCGTTGCTCGCCGCCATGCATCGGCCACGCGTGATCACGCCGCTCGGCAACGACGCCATTATGCGCGGGCGCAATTCGGCGATTGCTGCCGAGGCCCACGACTGGGGCGACCGCATCGACCTCGGCGCGGGCGTTTCGGTGATGCTGGTTCCGACGCAGCATTGGTCGGCACGCAGTCTCTCCGACCGAAACATGTCGCTGTGGGCGTCGTTCGTGATCGAAACGCCTGGTGGGCGTCTGTATTACGTCGCCGATTCCGGATACGGCGAAGGCCACAATTTCCGCTTGGTCCGCGAGCGCCACGGACCGATCCGCCTCGCCATCCTGCCGATCGGCGCCTATGAGCCGCGCTGGTTCATGCAAAGCGCCCACATGAATCCGGCCGAGTCGGTGCAGGCCTTCATCGATTGCGGCGCAGAGCTGGCGCTCGGCCATCACTACGGCACGTTTCAACTCACGGACGAAGCCATCGATGCGCCGCTTATCGCGCTGAGCAAAGCGCTGCATACCGCGGAAATTCCAGCCGAGCGCTTCCGCACGCTGCGGCCCGGGCAGGTCTGGGAGCTGTAGCCGGAGCCTACTTCACCAGTACGAAAATATTGATGACGAGGTTTTTCTGATCCGCGGTGACCGGATCGGTCACGTATTGCTCGATCAGCACGTTCTTGGAGTCCAGCCGCTTCTCGTCCAGATAATTGGTGATCGCCTCGTAGGTGTCGTCGAGCGAGTCATACGAGCCGCGATGGACGAATTTGAGCGCGTGGCCGTCGGGCGCCTGGCCGGCGGCGATCTCGCCGTGCGGCGGATCCTTGGGCGGCTCCGCCAGCGGTATGGCGGCCTCGTAATCGAAGCCGAGATCGTCGGTGGCGAGAAAGATCGTCATCGGCAGGCCGTCGGTCTTCAATCCCGCCTTGGCGACGTAGGCTTCGACCTTCTTCAACGCGCCGCTGATGGTGGCGTAGGCTTTGTCCCAGGTGGCCGCGCCCTTGACGTAGACGATCGGCTTTGCGGTGAGGGTGACGTCCTCGCCGAACGCATCGCTCGGCTTGGTGGTGATGCCTTCAGGAGCGACCGGCGTCGGCTCTGCGGGCTTGGTCCCTGATTTGGCTGCAGGCGCAGGCACGGCCGGCGTTGCTGGAGCGGCGGCCGGAGGCGCAGTTTGCGCAGCCGCGGGCGGGGAGGTTTGCGCGCTTGCCGGCGGTGGCGGCACCAGCGACGCAATGGCGAGCGCCGCGGCGGTCACGCTGCAGCGCGCAATGCGCACGAACATCGGGTTCTCCTTGCGTGACGAACCGGTGCTCCCGGCCGGCGCCGCACCTAAGCTTTTGCCGCCCCGGAATCGGCCAGACTAAAACCAACCCGATCCTACTGGCGGAGGTAGCCGAAGTCCTCATATAAGTCCCTCGTAATCGGGCATTATCATGAGCGCGCTGGCCAACCGCGATTTCGTCAAGATGAACGGCCTCGGCAACGAGATCGTGGTCGTCGATTTGCGTGATTCGCCACGCACCGTCGAGGCGGCCGAGGCGCGCGCCGCCGCCGGCCAGGAGCCCTACGATCAACTCATGGCGCTCTATCCGGCACGTGCCGGTACGGACGCGTTGGTCCGCATCTACAACAACGACGGCTCGGAGGCGGGCGCCTGCGGCAACGGCATGCGCTGCGTGGCCTCTTTGGTGAGCGCCGCAACCGGCAAGGCCAGGCTCACCTTCGAAACCGCCGCCGGACTCATCCCGTGCTGGCAGGCCGGCGATGGACGATTCACCGTTGACATGGGGCGGCCGCGTTTTCGCTGGGATGAAATCCCGCTGGCCGAGGAATTTCCCGATACGCGGGCGATCGAGCTTGAGATCGGCCCGCGCGGTGCGCCGATCCTGCATTCTCCGTCGGTCGTCAGCATGGGCAACCCGCACGCAATTTTCTGGGTCGACGATCCGAATTCCTACGATCTGGAAAAGATCGGCCCGATGCTCGAACACCACCCGATGTTTCCCGAGCGCGCCAATATCACGCTCGCGGCCGTCGCGGCGCGCGATCATCTTGTGATCCGTACCTGGGAGCGCGGCGCGGGTTTGACCAAGGCGTGCGGCTCGGCGGCCTGCGCGGCTGCGGTGGCGGCTGCGCGGCTGCGCCGCACCGAGCGAAAGGTGACGGTGACGTTGCCCGGCGGCGCTCTCGTCATCGAATGGCGAGCCGCCGACGACCACGTCCTGATGACCGGTCCGGTCGAGTACGAGCACAAGGGCCGCTTCGATGCGGCTTTGCTCGCTGGCGCGGGAGCCGCGTGATGAGCGTCGAACTCGTCACTTTCGGCTGCCGCCTCAACACCGCCGAGTCCGAAGTGATCCGCCGGCACGCGGAACGGGCCGATCTCTCCGACACGGTGGTCGTGAATACGTGTGCGGTGACTGCGGAAGCCGTGCGCCAAGCCCGGCAGACCATCCGTGCGCTGCGCCGCGAGCGGCCGCTCGCCAACATCGTCGTCACCGGCTGTGCGGCGCAGATCGAACCGCAAAGCTTCGCCGCCATGGCGGAGACCGATCGCGTGTTCGGCAATGCCGAAAAGCTCAGTCCTGAGATTTGGGCCGATGTCGGCATGGCGCATGAACAAACAGGCGCGCCGAAGGCGGTCGTTGGCGACATCATGGCGGTCAAGCAATCCGCCCCTCACCTGATCGATACGTTTTCCGCGCGCACCCGCGCCTTCGTGCAGGTGCAGAATGGCTGCGATCACCGCTGCACGTTCTGCGTCATTCCGTTCGGCCGCGGCAATTCGCGCTCGGTGCCGATGAATGCCGTCGTCGCCGACGTGCGCCGGCTCGTTGAACACGGTTATCTGGAAGTCGTGCTGACCGGCGTCGATATTACGAGCTATGGCGCCGACCTGTCCGGCACGCCTGCCTTGGGCGCGCTGGTCAAGCGCGTCCTCAAAGACGTGCCGGACCTCGAGCGACTGCGGCTGTCCTCGATCGACTCGGTCGAGGCCGATCGCGATTTGCTCGATGCGTTCGCCAGCGACGAACGCCTCATGCCCCATCTGCACCTGTCGCTGCAGTCGGGCGACGATCTCATCCTCAAGCGCATGAAACGGCGGCATCTGCGCGGCGATGCGGTTGCCTTCTGTGAGAAAGTGCGGCGGCTGCGGCCCGACACGGTATTCGGCGCCGATCTGATCGCCGGCTTCCCGACCGAAAGCGAAGCGATGTTTCAAAATTCGCTCGATCTGGTCGGCGAATGCGGACTGACGTATCTGCATGTGTTTCCGTTCTCGCCGCGGCCCGGCACGCCGGCAGCCCGCATGCCGCAGGTCGCCCGCGAGGCGGTCAAGGATCGCGCCCGGCGGCTGCGCGAGTGCGGCGCGGCGGCGCTGACCCGTCATCTCGACGCCGAGATCGGCGCGATGCGGCGCGTACTCACGGAGTCCCGCGAGATGGGCCGCACAGCGCAGTTCACCAAGGTCAAGCTGGCGCAGCCGGTGAGCCCGGGGCAAATTGTCGACGTGAAAATCGCCGCGCATGACGGCAGACAATTGCTGGCCGCATGACATAATCAGGCGTTGGGATGGAGACAGCCATGGGCCGAAACGGCCACGACCATACGATCACTTCGTCTGCGGAACTTGAGCAACTCTATTCGGATGCGCCTTACGGCCCTGCGGTGTTCAAGGAAACCGATCGCATCACGCCGCAATACCGCAACCTGATCGAAGCCGCGCCGTTCTGCGTGATCGCCACCTGCGGGCCGGAGGGTCTCGATTGCTCGCCGCGCGGCGATCCGCCCGGGTTCGTCCGCGTGCTCGACGAGCATACGCTCGCGATCCCCGACCGCCGCGGTAACAATCGCATCGATTCTCTGCGCAATCTGGTGCGTGACCCGCGCATCTCGCTGCTGTTTCTGATTCCCGGCGTCGGCGAGACCATGCGGGTCAACGGCCGTGCGCGCATTTCGACTGATCCGCAACAGACGGAAAGCTTTGCCATGAATGGCAAGGTGCCGAAATGCGTGCTCGTGGTTACGGTTGAACGCGCGTATTTCCAGTGCACCAAGGCGATCATCCGCTCGAAGCTGTGGGATCCGGCAAGCATCGTCGATCGCAAGACCTTGCCGACGCCCGGCTCGATTCTCGCCGAACTGACCGACGGCAAAATGGGCGGCCCTGAGCACGACCGCGCCGCGCCCGAGCGCATCAAGCAGACGATTTATTAGGTCATTCCGGATCGCGCGAAGCGCGAGTTCGGAATCCATAATCACGATCGGTGCAGAACTTTCACCGGCTGTGATTATGGATTCCGGGCTCCCGAGCTTCGCTCGGGCCCCGGAATGACGCGCGGGGTAGGCGCCTCGCTTTCCTCTGCCCACCCGCACGCCGTAAGCGGCTCGCGCATGTGTTCCGGAACCGGCGCTACGACGCGGATCGGATCGCGATTTTTATAAAGCGGCACAACGATCTCGCGCGCATGCAGATGCATGATCGGCCCTCCAATTCGCGGCGCGTTGCCGTAGATCGCATCGCCGACGATCGGCCACCCCATCTCGGCGCAGTGCACGCGCAGTTGATGCGTGCGTCCGGTCAGCGGCTCAAGCGCCAGCCAGGTCATTTTCCCTTCCCCCTTGTGGGGGAGGGTAGGGAGGGGGGTGGCGAGGTGATGCGAGGCGTCAACGGGCGTGGCTGACGTCGCGACCCCCACCTCCAACCCCTCCCCATCAAGCTTGCACTCGGGCGCGCGCAGGCGCGACCCGGGTGGGGGAGGGGAATCGCGGCCCATCACTCGCCACTTCGTCACGGATGGCTGGCCCTTGGGATCGTGCTTCATCCACCAGCCGCGCGTGACGTCGAGCCGGCCGAGCGGCAGTTCGATCGTGCCCTCGTCGGCTTCCGGCGAGCCTTCGACCACCGCCCAATAGGTTTTGTCGATGGCGCCGTTCTTGAACAGCTTGCCGAGTTGCGCCAGCGCCTTGTGGTGCCGGCCGAGCACCAGGCAGCCTGAGGTATCGCGGTCGAGCCGGTGGGCGAGCGATGGCGGCCGCGGCAGGCCGAAGCGCAGCGCGTCAAAATTGTCCTGCAGGCATTCCCGGCCGCGGTCCCTGCCGTTCGGCGGACCCTGATGCACCGCGAATTCCGGCCGGCTTGTCGATCACCAGCATCAGCCCGTCGCGATACAGGAGGCGCGACACCATCTCTTCGGAGGTCATGGCTGGCCTGACTGGCTCACTTGGGCTGATTTGCCTGGCTGGTTTGCCTGCATGGGCGAAACCGCTATCACGGACCCCGCGAAACGGACAGCGTTACGGGAATGAACGACAGCACGACGCAGATGCAGAAGAAAAGCTGGTGGCAGCGGCTGACCGGCGGCCTCAAGCGCAGTTCTTCGGCGCTCGGCGGCGCCATCGCCGATCTCGTCACCAAGCGCAAGCTTGATGCGGAGACTATCGCCGACATCGAGGACGTCCTGATCCGCGCCGATCTCGGCCTGCCGACTGCCGACCGCATCGCTGCGGCTTTGCGCGACGGCCGCTATGAAGCGGGAATTTCCGCCGACGAGGTCAGGGCGGTCGTGGCGGCCGAGGTCGAGACGGTGCTGGCGCCGGTCGCACAGCCACTCGTCGTCGATCCGGGGCAGAAGCCGTTCGTCATCCTGGTCGTCGGCGTCAATGGTTCCGGCAAAACGACCACCATCGGCAAGCTTGCGGAAAAGTTCCGCGCCGAGGGTCGCACCGTGATGATGGCCGCCGGCGATACGTTCCGCGCCGCGGCCATCGATCAGTTGAAAATCTGGGCGACGCGAACCGGCGCTGAGTTCATCGCCCGCCACGCCGGCGCGGATGCTGCCGGTTTGGTGTTCGATGCTATCGCCGCGGCCAAGCAGCGCGGCAGCGACGTGCTGTTGGTCGACACCGCCGGCCGGCTGCAGAACCGCAGCGAATTGATGAACGAGCTGGAGAAGGTGTTGCGCGTCATCAAAAAGGCCGAAGCGTCGGCGCCGCATGCCGTGCTGCTGGTGCTCGATGCCACGGTCGGGCAGAACGCGCTGTCGCAGGTGGAGATCTTTCAGAAGACGGCCGGCGTCAGCGGCCTGGTGATGACGAAGCTCGACGGTACTGCGCGCGGCGGCATCCTGGTGGCGCTGGCGGCCAAGTTCAGACTGCCGGTGCATTTTATCGGGGTCGGCGAGAACGTCGAGGATTTGGCGCCGTTTTCGGCGCGCGATTTCGCCCGCGCCATCGCCGGTCTCGAGTGAGCGAGCAACGCATGACAAACCCCGGCGCTGACGCTATGTGAGTTGGCATGGAATCGACGACAAAGCCGCAGCTCAATCCGCTCCTCAAGCTGGTGTTCGATCTCGGGCCGCTCGCGCTCTTTTTCTTCGCCAATTCGCGCTACGGCATCTTCGCCGCCACCGCGACCTTTATGGTGGCGGTGCTGGCGGCGCTGGCCGTGTCCTACGCGATGACGCGCCATCTGCCGATCATGCCGGTGGTCACCGCCGTCATCGTCGTCGTATTCGGCGGCCTTACCCTCATCCTGCACGATGCAACGTTCATCAAAGTCAAGCCGACCATCATTTACGCCTTGTTCGGCGCCGTGCTGCTCGGCGGGCTGTTTTTCAACAAGCCGTTGCTGGGTGTGGTGTTTGATTCACTGTTCCACCTGACCAAGGAAGGTTGGCGCAAGCTCACCTGGCGCTGGGCGCTCTATTTCTTCGTGCTCGCTGTGCTCAACGAGATCGTTTGGCGCAATTTCTCGACCAACGCCTGGGTCGATTTCAAAGTGTTTGGCGTGACGCCGCTCACCTTCGTGTTCGCGGCACTGCAGACGCCGCTGCTCAAACGCTACGCCGTCGAACCGGCCGAGGCGGGGGAGTGACGGTCAGGATTTCGCCGCCAGCGCCTTTTCGATCTGCGGCTTGAGCGTTGAGACGAAATTTTCCGGCGTGATCGGCCCGACGAGCTTAAAGGCGATGCGCGCATCGCGGCCGACGACGAACGTCTCCGGCACCCCGTAGACGCCCCAGTCGATTGCCGAGCGGCCGCTCAGGTCGGCTCCGGCTGCGACGAACGGATCGCCGTAGCGGCCGAGAAAACGCCGCGCATTGCCGGCATCGTCCTTGTAGTTGATGCCGACCAACCGGAAACGTTTGTCCTGCGCCAACTGCATGAGCAGCGGCGCTTCATCATGGCACGGTATGCACCATGACGCCCACACGTTGACCACCGTGACGGTACGCTTGAAGCTTGCCGGATCGAGCCCCGGGACGGCCTGCCCGTCGCGGTCCAGTCCGGCGATCGGCGGCAATACGGTGTCGGGCGCCGGGTGGCCGATCAGCGCCGAGGGCAGGATCGACGGATCGCCCGACCGCAGTCCGACAAAGAACAGCACCGCTAGAGCTAAAAACACGCCGAGCGGCACCAGCACGGCGACCCGGCGCCAGCCGACTTTGGCGATATCGCCGGTGGCCGCGGTCACGCCTGCTCTCCTGCCTGTTCCATTGTCGGGCGTGCGGCACCGGAGGAGCGGCGCGTCATGCCGCGCGTTTCCAGCTCCGTCAGCGCGCGCTTTTGTGCGCGGAAATCGAGCGCCACCCATGCGATCAAGGCGGCGATCACCACGGTGGCGGCCGCATAGGAGCCGACGATGAACGGCATATGCTCCATATGTTCCATCGTCAGCTCGCGGCTCGCGCTTGCATCAGCCGCAGCGTGCGCACGCGGCGGCGCAGAATTTCGTTGCGCATCGCGGCGAGATGCAGCGTGAGGAACAAAAGGGTGAAACCCACCGCCATGATCAACAACGGTATGAGCATTGTTGGATAGATGGTCGACCCGCCAAGGCGAAACACCGACGCACCTTGATGCAGCGTGTTCCACCAATCGACGGAGAATTTGATAATCGGCAGATCGATCGCCCCGACCAGCGTGAGAATCGCGACCGCGCGTGCGGCGCGCGAGGGGTCTTCCACCGTGCGCCACAGCGCAATGACGCCGAGATATAGCAAAAGCAGCACCAGTTCGGAGGTGAGCCGTGCGTCCCAGACCCAGTAGGTGCCCCATTCCGGCCTGCCCCACAGCGAACCGGTCACGAGGCAAAGCAGCGTGAAGGCGGCGCCGATCGGCGCGGCGGCCTTGGCGGCGACGTCGGCGAGCGGATGGCGCCAGACCAGGGTGCCGAGCGCCGCCAGCGTCATTACGCCCCAGCCCAGCATTCCGAGCCATGCCGAGGGGACGTGAAGGTACATGATCTTGACCGTGTCGCCCTGCTGATAGTCGTTCGGCGCGCTTATCGCCTGACTAAGCCCGAATGCCAGCACGATCACCGTCACGCCGCCGAGCCACGGAATGGCGCGATTGGCGAAGGCCAGGAAGCGCGTCGGATTGGCGAGGTCAATCGGATTCATGGGCGGAAACTCATGAGCCGCTACCTACTGCACCCGGGCGTGGCATTACAATGATCGAGCGCGCGCGGCGCCTTCAAATCTCCATGACATCGAATTCTGCATGGCACATGGAAATCTGCATGACACATGGAAATCTGCATGACATTTGGGTTGCGCTCCGCCGGCATCCTATTCGATCTCTTGCCGCAGCGCCGCCGCCGCAGCGAACGGCCCGATAACCAGGCTCGCCAGGGACAGCGCACAGAGGACTGCGAACGGCGTACCGAGCAGAGCCGGTCCGGCCGTCCTCGCGTTGGCGGCAGCCACGCCGAAGATAAGCACAGGCACTGTCAGGGGCAGCACGAGGACGGCGAGCAGCAGTCCGCCGCGGCGCAATGCCACCGCGATGGCGGCACCGATCAGCCCGATGAAGGTCAGGGCCGGCGTGCCAGCCAGCAGTGTGAGCACCAGCGCCCCTTGCGACTGGGCGTCCAAATTGAGCAGGAGGCCGATAAGCGGCGCCGCGACGATCAGCGGCAACCCGGTGGTCAGCCAGTGCGCCAGTCCCTTGACCAGGACCACGAGTTCGAGCGGGGCGCGGCTCATCAGCAGGAGATCGAGGGAGCCGTCCTCGTGGTCGGCGGCGAACAGCCGGTCGAGCGCCAAAAAACTCGCCAGCAAGGCGGCGAGCCACAGGATGGCCGGCCCGATGCGCTTGAGCAGCGCTAGATCGGGGCCCACCGCAAACGGCACGATGACGACAACGACCAGAAAAAACATCACGCCCATCAGCGCCCCGCCGCCCACGCGTACGGCGATGCGCATGTCGCGGACCAAAAGGGCGATAAGCTCGCTCACTGCGGCGCTCCGGCAACGGCCTGGTCGAGCCGCAGCTCCTGCGTCGCGCCCATGCCCAACGGCCCGTGCGTGGCCGCAAGGATGAGCCCGCCATCGGCGAGATGCGCGCGCATGAAGCCGACAAGCCGCTGCTGCGCGGCGGCGTCGAGCGTGCTCATCGGCTCGTCCAGCAGCCAGATCGGCCGCTTCACCGCCAAAAGCCGGGCGATCGAGAGCCGGCGGCGCTGGCCGGCTGAAAGATAGGCCGCCGGCAGGTCGGTTAGCGCGTCGAGGCCGACCGCCTCGATCGGGGCGTCAATGGCGACCGGCTTTTGCCCGAAAAATCCGGCCCAGAAGCTTAAGTTTTCCCGGACCGAGAGTGACGGCTTAAGCGCATCCTGGTGGCCGAGGTAGTGCGCCTGTTCGGCGATGGTCAGTTCAGCGTCGCCGCCGTCCAAAGTGAGCTTGCCGGCGGACAGCCGCACCAGTCCTGCGACGGTCCGCAACAGGGACGATTTGCCGGCGCCGTTGCGGCCGGTAATCGCCAAGAGTTCACCGCCCGCCACGGCGAAGCCGATGCCGTCGAATACGTCGCGGCCGCCGCGGTGGCAGGCTAGATTCGCAGCGGAAAGCCGCATGAATGGGTCCTTGGCGCGGCCGGGCAGCCGCAATCATGTGGATATAGCGGCTATTCGTTGCCGATCTGGCACATTTGCGGAAAAGACCTTATAAGCCGGTCGCGGATCGCGGGCTGCCACTCGGCCCGCCGCGTCCCAGTCGCCGTCGGTCCGTTGGCGTCCGTTCCGGCAAATATGCTCCCCAAGTTGCCCCGGTGCCCGGCCGGCGAGGATAGGAAGAAAATCATGGCTTCGCTCGACAGCTTCAAATGTTTGCGGCCGCTCAAAGTCGGCTCCAAGACCTATGCGTATTACAGCCTGCCGGCCGCGGAGCGGAACGGCCTTAAAGGCATTTCAAGGCTGCCGTTTTCGCTCAAGGTTTTGCTTGAAAATCTGCTGCGCAACGAGGACGGCCGCTCGGTCAGCAAGGAGGACATCCAGGCGGTCGCGCAATGGCTCAAAAACAAGACGTCGGAACGCGAGATCGCGTTCCGGCCGGCGCGGGTGCTGATGCAGGATTTCACCGGCGTTCCGGCCGTGGTCGACCTCGCGGCGATGCGCGACGCCATGGAGCATCTCGGCGGCGAACCGAAGAAGATCAATCCGCTGGTGCCGGTCGATCTCGTCATCGATCACTCGGTGGCGGTGAATTTCTTCGCGCATAAAGGACTCGTTCAAGAAAAACGTCGAAGAGGAGTACAAGCAGAACCAGGAGCGCTACCGCTTCCTGAAATGGGCGCAAAGCTCGTTTGAGGATTTCCGCGTGGTGCCGCCCGGCACCGGCATCTGCCATCAGGTCAATCTCGAATATCTGTCGCGCACGGTCTGGAGCACGAAGGCCAAGATCGAGTTTGCCGACAAGGACAAGACCGTCGCGACCGAACTCGCCTATCCGGACACGCTCGTTGGCACCGATTCGCACACCACGATGGTCAATGGCCTCTCCGTGCTCGGCTGGGGCGTCGGCGGCATCGAGGCCGAGGCCGCGATGCTCGGCCAGCCCTATTCGATGGTGCTCCCCGAAGTGATTGGCGTCCGATTGAACGGCAAGCTCAAGGAAGGCGTCACCGCGACCGATCTCGTTCTCACCGTGACGCAGATGCTGCGCAAGCGTGGCGTGGTCGGCAAATTCGTCGAATATTTCGGGCCGGGGCTGGCGTCGCTGTCGATCGCCGACCGCGCCACGATCGGCAACATGTCGCCCGAATATGGCGCCACCTGCGGCTTCTTTCCGATCGACGACGATACGCTGCACTATCTGCGCGACACCGGGCGTCACGCCGATCTGATCGCGCTGGTTCAGGCCTACGCCAAGGCGCAGGGCATGTATCGCACCAAGAACACGCCCGATCCGTTGTTCACCGAGGTGCTCAAGCTCGAACTCGGATCGGTCGAGCCATCGCTCGCGGGACCGAAGCGCCCCCAGGACCGCATTGCGCTCAAGGAAGTCAAAAGCGGTTTCGCCCAATCGATGGACAAGGAGTTCAATAAGTCCGCCGAGATGAGCAAGCGCGTGTCGGTCGAAGGCCGCGATTTCACGCTCGGCCACGGCGACGTCGTCATCGCGGCGATCACCTCGTGCACCAACACCTCGAATCCAAGTGTGATGATGGCTGCCGGCCTGCTTGCCAAGAAGGCGGTGGAGAAAGGGCTTACGGTGAAGCCGTGGGTGAAGACATCGCTCGCGCCGGGCTCGAAGGTGGTTGAGGAATATTACGAGAAATCGGGACTGCAGAAATATCTGGATCAACTCGGCTTCAATCTGGTCGGCTTCGGTTGCACCACCTGCATCGGCAATTCGGGTCCGCTGCCCGAGGAAATTTCCGAAGCGATCAACAAGAACGATCTGGTGGCGGCCGCGGTGCTGTCCGGCAATCGCAATTTCGAAGGCCGCGTCAACGCCGACGTGCGCGCCAATTACCTGGCGTCGCCGCCGCTCGTCGTCGCCTACGCGATCGCCGGCTCGATGCAGATCGATATCGCCAAGACGCCGCTCGGTACCGACCAGAAGGGCCGCAAGGTCTATCTGCGCGATATCTGGCCGACGAGCAAAGAGATCGCGGCCGTGATCCGCAAGAGCATCAACAAGCAGATGTTCACCAGGAAATACGGCGACGTGTTCAAGGGCGATGCCAACTGGCGGAAGATCGCCGTGAAGGGTGGCCTGACCTTCAAGTGGGACGACCGGTCCACCTACGTACAAAACCCGCCCTATTTCGAACACATGCCGAAGCGCAGCCAGCCGATCGAAGATATCGTCGACGGGCGCATTCTTGGCCTGTTCCTCGATTCGATCACCACCGATCACATCTCGCCGGCCGGCTCGATCAAGGAAGACAGCCCCGCCGGCGAGTACCTGCGCGACCATCAGGTGCGCCCGCGCGACTTCAACCAGTACGGCACGCGGCGCGGCAATCATCAGGTGATGATGCGCGGCACCTTCGCCAATATCCGCATCAAGAACCAGATGCTGCCGGGCGTCGAAGGCGGCTACACCATTCACTATCCGTCGAAAGAGCGGATGACGATGTACGACGCGGCGATGCGCTACAAGTCCGAACACGTGCCGCTGGTGGTGTTTGCCGGCAAGGAATACGGCACCGGCTCGTCGCGCGACTGGGCCGCCAAGGGCGCGATCCTGCTCGGCGTGCGCGCCGTGATCGCGCAATCGTTCGAGCGTATCCATCGCTCGAATCTGGTCGGCATGGGCGTGGTGCCGCTGGTCTTCGAGGAGGGCACCTCCTGGCAGACGCTGGGGCTCAAGGGTGACGAGCAGGTCACGATCCGCGGCCTGCACGGCGATCTCAAGCCGCATCAGAAGCTCTATGCCGAAATCGTCGCTGCCGACGGCGGCCTCAAGCGCGTGCCGCTGATTTGCCGGATCGATACGGTCGATGAACTCGATTACTACAAGAACGGCGGTATCCTGCAATACGTGCTGCGTCAGCTCGCAGCCTGATTGGCCGATCGGTTGTCGCGGCGCGTAGGTTCTGGTTTTGCCCCGGCTCACCGCGAATTGAGTGGCGAGTGAGGCCGGCCCGCGATATCAGTCTTGCGTTAGGTCACGATATCGTCACATCGGCTTGCACTTTGGCTTGAGCCTGAGAGTTTGGCTTGTGCTTTGGTAGCAGGCTGCGGCTTGGGTCCTGGGGGCCTGCGGGGTGGAGTTCGGAATGCTGCGTCGCCGCCTCGCGTCGGCATCCCTTATCGCCGGTACCTTGATCGCAAGCTCGGGCTTTGCCGGTGCCGCACCGCGGGCGTTGCTCGAGCTCTTCACCAGCCAAGGCTGCTCGTCCTGTCCGCCCGCCGATAGGCTGCTTGGCGAACTGGCGAAGGATCCGTCGCTCGTCGCGCTCAGCCTGCCGATCGATCTCTGGGATTATCTGGGCTGGAAGGACACGCTTGCGCTGCCCGGACATACCGCCCGGCAGCGTGCCTACGCCGAGATCCGCGGCGACCGGCAGGTCTACACGCCGCAGCTCGTGGTCAACGGCAGTATGCACGTGGTCGGCAGCGATCGCGCCGCCATCGCGCACGCCATCGTCGAAACCGATCGCAATCCCGACATCATGTCGCTTGCCGTTGTGACTTCGACGGCGGGCGGGGAATTGTCCGTCACCGTGAAGGAGCCGCCGGGCAAGCAGACCAAAGGCGAGGTCTGGCTCTGCCCGCTTGCCCGCGCCATCTCGGTCGCCGTCGGCCACGGCGAGAATCGCGGTCATACGCTCGTCTATCACAACGTCGTGCGCGCTTGGCGCAAGCTCGGCGATATTGCCGGCGCCGATGCGAACTGGAGCGTACCGCTCGACAGGATCGAGACCGGGAAGATCGATGCCGCTGCCATCATCGTCCAAGAGGGTACGCGGGCGAAGCCTGGAATCGTGCTGGGCGCCGCCTACACGACGTTCGGTCGCCAAGCGGCCGATGAAGCCGCGCGGGCAGCCAGCAGCCGGCGATAGCGCCGTTTGGCGCTGCTCCTCATCCCCAGCGTTGTCGGCAAGACATCCCCGGCGCGTTGTCGGCAAAAAAAGAGGCCGGCGTCACGCCGGCCAAGATTAGGGGGATTGAACCGTACGCGTAGACTAAAACTCTGGCCCGGTCCGACCGCATTTCGGGGGGCTGGGGGGCTGAGGAATCCGAAACACGAGCCGAACCGGGCCGTGAGGCAACGGTCATCTGTCTCGCAGGTCAGCGCGGCGCGTGGTTGGCCGAAATAGGGCGCCATTATGATTCGCCTAACGAAGCCGTGATTTCACCGAGCCAAGTTGCCGCGGCACCGCTCATCTTGTCGGTTGCGCGACCATAGGCACACCGGCCGGAGCCGGCGCTTTCGCCAAAAGCTTGCGGCATCCCGGCCCTTGCGGTGGCCCCGCCGAGGCGCGATCATGACTCTTCAAAGACGCTGGCAAGATAGCGAGATGACACAGGAGGCGCCGTATGGACATCGGCGAAATCGATCCGAGCGCGATATGGGGCCCCCATCGCGCCGAGCGTGATGGGGCGCCCCGGCGCGGGGGCGAGGTCCGCGCCTCCGCCAACGAGGTTACCTTCAGCCGGCACGAGCTTGACCGAATTCTCAGCCTCTATGGCCGCAAGGTCGCGGCTGGCGAGTGGCGCGATTACGCAATCGATTTTCTCAAAGACCGGGCGGTGTTTTCCGTGTTTCGCCATGCCTGCGAGGTCCCGATCTACCGCATCGAGAAAAACCCGCGGCTTGAGCGCCGGCAGGGCGCCTACAGCGTCATCACGGCGACCGGTCTCATTTTGCGGCGCGGCAGGGAGCTCGACCGCGTGCTCGGCGCGCTCGACCGCTCGGTGCGGCTGGTCGCGGTCTGAGCGTTACGGCGGCGCCGTATCGGCGCTGCCGAGCGGGCGCTGCATCAGCACGGTATCGAGCCACCGGCCATGCTTGAAGCCGACGGATCGCAGCGTCCCAATATGGACGAAGCCGGCTCTGGCGTGCACCGCGATTGAGGGTGCCTGCGCCGAGTCGCCGATCACTGCGATCATTTGCCGGAAACCTCGCGCTTCGGCCGCCGCGATAAGCCGCATCAGCAATGCGGAGCCGATACCCTGACGCTGGAATTCCGGCGCGATGTAAATCGAGTCCTCGACGCTCCAGCGATAGGCCGGCCGCGCCCGGTAGATGCCCGCATAAGCGTAGCCCGCAATCGACCTGCCGCGTTCGGCGACCAGATAAGGGTAGCCCCTGGCGGCCAGCGCAGCATAGCGGCGGGCCATTTCGGCTTCGTTCGGCGCCTCGATCTCGAATGTCGCGGTGCTATGTTCGACAGCGAACGCATAGATGCGGGTGATGGCGGCCAAATCGGCGGCCGCCGCCAGCCGTATCACGGTGCCGTGTCGCGCCGCTGCCGTGTCATTCATGACGCGATATCCCTCACGCGGCGCCGCAGGCCGATGGCGGTAACGTTGGCTACTACTGCGGCACAGGAAATTCTGTAAAGGTGCAAATCTGAATTGGGCTTCGGCCGCGCGCCGCCGCCTGAGCCGGAAAGGCGATTCCTTGACTCTCGAGTCCCAGGGCGGGCAGCGATCGCGCCATTTCGTCGTCGCCACACTCGGCATCGCGCAAACCTTGGCATGGGCGTCGAGCTATTATTTGCCCGCCATTCTTGCTGGCCCCATCGCGGCCGGCATCGGTGTGCAGTCCACCTGGGTATTCGGGGCCTTTTCTGGCGCGCTGTTGATCGCCGCTTTCGCTGGGCCCGCGGTCGGGCGTCTCATCGACCGGCACGGCGGACGCGGCGTGCTGGCGCTGTCGGATCTCGTGCTGGCAAGCGGCCTGGTCATTCTTGCGGCCGCGCATGGCGTGGTGCTGCTGGCCCTGGCCTGGGTGGTACTCGGTCTCGGCATGGCGCTTGGTCTGTATGACGCCGCCTTTGCGGCGCTCACCGCCCTTTACGGCACCGGCGCGCGCGGCCCCATCACCGGCATTACGCTCCTCGCCGGCTTCGCTTCGACCGTGAGCTGGCCGCTGTCGACCTTTCTCAACGATACGCTGGGTTGGCGTGAAACGGTGCTGGTCTGGGCCGCGCTCAACATCGTCATCGGCCTGCCGCTCAATCTGCTGCTGCCGGTCCCGGCGCACGCTGTGCGGCCCGCGCCTCGGAGCGCGCAGAATAGGATCGGCTGGAAGCCATACAGGGAAATGCTTCTGCTCGCCTTTGTTTTCGCTGCGGCTTGGTTCGTCACCGGCGCGATGGCGGCGCATCTGCCGGAACTGCTTGAACGCGCCGGCGCGACGCCGCTTGCGGCCATTGCGGCTGCGGCTCTGGTCGGCCCGGCGCAGGTTGCGGCGCGGCTTGTCGAGTTTCTGGTGTTGCGCCGCGGTCACCCTCTGGTGTCGGCCCGCTTCGCAGCGGCGCTGCATCCGCTCGGCGCGGCCGTCCTGGTGCTGCTCGGACCACCGGCGGCGACCGCATTCGCGGTGCTATATGGGGCGGGTAACGGTTTGCTGACGATTGCCCGCGGCACCGTCCCGCTCGCAGTATTCGGTCCGGACGGTTACGGCGAGCGCACCGGGCTGCTCGGCGCGCCGGCGCGGGCGGCGCAGGCGTTCGCGCCGCTGCTGTTCGGCCTGTTGCTCGACGCCATGGGCGTGTCGGTCATTTATGTTTCGGCGGCGCTCTGCCTTGCCGCACTTGCCGCGTTGTTTTGTCTTCGGGCGCGGCCGGAGCCGAGCAGGGCCTGAGCGTCGTCATGCGGGCGACAAAAAAACACCCCGGGCCGATGGCCCGGGGTGTGAACCCTTGAACCTGCGATCCGAGCGTGCTTAGCGGCGATTGCCCATGAAGCGCAGCAGGAACAGGAACAGGTTGATGAAGTCGAGATAGAGCGACAACGCACCCATCACCGCCTTGCGGCCGGCGACGGTGCCGTCATCCATCGCGCTGTACATCTCCTTGATCCGCTGCGTGTCCCACGCGGTCAGGCCGGCGAAGATCAGCACGCCGATCACCGAGATGGCGAAGGCAAGGCCCTGGCTGCCGAGGAAAACGTTGACCAGCATCGCCAGGATCAGGCCGAACAGTCCCATGATCAGGAACGAGCCGATCGGCGAAAGGTCGCGCTGCGTCGTATAGCCATACAGGCTCAACGCGCCGAACGAGGCGGCCGAGATGAAGAACGTGCGGGTGATCGACGACATCGTATATTGCAGGAATATCGACGACAGCATCAGTCCGAGCAGGCCGGCATAGACCATGAACAGCATCAGCGCCGTGCTGGGCTGCAGCCGGTTGATGCGAAAGCTCATGAAGAACACGAGCCCGAGCGTGCCGAACAGCAGGATAAGGCTCAGCGGACCGCTGAATACGGCTTGTCCGAAACTGGTCAGGCCGGTGATGTGCCCACCGGCGACTTGAATGGCATCGCCTCCGGCCGCCTGATAGGTCAGCCACGATACAACGCCGGTGAGGGCAACGCCGCTCGCCATATAATTGTAGACGCGGATCATGTAAGCGCGCAGACCCGCATCGATCGCGACCTGGTCCGTGCCGAAGCCGGACCGGGCTGTGAGATTCCGATCGAAATCGGACATGTGAATACCTCTGGGTTGCCCCGGCGTGGCCGGGTTTTGGCGTCCGGCGGCTTAGCGCCAGAGACGCGGCAGGAATCTAGTGCGAAAGGCTCGGTTGCGCCAGATGCTTAGCTGCCGAATTTGGCAGGGTTACGAACTGTTCATGCGGCCGTGAGCCGCGGCGGGCGCCTAAAGATTCCTTAACACCTGCGCGGGCTTGCGTCCCAGGGCGGCGAACGTGCCGGCGAGGCCGAGGACGAGTGTGACGAAAAGCGCAATGGCAGCCGCTCCAGCCGCCGGCGCCGCCACGAAGGCAAAGGGAAAGTCCATGAGCCGGGTCACAATCAGGCCGGCGGCGAGCGTGCCGATGGCGACGCCAACCAGGACGGCGGCGAGGCTGACGAGGCAGTACTCGACGGCGTAGGCGGTCAGCAGCCGCGACCGGGTTGCGCCATATGTCTTCAGCACGACGGCGTCGTAGATGCGAAAGCGCTGGCTGGCGGCGAGCCCGCCGCCGAGCACCAATGCCGCAGCTAACAGCGTCACGGCGCTCGCCGCCCGCAGCGCCAGCACCAGATTGCCGATCAGCGCATCGAGGGTCGTGAGCGCGTCCTTGACGCCGATCGCGGTGACGGTCGGGAACGCACCGGCGAGCGCCTTGACGATCGCAGCTTCCTCCGCGGGCGTGCCGCCGTCCGCGAAGGTGAGCGTCGCGATGTCGCTGTGCGGCGCACCGGCGAACGCACCCGGCGAAAACACCAGGACAAAATTGATGCCGAGGTTTTCCCAGTCAACCGCGCGCAGATTGGCGATGCGCGCCGTGATGGTGCGGCCGAGTACATTGACCGTAATGGTGTCGCCGATTTTCAGATCGAGATTATGCGCCGTCTTGCTCTCCAGCGAGACCAGCGGCGCGCCGGAGTAATTCGCGTCCCACCATTGACCCGCAACCAGGCGCGAACCGGCCGGTACCGCGGTCGCGTAGGTGATGCCGCGATCGCCGCGCAGTACCCAGCGCGATCCGGCCCCCGGCCTGAGATCGTCGGCTTTGACGCCGTTTGCCGATACGATGCGGCCGCGCAGCATCGGGACGCGTTCGAGGCTGGCGCCGGGCGCCTGCGCCTGTACGAAGGCGTCAAACCGTTCGGCGTCGGCGGAGGGAATGTCCAGAAAAAAGAACGACGGCGCCTTGGCGGGAAGTGCGGCGGTGAATTCGCGATGCAGATTGCCGTCGATTTCGATCACGGTGGTGAGCAGCGCGAGGCCTAGCCCAAACGAAACCATGACGGTCGGCGTGAGCGCGCCCGGCCGGTGAATGTTGGCGATCGCCAGCCGCAACGTGGTCGAACGCAGCCGCGGCAGACGGCGTGCGGTCGACATCGCTAAGAGCGCCGCCGCCCGCAGTACGAGCAGAATGACGGCGGCCGCCGCCATGAAGATCGCGGCGATACGATGCTGCGAGGTGGTGACAACGGCGAGCGCCGCAAAGGCGGCAACAACCGCGGCGGTGGCGATGACGTAGCGCGGACGCGGCCACGACCGCTCGGGGGCGACCTGGTCGCGGAACAGCATCGACACTGAAACATCGTGAGCGCGTCCCAGCGGCCAGAGCGCAAAGGCCAGCGCAGTCAACAGTCCATAGCCGAACGACAGCGCCAGCACCGCCGGGTGCAATGCCGGCTCGACCGGCAGCGGCAAGACGGCCTTCAGCCAGGAGGCGATGGCGAACGGCAGCACTGCCCCGAGACCCGCGCCGATCGCCGCGGCGATTGCCGCGACCAGCACGATCTCTGTGCAATAGATCGCAAACACGTTGCCGCCGCTGGCGCCGAGCGCCTTCATGGTGCCGATGGCGTCGCGCTTCCGATTAAGATGAGCCGCGACCGCATTGGCCACGCCGACGCCGCCAACCAACAGTGTCGCCAGAGCGACCAGTGTGAGAAATTCGGTGACGCGTTCGACATTGCGTTCAAGCTGCGGCGTGGCCTTGTCGCGCGTGCGGATTTCCCAGCCGGCCTCGGGAAACTGCGCCTGTGCCGCCTTGTCCAGCGCCGCCACAGCGGCGTCGTTCGCACCGGCCGGCAGCCGGAGCCGGTATTGCCAGCGCACCAGGCTGCCCGGTTGGACCAGCCCGCTGGCCCGCAGAGCGGCGTCGCTCACCAGCACGCGCGGCCCGAAACCGATGCCGCCGGAGAGCTTGTCGGGCTCAGTGACCAGCACGGCGCGCAGTTCGACCATGGCGCTGCCGATGGTGACGCGGTCGCCGACCTTCAGATTGAGCCGCGCCAGCAGCGCCGGATCGGCGGCCGCGCCGAACGCGCCGTTCTTCTCTGCAAACAACGCAGGCAGCGACAGATGGGGATCGGTCACGAGCGACCCGAATAGCGGGTAGGCGCTGTCGACCGCTTTTAGTTCTATCAACGTCATCTGCCCGCCGGCCGTGCGCGCCATCGCGCGCAAGGTGGCGGCGGTCGACACCATGCCGTGTGCATTAAGGAAAGCGCGCTCGACACCGCTCGCCTGCCGCTGAATCAGTGAAAAGGCCAGATCGCCGCCAAGCGTCATCTGCCCGGCATCGGCAATGCCGTCGGCGAGATTCGCGGCGACCGAGCCGACGCCGGCGATCGCCGCAACGCCGAGCGCGATGCAGGCGACAAATACGGCGAAGCCGCGCACGCCGCCGCGTAGATCGCGCCAGGCGAAACGCAGCGCGGTGAAGCGGTTCGGCCGTGATGCGAGTGTCGGAGCAAGCATCAGGCAGCCTTCGGCACAAAGCGCGATAACAAAAAGTGTACCGGCGCGAATGCGATCAGCGGCAGCCCGGCGATCAAGCCGGCGAGCCAGACATAGGCGGGCACCCACGTCTGAGCGGCGTGATCATTCGGTCCCCATACATAATTGATGTTCACCGGCGTCAGACCGGGATTTGGCATCGGCGGCGGCATGAAAAAGAAACAAATCAGCAGCAGCGCCCAGGCCACCGTTGTCCACGCCCAGAACGCGCGCCGGTCATAACCCAAGCGCCAGACCAAAAAGAGCAGCAGCAGCAGCGGCAACCAGCCATGAAACAGCGACAACAGGCGCAGCCACAGCGGAAATACCGGGTCGAACATGTAGCCGGTCATGCCGACGAGGTTGAAACCGGCAAGATGCGCCAAGAAATCCGCAAGCCACACGGCTTGCGGCACCACAATGCCGATGCAGCACATCGAGATCAGCAGGGCGTTCTCAATCCAGACGCCAGTGAATGTGAGAAGCAACGCCACGTCGCAGAAATACAGAAAGTTTGTCGGTCCGTAATTGTACCAATATGCCGGCAGCTGCACCGCCATGTAGGCGGTAAAGATGACCTTGAACGCCAGCGGAATGCGCGCAGTGGCCGGCATCACGGTCCACCTGCACTGACGCGGGTCGTGATCTGCCCCGAATGCATGTGCAGCACGCGGTCGCAGCGCGCGGCGAGATCGGTATCGTGGGTGACCAGCACGAGCGTCGTGCCGCGCTCGCGATGGCCGCGGAACAAAAGCTCGATGATCTCGCGCCCGGTCGACTCGTCGAGATTTCCGGTCGGCTCGTCGGCGACGACGATCGCCGGATTGGGCGCAAGCGCGCGCGCAATCGCGACGCGCTGCTGTTCGCCGCCCGACAGTTCGGCCGGATAGTGGCTGAGCCGCGTCGCCAGCCCGACCGCGGCAAGCTCGCGTTCGGCGCGCGGCAGCGCATCGCGGACCCCGGCGAGTTCGAGCGGCACGGCGACATTCTCCAGCGCCGTCATGGTCGGAATCAGATGAAACGCCTGAAACACGATGCCGACATGGATGCCGCGAAAGCGCGCCAAGCCGTCCTCGTCGAGCTCGCCCAGATCCTGTCCGGCGACGACGACGGAACCCGCATCCGGCCGCTCCAGCCCGGTCATAACCATCAACAGCGTCGACTTGCCTGACCCCGAAGGTCCGAGCAGCGCCACGGCCTCACCATTTGCTATACGCAACCCGATATCGTGGAGGACATGGACGCGGGCGGCGCTGCGGCCGAACGCAAGATTGACGCCGCGCAGTGCGACCGCATCGCCTGCCGAGGAAAGCCCGGATATGTCGTTCATGCGTTGGCGCGGCCCAAAAGCTTCAGCAGCAATCATCTCACCATCAATGCGCGACCGATCATATGGGTGGCGGGGCGTGGCCTGCCAGATCGCAATTGTGGCGGCGCTGGCGCTGAGGATTGGCCCGGCGGCACAGGCACAGCCGACGGGCGCCGCGCCGCCCGTGAAGATCGTCGTGCTGGGCGATTCGCTCACCGCCGGATACGGCCTGCTCGACAGGGACGGCTTCGTGCCGCGGCTGCAGGCGGCGTTGACCGCGAAAGGCATGGGTGCCGAGGTAGCCAATGCCGGGGTTTCCGGCGATACCTCGTCGGACGGGCTCGCCCGGCTCGACTGGTCGGTGCCGCAGGGCACCGCGGCGGTTATCGTCGAACTCGGCGCCAACGATATGTTGCGCGGCATCAAGCCGCAGATCACGCGCGATGCGCTCGACACGATTTTGCAACGTCTGACGGCGCGTCACATCGCTGTCTTATTGTGTGGCATGCGCGCCGCGCCGAATCTCGGCGCCGATTACGGCAAGGCATTCGAGGCCATCTATCCCGGCCTCGCCGCAAAGTACGGGGCGCTGCTGTATCCGTTTTTTCTCGACGGCGTCGCCGGCGATCTGAAGCTGACGCAGCCTGACGGCATGCATCCCAATCCGGCCGGCGTCGGCGTCATTGTCGATCGTATTTTGCCTAAAGTGGAGGAACTGATCGTGCGCGTTCGTGCGCTCCATCCATCGTGAGGGTTGCGCAGCAAGCGCGATCACCCCATTGTGAGTTCGTTGCGATTCGCCGTCGTCCAAGTTGGCGCTATGTAGTCAAATTGTCATGCCCCGCTTGTTCACCGGTCTTGAGATTCCTTCGATCGTAGCCGAATCGCTGGCGATCATGCGCGGCGGCCTGCCCGGGGCGCGCTGGATTGATCCGGAAAATTATCACATCACGCTGCGCTTCATCGGCGACATCGACGATGCGCTGGCCCGCGACATCGCCAGCCTGCTCGGCAGGGTGCAGCGAGGCGCCTTCGAATTACGGCTCGACGGGCTTTCGTCATTCGGCGGCCGCAAGCCGCGTGCGCTGGTCGCCCCCGTCAAGCAGGTGCCGCAACTGATGGAATTGCAGGCCGAGCAGGAACGGCTGTTGCAGCGCCTCGGGCTTGAGCCCGAGGGCCGCAAATATACGCCGCATGTGACGCTGGCGCGGCTGCGCGACTCATCGAGCTATCAGGTCGCCGAATATCTCGCGGCGCGCGGACATTACCGCTCGACGTCGTTCCGCGTGTCGCGTTTCGTGCTGTTCTCCTCGCGCTCTTCGATCGGCGGCGGTCCTTACGTGGTCGAGGCCGATTATCCGCTTGAGTGCGCCCACTCGGCGGTCGACGACGAATGGGCGCACGAAGCCGAGCCTGGCTGGCATTGAGGCAGGCGAGAGAAAGCAGAATCGCTTCGGCGATTCCGCTTTCTCTGTTTGTTTGCTTCAGGCGCAAGCATTACGCGCGCAGCATTCGCGATTGCATTTCCAGCATCGCCGTCGCCAGACCGTGGCCGTCGGTCACCCACTCGCGCATCAAGGACAGTGGCGTCGGTCGCGACGATTCCACTTCGCCGATGACGCTGCCGAAATCGAACGACAGCTCGGCATCGAACTTGCGCGCAAGCTGCTGCATGCGCACGTTCTCGGCGAGGCACGCCATGTGCAGCAGGCGAAAGCCGCGGTTGCGCGCGGTCAACAAAGTACGCGACAAGAGCGCCGAGCCGACGCCGTGACTCTGCCAGAGTTTTTCGATGCTCAGCGCCGCTTCGGCCTGGCGCGGCCGGTGCGCGCCGAGCGGCCGCAGTTCGGCGGCGCCGCGCAGGACGCCGTCGATGAAGCAGCCGTGCATGATGGCGTCGAGCGTCAGCGACTGTTTGGCGTAGTTGGCGACGTAGGCGTCGGAAACCGCGCCGCCGAACCGGCTGCGCCGGCTTTGCGGATCGAGACGGAGCAGATGATCGCCGTATTGATCGGCTTCGCCGATCCACAATTTGCGGATGACGGCGCCTTCGGGAAGAACTTCCAGCATTCCAGGGTCTCCTGACGTTGTCGTCGCGTGAAACCCGCCTTGTCGCAGCCTCCCAGACGAAAACGCCGGCAACAGCCGGCGCATCGAATCTTACCACTCATGTTGTGTGGCGTTCGAGTATGGCAAGGCGAAGTATTGGGCAGCATGAGCGCGTTGCTTATCCGCATGGCTTACAAACTTTGACCATGTTCGCCAGCTGGCGCCCGAAAGCGGGCTTGCGTATTGCGCGAAAACGCCGCTATGCGTTTGCCTCCTGCCATCTTTAATCCACAACCGTTAACCGCAAAGATCAAGCCCGCAAAAGGGTCGTGCCGGATATGGCGAGCTCCATCACAGCGCAATACGAAGCGGGTGTCGCCGCACAGCTGGTTGAGCGCGATGCCGCGCAGCTTGACGTCGTCGAGCGGCTGGCGCGCCTGGAAGCGCGCATCCTGGAGCATCGCCTTGCCCGGAAATCGTCGTCGCTCGGCTGGCTGTTCGCCAAAAGCGCGAGCACGTTGCCGCCGATCAAGGGGCTCTACATTCACGGCGAAGTCGGCCGCGGCAAGACCATGCTGATGGATTTATTTTTTCAGGCGAGCCCGGTGGCGCGCAAGCGACGCGCGCATTTCCACGAATTCATGCTCGATGTTCACGAGCGTATCTACGCCTTGCGCCAACAGATGAAGCTCGGCGAGCACGCCGGCCAGGATCCGATCCGGCTCGCGGCGGCGCAGCTCGTGCAGGAAGCCTGGCTGTTGTGCTTCGACGAGTTTCACGTCACCGACATTGCGGACGCGATGATTCTCGGCCGCTTGTTTGCGGTCATGTTTGAGCGCGGCGTGGTCGTGGTCGCCACCTCGAATGTTCCGCCGGACGATCTATACAAGGACGGGCTCAACCGTGCGCTGTTCGTGCCGTTCATCGGCATGCTGGAACGGCACATGGACGTGGTACGGCTCGATGCCCGGATCGACTTCCGTCTGGAAAAGCTCGCCGGCATGCCGGTGTGGTATGTGCCGGCCGACGCCAAGGCTGAGGCCGCGCTCGATGACGCGTGGCGGCGGCTGACAGGCGGGCAGCGCGGCGGCCCCCAGGAGCTGCCGCTGAAGGGCCGCAGCATACACGTGCCGCGTGCCGCCCGCGGCGTTGCCCGCTTTTCATTCCACGACCTGTGCGAGCGGCCGCTTGCCGCCGCCGATTACTTGCGCATCGCGCATCAATACCACACCGTCATTCTCGACCGCATTCCGGTTATGAATTTCGACACCCGCAACGCCGCCAAGCGTTTCATTATCCTCATCGACACGCTCTATGACATGAACATGAAATTGATTGCCTCCGCGGCCGCGGAGCCGGACGCGCTCTATGCTGCCGAGCGGGGCTTTGAGGCTCAGGAATTCCGACGCACCGCTTCCCGCCTCATCGAGATGCGTTCGCAAACCTATCTGTCGCAGTCGCACGGCGCTGCCCATTCGCTGGGTACCGGCTCGTCCGCCGGCATTGCCGAGACCTGACCGGCGGAATGGGCGAAGCGGCGCGCGGTGCGATAAAATTCTAACGGCGTCCTTTCATCGGAGCTTTGCAATGGCCGACGACACTTCCGCCACGCCCCCGCCGCCTGCCGCGGCATCGCATCGCCACCCCCGACCACACTGCGCAATCTGCACTAAGGAGGCTCGAGAGCCGGTGCGCTTTGGCGCCGTGCGGCCCACCATCGCCAGCCTGATTATCGCCGAGCATCCGAACCTCGGCGCCGACGACGCGATTTGCAGCCGGCACATCAGCGACTATCGCAACCGCTATGTCGCCGACCTGCTCGATCGCGAGCGCGGAGAGCTGAGTGAACTGGAAAAAGAGGTCGTCGAAAGCCTGGCGCGTGAGGAGACGATAAGCCGCGACGTCGAGACGACCTGGGACCACCGCCGCACTCCGGGCGAGCGCGTCGCCGACACGGTAGCGGATTTCGGCGGCAGCTGGACCTTCATCGGCATTTTCTTCGCCGTCCTGGTGGTCTGGATGGGGTTCAACGTCTGGGTGGCGGCACGCCAAGTGTTCGATCCCTATCCTTTCATCCTGCTCAATCTCGTGCTGTCGTGTCTCGCAGCCATCCAGGCTCCGATCATCATGATGAGTCAGAACCGCCAGGAGGCGAAGGACCGGCTGCGCTCGGAGAACGATTTTCGGGTGAATCTGAAGGCAGAACTTGAGATCCGCCATCTGCACGAAAAAATCGATCACCTGCTGAATCGACAATGGGAGCGGCTTGCGGAAATCCAGCAGATCCAGCTTGAAATCCTGCAGGATTTGGGCCGGCGCAAGCGCTGAGCGGGGTATTGATCGTCAAGTCGTCGACGTGGCGGACACCGGCTTGAACGGGCCTGCCGAAAGGTCTAAGCACCGCCCGCGGTCCTTTCTGCTTTTCCCATCAAGGAAAATTGTCGCATGGCGCGAAACAAGATTGCACTCATTGGTGCGGGTCAGATCGGCGGGACGCTGGCGCTGTTGATCGGTCTGAAAGAGCTCGGCGACGTCGTCCTGTTCGACGTCATGGAGGGTGTGCCGCAGGGCAAGGCGCTCGATCTCGTCCAAGCCTCGCCGGTCGAGGGCTTCGACGCCCGCTTGGTCGGGGCCAATTCCTACGAGGCGATCGAAGGCGCCTCGGTGTGCATCGTCACCGCCGGCGTGGCGCGCAAGCCGGGCATGAGCCGCGACGATCTCCTTGGCATCAATCTCAAGGTCATGGAGCAGGTCGGCGCCGGTATCAAGAAATACGCGCCCAACGCCTTCATCATCTGCATCACCAATCCGCTCGACGCCATGGTGTGGGCGCTGCAGAAGTGCTGCGGGCTGCCCAAGCACATGGTGGTCGGCATGGCGGGCGTGCTCGATTCGGCACGGTTCCGCTATTTCCTCGCCGACGAGTTCAATGTCTCGGTCGAGGACGTCACTGCCTTTGTGCTGGGCGGCCACGGCGACAGCATGGTGCCGCTGGTGCGCTATTCGGCCGTCGCCGGCATCCCGCTGCCCGATCTGGTCAAGATGGGCTGGACCAGCGCGGCGCGCATCGACGAGATCGTCGATCGCACCCGCAACGGCGGCGGCGAGATCGTGAGTCTGCTCAAGACCGGCTCGGCCTTCTATGCGCCGGCGGCGTCCGCCGTCTCGATGGCGGAGAGCTACCTGCGCGACAAGAAGCGCGTGCTGCCGGCCGCCGCCTGGCTCAATGGCGAATACGGCATCAAGGATCTTTACGTCGGCGTGCCGATCGTCATCGGCGCGAAAGGCGTCGAGCGTATCGTCGAGATCGAGCTCAACAGCGCCGAGCGCGGCATGTTCGAGAAATCGGCACAGTCCGTGCAGGCGCTGGTTGACGCCTGCAAGAAGATCGCCCCGGACCTGGGGAAGTGATTATTCCGTTACCCTGAGGCGGCTGCCGGTGGCGCGGTCCTCGAAGGGCGACGGCCTCAATGCCTCGGCCGCATCCTTCGGGGCTCGCTTCACTCACACCTCTCAGGATGACGGAATAGAGGCTCGGCTGATCCAGGCACATTCTCATGAACATCCACGAATACCAGGCCAAGGCGGTTTTGCGCGGATTCGGTGTACCGGTGCCGCGCGGCATTGCGGCGTTTTCCGTGGAGGAAGCCGAAAAGGCCGCCAAGGAACTCGGTGGTCCCGTCTGGGTGGTGAAGGCACAGATTCACGCCGGCGGCCGCGGCAAAGCCGGCGGCGTCAAGGTCGTCAAGTCGATCGACGATGTGAAGCGTGAGGCAACGCGGCTTCTCGGCGCGACGCTGGTGACGCATCAGACCGGGCCGCACGGTAAGCAGGTGCGTCGCCTCTATATCGAGGAAGGTTCGGCCATCGACCGCGAATATTATCTCTCGGCGCTGGTCGATCGCGCCACCTCGCGCGTTGCTTTCGTCGCCTCGACCGAGGGCGGCATGGAGATCGAAGAGGTCGCCCACAAGAGCCCGGAAAAAATCCTGAGTTTTTCGATCGACCCGGCGACTGGATTCATGCCGTACCACGCCCGCCGTGTCGCGCGCGCGCTGGGCTTGAGCGGCGAACTGACCAAACAAGCCGAGAGCGTGCTGCCGAAGCTCTATGCGGCATTCCTCGCCAAGGACATGAGTTTGTTGGAGATCAATCCGCTGGTCGTCACTAAATCCGATCAGCTGATCTGCCTCGATGCAAAGATCGGCTTCGACGACAACGCGCTCTACCGCCATCCCGATATCGTGGCGTTGCGCGATCTGCACGAAGAGGACGAGAAGGAAATCGAGGCGTCGAAATACGAACTCAATTACGTGGCGCTCGACGGCACCATCGGCTGCATGGTCAACGGCGCCGGCCTCGCCATGGCGACCATGGACATCATCAAGCTCTATGGCATGGCACCGGCCAACTTCCTCGATGTCGGCGGCAGCGCCACCAAGGACAAAGTCGCGGCCGCATTCAAGATCATTACCTCGGACCCCAACGTCAAAGGCATCCTGGTCAACATCTTCGGCGGCATCATGAAATGCGATGTCATCGCCGAGGGCGTGGTCGCCGCCGTGAGGGACGTCGGCTTGCGCGTGCCTTTGGTGGTTCGCCTCGAAGGCACCAATGTCGAACTCGGCAAGGAAATCATCGCCAAGTCAAATCTCAATGTTACCGCCGGCGACGATCTCGACGACGCCGCGCAGAAGATTGTCAAGGCGGTGAAAGAGGCGACCTGATGCCCATTCTGATCGACAAGAACACCAGAGTCATCTGCCAGGGTTTTACCGGCAAGAACGGTACGTTCCATTCCGAGCAGGCGATCGCCTATGGCACCAAGATGGTCGGCGGCACGTCGCCGGGCAAAGGCGGCGTGACGCATCTCGGCCTGCCGGTATTCGATACCGTCGCCGAAGCGAAGGAAAAAACCGGCTGCGACGCCAGCGTCATCTACGTGCCGCCGCCGGGTGCGGCGGATGCGATCTGCGAGGCGATCGATGCCGAGATCCCGCTGATCGTCTGCATCACCGAGGGCATCCCGGTCGCCGACATGGTCAAGGTCAAGCGCGCGCTGTCCGGTGCGAAATCGCGGCTGATCGGTCCGAATTGTCCCGGCGTGATGACCGCCGGCGCGTGCAAGATCGGCATCATGCCGGGCAACATCTTCCGGCCCGGCAAGGTCGGTATCGTATCGCGCTCAGGCACCCTGACCTACGAGGCGGTGTTCCAGACCACGCAGGAAGGGCTCGGTCAGACCAC
This sequence comes from uncultured Alphaproteobacteria bacterium, assembly GCA_963707175.1. GTDB lineage: Bacteria > Pseudomonadota > Alphaproteobacteria > Rhizobiales > Xanthobacteraceae > BOG-931. Next base: position 73,101 of record CAVPQA010000028.1, read on the forward strand.
CGCGGTCGGCATTGGCGGCGACCCGGTGAAGGGCACCGACTTCATCGAGGTGCTGGAAATGCTGCTGGCCGACAAGGCCACCGAGGCGATCGTCATGATCGGCGAAATCGGCGGCGCCTCGGAGGAGGATGCGGCGGCTTTCCTCACCGACGAGGCCAAACGCGGCCGCAAAAAGCCGATGGTTGGCTTTATCGCCGGGCGCACCGCGCCGCCCGGCCGCCGCATGGGGCATGCCGGCGCCATCATCGCCGGCGGCAAGGGCGGCGCCGAATCCAAGATCGCCGCCATGGAGGCGGCCGGGATCAAAGTGTCGCCGTCGCCGGCCCGCTTGGGGAAAACCCTTGCGGAGATCTGGAAGGGCTGATTGACGCGCTCTGTCTTTTGGCTGCCGCATCCAGCCCCTACATAGGGTACAAGAGAGACCGCCTGCGCCGGGCCGGGCCGATTCGAGTTTTGCAAACGCGTTGGTCAGGATTTCCTGGTTTTCTCTCGTCGTGCTTCGCCATTCCCCCTGGGGCACGATTATCGGCCTGTATTTGCGCAAGGAACGCCAATGTCACGTCAGGATGCGAACGCAGCTTTCGCCACCAGCTCCTTTCTTTACGGCGGCAACGCCTCCTATATCGACGATCTTTACGCTCGCTTTGAAGCCGATCCGCAGGCCGTCGACGCGCAATGGCAGGCGTTCTTTGCCGGTCTGAAGGACGCGCCACGCGATATTGCCGAAAACGCCCACGGGCCGTCCTGGCAGCGGCCGGGCTGGCCGCCGTTGCCGCGCGGCGAACTGATCGGGGCTCTCGACGGCGATTGGGCTGAGGCCGGCAAGGCCGCCGGTGCCAAGATCAAGGAGCAGGAGCAGGCGCAGGCGCGTGGTATCGCTCTGTCTGCCCCCGAAGTCGAGCGCGCGACCCGCGATTCGATCCGGGCGCTGATGCTCATCCGCGCTTATCGGGCGCGCGGGCATTTTTATGCCAAGCTCGATCCGCTCGGGCTCGAACCGCCAAAGAGCGAGGAGGAACTCGAGCCGCAGAGCTATGGCTTCGGCGACGGCGACTGGGACCGGCGCGATCTTTCTCGACAAGGTCCTGGGGCTCGAATTCGGCACGGTGCGCGAGATCATTGCAATTCTGCGCCGCACCTATTGCCAGACGCTCGGCGTCGAGTTTTTGCACCTGTCCGATGGTAGCCAGAAGCGCTGGATACAGGAGCGCATCGAGGGGCCCGACAAGGAGATCACGTTCACCCGCGAGGGCAAGCGTGCGATCCTCAACAAGCTGGTCGAGGCCGAAGGTTTCGAAAAATTCTGCGACCTGAAATTCACCGGCACCAAGCGCTTCGGGCTCGACGGCGCCGAAGCGATGATTCCGGCGCTGGAACAAATCATCAAGCGCGGCGGCGCGCTCGGGGTGCGCGAAATCGTCATAGGCATGCCGCATCGCGGCCGCCTCAACGTGCTGGCGCAGGTCATGGCCAAGCCGCACCGCGCCATCTTTCACGAGTTCAAGGGCGGCTCCTCGATGCCCAACGAGGTCGAGGGCTCGGGCGACGTCAAATATCATCTCGGCGCGTCGTCGGATCGCGAGTTCGACAACAACAAGGTGCACCTGTCGCTCACCGCCAACCCGTCGCATCTGGAAATCGTCGATCCGGTCGTGCTTGGCAAAGTGCGCGCCAAGCAGGATCAGCACGGCGCCACCCCAGAAGACCGCACCATGGTGATGCCGCTTCTGATTTACGGCGACGCCTCGTTCGCCGGCCAGGGCGTAATCGCGGAATGCTTCGGCCTGTCCGGCTTGCGTGGCCACCGCACCGGCGGCTCGGTGCATTTCATCGTCAACAATCAGATCGGCTTCACCACCAACCCGCGCTACTCGCGCTCGTCGCCGTATCCGTCCGACGTCGCCAAGATGATCGAAGCGCCGATCTTCCACGTCAACGGCGACGATCCGGAAGCCGTCGTGTTTGCGGCCAAGATCGCGACCGAGTTCCGGCAGAAATTCCAGAAGCCGGTCGTCATCGACATGTTCTGCTACCGGCGCCACGGCCACAACGAGGGCGACGAGCCGTCGTTCACGCAGCCGCTGATGTACAAGGCGATCGCGGCGCACCCGACGGCGCTCGAAATCTACGGCAAGAAACTCACCGCGGAGGGCGTGGTTGCCGGCGGCGAAGTCGAGCGGATGAAGGCCGACTGGCGCGCCCGCCTCGATACTGAGCTCGAGGCGGCGCAGAGCTATCGCGCCAACAAGGCCGACTGGCTCGACGGCCGCTGGGCCGGCTTCAAGAGCGTGCACGACGCCGACGATCCACGCCGCGGCCAGACCGGCGTCGAACTCGCGACGCTGAAAAATATCGCCGAGAAGATCACTACGCTGCCGTCCGGCTATCATCTGCATAAGACGCTCGCGCCGGTTCATGGAACACCGGCGCAAATCGATCGAGACCGGCGCCGGCATCGACTGGGCGACCGGCGAGGCGCTGGCCTTCTGCTCGCTCTTGCTCGAAGGTCATCGCGTGCGCCTGTCCGGGCAGGATTCCGAGCGCGGCACGTTCTCGCAGCGGCATTCCGTGCTGATCGACCAGGAAACCGAGGAGCGCTACACGCCGTTCAACAATCTGGGCGACGGCCAGGCGCGCTACGAGGTCATCAACTCGATGCTGTCCGAAGAGGCTGTGCTCGGCTTCGAATACGGCTATTCGCTCGCCGAGCCCAACGCGCTGACGCTGTGGGAAGCGCAGTTCGGCGACTTCGCCAACGGCGCTCAGGTGCTGTTCGATCAATTCATCTCATCGGGCGAGCGCAAATGGCTGCGCATGTCGGGCCTCGTCTGTCTGTTGCCGCACGGCTACGAAGGGCAGGGGCCGGAACACTCCTCGGCGCGGCTCGAGCGCTACCTGCAGATGTGCGCCGAAGACAACATGCAGGTGGCGAATTGCACCACGCCGGCGAACTATTTCCACATCCTGCGCCGGCAGCTCCATCGCGACTTCCGCAAGCCGCTGATCCTGATGACGCCGAAATCGCTGCTGCGTCATCGTCGCGCCGTGTCCCGGCTCGACGACATGGGGCCGGCCACGACGTTCCACCGCCTGCTGTGGGACGACGCACAGACCTCCTTGACTCTCCGCCGCAAGCGGGGGAGGGCGTGGTGGGGGTGATCAAGCTTGTGCCCGACGACAAGATTCGCCGCGTCGTGCTCTGCACCGGCAAAGTCTATTACGACCTCTACGAGGAGCGCGAGAAACGCGGCATCGACGACATTTATCTGTTGCGCATCGAGCAGCTCTATCCGTTCCCCACCAAGGCGCTGATGGCGGAGCTGTCGCGCTTCAAGAATGCCGAGATGGTGTGGTGCCAGGAAGAGCCGCGCAACATGGGCGCGTGGGTCTTCGTCGACATTTTCCTGCAATGGGTCCTCAACCAGATCGAGGGCGAAGCACCGGCGCGCGCGCTATACCGGGCGGCCGGCGTCGGCTTCGACCGCGGTCGGGCAGATGTCGCTGCATCTGGCGCAGCTCAAGCAGTTTTTGGACGACGCGTTGAAGTAATTGCTGCGCCGTCATGCGCGGTCTTTGTGCCGGGCATCCACGCCTTGACGGCGTCATAAATTGAAGGGCGTGAATGGTCGGGACAAGACCGGCCATGACGAAGGGGATATCATGGCTGAAATCCGCGTTCCCACCCTCGGCGAATTGGTCGCCGAAGCCACCATCGGCAAGTGGTTCAAAAAACCGGGCGACGCGGTCGCTGTCGACGAGCCGCTGGTCGAGCTTGAGACCGATAAGGTGACGATCGAGGTACCGGCGCCGGCAGCCGGCGTGCTCGGCGACATCGCCGCGAAGGATGGCGACACCGTCGCGGTCGGCGCGCTGCTCGGCCAGATCAAGGAAGGCGCCGGCGCGGCGCCCGCCGCCAAGGTTGAGGCCAAAGCCGATGGCAAAACCGAGCCGCCGCGGAAGGTAGCCTCCCAGCCGGCCTCGAGTGCCGCGCCGTCAGCCACGCCCTCCAAGGCGCCCCCCGCCGACACGCCGCTCGCCCCATCGGTCCGCAGGATCGCGGCCGAGTCCGGCATGGACGCAGCCGCCGTGCCGGGCACCGGCAAAGACGGCCGCGTCACTAAAGGCGACATGCTCGCCGCCATAGAGCGCGCCGCCGCGCAGCCGATGCCGGTCGCAGCGCCAGACCCCCGAGATGATTGCC